>JBNONK010000010.1:0-142296 GCA_050311775.1 Erwinia amylovora | reverse complement strand
GCACTGGCGATCGAAATTGACCTGAATATCCCGGCGCAGCGGGTCGTGAGAGTGCTGGACAGGATCGTGGCAAATCGCGGATATCCGCTGAAAATGCGGATGGATAACGGTCCGGAGCTGATCTCGCTGACGCTGGCACAATGGGCAGAAGAACATGGTGTGATGCTGGAATTTATCAGGCCCGGTAAGCCCACGCAGAATGCCTTTATCGAACGGTTCAACCGGACGTACAGGACAGAAATACTGGATTTTTATCTGTTCAGAACGCTGAATGAAGCACGGGAAATTACAGAGCGCTGGCTGGCTGAATATAACAGCGAGCGCCCTCATGAATCCCTGAATAACCTGACGCCGGAGGAACACCGGCTGATGGCGGAGAAACCGGAAATCTCAAAAAGTGCCTGGAACTAAAACAGGTGTACTTACAAATTCACGACCGGTGATTACGAAGAGATCATGAATAAGGCCAGCGCCCTGAGCTTGGTATCCAATGCAATCCTGTACTGGAATACATCAAGAATAAGCAATATTGTTAGAGGGTTACGTGAAAATGGTGAAATTATAGATGATGACGTATTAGCCCATATCTCTTTACTACCCTATAAACACGTATTACCCAATGGCACTTATTTTGTTGATGGAGAACCTTACGGTACTGAGCCTTCCGAAAGGGCAAAACCGTAAGGTTCTGTTCAAATGCTCCCGCTGGTCCTCTTTGTACAATGCAATGTTCTGGCGATGCGGGTGGGCGATGAACGTCTGCTGACGCCGACGGCCATCCCGATCTGGATCCCACCGGGCGTGGAGCACGCCAGCTATAACCACAAGCAGGCCCATTTCCGGACGCTGAACATCGCCGCTTCATTATGTGATGCTTTGCCCCGGCGCGCCTGTCTGCTGAAGGTCAGCCCGATTGTGCAGGCCATTATTGACGACTGCGCCGCCCGGGGTGTGGAAGTGCCGGATACCGCGGCGGACTGGCGGTTGTGCGCAGTGCTGATGGATCAGCTGAAGTGCGCGGAAGTGCAGGACAGTTACCTGCCCATTTCCGGAGACAAAATTCTGGCCCCGGTGCTGACGGCGCTGGAGCAAAATCCCGCCGATAACACCACTCTGGCGCAGTGGGCTGGCCGTGTTTACACCACCGAACGCACGCTGTCACGCCGTTGCCAGAGGGAGCTGGGAATGTCCTTCAGCGAATGGCGACAGCGTCTTCGCTTTCTGCACGCTATCTCGTTGCTGGAACAGGGGAAATCCGTGCAGAACGTGGCGCTGGATCTGGGATACAGCTCTGCTTCGGCGTTCATTGTGATGTTTCAGCAGCAGTCCGGCACCACGCCGGAGCGTTATCGCCGTCGTGCGTCGGTAAACGTCTGATTGACAGCCCCCAGGGTTATCCGCACTGCCGGAATGTGGCAGAATATCGCCCCTCACTGTTATTACGCAGGAAACAGATTGTGAAAATCCTCGTTGATGAAAATATGCCATATGCGCGTGAGCTGTTCAGCCGCACCGGCACCGTGGTTGCCGTGCCGGGCCGTCCGGTTCCGCAGGGGGAGCTGGATAGTGCTGACGGGCTGATGGTTCGCTCGGTCACTCAGGTCAACGCTGAACTGCTGAGCGGCAAACCGGTGAAGTTCGTCGGCACCGCCACCGCCGGAACCGACCATATAGATGAAGCGTTCCTGCAGGAGCAGGGGATTGCCTTCTCGGCAGCGCCGGGCTGCAACGCTATCGCAGTGGTGGAGTATGTTTTCTCTTCGCTGCTGCTTCTGGCCGAGCGTGATGGTTTCCTGCTGAAAGATCGTACGGTTGGCATCGTCGGCGTGGGCAACGTTGGTGGCAGGTTGCAGGCCCGTCTGGCCGCGCTGGGCATCCGCACTTTACTGTGCGATCCTCCCCGCGCCGACTCAGGCTCTCCGGGGGATTTTCTGCCGCTTTCCACGCTTGTGGCCGAAGCCGACATCCTGACCTTCCACACGCCCCTGTTTAAGCAGGGCGAATACAAAACGCTACATCTGGCTGATGAAGCGCTGCTGAACGCGCTCAAACCAGGCGCCATTCTGATTAACGCCTGCCGTGGCGCGGTGGTGGATAATGCCGCTCTGCTGAAAGTGCTGGAGCAGCGCAGCGATCTGAGTGTGGTGCTGGACGTCTGGGAGCCGGAGCCGGAGCTTTCCCTGCCGCTGCTGGCGAAAGTTGATATCGCCACTGCGCATATTGCAGGCTACACGCTGGAAGGCAAAGCGCGTGGCACCACTCAGGTTTATGAAGCCTGGACGGCATTCCTTGGCAAGCCGGAGCAGATCGCGCTTGATACATTGCTGCCCGCGCCGGAATTTGGCAGCCTCACGCTGCACGGTGAGCTGGATCAGCCAACGCTAAAAAGACTGGTCCATCTGGTGTATGATGTGCGCCGCGATGATGCGCCCCTGCGAAAAGTGGCGGCGATAGCGGGCGAGTTCGATCGCCTGCGTAAGAATTATCTGGAACGTCGCGAATGGTCCTCGCTGCAGGTGGTCTGTGATTCGGAGCAGACTGCTGCGCTGCTGGTAAAACTTGGCTTTACTGCCACTTTCCAGCCCGCTTCCTGAGGCCGGTTTCAGGGCATCCTAAGGTTGCCATAAGGTGCAGGAAATAGTCTGAATCCCTGGGCGGTGTCCTCACCGCCTTCTGTTTTTGTATCATTGTCTGGAGTAAACCAACATGTCTGACGGCTGGAACATTGCGCTACTGGGCGCGACAGGCGCAGTAGGGGGAGCTGTACTGGAACTGCTGGCGGAACGCCAGTTCCCGGTTGGTGAGTTGTATCTGCTGGCGAGCGAACGCAGCGCAGGCGAAAACCTGCGTTTTGAAGGCAGAACGCTGATGGTCAACGACGCCAGCGATTTTGACTGGTCTCAGGTGCAGCTGGCGTTCTTTGCTGCCGGGCGCGAAGCCTCGTCCCGTTACGCCGATGAGGCGGCAAATGCGGGCTGCCTGGTGATTGACACCAGCGATCTGTTTGCGCTGGAACCGGATGTGCCGCTGGTGGTGCCGGATGTCAATCCGCAGGTGCTGGCTGACTACCGCAACCGCAACATCATCAGCGTGGCTGACAGCGTCACCAGCCAGCTGCTGTGTGCCATCAAGCCACTGGTCGATCAGGCTGGTCTGGGGCGTTTGCAGGTCACCAGCCTGATTGCGGCATCTGCCCACGGCAAAGCTGCGGTTGATTCTCTGGCGGGTGAGAGCGCCCGTTTGCTGAACGGCCTGCCTGCTGAAGAGACTTATTTTGGTCGTCAGCTGGCTTTCAACATGCTGCCGCTGCTGGCAGATGCTGAAGGCAGCGTGCTGCAGGAGCGTCGCCTGATTGACCAGGTACGTAAAGTGCTGCAGGACGAAGGTTTGCCGGTTACCGTGACGACCGTGCAGGCCCCCGTTTTTTACGGCAACGCGCAGATCGTGCATATTGAAAATCTGCGTCCGATGTCGGCCGAAGAAGCGCGTGAAGCGCTGATGCAGGCTGAAGATATTGTGCTGTCTGATGAGGATGATTATCCCACTCAGGTTGGCGACGCTTCCGGCAACGTGCAGCTCAGCCTTGGCTGTGTGCGCAATGATTACGGTGTGCCGGAGATGCTGCAATTCTGGTCAGTAGCGGACAACGTTCGCTTCGGCGGCGCGCTGATGGCGGTGAAAACCGCTGAGAAGCTGGTGCAGGAGTATTTTTACTGATGTCCGAAGCAGTTCTGCCACAGCAGACCGTTAAACTGGCGCTCGGCATTGAATACGATGGCAGCCGTTATTACGGCTGGCAGCGACAGCAGGAAGTCAGAAGCGTGCAGGAAAAGCTGGAAAAGGCGCTGTCGAAAGTGGCCAACCATCCGGTCAGCGTGTTCTGCGCCGGGCGAACGGATGCTGGCGTTCACGGTACCGGGCAGGTGGTGCACTTTGAAACCTTCTCGCAGCGCAAAGAGGCTGCCTGGACACTGGGGGTTAATGCCAACCTGCCGGACGATATCGCAGTGCGTTGGGTGAAGTCAGTTTCCGATGATTTCCATGCCCGCTTCAGCGCAACGGCGCGACGCTATCGTTACGTTATCTATAACCGTCGTTTACGTCCGGCAATTCTGCATGGCGGCGTCACGCACTTTTACCATCCTCTGGATGTGGAGAAAATGCAGCGCGCCGGGCAGATTCTGTTGGGAGAAAATGATTTCACCTCGTTTCGCGCCGTGCAGTGCCAGTCGCGCACGCCATGGCGCAATGTGATGCACCTGAACGTCAGCCGGTTTGGCGCTTACGTGGTGGTGGATATTAAAGCCAATGCGTTCGTGCACCATATGGTGCGCAACATAGTCGGCAGCCTGATGGAGATAGGCTGTGGGAATCAGCAGGAGAGCTGGATGGCAGAGCTGCTGGCGGCGAAAGACCGCACGCTGGCCGCCGCGACTGCAAGAGCCGAAGGGCTCTATCTGGTCGCCGTCGATTATCCTGACCATTTTGATTTACCACGTCCGCCGATGGGGCCCCTGTTCCTCGCGGATTAAACCTGGCCTGGAGTATCAAGGAAACTTCTATGGAACTGATTCACACCGTCATCGATTTTATTCTGCACATTGATGTCCATTTACAAGCGATGGTTGCGCAGTACGGCGTCTGGATTTATGCCATTTTGTTCCTTATCCTGTTTTGCGAAACGGGGCTGGTGGTTACGCCGTTTCTGCCAGGCGACTCGCTGCTGTTCGTGGCCGGTGCACTGGCGGCGATCCCCGACAGTGCGCTGAACGTCCATGTGATGGTCGTGCTGCTTTGCGTGGCGGCTATCCTTGGCGATGCGGTGAACTACACCATTGGCCGGTTGTTCGGTGATAAATTGTTCAGCAACCCGAACTCGAAGATTTTCAGGCGCAGCTACCTCGATAAAACGCACCAATTTTACGAGCGTCACGGCGGGAAAACGATTATTCTGGCGCGCTTCGTGCCGATCGTTCGCACCTTTGCGCCGTTTGTCGCCGGAATGGGCAAAATGTCTTATCGCCATTTTGCGCTGTTCAACGTGGCGGGGGGGCTGCTTTGGGTGCTGCTGTTCTCGTATGCCGGATACTTCTTCGGTAACCTGCCAGCGGTACAGAAGAACATTCACTACCTGATTATTGCGATCATTCTGGTATCGGTTCTGCCTGGCGTGGTGGAAGTGTTACGCCATCGTCGTGCGGCACGGCAGCAGAAATCGCAGTAATTTTTCGCCAAGCCTTCCGCCCGGTGACGAGATTTTTATCCACAGCATCGGGCGGTTATGGTTTAATGAGCGACATTATGGTCTGCGCCGTTGCGGCGTGGAAAAAGAAAACTGGTTACACCAGGTTCAAACAGAAAGGTCATCAATGAGCTGGATTGAACGAATTCTCAACAAGAGCACAATCACTCCCTCGCGCAAAGCCAGCATCCCTGAAGGGGTCTGGACCAAATGCGACAGCTGCGGCCAGGTGCTGTACCGCGCCGAGCTGGAACGTAATCTGGAAGTTTGCCCGAAATGCGATCACCACATGCGTATGCATGGTCGTGAACGTCTGCACAGTTTGCTGGATGAAGGCTCACTGGTTGAGCTGGGCAGCGAGCTGGAGCCGAAAGATTTGCTCAAGTTCCGGGATTCCAAGAAATACAAAGATCGTCTGGTCGCTGCACAGAAAGAGACCGACGAGAAAGACGCGCTGATCGTAATGAAAGGTACGCTGCACGGCATGCCAGTGGTTGCCGCAGCGTTTGAGTTCTCCTTTATGGGCGGCTCAATGGGTTCCGTGGTGGGTGCGCGCTTTGTGCGTGCGGTTGAACAGGCCCTGGAAGACAACTGCCCGATGATCTGCTTCTCCGCTTCCGGCGGTGCGCGTATGCAGGAAGCGCTGATGTCGCTGATGCAGATGGCGAAAACCAGCGCCGCACTGGCGAAAATGCAGGCGCGTGGTCTGCCTTATATTTCCGTGCTGACCGATCCAACCATGGGCGGCGTTTCCGCCAGCTTTGCCATGCTGGGCGACCTGAATATTGCCGAGCCGAAAGCGCTGATTGGCTTTGCCGGCCCGCGTGTTATCGAGCAGACCGTTCGTGAGAAACTGCCACCTGGCTTCCAGCGTAGTGAGTTCCTGATCGAGAAGGGCGCAATCGACATGATCGTGCGCCGTCCGGTAATGCGCTTCAAGCTCGCAGGCATTCTGGCGAAGATGATGAATCTGCCGGAGCCGCAGGAAGACAGCCTGAAAGAGGCCGTGTCCGACGACGCACCACAGAGCCATGAGGCCTGACTGATGATGGAAAGGGGCGCAAGCTCCTTTCACCAATGAACCGTAACGTTGTGAACGGGACAAATGGATAATCTTCCTCAAGCCACGTCACCTCTGGTCACGTGGCTTCATTATCTTGAGAATCTCCACACTCAAGCTATCGAACTTGGGCTGGCCCGCGTGCAGCGCGTGGCGATACAGCTCGACCTGTTAACCCCCGCTCCTGTGGTTTTCACCGTCGCCGGTACCAACGGCAAAGGCACCACCTGCCGTACTCTTGAAACGCTGCTGCTCGCAGCGGGATACCGGGTTGGCGTTTATTCTTCGCCCCATCTGCTGCGCTATACCGAACGGGTGCGCATTCAGGGTGAAGAGCTGGCTGAATCCGACCATACCGCCTCGTTTGCGGACATTGAAGCCGGACGCGGCGAAACCTCTCTGACCTATTTTGAATACGGTACGCTTTCCGCGCTGTGGTTGTTCAAACGCGCCGCGCTGGATGTGGTGATCCTTGAAGTGGGTCTGGGCGGACGGCTGGATGCCACCAATATCGTGGATGCGGATGTTGCCGTGGTCACCAGTATTGCGCTCGACCACACCGACTGGCTGGGGCCAGACCGTGAAAGCATCGGGCGCGAGAAAGCCGGGGTCTTTCGTGGTGGCAAACCGGCGGTAGTGGGCGAACCTGATATGCCGGAAACCATTGCTGAAGTGGCTGATGCGCTGGGAGCGAACCTGCTCAAGCGCGGGCGCGACTGGTCTTTCACCGTGGGTGACCGCGACTGGTCATTCCGCGACGGGCAGGGCAGCCTGGACGGGCTTCCGCTGCCGCAGGTTCCTTTGCCTAATGCGGCAACCGCGCTGGCAGCGCTGCGGGCCTCCACCCTGAAGGTGGATCCAGAGGTGATTTACCGCTGGCTGGATAAAGCTATTTTGCCCGGTCGTTTTCAGACCGTGGCTTTGGCCCCCCGGATAATCCTGGATGTGGCTCATAACCCTCATGCGGCTGCTTATCTCGCCGGGCGGCTGAGTGAGCTGCCAAAAACCGGCAAAGTGCACGCTGTGGTCGGCATGCTGCATGACAAAGATATTGCCGGAACCCTGGCCTGTCTGGCCCCTGAAGTTGACTGCTGGTATTGCGCGCCGCTGGAAGGTCCGCGCGGGGCCAGTGCGGAAGAGCTGATCGCGCATTTGCCGGCGGCAAAGGCGTTCTCCAGTGTGGCAGAGGCATATGAACATGCCCGCCAGCAGGCTCAGGTTCAGGACATTGTGCTGGTATGTGGTTCGTTCCACACCGTAGCGCACGTAATGGAAACGATGGAAACGGAGAACGGCAGTGGCAAGTAAGTTTCAAAACCGTTTAGTCGGGACCGTCATGATCGTAGCGCTGGGCGTGATTATTCTGCCTGGTTTGCTGGACGGTAAGAAAAAGCACTACAAAGAAGAGTTTGCTGCTATCCCGCTGGTGCCAAAACCGGGCGACCAACAGGAAACGGATATGGTGCCGCCGGTCACTCAGTCGCTGCCTGCTCAACCACCGGAAGGAGCCAGCACCGCCGTGACCGGGCAAAACAGCGGTAATACCTCACAGGCGGAGAGCGGCTCCACCGCGCCTCAGTCGTCTAATCATCCCACTGTAGTGTCCCCGCCGCCGGTGCAGCCTTCTAAGCAGGTACAGCAGCAGAAGCCGGTTGAAAAACCGAAATCGGTTGAAAAGCCGAAGCCTGTTGAAACGTCAAAACCCCAGCCGAAGCCGGTTGAAAAACCGAAGCCGGAACCGCAGCAGACGCAGCCTGCTCAGCAGGAGAGCGCGCCAGCCGGTCAGGCCTATGTTGTTCAGTTGGGGGCGCTGAAAAATGCCGCTAAGGTAAATGAAGTGGTCGCACAGCTGCGCCTGTCAGGCTACCGGGCTTTCACCGTACCTTCCACGCCGGTGCAGGGTCAGATTACCCGTATTTACGTCGGGCCGGATGCTTCCAAAGCGAAGATGCAGGCTGCGGTCAGCGAACTGAAAGGCATTTCAGGGCTGGGCGGGGTGGTGAAACCCTACAGCGCCCGGTAGGTTGTCTCTATTGATGCAACAGCCAGCGCCTTGTCTGGCTGCGGGATCCCCGGTCAGGGTAGAAGTCATGATATCTCGTTCTGGCCGGTTATCTGAAATAAATCAGCCAATTGCTTCTGGCGGCCACTGCAGGTGCTGTATACACCGTCAGGCCGCGTAATAGCTGATTTTTTTAGCACATTGTTTTAATTAAACTGGCAAAGGAAAACCCTACGCAAACGTTTTCTTTTTCTGTTAGAATTCGCCCCGAACTTAGGTCGTCTCCCTCTGTTGCACAGAAAAACTGCTGTCACAGAAAGACGCGATCTTAAGGGCATTGTTGCTGGAAGAGTTCATGGTCTGGATAGATTACGTCATTATTGCGGTTATTGGTTTTTCGGCTCTTGTCAGCCTGATCCGGGGGTTCCTTCGGGAAGCTTTATCCCTCGTCACCTGGGGTTGCGCATTTTTTGTCGCCAGTCATTACTACTCCTTCCTTGCCGTCTGGTTCACAGGTTTTGAAGACGAACTGGTTCGAAATGGAATCGCCATTGCGGTGTTATTCATTGCCACGCTGTTAGTCGGGGCCATTGTTAACTACGTGATTGGTTCGCTGGTTGAAAAA
The DNA here is from genome assembly GCA_050311775.1 of Erwinia amylovora. GTDB lineage: Bacteria > Pseudomonadota > Gammaproteobacteria > Enterobacterales > Enterobacteriaceae > Erwinia > Erwinia amylovora_A. The sequence continues at coordinate 133,367 of JBNONK010000010.1, read as the reverse complement.
ACCGGCCTGTCGGGTACCGACAGAGTGCTGGGAGTCTGTTTCGGGGCATTACGTGGCGTGCTGATCGTGTCAGCCATTCTGTTTTTCCTCGATACTTTCACCGGCTTTTCCAAAAGCCCGGACTGGCAACAGTCCCAGCTGGTTCCCCAGTTCAGTGACATCATCAGGTGGTTTTTTGACTACCTGAAAAGCACGTCGAGTTTTTTGCCCCGGTAATTGAGCCGGGGTTGCGGCTTATGAGGAAATGTCAATATGTGCGGTATTGTCGGGATCGCCGGTTTTTCACCGGTTAACCAGTCGATTTATGACGCGTTAACGGTGCTTCAGCACCGTGGGCAGGATGCCGCAGGCATCGTTACCATTGATGCATTGAATTGCTTCCGTTTGCGTAAAGCCAACGGCCTGGTCAGCGATGTATTTGAAGCCCGCCATATGCAACGTCTGCAGGGCAATATGGGGATCGGCCACGTGCGTTACCCCACGGCAGGAAGCTCCAGTGCTTCTGAAGCCCAACCCTTTTATGTAAACTCCCCTTACGGTATCACTCTGGCTCATAACGGTAACCTGACCAATGCCCACGAGCTGCGTAAAGCGCTGTTCGAAACCGGTCGTCGTCACGTTAACACCACTTCCGACTCTGAAATTCTGCTCAATATCTTCGCGTCTGAAGTTGACCGTTTCCAGCACTACCCGCTGGAAGCAGAGAACATTTTTGCCGCTGTGGCAGCGGTGCATCAGCACGTGCGAGGCGCTTACGCCTGTGTGGCGATGATTATCGGCCACGGGCTGGTTGCTTTCCGCGATCCTAATGGCATTCGTCCGCTGGTGATCGGTAAACGCTCCCTGGCGGACGGTCGCACTGAATATATGGTGGCTTCCGAGAGCGTGGCGCTGGATACGCTTGGCTTTGAGTTCCTGCGTGATGTGGCACCCGGCGAAGCCGTATACGTCACCGAGAAAGGGCAGCTGTTTACTCGCCAGTGTGCAGAGAACCCGAAATTCAACCCGTGCCTGTTCGAGTACGTCTATTTTGCCCGCCCGGATTCTTTCCTGGACAAAATCTCCGTCTACAGCGCGCGCGTGCGCATGGGGACCAAGCTGGGTGAGAAGATCGCCCGCGAGTGGGAAGACCTGGATATTGATGTGGTGATCCCCATCCCGGAAACTTCCTGCGATATCGCGCTGGAAATGGCTCGCATTCTGGACAAGCCATACCGCCAGGGGTTTGTGAAAAACCGCTACGTTGGCCGCACCTTTATTATGCCCGGCCAGCATCAGCGCCGCAGCGCGGTCCGCCGCAAGCTGAATGCTAACCGCGCCGAGTTCCGTGATAAGAACGTGCTGCTGGTCGATGACTCCATCGTTCGCGGGACCACCTGCGAGCAGATCATCGAAATGGCCCGTGAAGCCGGGGCGAAGAAAGTGTATCTGGCCTCTGCGGCACCGGAAATTCGTTTCCCGAACGTTTATGGCATTGATATGCCAAGCGCCACCGAGCTGATCGCTCACGGTCGGGAAGTGGAAGAGATCCGTCAGCTGATTGGTGCCGATGGCCTGATTTTCCAGGATCTTAATGACCTGATCGAAGCGGTACGTGAAGAGAATCCGGATATTGCCCAGTTCGAATGCTCGGTGTTCAACGGCGTCTACGTGACCAAAGACGTTGACCAGCAATATCTTGAGTACCTCCAGTCGTTGCGTAATGACGATGCCAAAGCGCTGGCCCGCCAGAATGAAGTGGAAAACCTGGAAATGCACAACGAAGGCTAATGCCCTGAGGTGTGTCTGCAGGTATGATGGGCTGGAAGCGATTCCGGCCCATTTTTATTTCTGCCGGGGCAGGACAGAATAAGCGAAGGAGTATTATGAAACGACTCATTATTGGTATATCAGGCGCCAGCGGCGTGATTTATGGCGTGCGTGCGCTGCAGGTTCTGCAGCAGGTGAACGGGGTGGAAACCCATCTGGTGATGAGTCAGGCAGCGCGTCAGACGCTGGCGCTGGAGAGCGACTACACGGTGCGCGAAGTCAACGCGCTGGCCGACGTGGTACATGACGTGCGCGATATCGCGGCCAGTATCTCCTCCGGGTCTTTCAAAACCGATGGCATGGCGATCCTTCCCTGTTCGATGAAAACCCTTTCCGGCATTGTGCACAGCTACAGCGACGGGTTGCTGACCCGTGCCGCAGATGTGATCCTGAAAGAGCGCCGCAGGCTGGTATTGTGCGTGCGTGAAACTCCCCTCCATACCGGCCATCTGCGGATGATGACCACGGCAGCCGAACTTGGCGCGATCATCATGCCTCCGGTCCCGGCCTTCTATCATCGCCCGCAAAGCGTGATGGACATTGTCGATCAAACCGTCAATCGCGTCCTCGATCAGTTTGATATTGAGCTTGATAAAGATCTGTTCACGCGCTGGCAAGGTGCATAACACCCACTGCAATGCACCTGAATTGTGCGTTAATTGGTGCTGAATCGCTTTTCGTGCATGCCGTGCACCAAAATGCGACATTGTTGCCACGTTGTTACTTCAAATCTGCTATATCTTTCCACGCCTGCCGGGTGTTTGCGCCCGGCAAAGGCGCATCGGCCCGCAAGCGCTGAAAAGGGGCAGGCAGATGTAAAAGTGGCACGGAATCTGCACATGACATTTGCTGTTACTGCGCTAATCACACATCACGACTCAATAATAAAAGACCAAACTTGAGGGTTATCTATGAAGAAGCAGGTCCTGGCTCTTTCTCTGCTGTTGGCCCTGGCAGGCAGCAGTAGCGCTTTTGCCGCCGTGCCAAAAACGCTGCGTATCGGTACCGATCCGACCTATGCTCCGTTTGAATCGAAAAATGCTCAGGGGCAGCTGGTTGGCTTTGATATCGACCTGGCGAATGAGATTTGTAAGCGTATTCAGACCAAATGCACCTACGTGGAAAGCGATTTTGATGCGCTGATCCCCTCCCTGAAAGCGAAAAAAATCGACGCGATTATCTCTTCCCTGTCGATCACCGAAAAGCGTCAGGAAGAGATCGCCTTCTCTGAAAAACTGTACGCGGCTAACTCCCGTCTGATTGCGCCGAAAGGCTCAAAAATTCAGCCGACCCTGGCATCGTTGAAGGGGAAAACCATCGGTCTGCTGCAGGGCACGGTGCAGGAAACCTATGCAAACCAGTACTGGCGTCCGCAGGGCATCACTGTCACCCCTTACGCTAATCAGGATCTGGTGTATCAGGATCTGGCCGCAGGCCGTATTGATGCGGCATTCCAGGACGAAGTCGCTGCCAGCGAAGGGTTTCTGAAGCAGCCTGCCGGTAAAGACTACGCGTTCGCCGGCCCGTCAGTGAAAGATGACAAAATTTTCGGTGTTGGCACCGGTATGGGCATGCGTAAAGATGATGCTGACCTGAAAGCAGCTATCGATAAAGCGTTCGATTCGATGCGTAAAGATGGGACTTACAATAAGTTAGCGAAAAAATATTTCGACTTCGACGTGTACGGCGGTTAACAATACCTGTCATGGGGGCCAGCCAGTCTGCAGACGGCGGCCCCCGTTTTGTACGCTCCAGGCGGATAAAACACCAAGTTAATACCAGGACAGGAACTACCTATGCTGTATGGATATTCGGAAGTAATTTTTAAAGGCGCGATGGTGACGCTGGAGCTGGCACTGAGCTCCGTGCTGCTGGCCGTGATCCTTGGTTTAATTGGCGCCGGGGCCAAACTTTCCAGCAATCGCACGCTGGCACTGATCTTTGAAGGCTATACCACGCTGATCCGCGGCGTGCCTGACTTGGTGCTGATGCTGCTGATTTTCTACGGGTTGCAGATCGCCCTTAACCAGGTGACTGATATGCTCGGCTTCGATCAGTTTGATATTGATCCCATGGTGGCAGGCATCATCACGCTGGGCTTTATTTATGGTGCTTACTTCACTGAAACCTTCCGCGGGGCCTACATGGCCGTGCCAAAAGGACAGATCGAAGCCGCCACCGCTTTCGGCTTCTCTTCCTCCCAGACTTTCCGCCGGATCCTGTTCCCTGGCATGATGCGCTATGCGCTGCCGGGCATTGGTAATAACTGGCAGGTGATCTTGAAAGCGACCGCGCTGGTTTCGTTGCTGGGGCTGGAAGACGTGGTGAAGGCCACGCAGCTGGCGGGAAAAAGTACCTGGCAGCCGTTCTACTTTGCCATTGTCGCCGGGGTGATTTACCTGATTTTTACCACGCTCTCCAACGGTGTGCTGTGGTGGTTAACGCGCCGCTACTCGGTGGGCGTAAGAAGGGCTGACTTATGATCGATATTATTCAGGAATACTGGAAAGCCCTGTTGTGGACCGACGGTTACCGCTTTTCCGGTGTGGCGATCACGCTGTGGCTGCTGATTATCTCCGTGGTGCTGGGTGGCTGTATGGCTGTGCTGCTGTCTGTCGCGCGCGTTTCATCGATCAAAGCGGTGCGCTTTCCGGTATGGCTGTTCACTTATGTTTTTCGCGGTACCCCCCTGTATGTGCAGTTGTTAGTGTTCTATTCGGGGATGTACACGCTGGAAGTGGTGAAAGGCAACGAGTTGCTGAATGTTTTTTTCCGGAGCGGGCTTAACTGTACGCTACTGGCATTAACGCTCAACACCTGTGCCTATACCACGGAAATGTTCGCTGGAGCGATTCGTGCGGTGCCACACGGTGAGATTGAAGCGGCTCGTGCTTATGGCTTCTCCACCTTTAAGCTGTACCGCTGCATCATTATGCCTTCGGCACTGCGTACCGCGCTGCCTGCTTACAGCAATGAAGTGATCCTGATGCTGCACTCAACCGCACTGGCCTTTACCGCAACGGTGCCGGATCTGCTGAAAGTCGCACGTGATATAAACTCCGCTACTTATCAGCCGTTTACCGCTTTCGGCATCGCGGCCGTGCTGTATCTGATTATCTCGTATGTGTTGATTAGTCTGTTCCGCATGGCGGAAAAACGCTGGCTGAAGCACGTTAAACCTTCATCAACCCATTGAGCAACATTATGGCTGAAAAAAAATTAAGCGTCACCGAACTGCATAAACGCTATGGCGAGCATGAGGTGCTGAAGGGCGTATCACTGCAGGCCAATGCCGGGGATGTGATCAGCATTATCGGCTCCTCCGGCTCGGGTAAAAGTACCTTCCTGCGTTGCATTAACTTCCTGGAAAAACCCAGCGAAGGCACCATTGCCGTCAACAACCAGATGATCAATCTGGTGCGCGATACCGATGGCCAGTTGAAGGTGTCCAACAGAGAACAACTGCGCGCGCTGCGTACCAGCCTGACGATGGTATTCCAGCATTTCAATCTGTGGAGCCATATGACGGTGTTGCAGAACGTCATGGAGGCACCCATCCAGGTGCTGGGCCTGAGCAAGGCGGAAGCGCAGGAGCGGGCAATTCGCTATCTGGATAAAGTGGGCATTGATGAACGTGCCCGCGCCAAATATCCGGTGAACCTGTCGGGAGGACAACAACAGCGTGTATCCATCGCCCGCGCGCTGGCAATGGAGCCAGAGGTGCTGCTGTTTGATGAACCGACCTCCGCTCTTGACCCGGAACTGGTTGGGGAGGTGCTGAGGATCATGCAGAAGCTGGCAGAAGAGGGCAAAACCATGGTGGTGGTGACTCATGAGATGGAGTTTGCCCGCCATGTCTCCAGCCATGTGATCTTCCTGCATCAGGGAAAAATTGAAGAAGAGGGGCCGCCACAGGAGTTGTTCAACAACCCGAAAAGTCCCCGTCTGCAGCAATTCCTTTCCGGGGCGCTGAAGTAACCTGCTTTCACCAGGAGACGAGCCATTCGTCTCCTGGCTGCTTCAGGATCAGTAGAGCGATTTTTTGCATTGCTCAATCATTGCAGTGATTGAGGCCAGTGCATCAGGGTCGTTGCGAACGTAATAAAAATTGACGCTGGTTTGACCTTTACCAAAGGCCTGGTCATCAATTGATGCGATATGCTCCCCCTCTTTTCTGAACAGATTGAATCGCTTATCGCCATTCGACAACGGTTCGTCTTCCCTCAATGATAAATTCCTGTTCAAGGCCGCGCTGTCCAGGCAGTTTTCCACCTGACCGGGATGCCCATTAAAATACGCTGTTTTCAGTTCCGGATGCAGGATCACCTGATCAAGATCGACACAGCCGGAAAGAAGGAAAAGTATGGCCAGGGAACATGTTTTTTTCATGATTAAGCCTTGCTGAAAGGTGATTTTAAGCTCTCGCGGTGCGGGATCTTACATCACATCTTCCAGCGCTTCATCCAGTTGATACCAGCGGAAGGCAAATCCTGACTCCTCCAGACGTTTGGGCAGCACATGCTGGCCGCCCAGCACCAGGACTGACGATTCGCCCATCATCAGTTTGATGGCGCTGGCGGGCGTTCGCATAAAGGCCGGACGGTGCAGGGCATGCCCCAGCATGGCGGCAAACTGCTCATTGCGCACCGCATAGGGCGCCACCATATTAAACGGGCCACGCAGATGGTTGTTGTCCAGCAGCCAGAGAATGGCGTTGAGCATGTCTTCCAGGTGGATCCACGGCATATACTGTTTGCCGCTGCCGATGGGGCCGCCGATGCCCAGCTTAAAGGGCAGCTTCATTTTGCTCAGCGCGCCGCCTTCTTTCGCCAGCACCACACCGGTTCGCAGCAGACAAACCCGCGTTCTGGCACTTTCCGCAGCCAGCGCCAACGCTTCCCAATGGGCACACAGCGTGTGGGTAAACTCATCGTGTCCCGGATCGTCCTCGGTCAGTACCAGTTCTCCGGCATCGCCGTAATAGCCGGTGGCTGAGCCGGAGATAAAGACAGCAGGAGGCGTTGTACTGGCATTGATCAGCGCTGCAAGTCGTTCGGTAATCTGCCAGCGGCTCTCGCAGAGCTGCTGTTTCCGGTGTTCGGTCCAGCGCTTGTCGGCAATCGGCTCACCAGCCAGATTAATCACTGCATCAATCCCGTCCAGCTCGCGCTGCTGGTCCAGCCCTGACCACAGATTGACCGCGTCGCCGAGTTTTTTTCGCGCGCTGGCCACGTCGCGAGTGACCACGCTGACCTGAACGCCGCGCTGTAGCAGGCGGGGAATAAGGTGGCTGCCAATCAGGCCGGTTCCGCCCGTCAGTAAAATGTGCATGGTGTCTGTCCTTAAAAAAGAGAAGTAATAAAACCAACCGCCCAGTATTCAGCGTAGAAGATGTTCGCAGGAAAGGCTGTGAAGTGCATCGATTCACCGTGCAGCGAAGCCAGAGATGCCAGATTCAGTCCGTTGCCGGAAAGGCTGCTCTGTATTACTTATCAGGTGATTCAGAGAGATTGCCTTCCAGCCAAAAAGTGGGTAAACAGGATGCAGACACCGCCTTGTGAGGAACAGAGGATGAACTATCCCAACGTTACGCTGTGGTCAGATGCCTGTTTTTTCAGTCCGTATGTGATGTCCGTTTATGTCGCCCTGAGCGAGAAGGGAGTGCCTTTCTCCCTGAAGCCGGTTGACCTTTCCAGCCAGGAACAGTCAGGCCAGCCGTACAGTGAGATTTCACTGACCCGCCGCGTGCCCACCCTGCAGGTTGATGACTTTCGGCTCTCTGAATCCTCGGCCATAGAAGAGTATCTGGAGGAGCGGTTTCCCGCCCCGGAATTCGAACGGCTTTATCCCCGTGACCTGAAAAAGCGGGCCCGGGCGCGTGAGATCCAGGCCTGGCTGCGCAGTGATTTTATGCCCATCCGCGAGGAACGCCCGACGGAAGTGCTGTTTGCCGGAGAAACTTTTGGCGCGCTGAGCGAGCCGGCGCAGCAGTCTGCGGCTAAGCTTATTGCTGCCGTTGAGCGTCTGCTGCATCCAGGCCAGCAAAACCTGTTTGGTGAGTGGTCGATTGCGGATACCGATCTGGCGGTGATGATCAATCGTCTGGTGCTGCACGGCGATGCGGTGCCGGAAAGGGTGGCGGATTATGCACATTTTCAGTGGCAGCGGGCTTCGGTGCAGCTGTGGCTGTCAGAATCCTCCCACAGCCCCTGTGAATGACACCGTGGGATTATAATTTTTCAACGGCTCGTGGCACACTGTGCGGGCAAGAGTCAACGAGCGCTGAGGCGCCAGAACAGATAAGGGTTACGGATGGTGGAGCAAGACAGCGGCACGGAGTGGGTGGATATCGTTAGCGAAGATAACGAGGTGATTGCACAGTCCAGCCGTGCGCAAATGCGGGCACAATGTTTGCGCCATCGCGCGACCTACATCGTGGTTCACGATGGCATGGGTAAAATTCTGGTCCAGCGCCGCACCGAGATAAAAGACTTTATGCCGGGCATGCTGGATGCGACCGCCGGTGGCGTGGTGCAGAGCGGTGAAGAGCTGCTGGAATCCGCCCGCCGCGAAGCGGAAGAGGAGCTGGGCATTGCCGATGTGCCTTTTGCAGAGCACGGCGTGTTCTACTTCGAGGATCAACACTGCCGCGTGTGGGGGGGGTTGTTCAGCTGCGTGTCGCACGGGCCGTTTGCCATGCAGGAAGAAGAAGTGGAGGAAGTGTTCTGGATGACGCCGGAAGAGATCACCGCTCGCTGTGATGAGTTCACCGACGACTCGCTGAAAGCGCTCTCCCTGTGGCTGAGCCGCAATAATGAGCAGGGCCGCTCAGCCATAGCCTCGCAGGCCTGAGTTCAGGTTTGGTGGATATCAACAGGCAGCGCACCCGCAGACCGGGTGCGCTGCTTTTTTTTCATCAGTGCGCCGGGCTGGACTGACGCATTCTTTCGCCACGGCGGCGCAGCAGTTCCATCACTATCAGCAGGATCAGCGAAGCGCCAATCATCAGTGACGCCGCAGCGGCAATGGTCGGGTCCAGATTTTCGCGGATACCGGCAAACATCTGAATGGGCAGCGTGCGCTGACGCGGGCTGGCCAGGAACAGCGTCACCACCACTTCATCAAACGAGGCGGCAAAGGCAAACAGCGCGCCTGAGAACACGCCCGGTGCAATCAGCGGCAGGGTGACTTTGCGGAAGGTCAGGAACGGCGAAGCGCCAAGGCTGGCGGCAGCACGTGACAGATTGGTATCGTAACTCTTCAGGACTGCCACCACGGTGATCACCACGAAAGGCACTCCCAGCAGCGCATGCGCCAGCACCAGTCCCAGATAGCTGTTGAGCAGCGACAGTCTGGCAAAGAAGAAGAACATCCCCACGGCGATGATCACCACCGGCGCGACCATCGGCGAAATCAGGATCGCCATCACCAGCCCTTTCCCGCGAAATTCCCCGCGCACCAGCCCCACCGAAGCCAGCACGCCCAGCACGGTGGCCAACAGCGTCGCCATTGGTGCAATCATCAGACTGTTGCCCAGCGCGTTCAGCCATTCCTGCGAGTGAAAGAAGGTCTGATACCAACGCAAGGAGAAGCCGCTGAGTGGGTAGCTCAGAAAAGAGCTGGAGTTGAACGATAACGGTACGATCACCAGGATCGGCACAATCAGAAAGATCAGCACTGCCGCGCCATAAAAGTTGAATAAGGCGTTCCACAGGCGGAGCAGCTGGCTGCCATTTTGTCTCATCATCTTCTCCTTAATGCGCTGCCGCTTCGGCAGAGGTACGGGTCACTCGCACGTAAACGATATACAGCAGCAGCACGATAATCAGCAGCTGGCTGCCCAGCGCGGCCGCCATGCCCCAGTTCATGGTGCTGTTGGTGAAGAAGGCCACAAAGTAGCTGACCATCTGGTCATCCGGCCCGCCGAGCAGCGCCGGGGTGACGTAGTAGCCAATCGCCATCATAAAGACCAGCAGCGCACCGGCCGCCACGCCTGCAAAGGTTTGTGGTACGTAGACACGCCAGAAAGCAATAAACGGATGAGCCCCCAGCGAGACGGCGGCGCGGATATAGCTGGGGGAAATCCCCTTCATCACCGCATATAAAGGCAGGACAATAAAAGGCAGCAGGATGTGGGTCATGGAAATGAACACCCCGACGCGATTGAAGACCAGCGTTAGCGGATGGTCGATCAGCCCGATCCCCATCAGCGCCCGGTTAATCAGACCGCCGGACTGCAACAGCACTATCCAGCTGGCGGTCCGCACAATCAGCGAGGTCCAGAACGGCAGCAGCACCAGGATCATCAGCAGGTTGGCCCGGTTGGACGGTTGTTTAGCCAGCCAGTACGCCAGCGGGTAGCCGATGCCGACACACCACAATGTCACCACCAGTGCCATCCACAGGGTCCGCAGCAGCACGTTAACATACAGCGCCTGGTCGGCAGGCAATTTGGTAATTTCACCGGTTCTGGCATCGACTTTGCGGTCAAACACCGACAGCAAATAGTAATTGGTTAACGGTTTGGCCGCGCGTTGCAGCGATTGCCAGGTTGATAACTCTCCCCACAGCGGCTGCTTCGCGATCATCGCTTGCTTTACGTTGTCACCGCTGGCCGGAACCAGGCGTGGCGCGGTAATGATCAGGCGGCGGAAGCTGGGATCTTCATAGCTCATGCGTTTGGCGATCGTGGCGATTTGCCCATGCTCGCGGGCGCGGGTCAGCTCTTTGCCAAGCAGGGCATAAAGAGATTCATCAGGCAACGCTTTGCCCGGCCACTGCTGCAGGGCAGTGGTGGTTTCTGGCAGCGTGTCGCCGAACTCCGGATTTTCCACGCTTTTGCTGAGAATGGAAATAACAGGGAACAGGAAACAGACCACGACAAAGATCAGCAAGGGCGCTATCAGTATCAGCGAGCGGCGGGTTTTCGCCCGATCCACCTGGCGCAGCCGCTGGCTGAGGGTCAGCCCGCTTCTGCCGGTGGGGGGAAGGGTGGATTCCATAACCGGGTTTTGACTCATTGCTGGCTCCTTTATTGATCGGCGGTCGGGCCAGCGAGGCGGCCCGACCGGCTTCGCTTACTTAGCCGCCCAGGCGTTAAAGCGCTGTTCGAGTTCTTCACCGTGTTCCAGCCAGAAATCACTGCTGACCTGCAGCGATTTAGCCAGGTTATCAGGCGCCGTCGGCAGGGTGCTTAAGCGTTTCGGGTCGAGCATTTTGTTGGCGTGGGTGTTGGTCGGGCCGTAAGGGATGTTTTCCGCAAAAACTTTCTGGTTTTCAGGCTGGTTAGCGAAGGCGATAAACTGTTCCGCCAGCGCTTTGTGCTTCGAGCCTTTAACAATCGCCCAGTTATCCAGGTCATACAGCGCATTGTCCCAGACAATTTTGAAGTTATGCCCTTCATCCTGCGCCGCGCCGATACGGCCGTTGTAGGCTGAACTCATCACCACGTCGCCGGAAACCAGCCACTGCAGCGGCTGCGCGCCGGATTCCCACCACTGAATATTCGGTTTAATCTGGTCCAGCTTTTTAAAGGCACGATCGACTCCTGCCGGGGTGGCGAGCACGTTATATACGTCTTCACGCTTGACGCCATCGGCCATCAGCGCGATTTCGAGGGTATATTTGGCGCTTTTACGCAGTGCACGTTTCCCGGGGAAATCTTTGGTATCCCAGAAATCTGCCCAGCTGGTGGGGCCTTTTTTCAGCTTGCTGGCGTCATAGGTCAGCACGGTAGACCAGACGAAGATACCGGCACCGCATTCGGTCACGGCGGCGGGGATGAAATCAGCTTTCTTGCCTAATTTGTTCCAGTCCAGCGTTTCGAACAGGCCTTCCTCGCAGCCGCGCTGCAGCTCCGGGGTTTCCAGTTCAACCACATCCCAGCCAATCTGGCCGGTTTCCACCATGGCGCGGATGCGGGCCATCTCACCGTTATACTCTCCGGCTTCAATGGTACCCTTGCCAGCAGCGGCAAACGGCTTATAGAAGGCTTTGTCCTGTGCGTCCTTGTTGGTGCCGCCAAAGGAGACCACGGTCAGTGTTTCCGCCTGCGCATGCAGCGCGAATGTAGCCAGAATCAGTGCTGCTAACTTTTTAACCATCCCAAAACTCCCGTCATCGTTGTTATCAGCAGGCGATCCTGCTGGCCAGGTTAATGCAGTATTTATGCCAAATCCTTTTTTACTCAGTGACTTAAAAGTGAAGAGAGCAGCCTCAGCGCGGCGTTGAACTGTGCTTCAGGAATGGTCAGCGGATACAGGAAGCGGATCACGTTGCCATGCACGCCGCAGGTCAGCAGGATCAGGCCCTGTGCCAGCGCTCGCTGCTGGATATCGCGGGCGATGGCAGCGGAAGGCTTGCCGGTAACCGGATCGTTAAATTCTGCGGCCACCATCGACCCTCTGGCGCGTACCTCTGCCAGCGCCGGGTTGCCACTGCTGTTGAGAGTTTCAACCAGTTCAGCCCCCAGACGCAGAGCACGGTCACACAATTGCTCTTCGGCGATCACCTCAAGCACGGCCAGCGACGAGGCGATGGCCAGCGGGTTTCCGGCATAGGTACCGCCCAGTCCGCCCGGCAGAGGAGCATCCATAATTTCTGCGCGTCCGGCGACGGCAGAGATCGGCAGGCCGCCACCCAGGCTTTTCGCCATGGTGATCAGATCTGGTCTGGCATCCGGGTAGTATTCGCTGGCGAACAGCTTGCCGGTGCGGGCGAAGCCGCTCTGGATTTCATCGGCAATCAGCAGAATGCCGTGCTGGTCGCAAAGCGCGCGTAGCTTGCTGACAAACTCTGCCGGAGCAATGTTAAATCCGCCTTCGCCCTGAATGGGTTCAAAAATGATGGCCGCCACGTCCTGCGGACTGATGTCGCAGCGGAAAAGGCTTTCCAGGCTCTCCATCGCGTCTTCGGTGCTGTAGCCGTGCAGGGCGTTAGGGTAGCGGGCGTGGAACACCGAGCCGGGGAAAGGACCGAAGCCGGTTTTATAGGGAACCACTTTCCCGGTCAGGCCCATGGTCATCATGGTGCGGCCATGGAAAGCACCGGTGAAGGCGATGATCCCGGCCCGCCCGGTGGCCGCGCGGGCAATCTTCACCGCGTTTTCCACGGCTTCTGCGCCGGTGGAGAAAAACGTGGTTTTGGCCGGGCCTTCTACGGGCACCAGCGAGTTCAGGCGCTCCGCCAGCAGCAGATAATTCTCGTAGGGGATCACCTGAAAAGCGGTATGGGTGAAGCAGTCCAGCTGGTTTTTCACCGCCTCAATCACTTTCGGATGACGGTGGCCGGTATTGAGAACGGCAATCCCGGCGGTAAAATCGGTATACTCTCGTCCCTGATGATCCCACAAGGTGGCGTTTTCAGCGCGAACGGCGTAAAAATCACACATGACGCCAACGCCACGCGGCGTGGCGGCTAAACGACGTTGTTGAACTTCACTGTGGCTCATGGCTTTACCTCATCAGATAGCATCGCGTGGTGGGTTCCACGCACAATTGGGCTCTCTGGTTTTTACCGTTTTGTGGGATTTATAATCCAGTGCCAGTTTTTTTTATTTCGAGGTACCAATTTTGCGAACGTTACTTGGCGACCTTCTCGCACACCGCTTGAGCCAGGCTCCCGCAGGCGCGCTGGGCAAACGTCTGTACGATGTTTTGCAGGCCGCGATCCAGGAAGGGGCCATTGTCACCGGCAGCCGCCTGCCAGCCTCACGCGACCTGGCGAAAGAGCTGAGCGTTTCGCGCAATACGGTACTGGCCGCCTATGAGCAGCTGCAGTCCGAGGGGTACCTGCAAACCCGTACCGGAAGTGGCACCTTCGTCTGCGATCAGCTGCCGGAAAGGGCACCAGAGGCCAGTGAACCGGTGCCGGCTTCCTGCAAAGCGTTTAACTACGCCAGCTTTTCCAGCCGGGGAACCCGCGTGCTGGGGCGTTGCGGTGCCGGGGCTTACCAGTGGGGCGCATTTATGCCGGGGGTACCGGATGTCAGCCACATGCCACATGACATCTGGCGCAAAATTCAGCTGCGGCTGAGCCGCCGAATGCCGGTGGAGGCGTTGAGCTACTCAAGCCATGGCGGCAGTCCGGAGCTTCGGCAGGCGCTGGCGGATTACCTGCGGGTGATCCGCTCACTGAATTGCACGCATGACCAAATCCTGATCACCGCGGGCACGCATCAGTCGCTGGATCTGCTGGCGAAAATGCTCTGCGATCCAGGGGATGGCGCGTGGATTGAGGAGCCAGGTTACTGGGGATTCCGCAACGTGCTGGCGGTGAACGGCGTGGAGCTGTTACCGACGCCGGTTGACGAGAACGGCATGGTGCTACCGGATACCGCTTCGCTGAGCGGCGTGAGCCGGGCACCCAGACTGATTTGTGTCACGCCATCGCACCAGTATCCGCTTGGCTCGGTCATGAGCCTGCAACGGCGTCAGCAGCTGCTGGCGTTGGCCAAATCGTCGGGAAGCTGGGTGGTGGAGGATGACTACGATGGCGAGTTCCGCTTTGGTGAAAGTCCAATTCCGGCTCTGCAGGGGCTGTCGCCGGATGCGCCGGTGATCTACCTCGGCACCTTTAGCAAAACGCTCTATCCTGGCCTGCGCCTGAGTTACATGGTGGTGCCAAAGCCGTTGGCGGCGAGGATGAAAATCGCCCATTCCGAGCTGTATCGCGGGGGCAACGGCCTGGTGCAACTGACACTGGCCGAATTTATTCGCGAGGGGCATTACGCCGCCCACGTCCGCCGGATGCGCCAGCTGTACAGTCGCCGCCGTGCTGCGCTGGTGCAGGTGATTACCAGCAGCCTCGGCGCGGCTTTTCTCGCACAGCAGAGCAACGCCGGGCTGCACCTGATCCTGGCGCTGCCGGACAGCATTGATGACGTGGCGCTGGCTGCCGAGCTGGAGCAGAAGGGCGTGCTGACCCGTCCGTTGTCGGCTTATTACCTGCAGGGCACCAGCCGACGTGGCCTGCTGCTCGGCTATGCCTGCGTGGAGGAGCAGCACATGGCGGCCACGTTCGCACCGCTGCTCCAGTGTCTGCAGCGGCATTTGCAACCTGCCTGAGGCTCGGGTTCAGGACTGTGGAGGCGCTGACCGCCGCCGGAAGCAACGCCCGCACCAGCCTATGTTCATGCGATTTATGCTTTAAAATGGGGCGTGGCGCACTTTTATAGTGCGTCAACCTTGCCCGATCCTGCCGTCGCGATTTTGCAGATAAATCATTAAAAAATTAAAACTCAATTTAATCATCATGTTGATGATTAAGTCGTGGGTTTTTATGACTCAGGGTTGCCAAATTCTGCTTGTCGAAAGGAAAAATGTTGTGGTAGAGCTAAAAAAGAGCCACCCGATGGCCTGGTCGATTCCCCGCCAGAGCCAGTCGCCATTTATCCTGTCTGGACGAGAGAATGCCATGAAATCACTGGTCAGTTTTAAGAACATCAAAAAGAGCTACGACGGCGAAAAGCTGGTGGTGCGCAATCTCAATCTGGACGTGGAGGAGGGCGAGTTTCTGACGCTGTTAGGCCCCTCCGGCTCAGGGAAAACAACCAGTCTGATGATGCTGGCCGGATTCGAGACCCCGACTGACGGCGAAATTTTCCTGCGCGACACGCCGCTGCATACGCTGCCGCCGCACCAGCGGGATATCGGTATGGTGTTCCAGAACTATGCGCTGTTCCCGCATATGACTGTGGCAGAAAATCTCGCCTTCCCGTTGTCGATCCGCCGCATGAGTAAAGCCGATGTAAAAGAGCGCGTCAGCCGGGTGCTGGACATGATCAAACTGACTTCGCTGGCCGGGCGTTACCCGGCGCAAATGTCGGGCGGGCAACAACAGCGTGTAGCGCTGGCAAGGGCGTTGGTGTTTGAACCGAAACTGGTGCTGATGGACGAACCGCTGGGTGCGCTGGACAAGCAGCTGCGCGAACATATGCAGATGGAAATCAAGCAATTGCATGAGATGCTGGGCCTGACCATTGTTTATGTGACTCATGATCAAAGCGAAGCAATGACCATGTCGAACCGCGTGGCCGTCTTTAACGATGGCATGATCCAGCAGATGGACAGCCCTGACCGGCTGTACGAGCAGCCCGGCAATGCCTTTGTCGCGCAATTTATCGGTGAAAACAACTGCCTGCTGGCGACACAGCTTGCCAGTCGGGGCGATTATTACAGCGTGCAGCTGGATGATGGTACAAGGCTGGATGCACTGAAGGTTCGACCCAGTTCGCCGGGGAAAAAGATCCAGCTCAGCATCCGCCCCGAGCGCATTAACGTCAACATGCCTGAAGCCGGTGACCAGCAGGTCCGTGCGCGTATCCAGCAGTTTATCTATCTGGGCGACCACGTGCGCATGCTGACGGAAGTGGGGGGGCAGGGGAATTTTATGGTCAAACTCAGCCCGGCGAAGGTGGACAGCAACTGGAAGCCTGGCAGCGAAGTGGTGCTGTCTTGGCAGCCTCAGCATCTTCGTGCGCTGGATGTGACGCTGCAATAATCGCGCTATCCGTCAATTCACTGCACTCATACAGGTAAAAAAGGCCGCATCAGCGGCCTTCTTTGTGACTGACAGCAAGCTGTCTTACTGACCTTCAGCCTGTTTAGACTGGATAGCGGTCAGGGCGATAGTGTAGACGATATCGTCAACCAGCGCGCCGCGCGACAGGTCGTTGACCGGCTTGCGCATCCCCTGCAGCATCGGCCCGATGGAGATCAGGTCTGCTGAACGCTGGACCGCTTTGTAGGTGGTGTTACCGGTGTTCAGATCCGGGAAGATGAACACGGTGGCCCGGCCCGCAACCGGGGAGTCTGGCGCTTTAGACTTGGCCACATCAGCCATGATCGCGGCGTCATACTGCAGCGGACCATCAATCACCAGATCCGGACGTTTTTCCTGCGCGATGCGGGTGGCTTCACGCACTTTTTCCACGTCGCTACCTGCACCGGAATTACCGGTCGAGTAGGAGATCATCGCTACACGCGGTTCGATGCCAAAAGCCGTAGCGGAATCGGCAGACTGAATAGCGATTTCGGCCAGCTGTTCCGGGTTTGGATCCGGGTTGATGGCACAGTCACCGTAAACCAGCACCTGCTCTGGCAGCAGCATGAAGAACACTGAGGAGACCAGCGAGCTGTTTGGGGCCGTTTTGATCAGCTGCAGTGGCGGACGGATGGTGTTGGCTGTGGTGTGAACTGCACCGGAGACCAGACCGTCCACTTCACCGCGCTCCAGCATCATGGTGCCGAGCATTACGTTATCTTCCAGCTGCTCCTGTGCAACCACTTCGGTCATGCCTTTGCTCTTACGCAGTTCGACCAGGCGCGCCACGTAGTTTTCACGCACCACTTCAGGGTCGACAATCTCAATTCCTTTACCCAGCTCTACGCCCTGAACGGCGGCTACACGCTGGATCTCGTCAGGGTTACCCAACAGGATACAGGTGGCAATACCGCGTTCGGCACAGATGGCAGCAGCTTTAACCGTACGCGGTTCGTCGCCTTCCGGCAGCACAATGCGTTTGCCAGCCTGGCGGGCCAGCTCGGTCAGCTGGTAGCGGAAGGCCGGTGGTGACAGGCGACGGCTGCGCTCAGATTCTGCCGTCAGCGACTCGATCCACTTGGAATCAATATGGCTGGCAACGTACTCCTGCACGCGTTCAATACGTTGGGTATCGTCGCTCGGCACTTCCAGGTTGAAGCTCTGCAGGCTCAGGGAGGTCTGCCAGGTGTTGGTTTTCACCATAAAGACCGGCAGGCCGGTGGCAAATGCACGCTCGCACAGCTTGCGGATGGGCTCATCAATTTTGTAACCACCGGTCAGCAGGATTGCACCAATCTCCACGCCGTTCATCGCCGCCAGACAGGCAGCAACCAGTACGTCAGGACGGTCAGCCGAGGTCACCAGCAGCGAACCCGGGCGGAAGTGCTCCAGCATATGCGGCAGGCTGCGGGCGCAGAATGTTACAGACTTCACGCGGCGGGTCGCGATATCGCCTTCGTTAATCACTTCCGCATTCAGGTGGTGGCACATATCAATGGCGCGGGTGGCAATCAGATCGAAGCTCCATGGTACGCAGCCCAGCACCGGCAGCGGGCTGTTAGCGAACAGCTGCCTGGGATCGATATTGGCCACGCTGGCCTTGGTGGAGTCATCAAAGATTTCTGACAGGTCCGGACGGGTGCGGCCCTGATCGTCAACCGGGGCATTCAGCTTGTTGATGATCACGCCGGTGATATTTTTGTTTTTGCTGCCGCCGAAGCTGCTCTGAGTCAGCTCGATGCGCTCTTTCAACTGCGTCGGGGAATCATTGCCCAGCGACATCACGAAGACGATCTCTGCGTTCAGCGTTTTGGCGATTTCGTAGTTCAGCGCGGAAGCAAACTGGTGTTTACGGGTCGGCACTAAGCCTTCAACCAGCACCACTTCGGCGTCTTTGGTGTTCTCGTGGTAACGCGCGATGATCTCTTCCATCAGCACGTCCTGCTGGTTGGAGCCCAGCAGTGACTCCACCCGGCTCATCTGCAGCGGTTCAGCAGCAGGGATCGAAGAGTTCTTTCGGATGATGATGGTGGTCTGGTCAGGGGTATCGCCACCGGCGCGCGGCTGGGCGATAGGCTTGAACACGCTCAGACGTACGCCTTTGCGTTCCATGGCGCGAATCACGCCGAGGCTGATGCTGGTAAGACCGACGCTGGTGCCGGTCGGGATAAGCATAATAGTACGGGACACGGTAAACCTCTCAGGTCATAACCTTGATGATTGACGCCACGGCGGTGTTATCTCAATCCGGTCACTTTATTCAGTAAGCTGCGGGAGCTTCATGTACTGGCTGCCGGGACCGCAATCATTTCGGATATGTATATTGGTGTCGGAAAACAACACCGCCAGCTGAGCTGGCGGTGTTCATAACTTAAGCGGTCAGACGGCTGGCGTCCTGGGCGATAACCAATTCTTCGTTGGTTGGGATCACCAGGGCTGGTCGGGTGCCTTCTTTATTGATAAAGCCGGATTTGCCGAAGCGGGCGGCCAGGTTGCGCTCGTGGTCCACTTCGAAGCCCAGCAGGGCCAGTTTATCCAGCGTCAGTTCACGCACCATTGCCGCGTTCTCACCGATACCGCCGGTGAAGATCACGCCATCCAGACGACCGTCCATCAGCGCAGTGTAAGAACCGATGTACTTAGCCAGGCGGTGGCAGAACACGTCCATCGCACGCCTGGCGTCTTCTTTGGTGGTGTAATTATCTTCCACATAACGGCAGTCGCTGGTCACACCGGTCAGGCCCAACAGGCCGGACTCTTTAGTCAGCATTTTATTGATGGCATCAACGCTCATGCCCAGCGTGTCGTGCAGGAAGAAGATGATTGCCGGGTCGATATCACCGGAACGGGTCCCCATCACCAGGCCTTCAAGCGGGGTAAGCCCCATGGACGTGTCCACGCACTCGCCGTTACGGATTGCAGAAACGGAACCACCGTTGCCGAGGTGGCAGGTGATGATGTTCAGCTGATCCAGCGGCTTGTTCATAATTTTTGCCGCTTCGTGAGTCACATAGTAGTGGCTGGTGCCGTGTGCGCCATAGCGGCGAACGCCGTGCTCTTTGTAGAGATGGTATGGCAGAGCGTAAAGATAAGACTCTTCAGGCATCGTCTGATGGAAAGCGGTGTCAAAAACAGCGACATTCTTGTCAGAAAGATGCGGGAAGTTTTTCATCGCTTCGTCAATCCCGATCAGGTGAGCCGGGTTATGCAGCGGGGCGAAGGAAGAAGCGTCTTTGATTCCCTGAATGATGTCCTGGTTGATAACGACTGACTTAGTCAGCTTCTCACCACCGTGAACAATACGATGACCTATTGCAGTGATTTGTGCAGACAGTTCAGGTTTTTGTGCCAGGATAGACTTAACGATAAAGTTAAGCGCTTCACTGTGGGCTGCGCCAGCACCCAGTGCCGCTTCCTGTTTAGCGCCTTCCAGTTTCCATTTAATGCGTGCTTCAGGCAGATGGAAACATTCAGCTAAACCGGAAAGGAATTCTTCACCGTTTGCCGGATCGATAATGGCAAATTTCAGTGAGGAACTACCGCAGTTCAGAACCAAAACTAACTTACTCGACATGGAAGGTCCTATTGGTTAAAAGTGGTGAAAAAAAACTCAATCAGACTATCAGCGTAGCGCATGAAAGCTGGTACATTAATGATGAATATCATGCTGCCGGTAAATTTTGTCCGAAAGCAAAAAAATCTCATAAAAATGCTGAGATTTTTTGAATTTTGCCGCTCTGTCAGGGGTAAGTCCATCAGACTTGCAGCAGGGTTATCACAGCCGGACAACAAGCGCGCACAGGATAACCAGTGTGCCCCTTAAAGACAAAATATTTTGAAAGATGTAAGGTAAAGTTGTTGAGTTACGTATTTAGTTTAATTTTTATCTCCGAAGTTGAGGTCAGCCATGGCTAATGAATCCGGCACTGTCGGTTGGTTTAAACTGTTCCAGTATGGACAGCATTATATGAAGACATGGCCTGTCGATAAGCGCCTCGCTCCAATGTTTCCGGAAAACCGGGTGACCAAAGCTACCCGTTTTGCCATTCGCTTTATGCCGCCGCTGGCCGTGTTTGCCATGAGCTGGCAGATTGCGCTGGGCGGGCAGCTGGGGCCGGCCGTTGCCACCGCGCTGTTTGCCTGCAGCCTGCCGATGCAGGGGCTGTGGTGGTTAGGCAAGCGCTCGGTCACGCCGTTGCCGCCCACGTTGCTGAACTGGTTCCATGAAGTGCGCGAGAAGCTGCTGGCCGCCGGTCAGGCGCTGGCCCCGGTTGAAGGCAAACCCACCTACCAGTCGCTGGCTGATGTGCTCAGGCGTGCTTTCAGGCAGCTGGATAAAACCTTCCTCGACGATCTGTAATCAATCCGGGTTCTCTCTGCTTTCCAGTGAAAACCCGGTCTAAATCAAAGAAGCGTCTGTTTACTGTGCCGCGTTAATGCTGGTTGTGCGATCCTTGCGTCATTCCCCAACTTTTATCTTGTCCTTGTGACACAGGAGTCAATGATGGAAATGACCAACGCCCAACGGCTGATCCTCTCCAACCAGTATAAAATGATGAGTATGCTCGACCCGGATAACGCTGAACGTTACCGTCGCCAGCAAACGATCATTGAACGTGGCTATGGCCTGCAGATGCGGGAACTGGACCGTGAGTTTGGCCAGTTAACCGAAACGGTGTGCCGCACTATTATTGACATCATGGAGCTGCATCATGCGCTGCACGTGTCCTGGACAAATCTGAAAGATCCCTCTGTCATTGAAGAACGCCGGCTGGCCTTCCTGGGGTTCGATGCCGCAACTGAAGCCCGTTATCTCGGCTATGTGCGGTTTATGGTGAATGTGGAAGGGCGCTATACCCATTTCGATTCCGGGACTCATGGCTTTAACGCGCAGACGCCGATGTGGGAAAAGTATCAACGCATGCTGACCGTATGGCACACTTGCCCGAGGCAGTACCATTTAAGTGCGAATGAGATCGCGCAAATTATCAACGCCTGAGAAGGAAAAGCGCAGTGAAGTGTAAAGGTTTTCTGTTTGATCTGGATGGCACGCTGGCGGATTCATTGCTGGTGGTCGAACGCGCCTGGGTAAACTGGGCTAAGCGGCATAATATCGCCGCTGATGAAGTGTTGAACTTCATTCATGGCAAGCAGGCTATCACCTCACTGCGCCATTTTATGGCCGGAGCGTCGGAGGAAGCGATCCAGCAGGAGTATTTCGCGCTGGAAAGAATCGAAGCAGAAGATACTGACGGTATTGTTGCACTGCCCGGTGCGCTGCAGCTGCTTGACAAGCTTAACGAGCTGGATATTCCGTGGGCCATCGTCACTTCCGGTTCCGTGCCGGTTGCCTCGGCCCGCCGCAAGGCTGCCGGGCTGCCTGAGCCGGAAGAGTTTGTCACCGCAGAGCGGGTCCAGAACGGAAAACCCGCGCCGGATGCCTACCTGCTTGGTGCGCAATTGCTGGAGCTGGAGCCGGAAGAGTGCGTGGTGGTGGAAGATGCTGCGGCCGGGATCCTCTCTGGCCTGGCGGCAGGTTGCCATGTGATCGCGGTGAATGCCCCTGCGGGTTCGCCACGTCTGGAAGAGGTGGATATGTTGCTTAACTCGCTGGAAGAGCTGGTGATCCACAAAAATCCTGACGGCACCGTTGATGTTCACCGAAAGCACTAAGTTATGATTTAGCCCCGCATCAGCGGGGTCTGTTTTATGACATTCTCTGTTACGTCCCTCCCCTGCACAGAGATCAATTGTGAACAAAGAACTGATCTGGGTTCTCAGCCTTTTAGTCATCGCCATTCTGCTGTTTATCAGCGGCAAACTGCGCATGGACGTTGTGGCGCTGCTGGTGATCGTCGCGTTTGTCCTCAGCGGCACGCTGACCTTACAGGAAGCCACCATGGGCTTCAGCGACCCGAATGTGATCCTGATTGCTGCCCTGTTTGTGATAGGCGAGGGGCTGGTGCGTACCGGCGTGGCGCTGAAGATGGGGGAGTGGCTGATCAAAATGGCTGGCAGCAGCGAAACCAGGATGCTGGTGCTGCTGATGGTCACCGTCGCCGGGTTAGGGGCGTTTATGAGTTCAACCGGGGTGGTGGCTATTTTTATCCCGGTGGTGATTGGCGTGGCTGCCAAAATGAATACCTCGCCCGGACGGCTGATGATGCCCCTGAGTTTTGCAGGCTTGATCAGCGGTATGATGACGCTGGTCGCCACTCCGCCTAACCTGGTGGTTAACAGCGAACTGCTGCGCGAGGGATTGCGGGGATTTAGTTTCTTCGACGTGACGCCCGTCGGGCTGGTGGCGCTGGTACTGGGGATAGGTTATATGCTGGTGGCGCGTTTCTGGCTGGTCACGCCGGATCATCAGATTGCCGCGAAAAAACGCGTCAGAAGAACGTTCCGCGATCTTATCCATGATTATAAGCTGAGCGGTCGGGCACGCCGATTAGCGGTGCGTCCGGGATCGCCTTTGATCGGCTGCCCGCTCGATGACCTGCAACTGCGCCAGCGCTTCGGTATTAACGTGGTAGGGCTGGAACGTTGGCGCAAGTTTCGCCGGGTGATGGTCCCGGTGACCGGCACCACCGAGTTTTATTCCCGCGACGTTCTGCTGATTGATATGTCTGCTGCGGGGATCGACCTGCGCGAGTTCTGCAGTGAAAATCTTCTGGAGCCGATGATCCTCCGCGGCGAATATTTCTCTGACCGGGCTCAGGATGTGGGCATGGCCGAGGTGCTGGTAATCCCGGATTCGGCACTGCAGGGCAAAACCCTGCGGGAAATTGCCTTTCGTTCGCGCTTTGGCGTCAGCGTGATTGGCGTACGTCGCCGGGGTGAAGTGATGGAAGGGGCGCTGAACGATCTGGCGCTGGAGCTGGGTGACTGCCTGCTGGTGATTGGCGACTGGAAAAAAATCACCCAGCTGCAGCAGCAAAAGCGGGATCTGATTGTCCTGAACATTCCCGCCGAAGTGGATGATGTTGCCCCGGCCAACAGCCAGGCTCCGCATGCCATCTTCTGTCTGGCGCTGATGGTGGCGATGATGCTGACCAATGAAATCCCCAACCCGATTGCCGCGCTGATCGCCTGCCTGCTGATGGGCAGGTTTCGCTGCATTGATATGGAGAGTGCTTACAGGGCTATCCACTGGCCGAGCATTATACTGATTGTCGGCATGATGCCTTTTGCGCTGGCGCTTCAGAAAACCGGTGGGGTGAAGCTGATTGTGGACGGACTGATGGATCTGGCGGGTGGCAGGAGCCCGCACGTGATGTTGCTCTGCCTGTTTATCTTGTGTGCCACCATCGGCCTGTTTATTTCCAATACCGCCACGGCGGTGCTGATGGCGCCGATTGGTGTGGCTGCTGCCCAGCAGATGGGCGTCTCTCCCTATCCGTTCACCCTGATTATTGCGGTGGCGGCTTCTGCAGCCTTTATGACGCCGGTCTCTTCGCCGGTGAACACGCTGGTACTGGGGCCGGGAGGCTATCGCTTCAGCGACTTTGTGAAGATTGGCGTGCCGTTCACTTTGCTGATTATGATGGTCAGCGTGCTGCTGGTGCCAGTGCTGTTCCCGTTTTAAGCAATCACAGTGATTCCTGGCTGATCTCATCCAGCGAAAGGTTAAAGCTGGGCACGAACACTTCAACGAAGTAGTCCATCTCCGGACTGTGGCGTTCGCTGAGGGTTTTCTCCAGCCTGGCTTTCGCTAACTGAAACTCGTGGTTACCTGCGGAGAGTTCTTCAAGACATTTCAGATAGGCGCACAGCGCGTCAGCCTGCTTAACGATAGCCGTCTCATCTTCGCTGCGCTGGCGCTCGTCCAGCAATGGGCGGTAAACGTTACGCAGCTCCTCTGGCAGCATCTCAATCAGCTTCAGTTGGGCAATCTTCTCGATTTTTTTGTACTCATGAGCGATCTGCGCATTGTAGTACTTTACGGGCGTGGGCAGGTCACCGGTGAGCACCTCGCTGGCGTCGTGATACATCGCCATCAGCGCGATACGCTCGGCGTTAAGATTGCCGTTAAACTTCTGGTTTTTAATCACCGCCAGCGCATGTGCCACCATCGCCACCTGCAGGCTATGTTCAGAGACGTTCTCTGTGCGTACGTTGCGCATCAGCGGCCAGCGATTGATCAGTTTCAGACGGGAAAGATGGGCGAAAAAATGACTCTGGTTCATGGGATGCATATTCCTGTGGCAGGGAGAACGGAGCCAGTATTCAGCTCCATTCGCCCAGTATAACCCTGTCGCCCTGCAAGATGCAGGGCTGATGGTTGCCTCGCTAACCGGGAGGCAGGGCGGTTACTGCCGATAGCCTTCGAGGAAACGACCGAATTTGCTGATCGCCATTTCCAGGTCGTTCACATGCGGCAGGGTCACGATGCGCACATGGTCCGGGTAAGGCCAGTTAAAGGCGCTGCCCTGTACCAGCAGCACTTTTTCCTGCAGCAGGAAATCCAGGACCATTTTCTGATCGTCATGCAGGTTGAATTTCTTGGCGTCAATTTTTGGGAACATGTACAGCGCGCCGTCGGGCTTCACGCAGCTGACGCCGGGGATGTCGTTGATCAGCTCCCAGGCACGCTGGCGCTGCTCATACAGCCTGCCGCCCGGCACGATAAACTCGCTGATGCTTTGATAACCCCCCAGTGCGGTCTGAATGGCATGCTGCGCCGGAACGTTGGCGCACAGGCGCATTGAAGCCAGCATTTCCAGCCCTTCAATATACCCTTTGGCGTGCTTTTTCGGACCGTTAAGCACCATCCAGCCCTGACGGAACCCGGCCACGCGATAGGTTTTGGACAGGCCGTTAAAAGTGATAGTCAGCAGATCCGGAGCCAGCGTGGCAATCGAGTGGTGCTGTGCAGCGTCGTACAGGATCTTGTCGTAGATTTCATCGGCAAAGATGATCAAATTATGCTGACGTGCCAGCTCAACCACTTCCAGCAGTAACTCTTTACTGTAGACCGCGCCAGTCGGGTTGTTAGGGTTGATAATCACAATGCCCCGGGTCCGTGACGTGATTTTGCTGCGGATATCATCGAGGTCCGGGAACCAGCCGGCTGATTCGTCGCACAGGTAGTGCACGGCTTGACCGCTGGAAAGTGAGACTGCCGCGGTCCACAGCGGATAATCCGGAGCAGGGACCAGCATCTCGTCTCCACTGTTCAGCAACGCCTGCATTGACTGAACGATAAGCTCGGAGACTCCGTTGCCGATATAGACATCTTCAACGGTCATGTCGCGCATCCCGCGAGCCTGATAATGCTGAACGATGGCCTTACGGGCCGAGTAGAGCCCTTTGGAATCACAGTAGCCCTGCGCACCCGGCAGGTTGCGGATCACATCGACAAGAATTTCATCGGGTGCTTCAAAACCAAACGGGGCAGGGTTGCCAATATTCAGCTTGAGGACTTTATTACCTTCTTCTTCCAGTCGCTTTGCTTCTTTTAACACCGGACCGCGGATGTCATAACAAACGTTATCCAGTTTGCTGGATTTATTAATTGGGGTCATTTCTTTTGCCTTTGACTGAGCTGCATTCCTGCCGTGGAAAGTGAACCCGCACAATGTACTCCTCCTGAAAGCGCTTTTGAAGTGGCGGCAGGGGCTTTAACGCGATCCGCTGTCTCATGCGGCTGCTTTTGCCAGTATTTGGTAAAATCTGGTGGATTGATGCGGGGTGTAATTGTCAAATAGTGCTTAATTGAGTGGTTAAAAACTGCACTTGCTGGCAATATGCTTTTCTGAGGGGGATTGCGTTAAAAATATGAACGGAACTTCCTCTCCTGTGGTCTGACTGACGCTGAATGATAAATTTTGGTGCTGATGGCGTGGTGAGAAGGCATTCGGCCAGTAAAATCTTACTTTACAGATAAGAATAATCGGATTTAGGCTTAAAAAGTAATCGACAGTATGTCAGGATAAAGTTCAGGGGACTTTGCACCGCGCGTGCAGGTTTCTCAGGCAGGATTTTCACCTCTTTTTTGCCTGAAATGTTAAGCTTAATTAATAATTATTCCGCTGTGACTACAGCGTTCTGGTCGTTCAATTTCTTATGGTTGTTTTACACTGACAGCATCGCGGACTGGCTCTGATTGCCGGACTGCGGAGTTAACTGACCATTTTAACGCCACTTTCCGCAACTTATGGGTGAGTGTTGCGGGTATTAGTGATGTATCAGACGTAAGAACCTGTTGGCGGCTCACCTGCGAGTAAAATCGCAGAAATTATGGTCGCTGGGGTTGTAACGTCTGCGAAGTAGAGTGATGCAGCAGGGACATGAATCCCGCGCATCACGACATTGTTATCGCTGTATCTCTGATACGGCTGGTAATAACACCAGGGTAGCTGTTCTTAAAAATCTTATAAAGTGAAGAAAACATGACTAGTGCAAATCGTCCAATCCTCAATCTAGACCTCGATCTGCTGAGAACCTTTGTCGCTGTTGCCGACCTGAACACCTTCGCGGCAGCGGCGGCGGCAGTCTGCCGTACGCAGTCTGCGGTCAGCCAGCAAATGCAGCGTCTCGAGCAATTGGTGGGCAAAGAGCTGTTCGCCCGTCACGGCCGTAACAAGCTGCTGACAGAACACGGCATCCAGCTGTTGGGGTACGCCAGAAAGATCCTGCGTTTTAATGACGAAGCCTGTACATCTCTGATGTACAGCAACATCCAGGGTGTACTGACCATTGGGGCGTCTGACGATACCTCAGATACCATTTTACCGTTCCTGCTGAACCGTGTGACCTCGGTTTATCCAAAGCTGGCCATCGATGTGCGCGTCAAGCGTAACCCGTTCATGATGGAAATGTTAAACCAGGGCGAAGTTGACCTGGTGGTGACCACCTCCAGCCCGATGAACTTCACCTGGCAGGTATTACGCACGTCGCCGACGCTGTGGTACTGCGCGGCGGATTATATCTTCCAGCGTGGGGAAGCTATTCCTCTGGTTCTGCTGGATGAGCCAAGCCCATACCGTGACATGGCCATTGACCATCTCAATGAGGCGGGCATCCCATGGCGCATTTCGTATGTTGCTTCCACGCTGGCTGCCGTCCGGGCTGCGGTGAAAGCAGGCCTGGGCGTGACCGCCCGTCCGGTTGAGATGATGAGCCCGGAACTGCGCGTAATGGGCGCGGCAGAAGGCTTACCGGTGCTGCCTGACACGGAATACCTGCTCTGCCGTAACCCGGAAAGCGACAATGAGCTGGCACTGGCCATCTTTAATGCCATGGAATCGAGCAGCGACCCGTACAACCTGACGGCTGGGACTCAGGAGAGCGCATCTTTCTCGGATGAAGAGGAATAATTATTAGCTTTAACTGTTCTGTTACTTGTTAATTTGTAAAAGTTAATAGCTTAATAGTTTCTGAAAAAAGCCTTTCGACGCTTTTCTGAGTTGAAAGGCTTTTTTATTGCTTGTTACTGGCCATGTTAGTGGTCTGATTGTCCCACTTTGTTGACCTGCTGCTGCAAAAACTCCCGCTGAGGCTGATGAGCCACTCTTCAGCCTGCCTGGCGTCGTCTCCTTCTGCACGTTGAATTGATTTCGCTCAACCCATGCTGCTCATTTTTTTCTCATAAAAGACGAAAGTGTGTCCTGGATCAAAAAAATAACCCTGTAAAGGGGCAGGAAAAGGGGGCATTTCCTGCGAGAATAGAGATTGTTAAAACCGCGATCCATGCAGGGAAATACCCGCTACACTTTATTCACAGGGTGAAACTGACTCGATTTAGCTCACTTTCTGCGCATCATATGTTAAATAAATGCTGCGGGTGTAAATTAATGTGTGGATACTTTTGTCAAAGTTGACAAAAGGTTATTGAAAGGAGTAAAAAACCCCATAAAATTGCTGCTTAATCAATAAAGACAGCAAAATTTATAAGGTTTTTTTATTTTTCCCTTGAATCGTGTGGTGGGTAACCTGCCAGCTATCAGAGCAGGACGCCAGGCACCACGTTTTGAATTAAGCAGAGTGTATGTCAACAACTACCGAAGTCGTCGCTCATCACTGGGCATTTGCCGTATTTCTGATCGTCGCCGTGGGTCTGTGCTGTGCAATGTTGGCCGGAGCATGGTTTTTGGGCGGAAAAGCCCGCGGACGCTATACAAATACACCTTTCGAGTCGGGTGCCGCACCTGTCGGGACCGCCAAGCTGCGCATGTCTGCGAAGTTTTACCTGGTCGCAATGTTCTTCGTCATCTTTGACGTGGAAGCCCTCTATTTATACGCATGGTCGACCGCGATCCGTGAAAGCGGATGGATCGGCTTTGTTGAAGCCACAATCTTCATTTTGGTACTGCTTGCTGGTCTGGTTTATCTGGTGCGTATCCGCGCTCTGGATTGGGCCCCTGCGCCTCGTCGCATCGTGGTCAAGCCAACTACCATTTCGCATTCCAAACGTCATACGCAGTAACAGCGAGGCATAAAGATGGACTATACGCTCACCCGCGCAGACCCGAACGGTGAGAATGACCGTTACCCGTTGCAGAAACAGGAGATTGTTACCGATCCCCTGGAAAAGCACGTTAACCAGACCGTTTATATGGGCAAGCTCGAGCATGCCCTGCACGACATGGTGAACTGGGGACGTAAAAACTCTCTGTGGCCGTTTAACTTCGGTCTTTCCTGTTGTTATGTCGAGATGACCACGTCATTCACTTCGGTGCATGACGTGGCTCGTTTTGGTTCGGAAGTTATCCGTGCCTCGCCGCGTCAGGCTGACTTTATGGTGGTTGCGGGGACCTGCTTCACCAAAATGGCACCGGTCGTGCAGCGTCTTTATGACCAGATGCTGGAGCCGAAATGGGTGATTTCAATGGGGGCGTGCGCCAACTCCGGTGGCATGTACGACATCTATTCCGTGGTGCAGGGCGTGGACAAGTTCCTGCCTGTTGACGTCTATATCCCCGGCTGCCCGCCGCGTCCTGAAGCTTATATGCAGGCACTACTTCTGCTGCAGGAATCGATCGGCAAAGAGCGCCGCCCGCTGTCGTGGGTGGTGGGCGATCAGGGTGTCTATCGCGCCAACATGCCATCAGAGCGTGAGAGAAAGCAGAGTGAACGCATCGCCGTCACCAACCTGCGCACACCTGACGAAATTTAAGCGGCAGTTAATGGATGGGGCCTGACCAGGCTGGCGCATAAAAAACACAACACGCGCCCGGCCCATCCTGACGGCAATACTGAGTCACACACATGGTGAACGACTTATGACAGATTTAACCACGCAAGATCTCGCTCAGCCTGAATGGCAAACCCGTGATCACCAGGATGACCCGGTGATCGGCGAGCTGCGTAACCGTTTTGGGCCAGATGCTTTTACCGTTCAGCCAACCCGTACCGGCGTACCGGTTGTGTGGGTGAAACGCGAACAGTTACTGGAAATTGTTGAGTTTCTGCGCAAGCTGCCGAAACCGTATGTGATGCTCTACGACCTCCATGGGATGGATGAGCGTCTGCGAACTCACCGCGCCGGGTTGCCTGCCGCGGATTTTTCCGTTTTCTACCATTTCATTTCCATTGAACGCAATCGCGACATCATGCTCAAGGTGGCACTGTCTGAAAAAGACCTGCATGTGCCAACCCTGACCACTATGTTCCCGAACTCGAACTGGTACGAGCGCGAAACCTGGGAAATGTTCGGTATTACCTTCGATGGTCACCCACACCTGACGCGCATTATGATGCCGCAGACCTGGGAAGGGCATCCGCTGCGTAAGGACTACCCTGCGCGCGCCACCGAATTCGATCCGTTCGAACTCACTAAGCAGACCGAAGATCTGGCAATGGAGCAGATGACCTTTAAGCCGGAAGAGTGGGGCATGAAGCGCGGCACCGCCAACGAGGACTTTATGTTCCTTAACCTCGGCCCTAACCACCCCTCAGCGCACGGGGCTTTCCGTATCGTTCTGCAGCTGGATGGCGAAGAGATTGTCGACTGCGTGCCGGACGTGGGTTACCACCACCGCGGTGCGGAGAAGATGGGTGAGCGTCAGTCCTGGCACAGTTATATTCCTTACACCGACCGTATCGAATATCTCGGCGGCTGCGTTAACGAAATGCCCTACGTGCTGGCCGTTGAGAAACTGGCCGGGATCAAGGTCCCTGAGCGCGTTGACGTTATCCGTGTAATGCTTTCAGAGCTGTTCCGTATAAACAGCCACCTGCTGTATATCTCGACTTTTATTCAGGACGTCGGTGCAATGTCTCCGGTGTTCTTTGCGTTTACAGATCGCCAGAAAATTTACGACGTGGTGGAAGCTATCACCGGCTTCCGTATGCATCCGGCCTGGTTCCGCATCGGCGGTGTGGCGCATGACCTGCCAAAAGGCTGGGATCGCCTGCTGCGTGAGTTCCTCGACTGGATGCCAAAACGTCTGAAAGCTTACGAACAAACGGCGCTGAAAAACTCCGTGCTGATTGGGCGTGCCAAGGGCGTTTCCGCTTACGGTATGGACGAAGCACTGGCGTGGGGAACCACCGGTGCCGGCCTGCGTGCCACCGGCCTGGACTTCGACGTGCGTAAATGGCGTCCGTATTCCGGCTATGAAAACTTCGACTTTGAGGTGCCGATTGGCGATGGCGTCAGCTGCGCGTACACCCGCGTGATGCTGAAGATGGAAGAGATGCGCCAGAGCATGCGCATCCTTGAACAGTGCCTGAAGAACATGCCGGAAGGTCCGTTTAAGGCCGACCATCCGCTGACCACGCCGCCGCCGAAAGAGCGCACGCTGCAACATATCGAGACCCTGATCACTCACTTCCTGCAGGTTTCATGGGGCCCGGTGATGCCGGCCAACGAATCCTTCCAGATGATTGAGGCGACCAAAGGGATTAACAGCTACTACCTGACCAGCGACGGCAGCACCATGAGCTACCGCACCCGTGTGCGTACGCCAAGCTTCCCGCACCTGCAGCAGATCCCATCGGTGATCAACGGCAGCCTGGTATCCGATCTGATCGTGTACCTCGGTAGCATCGATTTTGTTATGTCAGACGTGGACCGCTAATTATGCACGATCAAAGAATTGCGATCGAAACGATCGAAGACAACGCCACTTTTGTGCTGAGTGCGCTTGAGCATGACGCTATTGAACATGAAAAGCACCACTACGAAGATGCCCGCGCGGCGTCGATCGAAGCGCTGAAAATCGTTCAGAAGCAGCGTGGCTGGGTGCCGGATGGTGCCATTAACGCCATCGCTGAAGTGCTGGGTATTCCGGCCAGCGACGTGGAAGGCGTGGCAACATTTTACAGCCAGATCTTCCGTCAGCCGGTTGGTCGCCACGTGATCCGCTACTGCGACAGCGTAGTGTGCCACATCACTGGTTTCCAGGGCATTCAGGCCGCGCTGGAAGAAAACCTGAAGATCAAACCAGGCCAGACCACGGCAGATGGCCGCTTTACGCTGCTGCCAACCTGCTGCCTCGGTAACTGCGACAAGGGCCCGACGATGATGGTGGACGAAGATACGCACGTGCACCTGACGCCGGAAAACATCGTCAATTTGCTGGAGCAGTATCAATGACATTCAAACAGATCGTTCGTACTGCGGAGATGCACCCGCTGACATGGCGTCTGCGCGATGACAAACAGCCGGTGTTCTTTGACGAATACCGCAGTAAAAACGGCTATGCCGGTGCCGATAAAGCCCTGAAGACTATGTCGCAGGACGAAATCGTGGCAGCGGTGAAAGACTCTGGTCTGAAAGGTCGCGGTGGCGCAGGCTTCTCCACCGGTTTGAAGTGGAGCCTGATGCCGAAAGACGAATCCATGAACATCCGTTATCTGCTGTGTAACGCCGATGAGATGGAGCCGGGTACCTATAAAGACCGCCTGCTGATGGAGCAGATGCCGCACCAGCTGGTGGAAGGCATGCTGATCAGCGCCTTCGCCCTGAAAGCTTACCGGGGTTATATCTTCCTGCGTGGCGAATACATTGAAGCCGCCGTTAACCTGCGTCGCGCTATTGCCGAAGCCACTGAAGCGGGTTACCTGGGGAAAAACATTCTCGGAACCGGTTTTGACTTTGAGCTGATTGTTCACACGGGTGCCGGTCGCTACATCTGTGGTGAAGAGACTGCGCTGATCAACTCGCTGGAAGGCCGTCGTGCTAACCCACGTTCCAAGCCGCCGTTCCCGGCCTCTGCGGGGGTATGGGGCAAGCCGACCTGCGTGAACAACGTGGAAACGCTCTCCAACGTGCCGGCGATCCTCGCCAACGGCGTTGACTGGTACAAAGGTATCTCCACCAGTGATGACACCGGCACCAAAATGATGGGCTTCTCAGGCCGGGTAAAAAACCCGGGCGTCTGGGAACTGCCATTTGGTACTACCGCGCGTGAAATCCTGGAAGAGTATGCCGGTGGCATGCGTGATGGCCTGAAATTCAAAGCCTGGCAGCCAGGCGGGGCAGGCACTGACTTTCTGACTGAATCGCACCTCGACCTGCCGATGGAGTTTGCCAGCATAGGCAAAGCAGGCAGCCGTCTGGGTACCGCGCTGGCGATGGCGGTTGACCACGAAATCAATATGGTTTCACTGGTGCGCAATCTGGAAGAGTTTTTTGCCCGCGAATCCTGCGGCTGGTGTACGCCATGCCGTGACGGTCTGCCGTGGAGCGTGAAGATCCTGCGTGCGCTGGAGCGAAAAGAGGGGCAGCCGGGCGATATCGAAACCCTGCTGCAGCTGTGTCGTCAACTCGGCCCGGGCAAAACCTTTTGCGCCCATGCGCCAGGTGCAGTAGAGCCACTGCAAAGCGCGATCAAATATTTCCGCGAAGAGTTCGAAGCGGGCATTGCGCCGCAGGTCTACAGCAACGCCCATGCCATTGCTGGCATCCAGGCAAACCTGCTGAAAGCCCGCTGGTAGAGAAGCTCACACGCAACTGACAGTGCGAAATAGCCAAAGCGGCAGGTCAGCAGGCTATTTAAGATTTATGTTTAACGCCCGGCTAACACCGGGCCTTACGGAAGCATGTTCACTATGGCTACAATTCATGTAGACGGTAAAGAATATGACGTCAATGGTGCGGACAACCTGCTGCAGGCTTGCCTCTCACTTGGCCTTGATATTCCTTATTTTTGCTGGCACCCGGCGCTCGGTAGCGTCGGTGCCTGCCGCCAGTGTGCGGTAAAGCAATTCCAGAATGCCGAAGATACCCGTGGCCGCCTGGTGATGTCCTG
Source organism: Erwinia amylovora (assembly GCA_050311775.1). Taxonomy (GTDB): domain Bacteria; phylum Pseudomonadota; class Gammaproteobacteria; order Enterobacterales; family Enterobacteriaceae; genus Erwinia; species Erwinia amylovora_A. Next base: position 99,819 of record JBNONK010000010.1, on the reverse strand, counting down.
TATGACCCCGGCATCAGACGGTACCTTCATCTCTATTGATGATGGCGAAGCGAAAGAGTTCCGTGAGAGCGTGGTGGAGTGGCTGATGACTAACCACCCCCACGACTGTCCGGTTTGTGAAGAGGGCGGTAACTGTCATCTGCAGGATATGACGGTGATGACCGGCCACAGCTTCCGCCGCTATCGCTTCACCAAACGTACCCACCGCAATCAGGATCTCGGCCCGTTCATTTCTCACGAGATGAACCGCTGTATTGCCTGCTATCGCTGCGTGCGTTACTACAAAGATTACGCTGACGGCACCGACCTGGGCGTGTACGGCGCTCACGACAACGTCTACTTCGGTCGTCCGGAAGACGGCACGCTGGAAAGCGAGTTCTCCGGTAACCTGGTTGAAATCTGTCCCACCGGCGTGTTCACCGATAAAACCCACTCCGAGCGCTATAACCGTAAGTGGGATATGCAGTATGCCCCGAGCATCTGCCAGCAGTGCAGCATCGGCTGTAATACCAGCCCTGGCGAGCGCTATGGCGAACTGCGTCGTATCGAAAACCGCTACAACGGCACCGTAAACCAGTATTTCCTCTGCGACCGTGGTCGCTTTGGTTATGGCTACGTGAACCTGAAAGATCGCCCACGCCAGCCCATGCAGCGCCGGGGTAACGACTGGATCGCGCTGAACGCCGAACAGGCGATGCAGGGCGCGGCGGATGTGCTGCGCCAGGCGAAGAAAGTGATCGGTATCGGTTCACCGCGTGCCAGCGTTGAGAGTAACTTTGCCCTGCGCGAACTGGTCGGTGCGGAGAACTTCTCCACCGGTATTCCTGCTGGTGAGCAGGCGCGTCTGGAGCTGATGCTGCAAGTGTTGCGTGACAGCGGCGTTCACACGCCTGCGCTGCGTGAAATTGAAAGCTACGATGCGGTGCTGGTGCTGGGTGAAGATCTGACGCAGGTTGGTGCGCGCGTGGCGCTCTCCGTTCGTCAGGCGGTTAAAGGTAAAGCGCGCGAAATGGCCGCAGCCCAAAAAGTGGCAGACTGGCAGATCGCCGCGATCATGAACATCGGCCAGCACGCCAAACACCCGCTGTTTGTCACCAACGTTGATGCTACCCGTCTGGATGATATCGCGGCGTGGAGCTATCGCGCCCCGGTGGAAGACCAGGCCCGTGTTGGCTTCGCCATCGCTAATGCGCTGGATGAGACTGCTCCGGCGGTGGAAGGTCTCGATCGTGACCTCAACAACAAAATTGACGTAGTGGTTCAGGCGCTGGCCGGCGCGAAAAAGCCGCTGATTATTTCCGGTGTTCACGCCGGGAGCGAGGCGATGATCCAGGCGGCAGCTAACGTTGCCAAAGCGCTGAAAGGTCGCGGTGCTGAGGTGGGGATTACCCTGCTGGCAGGCAGCTCTAACAGCGTGGGTCTGGGACTGATCGGCGGCCAGCCGCTTGAAGCTGCCCTGAGCGAGCTGGAAAGCGGCTCGGCAGATGCGGTGATCATCATGGAAAACGATCTGTACCGCCATGCGCCGAGAGCCAAAGTCGATGCGGCACTGAGCAACGCGCCGAACGTGATCGTTATCGATCACCAGCGTACCGCCACCAGTGAGAAAGCCGGTCTGATCCTCTCTACTGCCAGCTTCGCCGAAAGCGATGGCACCGTGGTTAATCAGGAAGGTCGCGCCCAGCGCTTCTTCCAGGTCTATGACCCGGCTTACTATGACAACCGCGTTGAGATGCTGGAGAGCTGGCGCTGGCTGCACTCGCTGCAGAGCACCATCGAAAGCCGCGAAGTTGACTGGACGCAGCTGGACCATGTTATAGATGCCTGCGTGGCGGCACTGCCGCAGCTGGCCGGGATCAAAGATGCCGCGCCGGATGCCAGCTTCCGCATTCGTGGTCAGAAACTGGCCCGTTCGCCAGCCCGTTCCAGTGGCCGTACTGCAATGCGTGCCAACATCAGCGTGCATGAACCGCGCCAGCCTCAGGACAAAGACACCATGTTCGCCTTCTCGATGGAAGGGAACAACCAGCCGTCCGCGGCCCGCTCGCAGATCCCATTTGCGTGGGCTCCGGGCTGGAACTCTCCACAGGCCTGGAACAAATTCCAGGACGAAGTGGGCGGAAAACTGCGTAACGGCGATCCGGGCGTGCGGCTGTTTGAAGCAGGCAGCAGCCAGCTTGACTGGTTTGATTCGGTACCTGCCGCATTTACCGGTCAGGAAAACAGCTGGCGCGTGGCACCTTATTTCCAGCTGTTCGGCAGTGAAGAGATGACCCAGCGTTCGCCGGTAATTCAGCAGCGTATGCCAGCGCCTTGTGTGATGGTCAATCCAGCCGATGCCGCGAAACTGGGCGTCAATGCCGGGACTGCGGTTGAGTTCAGCTGCGAAGGTGAAACCCTTTGTCTGCCGGTGCGCTTCTCTGAAACGCTGCAGGCAGGGCAGGTTGGTCTGCCGCTGGGGATGCCTGGCATTCCACCGTTCCTGCTGGGTGCCAGTATTGACAATCTGCGGGAGGCGGCACAATGAGCTGGCTGACACCGGAAGTGATCGACGTCATTATTGCCGTCGTTAAAGCCTTAGTGATCCTGTTTGTCGTGGTGGGCTGTGGCGCGTTTATGAGCTTCGGCGAACGTCGCCTGCTCGGCCTGTTCCAGAACCGTTACGGCCCAAACCGTGTCGGCTGGGGCGGTTCGCTGCAGCTGGTAGCGGATATGATCAAAATGTTCTTCAAAGAGGACTGGACGCCACCGTTCACCGATCGTGTCATCTTCACCCTCGCCCCCATGATCGCCTTCACCTCGCTGCTGCTGGCGATGGCAATCGTGCCGGTAACCTCCACCTGGATGGGCGCTGACCTTAATATCGGCCTGCTGTTCTTCCTGATGATGGCAGGTCTGGCGGTGTATGCGGTGCTGTTTGCTGGCTGGTCGAGTAACAACAAATACTCCCTGTTAGGGGCGATGCGTGCGTCTGCCCAGACCCTGAGCTACGAAGTGTTCCTCGGCCTGTCGCTGATGGGCGTGGTGGCGCAGGCGGGTTCCTTCAATATGGTTGACATCGTCAACAGCCAGCAGCACGTGTGGAACATCATTCCACAGTTCTTTGGCTTCGTGACCTTCGCCATTGCAGGCGTGGCGGTCTGCCACCGTCATCCCTTCGACCAGCCGGAAGCGGAGCAGGAACTGGCCGACGGTTACCACATTGAATATGCCGGGATGAAGTTCGGTCTGTTCTTTGTCGGTGAATACGTGGGGATCGTCACCGTTTCTTCACTGATCGTGACGTTATTCTTCGGCGGCTGGAACGGCCCGTGGCTACCACCGATTTTCTGGTTCGCCATCAAAACGGCGTTCTTCATGATGATGTTCATTCTGATTCGTGCTGCGTTACCGCGCCCGCGCTATGACCAGGTGATGTCATTCGGCTGGAAAGTTTGTCTGCCGTTGACGTTGTTGAACCTGCTGGCCACGGCCGCAGTGATTCTGTACAACGCGCAGTAAGGGGTTATAGATCATGACATTAAAAGACATTCTGGTGGGATTTGGCACCACAATACGCAGTATCGTATTGATTGGTTCCAATGCCTTCGCCAAGCGTGAAACCATGATGTACCCGGAGGAGCCGGTTTACCTGCCGCCTCGCTACCGTGGCCGCATTGTGTTGACGCGCGATCCCGACGGACAGGAGCGCTGCGTTGCCTGTAACCTTTGCGCAGTAGCCTGTCCTGTAGGCTGTATTTCGCTGCAGAAAGCGGAAATGGCGGATGGGCGCTGGTATCCCGAGTTCTTCCGTATCAACTTCTCGCGCTGCATTTTCTGTGGCCTGTGTGAAGAGGCTTGCCCGACCACTGCGATTCAGCTTACCCCAGATTTCGAACTGGGTGAGTTTAAGCGTCAGGATCTGGTGTATGAAAAAGAAAACCTGCTGATCTCCGGACCGGGTAAATACCCGGAGTATAACTTCTACCGGATGGCGGGTATGGCGATCGACGGGAAAGACAAGGGCGAAGCTGCTAACGAAGCTAAACCTATCGACGTCAAGGGCTTGTTACCTTAAGGAGCCAGGCATGGAATTTGCGTTTTATCTTTGCGGACTGGTCGCGGTGCTCACGACTTTGCGCGTGATTACCCACACCAACCCGGTCCACGCACTGTTATATCTGATCATCTCCCTGCTGGCCGTTGCCGGGGTGTTTTTCTCGCTGGGCGCGTACTTCGCCGGGGCGCTGGAAATCATCGTTTATGCCGGAGCGATCATGGTGCTGTTCGTGTTTGTGGTGATGATGTTGAACCTGGGCGATGCCGTGCAGGCGCAGGAGCGGGAGTGGCTGAAGCCGACCGTCTGGCTGGGTCCAGGCCTCTGTTCTCTGCTGCTGCTGCTGGTAATGGTGTATGCCATTCTCTCCATCAACGATCAGGGCATCGACGGCAACATGATCGACGCGAAAGCGGTGGGCATCAGCCTGTTTGGCCCTTACGTCCTTGCGGTGGAGCTGGCTTCCATGCTGCTGCTTGCCGGTCTGGTCGTGGCTTATCACATCGGTCGCGAACAGCGTCCGGGTGAAGTCTTGAGCAACCGCCCTGCGGATGCAGTGAAAAGCACGAAGGAGGAACACGCATGATCCCTTTGCAACATGGCCTCATTCTGGCGGCCATCCTGTTTGTTCTCGGACTGACTGGCGTGGTCATCCGTCGCAACCTGCTGTTTATGTTGATTAGCCTCGAAATCATGATTAACGCCGCTGCACTGGCGTTTGTGGTGGCCGGGAGCTATTGGGGACAGGCCGACGGTCAGGTGATGTATATCCTGGCTATCAGCCTGGCCGCGGCAGAAGCCAGTATTGGTCTGGCACTGCTGCTGCAGCTGCATCGTCGCAGCCAGAACCTCAACATTGACAAAGTGAGTGAGATGCGCGGATGAATCTTCTCTATTTAACCATTTTGTTCCCGCTGATTGGCTTTGTGCTGCTGGCGTTTTCCCGCGGCCGCTGGTCAGAGAATCTGGCCGCCACAGTGGGAATGGGCTCCGTCGGACTGGCGGCACTGACCACTATCTATGTCGGCCTCGACTTCTTCAGTCACGGACAGGCGGTCTTCAACCAGGCGCTGTGGACCTGGATGCACGTGGGCAACTTCGACATTCAGGTGAACCTGACGCTGGACGGCCTGTCGCTGACCATGCTGTCGGTGGTCACGGGGGTGGGCTTCTTTATCCACATGTTTGCCTCCTGGTACATGCGTGGAGAAGAGGGCTACTCCCGCTTCTTCGCTTATACCAACCTGTTTATCGCCAGCATGGTGGTTCTGGTGCTGGCCGATAACCTGATGCTGATGTATCTGGGCTGGGAAGGCGTGGGGCTCTGCTCCTACCTGCTGATTGGCTTCTATTACACCGATCCGAAAAACGGTGCGGCGGCCATGAAAGCCTTTATCATCACCCGCGTGGGTGACGTGTTCCTGGCGTTTGCGTTGTTCATTCTTTACAACGAGCTGGGTACGCTGAACTTCCGCGAGATGGTTGAGCTGGCGCCTTTGCACTTCACCGCTGACAACCCTATGCTGCAGTGGGCAACCCTCATGCTGCTGGGTGGCGCGGTCGGTAAATCTGCGCAGCTTCCGCTGCAAACGTGGCTGGCCGATGCCATGGCAGGTCCGACGCCGGTTTCTGCCCTGATCCACGCGGCGACCATGGTAACGGCAGGTGTCTACCTGATTGCCCGCAGCCACGGTCTGTTCCTGTTGACGCCGGAAGTGCTGCATCTGGTGGGCATTGTCGGGGCGATTACTCTGGTGCTGGCAGGTTTTGCCGCGCTGGTGCAGACCGACATCAAACGGGTCCTCGCTTACTCAACCATGAGCCAGATTGGGTATATGTTCCTCGCACTGGGCGTTCAGGCCTGGGACGCGGCCATTTTCCACCTGATGACCCATGCGTTCTTCAAAGCGCTGCTGTTCCTCTCTTCCGGTTCGGTGATCCTGGCCTGCCACCACGAGCAGAACATTTTCAGGATGGGTGGACTGCGTAAAAGCATCCCGCTGGTTTATGTCTGTTTCCTGGTGGGCGGCGCGGCGCTGTCAGCCTTACCGCTAATCACTGCAGGCTTCTTCAGTAAGGATGAAATCCTCGCCGGTGCGCTGGCGAACGGTCACATCAACCTGATGGTTGCCGGTCTGGTCGGGGCATTTATGACCTCGCTGTATACCTTCAGGATGATCTTTATCACTTTCCATGGCGAAGAGAAAATTCACGCTCATGCCGGCAAAGGGATTACCCATCATCTGCCGCTGATGGTGCTGCTTTGCCTCTCAACCTTTATTGGCGCAATGATCGTTCCGCCGTTAAAAGGCGTTCTGCCGGATACCGCCGAGCTGGCGCACGGCAGCGTGCTGACACTGGAAATCACCTCTGGCGTGGTCGCTATTGTGGGGATCCTGCTGGCAGCTGCCCTGTGGCTGGGTAAACGTACGCTGGTCACCCGCATTGCCAAAAGCGCGCCGGGTCGCTTCTTCTCGACCTGGTGGTTCGCCGCCTGGGGCTTCGACTGGCTGTACGACAAGGTTTTCGTCAAACCTTACCTGTTCGTCGCCTGGCTGCTGAAAAGCGACCCGCTGAATGCGCTGATGAACACTCCTGCTCTGTTCTCCCGTCTGGCGAACAAAGGGCTGGTGGTCAGCGAAAATGGCTATCTGCGCTGGTATGTTGCTTCCATGAGTGTGGGTGCCGTGGTGGTACTGGCCCTGCTGCTGGTGGTTTAAAGGTTAGTGAGCGGGATGGGGCGGATTGCCCTGTCCCAAACCAGAAAGATTTGAATAATCTCCCCCCTGATGGGGAGCAAAAGAAGGGAAAATACCGCCATGTTATTACCTTGGCTTATACTCATCCCGTTCATCGGTGGCCTGCTCTGCTGGCAGTTTGAGCGCTTTGGCAGCAAAGTGCCGCGCTGGATTGCGCTGATCGCAATGGGACTGACGCTGGCGCTTTCGCTGCAACTCTGGTTGCAGGGGGGCTACTCACTGACCCAGGCTGCGGGCGGTCCGAAATGGCAGTCTGAATACCTGGTTTCCTGGATCCCACGTTTCGGTATTAACGTGCATCTGGCGCTGGACGGTCTCTCGCTGCTGATGGTGGTGCTGACCGGCCTGCTCGGCGTGATGGCGATCCTCTGCTCCTGGAACGAAATTGAAAAGTGGCAGGGCTTTTTCCACCTTAACCTGCTGTGGATCCTCGGCGGCGTGATCGGCGTGTTCCTCGCCATCGACCTGTTCCTGTTCTTCTTCTTCTGGGAAATGATGCTGGTGCCGATGTACTTCCTGATCGCACTCTGGGGTCATAAAGCATCGGACGGCAAAACGCGTATCACTGCAGCGACCAAGTTCTTCATCTACACCCAGGCCAGCGGTCTGGTGATGCTGATTGCCATTCTGGCGCTGGTCTTTGTGCACTATAACGCTACCGGCGTGTGGACCTTCAACTACGAAGATCTGCTGAAAACGCCGATGTCGCACACGGTTGAATACTTGCTGATGCTGGGCTTCTTCATTGCTTTCGCAGTGAAAATGCCGGTTGTGCCACTGCACGGCTGGCTGCCGGATGCGCACAGTCAGGCACCCACGGCCGGTTCCGTTGACCTGGCGGGGATCCTGCTGAAAACTGCGGCCTACGGTCTGCTGCGCTTTGCGCTGCCGCTGTTCCCGCACGCTTCAGCAGAGTTCGCACCCATCGCGATGTGGCTGGGTATCATTGGTATCTTCTACGGCGCGTGGATGGCCTTCTCGCAGTACGACATCAAGCGTCTGATCGCTTACACCTCTATCTCGCACATGGGCTTTGTGCTGATTGCCATCTACACCGGCAGCCAGCTGGCATTCCAGGGCGCGGTGGTTCAGATGATTGCTCACGGCCTTTCCGCCGCGGCGCTGTTCATCCTGTGCGGACAGCTGTATGAGCGTCTGCATACCCGCGATATGCGCCAGATGGGGGGCTTGTGGGCACGCATCAAATGGCTACCGGGTCTGTCGCTGTTCTTCGCGGTGGCTAACCTTGGGATGCCGGGTACCGGTAATTTCGTTGGCGAATTTATGATCCTGACCGGCAGCTTCCAGTCGGTGCCGGTGATCATTGTGGTGGCCACGTTTGGTCTGGTATTCGCTTCGGTTTACTCGCTGATCATGATGCAACGCGCTTATTACGGCGCACCAAAATCTGAAACGCCTCTGCGCGGTATGAATGCCCGTGAGTTCCTGATGATTATGGTGCTGGTGGTTCTGCTGCTGCTGCTGGGCTTCTATCCACAGCCGATTCTGGACACCTCACATGCTGCAATGAGCAATATTCAGCAGTGGTATACCGCTTCAATTTCAACTACAAGGCCGTAATTCGCCATGACAATAACTCCTCAACAATTGATCGCGCTTCTACCGATGCTGATCGTCGGATTGACGGTGGTAGTTGTGATGCTGTCCATTGCGTGGCGACGCAACCACTTCGTCAACGCCACGCTGGCGGTGGTGGGCCTGAACCTGGCGTTGCTCTCGCTCTGGTTTGTTGGCCAGGCTGGCCCGATGGATGTCACTCCGCTGCTGCGGGTCGACGGGTATTCCATGCTGTATACCGGGCTGGTGATCCTTGCCAGCCTGGCCACCTGTACCTTTGCCTATCCATGGCTGGCGGGCTACCCGGATAACCGCGAAGAGTTCTACCTGCTGGTGCTGATCGCGGCGCTGGGCGGCGTGGTGCTGGCGAGCGCCAACCATCTGGCTTCGATGTTTATCGGTATTGAACTGATTTCCCTGCCGCTGTTTGGCCTGGTGGGGTATGCCTTCCAGCAGAAACGCTCGCTGGAAGCCAGTATCAAATACACCATCATGTCAGCGGTTGCCTCCTCCTTCCTGCTGTTCGGTATGGCGCTGCTGTATGCCAACTCCGGTAGCCTGGGCTTTGCCGCTCTGGGTAAAAGCCTGAATGACGGCATGCTGCATGAGCCGCTGCTGATGGCGGGTCTGGGCATGATGATTGTCGGCCTCGGCTTCAAGCTGTCGCTGGTGCCGTTCCACCTGTGGACGCCGGATGTGTATCAGGGGGCGCCTGCGCCGGTTTCCACCTTCCTGGCCACCGCCAGCAAGATTGCGATCTTTGGCGTGGTGATGCGTCTGTTCCTGTACGCACCGGTTGCGAACAGCGAGTCGGTGCGTCTGGTGCTGGCGATTATCGCCTTTGCCTCCATCCTGTTCGGTAACCTGATGGCTATCTCGCAGAGCAACATCAAGCGTCTGCTGGGCTACTCGTCTGTTGCTCACCTCGGCTACCTGCTGGTGGCGCTGATTGCGATCCAGACTCATCAGCTGTCGCTGGAGACCGTGGGCGTCTACCTGGCCGGTTACCTGTTCAGCAGCCTGGGGGCTTTCGGCGTGGTCAGCCTGATGTCCAGCCCGTACCGTGGCCCGGATGCAGACTCCCTGTACTCTTACCGCGGCCTGTTCTGGCACCGTCCGATCCTGTCAGCGGTCATGACGGTGATGATGCTTTCCCTGGCTGGTATCCCGATGACGCTGGGCTTTATCGGTAAGTTCTACGTGATTGCAGTCGGTGTTGGCGCGCACCTGTGGTGGCTGACCGCCGCAGTGGTGGTCGGCAGTGCTATCGGCCTGTACTACTATCTGCGCGTGACCGTCAGTCTGTACCTCAATCCGCCAGAACTGCTGCAGCGTGATACCCCGGCTAACTGGGCTTTCACCGCCGGTGGGGTAGTGGTGCTGATCTCCGCGATTCTGGTGCTGGTGTTGGGTATCTATCCTCAGCCGCTGATTTCGCTGGTGCAGATGGCACAGCCACTGATGTAACTTCGCGTGCGACAAACGACAAACGGGCTCTCAGGAGCCCGTTTTTTTTCAGCTGAACATTAAGCTAAAACTAAGACAACTGGCGTAATTTTCCCGAATACCAACCGTTATTAAACAAACACATTACTTCTGCCTACGGCGGGAACCCTTCTGTTTTTGAGGCGTCTTTGTTGGGTATACGGGGTATCAGGTTCGTTGCAGGCAACGTAAGGCCGGAGAAGTCGTGCTCAGATTGTTATTCTTATTGCTTGGGGCTCAGTTGCTCAAGTCCCGCTGGCTGGTACTGGTTGGGGTGGCGGTTGCCTGTCTCACGCTGGGCGTGGCCATTTTTATCGATATTGCGGATGATGGATTGCTTTCCGTGCCGCTGGACACGCTGGCGTTGCTGCTGGTGGTGGAGGGCGTGGTGGAAATTCTCTCCGCTATTGTCGCTAACCTGCGCATCAACTGGCCCGGCGTTGCCAAAGGGGCGGGTTTCCTGTTTATCGCTTTCCTGGTATTTGACAACCCCGGTGATAACAATATTACCGCCTCGCTGTTGTTCGGCATGGCATTCCTGCTTGATGGCCTGTTCCGCCTGATCTCCACTTCTCTGATGCGCTGCCGACTGTGGCACAAAAAGATCTGGCTGGGCGTGACAGAGTTGCTGTTCAGCGTGGTGATTTTCAGCAACTGGCCTTTCCATCACCATGTGACTGTGCCGCTGTGCTTTGCCCTGATGCTGCTGGGATGGGGTCTGGTAATGCTGTCGATGGCCCGGCAAATCTGGCAGTTGCCAGCCAATGCCTCGGTCACGACGTTGCCAATGTATACTTCCCGTGGATTGCGCCACCCGCACGGTACTGCTTATGTTCATCCCTCTTTCCCGGCAGAGGCGCCTGACACGCCGCTGATAATGCTAATCTGGACGCCGGTTGGTTCCGCTTGCGTCAAAGAGCGTCGCCTGTTGTTTGATCGCTATCTGGCCGCCGTCGATCAGCAGGGGGTGATATCAACCGGGCATGCGGCGCTGCAATTCGGCGATGAGATCTATATCAGCCATTATCCGGTGGATGATATCGATCGCGACTTCACTAACTTTCGCGCCGTGCTGCGTGCTGGCGAAGAGTATGACGTGCCGGGCTGCTTTCTCAGCTCGCTGCAGCAGGAAATCGATGACTGGTGCATCCCTGATTTGCGTATCAACCTGAGTCGCTTCAACGCCGAAGCGCTGCGAAATTACTGGCAGATCTACTCTGCCGATACCACCTATAACCTGACTTCTCGCAACTGTTCAACCAGCGTCATTCAGGCTCTGGACGTGGCGATGGAAGGGGTACTGAGCGCGCGCGGGCTGAGCGCGTTCCGACTGCTGCTGGAGCCGGACTTCTGGCTGCTGGGTCTGGTGCGGGGCCGGGCCGAAGGAATGACCTGGACGCCGGGGCTGGTGATGGATTACGTGCTGCTGCTAAAGAAGGTGATCGCGCCGCCGCGCCGTCTGGCATGGCACAGCCGTCTGCGTGAATCGTTTGCTCAGCGGCGGGCGCTGCTGGTCAGCCACTCCCTGCGGTTGAAAAAAGGGGCTCCGCGCTCAGGCGAGCCGTTACCATGAGCGTCTCCAGCCGGGCAAAGTTGCAGATCATGATGGCCATTACCCTGTTCGGCCTGACTTATGGCCTGAGCGCGCCGCTGATTGCCCTGAGGCTATCCGCTGAAGGTTACAGCGAAAGCTGGATTGGCCTCAATGCGGCGATGCATGCTCTGGGGGTTCTGCTGATTGCTCCCTGTTTGCCAGCGCTGCTGCGGCGTTATTCTCCCCGTTTGCTGATGTCCTGCTCGCTGGTCGGGATGGGCGCGGGTCTGTTGCTGTTTCCGATGGTGCCGGTCGTGGGATGGTTTCTGCTGCGTCTGCTGCTGGGCATGTTCTGTGAAGTCATTTTGGTCGTGACGGAAACCTGGCTGAATCACGTCACGGCAGAGCCGTATCGGGCGAGGAATATGGCGACCTATACGGCAATGCTGTCGCTGGGGTTTGCGCTGGGCCCGCTGATTATGACTCTGCAGGGCACGGGCAGCCGGGCATTTATGCTGGCCGGACTGATTGCGCTGCTGGCAATGCTGGTGACAGCAATTGCACCAACAGGCCGGCTGCCAGCAGAAGCAGTGTCTACCCGCAGCCTGCGGTTATGGCTGAGCCTGCTGCCCCTGGCTCTGGCGGCCACGGTCGTGAATGCCGCACTGGAAACCGCCGGAATGAGCCTGCTGCCACTGTATGCCATCAGGCTGGGCTGGCAGGAGGCTCAGGCGACAACGCTGATCACCGTACTGCTTACCGGGGCTATTCTGCTGCAGTTGCCCATCGGCTGGCTGGCCGACCGGTTGGATCGCCGCAGAATGCTCATCGCGTTGTCCGCGCTTTCGGCACTGGGCGCGCTGGTCTGGCCGCTGGCGATGCACCACAGCGGGTTGGCATTCGCGCTGCTGTTCAGCTGGGGTGGCGTCTTTGTCGGCATGTACACGGTAGCGATCACGCTGGTCGGAGAACGCTTTAAAGGCAGCGAGCTGACCGGAGCATATGCTGTACTCTCCGTTGGATGGGGAGCAGGAGCACTGTTAGGCCCCTCACTGGGCGGCATCGCCATGACCCTGACCCGGCATGGTCTGCCGTGGCTGGCCGCTTTGCTCTGTACCCTGTTTATGCTGGCGGTGCTGAGATCAAAACCTGACCAATGTTAACGGCATAACGGCGTTTCTTTCCGGAAAAGTGTAAAGTAATAAGCTTGTTGCGACCGGGGAGAAAGAAAATGGATGTGAACTGGCAGGACCTGCATCACCGCGAGCTGGATGCGGCTCAGCTTTACCAGATTCTGGCACTGCGCAACGCAGTGTTTATTGTCGAGCAGAACTGCCCGTATCAGGATGTGGACGGTTCAGATCTGGCAGGTGAAAACCGCCATCTGCTGGGGATGCTGGCTACTCAGCTGGTAGGGTATGCCCGTATCCTGGCACCCGAAGCGGCTGACAAGCCGGTGAAAATTGGCCGGGTCATTGTCTCCAGTGAGGCGAGGGGCCTCAGCCTTGGCAACCGGCTGATGGAACAGGCGATTGCCAGTTGCGAGCATTACTGGCCGCAGCACCGTATTTTCCTGTCAGCGCAGGCGCATTTGCAGGCGTTCTATGGCCGCTTCGGGTTTAAAGCGGTCAGTGAACCCTATCTGGAAGACAATATTCCCCATATTGATATGACCCGATCAGCCAGAGAAGAGTGATCAGCCACCCAAAAGGTGGCGTATCATTCATGCGTTCAGGGAAGTTTAATCACCATACTTCTGGTGCATGAGCTCAGCCAGCAATATGCAATGGGCTGGCCACAGCCCGTACTCACTTAGCTGGAGCTGGGTGCAAGATTACCGCCATTCGTCTGGATAACGTCTTTGTACCAACAGAAAGATTTTTTTCTCATGCGCTCCAGAGAGCCTGCTCCTTTATCATCCAGGTCAACGCCATCTTCATTTACCGCCAGTATCATCTGACAGAGGTGATCTTTCAGATAATTAATCCGATTATCATCATTGATACTGCTGTCTGGCTCCCGTTGATCCTCTACGCGCAGTCCCTTCGGTAGAAATATCCACTCTGTTAAATATCAGAAAAAACACTCCAATTATTAAGGTGCAGAGTCGGTCCGTGGATATAATGAACCTTCCTGTCCTTTTTTCAGAGAATTATAATAATTTTCTTGAATATCCGATTAAAATGTTCGTGCCCAGGCAGAATGCCGGATCTCTGGGATTAATCTGAGCAAACCAGGCCTGCCAGCATAAAAAAACACCCTGTCAGCGCAGTGCTGACAGGGTGTGCGGACTCTTTGACCAACAGCCGTTTACCTGAACATCTTATCCGGCCGTCATCACGCGGTCATCGGTATATTTACGCTTATCCGGCGGTGGCGGGAAGTACTGGTAAAGCCAGGTCTCACTCAGCGTTTCATCTTTGGTGCGCAGGAACAGGCGCATGTTCACCGGCGCCACTGAATCGCTGTTCGGATACCAGTCAAACAGGATCCGGTAGCCATCGATCGGCTCGACGTAGAGGATCTCAACCTGCTTAACCGTGCCGGAAGTGACGTTGATAACCGGTTCGATCCCCTTTGGTGCGGCCGCTTTCAAATCGCCGCCGACAAAATCAACCGCGAAGCGACGCGCCCAGACATCCGGATAGTGTTCGCCCGGTGCCCAGCCTTCCGGGAACCCCCCCATACCGGTACGGGTGGCATTGACCCGTGACAGGCCGCTGCGTACTGGCGGCAGACCGCTCCAGTACAGTTTGTAGCTGAAACTGTGCTCGCTACCGGCTTTAATCGCCTCGGCCGGACGCCAGAAGCAGACAATATTATCCAGCGTTTCCCCGGTGGTCGGGATCTCCATCAGGTTGATGGCTCCTTTGCCCCATTTGCCGACCGGCTCTACCCACAGGCTGGGACGCTTGTTGTACCAGCCGATCACGTCCTGATAATCCTGGAAGTCGTGATTCAGCTGCAGCATGCCGAAGCCGCGGGGATTCTCATCCTGATAGGCGTTATAGGTCAGTCGCTGTGGGTTATTCAGCGGACGACAAATCCATTCGCCCACGCCGGTCCACATCGCCAGACGATCGGAATCATGAATCTGTGGGTGGATGGTGTCGCACATGCGGCGTTCGTTGTTGCCACAGCTGAACATGGTGGTCATCGGGGAAATCCCCAACTGGGCAATGTCCTTACGGGCATAGATGTGGTTCTCCACTTCCATCACCACGCGTTTCTCTTCGCAGTGGATAATGAATTTGAAGGCACCGGTGCAGCTTGGGCCATCCAGCAGGGTGTAAACGGTGAAGGTGGTGTCTTCAGCCTTTGGCGTTTCAAACCAGAATGCGGTGAAGTCCGGGAACTCTTCTTTGCCGTTGCTGAAGGTGTCAATGGCCACACCACGGGCGGACAAACCATACTGATAGGTATCATCCACAGCACGAAAATAGCTGGCCCCCAGGAAGGAGACGATATCCTTGCTGGCCAGTTCTGGTTTCTTAAAGGCGCGGAACCCGGCAAAGCCCAGGTCGTTTTTTCCTTCCAGCTGTTTGGTGTCCACTTTGGCATCGTTGTAGTTAAACAATTCAGGACGGAAGTGGATTTCACGCGCTTCACGGCTGGCCGCGTCCACGGAGAACATCCTCAAACGGCGTTTAAAGCCCATGCCAACGTGGAAGAACTGGACGTCAAGCTCACGATTGGCAATGCCATTCCACAGCGAATGGTTGGCATCGTACTGAATTTCGTTGTAGGCCTGTGGCGTCAGCGTGGCCAGTGTCTCTGGCAGGGGAGCAGGTGCGCCGCCATAGGGTTGCTTCGCCAGGTCGGCGGCCATTTTTTTGAGCACGTCAAAATCAAATTTCTTGGCGCTACCGTCGGCAATGTCGGTATCTGCCCAGGCGGCCTGAGCAAACAGCGTTGATAAGCCGGACATGCCGCTGACGGCGGCACATGCCGTTGCCGCTTTCATAAACATTCTTCGATTCATGCCAGAAGTCATTTCCTTTGCTGAACGGAGTTTGTAGAGACTGTCGTGCAGTTGCGCAAAGGGCATCAGCCCTGTGCCTGCAGTCCTGCTTTACCTGAAGTGTGAACCAGGTCACAGACAGGTACGACAGCTTGTAATGACGATAATTCAGTTCCCGAAAAACTTATCAGATAAATCCAGTAAAAGCAGTGTTTTCCTCAGATTAAAGCCGTTTTAAAGCCAGTCCCCGAGCGGGCTGGCGGGCGTTCTGCTGCAGTGCCCGGGTAATGTATTGGTGCAGCGGTGCCTGGCGGTTAGCATGTCGCATTACCACGATCAGCTCGCGATAAAACGTCAGTTCGCCCAGCGGCACCCTGCGTACCTCTGAAGGGCGATCAACCCACAGTCCCGCCAGCGGCACTAAAGCCACGCCAAGACGCATCTCGACCATCCTGAAGATGGCATCTATTTCATCAATTTCCAGTGCCAGTTTGGGCTCCAGGCGCTGCTCGCGTAAAAACTGACTGACCAGACGGCCGCCAAACGAGGTGCGATCATAGCGAATAAAGGGATTGTTGCGGATCAGGCTGATCACATCGTCGCCAGCCACGTCCGGCGGCACAATCAGCACGAAGGGCTCCTGCTGCAGCGTTTCGGCATACAGGTCTTTGGTCAGCGCAAAGCCGGGTTTGATTACCACCGCCAGATCGAGATTTCCGGCATCCACCTGAGTCAGCAGGTTAAAGGATACGCCGGGGATCAGCTTGGTTTCCAGCGCCGGTGCCTGTCGATGCAGGTCGACCAGCACGGCGGGCAGCATCCCGGTCTGCACCGAGGCAATAGCACCGATTTTGATCGCTCCACGGTAGTCACTCAGGCTCTCAGGCTGGGCCATACGGTTAAAGAGAGTGAGGATTTCCTCCGCTGTCGGCAGCACGCGCGTGCCGTTGGCATTCAGCGCCACGGCCCGTCCGGAGCGATCAAACAGCTTCATTCCCAGCGCATTTTCCAGGGTGCGCATTTGTGCGCTGACCGCAGACTGCGTCAGGCCAATCTGCTGCCCGGCAGCGGCGAAAGTGCCCGCCTGGCTGACAGCGATAAAGGTTTTCAGTTCCCGCAGCATCGTTTCAGACTCATCGAAATAATTGTTGAATCATCGTAAAAATATTCGCTTTTCATAAAAAATATTATCGATAACATTAATGAAACACAACGTACCCGGAGACTATTATGGCCCTCAGTCCGTTTCACCTGGCAATCCCGGTCACTGACCTTGCCGCTGCCCGTCATTTTTACGGTACCGTCTTTAACCTGCCGGAAGGTCGCTCCAGCGAGAAATGGGTGGATTTTGACTTTTACGGGCATCAACTGGTGATCCATGAGCATCCGCAAACTGAGCCGCGTGAAGTGCATAAGAATGCCGTCGACGGCCATGGCGTGCCGGTGCCCCATTTTGGTCTGGTGCTGAGCTGGGAAGAGTGGGAAGCGCTGGCCGCCCGCCTGCGTGACTTTAAGATTAAGTTTGAAATTGAACCCTATGTGCGGTTCAAAGGTCAGGTGGGCGAGCAGGCCACTATGTTCTTTTACGATCCCAGCGGTAACGCGCTGGAGTTCAAAGCATTTAAAGACATCAGCCAGATGTTCGCCAAATAATACGCCGCCGTCCGACTGAGCATCCTTATTAAAGACCCACTCCGGTCGCCGGCTGTCGTGGCCGGTTTTTTTTGCCTGCGATGCCACCGTTGCGCATTATCAGTCGATTCCTGGCCCGCAGAGCGGGCAGATGGGCGAAAAGTGTCTATAGTTGACTGGAGAATATTATTCGCACAAGGAGATGGTAATGGCTAAAACGATTGAACCCCAAGACACGAACCTGGATGATGACCTGGCCCTGCTGACTGAAACGCTGGAAGAAGTGCTGAAGTCTTCGGGCGATCCAGCCGATCAGAAATACGCAGAGCTGAAAGCCAAAGCAGAAAAATCGCTGAATGAGGTGAAGTCACGCGTCAGCAATGCTTCTGACACCTATTATGTTCGTGCGAAACAGGCCGTCACGCGTGCCGACGAATACGTGCACGATAAGCCATGGCAGGGGATTGGCGTGGGTGCCACTCTGGGGCTGGTCGTCGGATTACTGCTGGCGCGTCGTTAAGTCGCTCTGCGGTAGCTGAAAACGGGCGTCCTCTGGGGCGCCCGTTTTTCATTGCATGGAGCCAGATCAATATGGCTGGCGGGCTGCGACGTAAAATAAACGCATTCTTCGCTGAACGGGTTTCTCTCTGTGGATCTCTCCTCCGCGCTGCACCGGCTGCGTCAGCAGCTCCTCTCTTTTACACAGCCCCGTCCGGGGGTTCACTGTCTTTCAACGCCGTTTGTTGCCAGGGAGAATGGGCTGGCATGGCTGGCCGCTCAGCCAGTCTGGCCACAGTTTTACTGGCAGCCGCGCGAGGGACAAAGCCGGCTGCTGGGGTTGGGAGAAGTGCAGCGATGTGAGACGGTGGAAGCAGCTACCATGTTGATAAAAGAGCTTCCCCGCCAGGGGTGCCTGCTGGGCGCTACGCGATTTGGGCTGGATGGCTGTTATCTGTTTCTTCCCCGGCTGCTGTGGCGTGGGGATGAGTTACTGCTGTTTCTGCATAACGATGTTCCTCAGGCTTTACAGCTCCTCGATCGGCTTCAGCCCGCCTGTTCACTGGCTCCGTTGCCTGCCGCGCCACAAAACATCAGCCATTGTCCTGAGCAGGATGGGTGGTCGCGGACCGTTACGCTGGCACTCAACGCTATTCAGCAGGGTGAGATGGAAAAAGTGGTGCTGGCCCGCGCCACGGATTTACGTTTTAACTCGCCAGTTTCTGCAGCCTCGCTGCTGGCCGCCAGCCAGCAACTCAATCATCACTGTTACCATTTCCTGCTGGCGTTCGATGCTGAGCAGGCTTTTACCGGTTCCAGCCCGGAACGGTTGTACCGCCGCCAGCAGCTGGCTCTGAGCAGCGAGGCACTGGCCGGAACCTGTGCAGGTGCAGCGGATCCTCACCAGGCGCTGCAGCTGGCGCAGGCCTTGCTGGGGGATGAAAAAAACCGGCGCGAGAATGAAATGGTGGTGGCGGATATCTGCCAGCGATTGCAGCCGGTGGCGAATGACGTCGCCGTTTCTCCGGTGGAAGTGGTGCGGCTGCAAAGAGTTCAGCATCTCAGGCGCAGACTGCAATGCCGTTTGCTACGGCCTGACGATGTGCTTTGCCTGCAACAGCTTCAGCCAACGGCGGCGGTAGCGGGATTGCCGCGCCAGCCAGCACGCCAGTTTATTGCCAGCAGCGAGCCGTTCAGCCGCGAATGGTATGCCGGATCTGTCGGCTACCTGGCGGCTGAGGAGAGTGAATTCAGCGTGGCGTTACGTTCGGCGTGGGTGACCGGCGAAACGGTCAGGTTGTATGCCGGTGCCGGGATTGTCGCCGGATCTGACCCCGCTCAGGAGTGGCAGGAGATCAACCAGAAAGCGGCCTCGCTCGGGGCTTTGCTGGGCTGGAAACCGCATTGATACTGTCCTGAATCAAGATGAGGCGTTGGCGGTACTTTTATACTGCTGGCTGCTCGTTTGATCTGGAGTGGGTTATGTCACACAGTATCTTCAATCGCCGCTGGGCAGCCGTGATCCTTGAAGCCTTGACGCGGCACGGTGTTCACCATCTCTGCATCGCGCCGGGTTCCCGTTCGGCCCCGCTGACGCTGGCCGCGGCGGACAATGCTAAATTGCTCTGCCACACCCATTTCGACGAGCGCGGCCTTGGCCATCTGGCGCTCGGGCTGGCAAAGGCGACCCGGCAGCCGGTGGCCATTATTGTCACATCCGGTACGGCCGTGGCTAACCTCTATCCTGCGGTGATTGAGGCCCGCCTGACCGGCGAGCGACTGATTGTGCTGAGCGCCGATCGCCCACAGCAGCTGGTTGATTGTGGGGCGAATCAGGCCATTGAACAACCCGGGCTGTTTGGCCATCACGTCAGCGGCGCACTCAATCTTCCCACACCCTCTCCTGACATTTCAGCTCGCTGGCTGGTTTCGGTGGTTGATGCTCTGGTGCAACAGCACCCTGTGGGCGCCGTACACATTAATTGTCCGTTTGCTGAGCCCCTGTATGGCGGCGATCCGACGGCTTGCCTCGCCTGGCAGCAGCAACTGGGAAGCTGGTGGCACGATGGCCGCCCCTGGACTGAGATGGCGGCTTCCGCGCCGGTTGGCGTGCAGGCCTGCTGGTCGGAATGGCGGCAAAGAAACGGGCTGGTGATTGTGGGTAAAGTCACTGCGGAGGAGGGGGCGGCGGTGGCGAGTTGGGCTGCCGGGCTGGGCTGGCCGCTGATTGCTGACGTGCAGTCACAAACGGGCAGTCCTTTTCCCTGTGCGGAGCTGTGGCTGCAGCAGCCTGCCGCAAGGGAGACACTGCGCCAGGCTCAGCTGGTGGTCCAGTTTGGCAGCCACCTTACCGGTAAGCACCTGAATGGCTGGCTGGCGGCCCATCAGCCTGAGGCGTACTGGTTAATCGAGCCGATGTCAGGCCTTCGCGATCCGGCCCATCACCGCAGCTGCCGGACAGTGGCCGATATCGGCGAGTGGCTGGCAGCCCATCCTTCCGTCAACCGGGCGGCATGGTGCCCTTCGCTGCGGGCGCTGGCAGAAGAAACCTTCAGCGCACAAATGCACAGACTGAGTCATTTTGGCGAGGCGCAGCTGGCTGCCCGGCTGCCACAATTGTTGCCAGAGGAGGGAAGTGTGTTTTTGGGCAACAGCCTCACCGTGCGGCTGGTGGATGCCTTCGCCAGACTGCCCGAGGGTTATCCGGTGTATGCCAGTCGCGGAGCCAGCGGCATCGATGGGTTGATTGCCACGGCCGCTGGCGTGCAGCGGGGGAGCGGTAAGCCGCTACTGGTGGTCGTGGGCGATCTCTCCGCGCTTTACGACATTAACAGCCTGGCCCTGCTGCGGCACGTTACTGCGCCGCTGGTGCTGGTCGTGGTTAACAATAATGGCGGGCAGATTTTCAGTATGCTGCCCACCCCTGAGGCGGAGCGGGAGCGTTTTTTTGCCATGCCTCAGCACGTTGATTTTGCACCGGCCGCAGAGATGTTCGGACTGCACTACCACCAGCCGCAAAGTTGGGCCGCACTCTGCGCTGCCGTTGAGCAGGGCTGGCAGAGCGGCGGGGCAACACTGATTGAGCTGCGGGTAGAGCAGGAAGAGGGCGCCCGAAGCCTGGTGACAGGGGGCAAGCCGCTATGATGCTCCATGCGCGCTGGCAGGGCTCCCATCACGCCGATCGGCCGGTGCTGGTGTGGCTGCATGGTTTTCTGGGCAACGGTGATGACTGGCAGCCTGTTCAGGCCTGCTTCGACGACTGGCCACAGTTGAGCATCGATCTGCCGGGCCATGGCGGCTCCTGCGCTCAGCGGGTTGACGATTTCGACCAGCTTTCAGCGTTACTGACCGCGACGCTGCACAGTCATCAGGTGCAGCATTACTGGCTGATCGGCTATTCGCTTGGCGGCCGGGTGGCGATGTTTTATGCCTGCCGCCATGCAGCATCCGGACTGCAGGGCGTGATTGTCGAAGGGGCTCATTACGGTCTTCATTCGATAACGGCACGCCGGGAGAGGCTGGCAAACGATCGCTGCTGGGCGGAGAAGTTCTGCCTGCAGCCTCTCGGCCAGACGCTGGATGAATGGTACCGCCAGCCGGTCTTTGCCGATCTCACTGAAGAGCAGCGCCGGCAGTTAATCCTTCTGCGCAGCAACAATCACCCTCAGACCCTCGCCAGTATGCTGCTGGCGACCTCTCTGGCCCGCCAGCCCTGCCTGTTACCTGAACTTCAGTCACTGACTCGCCTGTACTGCCTGTGCGGCGAGCACGACAGCAAATTCCGTCAGCTGACGGAACAGGCCCTGCTGCCTTTTGCTTCCGTTCCCGCCGCGGGCCATAACGCTCACCGGGCTAATCCCCAGGCCTTTGCCGCTCTGCTGGCGCGCAGGCTCAGTCATTTTTGAGGAGTTAAACCATGATCTATCCCGAAGAAGAGATGCTGTATGCCCCGGTGGAATGGCGTGACTGCAGCGCCGGTTTCAGTGATATCCGTTTTGACAAATCCGTTGATGGCATCGCCCGTATTACCCTTAACCGCCCTGAAGTCCGCAACGCTTTCCGTCCGCAGACGGTGAAAGAGATGCTGATGGCACTGAGCGATGCCCGCCACGACGAGCAGATTGGCGTAATCGTACTGACCGGCGAAGGCGAGCAGGCATTCTGCGCCGGTGGCGACCAGAAAATTCGCGGAGACTATGGCGGTTACCGGGATGAGTCCGGGGTTCATCACCTCAACGTGCTGGATTTTCAGCGTCAGATCCGCACCTGTCCCAAGCCGGTGGTAGCGATGGTGGCCGGTTATGCGGTGGGCGGTGGGCATGTTCTGCATATGATGTGCGATCTGACCATCGCTGCGGAGAACGCCCAGTTTGGCCAGACCGGGCCCAAAGTGGGGTCCTTTGACGGGGGCTGGGGCGCGGCTTATATGGCGCGTATTGTCGGCCAGAAAAAAGCGCGTGAAATCTGGTTCCTGTGCCGCATGTATAACGCACAGCAGGCGCTGGAAATGGGCCTGGTCAACACGGTAGTGCCGCTGGCAGAACTGGAAAGAGAAACGGTGCGCTGGTGCCGGGAAATGCTGCAGAACAGCCCGATGGCGCTGCGCTGCCTGAAAGCGGCACTGAATGCCGACTGCGATGGCCAGGCCGGGCTGCAGGAGCTGGCAGGCAATGCCACCATGCTGTTCTACATGACTGAAGAAGGGCAGGAAGGACGCAACGCTTTCAACCAGAAGCGCCAGCCAGACTTCAGCAAATTCAAGCGTAACCCATGATGCGTGGCGCAACGCTGTTTTCGTACACCCTTCCGCTGGAGGCAGGCACCGTACTGCGCGACCGGCGAGTGAAGGCGCGCACCGGGCTGCTGGTCAGGCTGACGGAGAGGAATCGTGAAGGATGGGGAGAAATTGCCCCTCTGCCCGGTTTCAGCGCTGAAACGCAGTCTGAGGCTCAATTGGCGGCGACTGACTGGCTTGAGCACTGGTGGCGGGGTGAGCAACCCACCGAGAGCCCGCTGCCCTCGGTGGCTTTTGGGCTGAGCTGTGCGCTGGCTGAACTGTCGGGAGAGCTTCCTGCAGCCGGAAATTATCACGGCGCCATGCTGTGTACGGGCGATCCGGATGAACTGTTCAACCGTCTGCGCGAACAGCCCCGCCCGGTGGCAAAAATGAAGGTAGGGATGTATGAGCCGGTGCGCGACGGCATGATGGTCAACCTGCTGCTGGAAGCGCTGCCAGAGCTGACGCTGCGGCTGGATGCCAATCGCCAGTGGAGCCTGGAGAAAGCCATGCAGTTCGCCCGCTTTGTGTCCATCAAGCTGCGATCGCGCATTGCCTTTCTGGAGGAGCCCTGCCGCACGCCGCAGCAGTCGCGGGAGTTTGCGCGGGAATCCCGGATTGCGCTGGCCTGGGACGAAAGCGTGCGTGAAGAGAATTATCAGCCAGTCGCCGAGTCTTATCTGCGTGCGATTGTGATCAAACCGATGCTGACCGGCAGCCTGACCAAAGTCCGGACGCTGGTGGCGCAGGCAGAACAGGCGGGGATTTCAGCGGTCATCAGCTCTTCGCTGGAATCCAGCCTCGGGCTGACGCAGCTGGCGCGTATTGCCGCCTGGCAGACGCCGTCATCCCTTCCAGGACTGGATACGCTGGCGCTGATGCAACACCAGCTGGTGCGCAGCTGGCCTGGCTGCCCGTTACCGCTGATCCCTGCCGGGGAGCTGGAGGCAGTATGGCAACGCTGGAGCTGACAGAACGGCAGGAGGCGTTATGGCAACGGCAGAGCTGACCGGAATCCAGCAAACGGGCTGGCAGGCAGGGGGAAGGCAGTGTCCGTTCAGCGACTGGCCATGGCGGCACTGGGCGCGCTTTCAGCCCCACAAGGTTGCTGTGGCTGCAGGGGGTCACACCCTGAGCTGGACGCAGCTGGCGCAGCAGGTTGATGAACTGGCTACGGGCTTTATCCGCCAGGGAGTGCACTCCGGATGCGGCGTGGCGATGAAGGCCGGTAACAGCGAACAGGCTGTGCTGGCCTACATGGCGTTATTGCAGTGCGGCGCGCGTTTGCTGCCGCTTAACCCGCAGCTTCCCGAGTCGCAGACGGCGGCTCTTTTACCCGCGCTGAACATTGATTTTGCCCTGACGCTGACGGGCGATCCGCTGTCCGCTATTCCTGCCCTGAATATGCAGCATCAAAAAGGCCGGGTTAACCGAAACTGGGAACCGGAAGCGCTGGCGACGCTGACGCTCACTTCAGGCTCGGGCGGCCTGCCAAAAGCGGCTGCCCATACCTTTCGGGCGCATCTTGCCAGCGCGCATGGCGTGGTGACGAAAATGAATTTCACCCTGCAGGACAGCTGGTTACTCTCCCTGCCGCTGTGCCACGTCTCCGGACAGGGGATTATCTGGCGCTGGCTGTTGGTGGGGGCAAACCTGGTGCTGACTGATGATGCGCCGCTACCTGAGGCACTGGAGCGGTCGACCTTTGCCTCGCTGGTGCCTACCCAGCTCTGGAGGCTGTTGCAGCAGCCACGGCTGCCGGAAAATCTGCGTAACGTATTGCTGGGGGGGGCCACCATTCCGCAGACGCTAACGCAGCAGGCGGAAGCAGCCGGCATTGCCTGCTGGTGCGGCTATGGCATGACCGAAACGGCTTCCACCGTGACGGCCAAAAGAGCCGATGGCTGCAACGGTGTCGGCCAGGCGCTGGCCGGGCAACAGGTTCGGGTCGTTAAGGGGGAAGTGCAGATCCAGTCCCCTGCGCTGGCATGCGGCTACTGGCATCAGGGAAATCTGCTGCTGCTGGCCGGCAGCGACGGGTGGTTTTCCACCCGAGATGGCGGTTACCTTGACCATGACGGCCTGCACCTGACCGGGCGTCTGGACAACCAGTTTTTCTCTGCCGGGGAAGGTATCCAGCCGGAACAGGTTGAGGCTGTGCTGCTGGCCCATCCGGCGGTGGAGCAGTTATTTATTGTGCCAAAAGAGGACGAAGAGTTCGGCCATCGCCCGGTGGCGCTGGTCACGCTGAAAGCCGGGGTGACGTTATCAGAACTGGAAGCGTGGTCCAGAACGTTGCTGGCAGGCTTTCAGCGGCCGGTAAGATGGTACGTGCTGCCGGAACTGAACAGCGGTGGCATCAAAATCTCGCGGCAGCGCCTGATGGAGTGGGTAGCCAGGCAGGAATCGGATTAAACGCACTTCAGCAAAAAATGACATTGTGTTTCCCGGGATGGCTTCATACAGTTAATCAACCTGACCGACCCGGAGAACAACATGATAAGAGTGGAAATGCTCGCCACCGGCGATGAAGTGCTGCACGGACAGATCGTCGATACCAATGCGGCGTGGCTGGCTGAGGTGCTGTTCCAGAATGGTCTGCCAATGACCAGTCGTCAGACGGTGGGTGATAATCTGGATGAACTGGTTACTGTGCTGACCGAACGCAGCAAAGTGGCTGATGTGCTGATTGTGAACGGCGGCCTGGGCCCGACCAGCGACGACCTGAGCGCAGTGGCCGCGGCGAAAGCTGCGGGAGTGGGCCTGGTGCTGCACGAAGAGTGGCTGGCGAAAATGGCGGCCTTTTTCGCCGGGCGTGGCCGTAAAATGGCGGACAGTAACCGTAAACAGGCGGAACTTCCTGCCGGAGCCGAGATGCTGGATAACCCGGTGGGAACGGCCTGTGGCTTTGCCATCGAACTGAACCGCTGCTGGATTTTCTTCACGCCTGGCGTTCCCTCCGAATACAAAGTGATGGTCGAGCAGCAAATCCTGCCGCGCCTGAAAGCGCGTTTTTCCCTGCCTGAACCACCGGTCTGCCTGCGCATGACGACCTTTGGCCGTGGCGAGAGCGATCTGGCTTCCGAGATTGAACCACTTCCGCTGCCGGAAGGCGTGGTGATGGGCTACCGTGCCTCAATGCCAATTATCGAACTCAAGCTGAACGGGCCGGCTTCCAGGCTGGCAGAGATGGAGCAGTTCTGGCAGCAGGTACGCGAAATTGCCGGTGAAAGCACCCTTTTTGAGGGAACCGAAGGGCTGCCAGCCCAGATTTCACGCCGAATGAAAGAAAAAAGTTACAGCCTGTCGGTCAGCGAGCAATTTACGGCCGGGCTGCTGCAGTGGCAGCTTGCTTCTGCCGGTGCGCCGCTGAAAGAGGGGGATGTGTTGCCAACCCGCGAGGAAGCACTGCCGGAGTTGATTAAACGTAGCCAGCAACTGGCCACTGCCGGTGAAGCCAGCCTGGCGCTGGTGGTCGGTGGGCTGCAGGATGAGCATCTGGGCTTTGCGCTGCATACCCCGCAAGGAAGCTGGGCACAGAAGGTGAAGTTCAACATCAACCGCCACGGACTGAAAGCCCGTCAGGACATGGTGGCGATGATGGCGCTGAATATGCTGCGCCGCTGGCTCAATGGCATGGAAGTGTCAACCGGGCACGGCTGGATTGAAGTGGTGGAAACGCTCAGGGGCTGAGATCACATCTCGATCTCAATATCACCGTTAGCGGTACAGCAGCAGGGGAGGATCTCACCGTCCTGCACAAAGGCCAGCGGCCGGGCAGCGTAGCAGACTTCCCCTTTCAGCAGCCGGGTGCGGCAGGAACCGCAGTAGCCTTCCCGGCACTGGTATTCCACCGGGATGCGGTGGGATTCCAGCGCATCCAGCAGCGAGTGGTGCTCCTCCTGGCAGTGCAGCTGCGTGCCGGAAGCACGCAGCGTAATGATTGAGCCTGCCATTTTACAGCTGGAAGTCGTCGAAGTCGTTTTCGCCCACTTCGGAGTCAATCTGACCCACCAGATAAGAGCTTACTTCCACTTCCTGCGGCGCGACCTGCACGTTATCAGACACCAGCCAGGAGTTGATCCACGGGATGGGGTTAGAGCGGGTCTTGAAGGGCAGATCCAGACCCACCGCCTGCATACGGATATTGGTGATGTACTCAATGTACTGCCACAGAATGTCCTTGTTCAGACCAATCATTGAGCCGTCGCGGAACAGGTACTCTGCCCACTCTTTCTCCTGCTGAGCCGCCAGGACGAACAGATCGTAGCACTCCTGACGGCACTCACTGGCAATTTCAGCCATCTCCGGATCGTCTTCGCCGCTGCGCAGCAGGTTCAGCATGTGCTGAGTGCCGGTCAGGTGCAGCGCTTCGTCACGGGCGATCAGGCGGATGATTTTCGCATTGCCTTCCATCAGCTCGCGCTCGGCAAAGGCAAAGGAGCAGGCGAAGCTGACATAGAAGCGGATAGCTTCCAGCGCGTTAACGCTCATCAGGCAGACATAGAGCTGCTTTTTCAGCTCGCGCAGGCTGACGGTTACGCTTTTACCGTTGACCTGATGCGTGCCTTCACCCAACAGGTGCCAGTAGTTGGTCATTTCGATCAGGTCGTCATAGTAGCCAGAGATATCTTTGGCGCGCGACAGGATCTGCTCATTAGTCACGATATCGTCAAACACGATCGCCGGATCGTTGACGATATTGCGGATGATATGGGTATAGGAACGTGAATGAATCGTTTCAGAAAACGCCCAGGTTTCAACCCAGGTTTCCAGCTCCGGGATGGAAATCAGCGGCAGCAGGGCAACGTTCGGGCTGCGTCCCTGAATGGAATCCAGCAGCGTCTGATACTTCAGGTTGCTGATAAAGATGTGCTTCTCATGGTCTGGCAGACCCTGATAGTCGATACGATCGCGGGAGACGTCCACCTCTTCCGGTCGCCAGAAGAAGGAGAGCTGCTTTTCGATCAGCTTTTCGAAAATGTCATATTTCTGCTGGTCGTAGCGGGCGACGTTAACCGGCTGACCGAAGAACATGGGTTCATCCAGCTGGTTGTTTTTATTCTGCGAAAACGTTGTGTAAGCCATGAATAATGATCCAGTGAGGCCGGGCCGCAAGTCGGGCGCGGACAGAGGGTTAGGGGCGAATCACTTCGCCCCGCACTCGAGTATTAAATCTTACAGGCGCCGCTTTCGCAGCCATCGTCCTGAATAGACGGTGCCAGGTCATCCTGCGCGTCTTCTGCGCCATCACGGGTGTTCTGGTAGTAAAGCGTTTTGACGCCAAATTTGTAGGCGGTCAGCAGATCTTTCAGCAGCTGCTTCATCGGCACACGACCCTTCTCAAAGCGGGTTGGATCGTAGTTCGTGTTGGACGAAATCGCCTGGTCGATAAATTTCTGCATCAGGCCAACCAGCTGCAGGTAACCGTCGTTATTCGGCATTTCCCACAGCAGCTCGTAGCTGTCTTTCAGGCGCTCATACTCAGGCACAACCTGGCGCAGGATACCATCTTTCGACGCTTTGATGCTGATGTGGCCGCGTGGCGGCTCAATGCCGTTGGTGGCGTTAGAAATCTGTGAGGAGGTTTCTGACGGCATCAGGGCAGACAGCGTGGAGTTACGCAGGCCGTGGGTTTTGATCGCTTCACGCAGTGTTTCCCAGTCCAGGTGCAGCGGTTCGTTGCTGATCGCATCCAGGTCTTTCTTGTAAGTGTCGATCGGCAGGATGCCCTGCGCATAGGTGGTCTCGTTAAACCACGGGCAGGCACCTTGCTCTTTCGCCAGCTCGTTAGACGCCTTCAGCAGGTAGTACTGAATGGCTTCAAACGTTTTGTGGGTCAGGTTGTTGGCGCTGCCGTCAGAGTAACGTACGCCGTGCTTCGCCAGATAGTAGGCGAAGTTGATCACGCCAATACCCAGCGTACGGCGGCCCATTGCGCCACGCTTCGCGGCCGGGATGGGGTAATCCTGGTAATCCAGCAGGGCGTCCAGTGCACGAACGGCAAGGGTCGCCAGCTCCTGCAGATCGTCCAGGCTCTCAATGGCTCCCAGGTTGAATGCCGACAGCGTACACAGGGCAATTTCACCGTTTTCGTCATTCACGTCCATCAGCGGCTTGGTTGGCAGCGCGATTTCCAGGCACAGGTTAGACTGGCGAACGGGCGCAATAGCCGGATCAAACGGGCTGTGGGTATTGCAGTGGTCAACGTTCTGGATATAGATACGACCGGTAGACGCGCGTTCCTGCATCATCAGCGAGAACAGGTCAACGGCCTTGACACGCTGCTTGCGGATGCTGTCATCTTTCTCATATTTGGTGTACAGGCGCTCGAACTCTTCCTGATTGGCGAAGAACGCATCGTACAGGCCAGGTACGTCAGACGGGCTGAACAGGGTGATCTCTTCGCCTTTCAGCAGGCGGGTGTACATCAGCTTGTTGATCTGCACGCCGTAGTCCATATGACGAACGCGGTTGCCCTCCACCCCACGGTTGTTCTTCAGCACCAGCAGGCTTTCCACTTCCAGATGCCACATCGGGTAGAACAGCGTTGCCGCACCGCCCCGCACGCCACCCTGAGAACAGGATTTCACCGCGGTCTGGAAGTGCTTGTAGAACGGAATACAACCGGTATGGAATGCTTCGCCGCCGCGGATCGGGCTGCCCAGCGCACGGATACGACCGGCATTGATACCGATACCGGCACGCTGAGAAACGTATTTCACAATAGCGCTGGAAGTGGCGTTAATGGAGTCCAGGCTGTCGCCACACTCGATCAGAACGCAGGAGCTGAACTGACGGGTAGGGGTACGCACGCCTGACATGATCGGCGTTGGCAGCGAGATTTTAAAGGTTGAGATCGCATCGTAAAAACGCTTCACGTAGTCCAGACGGGTATCGCGCGGGTAGCCTGAAAACAGGCAGGCCGCCACCAGAATGTACAGGAACTGGGCGCTTTCATAGATCTCACCGCTGACGCGGTTCTGCGCCAGGTATTTGCCTTCCAGCTGCTTAACCGCCGCATAGGAGAAGTTCATGTCGCGCCAGTGGTCGATAAAGCCGTCCATCTGTTCGAACTCTTCCGCACTGTAATCTTCCAGCAGGTGGCTGTCATATTTGCCGAGGTCGACCATACGCTTGACCTGATCGTACAGCTTTGGCGGCTCGAACTGGCCGTACGCTTTTTTACGCAGGTGGAAAATGGCAAGGCGGGCCGCCATGTACTGATAATCCGGCGCTTCCCGTGAGATCAGGTCCGCAGCGGATTTGATAATAGTTTCGTGGATATCAGACGTTCTGATCCCTTCATAGAACTGGATATGAGAACGCAGTTCAACCTGAGAAACGGAAACGTTCTGCAGGCCTTCTGCAGCCCAGTCAAGCACGCGGTGGATTTTGTCCAGATTAATGCGTTCAGTGCGGCCATCGCGTTTAGTGACAAGCAGGCTTTGATTCATGTCGAGTAATATCCTGTCCGTGAAGTCGAAAGTATCCCCTGTTTATACACAACATACTCAGGTGTGAGTAACTCTGTGGATAAACACTATATATAGGGGGTAAGAGAAGTGCTGATAACAATATGGTGAGTATTTTAGTAATTTATCCGCGCTTAACAAGGCTTGATTTTCACGAGGTTTTACTGATCGGACCCAGGCTTTTTTCCTAAGTCCACGTTTCTCAAGGCCCTGCAGCCATGTCAACGGGTTGAGAAAATTTTTAGAAATTTGATCAAGCGCGGGTTTCTTGTTCAGCGCTGAAAATTCATGTTTTTTTTTGCGCAAAAACTGCCCTTCAGGAACGTTAAGCTGCTCCCGTTTTGCCCGGAAAATTCTTGACGATTTTCGCCAGTAAATCATCCTGCCGCAGAACGCCGTTGGTTGTCCAGGAGGAAAGGGATCTGGCAGCGGCGATAATCTAAGGAATTCTTATGACCGTCACGTGACGAAGGTCGGGCATTTCCCTTTAGGATCAACAATGCAGGCGCAGCGGCCTGCAGCAGTATTTTATTCAGCCGGGCAGTGGGTGTGGATCATGTAGTTAACGTCCACGCCGGGAGCCAGCTTAAACTTGTTGGTCAGCGGGTTATAGTGCAGGCCAATAATATGACGCTCGCGCAGCGGGGTTTCATCAACCCAGTTCAGCAATTCTGCCGGGCGGATAAACTTTTTGATGTCGTGGGTGCCACGCGGAACCATACGCAGCACGTATTCCGCACCGATGATGGCCATCAGCCACGACTTGCTGTTGCGATTCAGGGTAGAGAAGAACACTTCACCACCCGGTTTTACCAGGCGCGCGCAGGCATGAACCACGGAACGCGGGTCTGGCACGTGCTCCAGCATCTCCATGCAGGTGACCACGTCGTATTGGCCGGCGAACTGCTCAGCGTGATCTTCTACGGTCTGCTGCACGTAATCGACTTTCACGCCGCTTTCCAGCGCATGCAGGCGGGCAATTTGCAGCGGCTCGGCCCCCATGTCCAGCCCGGTTACGTCGGCTCCTTCGCGGGCCATGCTCTCCGCGAGAATGCCGCCGCCACAGCCAACGTCCAGTACCTTCTTGCCGAACAGACCCTCACTGTGCTGGGCGATATAGCCAAGACGCAGTGGGTTGATGCGATGCAATGGCTTGAATTCGCCTTCCAGATCCCACCAGCGGGAAGCGACCGCTTCGAATTTGGCGATTTCATCATGATCGACGTTCACTGACCCGTTTTGCTCTGCTTTCATTTACTGTTACTCCCTGGAAAGTTTGCATGAAGTATACATCTTTCCTCACCGCAAGGGGCAGTGCTCCGCTTCTGATCCGTTCAGGCGCTATTAAAGCGTGCAAAACGACGCTTTCCATTCACCACCAGGTGTAAAGGTGATATACTTTCGCACCTTTGAATCCGGGTATAATGTAGAGGGATAGCGGCTCAATGAGCGATCTAGCCAGAGAAATCACACCGGTCAATATCGAAGAAGAGTTAAAAAACTCTTACCTCGATTATGCCATGTCGGTCATCGTTGGCCGTGCATTGCCAGATGTTCGCGATGGGCTTAAGCCAGTACACCGTCGTGTACTCTACGCCATGAACGTGCTGGGCAATGACTGGAATAAACCTTATAAAAAGTCTGCCCGTGTTGTCGGCGATGTCATCGGTAAATATCACCCTCACGGTGATACAGCTGTGTACGACACTATTGTGCGTATGGCCCAGCCCTTCTCGCTGCGCTACATGCTGGTAGATGGCCAGGGTAACTTTGGTTCCGTTGACGGCGACTCTGCCGCAGCCATGCGTTACACCGAAGTGCGCATGTCCAAAATCGCCCATGAACTGCTGGCGGACCTTGAAAAAGAGACCGTCGACTACGTGCCGAACTACGACGGCACCGAGCAGATCCCGGAAGTCATGCCGACCAAAATCCCCAACCTGCTGGTTAACGGCGCGTCGGGGATTGCCGTCGGTATGGCAACTAACATCCCACCGCACAATCTGACGGAAGTGATCAACGGCTGCCTGGCCTATATTGAAGATGAAAACATCAGCATTGAAGGGCTGATGGAGCACATCCCGGGGCCGGACTTCCCGACTGCAGCGATCATCAATGGTCGCCGTGGCATTGAAGAAGCCTACCGCACCGGCCGCGGAAAAATTTACATTCGTGCCCGTGGCGAAGTGGAAGTTGATGCCAAAACCGGCCGCGAAACCATCATCATTCACGAAATTCCTTATCAGGTGAACAAAGCTCGCCTGATTGAGAAGATGGCCGAGCTGGTAAAAGAGAAGCGTCTGGAAGGGATCAGCGCGCTGCGCGATGAGTCCGATAAAGACGGCATGCGCATTGTCATTGAGATCAAGCGCGATGCGGTTGGCGAAGTGGTACTGAATAACCTCTATTCACTCACTCAGCTGCAGACCTCTTTCGGTATCAACATGGTTGCCCTGCATCAGGGCCAGCCGAAGATCATGCCGCTGAAGGATATTCTTGAAGCCTTCGTGCGTCACCGTCGTGAAGTGGTGACTCGCCGTACGATCTTTGAACTGCGAAAAGCCCGTGACCGCGCCCACATCCTTGAAGCGCTGGCGATTGCCCTGGCTAACATTGACCCCATCATTGAACTGATCCGGCGTGCGCCAACGCCAGCGGAAGCGAAAGCAGGCCTTGTCGCCCGTCCGTGGGATCTTGGCAACGTTGCTTCGATGCTGGAGCGTGCCGGTGATAACGCCGCGCGTCCTGAGTGGCTGGAAGACGAGTTCGGTATCCGTGATGGTCAGTACTACCTGACCGAGCAGCAGGCACAGGCAATTCTGGATCTGCGTCTGCAGAAACTGACCGGTCTTGAGCATGAAAAACTGCTGGACGAGTACAAAGAACTGCTGGAGCAGATCGCTGAACTGATCTACATCCTTGAAAGCGCAGAACGTCTGATGGAAGTGATCCGCGAAGAGCTGGAGCTGATCCGCGATCAGTTCGGCGATAAGCGTCGCACGGAAATCACCGCGAACAGCGCTGATATCAATATTGAAGATTTGATCAACCAGGAAGACGTGGTGGTGACCCTGTCTCACCAGGGCTACGTGAAGTATCAGCCACTGACTGATTACGAAGCACAGCGTCGCGGTGGGAAAGGCAAATCTGCAGCCCGTATCAAAGAAGAAGACTTTATCGACCGCCTGCTGGTGGCCAACACTCACGATACCATCCTGTGCTTTTCCAGCCGAGGGCGTCTGTACTGGATGAAGGTTTACCAGCTGCCGGAAGCGAGCCGTGGTGCGCGTGGGCGTCCAATCGTCAACCTGCTGCCACTGGAAGCGAACGAGCGAATTACGGCGATCCTGCCGGTACGCGAATACGCCGAAGGCTGGAACATCTTTATGGCGACCGCCAGCGGTACCGTGAAGAAAACGGCGCTGACCGAATTCAGCCGTCCACGCAGCGCCGGTATCATTGCCGTCAACCTGCGTGAAGACGACGAGCTGATTGGCGTGGCGCTGACCAACGGGAACGACGAAGCGATGCTGTTCTCGGCCGCCGGTAAAGTTGTTCGCTTCGCCGAGCAGGCTGTTCGTGCCATGGGCCGCACCGCTTCAGGTGTGCGTGGTATCAAGCTGGCTGAAGGTGACCGCGTTGTGTCGCTGATTGTGCCGCGTGATGACGGCGCAATCCTGACCGTGACGCAGAACGGCTACGGTAAGCGTACCGACAACAGCGAATACCCAACCAAGTCCCGCGCCACGCAGGGCGTTATCTCGATCAAAGTGACCGAGCGTAACGGACCGGTGATTGGCGCTGTGCAGGTTGTTGATAGCGATCAGATCATGATGATCACTGATGCCGGTACTCTGGTGCGTACCCGCGTTTCTGAAGTGAGTGTGGTTGGCCGTAACACCCAGGGTGTTATCCTGATCCGTACCGCTGAAGATGAGAACGTGGTTGGCCTGCAGCGTGTGGCTGAGCCGGTCGCGGAAGAAGAGCTGGATGCTATCGACGGCAGCGTGGCGGAAGGTGACGACGATATCTCCCCGGAAGTGGAAAACGAAGATGATGCACCTGAAGGCGACGAAGACGAGTAATCGTCAGCGCTTTTAGTGTCAGAGGCCGGTTCAACTGAACCGGCTTTTTTTATGCCCACAGGGGAGGGGTTAACTGGCTTTTTTGCTGTTGTGACGGTACTGTAACGGGATCGAATTAGTCCATGTCCAGCTTGCCTGTAGGTTTCGCTTGAAATATTTAGTCTCGTTCAGAACCACGTTAAGGATCTCCCGCTATCTGTTCCGGGCACTGGCGCTAATGCTCTGGACGCTGGGCGCGCTGTTGACAACGTTCTACATTATCAATGTGCTGCACGAGAAAGAAGCTCAGGTGCGCCAGGAGTTTAATGCTAACGTAGAGCAGGCCCAGTGGTACATTCGTCATTCTGCCGATGTGGCCCGCGAGCTGAAGTTTATTGCTGAAAACCGCCTGAACTCCTCGACTAACGGGCTGGACGTGCTGAACGGCGTGTTTCCCGGTAAAATCGCACTGCCGCAATTCTATCCGCTCTATTCCGACTCTGACTGCAGTGCCATGAGTAATACCTGGCGCAACTCGCTGGAATCTCTGAGTTACTTCCTGCACTACTGGAAAGAGAACTTTGCGTCAGCTTACGAGCTGAACCGGGTATTTTTTA
The DNA here is from genome assembly GCA_050311775.1 of Erwinia amylovora. Taxonomy (GTDB): domain Bacteria; phylum Pseudomonadota; class Gammaproteobacteria; order Enterobacterales; family Enterobacteriaceae; genus Erwinia; species Erwinia amylovora_A. The sequence continues at coordinate 65,403 of JBNONK010000010.1, read as the reverse complement.
TCGGTGGCGAAAGCCTGTGTCTTGCAGACTTTGGCGTGAGCAGCTCTTCGGCCGATCGGGAACACGCGCTGAAATCGCTGCATGAGCGCATCCTGAAGTACCGTAACGGTAACGAGGACGAGCGTAAAAACAGCATGTTCTGGATCGCCCCTGCCAGCCAGCCCGGTGTCGGCTATTACTACATGGTTACGCCGGTGTACGTAGCCAGCAAAATCGCGGCCCTGCTGGGCATTGAGCAGACAATTCGTCTGGAAGATTTCGTGACTCCGGGCGCATTCCCGATCGGTGCCACCATTTTGGATGGCAGCAATCAGCGGGTGATGTCCTCCTCCCGGGCGGGAGCCAGGATTTCGCTGGACGACCTGCCTGATGACAGCAGCTGGTTTGGCTATATCAATGGTTACAAGCAGCTGGTGCTGAAACAGACGCTGATGCCTTCTTCACTTACCGTCGTCTACTCGGTACAGACCAACGAGCTGGTTGAGAAGCTGAAGATGCTGATCATCAACGCCATCCTGCTTAACGTCATCAGCGCTGTCATCCTTTTTACTCTGGCCTGGCTGTTTGAACGCCGTATGTTTTTACCGGCAGAGGACAATGCTCACCGGCTGGAGGAACACGAGCAGTTCAACCGTAAAATTGTTGCTTCGGCTCCGGTCGGCATCTGTATTTTAAGGACCAGTGACGGAACGAATATCCTCAGTAACGAGCTGGCACATAATTACCTGAGCATGCTGACTCAGGAGGACCGCCAGCGGCTGACCGAGATCATCTGTGGCCAGCAGGTGAATTTTGTTGACGTGCTGACCGGCAGTAATACCAACCTGCAAATCAGCTTTGTGCATTCACGCTATCGCAATGAAAATGTGGCGATCTGCGTACTGGTGGATGTGTCAGCCCGCGTGAAGATGGAAGAGTCACTGCAGGAAATGGCTCAGGCGGCTGAACAGGCCAGCCAGTCGAAGTCGATGTTCCTGGCGACGGTCAGCCACGAGCTGCGCACGCCGCTTTACGGAATTATCGGTAACCTCGATCTTTTGCAGACCAAATCCTTGCCGAAAGGAGTGGAGTCACTGGTGACGGCGATGAATAACTCGTCCAGTCTGCTGCTAAAAATCATCAGCGATATTCTCGACTTCTCAAAAATTGAGTCTGAACAGCTGAGAATCGAACCGCGTGAGTTTTCCCCACGGGAGGTGATCATCCATATCTCCTCTAATTATCTGGCAATGGTGGTGAAAAAGCGTCTGACGCTGTGGTGCTTTATCGACAGCGACGTGCCGGTAACGCTGGACGGCGATCCGCTGCGTCTGCAGCAGGTGATCTCCAACCTGCTGAACAACGCCATCAAATTCACTCATACCGGCGGCATCATCCTGCAGGCGTTTGTTAAAGATGGCTATCTGGCTTTCCGCGTGCGTGACACTGGCGTGGGGATCCCGGCAAAAGAGATCACCCGACTGTTCGATCCGTTCTTCCAGGTGGGCACTGGCGTGCAGCATAACTTCCAGGGCACCGGACTGGGCCTGGCGATCTGTGAAAAACTCATCAATATGATGGACGGCGACATCGAGGTAGATTCCGAACCCGGAATGGGTAGCCAGTTTGTGGTACGCATCCCACTGTATAACAGTCGGGTGATGACGCCCGTGCTGCATGAGGGACTCCTGGGCAAGAGATGCTGGCTGGAACTGCGTAACGACACGCTGGGCGACTTCCTGGAAAAACTGCTGATGCAGCATGGCATCACCGTGGCGCGCCTGCAGGAAGGCACCCACTGCGAGGCGGATGATGTGATTGTGGCGGATTACGATTATCAGCCACAGCAGGCGGTGCGCGCGCTGATCCGCTTCGATGGCAGCCATAATGACGGCCCGCAGGAAACAAGCCCCGGCCGCTGGGTTTATGGCACCACGACGCCGCATGAACTGCCGGTATTGCTGGGTCGCATCTACCGGGTTGAAGTGGATATGCCGGATGCATTGTCAGGCCTGCCGGAAGCTGAAGAGCTGAGTGCCAGCAACGAAGATATTCTGATCCTGGTGGTGGACGATCATCCCATTAACCGCATGCTGCTTTCCGATCAGCTGGGATCGCTGGGTTACCGGGTGAAAACCGCTCAGGACGGCGTGGATGCGCTGAACGTACTCAGCCGCAATGAGATTGATATCGTGCTGACCGACGTCAACATGCCGAATATGGACGGTTATCGCCTGACACAGCGTCTGCGTCAGCTGGGGCTGACCTTCCCGGTGGTGGGCGTCACGGCAAATGCGCTGGCGGAAGAGAAACAGCGCTGCATGGAGGCTGGAATGGATAACTGCCTGTCCAAACCCGTGACGCTGGACACGCTGCGACAGACGCTGGCGTTCTATACTGAACGCGTGCGTAAGAGCCGGGAAGGGTAATTTCAGAGAATAAAAAAGGGCGAATTCATCTTCGCCCTTTTTCTCAACCCGTTGTGCTTAGTCTTTATCAACCGGCATGGTGCTGACGGAAGAGAGGTAGTTCAGCAGCGCGATATCGTTATCCACACCCAGTTTCATCATCGCTGATTTCTTCTGGCTGGAGATGGTTTTAATGCTGCGGTTCAGCTTTTTGGCAATCTCTGTAACCAGGAAACCTTCAGCAAACAGGCGTAAAACCTCGCTCTCTTTTGGCGAAAGACGCTTGTCGCCGTAGCCGCCTGCGCTGATTTTCTCCAGCAATTTCGCCACGCTGTCCGGCGTGTATTTTTTGCCTTTCTGCAGGGCAGCCAGCGCTTTTGGCAGGTCGGTTGGTGCACCCTGTTTCAGCACGATCCCTTCGATATCCAGATCCAGTACCGCGCTCAGGATCGCCGGATTGTTGTTCATGGTCAGAACGATGATTGACAGGTCAGGATAATGCCGCTTGATGTATTTGATCAGCGTTATGCCATCACCATACTTTTCACCCGGCATCGACAGATCGGTAATCAAAACGTTAGCATCCAGTTTGGACAGGCTGTTGATTAAAGCTGTGGAATCTTCGAACTCACCTACAACGTTGACCCATTCAATTTGTTCGAGCGATTTACGGATGCCGAACAGCACGATTGGATGGTCATCGGCAATGATTACGTTCAAGTTATTCATATTATTGGTTACCTTGCTGCAGCAGTTCATTGACGTAGTGGTCAATCTCACTGGTGGTATTTTTAATGTTTGAATCGTCACACTCGGTAATGTGCAGTTCTAACGTTTCACAAAGCTGCTTGCCCGGGTTTAAATTAAGCATGGCAAACACGCCTTTCAGGCGATGTGCAGTCTGAGCAAGCGAACTCAAGTCCCTCTCCGCCGCCTCATTATACAATCTCTTTACATCATCTGGTACTGTATCTACAAAGAGCTGAAAGTAACCCGGCGCGAAAAGCTGTGCCAGGTCCTGCTCTTCTTCTGTCTCATCCAGGGCCAGCTGCTGTTCAATAAGCTGAAGCAACGCATCCTGCATCGCGTTACTGAGGTTAAAGTTGACCCTGAACTGGTTACGCGACAGTGCGGTGTAACCTGTTTCATCATCCGTGAGCAGTAACGACCACGGCGTGAGGTTCGCCGGTTCGTCGGTGACCAGGACATCATGATCCTGCCCGGAAAAACGCTCATCCGGGGTGATACAGCTGGCACCCCAGTTTTCCAACTGGTGAACCACAATCTTCCTGACATCGTCCACGGTGATATCAATCAGCGCGGTCAGTCCTTCCAGCAGTTTCTCTTCCTGTACCTGCTGATGCTCCTGAGGGGCATGGATCTGGATACTGTAGCGGGTGCCGATATCCGGTCGCGCCACGATTTCCAGATGGCCGCCCAGCTGCTTACACAGCTGTTTGCACAGGAATAAGGCCAGTCCGGAAGCCTGGCCAAAACGATCCCGGCTGGTTTCGCCAAGGAACGGGAAGTCGGTATTGCCCATCTCATCCACCGTCAGCCCTGCGCCGGTATCCACCATTTCAATCGCCAGGCGATCGGGACGATCTTGCGGGTGGCTGACCTCGATGCTGATCCTGCCCCAGGTGGTGCTGGTGATGGAGTAGTGCAGCAGGGTGGTAAGAATTTTATACAGTGCCCGACGGTCGCCGAAACGATTTTCATCACTGTTCAGACGGTTACTGACCAGCAAATTCAGCCCCTTGCGGCGCAGAGAGGGCAGGGCTTCCATCACCAGCTCATCCAGCACCGTCTGCATATTGAACGCGCCAGCGTCCGGGGCCCAGTCATGGGTTTCCAGACGGTTGAGCAGCACGATATCGTCCACCAGGCGTCTCAGCGCGTGGGACTCTTCCAGCGCATCATGGATATCGTCCGCCGGGTTGGCGTCACTCAGCGCCTGCAGAAGGTTGATGACGTTGCTCAGTGGCCGGTTCAGCGCATGGCCGAGGTTTTGCAACAGCTGCTGCCGGGTCTGGTGATTTTTGTCCAGAACCTGCTGCGCTTTTTGCAGCTTCTTGTTCACCAGCAGCTCACGATCCTGATCCCGCATCATAAACAGTTGCGTATTCGGCGAGAGTACACTGCGGGCATGGCGGATTTCATACACTTCGTTGTTGACCGTGGCCTGCAGGACGCCCTGATGCTGATCGGACATATTGATGATTTTTTGCAGGTTAAGGTGCGGCAATAAATGCTCGGCAATCTTGTTGCTGATAATGGTGCGATTATTGGCGAAGTCATACACCAGCAGGCCGACCGGCAGGCTGCCGACGATCTCTTCATTCAGCACCCGCAGCGAATCCAGCTCGGCGCTCTGATTCTCACTCGGACGCAATGATTGCTGGCGCAGTAGCAGCAGGCCACCCAGCGACAGCAGTAGCAGGGTAAGGTTAGCCAGCAGCGGCCACATCAGATTTTTCAGCGTATCCACCACCAGTCCGACAATTGACACGTGATAGACCAGCTGAAGTGGGGTGCTGGTCAGCGACGCTGCAATCTCAACATTTGGGTTAGACAGCGTGACTTTAGTGCTGGTGGTGGCGTCATCGGCATTCGTGCTTTTTGAGGTGTCGCTGGTATCCTGTTTAAGCTGGAAATTTTCCAGCGGCATGTTCAGCGGGATCAAATCGTTAATCGGCAGATCGAACGCCACCACGGTAGCGAGATGGCCCGGCTGATTAAAAGTGGTGCGCACGGTAAAGTAGTGGTCGTTTTGCCAGGTGAAGCGGCGCAGCGGCGAGAAGCTTTCCCGCTCGTCCAGCGCGTTAGCCTGGGTGAGCATCTCCGCCCGGCGAGCATCGACGATATTGCTGATGGCGCTCTCTTTGTAGCGGGTTGCCATATCCTTTAGCGGCAGCGTTGAAATCAGGATCATGCTGTTATCCTGGCCGTTGAGGAAATACATCGACCAGGTACTGTTTTCCGCGCCCCATAGCGTGTCCAGATAGTTGGACATCCGCTGGGTCATATCCAGCGTGCTGCTGTCATGGGAGCCGAAAATCAGCGCTTCGGTTTTACGGCGGGTTTTCTCAAGATAGTAAACGTCCGGGCGAAGCCGCGTTTCCTGCAGGCTGTTAGGCGTTGATCCTGCCGCATTTGCCGCCAGGTTTTCATAGATTTGCCAGGTGGCGAAACGATAGGTGTCTATCCGCTTTTGCATCGAATGGGCGATATCCGCCATGGCATAGCGTTTATCCGTCAGCCAGGCATTGACAGCGTTATGGATCATAAACCCGGATGCGAGCAGCAGCACCAGAATAAACATCACAAAAAAGCGCGTGACATTGCCTGAAGTCAGTGGAAATTTGTATGGCAACATAGCGTAGCGTGACACCCCAGTTAACGTGTAATCAGCCGGGCGCTGGCGGCCACGGCTAACAGCAATACGGCGATGGCGCTAAAGGCCGCCGTCAGGCTGTACCACTGTGAGATAAACCCTATCAGTGCAGGACCTGCCAGAATACCTGCATAACCAATCATTGTCATGGAAGAAATCGCCAGATTTACCGGCATGGTTTGCTGGTTTCCAGCGGCACTGAACATAATCGGTACGCTGTTTGATGCGCCAAATCCCACCAGCACAAATCCGGCCAGCGCCACCGCGGTGCTGGGAACAAAGATGGCCAGCAGCAGGCCCACGGAAGCGCACAGCGTGCCGCAAAACAGGGTCACCGTCCGGCCAAAGTAGTTCACGATGCGATCGCCGCTCAGCCGGCCAACGGTCATCGCCACGGAGAACAGCGTGTAACCAAGCCCGGCCTGGGAGTGAGGCAGGTCGCGGGTTTGCGCCAGGAACAGCGCGCCCCAGTCGAGAATGGAACCTTCCGTCAGGAACAGAATAAAGCACATCACGCCCAGAAACAGCACCCAGCCACGGGGGACCACAAACAGCGCGGCATCAGCCTGCTGAACCCGCTGGCTGAGCAGATGACGCTGCGAGAAAGCGTAAAGGGCGATAATCAGCACCAGAATCGTGCCCGTCGCCTGTAATGGCGTCAGCCCAAGGGCCAACCCGGCGCTGACCAGACCGGCTCCGGCGATCCCCCCCACGCTGAAAAAACCGTGAAAACCGGACATCATCGCCCGACCGGACGCTTTTTCCACCTCCACGGCCTGAATATTCATTGCCACGTCAACCAGCCCGATCGCCGCACCGAAGATCATCAGTGCTATCGCCAGAGTCGCAGGGGTGGAAAGGGTAGCCAGAAGGGGAAGCGCCAGCAGAATAAACAGGCTGCCGCAGGCAATCACTTTTTTACAGCCCGCCCTGCCGACCAACATACCGGTCAGCGGCATAGCGACCAGCGAACCCAGGCCAAGAAACAGCAGCAGCGTCCCCAGCGACCCGTCGCTGAGCTGGGCACGGTCTTTCGCGTAGGGAACTAGTGGGGCCCAGGCAGCCATGCCGATGCCGGCGATAAAAAAGACTGCTCGGGTGGCGTGCTGAGTGGCTACGGCGCTTGCTGGTGGGGCGTCCTGAGTTGTCATAATTTCCGTTGAGAGCCTGTCGCGATTAGAGCTAGTGTTTATCACAGTTTGTGAATTTAATGAAGTCTACCCTGCAAACAAGGCACGTTCAGTACTGTCCGGAAGCCTTTCTGCATCTGCATTGTCAGGTATTAACCTGGAAAAACGGGCCTGTTAATGAAATTTTTCACCTTAAGGCTATTTTACAGATAACTCCTGGTGGAATGATGTTTTATCACGCATCAACTCAACGCATTGGTGTAACGTGAAAAAGCGTGATTGTGACTCGGATCATCCCTGCCAGCATGGCGTGCAATTGACCTGCCTCAGCTTAGATTAGTTTTGCTGATTATCATGAAACAATATGAATTTTCTCGCGCCGTTCCCCTGTAAAACCTTAAGAAGGCTGTTTAATACTATTTATTTTCATTTAATTAACATTTCCGCAGCAAGATTCCCTGAAATAAATCAACTTATCACATGCATAGCAGACTCATTGTTTGGGTTTTTTAGTAGCCATGCCCGTTATGTGTTCGTCTTACTGAACCAACCCAAGACCGGCCAGAAATCAGTTATGGACTATCTGATTAAGTCGCTGAATAAGGTCAAAAAGTCTATGCGTGAACGTTAAAATTGAACGCCACTGATTGATGCATTTCAGATGATTCCGGAAATTAATTAACATTATATATATTGGCATTTTTTTTGACTGTTTGTGCCTGTATGGGGGATGAATGCGCAGTGCGGAATGAAGTTATTTCAGGCGAGAAAACCATCTTTACTTAAATTGACATGAATACAAAAGGATAAAAAAAAGCCGAACACAAAGGTTCGGCTGGAATCAGGGTAAAACAACTCATTCGGGGTGAATGAAGGTAATAATGAAATAAAATGATGATAGCGGGAACATTGTATAACCTGATGACTCCATTTTTTTATCATTCAGTGCTCACGCACATAACATTACATAACTTGATGAAATATAACCTTTCTCATATTATTTGACGATATGTGCGATATTTTTACCGATACGTGCTGCATAAAAGTTCCTCATTATTTACAAAATGAAATATCTAATTTGTACTCTGAAACACATTCGGAAATTTAGTATCATTTTCTTGATAGATTATTACCGCCCGCACTCTAGTATGAGGTTGCCGGCTGAATTTTCGACGTTCAGCACGCAGTGGCAAATAAGGCATATAACCAGAGGGTAATAAAATGAAACTTCGTGTTCTCTCCCTGATGATCCCAGCGATGCTGATCGCCGGTTCTGCAGGCGCTGCGGAGATTTACAACAAAGACGGTAATAAACTTGACCTCTTTGGCAAAGTAGATGGTCTGCACTATTTTTCTGATGATGACGGTTCTGACGGTGACCAGTCCTATGTGCGCTTCGGTTTTAAAGGGGAAACCCAGGTCACTGACCAGCTGACTGGTTACGGTCAGTGGGAGTATCAGGCTGCTCTGAACACTGCAGAATCTGAAGGTACCGCTAACAGCTATACCCGTGTCGGCTTTGCTGGCCTGAAATTTGGCGATGCCGGTTCAATCGACTACGGTCGTAACTATGGCGTGCTGTATGACATCGGTTCATGGACCGACGTTCTGCCAGAGTTCGGTGGGGATACTTATGGCGCGGATCAGTTCATGTTCCAGCGTTCTAATGGCCTGGCCACTTACCGTAACAACAACTTCTTTGGTCTGGTGGATGGCTGGAATTTCGCCGTTCAGTACCAGGGCAAAAACAGCAGCTCAACAGAATCTGTTAACGGCCGTGACGTACTGGGTCAGAATGGCGATGGCTGGGGTCTGTCCACAACGTACGATCTGGGCTCTGGCTTCGGTATCGGTGCGGCAATGTTTAACTCTGACCGTACTACCGAGCAGAACGGCGGCGACGCAAGCAGCGCGACCATTCTGGGCCGTGGTGACAAAGCTACTGCTTACACCGGTGGCCTGAAATACGACGCGAACAACATCTACCTGGCCGCAATGTACACCCGTTCATACAACGCAACCCGCTTTGGTTCCAGCGATGCAGCAGCTTACGGTTACGCGGACAAAGCGGATAACTGGGAACTGGTTGCTCAGTACCAGTTTGACTTCGGTCTGCGTCCTTCTCTGGCCTTTGTCAGCTCACGTGGCACCGACATTCAGGGCTACGGTTCGCAGAACCTGAAGAAATATGTTGATGTAGGCGCAACCTATTACTTCAACAAAAACATGTCTACCTACGTTGATTACCAGATTAACCTGCTGGATGACAACAACTTCACCGACAACACCGGCATCAACACTGATGACGTAGTGGCACTGGGTCTGGTTTACCAGTTCTGAGTTCGGTTGGGAGCCCGGCCAGGCTGCGCTCCCTGTTCTCCCTTTCCCCGCTTACTCAGCCTTTTCCTTTGCCCCGCACTTACCTGCTGCTCATCCGGTGCTGATGACGTGGACGATTGAGCTGTCTGCGGTGGCTCTTCTTGTAATGCTTGTATCCTGAAAAGATAATAAGGGCGATGCAAAGCATCAACAGGGCGAAATAAATCATTCTGGATCTCCTGATATAACTTAACCGGGCAGCCAGATATGGCGTGCTTTAGTGCTCATCCTGAAGAGCATTTTTCAGCTGGTCAAGTCACTGATCACCACATTTTATGCCGTGTTTCGCGATTTTCGTACCAATAATTACCACAGGCTGTCATTTAATAATGAAGAAGAATTGGCTGTATTACGCTGGTTTATCAGCATTTATCCTGCTTTCCGGCTGTGACCAGAATAACCAGAGTCCGGCGAATGCGGGGCTGATTATGGAAGGACGCACTATGGGAACATTCTGGAGGGTTAGCGTGGCTGGCGTGGCGGCAGATCGCAAAGAAGCCCTGCAGAAAGAAATTCAGCAACGGCTTGATAGTGACGATCGGGAGCTGTCGACCTGGAAAAGCGACTCGGTAATCTCCCGTTTTAACCAGTATCGTGGCAGCGATCCTCAACCGGTCAGCGATAACATGGCCGATATTCTTACCCTGTCGTTGCGCATCGGCCAGAAAACCGCCGGAGCGATGGATATCACCGTCGGGCCGCTGGTCAATCTCTGGGGTTTTGGTCCGGACAAGCAGCCGGTGAAAACGCCGACTCAGGCACAAATTGATGCTGCCCGGGCGTTGACCGGTCTGCAGCACCTGCATGTTATTGAACGTGTGGAAGGCGCTTATCTGCAGAAAGACCTGCCGGGGCTCTATGTTGACCTCTCCACGGTGGGTGAGGGCTTTGCCACCGACCATCTGGCGCGCCTGATGGAGAAAGAGGGAATAAACAGCTACCTTGTTTCTGTTGGCGGTGCGGTGCTGACCAGGGGAATGAACGCGGAAGGGAAGCCGTGGAAGGTAGCAATCCAGAAGCCAACGGATAAAGAGAACGCGGTGCAGGCGCTGGTTGATCTGCAGGGGCATGGGATCAGCACCTCAGGCAGCTATCGCAACTATTATGAACTGGACGGCAAGCGTATATCCCATGTGATCGATCCGGTCACCGGGCGACCAATAGAGCATAAGCTGGTGTCTGCTACGGTGATCGCCACCACGGCGCTGGAGGCGGATGGCTGGGATACCGGGCTGATGGTGCTGGGTGAAGAGAAAGCCAAAGCGCTGGCGCTGCGTGAAAAGCTTGCGGTGTATCTGATCATGAAGCAGGGTGACGGTTTCACTACCTGGATGTCACCACAATTCAAAGCTTTTATTGTGCAGCAATAAGGGCAGACCCGGAGGAGGCACAATGCTGGATTTATTTAGTGAAGACGCCCCCTGGGCTGAACCGCTGGCTGATGGCGCGGTGATCCTGCGCCGAAGAGCCCGGCATCGCGCTGAACAGCTGATGGCGCTGGTGAACGGGGTTTCCGCCCAAAACCCTTTTCATCATCGGATCACCCCCGGCGGCCACCGGATGTCGGTGGCGATGACCAACTGTGGTGATTTTGGCTGGTCAACGGATTCACGCGGTTACCAGTACAGCGAGCGCGACAGCGCAACCGGACATCGCTGGCCGGCCATGCCCGACCTTTTCCGTCAGATGGCCACCACCTGTGCGGCAGAGGCGGGGTTTGCTGATTTTCATCCTGATGCCTGCCTGATTAACCGCTACGAGCCCGGCGCGAAGCTGACCCTGCATCAGGATAAAGATGAACAGGACCTGAAGCAGCCGATCGTATCGGTTTCGCTTGGTTTACCGGCGGTGTTTCAGTTTGGTGGTTTTGAGCGCGGCGATGCAACCCAGCGGGTGCTGCTGGAACACGGTGATATCGTGGTCTGGGGAGGGCCTTCCCGTCTGCGCTATCATGGCATCCTCCCCCTGAAGCCCGGTATCCACCCGCTTGTTGGGGCTTTTCGCTACAATCTCACTTTCCGTCGTGCCTTCCGCTGACCGTTATACGGGTATTGAGAATTATTATTGATATCGTCCGGCTTCTCATTAAACTGCAGGCTGCGTTAAATTTACCTGGATGGTGTCATGGAGTTGCTCCGCGTCGTTTACCGGCAATATCGCTGGCCCTTTATATCGGTTATTCTCCTCAGCCTGCTCAGTGCCGCGCTCGGTATTGGGCTGATCGCCTTTATCAATCGTGAGCTGATCGTGTCAGCAACCCCCTCGCTGTCGATCCTGCCAGAGTTTCTGGGCCTGCTGGTGCTGCTGATGGCGGTGACCCTGGCCTCACAGCTGGCGCTGACCCTGCTGGGCCACCATTTTGTTTACCGGCTGCGCGGTGAATTTATCAAACGCATCCTGGATACGCAGGTGGAACGTATCGAACAGATTGGCAGCCCACAGCTGCTGGCGGCGCTGACCAGTGACGTGCGCAATATTACTATCGCCTTTGTCCGCCTGCCGGAGCTGATTCAGGGGATCATTCTTGCCATTGGCTCTGCCGCTTATCTGGCCTGGTTGTCGGCTGAGATGCTGCTGGTCACGGTGGTCTGGCTGGCGATCACCATTATCGGTGGCTGGCTGCTGGTCTCCAGAGTCTACCGACATATGGCGAAGCTGCGTGATATTGAAGACAATCTCTATGCTGACTTCCAGACCATTATTGAAGGGCGCAAAGAGCTGGCGCTGAACCGTCAGCGTGCTCAGCTGATTTATAACACGGTCTATCAGGAAGATGCGCGTTCTTACCGCCACCATATCGTGCGAGCCGATACTTTCCACCTCAGCGCGGTGAACTGGTCAAACATCATGATGCTGGGCGCGATAGGCCTGGTGTTCTTTATGGCTAACAGCCTGGGCTGGGCGGATACCGCCGTGGCGGCAACTTATTCCCTGACCCTGCTGTTTCTGCGCACGCCGCTGCTTTCGGCGGTAGGGGCTTTGCCGACGCTGCTGACGGCTCAGGTGGCGTTTAACAAGCTCAACTCCTTCAGGCTGGAAGCGTATCAGCCTGAGTTTGCTGCCCCCGTCGCCGCGAAAAACTGGCAGACGCTGGAGCTGCGCGATCTGGTGTACCACTATGGCGATCGCGGCTTTGAAGTTGGCCCGATTAATATGACGCTGAAGCGCGGCGAGCTGGTGTTCCTGATCGGCGGCAACGGCAGCGGAAAATCCACGCTGGCGATGTTGCTGACCGGGCTTTATCAGCCTGTTTCCGGGCAGATCATGCTGGATGGCGAAGTGGTTGACGCAGAGAACAGTGAAGGCTATCGCCGGTTGTTCTCTGCGGTCTTTACCGATGTGCATCTGTTTGACCGGCTGATCGACGATCGGGGCCAGCCGGCCGATCCCGCGAAAGTACAGCAGTGGCTGGAACGCCTGAAGATGCAGGACAAAATCAAGCTTGATGGCAACCGGGTGCTTAACCTCAAGCTGTCGAAAGGGCAGAGCAAGCGGCTGGCGTTGCTGCTGGCTACCGCGGAACAGCGCGATATCCTGCTGCTGGATGAATGGGCTGCCGATCAGGATCCTCATTTCCGCCGTATCTTCTACCGTGAGCTGTTGCCGTGGCTGAAAGAGAGGGGCAAAACCGTGTTTGCCATCAGCCACGACGATCACTACTTCCTGCATGCCGACCGCCTGCTGGAGATGCGCGAAGGCAAACTGACCGAGCTGACCGGTCAGGAGAGGGAGCTGGCGACGCTGGATGCGGTAAAGCGTACGGACGTGATCGCCTGATTAGCAGAACGGCGCATATCGTCTGCAAAAAGGCTTATTTGTCAGCCTGATAATGAAAAGGTAAGGTGGCTTTGACAGTGTTCTTCCGCTGTCCTGGACTTCCCCGTCGTCTTACCAGATTGGTTATGCCGGTTTGAGTGTTTCTCAGATCGGCTTTTTTATGCCTGCGGTGTGACTATCCAGCTCAGCACGTCATCCTGCCCAAGCTGGATATGCCCGATAAACAGTCGCCCGAGCGGAAACTCTGTGGAGAAGGTGCGGGCCAGTTTTAACACGATCGTACCGGCAGCAGGTGAGTAATCAACGATCTCCGCTGTGGAAAAATCCATAAACTCACGCAGGCGGGGGAAGATCGCTTTATACAGGCTCTCTTTCACTGAAAAGGCCAGGGTCAGGGAGGTGGCAAAGGGTAAGCCGCTGTGCTGCAGGAGATCGCTTTCTCCCGCGTTAATGATCATCTCCTGCATCTCTTTTGCTGTCTCAGGCCGGATCAATTGCTCGCAATCAATCCCCAGCAGTTTGCCGCTGTTTGCTGGGGCCAGTAAAAGGCTGATGCGCTGATGGGTATGAGAGAGTGAGCCGCTGAACCCTGCAGGCCAGAGCGGAGCACGATCGGCATCATTGCTCAACACGTAGTTATCAATGCCCAGCAGGCTGAGTCCGTAGCGCACGCAAACCCGGCTGGCCAGATACTCGGCGCGGCGTTTTTTTACCGCTTTTTGCAGATGATCGGGCAGGGCAAGGTCAAAATCTTTAAACAGCGCTTCGGAATAGTTCTGCAGATGATAGCGGGCCTGTAAAAGCATTACATCAGGATGCCCCGCAGGGGAGGTAAGGATCACATCGCTGATAAAACGCAGTCCAACAAACGGAATGTCCGGTACGGTTGGCAGACCACAGGGCACCAGGTGAGTGGCTGGCGGTGGGGAGTTCACGGCTGTCTAACCTGCTTATCTCATCAAAAATGATGTAAGCAGGTTAGATTAATGACGGCAAAAAGTCATCGGTAGTGAAGAGAGAGAATCAGTCGTTAGGTGGGATGGAAAAACCTTTCAGTGAAACAACAAAGTGGTGGTTGCCTTTTGAGATTTTCGCACCGCGGTCGCACCAGCGCGTGGCGAAGCGGAAAAAGTCATCGCTGTCAATGTCATAGGCCAGTTCAACTTTGCTGATGCCGGCGTGCAGCATCTCTTCTGCATCCTTGTGATTTTTTGCCTTGATCGCTACCATTTTGGGTCACCCGTGATGATGGTGTTGTTTTTGCCTCAAAAGTGTACCAACAGCCTATGTTATTATTGTGACAGTTTTGTTGCGGGGTGACGGATTGAGAGTTTCACCACTCTTTTCAGGCCAGAAGTGCGTGGGATTTGCTCAACTTTCCTTCTTTCGAAAAAGTCGTAATCCGCTGTAAAAAAGTGAGAAAACCGCCACCGTTAGAATAAAGCTTATTGAAAACTCCACTGTAAATTATGCGATGACTGTTCTATCGGATGTTGCAGGATATGGGCGAAAAGCGCCGTTGAAACCAATATTGATTGTTATTGCTGTTTATGGCCTTATGATCAGGAAAACTTCACTACAGGAAGCATGTAAAATGGATTTAGCACTTCTTGATATGATGCGTTACGGCAGAAACAAAGCCTGGGCTGAAACAATGGTCAATTTGGAAGCGAGAAAACTGATCAGCACCGCTAATGCTCTCTCTTCTTTCCATCTCCGCGATGGGTTGACCCGTATAAATTTTGTTCAGGAAATTAAGCAGGTCGTTGAACAGCAGTTCTCTGTTGCCCGGCAGGCTAAATCAGATGAAGAGTGTATGTCCTGTATTAAAAATCTCAGGGCCGAGACAGAAAACCTCAGAGAGCAAGATCGTTTGTTACGAATGAAAACGGCAAAACTTTACGCAAAAGTAGAGTTTGTACGGGAAAATAATAAGATTGTGGGGTATGTAATTTTTGCAGTTTATGTAGTTATATCAGGTTTTGCTGTTGTTGGTGGTGCCCTTATGATATCTACAATGACTCCTCTTGGGATATTAGCTGGTGCAATACTTGTTACGGATGGTATTAATGGGCTTTCAAAGGATATTATCCCTTATCTGTATGACGAACAGCAGAAAACAGAGGGGATCTTTGCTGATGGTGCTATTGAAGCCGCTAAATTTATGGGGTTCAAACCTGAATCAGGTTTGGCTTTTTTATAATGCTGTGACTCTAACTGCCAGTATATATAGTATTTTTGGACTTGCATCTAAGCCGGGTGCTTGGCGTTTATTCAGGTGGCTTTCACGAGATTATTTTAGGAAAGTTGATACCATGAGTAGGCCAAAACTCACTATGAAAATAATAGGTTATGGCGTTAGGGCTAAAGTCGTTTTTGATTTTCTTAATGTGGATTAACAGTAATTTCATTTTTGATTCAACTGCCAGTAGCGCCAGGCCTTAAAGGCCAAAACTGGTGGTTGAATAAACGTTACGATAGCGACTGCTATTAGTAACGATATTCCCCCCCCAACAATTGTCGGTTTTGATGAAAATAGTAGAAGAAAAATGAAAACACAAAAACACCCTGAAGTGATCCACAAAAGGACACGGAATCTATTACGTAAATCGTGAATAGCTTCTTCAATTGTCCCGCCGTAACTTCCCACATTGTTCTTGATTTTTTGAATGTCGGCCTGACTGAATCCTGATTCCAATAATTTTTCTTCATGTACTTTCATAACTCTTCATCCCTAAATCGCCAATGCTCTGACAGCCACCATCATATCAATAATCGAGCGTTGGGTCATCATCCACCACAGGAAAGAGTCACGCCCAGTAACTCTTGCTCACCGGGGTTACTCATGGTGATTTTTCCTGCATGAGCTGCCAACGGCAACAGAGCCAGCACGCAAAGTAAAACCTCCTTCCTTTTCACAACCTGCCTCCGTGGGTGATCTGTCTCTCTTCGCTCCACTTTATATCCTCATGCTGAAAATATCCCCGGCTCTGTTGGCGATCTGTTGAGTCATACAATGAGCCAACTAATGACCGCGGCACTTTTTCTTGAGGCGGAGTACAGTTCCGGCATAAAATAATTATCGATATTAAATTTACTATGCTCAATTTCATATCGGGTGAACAGATCAAAAAGCATTTCTTCCAGATTGTCCTGGACGAAATTAAAATGTTTGTGAAACGTCCATTCCTTCCTCGCAGGGCAAGTTGAATCCCCGTACTTTATGGTGACGTAGTCTAATAACTCTTTCTCATCAGGTCTCAGCCCCAGAAAATATGTCCATGCGTTCCGGTCGTCCGGTCGGGAAATGAGTTCTTATGAAGTTGTGTTTGAGTGGCTGTGGTAGTAGTAAGCACTGTTTAGTTCTTCAACAGCGTCCATAGCGTATTCCTTAAGCGGCGAAGACAGATAACAGACCGGTATTTTGAAGGAGCCAAACGATACAACTCTACTCGGCCAGCCTTATGTTGTATGTAACTCGTTTGCGAGGATGTAAAGCCCGGAACATCACTTCCAGGCATTAACACCGGTGGCATCGAAATCTATAGTCGGCATTATCGGGATTTTTTCATCGTAGAATAATACCGAGTTAGTGAAATTAAATACCTTCCCCGTTAGTTTCACCATCACACGATTACCCACAGCCGATGCTTTTAAATTATCGGTGTCGGCGGTAAGAAAAGGGGATGATTTCTTAAGAGTCGGCATCGGATCATCAAGTCGTTTGTTTAAGTAATAGCGATAAACAAAAGATACCGTAGCGCCTCCTCCTTGATATTTTGTGACATAAAGCCAGATATCAGGGGATAACTGTTGCTTACTGTACAGGCGATCATCATAGGAACCGCTGGCAGAGTATTCGAGAAGGGACCAGGCGATAACAACGATTAGCAGAATAGATGTTAATGCTCTGTGTCCCCATTTTATAGCCGTGCTGATTTGCATAATCTATTCCCTGCTGTATCCAGATACCGGCTCACGCGTTCCCGGATCTCAGGCCGGACTTTGTAGGGGCTGATAGTGTTAAGCCAGACGCCCAGCTTGCGCAGGGCGAGGCAAAATTGAGGTTAACCAATGGGTGGTGAGTTAAACGGGGTTAGCCCTACCGGTGACCACAGGAATCCGGCGCGCCGACGCGCAACTCACCATTACCTGACTGGTTATGCGCCTTTATTCACCGGTAGAAACCCCGACAGCGGATCCTCCGCTGCTGATGAAATACAGGCGCATAACTTATTGATAATCAATGGCAGAGTTCTACCACTGTTTTACCACACACAAATTTGAGGCATAAAAAAACCAGCCGTAACAGGCTGGTTTATAAGGAGTTTTTTTGGTCGGCACGAGAGGATTTGAACCTCCGACCCCGGACACCCCATGACCGTGCGCTACCAGGCTGCGCTACGTGCCGACACGATGGGCTAATAGTACGCATATTTGGTGCGATTGCAAGCACCTAACATGTTGACTGCTATGAAATTAAACAGTGTGTTTATTGAGTGATCAATTAGCAATAAAGCGTTTTTCTTCGGTCAGCACCTGTAACAGCAGCGCCAGCTGGGGTTTGTGGTCTTTCAGCCGGTGCCCCTCGCTGTCCCAGGCGGTGTAGCTGCCATTGTTATCAAGGACCAGGGTCACTTTCGGCGTGGTGATCACCAGCTGGCGATCGTTAGTGCTGGCAACCCAGTCATGTCGGCGCTGAGCAGCGAACAGATCTTCACCTTGAGAGTAGTCGTAGCTTGAGGTGTTGACGTGCAGCAAACGTTGCATCAGCGTGGTCATAATATCCTGATGGTCTGTCAGCTTGTCGACCTGCTGCGCCGGCGTATTTGGCCAGTGGATCACCAGCGGTACACGCAGGTTAGCGCGGTTGCCCATGCTGGTATCGCCGTTCAGGGCCACGCCATGCTGCGCGGTGATCACCACCACGGTATTATCCATCAACCCTTTATCCTGCAGGGTGGTCAGCACGGTCTGAATCTGCTTGTCCACGTCTGCTGCGTTACGTGGGTAATGACGGGCAATTTCTTTCGGCGTACTGTTGGCCTGATCAATCCCGGAGAGGGAAAGATAGGAGAACCACGGAGACTGGCTGGTTTTCTGGCCTTCCAGCCAGCGCTGCCATTGTGCGGTGGTTTGCGAATCCGGCTGGCCTTGCGAAGCCGGCAGAGAGAAGTCAGCCAGCAGTGCCTGACGGTACAGTGGTGAAGCAAAACCGTCAGAGGCGAACAAACCAAACTGGTAGCCCTGTTTGCTCAGCGCATCAATCAGGGCAGACGGAACACGGGCTGAAAGCAC
This sequence comes from Erwinia amylovora, assembly GCA_050311775.1. Classification (GTDB taxonomy): domain Bacteria; phylum Pseudomonadota; class Gammaproteobacteria; order Enterobacterales; family Enterobacteriaceae; genus Erwinia; species Erwinia amylovora_A. Next base: position 47,035 of record JBNONK010000010.1, on the reverse strand, counting down.
GCCATCCATATAGCCAGGCGAAATACCGTAGAACAGGCCAAACAGGCCGCTGTCAGCATGGCTACCCGAGCTGAAGTGCTGGTTGAAACTGACGTTCTCACTGGCAAACTGGGCCAGGTGCGGCAGCGATTTCGCCACTGTCGCTTCGTTCAGTCCGTCCACCGTAATCACCAGCAGGTTGTTGCGCGTTCCGCCATCGCGGAAGGTAATATTATTCAGCGGATAGGCAACCGAGACGGCCTCCGGGTTCCCCTGTTCTACCAGCCTGCGCTGATACTCCTGAGCATCCAGCAGGCCATGCTTCTCAAGGAAGCGGCGCGCTGTCATCGGATAAGAGAGGGGCAGGTTAGAGCGCTGCATGGTAATCGGGCGATAGAAGTTCGCGTCCGCCCAGATGTACATGACATGGCTGGTACAGAACGCCACGATAAACAGCACCGCCAGCGGTTTGCCGAAGCTGCGTCGGTTCAGGCTGCGCAGCTTTTGCCAGCTCCAGGTGGCGAACAGCATTTCGACCAGGAAGATCGCGGGTACGCTGATAAACATCAGCTGCCAGTCACGCGCCATTTCACTCTGATCGGGGTTAACGACCAGCTCCCACACCACCGGATTAAGGTGCAGGTGGAAACGATTGAAGACGGCGCTGTCGACGAGGATCAGCGTCAGCCCGGCAGTGGCAACAATGGCCGAGAGAAAACGCAACAGCCTTTGCGACATCACCACAAAGGTCAGCGGAAAGAGGATCAGCAGATAGGCGGCGAAGACGATGAAACTGAAATGGCCAATCCAACTGGTGAAGGCGTAAACGCGCCCGGCCAGCGAAGCCGGCCAGTCGGAGACAAACAGGTAGCGACTACCCAGAATGAAGGCGAAGATAATGTTAAACAGGGCGAACCAGTGCCCCCAGCCAATCATCTGGGAGACTTTTTCACGGTAGCGCTGCCGATTTGTTACCATAACAGAGTCAGGATCATCACATTAATGGGCTTTATCTTCATGTACCGAGGCCTGCAGGGCTTCCGCAAATGAACGTGCCAGCGAGCGGCGCTGAGCCGGTGCCACGCTGGTGTTAATCAAATTAGTCACCATATTTCCCAGAACCATCAGGGAAAGATCGGTAGGGGCCTTATCTTTTTCAAGAATGTTGACCATGTCGGCGAGGAGTTTCTCCACGCGTTCGTCACTGTAACGGGATGATTGTGGCATAGCGTCAAATTTGCTGAGTATTAAAGGGCGGTATCTTACCGTAAATGCGCGCTTTTTTCTGCACTTTTATCGCAAGGTAACGGTTAATGTTGTTGCCTGTTGATCGCAGCGACGCCTGATGATTGAATACGCGACTACGTTAAAAGGAGAGTCTACCATGAGTCTGGATATCGACCAGATTGCCCTTCACCAGATGATCAAGCGCGATGAACAGACGCTGGAACTGGTGCTGCGCGAGTCGCTACTGCCTGCCAACGGCCCGGTCACGGCGATGATGGAAGAGCTGCATCGCGTGTACAGTGCCAAAAGCAAAGCTTACGGCCTGTTTAATGAAGAGAGCGAGCTGGCCGATGCGCTGCGCCACTGCCGCAAAGGCGAGGATGATTTCCTGGCGTTCAGCCGGGCTGCCACCGGTCGTCTGCGTGATGAGCTGGCCAAATATCCGTTTGCGGATGGCGGGATTGTGCTGTTCGGACACTATCGTTATCTGGCAGTGGAATACCTGCTGATTGCCGTGCTCAGCAGTCAGAACAGCATGCGCGTGAACGAAGAGCTGGATATCAGCAGCACCCACTATCTGGATATTAATCATGCCGATATTGTTGCCCGTATTGACCTGACCGAGTGGGAAACTAACCCGGAATCTACCCGCTACCTGACCTTCCTGCGTGGCCGCGTCGGGCGAAAAGTGGCCGATTTCTTTATGGACTTCCTTGGCGCCAGCGTCGGTCTGGATACCAAAGCGCAGAACAAAGGGCTGCTACAGGCAGTGGATGATTACTGCTCCGAGGCCAGTCTCGATAAAAACGAGCGGCAGAACTACCGTCAGCAGGTTTACAGTTACTGTAATGACCAGCTGCAGGCAGGCGAAGAGATTGCACTGCAGGAGCTGTCTGCTGAACTGGCTCCGATTGGCGAGAAAACCTTCCAGGCTTTTACTCAGGAGCAGGGTTACGAGCTGGAAGAGAGCTTCCCTGCCGATCGCAGCACCCTGCGTCAGCTGACCAAATTCGCTGGCAGCGGCGGGGGGCTGACGCTGAACTTTGATGCCATGTTGCTGGGTGAGCGGATCTTCTGGGATCCTGCCACCGACACGCTGACCATCAAAGGCACGCCGCCCAATCTGCGTGACCAGCTCCAGCGTCGCAGCAGCGGTAAATAATCAGCAAGGGGTGCTGACCAGGGCGCACATAAGTAAGGATACCTGAAATGGCCATCACTTGCCGTCCCCGACATGCTCTGTACTTTGCGCCATTCAGAAACCTGTTTCTGGCCCGTATCCTCACTGTATCCGGTAATGCCATTGCGCCTGTTGCCCTGGCTTTTGCGGTACTGGACATTGGCGGTTCAGCTGCCGATTTAGGCAGGGTTGTGGCCTCCCGTTCAGTGTTCAATGTTGCCTTTCTATTACTGGGCGGGGTGCTGGGCGATCGCTATTCCCGCAATAAAGTGTTGCTCTGTTCATCGCTTATCGCTGCCCTGTCTCAGGGGATGGTGGCCTGGATGGTATTGAGCGAGACGGCTTCTGTCACCGGGCTGATGATCCTGGGGACGGTCAATGGTGCCGCGGCCGGGGTGGCGCTGCCTGCGTCTTCAGCGCTTGTTCCACAAACTCTTCCGGCACAATACCTCAGGCAGGCCAATGCTTTTATTCAGTTGGGCGTTTATGCCGGTACGGTGGTGGGGGCTTCACTGGGGGGAGTGCTGGTTGGTGCGATCGGTCCTGGCTGGGGGCTGGCTGTGGATGCTCTTGGATTTGCTGCTTCTGCTCCGCTCTATTTCTGTGTGCGGATCTGCGCAGCGCAGGCTGTGGGCACACATACCCGGATCCTTCAGGACTTGCGGGAAGGCTGGAAGGAATTTATTGCCCGCAGCTGGGTCTGGTCGGTGGTTGTGCAATTCACCATCGTAAATGCGGTTTTCAGCGGTGTGGTTATGGTTCTGGGGCCCATTGTGGCAGAGGCTTCTGTTGGCCGAACCGGCTGGGGAATGAGTATCGCCTCTCAGGGCGTGGGGCTGATGGTCGGTTCTTGTATTGCGCTGCGCTGGCGACCGGGGCGCGACATGCTGGCTGGCGTCATTCTTGTGGCGCTTTGCGCCGTGCCGGTCTTTTTACTTGGCACGGGGGCTTCCACGCTAAGTCTGATGGCTGCTTTCTTTCTGGCTGGCGTGGGGTTTGGGCAATTTGGCGTTATCTGGGCACACTACCTGCAAACGTATATCCCTGCCGATAAACTCGCGCGTGTCTGTGCCTGGGATGCGATGGGATCGTTCGTGGCCATTCCTTTCGGAGAACTTGCTGCGGGACCGCTTGCCCTGCATTTTGGTAGCAAGCCTGTGCTGCTGGCCTGTGGCGTTGCCGTGGTGGCAGCAACAGTAGCAACGAGCCTGGTGCCGGCCATCAGGCAGTTTAACTCTGCGCCGCAGAGGTAGGCCTGCTCCACCATAAAAAAGAAAACCCCACATAAATGTGGGGTCTCAACACGCTGAAACACCGCCTTAAGCGGCATCTCTTTCACACCAATCGGTCAGGCAATTAAGCGCGAACGAAGTCGATGTGGTGCAGTTTTGGCTTGAACGGGTGACGCTGAACAGCCTGCACTTTTACTTTGGTTTCTTTACCGTCAACAACCAGAGTCAGAACGTCGGTATAGAACTCAGGCTTGGTCTGCATGTTCATTACGGAGTCATGATCCAGTTCGATGGCAACAGCTGCATCTTTACCGCCATAAATGATGGCCGGGAATTTGTTAGCTGTACGCAGGCGGCGGCTCGCACCCTTACCCTGCTCTTTACGTTCTTCTGCATTGATAGTGAACATTGTTCAGTCTCTTAAAGTAATTATCCTGCTACAGGCGACCCAGCAACAGGTTGGAGTTTCAGCTTCTGCGAGTGCAAAAGCGGGGCGCATTATAGCCCGACTGCGCCCTCTGGGCAACGTAATAAACGGGGGGTGCTCTAACGAAGCTCGTTGGCACGGCGGTAACGCCCCTGATAATCGAAAACTTTTTCGCGAATTTGCCAGTAATGGCGCTGTTTTCGCGCGACCACAAAATCGGGATGACGCAGAAGAGGTTGCAGCGTAACGATATCCGCCGCACTCTGCCAGCCCAGCGGCACGCCCGGTGCGCGCTGATGAGGGCGTAAAAAAATCTGTTCGAATGCAGTACGCTGGGCGGGAGTGCTCAGGCGGAAACGCTCGCTCACTTCCGTCGCGTCCTCATCATAGTAACGCGCTTTAACCCACTCGCCTTTTTCATCCGCACCGCTTTCCAGTACCATCGCCGCACAGCGCAGCACCAGTGCGTCTTTTAACTTCAGCGCAGCTTTCAGCATATCGTCCGGATCCACCAGTACCGCATCACAATCGTGGCAGCGGCGGGCGGCAATATCATTTTCAGCCTGGCAGTGTGGGCAGCTCTTGAAGCGGAAGCGGAAATCGCACTGCTCGCGTTCCCCCTCGTCATCTTCCAGCACGCCCTGGCAGCGGCGGCCAAAGTGCTCAATGAGGGTGCCGTCTGCAGTGGTTTTCCCCCAGAAGGTGTTAGCGAAGCCGCAGGCAGGGCAGAATACCTGCACCGGTTTGTTATCGCTTTTACCTTTCGGCGAGCCCACTTCCGGGGTGAAGATATCGTGGGGATTACCGGCATAGTCGAGGATCAGGCAGTCAGTTTTGCCCGGGCATAACCTGAGGCCGCGACCGACAATTTGCTGATAGAGGCTGACGGATTCTGTCGGGCGCAGGATGGCAATCAGATCGACATGAGGCGCATCAAAGCCGGTTGTAAGCACTGCCACGTTGACCATATAGCGCAGCTGGCGCGCCTTGAAGGCGGTGATCAACGCATCGCGCTCGGCACCCGGTGTGTCCGCACTGATGAAAGCCTTGCTGTCCGGCAGCAACCCAAGAATTTCTCTCGCATGGTCAACGGTTGAGGCGAAAATCATCACCCCCTCGCGGTCCTGAGCAAATTCGACAATCTGCTGAATAATGTGCGGGGTGATACGCTGCTGCTGTTTCAGCTCGCGGTTGAGATCGGCCTCGCTGAACAGACCGCTGTCGGTCGCGCTCAGGCGACTGAAATCATACTGTACCACCGGCATATCCAGCCTCTCAGGTGGCACAAGGAAACCCTGCCTGATCATATAGCGCAGCGGCAACTCATAAATGCAGTCACGGAACAGCGCACGCTCATCGCCCCGCACCATGCCGTGATAGTGGAACTGGTAAATCCAGCCTTTCCCCAGACGATAGGGGGTGGCTGTCAGTCCAAGCAGCCGCAGGTGGGGATTACGCAGGCGAAGATGGCCGAGGATTTGCTGATACTGGCTGTCGTCGGCATCGCTGATGCGGTGACACTCGTCGACAATCAACAGGGTGAATTCGCTGTCGAACTGCTGCAGATTGCGCGCCACGGATTGCACGCTACCAAACACCACTTTACTGCGGCTCTCTTTTCGCTGCAGGCCGGCCGCAAAGATATCGGCCTCCAGCCCGTAAGCCTGGTATTTGCTGTGGTTCTGTGCCACCAGCTCTTTAACATGGGCCAGCACCAGCACCCGGCCGCGTGCCAGCCTTGCCAGCTCGGCAATCACCAGACTTTTGCCCGCCCCGGTAGGAAGGACAATCACCGCAGGCTGGTGGGAACGGCGGAAGTAGCTGAGCGTGGCATCAACCGCTTCCTGCTGATAGGGGCGCAGGGTAAACGACATGAATTTTCAGGCAATCCGGGAGCAAAACCGCATTATGCCACGAAAGCATGCATCATGCGCGAGAGGCTCTGTGCCTGAGCGGCAACTCCCGATATACTGATCCTCTGCATACTTCGGGCCTGGCCCCGGATTATTTTGGGGATAATGCCTTTCAGACTTATCTCTTCAAACGTTCTGCAGTCGGGGACGTCGGTTTCAATTCATTCAAACAGGCAGTACAGATTTAATGCGACTTGATAAATTTTTATCCCAGCAACTGGAAGTCAGCCGGGCGATTGCCGCCCGTGAGCTGCGGGCACGTAAAGTCACCGTTGATGGCGAAGTGGTTCGTGAAGGATCCTTTAAGCTGAGCCCGGAAAGCGAAGTGGAATATGACGGCAATCTGCTGCAGCTGCAGCTCGGGCCGCGCTACTTCATGCTTAATAAGCCGCAGGGCTACGTATGCTCGACGGAAGACCCGGATCATCCGACCGTGCTCTATTTTCTGGAAGAGCCAACCGCCTATAAATTGCATGCGGCAGGGCGGCTTGATATCGACACCACCGGCCTGGTGCTGATGACCGACGATGGTCAGTGGTCTCATCGCATTACTTCGCCCCGTCACCACTGCGAAAAAACCTACCTGGTCACGCTGGAGTCTCCGTTAGCGGACGATACGGCTGAGCAGTTCGCCGCTGGCGTGCAGCTGCATAATGAAAAAGATCTCACTAAGCCAGCCGCGTTGGAGGTGGTCAGCGACACTCAGGTTCGTCTGACCATCAGTGAAGGGCGCTATCACCAGGTTAAACGCATGTTTGCCGCCGTGGGTAACCACGTGGTGGCGCTGCACCGCGAGCGCATTGGCGATATCACCCTGGATAAAGATCTGGAGCCGGGAGAATATCGCCCGCTGACGGAAGAAGAGGTCGCCAGCGTTGGCGTGCCAACAGAACTGACAAAATCCTGATAATAAGGCTTGAGCAATGAGGATGCGTAAGGAAAAGAACTCGTCGGTCGGACTGGTGGTCATCCTCGGTCTGTTGGCCATGTTAATGCCGTTATCGATAGATATGTATCTGCCTGCGCTTCCGCAAATTGCCCGCGAGTTCGGCGTATCGGCAGGCAGCGTGCAGATGACGCTGAATATCTATATCCTGGGCTTTGCGCTCGGTCAGCTGGTTTATGGTCCGCTGGCAGACAGTTTTGGCCGCAAGCCGGTGATCGCGCTGGGTACGCTGATTTTCGCCGTGGCCGCGGCTGCCTGTGCGATGGCACAAACCATTGACCAGTTGATCTTTATGCGTCTGCTGCACGGCCTCTCGGCGGCGGCAGGCAGCGTGGTGATCAGCGCCCTGATGCGTGACAGCTACTCGAAAGAGGAGTTCTCCCGCATGATGTCGTTTGTGATGCTGGTGACCACCATAGCACCGCTGATGGCACCGATTGTCGGTGGCTGGCTGCTGCTGCTGTGGAGCTGGCACGCCATCTTCTGGACCCTCTCGATTGCGGCCGTGTTGACCACGGTGCTGGTGGTTACACAAATTAAAGAGACGCTACCGGCTGATAAACGTCACAAATTTCATCTGCGTACCACCCTGTTCAACTTTCTGTCGCTGTTCCGTCACAAGCGGGTATTCAGCTATATGCTGGCCAGCGGCTTCTCCTTTGCCGGGCTGTTCTCCTTCCTCAATGCCGGACCGTTTGTCTATATTGAGCTGAACCACATCTCACCGCAGGATTTTGGCTACTATTTTGCCCAGAACGTGGTGTTCCTGTTCCTGATGACGCTGATTAACAGCCGCTCGGTACGTCGCTTTGGCCCACTGGCGATGTTTCGCTTTGGCCTGCTGGTGCAGTTCACCATGGCGGTGTGGATGGTGGTGGTCAGCGCGTTTAACCTTGGGTTTCTGCCGCTGGTGTTCGGGGTGGCGATGTTTATCGGCTGTGTGGCGATGGTGTCGTCAAATGCAATGGCGGTGGTCCTGGAAGAGTTTCCGCACATGGCCGGAACAGCCTCGTCTCTGGCCGGGACGCTGCGCTTTGGTGTTGGCGCGCTGGTGGGGGCGTTGCTTTCCACCCTGTCTTTTAACAGTGCCTGGCCGATGGTTGGCTCGATCTTTATCTGTGCCGCGCTTTCAATTCTGCTGTTTATCTACGCAACCCGCCCGCGCAAAGGCGCCACCGCATAAACCCCCCTGCAACAGTCGCGCTCTGATGAGCGTTCCTGCGCCTTTTTTAATCTCATTTGTTGCTGCAATGTAAAAGTAACCTGGCGAAAAGTTACCTTTGTGCAACAATAAGGGTTGTTATCGCACCGCTAAAACGGTAAATATAATGTTAAAATGAGAGTCAGCTCTCAAATTAAGTGCCGTAGCGGCCGATAAAGTGAGTAAGTCAATTGAATGACTGAGCTGAAATCAGCCTGTCAGCCTCTGCTGTCAGCGCTGGATTCCGGTACCGGTCTGGGGAGTGCGGGTGAATACATTACAACATTCAGTGGTCCATCGTTTACCACTCAGCTATCGCTGGGGGAGGATCGCAGGCGCAAGCGTGGAGCCGTTGTTGCTCAGTAACATTGATGCAGACGATGACCTGGTCGGACTGACCCTGCTCAGCCATCATGGTCAGCAGGCGTGGGATGTGATGCAGATGATTAAAGACGCGCTGGCGGAAATCCAGCTTGACTGCTCTGTGGTGGAATGGGAAGGGGAGCCATGCCTGTTTGTCTCCCGCCACGATGAGTGCGCCACCACCTGCCGCCTGAAGAATTTTGGCGTCGGTATTGCCGAGCCTTTTAAAGACGCCTCTGCCTGATCGCAACCCGGCAGAACGTCTCTCAGCCCAGCGCCAGCAACTGCTGTGTATATACCTGCTGCGGAGCAGAGAAAATCTGCTCACACTCTCCCTGCTCCACCACTTCCCCCTGACGCAGCACCACCACCTGATGGCAGAGTGAACGCACCACTTGCAGGTCATGGCTGATAAAAATATAGGCCAGGCGGTGATCCTGCTGAAGTTTTTTCAGCAGGGCGAGGATCTGTTTCTGTACCGAGCGATCCAGGGAAGAGGTTGGTTCATCAAGGATGATCAGCTGTGGCTGCAAAATTACTGCCCTGGCAATCGCCACACGCTGGCGTTGACCGCCGGAAAACTCGGCAGGGTAGCGGTGACGGGTTTCGGGATCGAGCCCCACTTCGCGCATCGCTTCAACCACTTTCTCTTCCCGTTGTTGCGGTGTCAGGCCTGGCTGATGTACCTGCAGCCCTTCCGCAATAATCTGCAGCACGGACAGACGGGGATTCATCGCGGAATTGGGATCCTGAAAGACCACCTGCACCTGACGACGAACCGGCAGCATCTTGCGCCGATCCCACTGGTGTAGCGGCTGGTCTGCGAACCAGATCTCACCCTGTGACTCAATCAGCCGCAGCAGGGCCAGCCCGGTGGTACTTTTGCCCGATCCGGATTCGCCCACCAGGCCCAGACTCTCTCCCGGACGCAGTTCAAAGCTCAGCGACGTCAACGCGGTGTGATAACCGGTAACCCGCCGCATCAGGCCCTTTTTGATCGGGAAAGCGACTTTGAGTTGCTCCACCCGTAGCAGAGGCGGGGCCGCATTATCCGCCGGTGCCGGGCGGCCTTCCGGTTCCGAATCCAGCAGCGCGCGGGTATAAGGGTGCTGCGGGTCGCAGAACAGTTGCTGCGTGCTGTTGCTTTCCACGCCCTGGCCATTGCGCATGACCGTCACGTTGTCCGCCAGCCGGCGGACAATATTCAGGTTGTGAGTGATGAACAGCAGGCCCATATTCATCTCCTGCTTCAGCTCCTTAAGCAAAACCAGGATCTGAGCCTGAACGGTGACGTCCAGCGCGGTGGTCGGTTCGTCGGCGATCAGCAGCTCCGGCTGAGTCAGCAGCGCCATGGCGATCATCACACGCTGGCGCTCGCCACCGGAAAGCTGGTGCGGGAAGTCATTCAGCCGCTTACTGGCCTGGCGGATCCCCACGCGATCAAGACAGGTGAGCATTTCTGCACGGGCGGCTTCTTTACGCATGCCGCGATGCAGGGAAAGCACCTCATACAGCTGCTTTTCAATAGTGTGCAGCGGGTTGAGCGAAACCATCGGCTCCTGGAAAATCATCGCCATACGGTTACCCCGCAGGCCACGCAGGGTGCGCTCATCCGCCTGCAGCACGTCCTGGCCGGCGAACAGGATCTCGCCCTGAGGATAGATCACCGGAGGCGTGGGCAGCAGGCGCATCACCGACAGTGCCGTGACGCTTTTCCCGGAGCCTGATTCGCCGACCAGCGCCAGTGTTTCACCGGCTTCCACCGACAGTGAAAGATTGTCCACCACCTGGCGGTCGATGCCGCCCTGACGGAAAGCGATGCTTAAATTTTTGACGTTCAGCAGCGACATCAGTGCACCTTACTGGGATCGAAGGCGTCACGTACCGCCTCACCGATAAAAATCAACAGCGACAGCAGGATCGCCAGCGAGAAGAAGGCAGTTATGCCAAGCCATGGAGCCTGCAGATTATTTTTACCCTGTAGCAGCAGCTCGCCCAGTGATGGGGAGCCAATCGGCAGGCCGAAGCCGAGGAAATCCAGCGAAGTCAGAGTGGTGATCGAGCCGCAGAGAATAAACGGTAAATAGGTCAGGGTCGCCACCATCGCATTCGGCAGCATATGCCGGGAGATGATTTTGCCGTCGCTGACGCCCAGCGCCTGCGCGGCTCGGATGTAGTCGAAATTACGGGTACGCAGGAACTCGGCCCTGACCACGCCCACCAGCTGCATCCAGCCGAACAACACGGTAATGGCCAGCAGCCACCAGAAACCCGGCTGGATCACGCTGGACAGCAGAATAATCAGAAACAGCGTCGGCATCCCTGACCAGACCTCGATAAAGCGCTGGCCCCATAAATCCACCCGGCCACCGTAATAGCCCTGGCAGGCACCGACCACCACGCCAATCACGCTGGAGACCAGCGTCAGCGTCAGCCCGAACAGCAGCGAAATCCGTGTGCCATACAGCAATCTGGCCAGCACGTCGCCGCCGTTGGCGTCCGTACCCAGCCAGTTCTGCGCGGAAGGCGGAGAAGGGAAGGGTGTGGTTGACGCGAAGTTAATGGTGCCGTCGCCAAAGCGAATCGGGGCCCAGATGGCCCAGCCCTGCTGCTCAATACGCGACTTCAGCCACGGATCCTGATAATCGGCTGCGGTCGCCAGCGGGCCACCAAAATCGGTTTCGCTGTAGTTCACCAGCAGCGGGAAGAAAGTGCGATCCTGATAATGAACCAGCAGCGGTTTATCATTAGCCAGCAGTTCTGAACCGAGGCAGAGAACAAACAGAACGGCAAAAATCCACAGCGACCAGTAGCCGCGACGGTTATTGCGAAAACGTGCCCAGCGGGCCTGATTGACAGGACTTAAACGGCTCATCAGCGTGCCTCAAAATCAATGCGCGGGTCGACCAGCGTGTAGGTAATGTCGCTGAGAATATTCAGCAGCAGGCCGATCAGGGTAAAGATGTACAGCGTGCCAAACATCACCGGGTAGTCGCGCTGAATGGTCGCGTCATAGCCCAGCAGTCCCAAACCGTTCAGGGAGAACATCACTTCAATCAGCAGCGAGCCGGTAAAGAACATGCTGATAAAAGTGGCCGGGAACCCGGCAATCACCAGCAGCATAGCGTTGCGGAACACGTGGCGGTAAAGGATTTTATGCTCATCCAGCCCTTTAGCGCGGGCGGTCACCACGTACTGCTTGCGGATCTCATCCATAAAGGAGTTTTTGGTCAGCATGGTCAGCGTGGCAAAACCGCCAATGACCGTTGCGGTCACAGGCAGGGTGATATGCCACAGATAGTCGATGATTTTACCGTACCACGGCAGGCTTTCGAACTGTGCGGAGACCAGCCCCCGCAGCGGGAACCAGTCCAGATAGCTGCCCCCGGCAAACAGCACGATCAGCAGAGTTCCAAACAGAAAGGCGGGAATGGCATAGCCGACAATGATCAGGGTGCTGCTCCAGACATCAAAGGCGCTGCCATTGCGCACCGCCTTTTTAATCCCCAGCGGGATCGAGACCAGATAGATAATCAGCGTGCTCCACAGGCCCAGCGTGACGGAAACCGGCAGGCTCTCTTTGATCAACTGGATAACCGAGTTGCTGCGGAACAGGCTGTCGCCAAAATCAAAGCGCACATAGTTCCACAGCATGGTGAAATAGCGTTCGTAAAGCGGCTTATCAAAGCCATAGCGTTTGGTGATCTCTGCCACCACTTCCGGATCTAACCCGCGTGAACCGCGATACTGGCCATCAGCAGGATTGAGGTTCAGCGCGTTGCGGCCCTGACTTTGCACATTACTGCCAGAACCAGGCATGCCGGTGGTCTGGCCGAACTCGATGTTTGCCAGCGCCTGATCGACCGGGCCACCCGGTGCGATCTGCACGATAAAAAAGTTGATGGTAATAATCGCCCACAGGGTGGGAATGATCAGTAAAAGTCTGCGAAGCAGGTAAGCGCCCAAACTAGACTCCTTAGCGGCGTTGGGCCGGCAGCTGCGCGGCTTTGTTAACATCGTACCACCAGCTGTCGAAGCCTAAAGCATAGGTTGGACGTGTGGCAGGCATAGAAAACTTGTTCCAGTAAGCATAACGATCCTCACCGTTAAACCACATAGGGATCATGTAATAGTTCCACAGCAGCACCCGGTCAAGAGCGCGGCCCAGCGGCAGCAACGCTGCTTTATCCCCCTGATGCTGATTGATCTGGTTAACCAGGTCGTCGATCACCGGGTTGGAAACATGTGGGCGGTTGTAGCTGGAGTTGATATAGGCCGTGGCCCAGTAAATCTGCAGATTACTGTCAGGGAAAGGCATCGCCGGATATGGCGACATCACCATATCAAAATCACTTTTACGCAGGCGGGCCAGATATTGCGAGCTGTCAACCTGGCGAATAGCCAGTTTGATTCCCAGCCGGGCAAGGTTGTGCTGGAAAGGCAGCACCCACTGGTCGTTACCGCCGCTGCGGAGCATCATTTCAAAACTGAAAGGAGCCCCGGTGTTGACATTAATCAGCTGCTGATTTTTAAGCTTCCAGCCTGCCTGTTGCAGTAACTCAAGCGCCTTCAGCAGATTCGTGCGGTCGTAACCACTGCCGTCGGTATGGGACGGCTGAAAAATCTGTGAAAAGACTTCATCGGGGATCTTGCCTTTGAAAGGGGCCAGTATCTCCAGTTCTTTTGCCTCCGGGTATCCCCGTGCGGCGTATTCAGTGTTCTGGAAGTAGCTGGTGGTGCGTTTATAGGCGCCGTAAAACAACGCTTTATTCATCCACTCAAAATCCAGCACCAGTGAAATGGCTTCGCGTACCCGCCGGTCGCTGAACTGCGCTTTCTGCACGTTGAACGCCAGCCAGCTGCTGGCGGTTGCCACGGTATTCGGCTGCTCATCCTTCACAATAAAGTGGCTGGCAAAGTTCTTACCCTGGTACTGGGTGGCCCATTTTTTTGCCGAGCCCTCGGAACGAAAATCGAACGCGCCTGCTTTAAATGCCTCAAAGGCGACATTGTCATCCAGATAATAATCGTAGCGCAGGGTATCGAAATTAAAACGCCCTTTATTCACTGGCAGATTAGCCGCCCAGTAATCTTTCACCCGTGAATAGGTGATCGACTGGCCGACTTTATAGCTGGTGATGCGATAGGGGCCGCTGGAAAGGGGAGGGGCAGAAAGCGGCTCGCTGAGATTGTGATTTTTCCAGAACTTTTCCGGGAAGACCGGCAGACTGAATAAAGAGAGCATTTTGTCGCGGTCGGCTGTGGGCTGCTCAAAGCGCACGGTCAGCCTGGAAATAGCCTTAGCGGTAGTCCCTTTGTAAAAGACGCGAAACTGTGGCACGCCTTCGGTCATGAATTTATTAAAGGTAAAAGCCACATCTTCAGCGGTAACCGGGCTGCCATCCTGGAAGCGTGCCTGTGGATTCAGGGTCACTTCCGCCCAGCGATAGCTGTCGGGATAGCGGGCGAAATCTGCAATCAGTGGGTAATAGGTCCCGACTTCATCATCCGGGCTGACGAACAATGAGTCGTATAACGTATCGGTGCCTACGCCAGGGTTGCCGCGTGACGAGTAACGGTTGAAGTTGTCATAGGTGCCAATGGCGGAAAGCGTAATACTGCCGCCTTTCGGCTCTGCCGGATTAGCATAATCATAGTGGGTGAAATCTGTCGCATACTTCGGTTCGCCAAGCTGGGCAAAGGCGTAACTCACATTGATATTTTCAGCCAGCACTGTCGGGGCAGTTAAACTGAAGAGTATCAGGACAAACCAGCGCAATATCATTATGTTATTCGACTCCGGAAACCAAAATGCGATCTTACCTTCAAGCGTAGCAGCAGCATGATAGCCGTGGCAATGCGTCAAATCAGCTCTTTACGCTTTAAGACATTGCAGAAGTCAGCCGTGCAGCGGCCCGCGGGTGCTTTCATGCTGAAAGTATTCAATAAGCTGGGAAACGGTGCGTGGGTGGCTGAACAGATAGCCCTGCAGGTGAGAAACGCCGCGTTGCAGTAACCAGTGGGCCTGTTCACGGGTTTCCACGCCTTCCGCCACGGTTTTCAGTCCCAGCTTTTTCGCCAGCGTGAGGACGGCATCCAGCACGGGGGAGGTCAACGTTTCATGGCCGATGCTTTGTACAAACCCACGATCGATCTTCAGAGCGTCGAATTTGAATTTCTCCAGATAAATCAGGGCACTGTGGCCAGTCCCAAAATCATCGATGGCGATACTGATCCCCTGATTGCGGATCCAGTTAAACATGTCGACCGCGTTGTGTTCTGCCACCATCGCCCGCTCAGTAATTTCAAAAACATAATTGAAGTGGGCCTGAGGCATTGCCTGTAACCAACCGGCCACATCGCGGCAGAAGCTGCTGTCGGCCAGATGACTGGGGGACAGATTAAGGTTGATATCTGTTCCGCCAGGCACGGCATGGCGAAATTTATGGCTGTCCCGCGCCACCAGTTCAAACAGATGACGCGTAAGCGGCGCAATGAGGTTTTTGCTTTCCGCATAGCTGATAAAAGTATCGGGCGGGATGCGGCCTTCGGTGGGATGGATCCAGCGCAGCAGCGCTTCCAGTCCGCAGGTTTTGCCGGTTGCCGCCTCAATCACCGGCTGGTATTCCACGTGAAACTCGCCGCGCTTAATTCCCAGCAGGATCTCTTTATCAGGGCGCAGGTGCAGGGTGATCAGCAGGAAAAAAGCGCAGGCGCCAAGCAGGCCAATCAGTAACCCGGCCAGCAGCACCATATTAATGTCGCGCAGAGGCAGAGTCTCGCCATACAGCAGCAGGGTAAGCGGATAGCCCGGAATCGTTATGGTGCGCAGTGGATGGTGGGGCAGCGTGCTGAGATCGTTGACCTTTTGTTCCCAACTGGTCAGTGCTTTATGGCCAGCGACAATCGCAATTCCGCGGACGTCTGGCTGGCGAAAGGCCAGCAACAGATAAGAGGTCAGATTGATATCGAGGGTGGTCATTACGCCGCTGTCAGGGAACCGCGGATCTTTCAGCCACAACACCATTGCGGGCTTGCCGGGCACCATCGGTGTCTCAGGGATCAGGCGGAGATCAACATCCTGACGGGTATCGGTTTCCGGGGAGATCCGCGCAATGTTGACCTGCATACTGCCCGTGGCGGAAGAGCAGAAGGCGATTTTACTGTCGACCAGCAGTATGGCGCGGATATTGAGGGTAAAAGCAGCTTGCTGGGTTAAATCACTGCTGATATTTTCGCAGCTGAACCGGGTGGCGTTTTCCAGCGGGGCGAGTCTGCTCTGTAATTCAGCCAGACTTTTTTCGACATAGTTTTGAGTATTACTTGCCAGCCTGTCGTGGCTTTCTGAACGACGGTGCCAGATAACAGTCAGGGTAATGATAACAAAAAGCAGAAAAATGACTAAGCCAACGGTCGCACTGTAGCAGGCAATTTTACGCGGATTGGGAACGTGTCGCGTAACTGTAGTTGAAAATGGCATTGGGTTTGTCTTCCGTGTTTGCCTGTTTTTGTTATTACTCTGTCGATCCTCTGGTCTGAGCCTGGCAGGATATAACGGGCGGCCGCAGTCTGTCTCCATATTATTTTGATTTGAAATGCGTTTTAGTGATTTTCGGGCAAACTCTTTTATCGGGGCAAAAAAAAACGCTGCCGTGGCAGCGTTCTCTTTCTCGTTTCGCAGACTTCAGGGGACCTGAAATCAACTTTGCGTTCGGCTCAGTACCCGACGCGCATCGCGGTAGCGATTTTTCCAGTAAGAGTCGTTCAGATTAGAAATCATTACGCCACTGCTGGTGGAGGCATGAACAAAGTTATCGTTACCGAGATAGATGCCGACGTGGCGACCGGTAGAACCGGCGCGGAACAACACTAAATCACCCGGGCGTAACTTGCCACGCTGAATGCTTTTTCCGGTGTCTTCCTGCTCGTAGGTAGAGCGGGGAAGATCCAGACCAAACTGCTCACGGAAGGTGGTCTGAACAAATGCTGAACAGTCAATGCCGCGTTTGCTGGTACCGCCAAGACGGTAACGAACGCCTTTCCAGTCCGAATACTGATCCATCAGGCGGGATTTGATATCCACATTCTGGACCATCTGTTCGAATTCATCCTGAGACGCTTGCAGTAAAAAACCGTTTTTGTCTTTAACTGCATGAGTATCAGTTTGTGCATTGTTGCTGGTATTCGTTGAGCTACAGGCTGACAACAGAGTCGCTAATGCGACCGCGGGAATGACCCGCCATATATATCTCAGAATCGGTTGAGACTTGACCATTATGCTTGTGATCCCTTGAAGTCCTTAACGACAGTGTCGCCAAATTAAGTTGCGAAACGGAACGAGATTAATTAGCGCAGGAGGGTAAGACAATTTCTGAATACTTAAAACGTGTCATCGGGCACAGTTTTAAGTGTAAATCTCAGAAATAGTCTACGGATTCTGGCTGACTGAAACCGAGGTTACCCGATTACAAGCCGCATGGCGAGGGGTTTTAACGACTTTTTTTATAGGTTTTTATGATGTGAAACAGCAACGTTACAGAGCGGCCACTTTATCGGCAATTGTGGCGGAAACTTAAGGGGGAGAGAGACGGATAAGGGAGAAAATCGGTAACTTGTTCACACTACAGACAAATATCGCTGTCCAATGCTGGCTGCCAGTCAGTTTCACTACGCTGAAGCTATAATGAAATCTTTTGTTGGCTATTTGATTAGCCAGCTAAGTATTGGTGTATCCGGTAATAAGAGGTAAAAAGCCTCTCTTATTTACCGGATAAAAAAAGGGGGAGACCTGAACTACTTAGCTGGCTTATATTTACCTGGCAGGTGACGATATAAAGCGTTCACTAAGTAATCACTGGCCGGCGTAATTAACCACCAGCTCATTCCCACCAGCACAATGGAAAGAGAACCCACTGCCACATCAGTGAACCAGTGTGCACCAATCATTATGCGTGGGCTGGCAAAAACCAGCACAATAATTACGCCGCCAATGAAAGCCCGGCGGGTGAAATAGCGCAACATAAAACAGGCAAAAATCATCAGCATCATACCGTGGTCGCCAGGGAAACTGTCGGCAGAGGCATCTTTTGTCGGGATACCGGTCAGTTTAGTAACGTCATGCACGTCAGGGAAGAATTTAGTCGGGCTTGGCTGAGAGACAGGAATCAAATGTCCCAGCTGATTGAGCACCACGGCGCTTAACAGCATCGCAATACCAATAGCAAACATCCGGCGACGCCCCTGCGGGGTTTCGCGTCGCCAGAAACTGAGGTAAAGCGCACCCATTGCTAATAACGCAATACCGTCAAACAGGCGGAAGTTGGTGATCGCCATGCCCCAAAGCAGCACTTTACTGGTGACCAGACGATCGTTAAACCAGTAGAAAATAGTTTTATCAATGCTGAACCAAAATCCATGGTTTTCAGGCAGGTACCAGGAAAAAAACAGCATAAATCCCAGTGCGTTCAACACCAGGATGCTCAGTATACGTTTCGTCGTCATTGCAGCTTAAGGATAAATTAAGAAATCAACGTTGCAGATTATACCGGATAACTTAAACGAAGATTCAACAAAGATGCCTGTAGCGCGTTCCAGTCGGCCTGATCTTCATGGATAATTTCAATCCGGCTGTCCGGCGGCGAGCTCTGTCGCGTCTCAATATGAAAATCTTCCCCCTGGCGATTCACGCTGACCAGCCCTTCCTGGATACGCATCACCCCTTTGATCCGACTGACCGGGGCCAGCCTGACCCATTCAAGCAGGCCGATGGTGTCAAAGATGGTTTCTTCATCGAACACCCAGCCGCAAGCGTAGTAGCCCTGTCCCTGATTCAGCGCCCGGCGCCAGCGGGTATTTGGGTTCAGCGAGAGGGCAGCAAGCTGTGACTGCGGTGGCGTATGATGGTGCTGCCCCTGAGGCAGTTCACGCAGATTTTTTCTGGGCGAATCCAGCAGGGCAGGATCAATTTGGCCAAAGCTGGTGGTGACGACCTGCCGCCGGGCCTGATCCTGCGCCTGCCATAACGCAACTGCCTGGCGGGTTTGCTGATCCCAGCGATCTTCTTTATTCGCCACAATGATGTCTGCAGCCGCAAGCTGGTCGCGAAAGTTTTCATTTTCCACGACTTTCGGTTGTCCAAGCTGGCGTGGGTCAAGCAGGCAAAACGATGCTTTCAGCGCCAGCCACGGGCGATACACTTCTGCGCCCAGCATATCAAGGATCTGTTTCGGATGGCCGAGACCGGTTGGCTCAATCAACAGCCGATCCGGCTTAGCCTGCTTAAGCAGCATATTCAACCCCACCTGCATTGGCAGACCGTTCACGCAGCACATGCAGCCTCCGGGGATCTCTTTCAGCACTGCACCACTTTCTGCCAGCAGGGCACCGTCGATGCCGACTTCGCCAAACTCATTCACCAGCACCGCCCACTTCTCACCGGCGGGTTTGTTGGCCAGTAAATGCAACAGCGTGGTGGTCTTGCCGCTGCCCAGAAAGCCGGTAATCAGATTTACCCGGGTCATCTCTCTCTCCTTAACTTTTTTATCTTGCTCATTCATTAAACTTTTTACTGAGAGTGCCGATGAGGTCTCTATAACAAAACACACAGTGTGGAAGTTATGGCTATGTTAATAAAGCAGCATTTAATTAATGAGGTCTCTATGAACGGCATCAAAGTAGCAGTGGTTGTTATGCTTTTCACCTCATGGACGAGTAGCACCCTGGCGGCGAATGCCACTTCCGGAATCATTCAGTTCCAGGGGGCAATTGTTGAATCTGCTTGCGATATGCAGCTGCAGCGGTACCAGGTCACATCGTCCTGTTATCGGAATGGTCAAACCCAGACCACGGTCTCTTCCGTGAAAGGGAACCGGGCGTTTATCCCGACCAACATTGGAAAATCGGATGTTCGCTGGCTGGATCAGCAGCATCAACTGGGGATCATGACCGTCAGTTACAACTAACGGCTGCCGGGTAGTTGTTATAACATAACAAAACCGGCGATGCAGGATACATCACCGGTTTTTTTTAGTGTGGATTAGTCAGCGCGGCCCATGTAGCGACGTTCGGGAATGTGAATACGAATTTTGTCGCCGCTGCTCAGGTATTCCGGAACCTGAATCACCAGCCCGGTGCTCATGGTTGCAGGCTTGGTACGGGCACTGGCTGACGCGCCTTTGATGCCCGGAGTGGTTTCGACAATTTCCATGTCCAGCGTTTGCGGCAGCTCCAGCGCCAGAATCTGCCCTTCCATTGTCAGCACCTGAATACCAGGAATGCCGCCTTCCGGAATAAACAGCAGCTCTTCTTCAATCTGCTCTTTCTTGAACACGTAAGGCGTGTAATCTTCATCATCCATAAAGACGTATTCGTCACCGTCCAGATAGGAAAAGGTGACCTGGCGACGACTCAATGAAATGGTGTCAATAATGTCGTCACCCTTGAAGCGCTCCTCAACCTTCAGGCCGGTGCGGATGTCGGTAAAGCGCATCTTGTAAAGGGTGGAAGCGCCGCGGGCGCTGGGGCTTTGTACGTCAATGTCTTTAACTAACAGCAATTTGCCGTTAAAGCTGACGGCCATACCTTTTTTAATTTCGTTCGCTCTTGGCATTCTCAGGTCTCAATAAACGGGGGGTGAAAAATTCTCGCGTCAACTTACTCCGGCTGACGGATTCAGGCAAGTAGTGACCTGCTCAGGTCGCGAAGAATTACCGTAAACTT
Source organism: Erwinia amylovora (assembly GCA_050311775.1). Taxonomy (GTDB): domain Bacteria; phylum Pseudomonadota; class Gammaproteobacteria; order Enterobacterales; family Enterobacteriaceae; genus Erwinia; species Erwinia amylovora_A. The sequence goes on along the minus strand of JBNONK010000010.1, from coordinate 26,849 downwards.
TGCGCAAAAACATGACCGTTAATAAGGATAGTATTCCTTTCTGGCCCCTGCTATTGTCGCGCTTTCTGAGTGAGGGGATAGAGATGGAGTGTCGTTTTGCCTGTGGGGCCTGCTGTACTGCGCCGTCCATTTCGACGCCGATCCCTGGTATGCCCAATGGGAAACCTGCCAATACCCGCTGCATTCAGCTGGATGAGCAGCAGCGCTGCAAAATTTTCACTTCACCGCTGCGTCCTGCGGTTTGCGCCGGGCTGAAGCCAGACCGGGAAATGTGTGGCACCAGCCGGGAAGAGGCAATGACCTGGCTGTTAAATCTGGAAAGGCTGACCGCACCATAAAGCGCGGCCGACTGGTTTAGCCACAGGCTGCGCAGACCCTTCGTTATATCAGCCATTTACCGCCGCCGGCTGAACTTCCTTCAGCCGCCAGATGCAGCCCACGGCCAGGACCATCATTCCCACGGCGAACCAGAATACCGCCGAATATCCCCAGATCTCTGCCACCACGCCAGCCAGCGAGCCACCAATAATCCAGCCCATGCGGGTGGAGTTGGTAAACAGGGTCGTGGCAGCTCCCGCCTGGCCCGGCATCAAATCCTGAAAATAGATCATGCCGATCCCGGCCATAATGCCGATAAAGAGGGCGTTCAGCAGCTGAATAGCCAGCAGCGGGATCTCGCTGGTGAAACAGAGCGTTGAGCCATAAAACAGCAGACCTGCGATGGCTGACAGCCGCATCATCGGGCGTTTACCAAAGCGTCTCGCATAAAACCCCGCCACCAGCATTACCGGGATCTCCAGCCCCGCCGCCACTCCCATCAGCATTCCTGCCAGTTTCTCCGGCAGATGCAGCGTGCCGACAACATATAAGGGCATCGCAATCAGATACAGCCCGTTGCAGGCCCACATTAATGTGCAGCCAGTGAACAGCCTCAGCGTGTCCCGGCGGTGACGGCGCGGAGCCTGCAATGGCACGGTGGTGGCAACCTGCGTTTTGCGCATGGAAGGCAGCATGTAGCTGACAATGGTGGCGCTGAAGACAAAGGCCATTGCGGCGCAGAGATACATTGTGCGGAAGCCATACCCCAGCGCCAGCATAAAGGCCAGCGGTGGCCCGATAACCCATGCCAGCGAAATCTGCGTTCTCATGACTGAAGTGAACATGACGCTGTCGCGGCCACTTTTAACGGAGTGTTCACGGGCACGGGCAAACATCTGTGGCGTGGCGGTGGTCCCGAAAGCGGACAGCAGTACTCCCAGCAGTAACAGGACAAAATAGTTACGGCTCCATGCAAACAGCAGCGAGGCAAGGGCACCGACCAGACAGCAGACCAGGATCAGGGTTTTACGATCGCCCTGACGATCGGAGTAGCGGGCCAGCAGCTGGCTGACCAGGATCCCTGCCAGCGCGTTAACGGTGAAAAACAGCCCAACCATAAAAGGACGGGCGTGCACATCAGTCGACAGAAACAGGCTGAGGGTCGGGGTCTGCAACGCACCGGCAAGGCCGGAAATAAAAGTGATAATCAGGAAAGCCAGCGACTGGCTGTCCGGCAGCACGCGTGCGCGGGCAACGGGGGTTTGCATCGGGTAAACCATCATTGTTTGAAAAAACGCCGGAATTTTACGCCTGCAGATGTTTTATAAAAAGCTGTTTCAAATAAGAAGTCTTAAATAAGCAGAAAAACGCATTTTCTGCCCAGGCATGCTCCAGACTTCAGTCAGAAAAGTCCTCTCCCTGTGTAGCTGAAGCCGCAAAGCTGAAGGTGTCTTTTGTAACTGACGGTTGTCAGCACTTCGTCAGCAAATGCAGTGGGTAAAACGTCTTTTCCTGAAAGAGTGGATAAAATGTGCGTGGCTTCAAAAATCTGCTACACCATTGACGGTAATACTTGCCACGATCGGGCCAACGGGACCAAAATCATTGAAACGTTTCAGCGTCTTCTGTTCAGCTCCTTAAATCACAGAAAACGCTTTTTTTCTCAAATTAGCTGAAACGATTCAAATTCAGCAGAGAGGAGAACTATGTTCCAGCTTGAACTGTCCGCCATTCATCCCGGTGCCACCGCCGGTGAGAAAGAAGATGCCATCCGCCAGGTGGCTGCCGCACTGACTGCTGCCGGTAACGTCGGAGAAGGGTACGTCAACGGTATGCTGGCCCGCGAGCAGCAAACCTCAACCTACCTGGGTAACGGCATTGCCATCCCGCACGGTACTACTGACACACGCGATCTGGTTTTAAAAACCGGCGTGCAGGTTTATCAATTCCCACAGGGTATTGCCTGGGGTGACGACCAGACCGCGTATGTGGTGATTGGCATCGCGGCGAAATCGGATGAACACCTTGCGCTGCTGCGCCAGCTTACCCACGTGCTGAGCGATGACAGCGTGGCAGAGCAGTTGAAAACCACCGATTCTGCGGAAACGCTACGCAGCTTGCTGATGGGTGAAAAGCTGGGCACTGAATTCAGATTTGATACTTCACTGATTGCCACCGACGTGGCCGCCAGCGATCTGATGACTCTGCAGGCGATCAATGCCGGGCGTCTGCAGCAGGCAGGCGCGGTGGATGCCACCTTCGTCAGTCGGGTGATTTCATCACGTCCGCTGAACCTCGGGCAGGGCATCTGGCTGAGTGACAGCACCGAAGGCAATCTCGGCAGTGCGGTGGCGGTCAGCCGCAGCGCAGCCCCTTTCGAAGTGGACGGCGAGAAAGCGGCGTTGCTGGTGACCGTTGCCGTGACCGACGACCAGCCGCTGAACGTGCTGAACTACCTGAGCGACCTGCTGTACAAACAGAAAGCCGACCGGTTGCTGAGTGCTGATGCTGCCGGGATCCTGGCGCTGCTGACCAGCGAAGTGTCTGAGCAGGCTGACGTGCTGACTGAAGAGTTCACCATCCGCAATGAGCATGGCCTGCATGCCCGTCCGGGCACCGCGCTGGTCAGCGTAATCAAACAGTTTAACTGTGACGTTACCGTCACCAATCTTGACGGTAGCGGCAAGCCTGCCAATGGGCGCAGCCTGATGAAAGTGGTGGCGCTGGGCGTGAAAAAAGGCCATCGCCTGCGCTTTACCGCCAGCGGCGAAGATGCCCGTGCCGCGCTGGATGCGATTGGTGAAGCGATTGCTGCCGGTCTCGGCGAGGGGGCAGCATGAGCAGACGCGTCGCAACGATTACGCTGAATCCGGCGTATGACCTGGTAGGCTACACCCCGGAAATTGAGCGCGGCGAAGTTAACCTGGTCAGAACCACCGGCCTGCACGCTGCAGGGAAAGGGATTAACGTTGCCAAAGTGCTGAAAGATCTGGGTATCGACGTCACCGTTGGCGGCTTCCTGGGCAAAGAGAATCAGGACGGCTTTCAGCACCTGTTCAGCGAACTGGGCATTGCTAACCGTTTTCAGGTGGTTGAAGGGCGCACCCGCATCAACGTTAAACTGACCGAGAAAGACGGCGAAGTAACCGATCTGAATTTCTCCGGCTTTAACGTTACCGCCCAGGACTGGGAGCGTTTCGCCACGGATTCACTGAGCTGGCTTGGCCAGTTTGACATGGTCTGCGTCAGCGGCAGCCTGCCTGCAGGTGTGGATCCGGATGCGTTTACCGAGTGGATGAGTGCGCTGCGCACCCACTGCCCGTGCATCATTTTTGACAGCAGCCGCGAGGCGCTGGTGGCCGGTCTGAAAGCCGCGCCGTGGCTGGTTAAACCAAACCGCCGCGAGCTGGAAATCTGGGCCGGACGCAAACTGCCGACATTGCAGGACGTTATTGAAGCCGCTCATTCACTGCGCGAGCAGGGAATCGCCCACGTGGTGATCTCCCTGGGTGCAGAAGGTGCGCTGTGGGTGAACGCTTCAGGCGAATGGATCGCCAAACCACCAGCTTGTGAAGTGGTGAGCACCGTAGGTGCCGGGGATTCCATGGTTGGCGGGCTGATCTATGGTCTGCTGATGCGCGAGTCCAGCGAGCACACACTGCGTCTTGCAACAGCAGTGGCGGCCATGGCCGTCAGCCAGAGCAACGTAGGCGTTACCGATCGTACCCAGTTGGCCGCGATGATGGCGCGCGTCGACCTACAACCTTTTAACTGACAGCAGGAGAGCATAATGAAAACGCTGCTGATAATTGATTCTTCGCTGGGGCTGGCCACTGGCTATCTGGCAAAAAATATCACTACCGCGGCGGCGGCCGCGAAAGGGCTGACGCTGACGGAAAACCTGGCTGAGGCTGACCAGATTATTGTTGCCGGGAAACAGATCCCGGCCGACAGTAGCCTGGACGGAAAAGCCATCTATCTGGCGGACATCGAACAGCTGCTGCGCCAGCCGGAAGCGGTACTTGAGCAGGCGCAGACTGGCGCAACAACCTGGCATGCGCCGGCGGCTTCTGCTGCTGCGGCACCGGTAACTGCAGCCGGTAATGGTCCAAAACGTATTGTTGCGGTCACTGCCTGTCCTACTGGTGTGGCACACACCTTTATGGCGGCAGAAGCTATCGATACCGAAGCGAAAAAACGCGGCTGGTGGGTGAAAGTTGAAACCCGTGGCTCAGTGGGCGCGGGCAATGCTATCACGCCGGAAGAAGTGGCGGCTGCCGATCTGGTGATAGTGGCAGCGGACATTGAAGTGGACCTGGCAAAGTTTGCCGGTAAGCCGATGTACCGTACCTCAACCGGGCTGGCGCTGAAGAAAACCGCCCAGGAGCTGGACAAAGCTGTTGCAGAAGCCAAACCGTACCAGCCGAAAGGCGGCAGCCACTCCTCTGCCCAGGGGGAGGAGAAGAAAGAGAGTGCCGGAGCTTACCGTCACCTGCTGACGGGGGTGTCTTATATGCTGCCAATGGTGGTGGCGGGCGGGCTGAGCATTGCGCTCTCCTTCGCCTTTGGTATCACCGCATTTAAAGAACCGGGCACGCTGGCTGCAGCGCTGATGCAGATTGGCGGCGGCAGCGCCTTCGCCCTGATGGTACCCGTGCTGGCCGGTTTTATTGCCTTCTCGATTGCAGACCGCCCAGGTCTGACGCCGGGCCTGATTGGCGGGATGATCGCCACCAGCATCAACGCCGGTTTCCTCGGCGGCATCATCGCCGGTTTTATTGCCGGTTATGCCGCCAAACTGATCAGTTCGAAGGTGAAACTGCCGCAAAGTATGGAGGCATTGAAACCGATCCTGATCATCCCGCTGGTTGCCAGCCTGATCACTGGCCTGTTGATGATCTATGTTGTGGGTACGCCTGTCGCGAAAATCATGGAAGGCCTGACCCACTGGCTGGCAAATATGGGCACGGCGAATGCGGTTCTGCTGGGCGCCATTCTCGGTGGCATGATGTGTACCGACATGGGTGGTCCGGTGAACAAAGTGGCTTACGCCTTTGGGGTTGGACTGTTGAGTTCCCAGACCTACGCCCCGATGGCAGCCATCATGGCGGCAGGGATGGTTCCTCCGCTGGCGATGGGGCTGGCTACGCTGGTTGCCCGTAAGAAATTCAATAAAGGTCAGCAGGAAGGCGGTAAAGCGGCACTGGTTCTGGGTCTGTGCTTTATTTCTGAAGGGGCGATCCCGTTCGCTGCCCGTGACCCGATGCGTGTACTGCCTTGCTGCATCATTGGTGGCGCGCTGACGGGGGCTATCTCAATGGCGGTAGGGGCCAAACTGATGGCGCCGCACGGTGGTCTGTTCGTGCTGTTAATCCCTGGCGCAATCACTCCGGTACTGGGTTACCTGATGGCGATTGTTGTGGGAACGTTAGTGGCAGGTCTGGCTTATGCGGTTCTGAAACGTCCTGAAGCTGAGCTGGCGAAAGCCTGATTACGGCAGTAAACCCATACGCGGGTTAACCCCGTGACAAAAGGGCAGGTACCAAGGGTGATGAGCGACTGGAATCAGTCTGCGAAATCACCCCAGTACCTGCCCTTATCATTGGGCATCATCTGAAACTCCACTGCATGCTCGCGGCGAAGATCGAAGGAAAAATTATCCCGGCTTCAACGCCGACCTGACGGGTAAAATTGTACTGCATGCCATGATACAGGTAGGGGGAAAAACCGACGCCGGTGGCTTTCTTAAAGCCGTGATATGACCCTCTGTTGCCACAATGGCTCAACGCGTCAAAAAAGAACTCGCCGGTATAGCCGTATATCCCTTTGAAAACCCAGCCAGAGTCCCAGGACTGCCAGTCTCTTCTCATCGCCAGTGACAGGCAGCGATCGTCGAAACTGTTTTTCAATGTACCGACTAATACACTGTATTTTGAATTCTCAGAAAATTTACGTTCAACCGAATAGAACTGATTATTAAATTTCTCATTATATTGACCTTTGTTACCTGTCAGATGGTAAACAAATGAACCTGTATTTATCGAATATAAATTTAATTCACTCGCACAAGCTCCGGCACTGATAAGAAGTAACGTGAGGAGTGAGGCCTTGCCTGAAAACGTAAGCACTTTATAAACTCTCTTTAAATCAATGTGATGTGATTTTACAGGATGAAAACAGGAGCAATGATAAAGGGCGGCTGATAAACCGGTAATAAACCAGCTCGCTTGCGAGGGAATATTTCTTCAGGGAAGGAGGAAGTGAATTTATGTTGATCCTGATCAGTAAAAAATAATTTAAGCAACCTGGCGAAATTATCGTTGAACACAGCCTTTGTGGACGAAAGAGAAATAAAAAAAGCACCTGTAAAGGTGCTCACCACGATGATGGGGAACTCAGTTCTGCTCTGACTTCAGCCAGGCAATCTCATCCTTCCAGATATCCGGATTGGTGGTTTCCAGAATCATCGGGATGCCGTCAAAGCGGCTGTCTTTCATTATCCAGCTGAACACCGTTTTGCCGATGTTGCCCTCACCCAGGCTGTTATGACGGTCAACGCGGCTGGCGAATTCACTTTTAGCATCGTTCAGGTGCATGCCACGCAGATACTTAAAGCCGACAATCCGTTCAAATTCCGCAAAAGTGTTCACGCACGCTTCTTCGCTGCGCAGGTCGTAACCTCCGGCAAAAGCGTGGCAGGTATCAATGCAGACGCCAACGCGCGATTTGTCTTCGACACCGTCAATAATGGCAGCCAGATGCTCAAAGCGGAACCCAAGGTTGCTGCCCTGTCCGGCAGTATTTTCAATCACCGCAGTCACACCTTCGGTTTTATCCAGGGCGATATTGATCGATTCGGCGATACGCTTCAGGCATTCCGCTTCCTCAATCTGATGCAGGTGGCTGCCGGGATGGAAATTAAGCAGAGAGAGGCCCAGCTGCTGGCAGCGGCTCAGCTCATCAATAAAAGCTTCGCGCGACTTCTCCAGCGCTTCCTCTACCGGGTGACCCAGGTTGATCAGATAACTGTCGTGCGGCAGGATCTGTGCGGAGCTGTAGTGGTATTTTTCGCAGGCCGCGCGAAAGGCGGAAATCACCTCCTCAGTCAGCGCGGCAGCCCGCCACTGGCGCTGATTTTTGGTAAAAAGCGCAAAAGCGGTTGCTTCAAGTTCGTGTGCGCGCAGCACCGCCTGATCCACGCCGCCGGCAGCACTGACGTGGGCACCGATATATTTCATGCCGTTTCTCCTGTTAAGGGGCTAAATCATCATGCAGGCAATGATAACCGGAAACGGCGGGAAATCATGTCATCAAATGCTGGATCCCGAGGTTAATTGCGCCGCCGCCGAGGATCAGCCAGATAAACAGGACCAGCCCCAGTAAGACAGGCTTCAGTCCTGCCTTTTTCAGCGAACTGAGGTGGGTGGTCAGGCCGAGTGCGGCCATCGCCATCGCCAGCAGCAGGTTGTCCAACTGGTTAAGGCTACTGACCAGCGGTGGCGGCAGCAGATGCAGAGAATTAAACAGCGCCACGCCGATAAAGATCAGGGCAAACCACGGAAAAGCCATTTTGCCGGGTGCGCTGCCTGAAGCGGCCCGGCTGTTTCTCAGTCGTGCACTCAGTATCAGAAGAAAAGGCGCCAGCATCATCACGCGCAGCATTTTAGTGATTACCGCCGCGTTTTCCGTTTCCGGGCTGACGGCGTGACCCGCGGCGACGACCTGCGCCACCTCATGCAGGGTAGAGCCGGTGAAAACGCCCCATTGGCTCAGGGTAACAAAAGGCAGATGCGGACCGATCAGTGCCCAGAGCAGGGGATAGATAAAGATCGCCAGCGTGCCGAAAATCACCACGGTAGCAATGGCGACAGTCACTTTGGAGGCCTCAGCTTTGAGCACCGGCTCGGTTGCCAGTACCGCAGCGGCGCCACAGATGCTGCTGCCTGCACCAATAAGCCAGACAGTCTCGCGATCCAGGCCGAAAACCCGGCGACCCAGCCAGCAGGCCATAAGGAAAGTGGAGCTGAGAGTCAGGATATCAATCAGCACGCCACTCAGGCCGACATCGGCGATTTGCTGAAAGGTCAGCCGGAAGCCGTAAAGGACGATCCCGATGCGAAGCAGGCGTTGCTTCGCCAGAATAACGCCGGGATCGCACCGATTGGCGAAACGGGGATAGAGCGTGTTGCCGACCACAATACCGGCGAGGATGGCGAGCGTTAATGCACTCAGGCCCAGCGCAGCGATGGCCGGTTGTTTGCCCAGCCAGGTGGCAAAGACCGCCAGTAACAGAGCCAGTAGCAGCCCGGCAGTAAAGCGAAACGGATGGTGATAGGGATGAGAAATTGTCAGATCGACCATAGCAGTGCTCCTGTTCAGTCTGCACAGGATGCGTTGCTGTGGCTTAAAAGAGAAATTGATTATATATTTATAATTAACCAGAATAAGTGATATTGGCGGTGGGCAATTGCACATTACATTACGACAACTTGAAGTGTTTACTGAGGTGCTGAAAAGTGGCTCCACCACTCAGGCTTCTCAGCTGCTGGCTCTGTCGCAATCAGCGGTCAGTGCCGCCCTGGCGGATCTGGAAGGCCAGCTGAGCGTGCAGCTCTTTGATCGGGTTGGCAAGCGGCTGGTGGTCAATGAGCACGGCCGTCTGCTTTATCCGCGCGCCGTGGCGCTGCTGGAGCAGGCTACGGAAATCGAACAGCTGTTCCGCGAAGACAATGGTGCGCTGCGGGTGTATGCCAGCAGCACCATTGGTAACTATTTGCTACCGGGTATGATTGCCGGATGGCGGCGGGATTACCCGGACCTGCCGTTGGAACTCAGTGTGGGCAACAGTCAGGACGTGATTAATGCGGTGGCCGATTTCCGTGTCGATATTGGTCTGATAGAAGGGCCGTGCCACATGACTGATGTGATCAGCGAGCCCTGGCTGGAGGATGAGCTGGTGGTGTTTGCCGCGCCAAATGCGGACATTTTCCGCCACCCGATTACGCTGGAAAGTCTGGCAGCGGCTCCCTGGATCCTGCGCGAACACGGATCAGGTACCCGCGAGATAGTTGACTACTTGCTCCTGTCACACCTGCCGCAGTTTCACCTCGCGCTGGAGTTGGGTAACTCCGAAGCGATCAAACATGCTGTGCGTCATGGCATGGGGATCAGTTGCCTGTCACGCCGGGTAATTGAAGAGCAACTGACGGTGGGAACGCTGAAGGAAGTGTCGTTACCCCTGCCAAAACTCAGACGGACTCTGTACCGTATTCACCATCGCCAGAAGCATCTTTCCAAAGCGTTGCTGCGCTTCCTGAGCTACTGCACCGAGTAGCTTTGTCGGGGCAGTCAGCCGATTGCCCCGGATATTTCTGAGGAAAATCTCGCTCAGGCTAATAATTTGCCGCCGATCATGAAGCTATCTTATAACGCGGCGGAATCACTATCGCTGTCAGGGTAGTTTGCTACAATCGCGCCTCATTTTAGCCAGAGTGCAGCATTTCAAGATGGTTCAGGATAAAACAACAACACAACAACCTGCTTTAAGGCGTGAGTTAAAAGCGCGTCATCTGACGATGATCGCCATTGGGGGTTCAATTGGAACCGGTTTATTTGTCGCGTCAGGGGCGACGATTTCCCAGGCGGGTCCGGGTGGCGCACTGTTGTCTTACGCCCTGATCGGCCTGATGGTGTACTTCCTGATGACCAGCCTGGGTGAGCTGGCCGCCTTTATGCCGGTCTCAGGTTCGTTCTCCACCTATGGCTCCAATTACGTGGAAGAGGGCTTTGGCTTCGCGTTGGGCTGGAACTACTGGTACAACTGGGCAGTCACTATCGCGGTCGATCTGGTCGCCTCACAACTGGTGATGACCTACTGGTTCCCGGATACCCCAGGATGGATCTGGAGTGCGCTGTTCCTCTGCGTGATCTTCCTGCTTAACTACATCTCGGTAAAAGGCTTTGGCGAAGCGGAATACTGGTTCTCGCTGATCAAAGTGGTCACCGTGGTGATCTTTATTGGGGTCGGGGTAATGATGATTGTTGGCATTTTCCGCGGCGGTCAGGAGGTTGCCGGGTGGGCAAACTGGCACATTGGTGATGCCCCGTTCGCCGGCGGCTTTTCAGCGATGATTGGTGTGGCGATGATCGTCGGCTTCTCCTTCCAGGGTACCGAGCTGATCGGTATTGCCGCGGGTGAATCCGAGGATCCGGCTAAAAACATCCCCCGTTCGGTGCGTCAGGTGTTCTGGCGCATCCTGCTGTTCTACGTGCTGGCAATCCTGGTGATCAGCCTGATCATTCCTTATACCGATCCAAGCCTGTTGCGTAACGACGTGAAGGACATCAGCGTCAGCCCGTTCACGCTGGTCTTTAAGCATGCTGGCCTGCTCTCTGCAGCGGCGGTGATGAATGCGGTGATCCTGACGGCGGTGCTGTCTGCCGGTAACTCAGGAATGTACGCTTCCACCCGGATGTTGTTTACCCTGGCCCGTGAAGGCAAAGCGCCACGTATTTTTGGAAAACTGTCCAAGGGCGGCGTGCCGCGCAATGCGCTTTATGCCACTACTGTGGTGGCTGCTCTCTGTTTCCTGACCTCTATGTTCGGTAATCAGGAAGTTTATCTGTGGCTGCTCAACACCTCGGGGATGACCGGCTTTATCGCCTGGCTGGGCATCGCTATCAGCCACTATCGCTTCCGTCGCGGCTACGTGAAGCAGGGCCTGAATGTGGCGGATCTACCTTACCATTCGGGTTTCTTCCCGCTGGGCCCGATTTTCGCCTTTGTGCTGTGCCTGATTATTACGCTGGGGCAAAACTACCAGGCGTTTCTCGCGGATCGTATTGACTGGTACGGCGTGGCGGCGACCTATATCGGTATTCCGTTGTTCCTGGCAATCTGGTTTGGCTATAAGCTGATCAGGAAGACCCGTTTCGTGAAGTACAGCGAAATGGCGTTTCCAACGTTTAAAGGGGAATAACCCTTAACGGTTATAAGGCGCGGATTTCCGCGCCTTTTGCCATTCTGCTCATGGTAATAACCGTTTACAAATATTATTGATAACTATTATCATTTGCTTTAATGTTACCGCCGTGACTTCTCCCCCTTTTTTTCCAGGTAAGACGATGAGTTTGACCCACGACACAGGCCGATACGCCAGCCAGGAGCAACACCAGGTAATGGGCCGTTATCACCAGGTGCTTCGTCACCGTATGCTGATTATGGGCGTGCTGGTACTGGCGATTTTTGCTTCGCTGCTGCTTGATTTCACCCTTGGCCCGGCCGGTCTGTCCCTCTCCACGCTGTGGCAAACGCTGTTGTCGCCGGACAGCGTGGATGCCGGAACCCGCGTCATTGTCTGGGATATCCGTTTACCCTACGCGCTGATGGCGGTGGTGGTGGGGCTGGCGCTTGGCCTGGCCGGGGCAGAGATGCAGACTATCCTGAATAACCCGCTGGCCAGCCCGTTCACGCTGGGTGTTTCTTCAGCGGCGGCGTTTGGTGCGGCGCTGGCAATCGTACTGGGCATCGGGATCCCTGGTATTCCGGATCAATGGTTCATCTCGGCTAACGCCTTTTTCTTTGCGCTGTTCGCAGCCCTGATGCTGGACGGCGTGACTCGCTGGACCCGGGTTGCCAGCTCTGGCGTGGTGTTGTTCGGTATTGCGCTGGTATTTACCTTCAATGCACTGGTTTCGATGATGCAGTTTATCGCCAGCGAAGATACGCTGCAGGGTCTGGTGTTCTGGACCATGGGCAGTTTGGCCCGCGCCTCCTGGCAAAAGCTGGGCGTACTGACGCTGGCTTTTGCCATTTTGGTGCCATTCTCGATGATGAGTTCATGGAAGCTGACCGCGCTGCGTCTGGGTGAAGACCGCGCGGTGAGCTTTGGAATCGATGTGCGTCGTCTGCGGCTGGGTACGCTGCTGCGTATCAGCATCCTGTCCGCTCTGGCGGTGGCCTTTGTTGGCCCGATTGGCTTTATTGGCCTGGTGGCTCCGCATATCGCTCGGCTGGTCTTTGGTGAAGATCACCGTTTCTACCTGCCTGCCAGTGCGCTGACAGGTGCGCTGGTACTGTCGCTGGCTTCTGTGGTCTCTAAAAACCTGGTGCCGGGTGTGATCATTCCGGTGGGCATCGTCACCTCGCTGGTGGGCGTGCCGTTCTTCCTGAGTATCATTCTGCGCCACCGGGGGAATGTCTGATGGACGGCCTGAGAATCAGTGGCTTTCATGCCGGATACCCGAAACGCAAAATCATCAGCAATCTCAACGTTCCGCTGCTGCCTCGGGGCAAAATTACCGTGCTGCTGGGTCCAAACGGCTGCGGTAAATCCACGCTGCTGCGTTCGCTGGCCGGATTAAACCGCGCGCAGGGCGAGCTGTGGCTTAATGGTAATGAGCTGATGGCACTGCCGTTTGCCCGCCGGGCGGAGAAGGTGGTTTATTTGCCGCAGTCCCTGCCTGCCGGTGTCCATCTGCACGTGCTGGAATCGATCATTGTGGCGCAGCGTGCTTCCGGTGGGCGCAGCAGCGCCTCGGGCGAAGCGGAAGTGATGGCGCTGCTGGACCGGCTGGGCATTGCCCATCTGGCCATGAGCTTCCTCGATCAGCTTTCTGGCGGGCAGAAGCAGCTGGTTGGACTGGCGCAGTCGCTTATTCGTCGTCCTGAGCTGTTATTGCTGGACGAGCCGCTGAGTGCCCTGGATTTAAATTATCAGTTTCACGTGATGGATTTAGTGCGCCGGGAAACCCGCAAGCGCAACATCATTACCGTAGTGGTGGTGCACGATATTAATATTGCTCTGCGCCATGGCGAGCACGTATTAATGCTGCAAAATGGCGAGCTGATAGCAGACGGCCTGCCGGAAGAGGTGATCACCCCGGAAAGCCTGGCGAAAGTCTACGGCGTGAAAGGGCGCATTGAGCGCTGTTCACAGGGCACGCCGCAGGTATTGATTGACGGCCTTGTGACCGGGCCTGACTTCTGAATCCGATCGGGGTAAACCGTTACCCCGATCAACAGCATAAATTTAAAACAAACTGTGAAGAGTAATTCACCGGAATAATATCCGGAAATTAACAGGGGCTACTCTGTGATTTAAGTGTGAGCAAAAGGGATTGAAAACACTTTTATAGTTTATATGCGCCTCAAGGACAATAGCATGTTCAGGTTGAACCCTGCCGTACGTTACGGGCTGTGCGCGTCCGCGCTGGTCTTCATTTTCCCCGTCGCTGCCGACGAGCGGGAAGAGAAAGACGATGTCATGGTGGTCACCGCTTCCGCCACGGAAGTGAACCTCAAAGACGCTCCTGCCAGTATCAGCGTCATCACTGCTGAAGAGATCAAACGCAAGCCGGTACAGAACCTGCGCGATGTGCTGCGCGACGTGCCCGGCGTGCAGTTGACCAATGAAGGAGACAACCGTAAAGGCATCAGCCTGCGCGGTCTGGACAGCAGCTATACGCTGATCCTGATTGATGGCAAGCGCGTGAATTCCCGCAATGCCGTTTTCCGCCATAACGACTTTGACCTTAACTGGATCCCTGCAGATGCCATAGAGCGGATTGAAGTGGTGCGCGGCCCGATGTCCTCGCTGTATGGCTCGGATGCGCTGGGCGGCGTGGTGAATATCATCACCCGCAAGGTCGGTAAAGCCTGGCACGGCACTTTCAGTGTGGATACTACCGTGCAGGAGCACCGCGATCGGGGCGACAGCTATAACGGCAACTTCTTTACTGGCGGTCCGCTGATTGACGATCTGCTGGGGGTGAAAGTCTACGGGAGCCTGGGCAAGCGGGAAAAAGACGGTCAGCAGCCCTCTGCCACCTCTGCTTCGGGCTTAACGCCGGGGATTGAGGGTTACACGACCCGTGACGGTAACGTAGAGTTCTCCCTCACGCCCACCAAAAATCAGGACATGACTTTTGGCTACGGTTTCAACCGCCAGGACCGTTCATCCGACTCGCTGGATAAAAATCGTCTGGAGCGGCAGAACTACTCGCTGGGCCATAATGGTCGCTGGGACTGGGGGAACACCGAGCTGCGCTTTTATGGCGATCGGGTGGATAACTACACCAGCGGCAACAACATTGTTTCCAAAAATAACTCGCTGGACGGCAAGCTGATCCTGCCGCTGGCCGATCTGAACCAGTTGCTGACTTTCGGCGGGGAAGCCCGTCACGACAAACTGGAAGATCCGGTTAATCTGCAGGGCAGCGGCAAAACCTCTGCCAGCCAGTATGCACTGTTTGTGGAAGACGAATGGCGGATCTTTGATGCGCTGGCGTTGACGACCGGCGTCCGTATGGATGACCACCAGACATACGGTAATCACTGGAGCCCGCGAGCCTATCTCGTTTACAGCGCAACGGACACGGTGACGCTGAAAGGGGGCTGGGCCAATGCTTTTAAAGCGCCTTCACTGCTGGAGCTCAGTCCCGACTGGCAGACCAACTCCTGCCGCGGCAGTTGTGCCATTGTCGGCAGTAAAGATCTGAAACCGGAGACCAGCGAAAGCTTTGAACTGGGGATCTACTACGCGGGCGACGAGGGATGGCTGGACGGCATAACCGGCAGTATCACCGCCTTCCAGAACAACGTTGATGACATGATCACCATCTCAAGGACTCCTTCCGCTTCGCTGGCGCCCGGATACAGCAACTTTGTTGGCTTCGACAAAAACGGACGTCCGGTATTCCGCTATTACAATGTGAATAAAGCGCGAATCAATGGGGTGGAGACTGAGGTAAAAGTCCCGTTCACTGATCAGTGGAAAATCACGCTGAACTACACCTATACCGACGGCCGCAATCTGAGCAACGGTGGCAATAAACCCCTTGAGCAAATGCCGCTGCACACCGCCAACAGTACGCTGGACTGGGCTCCGCTGCCTGACTGGTCATTCTATCTGCAGGCTAATTATTCTGGTCAGCGCCGCACTCTCAATAACGATGGCGCGACACCGGGCGGTTATGTGTTGTGGAATACCGGCGGATCCTGGCAGGCAACCAAAGCCGTCAGGTTGCGGGCAGGGGTGATGAACCTGGCGGATAAGGAACTGAGTCGCGACAGCTACAGTTACAGTGAAGATGGTCGCCGTTATTTTGCTGCGGTGGATTATACGTTCTGATCTGGCAGGAGGATTTTAGTTATTTCCGGCAATATCCTGCTATCAGAGCGACACTTTCAGGCCGTATCTTTATGATACGGCTTTTTTATAATTGGGATATTAACTCAAATTTCCCACGGTCATTTTACAGCCTGTTGTTTCACAGCGTTTCGTTTTTCTTATCTTTCAGGTTAACCAGAACATCAGGCTGAGGTGAGAGTGAAGCTGGTGACAGGTGTTTTATTTTAACTTAACTTAAATTATCCCGGAAAGGGAAAGTCATCAGGTAATTTTTATGTTGAGTTAATGTTTGTTTTTATTGACTACTGGTCAGCCCCGGCCTGTGGTAATGGCCTGATTTGATTTAGGTGGTCTTAATTTGACCCTCTGAGTGATTATTCTGTTTATAAACTGAAGATATTGCAGAACTTTAATGGTTGTTCTCTATTATTAAACTTTACTTAATAGTTATTTCCCGAAAAATTAATCTTTCCTTACAGGTATAATCAGATTCGCACCTGACCCTGATATTTTTTTGAATCTCAGGGTTGCCTGCCACCTGGGATGTTTTTTGTTGCTAATTGACGCTTTTAACAGAGTGGGTTCCGGCTACGTGTACTCAGCCACGGGGTTAATTATTACCAATAATAAAAACGGGAATGATGTAATGAACAATAAAAAAGGCATGGCCAATATAAAAGCATTATTAACTTGTATTGCTCTGGCAACCAGTCAGGGTGCCGTGGCAGATAAACTGATGACTTCCAGTCCTGCGTCAGTATCCTGCACGTGCCCGGCAGATCCTGCCAGGCTGAGTCCTGCAGGATATGCTTCTCTGCCCGTTAAATACCCGGCCGGGAAGAGCCCATCACAGTGGGCCGTGGAACACGCCGTGCCGCTGATGACCGGTAACAATACCGTTAATACTGTCACCGGTAATAATAGCGTCAGTGAGGGAGGTAAGGGCGCGGTCGTTAAAGGAAACAACACCGGCACCGCCGTGGATGGCCACACTGTTATCAGCGGCGAGGAGCCTGCTGGTTTGGTAGTCAATGGCTTCAGCGGCCAGGTAGTAGCAGGGGTGAACTGTCAGCAGGACACCATCATGGGACTCAATGCTTATCAGTGGAAGGAGGATAGCGCTAGCGACAAGGGCTTTATGCTTAACGTCAGCCGCAGTTTCTGATCAAAACCGCTCCGGTCTGCTGGCCGGAGAAAATGCACACCAGGGACTGACAAAGAAAACACCGTAATGAATGCGGGTCATACCGGTCTGGCGAGCCACTCTGTCGCCCGCCTTTTTCAGCTATTTTTGTTAAAAAAAACGCTCCCGTGATGGGAGCGTTATTCTTTCAGAGACCGTTTACGCCAGAAGATGTTGAGCATGGAAGCGCAAATGGTCTTCCACCAGGCTGGCGATAAAAAAGTAACTGTGATCGTAACCGGGCTGGATGCGCACGGTTAACGGATAGCCTTTCTCACTGGCGATCGTTTCCAGCCGCTCGGGATGCAGCTGATCGGCGAGGAACTGGTCGGTATCGCCCTGATCGATCAGCATCGGGACTTTCGCCGTTGTCTGGCGCATCAGCCAGCAGCTGTCATATTCGCACCACGCCTGGCTGTCCTCGCCCAGATAAGCCGTAAAGGCTTTCTGTCCCCACGGCACCTCCGCCGGGTTCACGATTGGCGCAAAAGCAGAAATCGAAAAGAATTTCTGCGGATTACGCAGGCCGAGCATAATGGCACCGTGACCGCCCATCGAATGGCCCATGATTGCCTGACGACCGCTGACGTGGAAATTACCGGCGATCAGTGCGGGCAGTTCCTCATTCAGATAATCGTACATGCGAAAATGCCGATCCCACGGGGCCTCGGTGGCATTCAGGTAAAATCCTGCGCCCTGGCCGAGATCGTAGCCATCAGCGTCAGGCACGCCTTCTCCACGCGGGCTGGTGTCTGGCATCACCAGCACCAGTCCCAGCTCCGCCGCCACGCGCTGTGCGCCGGATTTGGTGGAGAAATTCTCGTCGGTGCAGGTCAGTCCGGCGAGGAAAAACAGCACCGGCGGCGGCGCATCACGCCTGGGTCCCGGCAGAAAAATGCTGAAGGTCATGGCACAATTCAGCGTGGTGGACGGGTGGCGATAGCGCTGCTGCCAGCCGCCAAACAGACGATGTTCTTCCAGTAGCTCCAGAGTGGATGCCATCAATCCTCCTGACTATTTGTTGAAATGCACCACGGAACGGATCGATTTACCCTCATGCATCAGGTCGAAGGCTTCATTAATTTCTTCCAGCGGCAGGGTATGGGTGATGAAATCGTTCAGCTGGAACTCCCCATCCATATAACGCTGCACAATGCCCGGCAGCTGTGAACGGCCTTTCACGCCGCCAAAGGCTGAACCGCGCCACACGCGTCCGGTGACCAGCTGGAACGGACGGGTTGCGATCTCTTCACCTGCACCGGCCACGCCGATGATCACTGATTCGCCCCAGCCTTTGTGGCAGCACTCCAGCGCGGAACGCATCACGTTGACGTTGCCGATGCACTCAAAAGAGAAGTCCACACCGCCGTCGGTCATTTCCACAATCACTTCCTGAATCGGTTTGTCGAAATCTTTTGGGTTGATCAGGTCTGTGGCACCCAGTTTAGTGGCCAGATCGTACTTACTGGTGTTGAGATCGATACCGATGATGCGACCGGCTTTCGCCATTTTCGCGCCAATGATGGCAGACAGGCCAATGCCGCCCAGGCCAAAAATTGCCACGGTGTCGCCTTCCTTTACTTTGGCGGTATTCAACACTGCACCCATGCCAGTGGTGACGCCACAGCCCAGCAGACACACTTCTTCCAGCGGCGCTTCCTGGCTGATTTTAGCCAGCGAGATTTCCGGGATGACGGTGTATTCGGAGAAGGTAGAGGTGCCCATGTAGTGAAAGATTGGCTTGCCGTCCTTAAAGAAGCGGGTGGTGCCGTCCGGCATCAGACCTTTGCCCTGCGTGGTGCGGATTGCCTGGCAGAGGTTGGTTTTACCGGACAGACAGAATTTACATTTGCCGCATTCCGGGGTGTAAAGTGGGATGACGTGATCGCCAACTGCCACGCTGGTAACGCCTTCGCCCACTGCCTCCACGATACCGCCGCCTTCGTGTCCGAGGATCGCCGGGAATACACCTTCAGGATCTTTACCGGAGAGGGTGTAGGCATCGGTATGGCATACGCCAGTGGCGACGATACGAACCAGGACTTCGCCTTTCTGCGGTGGCATCAGATCGACTTCTTCGATTTTCAACGGTTCACCGGCCGCCCAGGCGACAGCCGCACGAGTCTTAATCATTTGCATCTGAGAGTTCTCCATAAAATAGGATCTGGTCTTTTATAAAAACAGGATGATTAATTATGGACGAATTTCCTGCTGGTCAGGGGCATCGTCAATGTGTTTGATTATCATGTACTTCAGCGCTTCAACATTGGGTGTAAAGGCATCGCGCCGCCACACCAGGAAGGTCGCCGTCTCGCCGACGTCAGCTGGAATTTCGTGACGCTGGATCCCCTCCGTTGCCGGAAGCTGTGCAAGTACCGACTCCGGCAGCAGGGCCAGCCCGGCTCCGCTGGCCACACAGGCCAGCATGGCGTGATAGGACTGGATCTCCATAAAGGTGCCGGGCTGCACGCCCGCGCTGCGGAACCAGTTTTCAAAGCGCAGGCGATAGGAGCAGCTTGGCTTAAAGGCGAAAAGCGTGTCGCCGGCCGCATCCGCAGGCTGGTGGATCGGTGCATGACTGAGGCTGGAGATCAGCACCATCCGCTCGTCAAAGGCTTTACAGCTGTTCAGCTCATTCACGTTAATTGGCCCGTCGGCCAGCGCGGCTGACAATGTTCCCTCACGTACGCGCTCGATAATTTCACCCGAAGTGCCGGTGATTAAAGACAGGGTGACGTTCGGATATTGCTGGTGATAGGCGGACAGCAGCACCGGTAGTCTGGTGGCGGCCGTGCTCTCCATCGAACCCAGCGCAAAATTCCCGCCGGGTTCGCCACTGTGCGTCATACTCAGTGCTTCTTCACTGAGGGCCAGAATACGCTGGGCATAGCAGAGAAAATTATGGCCGACCGGCGAAAGTCGCAGACGCTGCTTCTCGCGGATAAACAGATCGGCGCCCAGCTCCTGTTCCAGCTGGCGCAGACGCGTGGTCAGATTGGACGGTACGCGGTGCAACAGCTCCGCGGCACGTGCCAGCGAACCCGTTTCAGCCACCGAACAGAACATTTTCAGCTGGGTCAAATCCATTATTCTCTAACCGTAAGCAACTTTGTCATAATTATTCACTTTTCGTGAGTGTAACCTTGCGGCAGGATACTGGCAAGACTTTCCCGGCACTGAAGCCGGTTTTCGCTCATCAAGGTTAAGGAGAAGGACATGGCTTTTCGCGTGGCGTTGAGCGCATTTATCTCGCTGGTGGTGGCAATGGGGATTGGGCGTTTTGCCTTTACCCCCCAGGTGCCGCTGATGATTGGCGAGCATCAGTTATCGCTGACCAGCGCGGCGGTGGTGGCGGCATTTAACTATCTGGGCTATCTGTGCGGTTCTTATGATGCGATGCGGGCGACCCGCCATGTGGAACGTCGCCTGCAGGCAGGAATTTGGGGGGCGGTAATCCTGACCCTGCTGTCGGCCTGTGTGTCCGGTCCCTGGCTGCACGGCATTATCCGTTTCTTTATCGGCTGGGCCAACGGCTGGGGCATGGTGCTGATTGCCGCCTGGAGCAATGAGCAGCTCCATAAACAGGGTCGCCCCGGACTGAGTGCGGCGGTGTTTGCCGGGCCGGGCACCGGGATTTTCCTCAGCGGAATGCTGGCGTGGATACTCCACACCCAAAGCGTCAGCGCCGCCTGGGCATGGAGTGCTTACGGCGTGCTGGCACTGATCCTGGTCACGCTGGTGGCACGTAATCTGCCGCGCAAAGGGGAGCTGCACCGGCCGGAAGTGGCGCCGGAACCGCTGGTATTGACCCGCGGGCTGAAAAAGCTGGTCTGGAGCTACAGCCTCGCCGGGTTTGGCTACATCCTGCCCGCAACGTTCCTGTCGCAGCTGGCAGTGTCACGTTTCCCCGGCAGCCCGTTTTCGCAGTTCGTCTGGCCAATTTTCGGCGGTGCAGCGGTGCTCGGTATCGGGCTGGGCATTCTCACCCGGCACTTAGGCCACGCCAATATGCGGCTGGCTGTCACCCTGTGGATCCAGGCACTGGGCGTGTTCTGTGCCGATCTGGTACCAGGCATCAGTGGACTGGTTCTGGGGGCGATATTTATCGGCGGCGGCTTCCTTTGTGTGGTGCAGCTCTCTCTGCAGTATGCCCGTGAGCTGGCACCGCGGCATACCCGTTATATGGCCGGATTGCTGACCACAGGGTACGCCGTCGGGCAGCTGGTGGGGCCGATGCTGTCCGCCATTTCCACGACGTTAACCCACCAGCTGGAACCGGCACTCTACGTTGCAGGCGGTGGTTTGCTGATGGCTGGCGTACTGGTCTGGCGGCGTGACCCGGCGGCTGGGTGAAACTGTTTCACAGCCGTTTAAATTGATTCACTGGATTAACGGCGCATTGTGTAACAAAATACCGCCTCAGAATTTATGCCGGTCCCGTCCGGGGCCGGAGTATCACCAGCTGGAGAAGACATCGCCATGGCTACGTTAAGTCAGGAAGCCACACTTGTTCACGACGCGCTGCTCGCCCGTGGACTGGAAACCCCGTTACGCTCGCCTGCGCGTGACATGGATGACGAAACCCGTAAGCATCTGATTGCCGGACATATGACCGAGATTATGCAACTGCTTAACCTCGATCTGGAAGATGACAGTCTGGCTGAAACGCCGCACCGCATCGCCAAAATGTACGTCAACGAAGTCTTCTCGGGGCTGGATTACGCCAACTTTCCCAAAATCACCGTCATCGAAAACAAGATGAAGGTGGATGAGATGGTGACGGTGCGTGATATCACCCTGACCAGTACCTGTGAGCACCACTTTGTGATTATCGACGGTAAAGCCACCGTGGCTTATATTCCGAAAGACACAGTGATTGGCCTGTCGAAAATCAACCGCATCGTGCAGTTCTTCTCCTCACGCCCACAGGTTCAGGAACGGCTCACCCAGCAGATCCTGGTGGCGCTGCAAACGCTGCTCGGAACGAACAACGTGGCCGTTTCGATTGATGCCGTTCACTATTGCGTGAAAGCGCGTGGTATTCGTGATGCGACCAGTGCAACCACCACCACCTCACTGGGCGGGTTGTTCAAGTCAAGCCAGAATACACGGCAGGAATTCCTGCGCGCAGTCCGCCACAGCTGACCGTAACCGGACCCCAGAATGTCGCGTATTCACACGCTGGATTTTATCCGGGGGCTCGCCATTCTGGGGATCCTGCTGCTGAATATTGTTGCCTTTGGGCTGCCCCACGCCGCCTATCTTAATCCCGCGTGGCACGGCCTGCCTTCGCTACATGATGCCTGGAGCTGGGCGATTATCGATCTGTTCGCCCAAATTAAATTCCTTGCGCTGTTTGCCCTGTTGTTTGGGGCAGGATTGCAAATGCTGCTGCCGCGCGGCAAACGCTGGCTGCAGGCGCGCCTGACATGGCTGGTACTGTTTGGTTTTATTCACAACATCCTGCTGTGGGATGGCGATATTCTGCTGGATTATGGCCTGATTGGGCTGGTGGCCTGGCGGATGATCCGCGATGTCGGCTCCAGCCGTCAGCTGTTCAATACCGGTGTGCTGCTGTATGTCGTCGGCAGCTGTACGCTGCTGGTGCTGGGTATGGCTTCAGGGCATCAGCCCAACAGCTCGTGGCTGCCTGATTTTGCCGAAGTGCAGTACGAAACATTCTGGAAAACGCGCGGCGGCTGGGAAGCAGTCACCAACCGGCTGGATCTGTTTTCATCGGGCCTGATCTCGCTGGCGGTGCAATATGGCTGGCAGCTGGCCGGACTGATGATGATTGGGGCGGCGCTGATGCGCAGCGGCTGGCTGCGGGGCACTTTTAGCCAGGCGCATTATCGCCGCACTGCGTTGATGCTGATTGGTACGGCCTGGCTGATCCAGATCCCCGGCATTTATCTGCAATGGGTCACGGGCTGGGACTTCCGCTGGGCGGGCTTTTTTTTGCAGCTTCCGCCGGAGCTGGGCGCACCGCTGCAGGCCGTGGGTTATGCCGCACTATGCTTCGGTTACTGGCCTGCTCTTGCCCGCCTGAAAATCACCCATGCCATCAGCTGTGTCGGGCGTATGGCACTGACTAACTATCTGCTGCAGACGGTTTTATGTACCACGCTGTTCAACCGGCTGGGCTGGTTCAATCAGCTTGACCGGCTGCAGCTGCTGGCCGTGGTGCCCGCTGTCTGGCTGATCAACATCCTGTTTTCGCTCCTGTGGCTGCGTTATTTCCGTCGGGGGCCGGTTGAATGGCTCTGGCGTAAGCTGACCGTGCTGGGTGGCGGACCACCGCTGGAAAAAAGCCCGCCCGGAGGATGACGGCGGTCACAAATGTTGCATAATTGTATGTAACCGTTTTCATCGGTGTGACGAGATTCACGTAGCCCCGCTTCAGCCCCTGCCAGAATAGCCGCCAGAAACACTGGGTCAGGAACGGCTATGCAAATTCTAATTTCCTCTGGTAAACAACCATGATCACCATTCGCGATGTGGCCCGGGAGGCTGGCGTATCGGTGGCAACGGTGTCGCGCGTGCTGAATAACAGCAGCGCGGTCACGCAGGAAACCCGTGACAGGGTGCTGAGCATCGTGGACTCACTGGGCTACCGCCCCAATGCCAACGCGCAGGCGCTGGCTTCACAGGTCAGCGACACTATTGGCGTGGTGGTGATGGATGTGTCCGATCCCTTCTTTGGCGCGCTGGTTAAGGCGGTCGATACCGTCGCCCAACGCATGCAAAAACATGTCCTTATCAATAACTCCTACCATCAGGCCGACAAAGAGCGCCACGCCATTGAGGTGCTGATCCGTCAGCGCTGCAACGCGCTGGTGGTCCACGCCAAGGCGCTGGCCGATGACGAACTTGCCTCGCTCATGGATCAGGTGCCGGGAATGGTGTTAATCAACCGCGTGGTGCCAGGTTATGCCCATCGCTGCGTGTGCCTGGATAATGTCAGCGGTGCAGTGATGGCGACGAGAATGCTGCAGCAGCAGGGGCATCAGCGCATAGGTTATCTCAGTTCCAGCCACCCGATTGAGGACGTGGATCAACGGCGAATGGGCTGGCGACAGGCGCTGGCAGAGCAGGGCGTCACGCCACCGGAAAGTTGGGTGGCCAGTGCCGAGCCGGATATGCAGGGCGGGGAAGCAGCGATGGTCGAACTGTTGGGCCGTAACCTGCACCTGACGGCGGTGTTTGCCTATAACGACAGCATGGCTGCGGGTGCGCTGGCTGCGCTGAAAGACAACGGCATTGCGGTGCCACAACATTTATCGGTGATTGGCTTTGATGACATTCCGATTTCACGTTACACCGATCCTCAGCTCACCACCGTGCGTTATCCCATTATTTCTATGGCGAAACTTGCCACCGAATTGGCTCTGAAAGGGGCTGCAGACCTGCTGGATGAGACGGCTCAGCACTGTTTTATGCCGACACTGGTTCGCCGTCATTCGGTCGCTTCACGCCAAAGTGTGGAGCCCGTCACTAACCCGAGCGATTCAGCGGTGTAACCGTTTTCAATTTGTGAGTAAATTCACAGTTAATTAACATCGCCTTACTTATGATGACAGCCACTTATCCGGGGTGAAACATTATGTAACGCGGATCAATCCCCTTGATTCGCAGGTTTCAGGCGCCGTGAAACAGTTCATTACACAGCATTCAGGACAGCGGTACCGTACAGGGAAGTCGGGTTTTGTTTAACAAATAATCGGCTTTGCGTAACGTTATCGTAACCTTACTGCCTTGCCGGAAATGAGTGTCCCGCCCGCGATGATGGCGCGACGCTGAGTACGACCCTACAAAAAACCGGAGATACCATGAATAAGAAGGCTTTCACCCTCACTGCCCTGGTTGCCAGCATGATGTTTGGTGCAACAGCTCACGCAGCGGATACCCGCATTGGTGTGACTATTTACAAATACGATGACAACTTTATGTCCATGGTACGTAAAGACATTGAGAAAGAAGCAAAAAACAGCCCGGACGTTCAGCTGCTGATGAACGATTCGCAGAACAGCCAGTCAACCCAGAATGACCAGGTCGACGTGATGGTGGCGAAGGGCGTCAAGGCGCTGGCAATCAACCTGGTTGACCCGGCTGCGGCTGCGGTGGTGATCAGCAAAGCGAAAGCCAACGACATCCCGGTCGTGTTCTTCAACAAAGAACCGACGGCGAAAGCGCTGGCCAGCTACGATAAAGCCTATTACGTCGGTACGGATTCTAAAGAGTCTGGCGTGAAGCAGGGCGAACTGATTGAAAAACACTGGAAAGCTAACCCGAACTGGGACCTGAATAAAGACGGCGTGATCCAGTTCGTGCTGCTGAAAGGCGAGCCGGGCCACCCGGATGCGGAAGCCCGTACCAAATACGTTATCGACACCCTGAACAAAGAGGGGCTGAAAACTCAGCAGCTGCATCTGGATACCGCCATGTGGGACACCGCTCAGGCGAAAGACAAGATGGATGCGTGGCTGTCCGGTCCTAACGGCAACAAGATCGAAGTGGTTATCGCCAATAACGATGCGATGGCAATGGGGGCGGTAGAAGCGCTGAAGGCACATAACAAATCTGCTGTTCCGGTCTTTGGTGTGGATGCCCTGCCAGAAGCGCTGGCGCTGGTGAAATCCGGTGCAATGGCCGGTACCGTACTGAACGATGCGGAAAACCAGGCGAAAGCAACCTTCGACATGGCGAAAAACCTGGCCGCAGGGAAACCCGCGACCGAAGGCACCAACTACAAACTTGACGGCAAAGTTGTCCGCATTGCCTACGTGCCAGTGGATAAAGACAACCTGGCGCAGATCGCGAAATAACCGGTGTGGGCGCAGCCTCCCGCTGTGCCCTTTTCCGGACCTGCCATCAGCGTCCGGTTTCAAGTAACGAGAAGCCAGGTAGAATTATGGGCAGTGATAAAGTGCAAACTCAGCGCGAATATCTGCTGGAAATGACCAACATCAGCAAATCATTTCCCGGCGTTAAAGCGTTAGACAACGTGAATTTAAAAATCCGCCCTCATTCGGTTCATGCCCTGATGGGTGAGAACGGCGCGGGCAAATCCACGTTATTAAAATGTCTGTTTGGCATTTACAGTAAAGACACGGGGAGTATCGAATTCCTGGGCAAGGAAATCGATTTTAAAAGTTCGAAAGAAGCACTGGAAAACGGTGTTTCCATGGTGCATCAGGAATTAAACCTGGTATTACAACGCACGGTAATGGATAACATGTGGCTGGGACGTTATCCGCGCAAAGGTTTTTTTGTCGATCAGGATAAAATGTACCGCGATACCAAAGCCATTTTTGATGAGCTGGATATCGATATCGATCCGCGGGACAAAGTCATTACGCTCTCCGTTTCGCAGATGCAGATGATCGAAATTGCCAAAGCGTTTTCCTATGATGCCAAAATTGTCATCATGGATGAACCGACCTCTTCATTGACGGAAAAAGAAGTCAACCATCTGTTCACGATTATCCGTAAGCTGAAAGATCGCGGCTGCGGCATCGTCTATATCTCGCATAAAATGGAAGAGATTTTCCAGCTGTGCGATGAAATTACGGTCCTGCGCGACGGTCAGTGGATTGCCACCCAGCCGCTGGAAGGGCTGGATATGGATAAGATCATTGCGATGATGGTAGGCCGTTCGCTCAGCCAGCGTTTCCCGGACAAAACCAACGTTCCCGGCGAAACCATTCTGGAAGTGCGCAACCTGACATCGCTGCGCCAGCCGTCGATCCGCGATATCTCATTCGACCTGCGCAAGGGCGAAATCCTTGGGGTGGCAGGGCTGGTCGGCGCCAGGCGTACCGACATTGTGGAAACCCTGTTTGGTATCCGCGAAAAGTCTGGCGGCACCATTAAACTGCACGGCAAAAAAATCAACAACCACAGCGCTAATGAASCGATCAACCATGGTTTTGCGCTGGTGACCGAAGAGCGTCGTGCTACCGGGATCTATGCCTTTTTAGATATCGGTTTTAACTCGCTGATTTCAAATATCCGTAAATATAAAAACAGCGTTGGCCTGCTGGATAACACCCGGATGAAGAGCGACACCCAATGGGTGATCGATTCGATGCGGGTAAAAACGCCCGGGCACAGAACCTCGATTGGTTCTTTATCCGGTGGGAACCAGCAGAAAGTCATTATTGGCCGCTGGTTATTAACGCAGCCGGAAATTCTGATGCTGGATGAACCRACGCGTG
>JBNONK010000009.1:0-154798 GCA_050311775.1 Erwinia amylovora | reverse complement strand
TTCCCAGTCCGTCCCCCGGCCGACACGAGGCGGTCCGCTCTCGCCACGTTAGCAGCTCAAGCAGCCCGCCAACAGTCGACGGGTTCGGAACTGGGACCCCCGAGCCCAGCCCTCAGAGCCAATCCTTTTCCCGAAGTTACGGATCCATTTTGCCGACTTCCCTTGCCTACATTGTTCCATCGACCAGAGGCTGTTCACCTTGGAGACCTGATGCGGTTATGAGTACGACCGGGCGTGAGAGTGCTGGACAGGATCGTGGCAAATCGCGGATATCCGCTGAAAATGCGGATGGATAACGGTCCGGAGCTGATCTCGCTGACGCTGGCACAATGGGCAGAAGAACATGGTGTGATGCTGGAATTTATCAGGCCCGGTAAGCCCACGCAGAATGCCTTTATCGAACGGTTCAACCGGACGTACAGGACAGAAATACTGGATTTTTATCTGTTCAGAACGCTGAATGAAGCACGGGAAATTACAGAGCGCTGGCTGGCTGAATATAACAGCGAGCGCCCTCATGAATCCCTGAATAACCTGACGCCGGAGGAACACCGGCTGATGGCGGAGAAACCGGAAATCTCAAAAAGTGCCTGGAACTAAAACAGGTGTACTTACAGGTCGGCGCTGCGCTTGATTTCCAGCGCCTCCTCCGACGACTGCTGCGCCTGCAACAGTTCGCGGGCGTCGTCAGGACGGGTGAAGCGCTGCATCAGGTGGCGCACGATAACCGCCAGCTCACCGGCAATCTTGTCCAGCAGCTGCGGGTCACGTTCGTTCGCCGGTATCACGTCCGGAAACGGCAGGATAACCCGCCGACGCGACACGCCGCCGCTGCGGTCGCTGAAGCGCATCGGGTTGTTATTCACCGCAAGTATTACCGCCGGGATGTGAGTTGAGTAGGCGTCACGGTACTTCGGGTCAATCGCCACGGCGTCGCCGCCGGTAATCGCCTTAATGCCCGCGCCGTCTCCGCTCCACTTCTCCTGGTCCGGCAGGATAATCAGCGAATAGCCAACCACGCTTGCACGTTCTCTTGATGATTCCAGCGTGTCGATGGTCGCAGCCGTGGTGTTGTCCTCTCCGGCCAGCAGGCGGGCAATGGACGCCATCACGCTTTTCCCGCTGCCGCCGGGGCCGGTGACCTCAAGGAACAGCTGCCAGTCATAGCGGTTTGCCAGCACCATAAATAACGCCGCGAGGATACGCTCCTGCTTCGCCTCATTACGCCCGGCCGCCCGCGTCAGCCACTGCCAGAAGTATGGCGCGTCGTCCGCCAGATTCTCGCCCGCCTTCGGCGTGGTGTAGTTCACGCTGTTAACGGTGCGCAGCCAGTTCTCTTTTTTATGCGGGCCGAAGGTGCCGGTCGCGGTGTCAAAAACGCCGTTGCGAAAGCCAATCAGCCGGCGTGCCGGTGCGCCCATCTGCGGCACCATCAGCTTGAGCGTGTCCACGATGCCGCCGATACCGGTTGCCGAGAACGGCGCGCGCACCTTCTGAAACAGCGCGGCAATCTCGCGGCTGAGGACGCGGTAAGGCAGCACCTGCCACGCGCCGCCCTCGTAGCGGCAGAGGTCTTCACCGACAACCGGCACGGCCAGCGTATTGAGGTAGTGCGCGGCCAGCAGCTCGGCCTTCTGGCTGGCGCTCATCGCCTTAAGGTCGGCCTCGCTTACCGACTCAAACGGGCTGAGCGCTTTCGGCTGCGTGAACGCGGTGAGCATGGCCTGCGTGGTCATTTCCCCTTCAGTCTGAAACACGTCGTTCCAGTCGCCGGTGACGGGCGGCAGTGCGGGCCTGCCGTTGCAGCGCTTCGCGGCGGCTTCGGCGCGCAGCTGGCCGGTGCCGTTCTCGTCGTTATCAGCGGCAATCAGTATCATCGCCTCCGGGTATTCTGCATGCAGGCGCTCAGCAAGCGCGGGCAGGTTGTTGGCACTTAAGGCGATGTAAACCGCCTGGCCGGTAAGCCGGTGCACCGTCAGGCCGGTGGCGTAGCCTTCGGTCAGCCAGAGCGTGTCGCCCGGTTCGCCCAGGCGGTGGAATGCCTCCTTTACCTGACCGCCCGCCAGCATGCGTTTGGTGCCGTCAGCGTTAATCAGCTGGGCGTTGACCGCTTCGCCGGAAATGCCGGTCAGCGGTATCAGCAGGTCACCGGGCTGATAGGTGGTGTCGCTGATGCGCTTTGCGGTGGTCAGCGTCAGGGCGCTGACGTCAGCCAGCCCCTTGCCGGTCAGGTAGGCGTTACCCGTGTGCGCTGTCGCACCGGCAATAAGCCGCGCGGCCTCTTTTGCGGCGTTAAGGCGCGCACGCGCCTTCTCTTCATCAGTTTTCTCTGTGGATGTCTGCATCAGCTTGACCGGCAGCGTACCCATCAGCCCGGCCACCCGGCAGGCGGCCTCCTTTGTGTTCACGTCCAGCGCCTTTTCAACCAGCGCCAGCCCGTCGCCAGCGCCGCACTGGTTGCAGACCCACGTGCCGCGCCCGGCCTTGTTGTCAAAGCGGAAGCGGTCTTTGCCGCCGCAGACGGGGCAAGGCGTGTGCTGACCGGCGGCGTTAATGCTGATGCCCAGCGCGGGCAGCAGCTGAGGCCAGTGACCGGCGGCGGCGCTTACGGTGTCGGTGACGATATGTTTCATGCGGCCTCCTTAATGCAGTGTGGTTTTGGACGCGGCCAGGCGGCCACACAGCAGTTCATCCATCATGGTTTCACCCATGCGCGTCAGTCGCGGCGCGGCCACCAGAACGTCGGGCTGTACCATTTCGCTGAGCATGGTGCAGGCCATGTCCATACCGTTTTCCGGGCCGTACTTACGCACGTAATAGCCTTCCAGCTCAAGAGCGATGGTCATCTGCACCTCGTCAAGCGAGGCGGAAACGGTGAGGCCGTAGTGTTCACAGGCGCTCAGGTAGCCCTGGGCAACGGCGCGGCGGTAAACGGCGGTGCGAACCTCAACGGGCAGGCAGGAATGATTAGTTGTCACGGGCGGAGACCTCCATATCGGTGAGCATGACGGATTCACAGGTGTTGACCACTTTACCCAGCTGGTCGGTAAGCAGCGCCACCACGGACGCCAGCGCATTGCCATCGGGACCGCCCTGGCGGTTACCGGAGCATTCGATAATTTCGAGCATATCGAGCACGGTCACGCCGACGCTGTGGGCATGCTGAAGGCGCAGAAAATCGGCGTGGGGAATGGGATAAATGGCGTGTTGGTTATGACGGGCTGACAGGGTATTCATGCGGCCACCTCACACAGCGGCAGGCGACCGGCAAAGGACAGCACGTAATCGCGTGCCAGCAGGCGGCGGGCAGCGGATTCGGTTTCGGCGGTGGTGCGCAGCATGCAGGGACGGGCGGCGGTATCGGCACGGCGAACGGCGGCAAAAAGAAAGGTGAACTGCATGCGTGCAGAAATGAGGGTTGCGGCCATAGTGGCAGACTCCAGGGTTAGCTTATAAAAGCTACCACCAGAGTTCCTACACTCGAGGGTGGTAGCCCAGACGGGGGTAGGAATACCGGCAACCTTGGAAACCGGCCAGCCCGGAGGCTGCCCCGCCTGAGCCACCATTATTTTACAGACGCAACGGTATAAGAACCGCTGCGCAAAAAAATGGCGCACTGAGGCGACGACGTAAAAAAACACGCGTGGCGCGTGCTGTGTCGCCAAGGTTAAGCTCGGGTTCCTACGCCCGGCTGCCGATTTTGCGGCAGCGGGGAAACTGTATACCGGCGGCTCGCCAGAAAAAAGCCTTTTTTTAAACATCGGGCCTTTTTCCTCAGCAATCGGTCAGGACGTGATCGGATTGGGGCGGATTTGATCGGAAGTTCTCGCTTTGCGCGCCTTCACTTCCCTTTGCAGGCATCGGCTTTTCGGCGAATACGGAAATATGGCCGTGACGGCCGCTGTTAAACGCGGGCAGCGTGGCGGTTTTGCCACCGGCGGCGGAAAGCAGGCTTTCGGCCACGTACACGGCCTCTTCCTGGCTGAGCGGGTAGCTGCGGGTGCCAAGGTTGAGCTTAATCATGCCGCACCTCCGGCACGCTGCGCGATGCGGGCCTGCATCCAGTCGTCAATCTCTGACGCCAGCCAGGCAACGTTCTTGCCGCCGAGAGAAATCTGTGACGGAAACTGCTCGCGGCAAATCAGGTCGTAAATGGTGGAGCGGGACAGACCACAGGTGCTGATAACTTCCGGCAGGCGCATAAAGCGGTCGCGGGGGTATTGCAGGTTGTTCAGCGGCGGCGTTGCCGGGACTGAAGTTGAAACGGTGGAAAGCATGGTGTTACCTCATTCTGTATCCGGGCGGCGCTGGCCGGTTCCGGTCGTGGTGTGCTGGTAACCCCCTATTGTGAGAATATTTTTGCCCGTGTAAACAAACCCCTGCCCGCTGAACGGTGAGTAAAAATCGAATGAAAACCAATCAGCTGTTGAATATTGTTGAATGTTGATGGATACAGCTGAGCAGAGTTACAAAACGTTAATTCCTGTCAGTTATGCCTGTTAATACTGAATAATTAACAGGAAATAACATTCTAAAAGGCTGGCCAGAAAAAGGCTGCTTAAAAAACGGGTGAACAGTGGTGAACACCCGGTGAACAGTTAAATCTCAAGTGTTCACCACTTTACTTATTGTATTTATTATCTTTTTTCTTAAGGTGAAGAGTAGTGAACAGTTTTATATAAAACTAAAAGCTCAGTGGGGGTATCAGTCCGGCACGCAGCAGTGTTTGCTGAGCGACAGGCAGGCAGCAATGAAATGATTTGTCCGGTGGTGAACGACAGAATAGCGACAACCTTTACAGAGAGAGAAAAGCTATGAGCACCCCGGAAAAGAGCGGCACCCTGGCAGCCTTTGAGCTGGCCCGAACCGCACACCTTGAGAAGATGAAAGAGTACAACGCCATCTGCGCCGACATTACCCGCTGCACGAAAGAGCGTGAAGCGGCCATTGAGGCAGGAAAGGAAGCCGAAACGAACTGGCGCATGCGCTTTCGCACCCTGCGCGGCAACCTGACCGATGAGCTGAAGGCGGAACACAGCCAGCGCATTGCCAGCCGTGAACTGGCCGACGAGTTTACCGGCCTGATTGAAGAGCTGGAGATTGATAAGCAGGTTGCAATGATTGGCGGCTGCAATACCGGCCTGTCGTACATCAATTCACACCGGGCAGCCTTTAATGAGTTTGCCGATGCGGCCTGGCAGTCGGCGCTGCGCAACGTCAGTCCGTCGCTGCTGTGGGCCATCCGCCTGCGCCTACAGCGTGAGAAGGTAAATCCCGGTGACGACGACTCGCGCAGCGATGTGCAGATCGTGGCGGAGCTGATTGGTAA
This sequence comes from Erwinia amylovora, assembly GCA_050311775.1. GTDB lineage: Bacteria > Pseudomonadota > Gammaproteobacteria > Enterobacterales > Enterobacteriaceae > Erwinia > Erwinia amylovora_A. The sequence continues at coordinate 149,469 of JBNONK010000009.1, read as the reverse complement.
TGCGCTGACCCGTGCGGCGGCCGCACTGCCCGAGAAGGCGCTGACGGAAGCCCCCGTACTGGAAAATATCGGCCTGTGGCGTCCGGCGCTGACCGGCGTGGATATGAAGCTGTATCAAAGTCCCATGAGCAGGCAAAGACTGGCTGAAACGCTGGAGGAAAAACGCGAACGCCTGAAAGAGGGCAAGGCCAAATGATGCACTGTCCGTACTGCAAAAGCCCGGCGCATGCCAAATCAAGCCGCTATATGTCCGAACAGGTTAAGGAACGCTATCACCAGTGCACTAATCTTGACTGCTCATGCTCGTTCAAGACCAGCGAGAGCATCACGAAGGTTATCACCTCGCCTCCGCAGCCCGAACCGGCACCCGCAGTCACCCCGGAGCCGGTAAAAGAACGCCAGACTATCGGGCGCTACGGTACATCCTTCCGCACACTCCATTAACAACCACGGCCGCTGAAAACAGCGGCTTTTTTGTGTCCGCATTTCGCCTTTCAACGCCCTTTTTCTGGCCAGCCCGGTTTGTAAAGAGCTATGCATGCACAGAGTGCATGGATTTGCATGCAGAATGCGGCACTACAGATAGTCCTTCAGCCCACGCCCTGCGCGGCTTAGCCCGGTTCATGCAACTGCATAAAAAACGATACACAAAGCGGGCAGGCGTGGCGGGGATAGCATTGCGCGCTGGGGATTGAGCTAGAATTAAGCGATAAACTCAACCTTTTAGATTCCATAGCTCACCAAAGGCGGGGATTTTTCTACTCACGCGCATAAAACTTGATTTCCTCAATGCAGAGCGGGTCTTCTCTGTTAACAGGCTCAGCTGATCCATGGCAATGAAAATTTGTTTAGGATTTTTTAAGAAGGCATCAATGATTTTTTCATTTGTTTGAGATTCAATATTTTTAAACATGATTGAGTCTTCAATCAAAATAGGAAGAGATGTAATACTTAACATAGCCAAGTCCAATGCCATTAAATCAGAATATGATTTCCCTGTACCAGAGTCATTAAAATGCTCAAAAACATAGCTTCGCTCACCTAACTTAATCTTAGGATAAAGCTTCCCCTCTGGATATATTTTCTCACAATAAACCTCAACAGCAGAATTAATCAATACTTCAATTGAATCAAAGGCTTCTTTGATTTTATCATTTATGCTTTCCTTGATACTTTTGACATCACCATCGACTTTCTCTTTGAGTTTTGTATATGCAACGATACTTTCAATGTCTTTTTTCCTAACGGTTAACGTGAGGATATCAGTGACAACCTGGGTTGGTTTATCAACAACCCCTACTGATAAATTTATGATATCAGTCTTTTCTTTCAATGCATTGTCAACCTCAGTAAGTTGCAACTGCAAAGAATTAATCTCTTCTTTAATTTTATCTTTTAAGATTTTAGCAATGCCAGAATGAAACCCTTCAACTTCTCTTACCCTTTCAAAATTTATTGAAGGAAAGAAATCTTTCAACTTAGAAAAATACCTCTCATTAATTGGATTTGTATAGTTTAAATTATTTTTCAACCTAAGTACTTTATTTAAAATAGAGGACTTAGTTTCGAGCAGTTCGCTTTTTTCCTTAACAAGCTCTAAATTCCTCTCATTGATAATATCCTCAATGTTATTTATATATCCAGTTAAATCATTTTTTATGAGATTTATTTTATCATCAATCTCATGCAACTCCTTTTCCAATGCCTTAGCTTCACGCTTTCCCGCCTTAACAATAACCCCTTGTTTAATTGCTGCATCAATACTACTTTTCAAAGCATCCTGTTTTTTCTTGCTATCATTCATTTCTTTGAAAACATCAGAAAAACCAAAGGTTTTAATCAAAAAATCCTTCATGTCATTGTATTTCTCTGATGAAACACTATGCAGGGGATGTTCTGGGTCTTCATTTCCTTTTCTCCAGATTCTTACGAATCTTGAGGTAAGATCTCTGAAGCTAGGTTCTCCAACAGAAAAGCCATATGATTGGAAAAGGAACTTCTTGAACTCTTCTATAGACTTATTAACATTTTCGACACAAAATAAAACTTCATTTGGTGATTCAGTATTTCTCGAAAATCTATAGCAAACTTCATCAAATTGAAACGTAGCATAAACACTGAAATGTCCTTTTCTATCTATTACATCAGCACATTTCTCAATAAAAGATGTTCCACCAAATACGAAATCAATCAAATAAAGAACTGAGGATTTCCCAATTGAGTTAGCCCCACTACGCGGACCAAGAATTGCATTCAGCCCTTCGTTAAAAGTTAAAAATCTACGAGATAATTTATCGCAATATATTGATGTCAGCATTTTTTAATCCTTCTACCTTCAATCAATTCTATTTTACCCAAAATAAACAGAACATCTAAAGAATATACAAACTCATCGAGGGTTTGGAATGAAGCTGAAAGCCTATCATATAAATCAATCAAATCAATGATATCGAAGCTTTCTTCGAGCACAGCAAGCATTTTATAAATAATAGAATCTTGAAGCGGAATACTTTTATTTGGAACTATCATCAGAACACCTCACAATTCTGAATAAAAAAAGAAATAAGTGTTTCGGATGCTATCCTATTTTTAGAGTCACAAGTAAGATGAACCCATTCAACTAATGACTCAAATATTTTTTCTTTTTCGACGCCGTCCCGCCTTAGGCTCAAATAATGAACCTTCACTTCTGTGAAAATTAACTCTGATGTTCCGGGCTTTAACTGCTCAACTTCTTTAAATAGCCTAAAAATATCATGATAGAAATAATTAACGTACCCTTGAACTTTGAATTTAAGGAGGAATTCTTTTTCATTAGGCAACTTAGTTTCGATTGTCTTTGCGTCGAACTCAAGCTTAACACTGGAACTAACTGATAACTCTGAAAGCTTTCCAATAAGATAATTAATATCGTCCGTCAAGTGAAAAGTAGATAAGCTGTTTTTAATTAGAGCATTTTGAGAGGATACTTTTTTCAACTTACACATTTCTCGATAACCTTCTACTGTGCGTGGGTTATCAAAAACCTTATGGCAATCCTTACATAGTGCAATTAAATTCCCAATATCTTCAGCATCATCAGTTAATCGCGTCTCATCTTTTAACAGAGTAAATTCATATGGATGCGGAGAGTGAGGATATATGTGCGCAATCTCATAAACTTTAACCAATGATTTTTTTGTTTTTTTCAAAAGTGCTTTATTACACTTTGGGCAAAGTCCATTAACTTCATCACATAACGCTAAATTTCTATTATTTGTATTGGAACCTCTATTTTCAGCCACAACTCACTCCTGTAAATCGCCATTTGTAGTGCCAAATAGACCTTGATACGCTGCTGCGGCACTCAGAATATTTTATTAAATTATCGTTTTTTTTACGAAGGACCTTAGCGAGTTACAGTAACTAACTATTCATTTTTTTTCTAGCGAAATCATAGGGGCTGATAGCAGCACCTTCATTAGCTTTAAGAAAATCTCCCCACCATTGCACCATCAATCTACGTTCATCCAGGTGCTCAGATGTATGAATGTAAGCAGCGCGTACGTTATTACGCTCAGAGTGGCTCAACTGCCGCTCAATTGCATCATCACTCCACAATCCTGACTCACCCAGCGCGCCTCGTGCCATTGTCCTGAAGCCATGCCCGCAAACTTCGGTCTTCGTGTCATATCCCATAGCACGCAGGGCATTGTTAACCGTATTTTCGCTCATGACTTTTTTGGGATCGTGATCGCCGGGAAAAAGTCTCTCGTTGTCACCGCTTAATTGCTTCAACTTTTCCAGGAGGGCTAAAACCTGACGGCTTAGCGGTACAAGATGCTCCTCTTTCATTTTCATACCACGGTGAGAGTAACGAACTCCCTCTATCTCTTTGCGTTGTGCAGGAACCCGCCACAAGGCCCTTTCAAAATCGAATTCATCCCACCTGGCAAAGCGCATCTCACTGGAGCGGACAAAAGTCAGTAATGAAAGCTCGACGGCTATGCGCGTCATGATACGCCCACGGTATGCGGCAAGGCGCGCAAGAAACTCAGGAAAACGGCTGAAGGGTAATGCGGGGTAATGACGGGCCTTGACCGTAGAAAGTGCACCGGCCATATCAACAGCAGGATTAGACTCAATGTAATCGTTCTGCACGGCATAGCGCATTATCGCCGTAACACGCTGCTGAAGGCGCTGAGCGACATCATGCCTGCCACTTGCATCAACGGCCTTAATGGGTGCTAACAGCTGGCTGGTTTTCAGCTTACGTATGTCTGCCAAACCAATATGAGGAAAAATATACAGTTCGAGGTAACGCAGGATCCGTGAACGATGGTCATCACTCCAGCGCTTGTTACTGGTATGCCATTCGCGGGCGATCGTTTCAAAAGTGTAAGCCCCCGCATTTTCAGCCTGGGCTTCTTTCTGTTCAGCTTTGGGGTCAATCCCCTGCCCTAACATCTTTTTAGCTTCATCACGCTTAGCACGGGCCTCAGCAAGCGTTACTGTCGGCCAGACGCCAAAGGCAAGCCGGTCTTCTTTTTTGTCGGCTGGCCGTCGGTACTTCATACGCCAGTACTTTGATCCTTTGGTCGTGACCTCAAGATACAAACCGCCACCATCAGCCATTTTATAGGTTTTTTCTTTAGGCTTTGCAGTGTCGACCTGGCGGGCATTCAGCTTCATTTTGGGGGCACATTTCTTATCGAAGTGGGGATGCCCCCAATTATGCCCCCAGCGGGGTCTGGATTGCAACGGATCTGCTCGGACGATGCCGGATGATAAAATCACCCTACACAATGATTTTTAAGGTTTTTTTGGACTTCCCCGGACGGGGACGGACAGGATACTGGTGCCGAAGGCCGGACTCGAACCGGCACGTATTTCTACGGTTGATTTTGAATCAACTGCGTCTACCGATTTCGCCACTTCGGCACTGAAGGGTATGCGGAAAACGTTGGGGATTATACCGTTACCCCCTGTTTCCGCAACCCCTATCCGCTGGCGGTGGTGCGAGTGCTGAAAAAAACGTCACCTGTCTCGTCAGCCATTGCGGAAAATCCCCGGAATCTCCCTGCTGATCGGTAGCTCCGTCGCCATGCATCCATTATCCTTATTGCCTGATCGACCTGTCTTCATTACCCACATGTTTCATCGGAGAGCTTCTTTTGTCTGACGCCTGTCCTCATACGGTTTCTGCCAGGGTGTGCCGGGAATGCAAACAGCCCATTCCTGACGGCGCGGTGAAATGTCACCATTGCAGCAGTCATCAGGACTGGCGACGCTTCCTTGGCCTGGGTTCGACGGTGGCCGCTTTTGTCCTGACGCTGCTCTCCATCTGGGCCGTGCCCTCCGTCTACTCGCTCTTCCAGGCGCAAACCGCCGATCTGCATTTTTCGGTGATTGGCGGCGATGATTACAAAATCAGCCTGATGCTCTCGAACTCGGGCAACCGTGCTGCGGTGCTCACCGGTATCGAACTCAACAGCAGGCTGAAAAAGGGTGGAGTGGCAACTTATTACCTCAGGTCGGATCGCGACCACCAGCTTATTGAGCCGGGTAAATCCTGGGTCGTGGACGCCGGTAATGGTGAGGTGCTCCCCAAATATATCGAACGCATTATGCAGATGGCGTTGCGGGAGAGGAAAATCAGCGCACCGGAATGTTCTCTTGATATCCATTTTGTTCAGTTCTCCGGCGCGGAAGAGATTTATAACGTGCCCTTTCCCTGCATGCCGCTCCCTGACTCCTCGTCTGCGGAAGGCTTGTTAAAAGAGAGAACACAGAGGCCTTCCCGCTCGGATTAATCCCAAACTCACACCTTCTGACTGTCACGCAATGGAACTCCCCCGCTATCACGCAGTCGGAGTGTGGAGATCGGCGCGCGGTGCACAGGAGTGCGCTGTGCCGGATAACTTAGAAAAGGGATAAAAATGAAAGCAGCCTCCAAAATGATTTTGGCTTTAACGGTTTCTTCTTGCCTGTTCGCAGGCGCGGCCTCTGCGGCCAGCTGGCAGGATCAGCTGAGCAGCGCGGCCAATTCGCTCAGCAATAATTCCGGAACCGCTTCTACCGCCCAGACCGGCAACTCAATGAGCGCGCTGACTGGACTGCTGAACGGTGGCAATCAGTCGCTCAGCTCTAACAGCATGACCAATGCCGCCGGGGTGTTGCAGTACTGCGTGCAGAACAACGTGGTCGATAACAATGCCGACTCGATCAAAGATCAGCTGATGAGCAAGCTGGGCCTCGCCGATACGCAGAAGGCACAGGAAACAACCGATTACAAACAGGGTGTGATGGGGTTGCTGAACACCGGCAATAACCAGCAGGTGAACCTGAAGAGCCTGGGCGATACCGCGCTGGGCAAAAAGGTCAAGACCAAAGCCTGTGACCTGGTCCTGAAACAGGGCAAACAGTTCATCTCTTAACTGTCCTCTCTGAATGGCGAGGCTGTCCCCTCACCGTCCTTCCCGCGAGCCACTGCCACAGTGGCTCGTTTTTATTGCTCAGGCGCGTCCCTTTATTTCACGATCAACCTGATGCCCAGTAACGCCATGACACTTCCTCCTATTCGGTCGAAAGTCGCTTTGTAGCGCAGATAGGTATTACGCGGCCCGCTTGAAGAGAGCGCGTAAGCGACAAAGGCATACCAAAGACCGTCCACCAGCAGAGAGACAGCCGGCAGTGCAACATACATCATCGGTGTGATACGGGCGGGCAACAGTGCGGCGAAAATACCGGCAAAGACTATCGCTGTTTTTGGGTTACTCAGTTGTGTCGCAAATGCGGTGAGAAATGCACGGCCGAAACGTTGACCTGCGCCGGCATCGGTACTGACATGCAGCGGCTCTCTGGCCCCCCGGAACATCCTGAAGGCCATCCACAGCAGGTAAAGACCCCCGCCGGTTTTCAGGATCAGCCATAGCCAGGGCACTGCCGCCAGCAACGTGTGCAGTCCCATCAGGGCAATCAATGAAATAATGACCGAGCCAGCGCCCATGCCCAGCGCCGCCCCCATGCCAGCCCGCCGTGAGGAGGCCAGCGCCGTGCGCGCCACCAGAATAAAGCTTGGACCGGGGCTGATTGCACCCAGTACCATTGCGCCACCAATGGTGATGACCGATAAAACCGTTGCATCCATTTTCTCGCCTCCCGTTAAGTATTCGGGATAACATAGCCACAGCATTCTGAAAATGGTAACACTGCCTCACGGAGCGAAGCCTGAGACTGCTAATCTTGCAGGATGTTTTCGACTGAATTTTTCACCGACCGACAGGGATAAGACACATGACCGAGCCGCTGCTGATTGCCCAGACCCCCGACATCGCGCTGCACCTCCTGCCTGGAATGGCCAACCGTCACGGCCTGATTACCGGTGCCACCGGGACCGGCAAAACCGTCACGCTGCAGAAGCTGGCAGAAAGCTTTTCAGCGGTCGGCGTGCCGGTATTTATGGCCGATGTGAAAGGCGATCTGACCGGCATAGCCAAACAAGGCGCTTCATCAGAGAAGCTGCAGGCCCGGCTGGCGAAAATTGGTGTCACCGGCTGGTCGCCGCAGGGCAACCCGGTGGTGCTGTGGGACATCTTCGGTGAAAAAGGCCATCCTGTTCGCGCCACCGTTTCGGACCTGGGTCCGCTGCTGTTGTCGCGCCTGCTGAACCTGAATGACGTGCAGAGCGGCGTGCTGCAGATTATCTTCCGCGTGGCCGACGACCAGGGCCTGCTGCTGCTGGACTTCAAAGATCTGCGCGCCATGACGCAGTATATCGGCGACAACGCCAAATCCTTCCAGACCCAGTACGGCAATATCAGCAGCGCCTCGGTCGGGGCTATCCAGCGCGGTCTGCTGTCGCTGGAGCAGCAAGGGGCCGGGTATTTCTTTGGCGAACCCATGCTCGACATTAAAGACTGGATGCGTACCGACAGCGACGGCAAAGGGGTGATCAATATCCTTGCGGCGGAGAAGCTCTACCAGTCGCCGACGCTCTATGCCACCAGCCTGCTGTGGATGCTCTCCGAGCTGTATGAGCACCTGCCGGAAGCGGGCGATCTGGAGAAGCCGAAACTGGTGTTCTTCTTTGATGAAGCGCACCTGCTGTTCAGCGACGCGCCCCAGGTCCTGCTGGATAAAATCGAGCAGGTTATCCGCCTGATCCGTTCCAAAGCCGTCGGCGTTTACTTTGTCTCGCAAAATCCCGCCGATATCCCTGACTCAGTGCTTGGCCAGTTGGGTAACCGCGTTCAGCATGCGCTACGCGCCTTCACGCCGAAGGATCAGAAAGCGGTGAAAGTGGCGGCGCAAACCATGCGGGCCAATCCGGCTTTCGATACCGTCACCGCCATACAGGAACTGGGTACCGGCGAAGCGCTGATCTCCTTCCTCGATGAGAAAGGCAGCCCGTCAGTGGTGCAGCGTGCCATGGTGATTGCGCCCGGCTCGCGCATGGGGCCGGTAACGGACGACGAACGAAACGGCCTGATCAACCACTCTCCGCTCTCCGGCAAGTATGAAGAGGCAGTGGATCGCGAATCCGCCTTTGAAAAGCTGAGCAAAGGCTTGCAGGGAGCCGCTGAAGAGGCCAACGCGCCGCCGGTTAAAGGCGATAAAGTCGCGGTGGATGACGGTATTCTTGGCGGGTTGAAGGATATCCTGTTTGGGACCACCGGGCCTCGCGGCGGCAAGCGCGACGGAGTGGTACAGAGCGTGGCAAAAAGCGCAGCCCGGCAGATCACTAACCAGATTATCCGTGGCGTGCTCGGCAGCATTATGGGCGGCCGCAAGCGCTAACCCGGTGATCACAGGCCCGACTGAAGGAGCTACACTGACAGGATGGATAAAGAAACAGAACTTATGAAGGCTAAACGCCTGCCGCTGCTGCTGCTTTGCGGCGCGGCGGCACTGTTTATTGCCACCGTACTTTACCCCCTGTGGTTTCCCTCCAGTATCTGGGTTAACGGCCTGAAGGCCGTCTCAGAAGCCTCGATGGTTGGCGCGCTGGCCGACTGGTTTGCGGTCAGCGCCCTGTTTCGTCGCGTGCCAATTCCGTTGGTTGGCCGCCATACGGCGATCATTCCCCGCAACAAGGATCGCATCGCCGATAACCTGGCGCTGTTCGTTCAGGATAAATTCCTTAACACCGAATCGCTGCTGACGCTGATCCGCCGCCACGATCCGGCACAGATCATCGCTAACTGGCTGATCATGCCGAACAATGCGGCAAAGTTCAGCCGCTATCTGCTGAAGATCGTTCGTGGCTTTCTGGATCTGGCCGATGACCAGCGCATCCAGGCCTTTATGCGTCGCGCCATTCACAAAGCCATCGATAAGGTCGATCTCTCGCAGTCGGCGGCGATGGTGCTGGAGAGCCTGACCAAAAACAACCGTCATCAGGCGCTGCTGGATGATGCCATCAGCCAGCTGCTGCAGCTGGTGAATAAACCTGGCACCCACGAGTTTATCGCCCAGCAGGTGATGCGCTGGCTGAAGCGCGAGCATCCGATTAAAGAGAAAATGTTGCCAACCGAATGGGTCGGTGACAAGAGCGCCGAACTGGCAGCGAATGCGGTGAAGTCCATCCTTAACGACATTGAGCAGGATGGCACGCACGAGCTGCGGCAGGGCTTTAACCGCGCGGTACAGCGGCTGATCGGCAGACTGCGGGAAGATCCAGAAATGCAGCTGAAGGCGGAAGAGATCAAAGATTATCTTAAGCAGGATGAAGCGCTGAACACCTATATCAGCCAGCTGTGGGGCGATCTGCGCCACTGGTTAAAAGAGGATCTGGATAAGCCAGACTCGGTGCTGCACGCCAGGGTCAGTGCGGCCGGGCTGTGGCTGGGGGAAACGCTGATGCAGGACACGCAGCTACGGGCATCGCTGAACCAGCATATGGAGGAAGCCGCCACCCGCGCCGCGCCGGAGTTCTCAGCTTTCCTCAGTCGTCATATCAGCGATACGGTGAAAAGCTGGGATGCACGGGATATGTCGCATCAGGTAGAGCTGAATATAGGTAAAGATCTGCAACGCATCCGCATCAACGGCACGGTGGTGGGCGGCGTTATCGGCCTGATTTTGTATCTGTTTTCTCAGCTTCCTGCACTGATCGAGTGGACCCGAGCGGGATAGCCTGTCCTGACGTATTAATGGTCGCTGGAGGTGAAAGCCAGAAGCAGCTCTGGCGGCACCTTCCGCACCGACTACAGCGGCATCGCAGGCATTAACTACCCCTTCTGATGAACATCCTGTAAAAACAAAGACCCCGCCATCTGGCGGGGTCTTTTGCTGTCAGGTAAATTGCCGTACAGATATCCGGCGCGCATGACTACGCCCCTTTAACACCCTGTCAGACATCTGCAGGGTCGCCAGTGATGGCGACCAGGCTGAGTTTACCGCCGCTTCAGCAGCATATACACGCTGATGGCAAAGAAGGCAGCGCTTGGCAGAAGCGCCCCCAGCACCGGCGGAATGTTATACACCAGGCTCAACGGACCAAAGATCTGGTCAAGCACGTAGAACAGGAAGCCAAAGCTAATCCCGGTCACCACCCTCATCCCCATCGACACGCTGCGCAGCGGCCCGAAGATAAACGACAATGCCATCAGCATCATCACCGCCACCGACAGCGGCTGGAAGATTTTGCTCCACATATTCAGCTGATAGCGACCAGAAACCTGTCCACTCTGCTTGAGATATTTGGTGTAGTTATACAGGCCGCTGATTGACAGCGCGTCCGGATCCAGCGCCACCACGCCCAGCTTGTCTGGCGTCAGCGTGGTTTTCCACTCGCCGGTCAGCGTCTGGCTGCCAGAAACCTGCTCAGGATTGGTCAGGTCAGACTGATCCACCTCTGACAAATCCCACTCTTTCCGGGCAGCATTGTACGTTGCCGAGGCGGCATAACGGACCGACTGCAAACGGCGCTCTTTATTGAAGCTGTAGATGCTGATACCGCCCAGCTCGTTATTGTCTTTCAGCCGCTCGATAAAGATAAAGTTATCGCCGTCTTTTGCCCATAAGCCGTTCTGTGTGGAGAGCAGAGACCCGCCCACCAGCTGCTGAGCACGATAGTTACGCGCCATCTGTTCACCCTGCGGCGCCACAAACTCGCCGATGGCCATAGTCAACAGCACCAGCGGGATTGCGGTTTTCATCACCGAGGCCGCAATCTGCATACGGGTGAAGCCGGAAGCCTGCATCACCACCAGCTCGCTGCGCTGTGCCAGAGTTCCCAGCCCCAGCAGCGCACCTAACAGCGCTGCCATCGGGAAGAAGATCTCGATATCTTTCGGCACGCTCAGGACGGTGTACAACCCTGCGCCCAGCGCGGTGTAGTCGCCCTGGCCGGTTTTACGCAGCTGGTCGACAAACTTGATAATGCCGGACAGCGACACCAGCATGAACAACGTCGCCATAATGGTGTTAAAGATGGTTTTACCGATGTATCTGTCGAGTACGCCAAACATCAGACGGATCCTCCGCGTGTAAAGCGGGCGCGAATACGCCTCATCGGCACCGTATCCCACAAGTTAAGCATCACCGCCAGCGCCAGATACCCCATGTTCACCACCCACATCCAGACAGCCGGATCGAGACGCCCCTTCGAGCCGCTGGAGCGCAGCGAGCTTTGCAGCAGGAAGAAGACCAGATAGAGCAGCATGGCGGGCAGCATCGACAGCACACGGCCCTGACGCGGGTTCACCACGCTCAGCGGCACAACCATCAGCGCCATCACCAGCACCGAGAAGACCAGCGTCAAGCGCCAGTGCAGCTCGCTGACAAAGTCCGGCTTCTTGGAGTGCATCAGCGTACTGAAATTCATCTGTTCAGCGTCGTTCGGGTCCAGCACCACTTCCTGATGGCCGATAATCGCCTGATAGTTCTCGAAATCGGTAATCCGGAAGTCGCGCAGCATCGCCGTGCCTTCAAAGCGGGTGCCCTTGTCCAGGGTCACTACCTGAGAACCGTCCACACGCTGGGCCATGTGGCCTTTATCTGCCAGCACCACCGACGGACGGGCATTGCCCTTCGGCCGCAGCTGCGCCAGGAAGACATTGCCGAAATTGTTGCCCTTGACGTTTTCAATAAACATTACCGACTGACCGTCGCCAGACTGCTGGAACTGCCCCGCCGCCAGCGCCGCAGCGCCCGGGTTAGCCTTGGCGTTTTTCGTCACCTCATTCTGGTAACGCGCCGACCACGGCCCCAGCCAGGCGACGTTGGCCGCCGCCACCACGGCAGTGAACAGCATCAGCACCATCGCGGCTTTCACCAGCACGGCTTTACTTAAGCCGCAGGCATGCATCACGGTGATTTCACTCTCGGTATAGAGACGGCCGAGAGTCATCAAAATCGCCAAAAACAGGCTGAGCGGCAGAATGAGCTGCGCCATCTCTGAAACGCCCAGGCCCAATAATGTCAGTACTAAATTTGTTGGAATTTCGCCATCCGCCGCGGCACCTAAAATCCTGACTAACTTCTGACAAAAGAAGATCAGTAGCAGGATAAAGAGGATTGCCAGCTGGCTTTTGAGCGTTTCCCTAACCAGATATCTAATGATGATCACGCTGAGTACGCCTGTGAAAACTTGTCTTTTTGCAGGAAAATCGCTAGTTTCATCGCTTATACGCCATTTTTTCTCATCAATGGCCCTCGTCATAGCTAAAATAGTATGACAACAATCGCGTTCTGGTGATGCAAAAAAATTTTTAATCCCTGTTTCAGGACATCACCGAAACGAAATCTGACGCCCGTTATCGTTACGCTAACGGCGTGTTGCCCCGGCATTATGCGGCCAACAAGCGCTACATTCTAGCCGCAGCAAGCGCCGTTGTCTTTAAGATTCAGGAGAGTGCATGGAGTTCAGTGTAAAAAGCGGTAGCCCGGAAAAACAGCGCAGTGCCTGTATCGTGGTTGGCGTGTTTGAACCGCGCAGGCTGTCACCGATTGCTGAACAGCTCGATAAAATCAGCGATGGCTACATCAGCGCCCTGTTGCGCCGCGGCGAACTGGAAGGCAAGGTCGGGCAGACTTTGCTGCTGCATCATGTGCCAAATATCCTTTCTGAGCGTATTTTGCTCATCGGATGTGGAAAAGAGCGTGAGCTGGATGAGCGCCAGTATAAGCAGGTCATTCAGAAAACCATCAACACCCTTAATGATACTGGCTCAATGGAAGCGGTGTGCTTCCTGACCGAGCTCCATGTAAAAGGTCGTAACACTTACTGGAAAGTTCGCCAGGCCGTGGAAACCTCAAAAGAGACCCTTTACAGCTTCGATCAGCTGAAAAGCAACAAAATCGAACCGCGTCGCCCGCTGCGTAAAATGGTGTTCAACGTGCCGACCCGCCGTGAACTGACCAGCGGTGAACGTGCTATCCAGCACGGTCTGGCCGTGGCCGCAGGGGTAAAAGCCGCGAAAGATCTGGGTAATATGCCGCCAAACATCTGTAACGCCGCTTATCTGGCTTCTCAGGCGCGTCAGCTGGCGGATGCGTATAGCAAGAACATCACCACCCGCGTGATTGGCGAGCAGCAGATGAAAGAGCTGGGCATGAATGCCTATCTCGCCGTCGGCCAGGGCTCGCAGAATGAGTCGCTGATGTCGGTGATTGAATATAAAGGCAACCCGGACGCCGAGAGCAAGCCTGTCGTGCTGGTCGGCAAAGGCGTGACTTTTGACACTGGTGGCATCTCTCTCAAACCAGGCGAAGCCATGGACGAGATGAAATACGACATGTGCGGGGCTGCTTCTGTCTATGGTGTCATGCGTATGGTGGCCGAGCTGAACCTGCCGCTGAACGTGGTTGGCGTGCTGGCGGGCTGTGAAAATATGCCGGGTGGCCGCGCTTACCGTCCCGGCGATGTGCTGACCACCATGTCCGGCCAGACCGTTGAAGTACTGAATACCGATGCGGAAGGCCGTCTGGTGCTGTGCGATGCCCTGACCTACGTTGAGCGCTTCGATCCGGAAGTGGTGATTGATATTGCCACCCTGACCGGCGCCTGCGTGATTGCGCTGGGCCATCACATCAGCGGACTGATGTCGAACCATAACCCACTGGCACACGAGCTGATTGGCGCGTCTGAGCAGGCGGGTGACCGCGCGTGGCGTCTGCCAATGGCGGATGAGTATCAGGATCAGCTGGATTCCAATTTTGCCGATATGGCGAACATTGGCGGCCGTCCTGGCGGGGCAATTACCGCAGCCTGCTTCCTGGCGCGCTTCACCCGTAAGTACAACTGGGCGCATCTGGATATTGCCGGTACCGCCTGGCGCTCCGGCAAGGCCAAAGGTGCCACCGGTCGTCCGGTTGCCTTGCTGTCACAGTTCCTGCTGAACCGTGCCGGTCTGAACGGCGACGATTAACCAATGAAAAACGCCACCTTCTATCTGCTGGAAACCGACACACCGGTAGACGGGATCAGCGCCCTTGAGGCGCTGGTTTGCGATCTGGCAGAAGCGCGCTGGCGCGAGGGGAAACGAGTGCTGATAGCCTGCGAAGACGAAGCGCAGGCTGTCCGCCTGGATGAAGCCTTATGGCAACGACCTGCCAGTGCCTTTGTGCCACACAACCTGGCCGGTGAAGGGCCGAAATACGGTGCTCCGGTAGAGCTGGCCTGGCCGCAGCGCAGAGGCAATGCCCCGCGGGATTTGCTGATTAGCCTGCTGCCGCAATTTGCAGATTTTGCCACCGCTTTCCATGAAGTGATAGACTTCGTGCCTTATGAAGAATCTTTGAAACAGCTGGCGCGCGACCGCTACAAAGCGTATCGCAGCGTTGGATTCCACTTGAATACGGCAACGCCGACGCCCCCAACGACATAGCAGACATGGAAAAGACATATAACCCGCAAGATATCGAGCAGCCGCTTTACGAGCACTGGGAACAGCAGGGCTACTTCAAGCCAAATGGCGACACCAGCCAGGAAAGCTTCTGCATCATGATCCCGCCGCCGAACGTCACCGGCAGCTTGCATATGGGTCACGCCTTCCAGCAGACCATCATGGACACCCTGATCCGTTACCAGCGCATGCAGGGGAAAAACACCCTGTGGCAGGCCGGGACTGACCATGCGGGTATCGCCACCCAAATGGTGGTCGAACGCAAAATCGCCGCGGAGGAAGGCAAAACGCGCAAGGACTATGGCCGCGATGCGTTTATCGAAAAAATCTGGCAGTGGAAAGCGGAATCCGGCGGCACCATTACCCGTCAGATGCGTCGTCTGGGCAACTCCGTGGACTGGGAGCGTGAGCGCTTCACCATGGATGAAGGCCTCTCCAATGCGGTAAAAGAAGTGTTTGTACGCCTGTACAAAGAGAACCTGATTTACCGTGGCAAGCGCCTGGTGAACTGGGATCCAAAACTGCGCACCGCTATCTCCGATCTGGAAGTGGAGAACCGCGAGTCTAAAGGCTCAATGTGGCACATTCGCTATCCGCTGGCCGACGGCGCGAAAACAGCCGATGGCAAAGATTATCTGGTGGTGGCGACCACCCGTCCGGAAACCGTGCTCGGTGATACCGGCGTCGCCGTCAACCCGGAAGACCCGCGTTACAAAGACCTGATTGGCAAGTTCGTTGTTCTGCCTTTTGTTGACCGTCGCATTCCCATCGTCAGCGATGAACACGCGGATATGGAGAAGGGCACCGGCTGCGTGAAAATCACTCCGGCGCACGACTTTAACGACTATGAAGTTGGTCGCCGTCACAAACTGCCCATGATCAACATTCTGACCTTTGACGGTGATATCCGTGATACGGCGCAGGTATATGACTGCAACGGCGAAGAGTCTGACGTCTATGATGCGGCAATCCCGGCGGAGTTCCAGAATCTGGAGCGTTTCGCTGCGCGTAAAGCCATCGTGGCCGCGGTAGATGCACTGGGCCTGCTGGAAGAAGTCAAGCCACACGACCTGACCGTGCCTTACGGCGATCGTGGCGGCGTGGTTATCGAGCCGATGCTGACCGACCAGTGGTACGTGCGTACCGCTCCGCTGGCCAAAGTGGCGGTGGAGGCTGTCGAACAGGGCGATATCCAGTTTGTACCGAAGCAGTACGAAAATATGTACTTCTCCTGGATGCGTGATATTCAGGACTGGTGTATCTCCCGCCAGCTGTGGTGGGGTCACCGCATCCCGGCCTGGTATGATGACGAAGGCAACGTCTACGTAGGCCGTACCGAAGCAGAAGTGCGTGCCGAGAATAATCTGGCTGCCAGTGTGGTGCTGAATCAGGACGAAGACGTGCTGGACACCTGGTTCTCCTCCGGCCTGTGGACCTTCTCCACGCTGGGCTGGCCAGAAAAGACGCCGGACCTGAGCACCTTCCACCCGACCAGCGTGCTGGTCAGCGGTTTCGACATCATCTTCTTCTGGATTGCCCGCATGATCATGCTGACCATGCACTTTATCAAAGATGAAGACGGCAAGCCTCAGGTGCCGTTCAAGACCGTCTATATGACCGGTCTGATCCGCGATGAGGAAGGGCAGAAAATGTCAAAATCGAAAGGTAACGTCATCGATCCGCTGGACATGGTTGACGGTATTTCGCTGGAAGCCCTGCTGGAAAAACGCACGGGCAACATGATGCAGCCGCAGCTGGCAGAGAAAATCCGTAAGCGTACCGAGAAGCAGTTCCCGAACGGTATTGAGCCGCATGGCACCGATGCCCTGCGCTTCACGCTGGCGGCGCTGGCCTCCACCGGGCGCGACATCAACTGGGACATGAAGCGCCTGGAAGGTTACCGCAACTTCTGTAACAAGCTGTGGAACGCCAGCCGCTTTGTGCTGATGAACACCGAAGACCAGGATTGCGGTCAGAACGGCGGTGAAAGGGTGCTGTCACTGGCCGATCGCTGGATCCGTGCCGAGTTTAACCAGACGGTGAAAGCCTACCGTGACGCGCTGGACAGCTATCGTTTTGATATTGCCGCCAATATTCTGTATGAGTTCACCTGGAACCAGTTCTGCGACTGGTACCTGGAGCTGGCCAAACCAGTGATGAACGGCGGGTCAGAAGCGGAGCTGCGCGGCACGCGCAACACGCTGGTAGACGTGCTGGAAGCTCTGCTGCGCCTGGCGCATCCGATCATACCATTTATCACGGAAACCATCTGGCAGCGCGTTAAGGGACTGAAAGGCATCACTGACGACACCATCATGCTACAGCCGATGCCCGCTTATGAAGCTGCGAAGGTGGATGATGCCGCACTCAACGACACCGAATGGCTGAAGCAAGCTATCGTTGCCGTACGTAACATCCGTGCGGAGATGAATCTCTCCCCTGCCAAACCGCTGGATATGCTGCTGCGTGGCGCGAGCGCGGAAGTGGTGCGTCGCGTGAACGACAACCACAGCTTCCTCAAATCGCTGGCCCGTCTGGAGAGCATCACCTGTCTGGCTGCCGACGACAAAGGTCCGGTTTCTGTCACCAAGATTATCGACGGTGCCGAGCTGCTGATCCCGATGGCCGACCTGGTGGATAAATCTGCCGAGCTGGAGCGTCTGGCGAAGGAAGTGGCGAAGCTGGAAGTGGAAATCGGAAAGATCGAAAGCAAACTGTCCAACGA
This sequence comes from Erwinia amylovora, assembly GCA_050311775.1. GTDB lineage: Bacteria > Pseudomonadota > Gammaproteobacteria > Enterobacterales > Enterobacteriaceae > Erwinia > Erwinia amylovora_A. Next base: position 131,913 of record JBNONK010000009.1, on the reverse strand, counting down.
AGGTTTTGTTTCCCGCGCGCCTGTTGCCGTCGTGGCGAAAGAGCGCGAGCGCATGACCGGGTTTGAACAGGCGAAGGTGAAACTGATTGAACAACAGGCGGTTATTGCCGCACTGTAAGCAGTAAGCCCCCCGCAATAAGGCCCGGCAGAGAGCTTCTCGCCGGGCCTTTTTTTATTAACGGAATACGACTGACAATGCCCCGGGCAGTGGAAGATTGCATCACCACGCGCACAATGTTATTACACTGCTTTTCAGGCAGACTAAAACGGCACAGCTATGACAAATACCTCAGAAACCTCCCTGCGGGTTCGCCCGCTCCAGTTCGCTGATAACCCGCATATTGCCAGAGTGATCCGCGAGGTTTCCGCCGAGTTTGGCCTGACCGCGGATAAAGGCTTCACCGTCGCCGATCCCAACCTCGACCGGCTGTTCGAACTGTACAGCGAACCAGACAGTGCATACTGGGTGGTGGAGCTGGATGGGGCAATCGTGGGCGGTGGCGGCGTGGCCCCGCTGCTGTGCAGCGAAGAAGATATCTGCGAGCTGCAGAAGATGTACTTTATGCCTGCGATCCGTGGCATGGGGATGGCGAGAGAGCTGGCGATGCAGGCGATGGATTTCGCCCGCGAGCGTGGATTCAAACGCTGCTACCTTGAGACCACCGCTTCACTGACCCGCGCCATCCGCCTGTATGAACATCTGGGCTTTAAGCATATCGATGGCCCGATGGGGTGCACCGGGCACGTGGACTGCGAAGTGACGATGCTGCGGACGCTATGAGCCGCTCTGTACGTAGCTCAGGTCACCAATCGATTCGATCACAAACTGTCCCGCCGCGGTGTAGCGGATTTTGGTCACGCTGGCATTGCCCAGTTGTTGGTTAAGCGTGGTATCTCCCAGCTCTTTCAGCAGCACCATGATCGCCATACCGTGTGACACCACCAGTACGTTACCCCCGCCCTGCTGCTGAGCCTGCCGGGCAATATCAGTGATGCTGTGGGTGATGCGTGTCGCCACCTGCTGATAACTTTCGGCGGCCCCGGTAGAGTGGATGCCTTTTAACACTTCCGTCCCCTGAGCTTCCGCACCTTTAATCGCTTCAATCATTTTATCGATGCGGATCCTGCGTTCAGCAAAGTCTTTCATCAGCGCCGCTTCTGACGGATAGCCCGCCTGTTTCGCGGCCGCTCCCCACATATTGCGATCCAGATCCCCTTCATAGAGCCCGAAACCAACTTCACGCAGCCCTTTGCTCTCCTTCAGCGGCAGCGGCGTCTTCCAGCCCTGCATCACCAGCTGGGCGGTTTCCCTTGCCCTGCCGGAATCACTGGACCAGGCAGCGATAAATTTCACCGACTGCAGCCCGTGCCCCAGTTTCTGCGCCACGTCCACGCCTGCCGGGGTTAAAGGCGTGTCGCTCCAGCCCTGCGCCCGCTGCACGGTGTTAAACATTGTTTTGCCATGACGCGTCAGATAGATAGTCACATCTGCTGCAAAACACTCGCTGAAGCTGAACAGCGCCAGAATCAGCAACAACACGCCTTTTACTTTACCTTTCATTTTCAGATCCTTTTTAATTGAACAGGCCAAATTTATAATCAATGCTCACCTCGGATGAGAGGCTGGGCGAACGCATATATTTTCCTTCCGCATTCAACAGCGGCGTCTCTTTACTGTTTTTATACGACCAGCCATAGCCAATCTGAGCAGCAACAGAAAGGGTTTTCAGGCTGGGATGGGAAGGCTGCCAGCGATTAAGCCAGGTCACTTCTCCGGAACGAACGGTATTATTTTTATAATTAAATTGTCCGTAGTTAAACTGAATTCCGCTGGCTAATCCTTTGGTAATTTCATATTCGGTGTAAGAGGCGAGCGCCAGCTCTTTATCACGCATATAATCTTTACCGGCCGAGGTCATGGCATTAAACCGTCCCCGGGTATTTTTGGTAATGGGACGAGCGTAATAACCCACGGCATTTTTCTTCGCCGCTGTTGTCCAGGCCAGTGCCATCCGTTGTGTCCAGCCATTATTCTGCCAGCGGGCTTCCCCGACGTAATGCCAGGCATGGTGATCAAACTCTCTTTTACTCGCCGCCATGGTTTTGTAATTATCCAGCGCCTGGCTGCCGTAGATCTGCGAAGATAAACGCCATGCAGGAACCAGCTGATAACTCGCTTCAATCAGCTGCCTGCGGAGATACTCTTTTGCCTCACCATAACCATAAACGAACTGGCCCTTCTGGCCCCTGTAAGTCACGCCGCTGGTTAAGACTGACTCAATATCTCGTTTGTCATTTGTTTGCAGATGCAGATTTTCCGGCGAGTCATGGCGGATAGCCCGCGTTACGTAAGCCGCATCAACCCTGAGATCCTGCCAGTTAACGGTACCGCTGTAGCCGGAGTAACTGTTACGCGACAAACGGTTGGTGACTGTCAAAACACCGAAGTTTTTCAGCTCCTGCCAGCCCCCTTTCGCCTCCATTCCCAGCGTTTTATCCCCCAGCTTCACCTTGACATAGCGCTGGCCGAATTTACTGAAGCCGTGGGCATTTTTTTTATCCATACCCTTGCCCTGGTTATACAGCAGGCCGCGAGTCGAGAAATAATCACTCGCCCCCAGTCGGACAGCCCGGGTGTAAGTCGCATCAAAACCAATCACATCCCACAGATAACCTGATTGCAGATTTACAGTTGCCGCCTGGCCCCAGGCATTGTGCACCGTGGTAGGCTGTGCCTCATTTTCCTTCAGGTATTTCCAGTGATTACGCAGGGTCAGATCCAGATGAGTGTTATTAAAAAAGGTATTCACTTCCGGAGGTTCAGTATTGTATAAGCTGCTCGCCCAGGCGGGCACTGCTGAAAATAATATCGAGAGCGTAATGAATGAAATAATCTTGTTTTTCATTGAATATTCCCTGTAAAAAAACAGCAAGGCAAAAAAAAAACCTGATCCACAAAGCTCAGTCAGATAACTGGACTTTGTGGATCAGGTTTTGCCCGAGGTAACAATCCTGATGTTCTGCCGGGAATATACACAATGCAGATTCAGGAACAAAAGCCAAATCTGACAATTGTGATCCGCTGCGCAAATTAAATTCAATCAGCACAGAAAATAGAATTGATGTTAATGGGAAGGTTAAGCGTTACTCTTTTTAATAAAAATAAAATGGACTCGTTAAATAAATTCCATTCATTTCACTGACCTGCTCACCACGCCGGGACGCCGCTGTGAAAGCGCAGCTCATTATCCGGCTCCATGATCAGTTTCGCTTCTGTCTCGCCAATTTTCCTTACCCGAGGGGCAATATCCCCCGCAGCAACCTGTGCGGCTAAAGCCAGGTAGTCCTGATAGTGGCGGGCCTCGGAACGCAGCAGCGAGACGTAAAATGTCGCCAGCTGATCATCCAGACAGGGAGCGAGGCTGGCAAAACGCTCACAGGAACGAGCCTCAATGTAGGCACCACAGATCAGCTTATCCACCAGCGTTTGCGGCTCGTGGGTGGTCACCTCACGCAGTAGCCCTTTAGCATAGCGGCTGGCGGTAATTTTGATATAAGGGATGTTACGTGCCTGCATAATCTCCAGTACCTGATAAAAGTGATGCAGCTCCTCTTTGATCAGCAGCACCATTTTGTCCACCAGCGTGTCGCCATACTCAACGTCAGCGCGGCCGATCACCGCTTTCGATAATCCCTTATGCTGCTCCAGAAAAGCCAGATCGGCATTCTCACTGTGAATAAATTGCTCCCAGGGTTTCAGCCAGGCCAGCAGTGTATCGCCACTCTCTTTATCAGCCACGTATTTACGGATCAGCCACATGGCTGTCTGAGCCGCTTTCAGCTCGCAGACCAGGTGATCCGTGAGCAGTAATGGCAGGTTTTCCGGCTTGCTCGCCTCAACGATCCACGCCTGAGGCGTGCGGCAATGCAGAAAGGCGTGAACAGGAGCGAGGAGGAGATCGGTATTCATACAGTCGGGCAATCCGTAGAAAGAGGAGGAAGCAGTTAAATTCAGGGCAGAGAAGGAAACGGGACGGAAGGCATTCCATCGACACGGGCGGAAAAATTCCGCCCGTGGCCGTTCAGCCACGATCAATGGCGGGTGCCATCATCCTCTTCGTCGATGTACTCGCCGTCTTCGTCTTCATCTTCGGCATCCGGATCTTCAAAGTAGGTGCCCCAGCCGTCGTAATCCACGTTGTACTTGCCAGCCAGATCGACCAACTGCTCAACCTGCGCGTCAATCAGCTCAGCATTCAGCGCCGCTTCGCTAAGAATGTCACAGCACATGACCTTGCTGCCGTCTTCCAGCTCCAGCTCTTCCGGCTCGGTCACTTCGTAACCCATTTTAAACGCTTCCACCGCTGCTTTCTCCAGTGCGTCGAAGCTGTCGCAGGAGAGATGGTGTTCGATGGTATAGAGCGCGTCAGGGTCACTGCCATCATCCAACAGCTCTTCAATAATCAGCCGCGTCTCTTCACGCTGTTCTTCCAGCAATGCTTCATTTGCCATGATCCGTTCCTCTGTGTGTGGCATCTCTTGAAAGTATTTTCCCACAGTGCCCTTCCCGCCACTACCTTTATACAAAAGTTTCTGCGCTTCGGGGTTGAAAATGAATATTCATACGGTTAAATTGAATTTTAATTCAGAAAACAACATCCGGAGTGCTTTATGAGTCAGTTATATCAACGCCACTTTCTCAGGCTGCTCGATTTTACCCCCGCAGAAATTACTGCTTTGCTGGCGCTGGCCGCATTGCTCAAGACAGACAAGAAAAATGGCCAGGAAATTCAGCATCTGAAAGGCAAGAACATTGCGCTCATCTTCGAAAAAGACTCGACCCGTACCCGATGCTCTTTCGAAGTTGCCGCATACGACCAGGGCGCTAACGTTACCTATCTCGGCCCGAGCGGCAGCCAGATTGGCCATAAAGAGTCGATGAAAGACACGGCACGCGTGCTGGGCCGGATGTATGACGGTATTCAGTATCGCGGCCACGGGCAGGGGCTGGTTGAGTCGCTGGCGGAACATGCCGGTGTACCGGTCTGGAACGGCCTGACCAATGAGTTCCACCCGACCCAACTGCTGGCCGATCTGCTGACCATGCAGGAGCACCTGCCGGAGAAAGCCTTCAGTGAGATGACCTTTGCCTACGTGGGCGATGCGCACAACAACATGGGCAACACCATGATGGAAGCCGCCGCTCTGGTTGGCCTGGATCTCCGCCTGGTTGCACCAAAAGGCTGCTGGCCGCACGCTGAACTGGTTGCCGAATGTCGTCTGGCGGCGGAGAAAACCGGCGGCAAAATTACCCTGACCGAAGATATTGCCGAAGGTGTGAACGGGGCAGACTTCATCTATACCGATGTCTGGGTGTCGATGGGGGAACCCAAGGAAGTCTGGCAGGAACGTATTGCTCTGCTACGTCCCTACCAGGTGAACAGCGCGATGCTTGAGCTGACCGGCAACCCGCAGGTCAAATTCCTGCACTGCCTGCCAGCATTCCATGACCAGCAGACCACGCTGGGCCATCAGATGGCCGAACAATACGGTCTGCACGGGGGTATGGAAGTGACCGATCAAGTGTTCGAATCCCCCCACAGCGTGGTGTTCGATCAGGCTGAAAACCGTATGCACACCATTAAAGCGGTAATGGTGGCGACGCTCTCGGGCCAACATTAACGGCAAAACTGCGGGTCAGCTGGCTGGCCCACAGGAACCTCCCTTTTTCTGCCCCGATATAATTATCTCCGATCCCCTGGTTCTGCTGAGTTCATTCTAAAATAATTATTCACTACCTGAACATATTCCCGACTCACTTACTTCGATTTTATTTTTCAACCCTTTGAACCATGTCTTAAAAAAGGAAAAACCACGAGAGAGTCACAGGAATAGAGTTCTGTTTACCCATCATTCAATTGACTATCCATTTTACTTTCATAACTTAATTAAAAATAGTTACTCACCCATACAATATAAATATTCAAATTAATAATAAATTACATAAAATTCATGTAGATACAAAAAAGTCAAAAAGACAGAGCTGGATCTAAAATGAAAAAAACCTCAAAATAAGTCATTATTAACCTTTAACTATTCACTCACTTATAAAACTTAAATAGGATAAAGATGACGTTTATCAACTTCATTAAGATTCCTTCACCCTCCTGTTTGTAACGTGATTAAAATCACATTCAGTATTTCATCAGCGCTTATTATCCCCCCGAAACTTAATCGCTAAGCGGGTGAAAAAAGGTGAACAGAAATATTCACCCTGGCCCGCTATTGCTTAAAACGTAGGGAACTGAAGATGAACAGACATTATGTCGGCTCTGAAATTGGACAGCTGCGATCCGTGATGCTGCACCGCCCAAATTTAAGCCTGAAAAGATTAACGCCTTCCAACTGTCAGTCGCTGCTGTTTGACGACGTGCTTTCGGTAGAGAAAGCCGGAGAAGAACACGACGTGTTCTCTGAAACGCTGCGTCAGCAGGGTGTTGAAGTGCTGCTTTTTACCGATCTGCTGGCCGAAACGCTCGGCATTCCCCAGGCGAAAGCCTGGCTGCTGGATAATCAGGTTTCAGATTACAACCTGGGCCCCTCTTTCGCTGCCGATATTCGCGGCTGGCTGGCAGATGTCGACCCTCGCCAGCTGGCGCGCTACCTTTCTGGCGGCCTGACCTACAGTGAAATCCCGGCGGCTTTCAGCAATATGGCCATCGATCTGCATTCGCCGGATGATTTCATCATGGCGCCTCTCCCCAACCATCTGTTTACCCGCGACACCTCTTGCTGGATCTACCACGGCGTCTCAATCAATCCGATGGCGAAAACCGCCCGCCAGCGGGAAACCAATAACCTGCGGGCGATTTATCGCTGGCACCCCGCATTTTCCCACGGCGACTTCATTAAATATTTCGGCGATGAAACCACCAATTATGAGCATGCCACGCTGGAAGGCGGCGATGTGCTGGTTCTGGGCAATGGCACGGTGATGATTGGCATGTCGGAACGCACCACCTCCTGCGGCATTGAGTTCCTCGCCTGTTCGCTCTTTCAGCATAAGCAGGCCAGCAGGGTGATTGCCATCGAGCTGCCGAAACACCGCGCCTGTATGCATCTTGATACCGTGATGACCCAGCTCGACCATGACATTTTCTCCGTCTACCCGGAGGTCATCGATCGGCAAACCCGCTGCTGGACCCTGACCAGTAACGGACGTGGTGGCCTGAACCGCAAAGAAGAGCGCAGTTTTATGCAGGCTATTGAGCAGGCGCTCCATCTTGACCAGCTGCGCCTGATCACCACCGGTGGCGACCGCTTTGAAGCCGAACGCGAGCAGTGGAACGACGCCAACAACGTGCTGACTGTGCGTCCTGGCGTGGTTATTGGCTACGAGCGTAATACCTATACCAATGAAAAATATGACAAAGCAGGCATCACGGTGCTGCCAATCCCCGGCAACGAGCTGGGCAGAGGACGCGGCGGCGCACGCTGTATGAGTTGTCCGCTGGAACGTGACGACCTTTGAACAGGGAGAGAACAATGAGCAAACCTTTACTGGTAGTGGCGCTGGGCGGCAATGCCCTGCTGAAGCGTGGCGAGCCGCTGGAAGCCGATGTTCAGCGCAGAAATATCGAACAGGCGGCAGAAGCCATTGCCGCCCTCACCGCTGAATGGCGGGTGATCCTGGTCCACGGCAACGGGCCACAGGTGGGCTTACTGGCTCTGCAGAACAGCGCCTGCGATGCGGCAGCCCCCTGGCCGCTGGATATTCTGGTGGCAGAGACCCAGGGAATGATCGGCTATCTGCTGCAGCAGGCGCTGCAAAACCGTCTTCCGGATGTCCAAATCAGCATGCTGCTTACCCAGGTTGAAATCGCTGTCAGCGATCCCGCCTTCCGCAACCCAACCAAATATATCGGCCCGGTTTATTCCCCTCAGCAGGCCGGGCAACTGGCGAAAGAACAGGGCTGGACCATGAAAGCCGATGGCGAGTACGTCCGCCGGGTGGTGCCTTCTCCCCTGCCAGTTCATATCGTGGAGCACGAAGCAATCCTCGCGCTGACGGCGTTGGGACATTTGGTGATCTGCAATGGCGGCGGCGGCATTCCGGTGATCCGGAACCAGCAAGGCCAGCGCCACGGAGCCGAAGCCGTTATTGATAAAGATCTCTCAAGCGCGCTGCTGGCGACCCAACTTTCCGCCGACGCTCTGCTGATCCTTACCGATGCGGATGCCGTGTACCTCAACTGGGGAAAACCTGACTGCCGCGCATTGCATCACGTGACGCCTGCCGACTTGCTGGGTATTCCGTTTGATGCCGGATCGATGGGCCCGAAAATCGCCGCCGCCTGTGAGTTTGTGACCCAACGCGCAGGGATAGCCGGGATTGGCTCTCTCGCCGATGCCACGGAGATCCTCCGGGGCCATAAAGGCACCCTTATTGCCACTCACCCAACAAAATAAAAGGAAAAAATCATGCCTGTTTCATTACATAACCGCCATTTTCTCAAGCTGCTTGATTTCAGCCGCGCAGAGATTCAGTTCCTGATTGACCTCTCTTTCTCGCTGAAAAAAGCCAAATACAGCGGCCACGAGGAGCAGAAGCTGGTCGGGAAAAATATCGCGCTGATTTTTGAGAAGACTTCCACCCGTACCCGTTGCGCATTCGAGGTGGCGGCCTTCGATCAGGGCGCTCAGGTGACCTATCTCGGCCCCAGCGGATCGCAGATTGGCCATAAAGAGTCGATGAAAGATACCGCCCGGGTGCTGGGCAGGATGTATGACGGCATTGAGTACCGCGGCTTTGGTCAGCAAATCGTCGAGGAGCTGGCCGCCTTTGCCGGCGTGCCGGTCTGGAACGGCCTGACCAACGAGTTTCACCCTACCCAAATCCTGGCCGATCTGATGACCATGCTGGAACACGCGCCGGGCAAACAGCTGCATCAAATCGCCTTTGCCTATCTCGGCGACGCCCGCAACAACATGGGAAATTCCCTGCTGGTGGGGGCTGCGAAGATGGGGATGGATATTCGCCTGGTGGCCCCCCGGTCCTTCTGGCCGGAGGAAGAGCTGGTCGCGCAATGTCGCGAGCTGGCGAAGGAGAGCGGCGCAAGGATCGTGCTGACTGAGGATGTGGCAGAAGGCGTGGCAGGTGTGGATTTCCTCTACACCGATGTGTGGGTCTCAATGGGAGAGAGCAAGGACGCCTGGGCCGAGCGAGTGGCGCTGATGACCCCTTATCAGGTGAATGCTGCCGTACTGAAGGCCACACAAAACCCCCAGGTGAAATTTATGCACTGCCTGCCCGCTTTCCACAACGAGCAGACGCAAACCGGGCGCGAAATCGAAATGGCTTACGGACTGAAGGGGCTGGAGGTCACCGATGACGTGTTCGAATCCCCCCATTCGATTGTCTTTGATGAAGCGGAAAACCGTATGCACACCATCAAAGCGGTGATGGTGGCGACTCTGGGCAGTTAACTCTTTCAGCCGCCTCCGTACCCGGTGTGGGGGCGGCTGGCTGACGACAAAGGATAAGACGTTATGCGTAAATTCAGCTTTCCTTCGGCCTATACCATATTGCTGGTGCTGATTGCTCTGGTGGCCGGCCTGACCTGGGTGATTCCTGCCGGGCAATACCGGATGGAGATGAACCCGGCCCTGAATAAAGAGGTGCCCATTGCCGGAACCTGGCAGCCAACGGCCCCGCAACCACAGGGGCTGGTGGCAATAGTGCTGGCCCCAGGCGATGGTTTTTATAACCACAAGACCGACCAGGCCGGGGCGATTGATGTCGCGCTGTTTATTCTGGTGATTGGCGGATTTCTTGGCGTGGTGACCAAAACCGGGGCAATTGATGCCGGTATTGAGCGGGTGACGCAGCGCCTGCGGGGCAAAGAAGAGTGGATGATCCCAATACTGATGGCGCTGTTTGCCGCAGGCGGCACCATTTATGGCATGACCGAAGAGTCGCTACCTTTCTATTCTCTGCTGGTGCCGGTGATGCTTGCCGCCCGTTTCGACTCGGTGGTTGCCGCTGCTGTGGTGATGCTGGGAGCCGGGATCGGCACGCTGGGATCGACGATCAATCCCTTTGCCACCGTAATAGCCTCCAATGCGGCGGGGATCTCATTTACCGCCGGGATCGGTCTGCGTCTGCTCATTCTGTTACTCGGCTGGCTGATCTGCGTCGCCTGGGTGATGCGCTATGCGATCGCTATCCGTAAAGATCCGGCAAGGTCGATTGTGGCAGATCTGCAGGAAGAACACCGATCGTTTTTCCTGCGTAATCAACCCAGCGGCAACATGCTGGCCTTCACGCCGCTGCGTAAAGTGATCCTGCTACTGTTTGCTTTAGCCTTCGCCATCATGATTTATGGCGTCTCCGTGCAGGGGTGGTGGATGGCGCAAATCTCTGGCGTGTTTCTGGTGGCTGCGATTGTGATTGGACTGATTGCCCGGATGAGTGAGAAAGCGCTGACTACCACCTTTATCGACGGTGCGCGGGATCTGTTGGGGGTGGCACTGATCATTGGTATCGCCCGCGGCATCGTGGTGGTCATGGATAACGGGATGATTACCCATACCGTTCTGCATGCTGCCGAAGAGATCGTCAGCGGCCTCTCATCCGTCGCTTTTATCAGCGTGATGTTCCTCCTTGAGGCGATCCTGTCATTTCTGGTGCCTTCCTCTTCCGGGCTGGCAGTGTTAACCATGCCGATCCTCGCCCCGCTGGCCGATTTCGCCAGTATCAACCGGGATCTGGTGGTGACGGCCTATCAGTCAGCTTCCGGGTTGGTCAATCTGATCACCCCCACGTCCGCCGTGGTGATGGGCGGCCTGGCGATTGCCCGCGTGCCCTACGTGCGCTGGGTGAAATGGATCGCCCCGCTGCTGCTGATCCTCTTCGTGCTGCTGATGGCGGTGATTGGTCTCGGGGCAGCATTATAACCTCATAATTAATCGAAACTTTATTGATTCACCACGGCCTTATTCCCCACCCACCACAGCGTAAAATAATGCGATGGTAAAAAAATCCAGGACAACATTAGAGAGAGAACAGCAGCAGCTGGCACTTTGCCGCCAGCTTATCGCCAACCACAGCTTTCACAGCCAGCAGGAGATCAGGCTGGCCCTCCAGCAGCGTGGCTGGCCTGATATCAGTCAGTCAACGGTCTCAAAGCTGATAACCTTGCTGGACGTGATTAAAATAGCCAATGCCAGAGGAGAGAGAATCTACGCTTTAAACCCGGTAATGCAGGCGAAACCCGATGCGGTCAGCCCGCTTTCCGCGATGGTGATCGACGCTGATTTTAACGAGAAATTTGTGATTGTTCATGTGGTTGCAGGCTATGCCCGTGCGGTAGCCCGGGTAATCGAACACGGCGAACTGCCGGAGATACTGGGTATTGTTGCCACCAACAACAGTATCTGGATTGCCCCACGTCACACTCAGCAAACCGGTCAGTTGCATCGCCGGATCCTCAGACTGTTAAATCCCCCTGCAGATGAGGAAACGTGTTCCGATATGGCAACAAGAAGCGGGATCACGTCTTGAAGTCACTGCGGAACCGCGTATAATTTGCGGCGATTTGCCGGGAGGAAGTATGTTGTTAAATACCGCTGACATTGTCGTCCAGACGCGCCTCACCGCAGGCGGGCAGCACCGTTTTTCCTTACCTGGCGTCACCGATCTTAAAAGAAAGCCCCTCATTGAGGGGCTTTTTTTTTGTCCGTTTGCCAGTCATGGGGCTGAGGAGAGAGAAGATGGCTAACCCGCTGTATAAAAAACATATTATTTCGATAAACGATCTCGATCGTGCGGAGCTGGAGCTGGTGCTGGACACGGCCGCCAGCCTGAAAGCCAATCCGCAGCCGGAGTTGTTAAAACACATCGTGGTGGCCAGCTGCTTCTTTGAAGCCTCGACACGTACCCGCCTCTCTTTCGAAACGGCGATGCACCGCCTCGGCGCTTCCGTGGTGGGCTTTGCGGATGGCAGCAACACCTCACTGGGCAAGAAAGGCGAGACGCTGGCAGACACTATTTCAGTCATCAGCACCTATGTGGATGCCATCGTGATGCGTCATCCGCAGGAAGGGGCGGCTCGTCTGGCAACGGAATTTTCCACCAGCGTGCCGATCTTTAACGCCGGTGACGGCGCTAACCAGCATCCCACTCAGACCCTGCTCGACCTGTTCACCATCCGGGAAACTCAGGGCCGCCTGAGCAACCTGAACATCGCCATGGTCGGCGATCTGAAGTATGGCCGTACCGTGCACTCGCTGGCGCAGGCGCTGGCGAAGTTCGACGGCAACCGCTTTATGTTTATCGCCCCGGATGCGCTGGCGATGCCTGCCTATATTACTGATATGCTTGACGAAAAAGGCATTGCCTGGAGTCGTCACGACAGCATTGAAGAAGTGATCCCACAGGTGGATATTCTGTATATGACCCGCGTTCAGAAAGAGCGACTGGACCCGTCTGAATACGCCAACGTCAAGGCGCAATTCATTCTTCGCGCGGCCGACCTGGAAGGCGCGCGTGAAAACATGAAGGTGCTGCACCCGCTGCCACGTATTGATGAAATCACCCCCGACGTGGATAAAACGCCGTACGCCTGGTACTTCCAGCAGGCCGGTAACGGCATCTATGCGCGCCAGGCGATTCTGGCGCTGGTACTCAGCGAAATGGATCGGTAACGGAGGAACTGACGATGACTCAAGACAATAAACTGCAGGTCGAAGCGATTAAACGCGGCACGGTTATCGACCATATTCCGGCACAGATTGGCTTTAAGCTGCTGTCGCTGTTTCGCCTGACGGAAACCGATCAGCGCATCACCATCGGCCTGAACCTGCCTTCCGGCGAGCTGGGACGCAAGGATCTGATCAAGATTGAAAACACGTTCCTGACCGACGATCAGATCAATCAGCTGGCGGTCTACGCCCCGCACGCCACGGTTAACCGCATTGATAATTACGATGTGGTAGGCAAAATTGCCCCAACGCTGCCGGACCATATTGAGCGCGTACTGATCTGCCCGAACAGCAACTGCATCAGCCGCAGCGAGCCGGTGAACTCCAGCTTCGCAGTGAAAAAGCGTAACAACGACGTGCACTTAAAGTGCAAATACTGTGAGAAAGAGTTTGCCCATCACGTGGTGCTGGCGAACTGGTAATCGGTGCTCAGCGGCCTATAATGGGCCCGATTCGGGCGGAATGACTTCCGCCCCTGTAGGGGCACAAGGCTCACCCGCAGGAGGCGAATTCATGCGCCCCGCCAACTCCCCCGAAAACATGGAGAAATTATGTCTCGCGAAATCAGCACTGAAAACGCACCAGCCGCCATCGGCCCTTACGTCCAGGGCGTCGATCTGGGCAGCATGATCATCACCTCCGGCCAGATTCCGGTCGACCCAAAAACTGGCGCAGTGGCCGAAGACGTGACCGCCCAGGCTCGCCAGTCTCTCGCCAACGTGAAAGCGATTGTGGAAGCGGCCGGACTGAAAGTGGGCGATATCGTTAAAACCACCGTGTTCGTGAAGGATCTGAACGATTTCGCCACGGTGAATGCCGCTTATGAAGCCTTCTTTACCGAGCATAACGCCAGCTTCCCTGCCCGCTCCTGCGTGGAAGTGGCACGCCTGCCGAAAGATGTGAAAATCGAAATCGAAGCCATTGCCGTTCGTCGCTAAGGCCTGCTCCTCTCCCGCCTGCGGGAGAGGTTGTGACTTATTGTCCTGCCTGCAGCAGTTTCTCTACCGGAGAGACCAGCGCAATAACCACTTCATCCTGCGTTGCCGCCGCCTTATCCAGCTTGTCCTGCATCTGCGCCCTGTCATGTGAGCCAAATGCCCGGTCGTTTTCCATCGCATCCAGCAGCGAAAGACCGAGGGTGCTGATTTCACGTATCTGTTCCGCCACCGGCACCAGCGGCTTAAGCTGATAGTTTTGTTCCAGAAACGGCATAACGGCCGGCACGTTTTGCTGCCAGAGCATAAGCTGATGTCGGACGGCCTGTAACGCCTGACGGTCTTTATGGTGGGCGATCAGCGCGTCCACCTGCTGGCTCAGCTCACGCACTTTATCGCTCTCGGCAGGCAGTACATCCGCCAGGCGGTTCAGCGGCTCATTCAGGTCATAGTGCCCGGCCTGGAATTTAAGGTGCTGGCGGGTGTAATACTGTGCCGGTTCCAGTGCCTCTGCAAAGATTTGCAGCGGCACAGTGTTACTGCTGTTCGCCAGGCGGGCCATCTGCGTTTGCGTCTGGGCATGCTGCTGCAGGCCAACGGAAACCGTTGACCAGCGATCGACGGCTGCCAGACGCCGGTACATGTTACCTTCATCGGTGACATCCTTCGCAGACCACAGGCGCTCGGCCACCACAAAAGCACGTGGCCACAGGCGGACATCAATCACCTGTGGGTTGACGATTTCCGCCCACAGTGCCGCTTCGCCACCCAGCAGGTTATCCTGCTTTTGCCTGTCATCCGGCACGCTGGGCTGGATGCCCACCGGCACGTCTTGCAGTTTGCTGCCGCAGGTCGGGTAGCGGACGTTGCCCACCAGCATATAGCCTGTCAGCTCTTCACCCGTTAACATCACCACCGGGCTGAACTTGCCCATCCAGGTATCCACGCTGAAGGTGATGCGGTTTGGGGCCAGCCAGCTGATATCATGCACCATCCGCCGTGATTTACCGGCAAAGTCGATAAAGCCTCGCCAGTGATTGTTGCGGTTAATCAGCGTGAAGCTGCCCTTTACCGCGCTGCCTTTCAGCCGCGGCATAGTGAACTGCCAGCTCTGGGCCACCTCGCCCTCTTTCAGCCGATCTTCACCGTTTAGTCCGACAGGATAAATTTCATTGCGGTAATGGTAGGAAGAAGGCTGGACCTGATCGAGATAGAAGCCGGCAGAGAGAATGCCGCGGTAGTTATTTTTGCTCACTTCACCCAACGCATCCTGCCCCTGCCAGGACTGGATCAGGATGGTGTGCGGCAGATCCGGATGGGCGATTTCATCCCAGCCAACCATCTTGCGCTGATGCTTTTCAAGGATCTTCTCCAGCCGCTGGTTGAAGTAAGCCTGCAACGCTTGCTCATCCTTCAGCCCGTTCTGCTGCATAAATTGCTGGATCTTCTGCGACGCTTTCCACTGCGTGGCGTCAACTTCATCGCCGCCAATATGGATCCATGGATCCGGGAAGATTTCAGTCACCTCGCCAATCAGCGTATCGATAAACTCATAGGCCTTTTCGTTGCTGGGATCGAGCAAGGGTTTAAATACGCCCCAGCCCCTTTCGATCTGATAGGGCCCGGGAGCGCTGATCAGCTCTGGCATGGCGACGGCAAGCGCGGTGGCATGACCGGGAAAATCGATCTCCGGCACCACACGCACACCGCGATCGGCCGCATACTGCACGATCCCTTTCATCTGCTCGCGAGTGTAAAACAGGCCATCACTGGCCTTCTCCTGCAGTTGCGGAAAGTGGCTGGAGGCAAACCGCCAGCCCTGATCGTCGGTCAGATGCCAGTGGAAGACATTCATGCGTGCAGCCGCGATCCCATCGATCTGCCGCCTGATCGTCTCGAGCGGCATAAAGTGTCGGACGGAATCGATCAGGATCCCGCGCCACGGGAAGCGCGGGCTGTCGTGGATCTTAACATAGGGGATCTCGCTGTCTTTACTGGTGTTCTCCACCAGCTGCAGCAGCGTTTCCATTCCCCGCATTGCGCCAAAACGCGTTACCGCATCCAGTTCGATGCCGCCGCTGCCCACCTTCAGGCTGTAGCTTTCATCGCTGTCCGGCTGGGGAATAGACTCAACCTTTTTCGCAATTTTAATCAGCAGGGTTGGCTGGGCGGGCACGGTGGTCTGCGGCATCATCTGCCAGCCCGTTTGCAGGCCAATCCGCTGCCGCCAGCGCTGTACCGCCTCTGGCAGTTCGTCCCCTTCCACCCGCACAGAGAAACGATTATTCAATACCAGGCTGCCTCCGCTGGCGGGTTGTTCAACCTGCTGCGGCCAGGGCATCAGTGGCAGGTTACCGGCCGGAGTGGCAAAGCTGCAGCAAGAGGCAAGCAGGATGGCAAGCAGAGAAAAGCGCAGTGAATTGGGCACGGATGATTCTCCAGAAGCGTGACGGGCCAAAAATGGCAAAACATTCATAAAACATAATTTGTAACACACATCAAGTTACATCCGGCCATCGCCGCGGTCAGGGTAATAATTTGTGACGGGCTTATCGTCTGGATTCCATTAACTTTTTTCTCCCACCGCGCCGTAAAGACCAGCCTGCCCTGGCATTCCCTGCCCGCGTTGACAATTTTTTTCACTTTAGCGGCCACTCTGGCTGTTTCACCTTTTCAGTTAATAGCTAACCTTAGGGAAGAAGAAAAAAGTCAGAGTTTTATCGTAGCGCACGGACCTTTTCACCTGAGAATCAGGATTGAGCAATGACTAAAATTCCACCGTGGTGGCAGAACGGCGTTATCTATCAAATTTATCCCAAGAGTTTTCAGGACACCACCGGCAGTGGAACGGGCGATCTTGCCGGAGTGATCCAGCGTCTTGATTACCTGAAAACGCTGGGGGTTGATGCTATCTGGCTGACGCCATTCTATATTTCACCGCAGGTGGATAATGGCTACGACGTGGCGAACTACATCGCCATCGACCCAATCTTTGGCACGCTGAACGACTTCGATAATCTGGTGGAAGAGACTCACCGGCGCGGGATGCGGTTGATCCTCGATATGGTATTCAACCACAGCTCAACTCAGCACCACTGGTTCCACGAGGCGCTGGATCGCGAAAGCCCCTACCGCTCCTATTATATCTGGCGTGACGGTACCCCCACCGGGCCGCCGAATAACTGGCTGTCGAAGTTTGGCGGCAGCGCCTGGCGCTGGCATCCGGAGAGCGGTCAGTACTATATGCACCTGTGGGCGCAGGAACAGGCGGAGCTGAACTGGGAGAATGAGAACCTGCGCGCCGAGCTGAAACAGATCGTTAATTTTTGGGCGGATCGCGGCATCGATGGCCTGCGTCTGGACGTGGTGAATCTGGTCTCCAAGCATCAGGATTTTCCGGACGATCCTGGCGGCGACGGGCTGCGCCTGTACACCGACGGGCCGCGTATCCACGAATATATGCAGGAGATGAGCCGCGATGTTTTCCGCCCGCGTGAGCTGATGACGGTGGGGGAAATGTCCTCCGCCACGCTTGAACACTGCCAGCGTTACGGTGCACTGGAGGGCGAAGAGCTGTCGATGGTGTTCAGTTTCGATCATGTTGAGGTGGATTTTTACAACGGCCAGAAATGGACGCTGACGCCGCTGGATCTGGTCGCTCAGAAGGCGATCTTTACCCACTGGCAGCAGGGGATGCACAACCGGGCCTGGAATGCGCTGTTCTGGTGTAATCACGATCAGCCGCGCGTGGTTTCACGGTGGGGAGATGAAGGTCGGTATCGCGTGCAATCGGCGAAAATGCTGGCGATGGTGCTGCACGGCATGCAGGGTACGCCCTACATTTTCCAGGGAGAGGAGCTGGGGATGACCAACCCGCACTTCACCCGTATCCTCGACTACCGGGACATTGAAAGCCACAACATGTATGCCGAACTGCGCGCGCAGGGGCGCGACAGCGACAATCTGCTGGCGATCCTCGCCAGTAAGTCCCGCGATAATGGCCGCACGCCGATCCCGTGGAATGCGGGAGAGAATGGCGGCTTTACCACCGGCACGCCATGGATCGGGATGTGCGACAATCTGGAGACGATCAACGCTGAAGCAGCACAGGCCGACGCAAACTCGGTATTTTACACCTACCAGCAACTGATCCAACTGCGCAAAAGCTATCCAATTCTGACGTGGGGTGATTATCTCGATCTGCTGCCGGATCACACCTGGCTGTGGTGCTACTGCCGCCGCTATGAGAATGAAACGTTAGTGGTGGCGACCAATTTCAGCCCGGAGACTCAGGTATGGCACCCACCCGCCTACAGCGGCCACTGGGAGGTGCTGATCAGCAACTACCCCGACACGCACGTGACGCCAGGTGAGGTGATGCTGCGGCCATGGGAGGCGGTGTGGTGGTACCAGAAACGCTGAGGCGCGCTACAATGGCCCGAACAGCGCAGCCAGATCGTCGCTGCTGAACGGGGTGGGCTCACTGAGTTCATCTTCCAGAATGCCGCCCGCCAGCTCAGCTTTCTGCTCCTGCAGGGCGACAATCTTCTCTTCAATGCTGCCTGCGGCAATCAGTTTATAGACAAAGACCGGCTTATCCTGCCCCAGGCGGTAGGCACGGTCCGTTGCCTGATTTTCGGCTGCCGGGTTCCACCAGGGATCGTAGTGGATCACCGTGTCCGCCGCCGTCAGGTTCAGGCCCACCCCGCCCGCTTTAAGACTGATCAGAAACACCGGCACTTCGCCATCCTGAAAACGCCGCACCGGCTCGGTACGGTCGCGCGTGCTGCCGGTCAGGGTGACGAACGGGATACGCGCCTTCTGCAACTCTTCAGCAATTAACGTTAGCATAGTGGTGAACTGGGAGAAGATCAGGATGTGACGATCTTCCGCCAGCAAATCGCTGAGCATTTCCCGCAGCAGCGTCAGCTTGGCCGACTGCTTCACTTTGGCTGCTTTGTCGCTTTTAACCAGCCGCGGGTCGCAGCAGATTTGCCGCAGCTTCAGCAGCGCATCCAGCACCAGCAGATGACTGCGCCCGGCGCCCTGCTGCTCCACCGCCTGCCGTACGCGATCCTGCATGGTGCTGCGCACCGATTCGTACAGCTCCCGTTGGGCTCCTTCCAGCGCCACCGAGCGGACAATGGTGTTCTTTGGCGGCAGCTCTTTCGCCACTTCCTGCTTACGCCGCCGCAGCATAAAGGGCCGCACGCGGCGGGCCAGCAGCTCACGGCGGACGCGGTCACCGTTGCGCTCAATCGGAATACGCCACTCCTGGGTGAACTGTTTCTCACTGCCCAGGAAGCCCGGCAGCAGAAAGTCAAACTGCGACCACAGTTCACCGAGATGGTTTTCCAGCGGCGTGCCGGTCAGGCACAGACGGTGGCGGGCTTTTAGCGAGCGGATCACCGAGGCCGCGCGGGAAGCGCTGTTTTTGACGTACTGCGCCTCATCAAGGATCAGCAGGTGATAGCTGTAACCCAGCAGCTGCGGCTGGTCGCGCCACAGCAGGGAATAAGTGGTCAGCACCACATCGTAGTGCCCGATGTCGTCATAAAACTCTTTGCGCTGCGGACCTGTCAGGGCCAGCACCTTCAGGTCCGGAGCAAACCGGCTCGCTTCCTGCGTCCAGTTACAGACCAGCGTGGTCGGTACCACGATAAGCGCCGGGCGGGTCAACCTGCCCCCCTCTTTCTCCAGCAGCAAATGCGCCAGCGTCTGGATCGTTTTCCCCAGCCCCATATCATCGGCCAGCACGCCAGAGAGATCCTGCGCCCGCAGGAACTGCATCCAGTTCAGCCCCTGCTGCTGGTAATCGCGCAACCGGGCGTGTAATCCGGCTGGCGGTTCAACAGGCTGAATGCCTTCACCAGAGCGCAACCGCTCGGCAAGCTGGTAAACGCCGCTCTCCCCCTGAAACTGCCAGCGACCGGTATCACTGAGTGCCGTCAACCTGCCCGCTTCATAAGGGGCTATACGCAGGGGCGCGTTGACACTCTGGGCAAACACATCGGCCAGAGTTGCCACCACTGGTTTCAGGCGCCCGGCAGTGATATGCAGCCGCTCATTGCGATCGCTGCGCAACTCAACGACTTCGTTGTCCGGGATGGAGGAGAGATCGCCGGACAGCCAGCGCCGATCTTTCTGCAACAGTCCGGCCAGCAGCGGCTGCAGGCTGACCTGGCGGTGGCCGACGCTGACGGCCATTTCCAGATTGAACCAGCCGTCTGTGCCCTGCACTGCGCGGCCATCGATACTCTCAATGTCGGTGACGTTCCAGGTAAAATCATCGTCCATGCTGACTTTCCAGCCGCGCCTGCGCAGCTCAGGCAGCATCACGAGAATAAAATCACGCCACTGGGTGGGTGATTCAGGGGCAAAAATAGAAGGTGGTAGCGGGGTCGATTCCGGCGTGTAGATGTGGCCCGAAGGGATAGTCAGCAACCCGGCAGCGTTGATTTCACGCAGCCAGTCCTGCTCGTGCTCTTGCTGTCGCTCAACATGGAACAGAATGCCGTGACGATCGGTAAAGCTCTCGCCGCTGCTGCCAGCCGCAACCCGTACTCCGGCATAATCGAAATGCACGGCTGCGAAGTCCAGGCGCTTCTGGCGGTGACCATAGCGCCCAAAGCCGCTGACGAATTTAGCACGGGACTCAAGCCGCAGCATGGGCACGGGTTTCACGGAGATATTTTCCGCGACCGGTTCCTGCAAGGCGGCCTGAGGCTGCTGACGCAGATTTGCCAGCATCACTGCCGCCACGTGGCGACAGTTGTTTTTGACCGGACAGGTACACTCCCCGCTGGCATGCAGCTGGCCCTGTGGCAGGCTGAAATGCACCATCACCTGGAAGGGCTCGATTTTTCTGCCGGGGACTTCACCGGTTAACAGGTTATTTTGCCACTGTATATTCCGCGCCTTATCGACCAGCCCTTGTGCTCTGGCGACGGTGCGCGCACCGATCCAACGGCTAACCTGTTTTTCATTGTACGTCACAGAAGGCATCTGACTGTATCCCGGAATGACCTGAGCAAGGGCATAAGTGCTCCGCATAACAGGCAATAATATGAATTCCGGGGCGATGAATGCAACCTTGTGGCACTGATTGGCGGCCAAAAAAATTTTTCCGCCGCGCTGATACGGTGATGTTACGCTCAGATTGTTGCCCGGTTTCAGGCAGGTAAATTTCCTGAGAGGCTAAGTGTTTAACTTTGCGCCACCATTTTTCAATCTTTGTTCCACATCAATAAATCCGCAGTTATATCAGGCGAAAACACCATATATAGCGTTTACTATGCCTTTCACATTCTACATATAGTTTCGGCAGCGGGAGAACAACGATGGTATCGATGGTTATTAAGCGGGACGGCTGCAGGGTTGCTTTCGATGAAGCGCGAATTCTGGATGCGATTAAAGGCGCAGCCCGCGCGGCAGAGATTGAAGATGACAGCTACTGCATGC
This sequence comes from Erwinia amylovora, assembly GCA_050311775.1. Taxonomy (GTDB): domain Bacteria; phylum Pseudomonadota; class Gammaproteobacteria; order Enterobacterales; family Enterobacteriaceae; genus Erwinia; species Erwinia amylovora_A. The sequence continues at coordinate 110,755 of JBNONK010000009.1, read as the reverse complement.
AGGTGACCAGCCAGATTTGCCAGCAGCTGCAGATGCAGGAACGCGTCGACATCCACGATGTACAGAAAGCGGTGGAAAATGCCCTGATGGCCGGACGCTACCCTGAACTGGCCCGTACCTATATCGAATATCGTCATGACCGCGATGTGGCCCGCGAACTGCGTGGCAAGCTGAACAAAGAGATCCGCGGGCTGGTGGAGCAGACCAACCCGGCCCTGCTGAATGAGAATGCCAATAAAGACAGTAAGGTGATCCCTACCCAGCGCGACCTGCTGGCGGGCATCGTTGCCAAACACTACGCCACCCAGCATATTTTACCGCGCGATGTGGTCAGGGCGCACGAGCGTGGTGAGATCCATTATCACGATCTCGATTACTCGCCGTTCTTCCCGATGTTTAACTGTATGCTGATCGACCTGAAAGGCATGCTGACCCAGGGCTTCAAGATGGGCAACGCGGAGATTGAACCGCCAAAATCTATCTCAACCGCCACGGCCGTAACAGCGCAGATCATTGCTCAGGTTGCCAGCCACATTTACGGCGGCACCACCATCAACCGTATCGATGAAGTGCTGGCACCGTTTGTTGAAGCAAGCCTGGAGAAACATCGCAAGACCGCACAGAAATGGCAGATTGCCGATGCGGAGGCCTACGCCCGCGCCAGCACCGAGAAAGAGTGCTTTGATGCCTTCCAGTCGCTGGAGTACGAGGTCAATACGCTGCATACCGCCAATGGTCAGACGCCGTTCGTTACCTTCGGCTTCGGGCTGGGCACCAGCTGGTCTGCTCGCCTGGTGCAGCAATCCATCCTGCGTAACCGCATTGCTGGTCTGGGGAAAAATCACAAAACGGCGGTGTTCCCGAAACTGGTTTTCGCCATCAAAGAAGGGCTGAACCGCTCGCCTGCCGACAGCAACTACGACATCAAACAGCTGGCGCTGGAGTGTGCCAGTAAAAGGATGTATCCCGATATCCTCAACTATGAGCAGGTGGTGAACGTCACCGGCTCGTTCAAGACGCCAATGGGCTGCCGCAGCTTCCTCGGCACCTGGGAGCAGGACGGCAAACTGGTTCACGAAGGCCGCAACAACATCGGTGTGATCAGCCTTAACCTACCACGCATCGCGCTGGATGCCGGGGGAGATGAGGCCGCGTTCTGGGGTCTGCTGGACCAGCGCCTGCTGCTGGCGAAGAAGGCGCTGATGACCCGCATCGCCCGGCTGGAAAATATCAAAGCCCGTGTTGCACCGATCCTGTATATGGAAGGAGCCTGCGGCGTACGGCTGAAAGCGGACGATAACGTGGCGGAGATTTTCAAGCATGGCCGTGCTTCCATTTCGCTGGGTTATATCGGGATTCATGAAACGATCAATGCGCTGACCGGCGGCAAAATCCATCTGTATGACCATCAGCAGCTGCGCGAAAAAGCGGTGGCGATTGTCGGGCGTCTGCGCCAGGCAGTGGATGAGTGGAAAGAAGAGACCGGCTACGGCTTCAGCCTTTACAGCACGCCGAGCGAAAACCTCTGTGACCGCTTCTGCCGCCTGGACACCGCCGAGTTCGGCGTGATCAGCGGCGTCACCGATAAAGGCTACTACACCAACAGTTTCCACCTCGACGTTGAGAAAAAGGTAAACCCTTACGATAAAATCGACTTCGAAGCGGCTTATCCCCCGATCGCCAACGGCGGCTTTATCTGCTATGGCGAATACCCGAACATCCAGCACAACCTCAAGGCGCTGGAGGATGTCTGGGATTACAGCTACAGCCGCGTGCCCTATTACGGTACCAACACCCCGATTGATGAGTGCTACGAGTGCGGCTATACCGGTGAGTTCTCCTGTACCAGCAAAGGCTTCACCTGCCCGAAATGCGGCAACCATGAGCCTTCACGGGTGTCTGTTACCCGCCGCGTCTGCGGCTATCTGGGCAGCCCGGATGCCCGTCCGTTCAACGCCGGTAAGCAGGAAGAGGTGAAGCGGCGCGTAAAACATATGGCGACCGGGCAGCTGGGGTGAATATTCATCAGTATTATCCGGTCGATATCGTTAACGGGCCGGGTACCCGCTGCACGCTGTTTGTGGCAGGCTGCGAGCATCAGTGCGTTGGGTGTTATAACAAGAGCACCTGGCGACTGAACTCTGGCTGCCCTTTCACCGTGCAGCAGGAGGAGCAGCTGATCGCCGACCTTAACGATACGCGCATCCCCCGTCAGGGGCTGTCGTTATCAGGTGGTGATCCACTCCATCCGGCTAACCTGGCGGATGTACTGAGGCTGGTTAAACGCGTACGCCGTGACTGTGTGGGTAAGGATATCTGGCTGTGGACAGGTTACCAGCTGGAAGCGCTGAGCCCGGCGCAGCAGCGGGTGGTGGAACAGATCAACGTACTGGTGGACGGCAAGTTCGAGCAGGAATTAAGAGATCCGGCGCTGCTGTGGCGCGGCAGCAGCAATCAGATTATTCATTATTTACGTTAGCAGCAGCCCCACAGAACCCACAATCACCCCACTCAGCGCCACCAGCCCGCCGGTCAGCCACAGCGATCGGGCCGGAAGCGCACCATGCAGCATCAGCAGTGAAGGCAAGCTGACCGCAGGCAGCGTCATCAGCAGCGCCAGCCCCGGCGCCACGCCCATTCCGGCCATCATCATTGTCTGCACGATCGGGATCTCAGCGGCCGTAGGGATCACAAACAGACAGCCGGCGACAGCCATTGCAATTACCCAGAACAGCGTATTGCTGACCATGCCGTCAGCCTGCGGGAACAGCCAGACGCGTGCTGCACCAAGTAGCAGCACGGCCACGACATAAAGCGGGATGGTATTCCAGAACAGCCTCCACAGTGCGGCAATCCAGCGGCGCAGAAACGGCTTCTCCTCCGGCTTTCTGACGGGCAGGACCTTTGCCACTGACTGCTCCGGCGTTAACTTCTGCACCAGCAGCGCAATCCCCGGCACCATCAGCACGCCAGCCACCAGCCGGATGGCGGCAAACTGCCAGCCGAGCACAAACCCCATAAAAATCAGCGTGGCCGGATTCAGCACCGGGTTCCCCAGCCAGAATGCCAGAGTCGCCCCCACCGAGGCCGAGGACTTCCTCATTCCTGCGGCAACCGGCGCGGCACAGCAGGTACACATCATACCCGGCAGCGAAAAGAGCGCGCCGATCACTGTTCCTTTAAAGCGGGGGTGCCCGAATGTGCGCTGCAACCCGTTTTCAGGGATCAGTACCTGCACCAGCGAACCCAGCACAACGCCAAGTACCGCCGCTTTCCACACCGCCATGAAATAGATCAGCGCGTAATCCCAGGCAGCCTGCAAAGGATGCTCACTGGCGTCAGCCAGGATTGATTTGCCGATGCTGTGAGTATCAGCCGCGGTAAAAGCCTTCAGGTAATAGGGATTCCACTTGACGTACCACAGGCCAAAAACAACCACCAGCAGAAACAGCAGCGGTTTCCACCAGGCAAATGAAGAGCTGGCAACGCGGAATGAAGAGAGTGGTGACATGGCACAGGCTCCGGATAACGGCGGGCGACGCCCGACTCTGGCATCATATCCACAATAAAATCGGCACAAATTGATCTGCGTTGCGAATCAGCGGTCAGCCCTTTTTTGAATCTGGCAGCACCAGACATTTATCACGAGGACGAACCGTCAGCATAATCAGCAGGATGCAGTTCAATCCAGCTTGAAAACTTGATTTTTCAGGATCACCGACCACACTTAAGCCAGTTACACGACATATTAAATGGAGGACAAGATGAGCAAGAAGATTGCGGTCCTGATTACCGATGAATTTGAAGACTCAGAATTTACTTCTCCTGCTGAAGCTTACCGCAAAGCGGGTCACCAGGTGGTGACCATCGAAAAAAAAGCCGGTATTACCGTTACCGGTAAACAGGGAAAAGCGAAAGTAAAAATCGACAGGGATATCGATCAGGTTCATGCGGCCGAGTTCGACGCCCTGCTACTCCCCGGCGGACACTCCCCGGACAGCTTACGTGGCGACGATCGCTTTGTGGAGTTTACCAAAAATTTCGTTGAACTGGGCAAACCGGTGTTTGCCATCTGTCACGGCCCGCAGCTGTTAATCAGCGCTAATGCGGTACGCGGCCGTAAGATGACCGCGGTTAAGCCTATTGCCATTGACCTGAAAAATGCCGGCGCGGATTTTTACGACGAAGAAGTGGTGGTGGATAACGATAAGCTGGTGACCAGCAGAACACCGGACGATCTGCCAGCTTTTAACCGTGAGTCGCTGCGTATTCTTGAAAAGGCCTGATGTTATCGGCCAGGTCTGCCTGGCCGCTTTTCCCTGTCACCCCTTACGGCTATTCTTCACGTTTCCACTGCAGCTTTTTGCCAAAGCCAAGCGCATTATCGGTCATCTTCAGCTCATCCAGCCGGATTTCCCACAATGGCGCGGACACCTTCAGCGCGACCGGGAAACGCTTCACATAGGCCTTACGCGCCTCCGCTTTCTCTTCTCCTTCCAGCAACCTGACCCTGCCGGAATACTGCACGCCTTTAATCAGCAGCACGGATTTCGGCTGCCCGTTGACGGTCCCGGCGACCGGGCTGTGGCTGGCAAAATTTGCGCCATGCCGCGTGTCCTGCTCAGTCATAATCCAGAAGACCGTCTTCTTTGGGTCAAAAATATAAAAGCAGTTGGCGCACCACACTGGCTCTCCACCGCACACCGAGAGGACGTGCTGCTTTTGCAGATAGCGCGCGATAGCCTGAAGCGGATCTGAACCGGACATGGGAACCTCCCTGAAAAAAACGGGTTTACTCTATTTTCCGGCAGCTGGACAAAATGTAAAGCGACCGTCTCTCTGCTGGTACACTTGGCAGAGACTTTGTTGCCGCAGGCAGAATTCATGAATAACAGCGAGGCGACGCCCTGGCGTCTTTATATTTTGCGCACCGCCAGTGGTGTGCTCTATACCGGTATTACCAATGATGTGACACGAAGATTCGCCCAACATCAGACAGGGAAAGGTGCCAAAGCCCTGCGCGGCAAGGGCCCGCTCGAGCTGTTATTCCACTGTGAGGCTGGCGATCGCTCCAGCGCATCAAAGCTGGAGTATCAGGTCAAGCAGCTAAAACGTCAGGATAAGATCAGGCTGGTTGCTCACCAGCCCGTCTCGCTCAGCCTGTGGCTCAGCGCGCTTAAAAACGGCTAAAAGGCGCTGAATACTCGATGTGGCCTTCACTGCCTGCAAACGCGTCGTCGGCCAGTTTGTAGACCTGGAAAGCAGCTTCGGCTCCCGGCCAGCGGCAACGAAGCTGATGGCGGGCAGCCGGTTCAAAACCGTAGCGGCCGTAGTAAGCAGGATCGCCCAGCACCACCACGGCGGCATAGCCAAACTCATTCAGCGCATCCAGCCCTTCATAGATCAGTTGCTTACCCAGCGCCTGCCCGCGGACGCTTTCGTCCACCGCCAGCGGTGCGAGGCCAACCCACTGATTGTCTTCTCCGTTCAGGGTCACCGGGCTGAATGCGGCATAGCCCAGTACCTGACCTTCATCATCGGTGGCGACCACGCCCAGCGTCAGCAGCCCGTCTTCACGCAGCTGCTGAACCAGTTCGGCCTCTGCTGACGTCTCAAAACAGCGGCGCAGCAGAGAGTCGATGCTGGCAGCATCCACCCCGATTTCCGTCCGAATTAACATGATGCACCTGCGCGATCCACCGGGGAAGTCGCGTCCTCAGTCAGTCCTGCCTCAACGAGGTCAGCCAGTTGCATAAGTCCGATGCGCAGCGGCGCCGGCATAAATTCAAGCTCAATGGCATCCATCAGATTTTTCACTTCAAGCCCCAGTTCCGTATCACCTTCAATAACCAGACGACGCTGAAAAAACAGGGTATCGGGATCGAGCCTGCGGGCAGCCACCAGCAGAAGATCGTTCACATCACCGCGGAACCAGACATCCGCCTCAGCGCGATCTTCCACCTGTAATTTTCCCTGCTCAACGGTCGTTGACCAGCGCAGCCCCAGGTCCCGGATCTCAATGCCTAACCAGCGTCCCTGTAGAAAGTTTAACTCACCTTCAGCCAAAGCATGATGAAATTGCCAGCTCAGCAGCTGTTGCAGGAAATGTTTTTTAACGGCAAAGGGAGCAAACTGCAGTGGGAAACGCAAAAATTGCGGGCCTTTACGGACTAATCGTGCGCGTAACAGGTTCAACACCATTCTTACTCCTTACGAATAAATTTCGGCTATTTTGCCATATCGACAAATCACATCAGGCGTCTGGATCAAAAAAATGTGCAAACCCTGGCGTTTTGTCTGCTAATTCGTTCCCCATCAATACGCCATTAGCTGCCTTAAATCAAAAATTGTCATCGCCAGCCTGACTAAACTCGTCCATTACCTGTTTATCCGGAAATTGTTATATGGAACTGCTTTGTCCTGCAGGCAATCTGCCTGCGCTGAAGGCGGCAATCGAAAATGGTGCAGACGCTGTGTATATCGGCCTGAAAGATGACACCAATGCCCGCCACTTTGCCGGTCTGAATTTTAACGAAAAACGACTGGAAGAAGCGGCCCGCTACGTTCATCAGCATAGACGTAAACTGCATGTTGCGATCAATACCTTTGCCCACCCGGATGGCTACCAGCGCTGGGAGCGGGCGGTTGATATGGCTGCGGCAGCCGGTGTCGACGCGCTGATTCTGGCTGATATTGCAATGCTGGATTACGCGGCAAACCGCTATCCGCATATCGAACGTCACGTCTCGGTGCAGGCGTCAGCGACCAATGCCGAAGCGGTAAAGTTCTACCAACGTAATTTCGATGTTGCCCGGGTGGTCCTGCCACGTGTGCTGTCGATCCATCAGGTAAAACAGCTTTCCCGCGCCACGACCGTGCCGCTGGAAGTGTTTGCCTTCGGCAGTCTGTGCATCATGGCCGAAGGCCGCTGCTACCTCTCCTCCTATCTGACCGGCGAATCCCCCAATACCGTGGGCGCCTGCTCTCCGGCCCGTTTTGTACGCTGGCAACAGACGGCTAACGGCCTGGAGTCGCGGTTAAATGAGGTGCTGATCGACCGCTATGACGCCAATGAGAACGCCGGTTATCCGACGCTGTGTAAGGGCCGCTACAAGGTGGACGATCAGCGTTACCACGCGCTGGAAGAGCCAACCAGCCTGAACACGCTGGAGCTGCTGCCGGATCTGCTGGCAGCAAATATCGCCTCGGTGAAAATTGAAGGCCGCCAGCGCAGCCCGGCCTATGTGGGCCAGGTCGCCCGTATCTGGCGTCAGGCTATTGACCGCTGCAAGGCCAATCCTGGTGAGTTTGTTGCCCAGGAAAGTTGGATGAACGCGCTGAACGCATTGAGTGAAGGGACGCAGACCACGCTGGGTGCGTACCACCGTGAATGGCAGTAGGAATGACGATGAAATATTCAGTAGGCCCGGTGCTGTGGTACTGGCCAAAAGAGACCTTACAGGAATTTTACCAGGCAGCGGCGAACAGCCACGCTGACATCATTTATCTGGGTGAAGCCGTTTGCAGCAAGCGCCGCGCCACCAAAGTCGCAGACTGGATGGCAATGGCAAAAGATCTGGCCGTTGCAGGCAAGCAGGTCGTGCTGAGCACTCTGGCGCTGGTGCAATCCCCCTCCGAACTGACCGAATTGAAACGCTATGTCGATAACGGGGAGTTCCTGATTGAAGCCAATGATATGGGGACCATCAATATGGCGGCCGAAGCCGGACTGCCGTTTGTCGCCGGACACGCGCTGAACTGCTATAACGCCGTCACGCTGAAAATGCTGCTGAAGATGGGTATGGTGCGCTGGTGTATGCCGGTGGAACTGTCGCGAGACTGGCTCTCCAACATGCTGACCCAGTGCGATGAGCTAAAAATTCGCGGGCAGTTTGAGGTGGAAGTGCTGAGCTACGGCTATCTGCCGCTGGCACTCTCGGCCCGTTGCTTTACCGCCAGGGCGGAAAATCGCGGCAAAGATGACTGCCAGACCTGCTGCATTAACTATCCGCACGGCAGAAGCCTGCGCTCGCAGGAAGATCAGCAGGTGTTCGTGCTTAATGGCATCCAGACCATGAGCGGCTACTGTTATAACCTGGGGAACGATCTGATCTCCATGCAGGGGCTGGTGGATATCGTGCGCTTCTCCCCACAGGGTACCGAGACTCTGCCGCTGATTGACGCCTTCCGCGAAAATGAAACGGGTAAAGCACCGCTTCCTCTTCTCGCCGATCAGCAGTGTAATGGTTACTGGCGCCAGGTTCCCGGGCTGACGCTGGTTAACTGACACTGAAGCGGGCTGCGGCCCGCTTTCAGCCTGCCCTGGGCTGAAAGATTAAAAATCAAAAAAGTGCTGTAAACTGCCAATCTTGCTAACCTGTAATCGCTTAGGCTGTACAGCTGTACTGGCGCGAATGCCTTTCGAATAAGTGAGCGATTATGCCTGATAAAAAAAACGTCCCTCTGTCGGTCCTCGATCTGGCTCCCATTCCGCAGGGTGCCAACGCGCGTGAGGCTTTCCACGCTTCGCTGGCGCTGGCACAGCAGTCCGAAAAACTCGGCTTTAACCGCTACTGGCTGGCAGAGCACCATAATATGACCGGGATTGCCAGCGCGGCGACCTCGGTGCTGATCGGCTATCTGGCAGCCAACACCACGACCCTGCGCCTGGGCTCCGGCGGCGTGATGTTGCCAAACCACTCCCCGTTAGTGATTGCCGAACAGTTCGGCACGCTGGAGTCTCTGTATCCAGGGCGCATCGATATGGGGCTGGGCCGCGCGCCAGGTTCAGACCAACGCACGATGATGGCATTACGCCGCCATATGGCCGGGCATATCGACAATTTCCCGGCAGATGTGCAGGAGATGATTGGATGGTTTGATGCCGCAGAGGGCTCACACCCCGCGGTACAACCGGTGCCGGGACTGGGGCTGAAAATCCCCGTCTGGCTGCTCGGCTCCAGCCTTTACAGCGCGCAGCTCTCTGCTCAGCTGGGCCTGCCGTTCGCCTTTGCCTCTCACTTCGCGCCAGATATGCTGTTTCAGGCTCTGCATCTGTACCGTGAAAACTTCAAGCCGTCAGCCCGTCTTGAAAAGCCGCATGCGATGGTTTGCGTGAACGTGGTAGCCGCCGACAGCGAGCGGGATGCTAAATTCCTGTTCACCTCAATGCAGCAGCAGTTCGTGAACCTGCGTCGCGGCAAACCAGGCCCGCTGCCCGCTCCGGTGGAAAATATGGATAACTTCTGGTCGCCGTCCGAACAGTACGGTGTTCAGCAGGCGCTGAGCATGTCTCTGGTGGGCGATCTGGATAAGGTCCGTCACGGTCTGGCTTCGCTGATCCGTGAAACGCAGGCGGACGAGATTATGGTTAACGGCCAGATCTTCGACCAGCAGGCCCGCCGGCACTCGTTCGCTCTGGCAATGGCAGCCAATAACTCGCTCTGACCTGAAGTGCAGGCATAAAAAAACCAGCCCGAAGGCTGGTTTTTTTTCGCATCAGTCAGTGATTATGCATCACGACGACGGGTTGGTGCAGCACCGTCTTCACGACGCGGGCCACGGTTGCCACCGTCGCGGCTGAAACCACCGCTACGGCGCTCGCCGCCACGGTCATTGCTGAAACGACGACCGCCTTCACCACGACCACCTTCACGACCGCCGCCGAAACCACCGCGACCTGCGCCAGGACCGCCACGGCGTTCGCCGCCACGATCGTTGCTGCGAGGCTGCGCATCACCAATCAGCTGCATATTCATCGGTTTATTCAGAATACGCGTGCGGGTGAAGTGCTGCAGAATGTCACCCGGCATGCCTTTTGGCAGTTCGATGGTGGAGTGAGTCCCGAACAGCTTGATGTTACCGATGTAACGGCTGCTGATATCACCTTCGTTAGCAATAGCACCGACGATGTGACGAACTTCAACGCCGTCATCGCGACCCACTTCAATGCGGTAAACTTCCATATCGCCAACGTCACGACGTTCACGACGTGGACGATCGCCATCACGGCTTTCACGAGGACCACGATCCGGACGATCGCCGCGGCGGTCATCACGCTCTTTGAACTCGCGACGTGGACGTGGAGCCGGGTCAGCCGGAACGATCAGAGGACGTTCGCCCTGTGCCATTTTCAGCAGAGCCGCAGCCAGCGTTTCCATATCCAGCTCTTCTTCAGGCTGCATTTTGTTCAGCAGAGCACGGTACTGGTCCAGATCGCTGCTTTCCAGCTGCTGCTGAACTTTAGCCGCGAACTTAGCCAGACGGCGCTGACCCAGCAGTTCTGCGTTTGGCAGTTCAACTTCCGGAATCGTCAGCTTCATGGTGCGTTCAATGTTACGCAGCAGGCGACGCTCGCGGTTCTCAACGAACAGCAGTGCGCGACCGGCACGACCAGCACGACCGGTACGGCCGATACGGTGAACGTAAGATTCAGCATCCATAGGGATGTCGAAGTTGACCACCAGGCTGATACGCTCAACGTCCAGACCACGTGCCGCAACGTCAGTCGCGATCAGAATGTCCAGACGGCCATCTTTCAGACGCTCCAGAGTCTGCTCACGCAGCGCCTGGTTCATGTCACCGTTCAGGGCAGCACTGTTATAACCGCTACGCTCCAGCGCTTCAGCCACTTCCAGGGTCGCATTTTTGGTACGAACGAAGATAATCGCCGCATCAAAATCTTCCGCTTCCAGGAAACGCACCAGTGCGTCAGTCTTACGACCGTAAGCAGTCCAGTAGCTCTGGCTGATATCAGGACGGGTCGTCAGGCTTGACTGAATACGCACTTCCTGAGGATCTTTCATAAAGCGTTTGGTAATACGACGAATCGCTTCCGGCATAGTGGCAGAGAACAGGGCGGTCTGATGACCTTCCGGAATCTGAGCCATGATGGTTTCAACGTCTTCGATAAAGCCCATACGCAGCATTTCATCCGCTTCGTCCAGCACCAGGCCGCGCAAATTAGACAGATCCAACGTGCCGCGCTTCAGGTGGTCGAGCAGACGACCAGGCGTACCCACAACAACCTGTGGCCCCTGGCGCAGTGCGCGCAGCTGTACGTCGTAACGCTGGCCGCCGTAAAGGGCCACCACGTTAAGACCGCGCATGTGTTTAGAGAATTCGGTTACGGCTTCGGCAACCTGAACCGCCAACTCACGGGTTGGTGCCAGCACCAGAATCTGAGGTGCTTTCAGGTTGCTATCAATGTTATTCAGCAGTGGCAGCGAGAACGCTGCAGTTTTGCCGCTCCCGGTCTGAGCCATACCCAACACATCGCGGCCCGCCAGCAGGTGAGGAATACACTCTGCCTGGATCGGAGAGGGCTTGACGTAGCCCATGCCGTTCAGTGATTCAAGGATAGCTTCATTCAGACCAAGGTCAGCAAAAGTGGTTTCAATATCAGTCATGTAGTACACGTGCCTCTTAGATTGCGGCGGCCAGTCTACATAACTCGTCGTGAAAACATTCAGTCATTTTCATCAAAAAGTGTGAACCGGCTCAAATTAGTGGTTTCGACGAACAAAAAAGCCCTCATCCGCTAAGATGATGACATTTCGAAAATTCGGGCAATAAAAGTTCGTCAGCTATTGCTGGTCAGATTCTGATAAATCGTCTTGTGTCTGGCCGAGTAGCGCCAGCTCCAACAATGCATATCGGTGCTCAACAAAGTTGTGTACGTTGTTGGCAACCGTCAGCTTGAACAACGCTTCTGCGTTGTCCTTCTCCCCCAGACTTAGGTAGTGCTTACCTAAATAGAAGTTGGTTTCACTGAGATGTTCAGCGAGCGAGGTGTTATCCGTTGCGTCCGCCTTGAGACGGTCCATCAGCTTGCTTTCGCTGATGTTGCCCAGGTAGAACTCGACAATATTCCATCCCCATTGGTCTCTGACCGCTTTATCGTAACGCTGTTGTAGCGCTACTCTGGCCTTATCGGCGTTCATCTCTCGTTCATCGAGATAAAGCCATAAGCTACGGAAAGGATCGTTAGGATCGTCTTGATAAAACGCCAGCAGATCATCTTGTGCTAATTTAAACCTTCCGCCGTAGTACAGGGCGATACCGCGGTTTAAATGCGCATAATTGTAAGTTGGATCAAGCTCAAGTACAGAATCGAACGCTTCATAGGCAGCATCAAAATTACCTGCCTGCGTCAGATATATGCCTAAGTAATTGAATACTTCAGGCATATCCGGTCTGACAGACAGCGCTTGTGAAAAATCATTTCGCGCCAGTGCTCTCAAACCTAAACTATCATACAACACTCCGCGCTCATATAACAGCTGTGCGCGTTCATCATCGGTCAGGGCCCGACTGGCAAGAATTTGTTCCATACGCGCCAGGATAACTTCCTGTTGCAGCGTCGGCTGCAGCGGAACAGCCAGAACCTCGTTCTTACGCCAATCCGAGTTGCTGCATCCTGCCAGCGTGATAGCTGTCGCAACGAAACACCAGCGCAAAAAAGGCTTCATTTCCCACTCCCGAATACAAACAATGGGATGAAATCCGTTCATCCGCCTGCCGTGCACAAGGTGTCGTCCTGTCCTCGCGATGAGACAGCTCTCCATGACAGTGCATGGAGAGCTTAATGGTCTGACTTATTCTGCTTCTGGGGTCGGCGCAGCTGCCGCTTCAGGCTCTGCAGCCTGCTCGGTCGCTTCTTTGATGCTCAGACGCACACGCCCCTGGCGATCAACTTCCAGTACCTTCACAGGCACTTCCTGACCCATCTGCAGATAGTCGGTCACTTTCTCTACGCGCTTGTCAGCAATTTGAGAAATGTGCACCAGACCTTCTTTACCGCCGCCGATTGCCACGAAGGCACCAAAGTCTACGATGCGGGTCACTTTACCGTTGTAGATACGGCCCACTTCGATTTCTGCGGTGATCTCTTCGATACGACGGATAGCATATTTTGCTTTATCACCGTCGGTCGCAGCAATTTTCACCGTACCATCATCTTCGATTTCGATGGTGGTGCCGGTCTCTTCGGTCAGCGCGCGAATAACAGAACCGCCTTTACCGATAACGTCTTTGATTTTGTCCGGGCTGATCTTGATGGTGTGAATGCGCGGAGCAAATTCTGAAATATCACCACGTGGGGTGCTGATAGCCTGCTCCATCACGCCCAGAATGTGCAGACGTGCACCCCTGGCCTGGTTCAGAGCCACCTGCATGATTTCGCGGGTGATACCTTCGATTTTGATGTCCATCTGCAGCGCGGTGATACCTTCACGGCTACCGGCTACTTTGAAGTCCATGTCGCCCAGGTGATCTTCGTCGCCCAGGATATCTGACAGCACGACAAAGTTCTCGCCTTCTTTTACCAGACCCATCGCGATACCGGCTACGGCCGCTTTGATCGGTACGCCTGCGTCCATCAGTGCCAGAGAAGCACCACAGACGGAAGCCATAGAAGAGGAGCCGTTGGATTCAGTAATCTCAGAAACCACACGCACGGTATACGGGAACGCATCGCCTTTAGGCATTACGGCCAGCACGCCACGCTTCGCCAGACGACCGTGACCAATTTCACGACGCTTAGGCGAGCCCACCATACCGGTCTCACCGACGGAGTACGGAGGGAAGTTATAGTGGAACAGGAAGCTGTCGGTACGTTCGCCCATCAGCTCATCCAGATTCTGCGCATCACGGGCAGTACCCAGAGTGGCCGTTACCAGCGCCTGAGTTTCACCACGGGTAAACAGTGCGGAGCCGTGAGTACGTGGCAGTACGCCAGTGCGCACGTCCAGACCACGGATCATGTCCTTTTCGCGACCATCAATACGCGGCTCGCCACGCAGGATGCGGCTACGTACAACGTCTTTCTCCAGCGCGTGCAGGATGTCGCTGATCTCGCCTTCGTCCAGGCTTTCATCTTCCGCCAGCAGGGCTGCTTTGGCTTCAGATTTGATCACGTCAACCTGAGCATAACGCTCTTGTTTGTCGGTGATGCGGTAAGCGTCGCTCAGGCGGGATTCAGCCAGCGCGGCGATACGTGAATGTAACGCTTCATTTACGGCTTCTGGCTGCCAGTCCCAACGCGGTTTGCCTGCTTCGGCAACCAGAGCATTGATGTTATCGATCACGATCTGCTGCTGATCGTGGCCAAAGACCACCGCGCCCAGCATCTGCTCTTCGCTCAGCAGTTCAGCTTCTGATTCAACCATCAGTACCGCGCCCTGGGTACCGGCAACCACCAGATCCAGTTTGCTCTCTTTCAGCTCATCGGCAGTTGGGTTCAGAACGTACTGATCGTTGAGGTAGCCAACGCGCGCTGCACCGACAGGACCATTGAAAGGCAGGCCAGACAGGCTCAGTGCCGCAGAAGCGCCGATCATCGCCACGATATCCGGGTTAACCTGTGGGTTAACGGAAACTACGGTCGCAATCACCTGGACTTCGTTAACAAACCCTTCAGGGAACAGGGGACGGATTGGGCGGTCAATCAGACGTGAGGTCAGGGTTTCACCTTCGCTCGGACGGCCTTCACGACGGAAGAAGCTGCCCGGGATACGACCAGCAGCGTAGGTACGCTCCTGATAGTTAACGGTCAGCGGGAAAAAGTCCTGGCCCGGCTTGGATTTTTTCTGGCCTACAACGGTCACGAACACGGCGGTGTCGTCCATGCTCACCATTACGGCTGCCGTTGCCTGACGAGCCATCATACCGGTCTCAAGGGTAACGGTATGCTGACCATATTGGAATTTGCGTACGATCGGGTTCAGCAAAATTTTGTCCTTAACGTCATGGCAAGGCACTGACCCTGCCGTGGATTTTCAAATCCTCATCTGCATCCTCGCGACTAATGACAACCCTTAATCCCCATCCGGGACAAAGCCTCTCATTAGCCGCGCGAATCTCTGCAACTGAAGATCACACTCAGCAACAATACAATAGTTTGGCCTGAATTGCTGCCGCCTGCCTGAAAAAAGGGGCCATAAAGGCCCCTTTTTAGCGAAACTCGCATGAATCTGCCCTTTTGCCGTTTTTAATCTCAGAATGCACTGAGTGGCGGCCAGATTCTTAAGACTTAGCGACGCAGACCCAGACGCTCGATCAGGCTGGTGTAACGTGCAACGTCTTTACGCTTCAGGTAATCCAGCAGCTTACGACGCTGGGAAACCATACGCAGCAGACCGCGACGGCTGTGGTGGTCTTTTTTGTGCTCAGAGAAGTGACCCTGCAGATGGTTAATCTGTGCGGTCAGCAGAGCAACCTGAACTTCGGTAGAACCACTGTCGTTGGCGTCACGGCCGAATTCGGTAACGATCTGCGCTTTAGTTTCAACACTTAGAGACATGATACAACTCCAAATTAAAAGATAAATGTACAGGTGCCGATCTCTAATTCAGCAACCCAATGGTAAAGCCGCGCTATTCTACTCTTAGCCACTCGCTTACGCAAATGACTAGTCAGAATATTCTACAACCAGACGACGCGGCGCGACCCGGCCATCTTCAGCAATTTCTGCCATCCCGATAAACTTCCGCTCAGGGCCTTCGGTAACGCGCACCAGGCCTTCAACCGAAACATTCGCAGCCTGCACCGGCTGGCCCTGCTTAAAGTACGCCGCCACCACACTGAGCAGGTTTATTTCCGGATAAGCCGCTGCCGGACTGTCCATTGGCATCAACAACGGGTCGAGTAAATCCGCTGGCGAACGCTCGCTACGCAGCGCTTCTTCATTCAGCGCGGCAAGCTGTTCAAGCGTCACCATGCTGGCAATGGGATAGGTGGCAACCTGAAGACGGCGCAGATAAATGACATGCGCACCACAACCCAGCATTTCCCCCAGATCGTCCGTAATGGTACGGATATAGGTGCCTTTCGAGCAGTGGATTTCCAGCTCCAGTTCATTCCCTTCCCAGCGAATAAACTTCAGCTCATAAACCACGATGCTGCGCGCCTCACGCGGGACTTCGATCCCTTCGCGGGCGTATTCATACAGCTTGCGGCCCTGATACTTGAGCGCCGAATACATCGACGGCACCTGACGGGTTTCCCCACGGAAGCTGTCGAGCGCCACCTCAAGCTGTTGCTGAGTGAAATTAACCGGACGCTCACTGATAATCTGGCCATCGGCATCAGAAGTATCGGTTCGCTGCCCCAGACGGGCAATCACACGGTAGCGCTTGTCGGAATCCAGCAGGTACCGGGAAAACTTGGTGGCTTCGCCAAGACAGATCGGCAGCATCCCGGTCGCCAGAGGGTCGAGCGCCCCCGTGTGTCCCGCACGATTCGCCGTGAACAGCCGCTTGACCTTCTGCAGCGCATCGTTAGAAGAGAGCCCCTGAGGTTTATCCAGCAGCAGCACGCCGTGGACGTCGCGTCCGCGACGACGAGGACGGCTCATTAGTCCTCCTTGTCTTCTTCCGCGGAACCACGACGCTCAGCATCGTTTCTGACCACGTTAGTGACAAGGTTAGACATGCGCATCCCTTCAACCAGCGAGTTATCGTAGAAGAAGGTCAGCTCTGGCACGATACGCAGACGCATCGCTTTCCCCAGCAAGGTACGGATGTAGCCAGAGGCATCACCCAGCGCGCGCAAGCCAGCTTTGATCGCGTCTTCGTCTTTATCGTTGAGGAAGGTAACAAATACTTTGGCATAGGCCAGGTCGCGGGAAACATCAACGCCTGAGACGGTAACCATCATGCCCAGACGGGGATCTTTGATCTCACGCTGTAAAATAATCGCGATCTCTTTCTGTAATTCCTGGGAGACACGCTGTGGGCGACCAAATTCTTTCGCCATAATAATTCTCTCCAAATAATTCGGGAGGCGCAGTGGCCTCCCAAATAAGTCACTTTGTCAGGCGACCGTTAAGCGATGGTACGCTGGATCTCGATAATCTCGAACACTTCGATCATATCGCCAACACGCACATCGTTGTAGTTCTTCACGCCGATACCACATTCCATGCCGTTACGGACTTCGTTAACGTCATCCTTGAAGCGGCGCAGGGATTCCAGCTCGCCTTCATAGATCACCACGTTATCGCGCAGTACGCGGATTGGGTTGTGACGTTTAATGTTGCCTTCAGTCACCATACAGCCTGCGATAGCGCCGAATTTCGGTGATTTGAACACGTCACGCACTTCAGCCAGACCGGTAATCTGATGCTTGTACTCAGGTGCCAGCATTCCGCTCATCGCCTGCTTCACTTCGTCAATCAGGTTATAGATGACGGAGTAGTAACGCAGATCCAGGCTTTCTGAATCAATGACGCGGCGGGCAGAAGCATCAGCACGCACGTTGAAGCCAACCAGAATCGCGTTGGAAGCAGCAGCCAGCGTCGCGTCGGTTTCGGTGATACCACCTACGCCAGATCCCACGATTTTGACTTTAACTTCGTCAGTTGACAGCTTCAGCAGAGAGTCAGCAATCGCCTCAACAGAACCCTGTACGTCAGCTTTCAGCACGATGTTCAGTTCAGAAACTTCGCCTTCGGTCATGTTGGCAAACATGTTTTCCAGCTTAGATTTCTGCTGACGAGCCAGCTTAACTTCACGGAATTTGCCCTGACGATACAGTGCAACTTCACGGGCTTTCTTCTCGTCACGAACCACGGTTGCTTCATCACCTGCGGCAGGCACACCTGAAAGACCGAGGATTTCCACAGGAATTGAAGGACCCGCTTCCAGTACTTCACGACCCAGCTCATCACGCATCGCACGTACACGGCCATACTCAAAGCCGCACAGCACGATGTCGCCTTTGTTCAGCGTACCTTCACGTACCAGTACGGTCGCAACCGGACCACGACCTTTATCCAGGAAGGATTCGATTACCACGCCGCTTGCCATGCCCTGACGCACTGCCGTCAGTTCCAGAACTTCAGCCTGCAGCAGGATGGCGTTCAGCAGGTCATCAATACCGGTACCTGCTTTGGCAGACACATTAACAAACATGTTTTCGCCGCCCCACTCTTCCGGAATGATACCGTACTGGGTGAGTTCGTTTTTAACGCGGTCCGGATCGGCTTCTGGCTTATCGACCTTGTTCACAGCAACCACAACCGGCACTTTCGCCGCTTTAGCATGCTGGATAGCTTCGATGGTCTGTGGCATCACGCCGTCATCGGCAGCCACAACCAGAATAACGATATCCGTCGCCTGAGCACCACGAGCACGCATTGCGGTAAACGCGGCGTGACCCGGGGTATCCAGGAAGGTAACCATACCGTTGTCAGTTTCAACGTGGTATGCACCGATGTGCTGAGTAATGCCGCCCGCTTCGCCAGAGGCGACTTTGGTCGAGCGAATGTAGTCCAGCAGAGAAGTTTTACCGTGGTCAACGTGGCCCATGATGGTCACGACCGGCGCACGGGATTCCATTGCCGCATCGGTATCACGATCGCTCATTACCGCTTCTTCCAGCTCGTTCTCGCGGCGCAGAGTCACTTTGTGACCCATCTCTTCCGCGACCAGTTGGGCAGTTTCCTGATCGATAACCTGGTTGATGGTGGCCATGGCACCCATTTTCATCATCACTTTGATGACCTGGGAACCCTTCACCGCCATTTTATTAGCGAGTTCTGCAACGGTGATGGTTTCACCGATGATCACGTCACGGTTAACAGCCTGAGCGGGCTTGTTAAAGCCCTGCTGCAGGGTGCTTGGCTTACGCTTGCCGCCTTTACCGCCACGGAATTGCGCACGCGCTTCTTCACGGTCGGTTTTCGCTTCAGAATGCTTGTTGCCTTTCTTACGCTGTGGGGCTTTAGCCGGGCGAGCTGCACGGGAACGACGGTCGCCTTCGACCTGCGCATCGTTTTCGTCCTCAGCTGCACGAGCATGAGTAGAGGTGGTCACGTGGTAGTCAGAAGTGTCTTCCACTTCTTTCTCAGCTTCCGCCCACTCAGAGCCTTTCTCTTCCGCCATTTTACGAGCTTCTTCCGCTACGCGCTTCGCTTCTTCTTCAATCTTGCGACGCGCTTCTTCTTCGGCTTTACGCTTCAGCTCTGCAGCTTCAGCTTCCCGGCGGGCTTTATCGGATTGAGTTGCCCGGGTCATTTCGTCGGTATGTTGATTGCTCACTTTATCTTTTTCCGCTGCTTCACGTTTGGCTTTATCAGCTGCCTCACGTTTAGCCTGCTCCTCGGCTTCACGCTTCGCTTTCTCTTGAGCTTCGCGCTGGGCTTTTTCTTCAGCCTCGCGACGAGCCAGTTCTTCCGCTTCACGCTGTGCCTGCTCTTCTGCTTCAGCCTGTTCAGCTTCTGCAGGATCGCCTTTTACATAGGTGCGTTTTTTGCGGACTTCAATTTGCACCGATTTACTTTTACCCCCGGTGCCAGGAATATTCAAGGTGCTGCGCGTTTTGCGCTGCAGAGTCAGTTTACCAGAACCGCCGTTTTGATCGCGATTCAAATGGGTAAGGAGCGTCTCTTTTTCCTGCTGCGTCACAGAGTCAGTTTCAGACTTGCGGATCCCTGCATCAGCAAACTGCTGTACCAGGCGTTCTACCGGGGTCTGAATCTCTGCGGCCAGCGATTTTACGGTTACATCTGTCATGCTGTTCCTTCCTGCTACAGTTTATTACGCGTCGTCGCCGAACCAGCAGATATTTCGGGCAGCCATAATCAGCTCACCGGCCTGTTCATCGCTCAGGCCTTCAATATCTGACAGGTCGTCAACGCCCTGTTCGGCAAGATCTTCCAGCGTGCAAACGCCAATCGCGGCCAGCTTAAATGCCAGTTCACGATCCAGACCTTCCAGATTCAGCAAATCTTCTGCTGGCGGGTTTACTCCCTGACTCTCTGCTTTTTCCAGAGCAAGGGTGGTTAACGCATTTTTCGCACGATTGCGCAGCGCTTCTACTGTCTCTTCATCCAGACCGTCGATTTCCAGCAGCTCGTTAATCGGAACGTAAGCCAGCTCTTCCAGTGAAGAGAAGCCCTCTTCAACCAGTACGGTGGCAAAGTCTTCGTCAATGTCGAGATGTTTGGTAAAGACGTCGATGGCAGCATGCGCTTCAGCCTGGTGTTTGGCCTGCAGATCGTCGACTGTCATGACGTTCAGCTCCCAGCCGCTCAGCTGCGAAGCCAGACGCACGTTTTGGCCATTACGGCCGATCGCCTGAGCCAGATTTCCGGCCTCAACAGCGATATCCATGGTGTGATTATCTTCATCAACCACGATAGAGGCGACATCCGCCGGGGCCATGGCGTTAATCACGAACTGCGCTGGATTATCATCCCACAGTACGATGTCAATACGCTCGCCACCCAGCTCACTGGATACCGCCTGAACACGCGCACCCCGCATACCCACGCAGGCACCGACCGGGTCGATACGCTTGTCGTTGGTTTTCACTGCGATCTTGGCACGGGAGCCCGGATCGCGCGCGGCGGCTTTAATTTCAATGACTTCTTCGCCGATTTCCGGCACTTCGATGCGGAACAGTTCGATCAGCATTTCAGGCTTGGAACGGCTGACAAACAGCTGAGCACCGCGTGCTTCAGGGCGAACGGCATACAGAACGCCACGAATACGGTCACCGGGACGGAAGTTTTCGCGCGGCAGCATGTCTTCACGAATGATGACTGCTTCAGCGTTGTTGCCCAGATCCAGAGAGATGTTGTCGCGGTTTACTTTCTTCACAACCCCCGTGATGATCTCACCTTCCTGCTCGCGGAACTGGTCAACGACCATCGCACGTTCGGCTTCACGGACTTTCTGCACGATAACCTGTTTGGCCGTCTGAGTGGTGATACGGTCAAAGGTCACGGATTCGATCTGATCTTCAACGAAATCACCCAGATTCAGCGATGCGTCTTCAAACTGAGCGGCATCGAGAGTGATCTCGCGCGTTGGCATGGTCACTTCATCAACGATGACCCAACGGCGGAACGTGTCAAAGTCGCCGCTTTTACGATCGATGCTGACGCGGACGTCGATTTCCTGCTCGTATTTTTTCTTGGTCGCCGTTGCCAGTGCGCTCTCCAGCGCCTCGAAAATCTTCTCGCGTGGGAGGGATTTCTCGTTAGATACGGCCTCGACTACAGCTAAGATTTCTTTGTTCATCCTGGTATGCCTCAATCCGGACTTTTAAAAGTGGGGAACCAGGTTCGCCTTCTGGATGTTGCTCAGCGCGAACACTTCGTCGTTACCCTCAACGGCAACAGTGATCATCTCACCTTCAACAGATTTAATGATTCCCTGCCATTTGCGGCGGTTCTGTACGGCCATACGCAGCACCAGACTCACTTCTTCGCCGGTAAATCGTGCGTAATGCTCTGCGGTGAAGAGTGGGCGCTCAAGGCCTGGTGAGGAGACTTCAAGGTTATAAGCCACAGTGATGGGATCTTCAACGTCAAACACAGCGCTTACCTGGTGGCTGACATCAGCACAATCGTCAACAGTGATGCCATCTTCACTATCAATATAGATGCGCAACGTGGATGTGCGGCCGCGTACAAACTCGATACCAACCAGTTCGTAGCCTAGCGCTTCTACCGGTGCTGAAATCAGCTCTGTTAATTTTTGCTCTAATGTGGACAAGCCCACCCCCAAGACATAAAAAAAGGGCTTAATAGCCCAGTATGCTGTTTCCTGATAACAAAAAACCCCGAAAAATCGGGGCTTTATGCGACTGGACCCTGTACGCCATAAATGGCGGTTCGGCACAATCCAAAAGAATTTTTTTCAAAATCTGCTGATAATGCGCCGTCGATGCATACAGTATATTTGAAAAAGAACTCTAAGGGAAAGTGGTTGCGGGGGCCGGATTTGAACCGACGACCTTCGGGTTATGAGCCCGACGAGCTACCAGGCTGCTCCACCCCGCGTCCGAAAACGTGGCAAATACTACGCCGATCTTGCATAAAATGCAAGCAATACTGAGATTTGGTACCGAGGACGGGACTTGAACCCGTAAGCCCATGCGGGCACTACCACCTCAAGGTAGCGTGTCTACCAATTCCACCACCACGGCACTCAAGATTGCGACTTTTTTAATTCTGAAGCAATGAACCACTACGACTGTTTACTGCTTACTGTGGGATATCGCTACCCGGCGCGGCCGGTTTAGCTGGCTGGCTCTGCTGCTGAGACTGCGCAGGCTGAGTCAGATTTTCCCACTCGCTTCCTTTCTGGGTTTTGTTGCTGTTGAGGTTGCCCAGAATCAAGCTGATGATGAAGAACAACGTCGCCAGCACTGCCGTCATACGGGTCATGAAATTGCCTGAACCGTTAGAACCAAACAGCGTTGCCGAAGAGCCAGCACCAAATGACGCGCCCATATCAGCGCCTTTACCTTGCTGCAGCATGATCAGACCCACAAGGCCGATTGCCACAATAAGGAAAACTACCAAAAGAGCTTCGTACATAATTCAACCTGTTCCTTGCGCGGTAACCGCACATCAAAAGCTTCAAGCCAGTTAGAGAGATAGCGTCGTCACTACCCATCAGAAGCGGGTGTGAATACTAACCAAAGCAGCCTGTGCACGCAAGAGCAATTTGCCGCCCCGCCGCTGATTGCGGAAAAAAACGGCAAAAGTCACTGAATGAACAGAAAAAACGTCGTTAAATCAGACAATCAGAGCAATCAACCAGCTGCATCCCTGCACGTGAGGACGTGTTGACCGCCCCTGCAGAAAAATGGCCTGCCCTCACTCTGTTGCTGTCACGATCTGATTTCCGTGTTGCTTAAACCGCCTTCACCGCATCGGCAATGCGGTGAGCCAGTGAAGTGACCAGCTCTTCGTCTTCACCTTCCACCATGACCCGGATCAGCGGTTCGGTACCGGATTTGCGTAGCAATACCCGACCACGGCCATGCAGCTCTTTTTCTACTTCCGCCGTGACTGCTTTCACCTGCTGGTCTTCCAGCGGGTCTGTTTCACCGCTGTAGCGCACGTTAACCAGGATCTGCGGCAGCAGCTTCATCCCGCTGCACAGATCGTGCAGGCTCATGTGATTGCGCACCATCGCGGTAAGTACCTGCAAACCTGCCACGATGCCGTCCCCGGTGGTGGTTTTATCAAGCAGGATCACATGACCGGAGTTTTCCGCCCCCAGACGCCAGCCCTTCTCCTGCAGCTTCTCCAGCACGTAGCGGTCACCCACTTTGGCCCGGGCAAAAGGGATGCCCAGCTGTTTCAGTGCCAGTTCAAGCCCCATGTTACTCATCAGCGTTCCCACCACGCCACCGCGCAGCTGACCCTGACGCAAACCTTCGCGGGCGATAATGTAGAGGATCTGGTCGCCATCGACTTTATGACCCAGGTGATCCACCATCATGATGCGGTCGCCATCACCATCGTAGGCAAGACCAATGTCTGCTTTCTCGGCCAGTACACGCTCCTGCAGCTGGCGAACGTCCGTGGCACCGCACTCTTTATTGATGTTCATACCATCCGGCTGCACGCCGAGAGTGATAACCGTCGCACCCAGCTCACGCAGGACATTTGGTGCGATGTGGTAAGTCGCGCCGTTCGCGCAGTCGGCCACAATTTTCAGTCCGTTCAGGCTCAGTTCGCTGGGAAACGTCCCTTTACAGAATTCGATATAGCGACCGGCAGCATCAACGATACGGCTGGCGCGGCCCAGTTCCGCGGATTCCACGCAGGTGATCGGCTTTTCCATCTCCGCTTCGATGGCTTCTTCCACCTCGTCCGGCAACTTGGTGCCCTCGACAGAGAAGAATTTAATCCCATTGTCATCAAACGGGTTATGGGAGGCAGAGATCACGATCCCGGCTTCAGCGCGGAAGGTGCGGGTCAGATAGGCAATGGCCGGGGTCGGCATCGGACCGGTAAACGCGGCAGATAATCCGGCTGCGGCCAGCCCCGCTTCCAGCGCTGATTCCAGCATGTATCCTGAAATGCGCGTGTCCTTACCAATAATAATTTTCTTCGAGCCGTTTCTCGCCAGTACCTTACCCGCAGCCCAGCCCAGCTTCAGCACGAAATCAGGGGTAATTGGCGATTCACCTACTTTCCCGCGAATGCCATCGGTACCAAAATACTTACGGTTGCTCATAGCGTTACTCTTCCTTCGCTGACAGTGTCGCTTCGACGACGCGCATCGCCTCGACGGTTTCTTTAACATCATGAACGCGCAGAATATGCGCGCCCTGCATGGCGGCAATCACCGCACAGGCCAGGCTGCCGGTCAGGCGCTGTGAAGGCCCGACGTTCAGCAGCTGGCCAATCATACTTTTGCGTGACATTCCCACCAGCAGTGGCAACCCAAAGTGATGGAAATCGGCCAGATGGGCCAGAAGCTGGTAATTGTGCGAAAGATTCTTACCGAAACCAAATCCCGGGTCGAGCAGCAAACGATCTTTTTTAATGCCGGCGGCTTCACAGCGGGCGATATGCTCCACAAAAAAAGCGTCCACATCCTGCAGGAAGCGCTGATATTTTGGCGCTTGCTGCATGGTGCGCGGCTCTCCCTGCATATGCATCAGGCAGATCGGCAGACCGGTAGCCGCTGCCGCCTCCAGCGCGCCTGGCTCTTGCAGAGAGCGGATATCATTGATCAGATGCGCCCCGGCATTGGCCGATTCGCGGATCACTTCTGGTTTTGACGTGTCGACCGAAATCCACACTTCAAAACGCTGAGAAATCGCTTCCACCACCGGGATGACTCGCTCAAGTTCCTGCTCAACGCTCACTTCATCGGCCCCCGGACGAGTGGATTCCCCGCCGATATCAATAATCGTGGCGCCGGCATTGATCATCCCGTTTGCGTGCGTGAGGGCCTGAACCAGGTCATTGTGCTTGCCGCCATCTGAAAAGGAATCCGGCGTCACATTCAGAATACCCATTACGTGGGGATGTGATAAATCGAGCACGGAATCTCTGGCGTAAAGCTTCATAACGGCGTTTCTCCTGACGGGTTTTGCGTTGCGCGGATATAAAAAACCCCGGTCAGCGCCGGGGTTCAGGGGGACGGTAGCAGGACGTCTTATTTGTCGCCCAGCTGCTCTGACATGGTGTTGCCTGGGTTAGGCGTGCGCGGTTCATCAACCGGGCGCGGCGCCTTTGGCGTACCGTTGCTGTCAGAGTTGTTAGTACCCGGATCTTCCCAACCTGCTGGCGGACGCACTTCACGGCGGGCCATCAGGTCATCGATCTGCGGGGCATCAATGGTTTCATACTTCATCAGCGCGTCTTTCATCGCGTGAAGGATGTCCATGTTTTCGTTCAGGATGCGGCGGGCGCGCTGGTAGTTACCTTCCACCAGTGACTTCACTTCCTGATCGATGATGCGGGCGGTTTCATCAGACATGTGCTTCGCTTTTGCTACGGAACGGCCGAGGAATACCTCACCCTCTTCTTCCGCGTACAGCAGCGGGCCCAGTTTCTCTGAGAAGCCCCATTGCGTCACCATGTTACGTGCTATTGAGGTCGCGACTTTGATGTCGTTAGAAGCACCGGTAGAAACATGCTCAACGCCGTAAATGATCTCTTCCGCCAGACGGCCGCCGTACAGCGTGGAGATCTGACTTTCCAGTTTCTGACGGCTGGCGCTGATTGCATCACCTTCCGGCAGGAAGAACGTCACCCCCAGGGCACGGCCGCGAGGAATAATCGTCACTTTGTGCACCGGATCGTGTTCCGGAACCAGGCGACCGATGATCGCATGGCCTGCTTCATGGTACGCGGTGGATTCTTTCTGCGATTCGGTCATCACCATGGAGCGACGTTCCGCACCCATCATGATTTTGTCTTTCGCTTTCTCAAACTCGACCATCGACACGACGCGCTTGTTGCCACGAGCAGCAAACAACGCCGCTTCGTTCACCAGGTTCGCCAGATCGGCACCGGAGAAGCCCGGAGTACCCCGTGCAATGATTGCAGCATCAATATCGGTGGCCAGCGGCACACGGCGCATATGCACTTTCAGAATTTGCTCACGGCCACGGACATCAGGCAGACCCACCACAACCTGACGGTCAAAACGGCCCGGACGCAGCAGCGCAGGGTCAAGAACGTCCGGACGGTTAGTTGCGGCAATGACGATGATACCTTCGTTACCTTCAAAGCCATCCATCTCCACCAGCATCTGGTTCAGGGTCTGCTCACGCTCATCGTGACCACCGCCTAAACCCGCACCACGCTGACGACCGACCGCATCGATCTCATCAATAAAGATGATGCAAGGGGCCGCTTTTTTAGCCTGTTCAAACATGTCACGGACGCGGGATGCACCCACCCCCACAAACATTTCAACGAAGTCAGAACCGGAGATGGTGAAGAAAGGCACTTTTGCTTCGCCCGCAATGGCTTTTGCCAGCAGCGTTTTACCGGTACCCGGAGGACCGACCATCAGTACGCCTTTCGGAATTTTACCACCCAGTTTCTGGAAGCGGCTTGGCTCGCGAAGGTATTCAACCAGCTCGCCGACTTCCTCTTTCGCTTCGTCGCAACCGGCCACGTCAGCAAAGGTGGTTTTGATCTGATCTTCTGTCAGCATGCGGGCTTTGCTTTTACCAAAGGACATCGCGCCTTTGCCGCCCCCGCCCTGCATCTGCCGCATGAAGAAGATCCAGACACCGATCAGTAACAGCATAGGGAACCAGGAGATGAAGATCGACGCCAGCAGGCTCGGTTCTTCAGGCGGTTCGCCCACTACTTTCACATTTTTAGTCAACAGGTTATCGAGCAACTTAGGATCGTTGACGGGGATGTAAGTTGTGTATTTGTTGCTGTCTTTTCTGACAACGTTGATCTCACGCCCGTTAATACGTGCCTCGCGGACCTGATCCTGGTTCACTTCCGACAGGAAGGTTGAGTAGTCAACCCTACGGCCATTCGACTCGCTGGGCCCAAAGCTCTGGAAGACAGACATCAGCACGACTGCGATGACTAACCAGAGAATCAGGTTTTTCGCCATGTCACTCAAGGGATTAACCTCTTATTACAACTGTGTTAACAGACAGCGTAGGGTACTATAGTTTGCGCCCTGTCGCTACAATGTACACTTCACGCGAACGAGAACGTGAAGCGTCCGGCTTACGAATTTTCACTTTCGTAAACAGGGAGCGAATTTCCCGGAGGTAATCTTCAAAGCCATCTCCCTGAAACACTTTCACTAAAAAACTCCCGCCGGGTGCCAGGACATCCCGGCACATATCCAGCGCAAGCTCAACAAGATACATTGATCTTGGAATGTCTACCGCTGGCGTACCGGTCATGTTGGGTGCCATATCGGACATGACAACCTGCACTTTTGCGTCTCCAACGCGTTCCATCAAGGCTTTCAGCACCAGTTCATCACGAAAATCGCCCTGAAGGAAATCGACACCAACGATAGGATCCATCGGCAGGATATCACAGGCGATCACGCGACCTTTATTACCAATCTGAGTAACAACATACTGAGACCAGCCACCGGGCGCTGCGCCGAGGTCGACAACCGTCATCCCCGGCTTAAACAGCTTGTCACCTTGCTGTATTTCATCAAGTTTAAACCAGGCGCGCGAGCGCAGCCCTTTTTTCTGTGCCTGTAGCACATATTTATCGCTAAAGTGTTCCTGCAGCCAGCGGCTGGAACTGGCCGAACGCTTTTTACCAGTCATACAATTTCCAACTATGATTCAAAGTATGCGATAAATAAACCGCGCAAATCAGCATGCCGATTTGGTGATACACCAGAGATGGCGGTAGAATGACCCGTTTTCAATCCCAATGTAAGTAAAAAATACGATGAATCTGAGTACCAAACAAAAACAGCACCTGAAAGGGCTGGCCCACCCGCTGAAGCCAGTGGTTATGCTGGGCAACAACGGCCTGACCGAAGGGGTGCTGGCCGAAATCGAACAGGCACTGGAGCACCACGAGCTCATTAAGGTGAAAATCGCCACGGAAGACCGTGAAACGAAAACCCTGGTTGTCGAAGCTATCGTGCGCGAAACCAAAGCTGCGAACGTGCAGGTTATCGGCAAGACGCTGGTGCTGTACCGTCCAACGAAGGAACGTAAGATCGCGCTTCCACGTTGAGGATCGGGCACTATTCTTTAACTTAGCCAGAGAAGGTGCCACGCTCCTGATGTTGATAAAAGGCCGCTATGCGGCCTTTTTCCTATCTTTACATTCTGCGGGATCAGATGTATTCAATCTTCAGAATTTCATATTCCACGTCGCCGCCCGGCGTTTTAATCACGGTCACATCATCCACTTCTTTACCGATCAGGCCGCGGGCCATTGGCGAGTTCACTGAAATCAGATTCTGCTTAAAGTCAGCTTCGTCATCACCCACGATACGGTAGGTCGACTCTTCGTCGGTGTCCAGATTCAACACGGTAACGGTAGAACCGAAAATGATGCGACCGTTGGCGTTCATTTTAGTGACGTCGATCACCTGAGCATTTGACAGCTTGGCTTCGATTTCCTGGATTCGCCCTTCACAGAAACCCTGCTCTTCGCGCGCAGCGTGATACTCTGCGTTTTCCTTTAAGTCGCCGTGTTCACGCGCTTCAGCAATTGAGGCAATAATTCTGGGGCGTTTAATGGTTTTCAGCTCTTCGAGCTCTTCGCGCAGTCTTTCTGCGCCCCTTAACGTCATCGGAATCTGATTCATCTCAATACCTCGTAAAATCCGTCCTGTACAAAATTTCGCCATCCTGACAGGTTGATGCAGAAAAAGCGTTCTGCGGCGCTTGCCACTGAATTACAAACGAAAGAAACCAGCCCCGGAGGTGTGCCCCAGGGCCTGGAGGTTTGCATTTTGATACGTATTTTACCGCAGAGTTCCTTATGGGTCATCGTTTACTTTCCACCTTGATGCACCGTAGTATGACAACATCACCTGTCAGTAAACGCGAGATTATGCGATTTTCACGAATTGTTACCGGCTTAACCTGCGCATTTATGCTGAATGCTCACGCTACTCCGGTTGAAGACTACACCCAGTATTTACCTGATGGCGCAAACCTGGCGCTGATTGTACAGAAAATAGGCGCCAGCACTCCCTCTATTGACTATCACAGTAAACAGATGGCGCTTCCTGCCAGCACCATGAAACTCCTTACCGCACTGGCCGCTCTGTTGCAGCTGGGGCCGGATTTCCGTTTTCATACTCAGCTGGAAAGTAAAGGATCCCTCAGTGGCGGTACGCTGAAGGGGGATCTTGTGGCACGGTTTGGCGGCGATCCCACGCTGACCCGACAGGATCTGCGCAACATGGTAGCGACCCTGAAAAAACAGGGCGTGCAGCATATTCAGGGCAACCTGGTTATCGATACCTCGGTATTTGCCAGCCACGATAAGGCGCCGGGCTGGCCCTGGAACGATCTGACCCAATGCTTCAGTGCTCCTCCGGGCGCGGCGATTGTCGATCGTAACTGCTTCTCGGTTTCGCTTTACAGTGCGCCGAACCCGGGTGATAAGGCCTTTATCCGCGTGGCGTCTTACTACCCGGTCAACATGTTCAGCGAAGTGCGAACGCTGGCCCGCGGCTCGTCTGATGCCCAGTACTGTGAGCTGGACGTAGTGCCGGGCGAGCTGAACCGCTTTACCCTGACCGGCTGCATGACCCAGCGCGCAGAACCGCTACCGCTGGCCTTTGCCATTCAGGACGGTGCCAGCTACGCCGGCGCGCTGCTGAAGGCTGAACTGCAGGATGCCGGTATCGATTATTCAGGCCACCTGCTCCGCCAGACACAGCCCACGCCACCAGCCACTGCACTGGCAGAAACACAGTCCGCGCCGTTGCATGAGCTGCTTAAGATCATGCTGAAAAAGTCTGACAACATGATCGCCGATACGGTCTTCCGCACCATCGGCCATGAGCGCTTCGGCGTGCCGGGTACCTGGCGTGCAGGTTCCGATGCCGTGCGCCAGATCCTGCGGCAGAAAGCCAATGTCGATCTTGGCAACAGTATTCAGATGGATGGATCCGGACTGTCGCGCCACGATCTGATTTCGCCTGCTACTATGATGCAGGTGTTGCAGTACATTGCACAAAATGATCAACAGCTGAACTTTATTTCCATGTTGCCACTCGCCGGCTATGACGGAACGTTACGCTATCGCGGTGGTCTTCATGAAGCAGGCGTTGATGGTAAAGTTTCGGCCAAGACCGGCTCGCTGCAGGGCGTGTACAATCTCGCCGGTTTTATGACCACTGCCAGCGGTCAGCGCGTGGCCTTTGTCCAGTTTCTGTCGGGCTATGCCGTGCCGCCGCAGGATCAGAAACAGCGCAGGATCCCTCTGGTGCGCTTTGAAAGCCGGCTTTATAAGGATGTTTATCAAAACAACTAACGACAATGAAACTACTGATTGTTGAAGATGATGCCCTCCTGCTCGGTGGGCTGGTGCAGGCGTTAACCAGTGAGGGTTACGCCGTGGACTCGGCGACAAAGGGGGCAGAAGCCTGTGCCCTGCTGCAGAGCGGTCAATACAGCCTGATCGTGCTGGATCTGGGCTTACCCGATCGTGACGGTGGAGATCTGCTGCGCCAGTGGCGTAAAGAGAATATCGACCTGCCTGTGCTGATCCTCACCGCCCGTGATGCGCTGGAGGATCGGGTGGACGGGCTGGATGCCGGGGCCGATGATTACCTGGTGAAGCCTTTTGCACTGATTGAGCTGAAGGCCCGCGTGCGGGCGTTGATCCGGCGTTATCAGGGTCGCAGCGATAATCTGCTGCAGCATGGCGACATCTCTCTGAATCTCTCCTCTCAGCAGGTCTATCTTGACAACCAGCCGGTGGAAATCACGCCGAAAGAGTTTGCCCTGCTTACCCGCCTGCTGATGCGGATTGGCCAGACGGTGCACCGGGAAACGCTGCAGCAGGATCTTTACAGCTGGCAGGACGATACCGGCTCCAACACGCTGGAAGTCCATATCCATAACCTGCGCCGTAAGCTGGGTAAAGACCGAATCAAAACGGTGCGTGGTGTAGGCTACCGTCTGGAAGAAAGATCGTGAACAGTATGCGCCGGCGTTTGCTGATCATGCTGGCGCTTATTCTTCTGACCTGCCAGCTGATGAGTGCTGCCTGGCTGTGGCATGAGAGCCGTGAGCAGATTGGTTTTCTGGTCAACGAAACGCTCTCTGCTCATGCCCGTAATGAGCATGTTGAAGGCGAAATTCGCGAAGCGATAGCTTCACTGCTGCTGCCCTCCATCGTGATGGTCTGCTTCACCCTGCTGCTGTCGTTCTGGGCAATCAGCTGGATTATTCGCCCCCTGCGTTCGCTGCAGAAAAGCCTGTCGGAGCGCTCAGCTGATAACCTTTCTCCCCTGCCACATTTCTCTGATATGGATGAGATCGCTGCCGTTACCGGCGCAATGAACCAGCTATTGGGCAGGCTGGATCACACCCTGCAGCAGGAAAGGTTGTTTACTGCTGATGCCGCCCACGAGCTGCGCACGCCACTCGCCGGGCTGCGTCTGCATCTTGAACTGCTTGAGCAACAGGGAGTGACTCAGGGCCCGATGCTGGTTCAGCGGATTGACCAGCTGATGCATGTCATCGAGCAACTGCTGATGCTGTCACGTGCCGGGCAGGCTCTGGCCAGCGGACATTACCAGGTCGTGAACTGGAATCAGGTGTTTGAGCCGCTGCAGCTGGAGATGGTTGAGATGCTGATGCTGCGTAATCAGACCCTTGAGCTGGCGGGGGAGGGTACGCTGGAGATTCAGGGTGATGCGGTGCTGCTGCGCCTGATGCTGCGCAATCTGATGGAGAACGCCTCCAGATACAGCCCTGAAGGCAGCCATATCACCTTGATCATTCAGAAAGAAGAGGACGGCAGCAGCTTCACCGTCCGGGATGAAGGCCCGGGCATCGATCCGGCTTCATCGCAGGATCTGACCAAAGCTTTCCGCCGCATGGATCAACGGTATGGCGGAAGCGGTTTAGGCCTGAATATCGTCCAGCGCATCACCCAACTCCACCACGGCGAGCTGCGGTTAACCAACCGACAGGATCGTAGCGGGCTGGATGCCACCTGCTGGCTGCCCGCCAAACTTAACTGACCGGGCGAGTCCATTCGCCCCCCCTGGCGCCCCTCAGAAGTGCGTATTTACACTCACGTACCAGGTGCGTCCGGCTTCGTTGTAGGTGTTCGCTCCAGCGCCGTACATATAGGCATTGGTCGTGGCATTTCCGGTTGTCTGCGCATTCCCCTCACGGAAATGACGCTTATCAAACAGGTTATCCACCCCCAGCGTGACGCTGGCATACTTATTCACGTCATAGGTGCCGCTCAGCCCCAAAATAGAATACGGGCTGACCGTTGCTTTCTCCGTGCCGGTCACAGCCTCTCCTTTGTAATTATACTTCTTCGGCGTCTGACGGCCGTACCAGGTGAAAGTCGTTTGCAACGACAGATCCTGAGTCGCCTGCCAGGCCAGCGTGGAGTTGAGAGTGTATTGCGGGATCACCGACAGACGATCGCCGGTGGTTTTATTCTTGCTCTGCAGCATATAAGTCAGATTATTATTCCAGGTAATGTCTTCCGTCACCGGGAAATTCACCGTCCCTTCCAGCCCTTCCACCACGGCTTTCGGCACGTTTTCCCACTTATAAATATCCGTGGTGCCGGTGGTTGAAACACCGGTCGGCAGATAGCCAGACTCAATTTTGTTGCGATAATCATTGCGGAACCAGGTCAGGCCGGCCTGATAGTCATCATGTTTATACTCAATGCCGACTTCTTTGTTGATGCTGGTCTCGGGCTTGAGATCGTCATTACCGATCAGATAACACCCGGCGGAACTGGCCGCACATCCCTGGCCCTTGCTGTACAGCACGTAGTTAGGGTTGGTCTGGTAGAGACTGGGGGCTTTATAGGCTCTGGCAATTCCCAGCTTCAGGGTGAAGTCATCGGCCAGCGCCTGCGACAGGTTAAGCGACGGGCTCCAGTTGTTGCCCACGATGCTGTGGTGATCGAAGCGCAGGCCGGGAACCAGCATGGTGCTGTCGGTCAGCTCCATATTGTCTTCAGCAAACAGCGAAAAAATGTCCGCTGAGGAATACGGGCTGCGGTTGGTGCTGCTGATCCCGTCAATCCCCCCGCCGGACAAGGCCTGCGTATTGGATGCACCATCCTTCATCCGCTGCTGGTTCCATTCGGTACCGAAGGTTGCCGTCTGATTGACCAGCAGCTCAAAAGGCACACTGATTTCGCTGTGCAGCAAAACATCATCAAGCTGAATGGTGGAAAAGCCATCATCGGAGAAGATACCTTCGGTTCCTCCCGCCAGCCCTTCATTCATTCGGGTATTGCGGGTTTTTTCGTACTGCGCATAGCTACGGGTACTGACTCCATTATCCCAGACGCCGGTCCAGTTAACGGCAAAGTTCTGGCGATACAGTCGATTAGTCTCTTTACCATAGTTATCTTTCACCAGCGTGCTGGTGTTGGTGTTTTGCGTATCTCCAGCATAGAGGTTGCCCTGTCGGCTGTAACCAGCAGTGAATTCCAGCGCCTGCTGTGGTGCAAATTCCCAGCGCAGCTTGCCGTGAATATCCTTGTTCTCCACACCTTCGCGCCCAGCAGGAACGGTATCGGCATAGGTTCCCGTTCTCAGCGACTGATGCCCTTCGTTGATGTACTGCGCATCGGCCTGAGTTTTACTGAGGTTACCGTACAGCTGGAAGCTGAAAGCGTCTCCCAACGGCCCATTGAGCGAGAAGTTGGTGCGTTTAGTGGCCCCTTCCTGTTTATGTTCCGGCATATTCAGGTAGGTATTCCAGGAACCGTGCCATTCGTTGGTGGTCTGTTTGGTAATAATGTTCACCACCCCACCCGCAGCACCATTACCGTAGCGGGCCGCCGCCGGGCCCCTGATCACTTCAATATGATCCACCATCTCGGGGGGCACCCAGTTAGTATCACCACGGGTATCACGTTCGCCACGCCAGCCGAGGCGAACGGAGTTGCGGCTGGAGACCGGTATACCATCCACCAGGATCAGGGTATTTTCTGGCCCCATTCCGCGAATGTCGATCTGGCGGTTATTACCGCGCTGCCCACTGGTCGAATTGCCGGTCAGGTTTACGCCAGGCATAGTGCGAATGATTTCAGACAGATCACGGGCTGGGGGACGTTTTTTGATTTCGTCAGAGGTAATTGTCGACACGCCCGGAGCCTGTAGAGTCTGCTGCGCGGCAGTCACCACCAGAGTTCCCTCCGTGTCAGCATCGGCAGCCATCACCGTTGTCACCATCCCAAGTTCAATCAAAACAGCTAAAGATAAACGCGATAATTTTTTCAAAGGTCTGTTTCCCTGCAGATCCGCCCCACCCGTCTCGCCGGGGCAAGTTTCAAAATTAATGGGCGGAAATACATTATTGCAAATAAAAACAATTATCAATTCGATTATTCATCTCATTCTCATTGAAAAGGGGTTTTTTGAGGTAGTTATGCGAGGTAATTAATCCGTTGCAGCAAAGGAAAGAGATAAGTGCC
Source organism: Erwinia amylovora (assembly GCA_050311775.1). Lineage (GTDB taxonomy): Bacteria > Pseudomonadota > Gammaproteobacteria > Enterobacterales > Enterobacteriaceae > Erwinia > Erwinia amylovora_A. Next base: position 76,383 of record JBNONK010000009.1, on the reverse strand, counting down.
CGTCAGCATCAGAAGCTGTCGGGCCAGAAATCAGGATTTACCAAAAAGTTGCTCAATGCGGGTCAGGAGATGGCTGGCACTGTAGTAATCGAGACGGAAATTGTCGTTACCCAGGGTCCAGACATGGCCGGCGCGGATCGCAGCAGATCCCGCAACCAGAGGTTCGGAGAGTAATGCCGCTTTGCCCGAATCATCGGTCGCGAACATCAGCACAGACTTTCCGGTGATACCCGTAGCCAGATTCTCGCCGCTGAGCGGGATAATATCTTTACGCTTCAGGCGCTGACTTCCACGAAGAATAATTTCAGGCGGCGTGGCCAGCGTGAAACCCAACGACACCAGCATCTTGCCCTGCGCTGACTCTCCGGTCCACAGGTTAACACTGTGACCATGAGCGTTATAAACAAGCGCGGAAACCGGCTGTGGGGGCAATGCCAGCTTCGCTTTCACTTCCGCCTCGCGCTGCGCGTAAGAGTGAATGGAACGCTCAGCGCCTGCTTCATTGCCCGTGGCTTGCGCAAGCTCCCGCTCTACCTGCTGCCAGCTCTTGTCGTCGTAGTTGATGACCAGCGTCGGCGCGATCACCGAAAGACGATCGTAAAACGCGATAGTGGAATCATTGCCGGTGGCACTGACCACAATCAGATCGGGTTTTTCAGCCGCAATAATCTCAAGATTCGGTTCACCGGCGTAGAGTCGCTTTACCCCCTGCTTCACGGCAACATCGCCCCACTGCCGGAAGAATCCCTGTGTGTCGGCGAAACGCTGGCCCGGCATGGTAGCGGCGCTGGCAACAACCGGCGCACCAATCGCCAGCAGCGAGCCAGTCAGCGTGACGCTGGTCGATACAATACGTTTAGGTTGTTGTTTCAGGACCAGTTGCCCTTCATGGCTGGGAACTGAACGCGGCCAGCTATCGGCAGCATGGCTGAGTGGCGGGAAAATCAGGGCGCACAGCAGGATCGAAGATAAGCGTAAAACAGCAAGACTCATTTTGATTGGCTCTTTCAGCGAAGGGGGAGCAGCCGGGCTGGCCCGCAGAAGAGCGAATGATAATGATTATCTTTATTGTGTGAAAGTGATATTTGCTTTAAAAACCGGCATGACTTGGGTCGGGGAACGCAGACATTTATGCAGAAGGGACACCTGTTGTGTCCCTTCAGAAGATTAACGCTGATAGATAATTTCGACGCCTTCGTCGTCTTCATCATCCCAGTCGTCATCCCAGTCATCATCTTCCTCCACCGGCTCGGCAGCCTCTTCCAGCTGCTGGCGATGGTAGTCATCCCACATGAATTCGACTTTCTCTGGCTGCTTCTGTTCTTCTTCCGCCTCTTTCGGATTGGCGTTAATGAAGGACATAACATCCCAGCACAGCGGGGTTACGCCGACGCGATTAGCGGCAGAAATCAGGTAATATTTATCCGTCCAGCCCAGCGCTTCTGCAATGGCTTTGGCGCGGGATTCCGCCTCTTCCGGGTCCAGCAGGTCAACTTTGTTGAACACCAGCCAGCGCGGCTTGTTGAACAGCTTCTCGCTGTACTTTTCCAGTTCGCCAAGGATGATACGGGCGTTCTCTACCGGATCGGACTCATCAATCGGGGCCAGATCGATGGTATGCAGCAGCACGCGGCAGCGCTCAAGATGTTTCAGGAAGCGAATCCCCAGCCCCGCACCATCTGAAGCCCCTTCAATCAGACCAGGAATATCAGCCACCACGAAGCTCTGCTCGCTGTCCATACGCACCACGCCAAGGCTTGGCACCAGAGTGGTAAACGGATAATCAGCCACTTTGGGCTTGGCAGCAGAAACAGCACGGATAAAGGTCGATTTACCGGCGTTTGGCAGACCCAACATCCCGACGTCAGCCAGCAGCATCAGCTCCAGCTGCAGATCGCGTTTTTCACCCGGCGTACCCATGGTTTTCTGCCGCGGGGTACGGTTAACGGAAGATTTGAAGCGGGTGTTACCCAGGCCGTGCCAGCCGCCTTTGGCGACCATCTGCACCTGACCATGGGTCATCATGTCACCCAACGTCTCTCCGGTGCCCTGATCGATAATTCGGGTACCGACCGGCACTTTTATCACGATGTCCTGCCCGCGCTTACCGGTGCAGTCACGGCTCTGACCATTCTGCCCACGTTCAGCACGGAAAGATTTTTCAAAACGGTAGTCGATCAGGGTATTCAGGTTTTCATCGGCCTGCATATAAACATCACCGCCATCACCACCGTCGCCGCCATCCGGGCCACCTCTGGGAATATATTTCTCACGGCGGAAGCTGACGCAACCATTGCCGCCATCGCCCGCAGAAACGAGGATTGTCGCTTCATCAACAAACTTCATGTTACTTCTCCGTAAATCATTCGCCCGCACCGTTGAGTGACATTGGTCCGGGAGGATTCACCTCAGGACATCGTGCAGCTGAATATAAAGTGTACAGCAAAAAGACTTTTGCTGTTAACCCACGGTCACAGGCTCTGCCAGTGGATTGAAATGCAGAATGTAAAAAGCCCCGCAATCATAGCGGGGCTTTTTGATTCGCTGCTGAAAGCGGTATCAGGTACCGCTTTCAGGCACGAAAACCTTACTCAGCAACGATGCTGATGTATTTACGGTTGTTCGGGCCTTTAACTTCGAATTTGACCTTGCCGTCTGCAGTTGCAAACAGGGTGTGGTCACGGCCGCAGCCTACGTTGGTGCCCGCGTGGAATTTAGTGCCACGCTGACGAACGATGATGCTACCTGCCAGTACGGCTTCGCCGCCGAAACGCTTAACGCCAAGGCGTTTTGCATTGGAATCGCGACCATTTCGAGTGGAGCCGCCAGCCTTTTTGTGTGCCATTTGTCAGATCTCCTCTTAGGCGCTGATGCCAGTGATCTTCACATCAGTGAACCACTGACGGTGACCCTGCTGCTTACGGTAGTGTTTACGACGACGAAACTTAACAATCTTAATTTTCTCGCCACGACCATGAGCAACGATTTCTGCTTTGATCACGCCACCTGAAACTAAAGGAGCGCCGATAGTGACTTCTTCACCGTTGGCAATCATCAGAACCTGGTCGAACTCAATAGTTTCGCCGGTTGCGATGTCCAGCTTTTCCAGGCGAACGGTCTGACCTTCGCTTACTCGGTGTTGTTTACCACCACTTTGGAAAACCGCGTACATATAAAACTCCGCTCTCGCGCTTGCCGTCTTGGTTTCAGGCTGCGCTATAAATATTCACAATAGGGCGCGAATTCTACGCAAATTCGTGGGCAATGACAAGTGTCTGTTGCGGGCTGGTGCAGAAAAAAAACGCAAAGCGAATGCAAACGTTTCAAGGCCGCGTTTTTCAAGTACAATCTGTTATACATTACATGCCGCAGGCACGGGTAAAGACGCTTATCATAGCAGCATACTGAGCAATAGCTGAACAGACTGATGAACTTAGAACAGATAAACGAACTCACCGCGCAGGATATGGCGGACGTCAATGCAACGATCCTGGAACAGCTGAATTCTGAGGTTTCTCTCATTAATCAGCTGGGTTACTACATCATTAGCGGCGGGGGCAAACGCATCCGTCCGATGATTGCCGTGCTGGCTGCCCGCGCGGTAAATTACACCGGTAAACAACACGTTACTGTCGCTGCCCTGATCGAATTCATCCATACTGCCACCCTGCTCCATGACGATGTGGTTGATGAATCAGATATGCGCAGGGGCAAAGCCACTGCCAACGCCGCCTTCGGCAACGCCGCCAGCGTGCTGGTTGGCGATTTCATTTATACCCGCGCCTTTCAGATGATGACCAGCCTTGGCTCGCTGCGCGTGCTGGCGTTAATGTCTGAAGCGGTGAATGTGATTGCGGAAGGAGAAGTGTTGCAGTTGATGAACTGTAACGATCCGGATATCACTGAAGAGAGCTATATGCGGGTGATTTACAGCAAGACGGCGCGTCTGTTTGAAGCCGCAGCACAGTCATCCGCAATCCTTGCCTCTGCCACACCAGAGCAGGAGAAAGCGCTGCAGGATTACGGCCGCTTTATTGGCACTGCTTTCCAGTTAATCGATGATCTGCTGGATTACAGCGCCGATGGCAAAACGCTGGGAAAAAACGTCGGCGATGACCTGAGCGAAGGCAAGCCAACACTGCCGCTGCTGCACGCTATGCGTAACGGCACGGCTGAGCAGTCAGCGATGATCCGCGGTGCGATTGAGCAGGGAAATGGTCGCCATCTGCTGGAACCTGTTCTCGAAGCAATGCGCCAGTGTGGCTCGCTGGAATGGACACGTCAAACCGCAGAGCAGGAAGCCGATAAAGCCATTGCTTCCCTGAATGCGTTACCTGAATCGCCCTGGCGCAGTGCGCTGGAAGCACTGGCCCATATGTCAGTTCAACGCGAATTCTGATTGTAAAGGCGCGGCTCTCCGCGCTTTTCTGCTGCTCTTTTTCCTCTCCCACCCTCCCATTTTCTGATGAAAATACACGCCATTTTTTTCAACTTTTTGTGTAACAGCACGCAAAATCCACATCACTTTGAGAAAATACAGGAAATTACTGGAAACCTGTAAGCGCAAGTTGTTATAAACAACCCGGTGCACCATGGAGGACCAGCACATGATTAAGAAGAAAAAAGACTGGCATAATGCCGACATAATTGCAGGTTTGCGTAAACAAGGTACGACGCTTGCCGCCGTATCCCGTGAGGCAGGATTGAGTTCATCAACCCTGGCAAATGCTCTGTTCCGTCCCTGGCCAAAAGGGGAGTGGCTGATCGCTGACGCGTTGATGGTTCACCCCTCGGAAATCTGGCCAAGCCGGTATTTCGATCCTGTTAATCACAGCCTGATAGACCGAAAGAAGCTTATTCGAGCCTAAAAAAAGGCCGACAGGGACTCCCCTGCCGGCCTTTCTTGCGGATGGAAGAGGTTACTACTCCTCGCCGCTGACTCGCTCAATATTGGCACCCAGTGCCTTTAGCTTGTCTTCGATATGCTCATAACCGCGGTCAATATGGTAAATACGGTCGACAATCGTCGTGCCTTCAGCGATACACCCTGCCAGTACCAGGCTGGCTGACGCGCGCAGATCGGTAGCCATCACCTGAGCACCAGACAGTTTTTCCACGCCATGGCAGATCGCAGTATTGCTCTCGATCTCGGCGAGTGCTCCCATGCGAATTAACTCAGGAATATGCATGAAACGGTTTTCGAAGATGGTTTCGGTGATCACGCCGGTCCCTTCGGCCACCAAATTCAGCAGGCTGAACTGTGCCTGCATATCGGTCGGGAAGCCCGGGTGTGGCGCAGTACGGAAGTTAACCGCTTTAGGACGGTTGCCATGCATGTCCAGGCTGATCCAGTCTGGCCCCAGCTCGATATCCGCACCGGCTTCACGCAGCTTCGACAGAACAGCATCCAGCGTATCGGGCTGAGTGGCTTTACACAGCACTTTGCCGCCTGAAATCGCAGCAGCAATCAGGAAGGTGCCCGTTTCAATACGATCAGGCAGCACGCGGTAAACGCCGCCGCCCAGACGCTCAACGCCTTCAATGGTGATGCGGTCACTGCCAGCACCGCTGATTTTCGCGCCCAGCGTGTTCAGAAAGTTCGCCGTATCCACAATCTCAGGTTCACGCGCGGCATTTTCGATAACGGTGATGCCGGTTGCCAGCGTCGCTGCGCTCATGATAGTGACGGTAGCGCCCACGCTGACCTTATCCATCACGATATGCGCGCCTTTCAGGCGTCCATCAACGGAAGCTTTGACGTAGCCTTCTTCCAGTTTGATCTCAGCACCCAGTTGTTCCAGCCCGGTGATATGCAAATCAACCGGACGGGCGCCAATTGCACAGCCGCCCGGCAGGGAAACCTGCCCCTGACCGAAACGCGCCACCAGCGGGCCAAGCGCCCAGATTGAAGCACGCATGGTTTTCACTAAGTCATAAGGCGCACAGTAGATATTGACGTCACTGGCATCCAGATGCACGGAACCGTTACGTTCCGCCTTCACGCCCAGCTGGCTGAGCAGCTTCATGGTAGTGTCGATGTCCTTGAGTTTCGGGACATTCTGAATCTCTACAGGCTCTTCCGCCAGTAGGGCAGCGAACAGGATCGGCAGCGCAGCGTTTTTTGCGCCGGAAATTGTAACTTCCCCGCTTAAACGGGTTGGACCCTGCACACGAAATTTATCCATTGCACCAGCTCTCTTTAATCAGACTTATATTCCTGCACGCCTCACTACGGCCAGGCCGCGATGGACAGCGAACAGCTTAAAAACCGTTTAGCTTACGGTCCCGCGCCCACTCTTCGGGGGTATAGGTTTTAATTGATACCGCGTGGATGCGGTTGTCGGCAATGTAAGCCATCAGCGGTGCATAGACCGTCTGCTGCTTCTTCACGCGGCTCAGCTCACCGAACAGCTCGCCAACAGCGATAACCTGAAAGTGGCTGCCATCGCCAGTCACGTGGACTTCCTGCAGAGGTAACGCGCCCATCAGCACGGATTGAATTTCACTAGTTTCCATGATGCATCTAAATTCAGTTGAGGATTAACAGGCACACATCTTAGTGGAAAGTGCCGCTCTCTTAAACAAGCAAAAAAAACCCCGGCCGGAGCAGGGGCTTTTTTTAATCGCCTGCCACGCACTTATCCCGCGCGGGAGACAATAATTTGCTGCAGGTTGTACAGCGAAATCAGCGTACGGAGTTTCTCGGTGATCCCGGTAAACTGCGGTTTTTTGCCCTGCTGCAGGGCTATCTGTCGCAGGTGAACCAGCAAAGCCAGACCGGCCGAATCCACCCTTTCCAGCGCGGAAACATCAATAGTATCGATCTGTTTCATAACCGATTCACGCTGGTCCCACAGCGCCAGCAGCGTTTCTCTCTCCAGCTCTCCGGAGAGGTGTAGCTGATTAGCCTCTACACGCCAGTTCAGTTGTTCGATCATTACCGCTGTTTGTCCAGCGTGATTGGCTGATTTGCGTAAGACTTCAGCAGTTCAGTCAGGCCATCAACGCCTTTCTGACGCAGCACGTCGCTCCACTCGTTCTGTTTGGTGGTGATCATGCTGACGCCTTCGGCAATCATGTCGTAGGCCTGCCAGTCACCGGTGCGGCTGTTTTTACGCCACTGGAAGTCCAGGCGAACCGGTGGACGGCCGTTTGGATCGATGATCGTCACGCGGATGGCGATGATATTGGCATCAGCATAAGGCTGCTCGGGTGCAATCTGGTAGCTCTGGCCGTTGTACAACGCCAGCGCCTGACCGTAAGCCTGAGCCAGGTAGTCGCCAAAGGCGTTGAAGTAAGCCTCACGCTGAGCAGGCGTTGCTTCACGGTAGTAGCGGCCCAGCACTAACGCGCCCGCGTATTTGATCTGGACATACGGCAGCAGCTCCTGGCGGACGATTTGGCGAAGGTAGTTTGGATCCTGCTTAATCTTCGGCTGCTCATTTTTCAGGCGGGTAAAGGTTTTGGCCGCCGCCTCGTTCATCATCTGATACGGGTTTGTTTTATCTGCGGCCGCGTTGGCAGCTACCGGGGCAATGATCAGCATTGCCACCATCAGGAAACGTTTAAACATTACTTACCCTCTTGTGGATTAGTCGTTGCTGCCGGCGCGGGTTGTCCGTTTGCTTCCGGTGCCGCCGACGAAGCGTTTTTGTTGTCATTACCGCTGCCGCTCTTGTACAGGAACTGGCCGATTAAATCTTCCAGTACCATGGCGGATTTGGTGTCCTGTACGGTGCTACCGTCTTTAAGCATAGATGTTCCCATATCCGGATCGTCAAAGCCGACGTTCAGCGCCAGGTATTGTTCACCCAGCAGGCCTGAGGTTCTTACCGCCAGTGAGCTGGTGTCCGGCAGCTGATTGTACTTGTCATCAATGTCCATGGAGACACGTGGGGAGTAGGTTTTACTGTCAAGCTCGATGTCCGTCACGCGACCAATCACCACGCCGCCAATTTTTACCGGCGAACCAGTTTTCAGTCCACCAATGTTGTCAAAAGTAGCATAAAGCCGCCAGGTCGGTTCACTGCCAAGGGACTTCAGATCGGCCACTCGCAGGCAGAGGAACAGTGCAGCGCACAGCGCCAGCAGTAAAAAGACACCCACCCAAATTTCGCTTTTTTTCGTTTGCATTGCATCAGTTCCCAAACATCAGTGCTGTCAGCACAAAATCTAAACCGAGTACCGCCAGAGAAGCATGTACCACAGTACGCGTCGTGGCCCGACTGATACCTTCCGACGTCGGAATCGCATCATAGCCGTTGAAGAGGGCAATCCAGGTCACGGTGAAGGCGAACACGGCGCTTTTAATCACACAGTTGACGATATCAGTGCGCACATCGACCGCATTCTGCATGGCCGACCAGAAGAAACCGGTATCGATGCCCTTCCAGCTCACCCCGACAATCGCCCCGCCCATAATGCCGACGGCGACAAAGATCAGCGTCAGCAGGGGCATGCTGATAAACCCGGCCCAGAAACGCGGAGAGATAATTCTGCGCAGCGGGTCGACGGCCATCATTTCCATGCTGGAGAGCTGCTCGGTCGCCTTCATCAGGCCAATCTCGGCGGTCAACGCCGACCCTGCCCTGCCGGCAAACAGCAGCGCGGTGACCACCGGCCCCAACTCACGCAGCAACGAGAGCGCCACCAGCATGCCCAGGCTACTGTCAGCGCCATAGGTGTTCAGCACCAGATAGCCCTGCAGCCCCAGAACCATGCCGATAAACAAGCCGGAAACCAAAATGATCAACAGCGACATGACGCCGATGCTGTACAGCTGTTTCACCACCAGCGGCGCATGCTTGCGAAAACGCGGCACGCCCACCAGTGCATGAAAGAGCATCAGTCCGGCACGGCCAAACGTGGCGCAGGTATTGATTCCCTGACGCCCCATGGACGCCAGTGCTCTTAGAAACATCAGTTTGTTAACTCCCTGAACCGGTTAAGTCTTGCAGATAATCCCCTGCGGGGAAGCGAAACGGCACCGGGCCGTCCGCAATACCATCAATAAACTGGCGCACACGGGCATCTTTATCCTCACGCAGCGCTTTCGCCGTTCCCTGGGCAATCACTTTCTGACCAGCAATAATATATGCATAGTCAGCGATACTCAGCACTTCAGGCACATCGTGTGAAACCACGATGCAGGTCATGCCGAGAGAGTGATTCAGCTCATCGATGAGTTTAACCAGCACCCCCATGGTGATCGGGTCCTGGCCGACAAAGGGTTCATCGAACATAATCAGGTCAGGCTCAAGCGCGATAGCCCTTGCCAGCGCGGCGCGTCGGGCCATACCGCCAGACAGCTCCGACGGTTTCAGCAGCGCTGCGCCCCGTAATCCCACCGCCTCCAGCTTCATCATCACCGTGCTGTGTAAAAGCTGGGGTGGCAGTTGCGTATGCTCGCGCAGCGGCCAGGCGACGTTATCAAAGACGTTGAGGTCAGTAAACAGAGCACCTGACTGAAAAAGCATGCTCATTTTCTTGCGTGCTTCATACAACCGGGAGCGCGACAGGCTGGGAATATTTTCGCCGTTAAACCAGATTTCACCGCTGTCCGGTCGCAACTGGCCACCAATCAGGCGTAATAATGTGGTTTTACCAATGCCTGAAGGGCCCATAATGGCTGTGACTTTCCCTCTGGGCACCGTAAGCGAGATGTTATCGAAAACCGGCCGATTCCCGCGGGCGAAGCTGACACCCCGGACATCCACCAAATTCGTGTCCGTCTGGCTCATAGTTACCTCTTATCCTCTTTTTCAGGCATTTAATTTACTTCCGATGGTAACGTATAACCCACCGGGCAGGACACTTTTACAGAAACTTACCTCGAAGACGTGGCTAAAGTTGGCATAAGTTTTACTTTTTGCTTTCAGCCCGTCAAAATCAGCGCATTATCTCTACGCCCTTGCTTTACACGTCGCGCAAGGCGAGCCGACGATTATACCCGATCAAAGGACATTTCATGCTCGTAGCTATAGCACTATTGATTATCGGTTTGGTCCTGCTGGTATATGGTGCAGATCGTCTGGTTTTCAGCGCAGCCATTCTCAGCCGCGCGATGGGGGTTCCCCCGCTAATCATTGGGATGACTGTTGTGGGCATCGGCACTTCGCTGCCGGAGCTGATTGTCTCTTTCTCGGCAGCCACGCACGGCCAGATGGATATAGCCGTCGGCACCGCGCTGGGATCGAACATCACCAACATCCTGCTGATCCTCGGTGGCGCAGCCCTGCTGCATCCCCTTACTGTCCATTCGAATTTAATCCGCCGCGAACTTCCTCTGATGTTGCTGGTCACTCTGTTGTGCGGCGTGATGCTGTTTGATAATAACCTCAGTCGTGGCGACGGGCTGGCGTTGATCGCCATTGCGGCAGCTTACCTTTTGTTTATTATAAAAATTGCCCGTAAGGCTGAGCGTGATGATACTGACTCCCTGACCCGGGAGCAGCTGGCTGAGCTGCCACGGGATGATGCGGGCAACACCGTGGCGTTTTTATGGCTGGCGGTCGCACTGATTATTCTGCCAATGTCGACGCGAATGGTGATCGACAACGCCACGGTAATTGCGGACTTCTTTGGCATCAGCGAACTGGTCATCGGTCTGACGATTATTTCGGTGGGCACCAGCCTGCCTGAACTGGCAACGGTGATTGCCGGGGCGCTAAAAGGTGAAGATGATATCGCCGTCGGCAACCTGATCGGATCGAATATCTACAATATTGCCATCGTGCTTGGCGTTCCGGCGCTGATCCACCCCGGCAATGTTGATATGCACGCCTTCGCCCGCGATTACTGGGTCATGCTGGGCGTCAGCGCCCTGTTTACGCTGTTCTGCCTGCAGCGCAGTCGCTGTATCGGGAGAGTGGCGGGCACCCTGCTGCTGTGCGGCTTTGTAGCCTGGGTTGCAGTGCTGTACTGGCTGCCCTCGGCCACCCTCTGGTAAAAGGATTGGAAATTATGGCACCTCGCACCCCCGAACCCGGTTTCGATTTTCAGCAGGCGGGAAAAGATGTTCTGGCTATTGAACGTCAGGGCCTCGAGCAGCTCGATCAGTATATTAACGACGACTTTACCGAAGCCTGTAAGCGCATATACAGCTGCAGGGGGAAAGTGGTAGTGATGGGTATGGGCAAGTCGGGTCATATCGGCAAAAAAATGGCGGCGACTTTCGCCAGCACCGGTACCCCGGCATTTTTTGTTCACCCGGCGGAAGCCAGCCACGGTGACCTGGGCATGGTCGGCGCGGGCGATATCGTGATTGCTATCTCCAATTCCGGTGAATCTTCCGAGATTCTGGCGCTGATCCCGGTGCTGAAACGCCTGCATGTTTCGCTGATTTGCATGACCAGCCGCCCCGACAGCGCAATGGGCCGTGCTGCCGATATCCATCTCTGTGTTAAAGTACCGCAGGAAGCCTGCCCGCTGGGCCTGGCCCCGACCTCCAGCACCACCGCCACGCTGGTGATGGGTGATGCGCTGGCTGTGGCTCTGCTGAAAGCCCGCGGCTTTACCGCTGAAGACTTTGCCCTGTCCCATCCGGGCGGTGCACTGGGTCGTAAGCTGCTGCTGACCGTCAATGATATTATGCACAGCGGTGATGAAATTCCTCACGTCAGCCGTGATGCTTCGCTGCGTGATGCGCTGCTGGAGATTACCCGCAAAAATATGGGAATGACGGTTATCTGCAACGATTTGATGAAAATCGAAGGTATCTTCACCGATGGTGACCTGCGTCGGGTATTCGATATGGGAATTGACATTCAGCACGCCAGCATCGCCAGCGTGATGACCTCTGGCGGCATCCGGGTGCGCCCTAACACTTTAGCGGTGGATGCTCTGAACCTGATGCAGAGCCGGAATATTACCGCCGTGATGGTTGCCGACGGCGATCTGCTGCTTGGCGTGGTCCACATGCACGACATGCTGCGTGCCGGTGTGGTTTAACAAGGAACAAGATTAATGAGCACTGCCGCAAGCATGATTGAAACCTGTTATGGCAAGGTCAGCCAGGATGTTATGGCGCGCGCGCGCCAGATTAAACTGCTGATTTGTGATGTGGATGGCGTGATGTCCGATGGCGTAATTTATCAGGGCAATAACGGCGAAGAACTGAAGGCCTTTAACGTTCGTGATGGCTATGGGATTCGCTGCCTGCTGACCTCAGGCGTGGAAGTCGCTATTATCACCGGCCGCAAAGCAAAGCTGCTGGAAGACCGCTGCGCAACGTTAGGAATTACGCATCTTTACCAGGGCCAGTCAGATAAGATTTTGGCCTTCCGCGAACTTCTGGATACACTGTCGCTTCAACCGGAGCAGGTGGCTTATATTGGCGATGACCTGATCGACTGGCCGGTTATGGCAGAGGTTGGACTGAGCGTGACCGTGGTGGATGCCCACCCGGTGCTGATCCCTCGCGCTGACTATGTAACCCGAATTGCTGGCGGCCGCGGAGCGGTGCGCGAAATTTGCGACCTGATATTGATCGCACAGGATAAGTTTGATGAGGCCAAAGGGCAGTCTGTATGAGTAAAACAAGGCGTTGGATTACGCTGTTGCTGGCCCTGGTAGCCATTGTGCTTATCGGCTGGAACCTGGCTGGTAATGATGACAATACCACTCCGGCGGCAGGAAACGATCAGGAACCTACCTACACCAGTCAGTCTTCCAATACGGTGGTGTATAACCCTGAGGGTGCCCTGAGCTATAAACTTGTTTCCGATAAGGTGACCTATTTTTCCGTCGATGCGGTGAGCTGGTTCGATAACCCGATCATGACCACCTACGATGAGAATAAAATCCCCACCTGGTCTGTGCGGGCTGACAAAGCCAAATTGACCAACGACCGCATGCTGTACCTGTATGGTCATGTGGAGGTCAACAGCCTGACTCAGGATGCTCAACTTCAACGAATTAAAACCGATAATGCCGTAGTAAACCTCGTCACACAGGATGTCACTTCAGACGATCAGGTGACGCTTTATGGCAGTAGCTTTAACTCTACCGGCATGAAGATGCGTGGAAATTTACGGAAGAAAACTGCCGAGTTGATTGAAAAGGTCAAAACCTCCTATGAAATTCAAAATGCGAAACAACCTTAAGTTTTTGACGCTCGGCCTGTTGCTGGCTGCCAGTCTGCCCGCTTTTGCCCTGACGGGTGACTCGGACAAACCGGTCAACGTGGACTCTGAAAACCAGGCTCTGGATATGCAGGGCAACGTGGCGACCTTTACCGGTAACGTCATCGTCACCCAGGGTTCGATCAAAATCACCGCCGATAAGGTGGTGGTAACGCGCCCGGGCGGCGACAGTAACAAAACAATTGTTGATGCATACGGCAACCCGGCCACCTTCTACCAGATGCAGGACAACGGTAAACCGGTGAAAGGCCATGCTCTTAAGATGCACTATGAGCTGGCGAAAGATTTCGTTGAGCTGACGGGCAATGCCTACCTTGAGCAGTTGGACAGCAATGTGAAGGGCGACCGCATAACCTATCTGGTGAAAGAGCAGAAAATGCAGGCCTATGGCAACACAGGCAAACGCGTCACCACCGTACTGGTTCCATCGCAGCTGCAGGACAAGGGCACCCAGTCAACCGGACAGAACAAGAGTAAATAATCAGCTATGGCGACTTTAATTGCAGAAAACCTGGCGAAGGCCTATAAGGGCCGCCGCGTAGTCGAAGATGTCAGCCTGCAGGTGAAATCCGGCGAGATTGTCGGCCTGCTGGGCCCTAACGGGGCGGGCAAAACCACCACTTTCTATATGGTCGTGGGCATTGTGCCGCGTGATGCGGGCCGCATCATCATTGATGATGAAGACATCAGTATTCTGCCGCTGCATGCCCGTGCCCGTCGCGGCATTGGCTATCTGCCGCAGGAAGCCTCCATTTTCCGTCGCCTGAGCGTTTACGATAACCTGATGGCCGTTCTGCAGATCCGTGACGATCTGACCTCGGAACAGCATGAGGATCGTGCTAACGAGCTGATGAATGAGTTCCATATCGAGCACCTGCGCAACAGCATGGGTCAGGCGCTATCGGGCGGCGAACGCCGCCGCGTCGAGATCGCCCGTGCGCTGGCAGCCAATCCGAAATTTATCCTGCTGGATGAACCTTTTGCCGGTGTTGACCCGATTTCGGTTATCGATATCAAAAAAATCATTGAACACCTGCGCGATAGCGGACTGGGCGTGCTGATCACCGACCACAACGTCCGTGAGACCCTGGCGGTTTGTGAGCGGGCTTACATTGTCAGCCAGGGGCATCTGATCGCCCATGGATCGCCGGAGCAAATCCTGGAAGATGAACAGGTTAAGCGAGTCTATTTAGGCGAAGAGTTCAGACTCTGATAAGGTGTTCAAACCGGGTAAGATTTTTAAGGAATTTGTATCCTGAATATGAAGCAAGGTTTGCAACTCAGGCTTAGCCAACAGCTTGCCATGACGCCACAACTGCAACAGGCTATCCGTCTGCTGCAGCTCTCTACGCTTGAACTACAGCAGGAAATTCAGCTGGCGCTGGAAAGCAACCCGTTGCTTGAACAAACCGACATTCATGAGGAAGTGGACTCGCGGGAGTATCAGGAAAAAGAAGCGCTTGATACCCGTGAAGCGTTAGAACAAAAGGATATGCCGGAAGAGCTGCCGCTGGATGCCACCTGGGATGAGATCTACACCGCAGGGACCCCGTCAGGAACCGGGACCGATTATCACGACGACGAACTTCCCGTCTATCAGGGTGAAACTACTCAGACGCTACAGGATTACCTGACCTGGCAGGTTGAACTGACACCGTTCACCGACACTGACCGCGCCATTGCCACCTCCATTGTGGATGCCGTGGACGATACCGGCTACCTGACCGTGTCGCTGGAAGAGATTCTGGAAAGCATCGGCAATGAAGAGCTGTCGCTGGATGAAGTCGAGGCAGTCCTGAAACGCGTGCAGCGTTTTGATCCGGTCGGCGTCTGCGCTCGCGACCTGCGCGACTGTCTGCTGGTCCAGCTTTCACAATTTGCCCCGGAGCTGCCTTTTCTTAAAGAAGCCCGCCTGATTGTCAGCGAACATCTGGATTTGCTGGCCAACCACGATTTTCGCAGCTTAATGCGCGTGACCCGTCTGAAAGAGGACGTGCTGAAAAACGCTATGCAGCTGATTCAGTCACTGGATCCCCGTCCGGGGCAGTCAATCAACACCACGGAACCTGAGTATGTTATTCCTGACGTGCTGGTGCGCAAAAACGGCTCGCGCTGGACGGTAGATCTTAACGCCGACAGCGTTCCCCGTCTGAAGATCAACCAGCACTACGCTTCTCTGGGCGGTTCCACGCGTAATGACAGCGACAATCAGTTCATCCGCAGCAACCTGCAGGAAGCGAAATGGTTGATTAAAAGTCTGGAAAGCCGCAACGACACGTTACTGAAGGTGACACGCTGCATCGTCGATCAGCAGCAGGCGTTCTTTGAACAGGGAGAAGAATTTATGCGTCCGATGGTGCTGGCTGACATTGCCACCGCCGTGGAGATGCATGAGTCCACAATCTCCCGCGTGACCACGCAAAAATACCTGCACAGCCCACGCGGCATCTTTGAATTGAAGTATTTTTTCTCCAGCCACGTCAATACCGAAGGCGGTGGCGAAGCTTCCTCCACGGCGATCCGTGCACTGGTGAAAAAATTAATCTCGGCGGAGAATCCCGCCAAACCTCTAAGTGACAGTAAGCTGACCACCCTGCTTTCCGATCAGGGGATTATGGTGGCACGCCGCACCGTCGCGAAGTACCGAGAGTCTTTATCCATCCCGCCCTCAAACCAGCGCAAACAACTGGTCTGAACGAACAGATAAGGAAGACCGTATGCAACTCAATATTACCGGGCTGAATGTAGAGATCACTGAGCCATTACGTGAATTTGTTACGGCTAAGTTCGCCAAACTGGAGCAATACTTTGACCGGATTAATCAGGTTTATATTGTTCTTAAAGTGGAGAAAGTCACACAGATTGCTGATGCAACCCTGCATGTGAACGGCGGTGAGTTGCATGCCACCTCGGAAGAGAAAGATATGTACGCGGCGATTGACGGCCTGATAGACAAGCTGACACGCCAACTTAACAAACACAAAGACAAGCTGAAGCAGCACTAAATTTCACCCAGCCATTGATTATTATTGCGTCACCCTCATGTGATCATGAGCGTGACGTAAGAGGTTCCGGCTCGTACTCTGTTTTCGGAGTACGGGCCGTTAATCAATAAGGCATGTGCAGTCGACCGATAGCTGACCGGGTTGACCCGGAACCACAGACGTCAGCCATCCCGGCCTCGCGGAAGTGAACACGTAAGTGAAACTATGATGAACAATGACTTAACACTGGAACTGAGCTCGGTACTGAGTGTGTCCTGCACCCGCAGCGGCGTACATTGCCAGAGTAAAAAGCGGGCGCTGGAAATTATTAGCGAGTTGGCAGCCAAACAGCTGAACCTCCCGCACCAGACTATCTTCGAAGCGATCCTGACCCGTGAACGGATGGGGAGCACCGGTATCGGCAACGGTATCGCCATCCCTCACGGCAAGCTGGTCGAAGACACGCTGCGCGCGGTGGGGGTCTTTATCCGCCTCGATCAGCCCATCGCTTTCGATGCCATTGATAATCAGCCGGTGGATCTGCTGTTTGCGCTGCTGGTGCCTGCAGACCAGTGCAAAACGCATCTGCATACCCTGTCACTGGTGGCAAAACGTCTTGCTGATAAAACCGTCTGCCGTCGGTTACGGGCGGCACAGAGCGATGAAGAGCTGTTTGAAATCATGGCGGAAAGCCCGACCGAACAGGAAAAATCAGGAGAATAAGTCATGGTGCTGATGATCGTCAGCGGTCGTTCCGGTTCTGGTAAGTCCGTGGCATTGCGGGCGCTGGAAGATATGGGCTTTTACTGCGTGGATAACCTGCCTGTGGTCCTGCTGCCCGAACTGGCCAATTCCCTGGCCGACCGCAATATGTCTGCCGCGGTCAGCATCGACGTCAGGAATATGCCGGAATCGCCGGAAGTGTTCGAAAAAGCCCTGACCAGCCTGCCTGACTGTTTTTCTCCGCAGTTGCTGTTCCTGGATGCCGATCGCAACACGCTGATCCGCCGCTACAGCGACACCCGTCGTCTGCACCCTCTTTCCAGCAAAAATCTGTCGCTGGAAAGCGCCATTGACGAAGAGAACACCCTGCTGGAGCCTTTGCGCTCCCGGGCCGATCTGATTGTTGATACGTCAGAAATGTCCGTTCACGAGCTGGCCGAAATGCTGCGCACGCGCCTGCTGGGCAAACGCGAACGTGAGCTGACAATGGTCTTTGAATCCTTCGGCTTCAAGCACGGCATTCCTATTGATGCAGACTATGTCTTCGACGTTCGTTTTCTGCCTAACCCGCACTGGGACCCGAAGCTGCGCCCGATGACCGGCCTTGACCGGCCAGTGGCCGCTTTCCTCGATCGCCATACCGAGGTGCACAATTTCATCTACCAGACCCGCAGCTATCTGGAACTGTGGCTGCCAATGCTGGAAACCAATAATCGCAGCTATCTCACCGTCGCCATTGGCTGTACCGGTGGTAAGCATCGCTCTGTTTATATCGCCGAACAGCTGGCAGAGTATTTTCGTTCGCGCGGTAAAAACGTTCAGTCCCGCCATCGCACGTTGGAAAAACGCAAATCATGACAGTCAGGCAAACCGTTGAGATCAAAAATAAGTTGGGAATGCATGCCCGCCCGGCAATGAAACTTTTTGAGCTGGTCCAGAGCTTTGATGCAGAAGTGTTATTACGCAATGAAAGCGGTACAGAGGCCGAAGCCAGCAGCGTTATCGCACTGCTGATGCTCGACTCGGCCAAGGGCGGCCATATTGAAATTGAAGCGACCGGGCCAGAGGAAGAAAAAGCCTTAACGGCAGTCATCGAGCTATTTAACGCCGGTTTCGACGAAGATTAACAAACTTAAGGCCAGTAGCCGTTTCAGTTTCAACTGGCCTGTTATTCCGCTAGTGCAGCTGATGTTCCCTCAAAAATCCTTCCCCCCCCAGCTGGCGCATTTGCCTCAGGATCCACTGTTGCCGCTGGCGAACATAGCCAGAAGGTGCATCCGCCCGGAAGCGGATTGGATTGGGTAACACCGCTGCCAACAGCGCTGCTTCAGACGGGGTCAGACGGCTGGCGGGCTTGTGAAAATAGCGCCGGGAAGCCTCTTCCACCCCAAACACTCCGTCACCAAATTCCGCCACGTTCAGATAGACCGTCAGGATCCGCCGCTTGGTCCATACCGTTTCGATCCCTACTGTCAGACCAGCCTCCAGCCCTTTACGGACCCAACTGCGGCCATCCCACAAGAACATGTTTTTAGCTGTCTGCTGCGACAAAGTCGAGGCACCACGCATTCTCCCACCGTCGTTATCCAGCACAGACTGGATAGCCTGAACGTCAAATCCCCAGTGGGTTGGAAACTTTTGATCCTCAGAAGCCATCACGGCGAGGGGCATCCAGGGAGCAATATCATCCATACCTACCCAGTCGGAATGAGCCACGTAGCTGAAATCGCCGCTCAACCAGGCCCCTATCTGACGCTCTACCATCACAGCAGATATGGGAACCGGCAGAAAGGAAAACAGTAAGATACCGGCTACCCAGAGCCCCAAAATGCTGAAAACGACCCGCAACAGCCATTTTTTAATCCACAGTAAACCTGTTCGGTTACGCTTGCTCATACAGTTATATCCATAACGATCTTTATCAATTCCTGACCCGAATTCACCTGAGTCTCTCCACTGCCCCCCGGCGTGACGTGTCAAATCGGGGATTGAAAATCGGCTTCAGACTGACACCCTGCAGCGGCGTTATCTAAATGCCTCAACAGCTTCAACTACTTCCGCACACCCGGAATCGGTTCCATCCGGTAAACGAACCTGCGCAGGCGGTCATAAACGCCATTTTAATGACAGAAGATGTTAAAACATAATGATTCATATTTCTTATAAATAACGTCGGTTAACACTTGTAAAATTAATCTTACGGCCTCTCTGAGGCAACATTCAAACAGCCTACAGGCTTTGCTGAACCCAGCAGAACGTGGCCGCTTGCGGAAAGGAATAGCTATCAAAAACGCTAAATCGATTCCCAAAACTTTGCATTATGCATTTCATGAGGGTGCCGATAAACAGTCTTAATGTCGAGACCACAATCTCATAAAAATAACAAGTTTTACAACCAGTTAAATCTGCCCCTTCACTTAAGGAATTTCTTTAGCAGCTCCGCTAGCGGTCTAAGGAAGCGGTTACCCGGCTATATCAATCAGGGGTTATGAAAAAATGTCACATTCGTCTGTTTTTTGAGCAAAACTTCGGATAAATTCATTCCGCGCTTGACTGTGTCATCAAATTAATGTTTCCTGTGTGGAAACGCTGCTCCACATCACACATTTTAATGAATCTGGTAACATGTGATGTAAGATTTGCTAAGGTAGTTCCTGAGCGTTTAACCAATACCGCGCCTGTGCTTCTCAACTCTACTTCTCAGAATAGCGCAGGTAACCCTTTTCCCTGGTGTTGGCGCAGTATTCGCGCACCCCGGCTTCGGTCGGGGTCATTTTTTTCCAGCGTCCGAAACCCATTCCCGTAACACGTCCACGTCATGACGCCAGTCCTGCTTCAGCTCATCGATCCACTCCTGGACATTGTCCCACCATGCCGGCAGCTCGGGACTCTGAATTTGTTTTGCCAGCTGCTGCAGATGGACCAGACCGACTGACCCGGCGGCCCCTTTAATCTTGTGGCCCTCTTCCGCAATGCCCTTCTGATCACGTGCCATCATATTGGAGTCCAGCACATCGAGATAGCCTGGCATCATCTGCTCAAACATCTCCAGGCTCTGGTAAATCAACTGCGGGCCAACCAGCTCGATGTACTGCTCAAGCATGGTGACATCCAGTAATCCCAGTTTCTTCTCGTCCACTTTGCTCTCCTCAGGTTTGTCTTCACGCTGCTGATAATCCCAGTACTTCTTGATGGTCGCCGTCAGCGCCGGTACTGCCAGCGGCTTGCTCAGCACGTCGTCCATCCCTGCATCCAGGTACTCTTTTTTGTCCTTCAGTACGTTAGCTGTCAGCGCGACCAGCGGCGGAAGAGGCTGGCCCGCATAACGCTGATGAATACCCCGAGCCACATCCATCCCGGTCATATCCGGCAACTGAATATCCAGCAGCACGAGATCGAATTCGTTCGGATCGAACATAGCCAGCGCCTCCTCGCCGGTCATCGCCACTTCCACGCTGTTCCCCAGCTTCTCCAGTACCGAGCGGGCCACCACCACATTCAGTTCGATATCTTCCACCAGCAGCACGTGCAGCGCCGGTAATGGCATAGCGTCAGCCGGTTGTTCATCTTCGTGCTCTCCGGCGATGCGTGGCGCATTGACGGTCAGGGTAAAGCAGGAGCCAGCACCAGGAGCGCTGCGGACAGAAATGTCACCGCCCATCCCCTGCGCCAGCCGACGCGAAACGGCCAGCCCGATGCCCGTTCCTGTGGCAGGCTTACCGCCGTGCTGATCTTTCACCTGGTAATACATGGCGAAGATCTTGTCCTGCTCATCCTGCGGAATACCCCTTCCTGAATCTTCCACCTCAAAGCGCAGGCAGTCTTCGCCCTGATAGCTGACACGGACCACAATGCTGCCCTGCTGAGTGAACTTCACTGCATTGCCGATCAGGTTCCACAGAATCTGTCGCAGTCGCGTACCATCGGTAATGATTTTGTGGGGCAGAGGCAGTTCAGGCTCCAGCACAAACTTCAGGCCTTTAGGCTGGGCCAGTAACCCGGAGAGGTTTTCCAGGTCGGCCAGGAAGCCGGTGAAGTCCACAGGCTGGTTATCCAGCTGCACTTTTCGCCGCTCAATTTTATCCATTTCAATCACGTCATTGAAAATGTTGCCCAGGGTGATAGCAGAAACGTGGATAGTTTTAAGGTATTTCAGCTGTTCGGCATCAAGTTCGGTATCCAGCAGAATACGACTGAGGCCGACGATGCCGTTAAGCGGCGTACGAAGCTCGTGGCTGATCGTAGAGATAAATGTGGTCTTTTCCCTGCTGGCGTTCTCCAGAGCGTCCTGGTAGCGCTTACGTTCCGTTATATCGCGTCCAAAGCCCATCAGCCCGCTGCGTTTTCCCACGCGGTCGTAATAAGGCACTTTACGGATCTCAAAGCAGGCCTTGCGCCCGTCGGGATATTGCAGCCACTGTTCATAGGTCAGCGAGACGTTGTGGCGGAAAACTTTCTCATCAGTTTCCAGCACCTTGGTTGCGGCATCATCATCATAAACATCGCGGGGCGTCAGGCCGATCAGCTGCTTCTCGCTTTTACCGGTCAGCAATTCCATCGCGCGATTACAGCCGGAAAACTGCTGATCGATATTGCGATAGAATACGAGGTCTGGTGAAGCGTCGAGGAAAGAGCGCAGGAAGGAGGATTGCTGCTCAAGTTCGATTTGTGCCTGTTCACGCCTGGCCATCTCTTCCGTGAGTTTGTCCAGAACCTGCAGGCGGGCCTTTTCGGCTTTAATACGATCGGCGATTTCCTGATTGAGCTGGGTGATGTTCTCCTTCATCTGCTGGTTCAGCTCCAGATCGCGGTGGCGCATCTCCTCCAGCTTGTCCACCAACCGCGAGAGGCGCTGACGGGACTCTTCCAGCTGTTCCACCACCACCGAAAGGAAATAGACCGCCCACGGAGTGATTAACAGGCCGAAAAACACCGAACGAACCATATCAATGCTTTCGACATGTCCCCGGAGCACCATGGTCACAGCCATCTGCACGATCATGGCCAGCACCACCAGCGCAGAGGCCAGCAGCAGGGAAAAACGCACCAGACCCAATTTCACCATCAGGTCGACGTAGTACTGGGCTAACAGACGAATTTGTTTCATAGAGGATTCCTTCCAGACCGATACCTCCAATCATACCGTAAAAGCTCAAAAGACCAACGCAGCCCGGCATAAGGCCCGCCCTGCACTGGATCAGTGCAAATAACGTGGGCAATGACTGGTTAAGCACTTCACCAAATGTCAGGCAGCACTGTTTAACGAGAATAGCTGACGGAAAAACACTCGAACGGTAGCTGGCACAATCCGCTCAACAGACAGCGCTTAAAAGCCGTTTTGGCAGGTGAGTCCTGCCGGGATTTTCAACGCCATTTTAACCACCCTGTCGATATTGCCGTGGCGGCTTAAGCTGCATGCCGCCTCGCCTGGCCCGACTGTGAGAGTTTACTGACCGCAAAAAAGGCACGGTGCCCTTTTTATTACTCAGGTTCGCGAAAGACAAGCAGTTGACTATTTTTTTTAACTGCATAATCTGTGGTTTCCTCTTACAGAAAGGGGAGCTCTTCTGCCTGATGCTTTTCAACGCGATGACTGTCCCGCACGTCGCTCCCCCCCGTTAATGCAACGAATAATCATTCACATTAAGTGACGATTTAATCACACCTGAGACGATTAATTTTACTAATAACGTCGGCCTGTTTAATTCAAATAAGCCACAACCCTAAAAACAGTGTGTTTATGCGGTTAACATAACTTTGCCAGCATATCCTGCTACCAATAACCCCAGCACCAGCATGGTGCAGAGATTTGCTGCCTGCACTACAGTGAGACAGCTCACACTTCGCCGGGTCAGGACAGGGAAACGATCGCCACAAAAAACCCAAACAAACCCATATAAATCAAGTAAATGAGTCATATAAAGGGTATAAAAGCCTCAGTAAGATCGCTATTTGACCTGAGTACGCTTTCCCGATAAGTTGGAAATCCGCTGGAAGCTTTCTGGACGGGTGTTCCACCCGTCATATTTATGCAGTTATTGAGATTCCCTCTGTAGCAAGTCCTCAACGCTTGTGACACCGATGCTAACGGCCAGATTAGAGGGGCGACATAATAGGTGAGCATCATGCTCAAAACCTGTCGCCATGCCCTTTCTACGTCTGCCCTTCGTCGGCGCAGGGAATCCCGCAGAGCCTGGGGAGGTTCACTGATATGTTGTACGATAAATCCCTTGAAAAGGATAACTGTGGTTTCGGCCTGATCGCCCACATAGAAGGCGAACCTAGCCACAAGGTGGTGCGTACGGCTATTCACGCACTGGCCCGAATGCAACACCGTGGCGCGATCCTTGCTGACGGCAAGACCGGCGACGGCTGTGGCCTGTTATTGCAAAAACCCGATCGTTTCTTCCGTGTGGTGGCACAGGAGCGCGGCTGGCGCCTGGCCAAGAACTACGCGGTAGGCATGCTGTTCCTTAACCAGAATGACGAGCTGGCTCGTGAGAGCCGCCGCATTGTGGAAGAGGAAGTGCTGCGCGAAACCTTGTCCGTGGTGGGCTGGCGCGAAGTGCCAATTAACCAGGACGTGCTCGGTGAAATCGCCCTCTCTTCCATGCCACGCATTGAACAGCTGTTTATCAATGCACCGGCTGGCTGGCGTCCACGTGATATGGAACGTCGCCTGTACATGGCGCGCCGCCGTATCGAAAAGCGCATCGAAGATAAAGAATTCTATGTGTGCAGCTTCTCCAACCAGGTCAACATCTATAAAGGTCTGTGTATGCCGGCGGATCTGCCGCGCTTCTACCTGGATCTGGCCGACCTGCGCCTGGAATCTGCCATCTGCCTGTTCCACCAGCGCTTCTCCACCAATACCGTGCCGCGCTGGCCGCTGGCTCAGCCTTTCCGCTATATGGCGCACAACGGTGAAATCAACACCATCGCCGGTAACCGCCAGTGGGCCAAAGCCCGTGCTTATAAATTCCGCACCCCGCTGATCCCCGATCTGCAGGATGCTGCGCCGTTCGTCAACGAAACCGGTTCTGACTCCAGTTCAATGGACAACATGCTGGAGCTGTTCCTCAGCGGCGGTATGGATTTGATCCGTGCCATGCGCCTGCTGGTACCACCGGCCTGGCAGAACAACCCGGATATGGATCCGGAGCTGCGCGACTTTTTCGACTTTAACTCCATGCACATGGAGCCGTGGGACGGCCCGGCTGGCATCGTGATGTCAGATGGTCGCTATGCGGCCTGTAACCTGGACCGTAATGGTCTGCGCCCTGCCCGCTATGTCATTACCAAAGACAAGTTGATCACCTGTGCCTCTGAAGTGGGCATCTGGGACTATCAGCCGGATGAAGTGGTGGAAAAAGGCCGCGTCGGGCCTGGCGAACTGATGGTGATCGATACCCGTGCGGGCCGTATCCTGCACTCTGCGGAAACCGATAACGATCTGAAGAGCCGCCACCCTTATAAAGAGTGGATGGAGAAAAACGTTCGCCGGCTGGTGCCGTTTGAAAACCTGTCTGACGATCAGGTGGGCAGGCGAGAGATGGACGACGACCTGCTGGCAAGCTTCCAGAAACAGTTCGGCTACAGCAGCGAAGAGCTCGACTCAATCATCCGCGTGCTGGGTGAGAACGGTCAGGAAGCCGTGGGTTCAATGGGCGATGACACGCCGTTTGCCGTGCTTTCCAGCCGGCCACGCGTGATTTATGACTATTTCCGTCAGCAGTTTGCTCAGGTGACCAACCCGCCAATCGATCCGCTGCGTGAAGCGCACGTGATGTCGCTGGCGACCAGCATCGGTCGTGAAATGAACGTGTTCTGCGAGGCAGAAGGCCAGGCTCACCGTCTGAGCTTCAAATCGCCAATCCTGCTTTATTCCGACTTTAAGCAGCTCACCTCGCAGGAAGAAGAGTTCTACCGCGCGGACAAGCTGGACTGTACTTTCGATCCGGCTGAAGCTTCGCTGAAAGAGACGATTCTCGCACTGTGCGATAAAGCGGAAGAGCTGGTAAAAGGCGGTACCGTCCTGCTGGTGCTGTCTGACCGTGCCATCAGCTCAACACGCCTGCCGGTGCCGGTACCCATGATGGTCGGTGCCATCCAGACCCGTCTGGTGGATAAAAGCCTGCGCTGCGATGCCAACATCATCGTGGAAACCGCCAGCGCCCGCGACCCACACCACTTTGCCGTGCTGCTGGGCTTCGGTGCCACTGCGATTTATCCCTACCTTGCCTATGAGTCACTGGCGAAAATGGCCGACAGCGGCGTGATCGAGAAAGATTACCGCAGCCTGATGCTGAACTACCGTAACGGCATCAATAAAGGCCTGTACAAAATTATGTCGAAGATGGGGATCTCCACCATCGCGTCATATCGCTGTTCAAAACTGTTCGAAGCCGTTGGCCTGCACCGCGACGTCTCGGATCTCTGTTTCCAGGGCGTGGTCAGCCGCATTGGCGGAGCCACCTATGCTGACTTCCAGCAGGACCTGGTAAACCTGTCCAAACGTGCCTGGCTGCAACGCAAACCGCTGGAACAGGGCGGCCTGCTGAAATACGTTCACGGCGGTGAATACCACGCCTACAACCCGGACGTGGTCGGCACGCTACAAAAAGCGGTACAGAGCGGCGAATACGCTGATTATCAGCAGTATGCGAAGCTGGTTAACGAGCGCCCGGTGGCAGCACTGCGCGATCTGCTGGCGGTGACGCCATCAGGCAGTGCCATCAGCATCGACGAGGTGGAGCCGGCTACTGAGCTCTACAAGCGCTTCGATACCGCAGCAATGTCTATAGGCGCTCTCAGCCCGGAAGCGCATGAGTCGCTGGCCGAAGCGATGAACGGCCTGGGCGGTTTCTCTAACTCCGGCGAAGGCGGTGAAGATCCGGCGCGTTACGGCACCAAAAAAGTGTCCCGTATCAAACAGGTTGCTTCTGGCCGCTTCGGTGTGACGCCGGCCTATCTGGTCAACGCTGACGTCATTCAGATTAAAGTGGCCCAGGGCGCCAAGCCAGGTGAAGGCGGTCAGCTGCCGGGTGACAAAGTAACGCCATACATTGCCAAGCTGCGTTATTCAGTGCCTGGCGTAACGCTGATTTCCCCTCCGCCGCATCATGATATCTACTCTATTGAAGATCTGGCGCAGCTGATTTTCGACCTGAAGCAGGTCAACCCGAAAGCGATGATTTCGGTAAAACTGGTTTCCGAACCGGGCGTGGGCACTATCGCCACCGGCGTGGCAAAAGCCTATGCGGACCTGATCACCATCGCCGGTTATGACGGCGGTACCGGTGCCAGCCCACTGAGCTCAGTAAAATATGCAGGCTGTCCGTGGGAACTGGGTCTGGTAGAAACCCAACAGGCGCTGGTTGCCAACGGACTGCGCCACAAAATTCGTCTGCAAGTGGACGGGGGGCTCAAAACCGGGCGCGACATCATCAAAGCCGCCATCCTGGGTGCTGAAAGCTTCGGCTTTGGTACCGGCCCGATGGTGGCGCTGGGCTGTAAATATCTGCGTATTTGCCATCTGAACAACTGTGCGACCGGTGTTGCCACTCAGGATGAGAAGCTGCGTAAGAATCACTACCATGGTCTGCCGTATCGCGTAACCAACTACTTTGAGTTCATTGCCCGTGAAACGCGCGAGATCATGGCTGAGCTGGGCGTGAAGCGTCTGGTGGACCTGATTGGCCGGACCGATCTGCTGACCGAGCTGGAAGGCTTTACCGCCAAGCAGCAGAGTCTGGATCTCTCTGCCCTGCTGAAAACGGCCCAGCCGATGGCCGGCAAAGCGGTGCACTGCACCGAGAGCAACCCGCCTTTCGATAATGGCGTGCTCAACAAGGCGCTGCACGACCAGGCGATGCCGTTTGTGGAAGCGAAGCAGAGCAAAACGTTCTACTTTGATATCCGCAACACTGACCGCTCCGTGGGCGCCACGCTGTCAGGCGCTATCGCGCAGGTGCATGGCGATCAGGGACTGGCTTCCGATCCGATTAAAGCCCACTTCAGCGGCACCGCCGGCCAGAGCTTCGGCGTGTGGAACGCAGGCGGC
Source organism: Erwinia amylovora (assembly GCA_050311775.1). Taxonomy (GTDB): domain Bacteria; phylum Pseudomonadota; class Gammaproteobacteria; order Enterobacterales; family Enterobacteriaceae; genus Erwinia; species Erwinia amylovora_A. The sequence continues at coordinate 49,471 of JBNONK010000009.1, read as the reverse complement.
GTTGAACTGACGCTGACCGGCGATGCTAACGACTACGTGGGCAAAGGAATGGCAGGCGGTATGCTGGCGGTGCGTCCTCCGGTTGGTTCTGCATTCCGCAGCCATGAAGCCACGATCATCGGTAACACCTGTCTTTATGGTGCCACCGGCGGCAAACTGTTTGCAGCAGGTCGGGCTGGTGAACGTTTCGCGGTGCGTAACTCCGGTGCTATCACCGTGGTGGAAGGCATTGGCGACAACGGTTGTGAATATATGACTGGCGGCATTGTCTGCGTGCTGGGCCGTACCGGCGTGAACTTCGGTGCCGGGATGACCGGCGGTTTCGCCTACGTTCTGGATGAAGACGGTGAATTCCGTAAACGTGTGAACCCGGAGCTGGTTGAAGTGCTGAGCGTTGACGATCTGGCCATCCATGAAGAGCATCTGCGTGGCCTGATCACCGAGCACGTTCATCACACTGGCTCCTCCCGTGGTGAAGAAATTCTGGCGAACTGGCCAGCCTGGTCGTCTAAATTCTCGCTGGTTAAACCAAAGTCCAGTGATGTGAAGGCATTGTTGGGTCACCGTAGTCGTTCCGCAGCGGAGCTGCGGGTGCAGGCGCAGTAAGAGGTCACGATGAGTCAAAACGTTTATCAATTTATCGACCTGCAGCGCGTCGATCCGCCGAAGAAACCGCTCAAAATCCGCAAAATTGAATTTGTGGAGATTTACGAGCCGTTCTCTGAAAGCCAGGCGCAGGCGCAGGCCGATCGCTGTCTGTCCTGCGGTAACCCGTATTGCGAGTGGAAGTGCCCGGTACACAACTACATTCCTGACTGGCTGAAGCTGGCGAATGAAGGCCGGATCATTGAGGCCGCCGAGCTGTCACACCAGACCAATAGTCTGCCGGAAGTCTGCGGGCGCGTTTGCCCGCAGGATCGCCTGTGTGAAGGCTCCTGTACGCTGAACGATGAGTTCGGTGCGGTGACCATCGGTAATATCGAGCGCTATATCAATGATAAAGCGCTGGAGATGGGTTGGAAACCGAACCTGGACGGCGTGAAACCAACCGGCAAACGCGTGGCGATTATCGGAGCCGGTCCGGCTGGTCTGGCCTGTGCCGATGTGCTGACCCGCAACGGCGTGAAAGCGGTGGTCTATGACCGTCACCCTGAAATCGGTGGTCTGCTGACCTTCGGTATCCCGGCATTCAAGCTGGAAAAAGACGTGATGACCAAACGCCGTGAGATTTTCTCCGGTATGGGCATCGAGTTTAATCTGAATACCGAAGTGGGCCGCGACGTGCAGATGAGCGACCTGCTGGCAGATTTTGACGCCGTTTTCCTTGGCGTGGGTACCTATCAGTCAATGAAAGGCGGGCTGGAAAATGAGGAGGCAGAAGGCGGATATGACGCCCTGCCATTCCTGATTGCCAACACCAAACACACTATGGGCTTCTCCCATACCCAAGAGGAGCCCTACATCTCGATGAGCGCTAAACGCGTGGTGGTTCTGGGTGGGGGTGACACGGCAATGGACTGCGTTCGCACCTCAATTCGCCAGGGCGCCACGCACGTGACCTGTGCTTACCGTCGTGACGAAGAGAACATGCCGGGCTCACGCCGCGAAGTTAAAAACGCGCGTGAAGAAGGTGTGGAATTCCAGTTCAACGTGCAGCCGTTGGGTATTGAAATCAACGGCAACGGTCGCGTCTCTGGCGTGAAAATGGCCCGAACCGAAATGGGTCAGCCTGATGCCAACGGCCGTCGCCGTGCTGAAATTGTGGCTGGCTCCGAGCACGTAGTGCCTGCCGATGCGGTGGTGATGGCGTTTGGTTTCCGCCCGCACCAGATGTCCTGGCTGGCGCAGCACAGCGTAGAGCTCGACTCTCAGGGTCGGATCATCGCGCCTGAAGGTAGTGAAAACGCCTTCCAGACCAGCAACCCGAAAATCTTCGCTGGTGGCGATGCGGTTCGCGGTTCCGATCTGGTGGTCACCGCCATCGCCGAAGGCCGTAAAGCGGCTGAAGGCATCATGGACTGGCTGGAAGTGTAATCCCGCTCTGCCGTGATCAAGCCCGCCGCCCGGCGGGCTTTTTTATGCTGCTGTTTCAGCCCCAGCCTCGCCACTGGCCGCTTCTGCCTGAGCGATAATGCCGGCGCGGTAAATGCTGTGCTCAAGTTCGCGGATAGTGCCCGGCCAGGGCAGAGAGGTGGACAATGTTTAAATGCGCTGTACCACATTGCTGGCATAAGATTGCGGCTCAACTTGCTGAAAAAAACGGTTCCAGTTGCGGTCTGACGCCGGTATGAGTTTACCCGCGCTATTTTAGAGATTTCACGACCTTCGCGGGATTCCCAAGCGCCAGTGCATAATCGGGTACATCCTCATTTACTATGCTGCCCGCGCCGACTACCGCATGCCTGCCTATCGTCACCCCTTTCAGGATCACCGCGCCCATCCCAATCCAGGCGTGTTCTTTAATGTGCACTGGTGCGGAAGTAATTCGTGAAGCTTCATCCCGGCCTCCTCTCCCCCGCAGCGGATGCCCACTGCTGTCCATCACCGTCACATTCGGGCCAAAGATGACATGGTTTTCAATGATCACCTGCTGGTAAGCCACAATAGCCGTTCCCTGCAGCACGACATGCTCCCCAATGATAATTTTGCCAGGTTCATGATCATTCAGTTTTACCACCGTCAACTTGACCCGACCACAATGAAACGCCAGGCGGTCAAGGGATTCAATATAAGAGCCTTCACCGACAGAGACCGCCTCCGAAAAATCACTGATATCAATACTTTCTTTAACGTGCTGAGGATCCTTTACCCAGGTCAGCGTAATATCAGGACGCCCAGAAATTTCGACATCATCGGCCAGCAAAAAACAGTATTTCGCCACCGATGAATCATGGCTGATATAAACATTCTCGTATAAAGGCATCGTTGTCTTCCCCATCCTGGTCTGCATATCTGGCGATCATTTTATTCAGCAAATAACTGACGCTCACCAGGATCGCAACCCTGGGATGAGATCTGCCAGGAATTATATTTCTGATGAATTTCTTACCGACGTTTCCGATTCCTGCTTGCAGTCACGAGCCTGTTTCTTATGTGGGCAATGTACTAAGCAGATCTGCCGATTGACAATCAAACAGTTTTTCTGCAAAAACAGCCTCTCCCCAACTCTGCATCTTCACCGTCCCGGGAGTTAAAGGCTTTTCTGGATGGTCTGGCCTGCGAAGTATTCCTCCCGCCATCATCAATAACAATAACCTCAAACTCAGTTTTGTTCAGCGCTTGCTATAATGTTCTCCAGTAGCTATTCCCTGTTACAGGTGAGGATAATTACGCTGAACCTTATCTTCATCAGTTCAATATCCTGTACGGCGTAATAACCCCCTCATTAATATGGAGCCGATAAGGCAGCCATCAGTGCGGGAACAGTAATTTTTTTCCTTCGTAACTTCAATAATTTTAATCCAACCTGACTGCATTTTTTTGATGAAAATTAAAATAATCAATAAATTTCCAGTTTACTGACTGTAAACTCCAGTTAATTTATTTTAGTTTCATGCCGCTACAAATACAGACTTGAAATAAACAACACTGTTCTGGAACTTAAGTCAGGTAAAACCAGGGAAGAAAACCTTGTAAATATCTTTAAGTTTTACTGATACAAAAATCAACCTAAACTTAATTAATCGTTATCCGGGAAGAACCGGCACTTTATTACCTGTTACGGGCAAAAAAAAACCAGCCGGTACAAGGCTGGTCTTTTGGCCAATGCTAACCGTGGCGTTATTTCACCACGCGCAGAGCTGGGCGGCCGCCGCGCGGTGGCGGTTCATCATCCGGGCCGTCATCATCCTGTGCTCTGTCATCGGGGCGATCGCCATCAATAACGGACATCACGGTTTCCGGCGTTTCATCCTGCTGTGAAGCAGGGTTATATTCTCCGGCGTCTTCGTAAACCGGCTCAGGTTCAAACATTGTCCCTGCGCCGTTCTCACGAGCATAGATAGCCATTACCGCGGCCAGGGGTACCGTGACCTGACGAGGTACGCCACCAAAACGGGCATTGAACGTCACTTCTTCATTACCCAGTTCAAGATTGCCTACGGCACGTGGAGCAATGTTCAGAACAATCTGGCCGTCGCGCGCGTACTCCAGCGGCACCATCACGCCAGGCAGATTGATGTCCACCACCAGGTGAGGCGTCAGCTGGTTGTCCAGCAGCCAGTCATAGAACGCCCGAAGCAGATACGGGCGACGTGCGGTAAGTTGCGACATTTCCATCGTAATCAGCCCCGCGTATGCAGGCGCATTTCACGTTCCGCTTCCGTCAGGGAAGCGAGGAAAGAATCACGCTCGAAGACACGTGTCATATAGCCTTTCAGCTCTTTTGAGCCGGCGCCGACCAGTTCAATGCCCATCTGTGGCAAACGCCACAACAGCGGTGCCAGGTAGCAATCTACCAGGCTGAACTCTTCGCTCATAAAGAACGGGGTACGGGAGAACAGAGGGGCAATCGCCAGCAGCTCTTCACGCAGCTGTTTACGGGCCGCTTCTGCTTCCTGTGCAGTGCCGTTCTCAACTTTACGCATCAGGCTGTACCAGTCCTGCTCAACGCGGTGCATCATCAGGCGGCTTTCACCACGTGCAACCGGGTATACAGGCATCAGTGGCGGATGCGGAAAACGCTCATCAAGATATTCCATGATGATACGGGATTCGTACAACGTCAGTTCACGATCAACCAGCGTCGGGACAGTACGGTACGGATTGAGGTCAATCAGATCCTGGGGCAGGCTATCCATTTCTACCTGCTCGATCTCTACGCTGACACCCTTCTCCGCCAGGACAATACGCACCTGATGGCTAAAAATGTCAGTCGGACCAGAAAACAGCGTCATTACCGAACGTTTGTTGGCAGCGACAGCCATGTAAACCTCCAAGTTTATCCAGAAAATTACTGCGCAAGCCCGCCACGTGGCGATTAACCTGCTTAATAAAATGCCATTAACAGATGTGAAGCCCAGGGTTCTCCCCTCAGCAACGCTCACATCAATGCCCTGCTAATGGGCGCAAAGTGACACACAGTTTACCAGATTTTAGACAGCTTGTGGGGGCAGTAATGAGGATTTGAGGCGAAAATGCCTGAACCGGTGCCGTTTTCACGCTTTTGGCCGAAAGCTGAAAAGAAAAAACCCGGTGCAGGCACCGGGTTTTCGATAATTGACTCTGCAGTAGCAGAATAAATTAACGCTTGGAGAACTGTGGACGACGACGTGCTTTACGCAGGCCGACTTTCTTACGTTCAACCTGACGAGCATCACGAGTAACGAAGCCAGCTTTACGCAGGTCCGCACGCAGAGACTCATCGAACTCCATCAGAGCGCGGGTGATACCATGACGGATCGCACCAGCCTGACCAGAGATACCACCACCTTTAACGGTGATGTACAGATCGAATTTACCCACCATGTCCAACAGCTCCAGCGGCTGGCGAACTACCATGCGGGCAGTTTCACGACCGAAGTACTGTTCTAAAGAACGTTGGTTGATAACGATGTTACCACTGCCCGGCTTGATAAATACGCGAGCGGTAGAGCTTTTGCGGCGACCAGTGCCGTAGTTTTGATTCTCAGCCATTGCCTGTAATCCCGATTAAATGTCAAGAACTTGCGGTTGCTGTGCCGCATGGTTGTGCTCATTGCCCGCGTAAACTTTCAGTTTACGGTACATAGCACGACCCAGCGGGCCCTTTGGCAGCATGCCTTTAACCGCGATTTCAATCACACGCTCAGGACGGCGAGCAATCATCTCTTCGAAGGTCGCTTGCTTGATACCACCGATGTGGCCGGTGTGATGGTAATAAATCTTGTCAGTACGCTTGTTACCGGTTACGGCAACTTTCTCAGCGTTCAGAACGATGATGTAATCACCGGTATCAACGTGCGGAGTGTATTCCGCTTTGTGCTTACCGCGCAGACGACGAGCCAGTTCAGTCGCTAAACGACCTAAAGTTTTGCCTGTCGCGTCAACAACATACCAGTCACGTTGGACGGTTTCTGGCTTAGCTGTAAAAGTTTTCATCTAAAAGCTTACCCAAATTAAGTTACACGTTGGTGAAATCCCAAACGCTTGAATAAACGGTTGAGGCTCACACGACCATCTTGACCAGCAAGCCCACCCCTTCGGATAGAGTTACTGGAACACAAAGAGTTTTGGGAAAAAAACCTTTGTTGTAACGTGGGGTCGCAAGATTATAGAGAAGTCGCCCACAAAGCGCGACCCTTTTTTTCAATAAAATGCACCCCGCCGCCCTGATTTTTTCCCGCCTCAGGGCAGATGTGACAACCGGAGATACTCTTCGCTTTGCATCTCCTGCAGACGTGAGACACAGCGCTGATATTCAAACTTCAATCTTGCCCCCTGATAGATCTCATACAGGGAGGCTTCGGCGGAGACCACCAGCTTTACATGCCGCTCGTAAAATTCATCCACCAGCGCCAGGAAGCGCCGCGCCTGATCTTCAGTTTTGTAGATCATCACCGGCACGTTAAACACCAGCACGCTGTGGAAGCGGCGGGAAAGCTCAATATAGTCATGCTGGCTGCGTCCTTCACCACAAAGTGCGAGGAAATCCATTGCCACCACGCCCTCGGCGACGCCCAGCGTAGGCAGAGTGCGGTGGTTAATCTCCAGCACCGGCTGATTGGTTCGGTCTTTGCCGCTCAGGGCAACAAACATCCGATCCATCTCCCGGGTGGTTGTCTCATTCAACGGCATCATCCAGAGATGGGCCGAGGTCAGGGTACGCAGGCGGTAATCAATCCCGGCATCCACATTCATGATGTCGCAGTGCTGCTTGATCATTTCGATTGCGGGCAGGAAACGAGCACGCTGCAAACCATTGCGGTACAGATCGTCCGGCGGGATGTTGGAGGTGGCAACCAGAGTGATCCCTCTGGCGAACAGCGCCTCCATCAGCGTGCCTAACAGCATGGCATCGGTAATGTCCGAAACGAAAAATTCATCAAAGCACAGCAGGTCGGTCTCACTTTTGAAACGATCTGCCACAATTAACAGCGGGTCGCTCTGCCCCTGCAGCTGCGTCAGCTCCTGATGAACGCGCAGCATGAAACGGTGAAAGTGCAGGCGTTGCTTACGTTCTCCAGGAATTGCCTGAAAAAACATATCCATTAACCAGGTCTTTCCCCGGCCCACGCCACCCCACATATACAATCCCCGGGTGGGGGCCTGCGGCTGTTCCTTGCCCTTCCCCATCAGCTTATTCAGCTTGCCAAATAAGCCTTTGGCTGGCGGCGGTAAAGCAGGAGCGGAGCGGGTCAGGGCCTGATAAATCCCGTCCAGACGGGTGATGGCTTCACGTTGCACATCGTCAGGCTGATATTCACCCTTTTCCAGCGCCAGTTGATAGAGCGCCAGAGGAGACATGGTTTGCATAATTTATTCACATTCCCTGAAAAATTTGGAGCGTCAGGTGGTTGATTGTCGAAAAAAAGGCCGTTCTACACTAAGCGATGCAGCCTCAGGATTCCACTTCCATGAGATTAGCGGTTATAGTGGCTGGTAGTGAACTGGCAGAAGCCAGGCGTCCCTACGGAACAACGAACACAACACGGGAGTTATTATGACCTGGGAATACGCGCTTATTGGATTGGTAGTTGGATTGATTATTGGCGCGGTAGCAATGCGTTTTGGTAACCGTAAACTGCGTGAACAGCGGAGTCAGCAATACGAGCTGGAAAAAACCAAAGCCGAGCTGGCCGACTATCGTGAGGAGCTCGCCAGCCACTTCGCCCAGAGCGCCGAGCTGCTGGACAACATGGCGCGTGATTACCGCCAGCTCTACCAGCATATGGCAAAAGGATCGAATGACCTTCTGCCAAATCTGCCGGGCGAAAAAAATCCTTTCGCTTACCAGTTGACCGAGTCAGAAGCGGATAACGATCAGGCCCCGGTGCAGATGCCACGTGATTATCCTGACAGCGCCTCCGGCCTGCTGCGTGGCGAACGTGCTGTACGCGAGAAGTAAGAGTTTGTTGAGGGCGCATCTGCGCCCTTTTTGTTTCCTGGCCCAGTCGCCGATGCAAAACCCTCAGGCAGCCGTCCGTCCGGACGGCTGATTCCCCTCCTTTTTATCTAGCGAGAGCGTCGAAGCGATGAAGAAAAAATCATTACTGTTAAGCGCATTAGCACTGAGTACTGGCCTGAATCTGGCCGTGGCGCCTGCGGCAGTGGCGGCACTTCCCGCGCAAATCCAGGGACAAGAGATGCCAAGCCTGGCCCCGATGCTGGAAAAAGTTTTACCGGCGGTGGTCAGCGTGCATGTGGAAGGAACTCAGGCTCAGTCCCAGACGCAGGATATCCCTGAGCCGTTAAAACGTTTCTTCGGCCAGCAAGGTCAGGACGGTGGCGACCCGCAGCCTCAGCCTTTTGAGGGACTGGCTTCCGGTGTGGTGATCAATGCCGATAAAGGTTACATCCTGACCAACAACCATGTGGTCAACGGTGCGGACAAAATCAGCGTCCAGCTCAGCGATGGCCGGGAGTTTGACGCCAAACTGATCGGGCATGACGAGCAAACCGACATCGCCCTGATTCAGGTCAACGGCGTTAAAGGGCTGACTCAGATTAAAATTGCCGATTCAGACCAGCTCAAAGTCGGTGACTTTGCGGTGGCGATTGGCAACCCATTTGGTCTGGGCCAGACCGCCACCTCCGGTATTGTCTCTGCGCTGGGTCGCAGTGGGCTCAACCTGGAAGGCCTGGAAAACTTTATTCAGACCGATGCGGCCATTAACCGGGGTAACTCAGGCGGTGCGCTGGTTAACCTGAATGGCGAGCTGATCGGCATCAACACCGCGATTCTGGCCTCATCCGGCGGTAACATCGGCATCGGCTTTGCCATCCCGAGTAGTATGGCGATGAACCTTGCGCAGCAGCTGATTGAATTCGGTGAAGTGAAACGTGGCCAGTTGGGGATCAAAGGGACTGAAATGACCGCGGATATGGCGAAAGCGTTTAACGTTGATGCCCAGCGCGGTGCCTTTGTCAACGAAGTCCTTCCGGCTTCTGCCGCGGCGAAAGCAGGCATTAAAGCCGGTGATATCATTACCAGCCTTGATGACAAGCCGATCGACAGCTTTGCGGCACTGCGGGTGAAAATCGGCACCACCGCGCCAGGTAAAGAGGTGAAAGTTGGCCTGCTGCGTGAAGGCAAGCCGCAGACCGTCACCGTTAAACTGGATGCCAGCAGCCAGACCACCACCAACGCCGAGCAGATGACGCCAGCGCTGCAGGGCGCGACGCTGAGCGACGGTGCGGCGAAAGACGGCAGTAAAGGAGTCAGCGTTGATGCCGTGGAGAAATCCACGCCTGCCGAGCAGTTTGGCCTGCAGAAAGGCGACGTGATCATGGGGCTGAACCGGACCCGCGTGCAGAACCTGGCGGAACTGCGCAAGCTGCTGGAAGCAAAACCTCCGTTGATGGCACTGAATATTATCCGCGGCGATCAAAGCATCTACCTGCTTTTACACTAAATCATGAAGCGGACACCTGCGTGTCCGCTTCACTCATGCTATCCTGCGAACGTTCATTCACTCATCGTTTAAAGCCATGTTTCCTAAACTCTTGCGTTCAGTGCTTCTTGGTCTCGTTGTGGCGGGTATTCTGCTTGCTGCAGTACCTGCACTGAGGATCGGCAGCGATTTTATTACTCATAAAGATGACAGCGCCGATCAGATGCCAGTCAGCTACAACCCTGCCGTCCGTCGCGCTGCTCCTGCGGTGGTGAATGTTTATAATCGCAGCGCCAACGCCTCCGCTGATAATCTGGAAATTCGCACGCTAGGCTCCGGCGTGATTATGGATGCGCGTGGCTATATCCTGACCAACAAACATGTGATCAATGATGCCGACCAGATCATCGTTGCCCTGCAGGATGGCCGGATTTTTGAGGCGATGCTGGTCGGTTCTGACAGCCTGACTGACCTCGCCGTGCTGAAAATCACCGCTTCCGGCTTACCGGTGATCCCGATCAATCCTAAGCGGATTGCGCACATCGGTGACCTGGTCATGGCGATCGGTAACCCTTACAACATTGGCCAGACCGTCACCCAGGGCATTATCAGCGCCACCGGACGCGTGGGTCTCAGCCCTTCCCGCTACCAGAATTTCCTGCAGACCGACGCCTCAATCAACAAAGGGAACTCGGGGGGGGCACTGATTAACTCTTTGGGCGAACTGATGGGCATAAATACTCTCTCATTCGATAAGAGTAATGATGGCGAGACGCCAGAAGGCATTGGCTTTGCGATCCCCACCGCGCTGGCCGCAAAAATCATGGACAAGCTGATCCGCGATGGCCGGGTAATCCGTGGCTTTATCGGCATCAGCGGCAGAGAGGTGCCACAGATGCACGGCCAAACCTCCGGCCTTGATCATCTCCAGGGAATTGCGGTCACTAACGTTTCGCAGGGCGGACCGGCGGCTAAAGCAGGACTGCAGGTCAACGATGTGATCACCAGCGTAAACCACAAACCTGCTATATCGGCGCTGGAAACAATGGATCAGGTGGCCGAAATCCGTCCGGGTACGGTGATTGACGTCGATATCATCCGCAACGATCGCAAAATGACGCTGCCGGTGACCGTTCTGGAATATCCCGGGAATTAAGATCAGGCGGGGAAAACAGTGGGCCAGGAGAACCTGGCCCGACGCGGGTTACTTAACAAACTCCTCGCCCAGCACGATATCTTTTTTCAGCGTATCCAGCATGCTTTTCAGCGACTGCTCCTCGTAAGCACTCAGCGTGCCAATCGGTTTACGTTCTGCAATGCCGTTTTTACCCAGCAGCAGCGGCTGTGAGAAGAAACGGGCATGAGCACCGTCACCTTCAACGTAAGCACACTCCACCACATTGCTTTCGCCGTTCAGGGCGCGAACCAGAGCAAGGCCAAAATTAGCCGCCGCCTGGCCCATTGACAGCGTGGCCGAACCGCCTCCCGCCTTGGCTTCCACCACTTCGGTCCCGGCATTCTGAATGCGTTTAGTCAGGTCAGCGATTTCCCGATCGGTAAAGCTCACCCCCGGGATCTGCGACAGCAGAGGCAGAATCGTTACGCCTGAGTGACCGCCGACAACCGGTACATTCAACTCTGCCGGGTTTTTACCTTTCAGCTCAGCAACAAAGGTGTTGGAGCGGATGATGTCCAGCGTGGTCACACCAAACAGTTTGTTCTTATCGTAAACACCCGCCTTCTTCAGCACCTCGGCAGCAATCGCCACGGTGGTGTTCACCGGGTTAGTGATAATGCCAATCAGGGCTTTGGGACACGTGCTGGCAACCTGCTCAATCAGGTTACGCACAATACCCGCATTGACATTAAACAGATCAGAACGGTCCATACCCGGTTTACGCGCCACGCCAGCAGAGATCAGCACTACATTCGCGCCCTGCAACGCTGGGGTGGCATCTTCGCCGCTGAAACCTTTGATTTTGACTGCGGTAGGGATATGGCTTAAATCGACGGCCACGCCTGGCGTAACCGGAGCAATGTCATACAGAGAGAGTTCTGAACCTGCCGGAAGCTGGGTTTTGAGCAGAAGTGCGAGAGCCTGGCCAATACCGCCAGCTGCGCCGAGAACTGCAACTTTCATCCTAAACTCCTTATTATAGTGAACATTAATTGCCGGGGATCCATCTGGTTATGAAGGTAGTCGACCTGCAAGGTCTTAGCGAAAGCTTTCATTCTACTTTGCGCGGTGGCGCAGAGAATACAACAAAGCCATGGAGACTGACCGCTTAACTTCAGGTCGCAGCAAATAACTCTTCATTGCAGCTGGCAGACAATATGATTTGGCGTACAGTACAACTGTACCACTTATCAGGACAACATCAATTTTATAACATTTCGTTCACTTTTTGTGCAGCGTCGCTGCCCGCAGAGCATTTTTTTCCCCGCTAAAGTTTGTTAGACTGCCGCTCCCGACGCTACGGATGGCAGCAGTCACACCCCCTGTTTGCATAAACATTCACTTAATTGCATAATAATGTAATACCCCGTCAGGGGAATCCCTTTCTTTCTGACTTTCTAGCGGACATATATGCGTAACCCATCAAAACAAGAAGATCTGATTAAGGCGTTTAAGGCCTTATTAAAAGAAGAGAAGTTCAGCTCACAGGGAGAGATTGTTGCGGCGCTGCAGGAACAGGGCTTCGAAAACATCAACCAGTCCAAAGTTTCTCGCATGCTGACCAAATTCGGTGCTGTCCGCACGCGCAATGCCAAAATGGAAATGGTGTACTGCCTGCCAGCCGAGCTGGGCGTACCGACCACCACCAGCCCGCTGAAGAATCTGGTACTGGACATCGATCATAATGATGCGCTGATTGTGATCCACACCAGCCCCGGAGCCGCCCAGCTGATTGCCAGAATGCTGGACTCTCTGGGCAAACCGGAAGGGATCCTTGGCACCATTGCGGGTGATGACACCATTTTTATCACCCCGGCACGCCACATTTCCGTCAGGCAACTGCTTGACTCGGTGATGGTGCTGTTTGAACAAGAGTTATAAGCAAATAGAATTTAGCGCTTTGCTTAAACCTAATGCTAACCGCGCTGCATCATCAACTTCTCGCCAGGCCGGCACCCGCCGGCTGTGCTAAATCTGCCCTTACCCCCCCAACCTGTCAGCATGATGCACTGCTTTGGAGCCAGTATAAGCCGTGGTTAACAGGCTGTACTCTCGTCTCATAGTGTGATCGACCACATATTAGCGCACAAATGGCTAAAGTCACATATCCCGATGTTTTTACATGCATTTAACATGATTCGGGCAAATTATAAGCATTTTTTATAACCGAAGGTTATTAAAACAACGCTAATTGGCTAAATATCTCAACAAAACATTATTAGCATGCTATTAATTTTTTACGTTATCAGATCTATACTTGTTTCGTGATGTGAATCACACCAAACAAAAAGATAAAAACAGACGACGAGGAAAATAACATGAACGTAAAAACTACCATTGCCACTTTTAGCATTCTTTCTGCCCTGTCTTTTGGTTCTTTTGCAGCTGATTCTGTTAATACAGAGCAGGCGCAAAACATGCAATCGATCGGCACCATCAGCGTAAGCGGCGTGAGCGCCTCTCCAATGGACATCAACGCCCAGCTGAACCAGAAAGCCGACGCTCAGGGCGCATCTGCCTACCGTGTTGTAGAAGCCTATGTTAACGGCAACTACCATGCCACCGCAGAGCTGTATAAATAACAGAACGTCACTAAGCCAAAATAATCAGTCAGACATAAAAAAGTAACCCCAAGAATAAAAAACGCTTTTTAGCCCTTTCGGTTACCGACTACCTAATCTGGAGCATTGATCATGAAAACCAAAATCGCACTCGCCGTTCTCAGCCTGGCCTCCGTTCTTTCCTTTGGTGCAAACGCTGCACATCTGGTGACCGACCAGCAGGTACAGGATCAAAATCTGCAGTCAATGGGCACCATCAGCGTGAGTGGTATCGATGGTGCACCCACTGATATCCGCCATGAGCTTTCTCAGAAAGCCGACGCTCAGGGCGCTTCATCTTACCGTGTGGTAGAGGCCTACAACAACGGCAACTACCACGCCACCGCAGAACTGTATAAATAAGTCCGGCACCAACGCGGATATCAGAAGTGTCCGCCCGAGACATCGACGACCCGGTCATGATGTTGAAACCCGCAGGTTGTTGAAGACAATGAGGAGAAGATTATGAAAATCAAAACAACCATTGCTGCATTGAGTCTGCTGTCCGCTGTGTCTTTTGGCGCTTCTGCTGCCCAACTGGTTAACACGGAACAATCAGAAAATCTGCAATCTGTGGGAACAATGACTCTCAGTGGTGTGGCCGGTGCACCCATGGATATCCGTCAGCAGCTGTCACAGAAAGCGGATCAACAGGGTGCAAACGCCTATCGCATCGTCGAAGCACGCAATGACGACACCTGGCATGTGACCGCTGAGCTGTATAAGTAATTCCTCGTCGGCAGGCTGTGTCGAAAGCAGCCTTTGACGAACCCTTTGGCCCCGCTCGCGGGGCCCTTTTTGCCACTGCATGTGTCTTAGCGAACGTTGAAGCGGAGCTGCCCTTCCAGCTCCTCTTCAGCTTCATCAAACAGCAATATCAACGCGCCATACCGCCTCTTCTGTCCGGTTCCCAGATTAATAAACTCAATTTCTAACGGTAACGGCAGCAGCCCCGCATTTACCCCCTCCCACAAACTGTCCAAATCACTGACTGGTCTGTCAGCCAGTGCAAAACGCTCACTGAACTGGCGATAAAAATGGGTCTGGTCGACAATTTCGTCAAAATCAAAAACCTCTGTTCTCATGCTGGCCGCTCCACAAGGCAAACAGTCGGGCGGCAGGCAGGCCGCCCGCTGAGTTACAGTCCCCCGATGTGCAGGGCCTTCACTTCCATAAATTCGTCCAGACCCAGCACCGATCCCTCACGGCCCAGTCCTGATTCCTTCACGCCGCCAAAGGGAGCCAGCTCAGTAGACACTGCACACTCGTTGATACCAACCATTCCGCTTTCCAGCGCGGCAGAAACACGGAAGACGCGTTGCAAATTCTGCGTATAGAAATAGGCTGCCAGACCAAACTCCGTGTCGTTAGCACGACGGATCACTTCTTCTTCATCCTCGAAACGGAAGCAGGCCGCTACCGGGCCAAAGGTCTCTTCTTTCGACAGCTTCATTTTTTCGTTAGCCTCAGCAATCACCGTTGGCTGCCAGAAGTTGCCTCCCAGCGCATGACGGGCGCCACCTGCGACAATTTTACCGCCGTTCGCCACGGCATCGCGTACGTGCTCTTCCACTTTATCCACGGCTGCTGCCTCGATCAGCGGGCCGACAATGACACCTTCATCCAGGCCGTTCCCCACCTTCAGCTTGCCCACCTCTTCCGCCAGCTGGCTGACGAAACGTTCATAGACGCCAGTGTGAATATAGAAGCGGTTGACGCTGACGCAGACCTGCCCGGCATTACGGAATTTGTTGGCAATCGCTCCTTTAACCGCCGCATCAATATCAGCATCGTCAAACACGATATAAGGCGCATTACCGCCCAGCTCCATGGACACTTTTTTCATGGTGTCGGAAGCATTGCGCATCAGCAGCTTGCCGACCTGAGTTGAGCCGGTAAACGAAATTTTTCGGACGGCTTTACTCGCCATTATCGCATCGCTGATCGCGTGAGTATCACCGGCGACCGCATTGAGCACACCGTCCGGGATGCCTGCCTTTTTCGCCAGCGCCAACAGGGCAAAAGCAGACAGCGGCGTGTTATTAGCAGGTTTGATAATGCCGGTGCAACCAGCAGCCAGCGCGGGCCCCAGCTTACGGGTCAGCATTGCCATCGGGAAATTCCACGGCGTGATAGCCGCTACCACCCCAATCGGCTCGCGGGTAGCCAGAATACGTGACCCGGGTTTAGCCGGAGGAATAACTTCACCGTTGGCGCGCTTGGCCTGCTCGGCAAACCACTGAATAAAGCTGGCGGCGTATTCCACTTCGCCCTCCGCTTCTTTCACTGGCTTACCCTGCTCCGCCGTCATCAATTTGCCCAGCCATGCTTTGTTGTCGATCATCAGCTGATACCAGCGATAAAGGATTTCACTGCGCTCTTTGGCGGTTTTCGCCCGCCACGCAGGGAAGGCTCTCTCTGCGGCAGCAATCGCTTGTTCAGTTTCACTTTTACCGGCTTTCGCCACCTGAGCGATCACTTCGCCGGTGGCTGGATTCAGTACGTCAAAGGTGGTCGCGCAGCGCTGCCACTGGCCTGCTGCAAAATAACCGGTCTGGAACAGTTCGTTGTCCTGTAGGGAGGTGCTCATCGTTTTCTCCTGAGTGGTTTGCCATCCTGATGGAGTAAGTATAGATGGCGACCTTTATGACTGTATGAACCTGTCAGGGAGAAAGAGGAATGGGAAAGCGCTGATACCCGGAGGTATCAGCCGTCAGTCAGATTTGGATGAGGGTGTTCTGGTACTTTTTCAGCATCGCAGCCAGGCGCTGTACCGGCTCGGTGACGCTCAGCGGCGCTTCGTAAAACTGCAGCTTTTGCTGATAAGTCTCCAGCTCTGCCAGCAGACGCTCGAAATAGTGCAGGCGCTTCGCATCCGTTCCCGCGGCGATAACGCGGTCGGCAGTATGCCGCAGCTGCTTGTGGAAGGCAGAGAGATCGCTGTTGATTGGGATCTCCGCATTGCGCAGGCGCTGATGCCCGATGATCAACGTCAGGGCAATCCGAAACTTATCGATATCGCCCGGGAACATATTCAGCAGCATAAACAACTGGTGGTAGAGCACCGGCAAATGGTTTTCGCGGCGTCTGGCCTTGTTAGTGGTCATTGCGGCAACCGCAGCATACATAAAGCGGTTAAGCAAAGTCCGGCCAACGCGGGCTTTTGAGGTGTCGCGGATCAGCAAAATAACCAGCAGCGCCAGCACGCAGCCAATGGCCTGCCCGAGGGCGTTGTCCAGAAAAGCGCTGACGTGAAAGGTCATCGGATTATCAAGGGTGAGGATATTGATGGTGCCCACCAGCGCCCCCAGCGTCCCGATTTGCCGCCGCTGGATCAGTATCCCCCCGATAAACGCCATCACTCCCAGCGCAATACACAGCAGCAGCATACTCTGCTGGGTGCCGGGCATAATCACCATGTAGTACAAAGATCCCAGCGGAATAGCGAAGATCATACCGTACAGGAAGTCCTTGGCCATCATCAACGGGTTTGGCATGCGCATGGCCAGCGCGGTGATCACTGCAATCATTACCATCGCGCCGCTTCCGGAGGTCCACCCGCTCCAGAGCCAGAACAGCGATCCAATCGCCGTTGCCGCGAAGGTACGGATCCCATTGATCAGCGCATGACGGGACTCTGCTGAACGCATCTTGACCACCGGTTCTCCGACCAGCACTTCCTCTTCAATCCTGCTGATACTGCTGTTGGTATGGATCCCTTTCATCAGCAGCAGATAGCGGCTGGCCGCGCTGACCCAATTACTGATGGTCACCGGCGTGTTCTTGCTGCCGCTGGAGGTGATAACCCGGCGCATTATTTTCATCCGCTTGTGGATATCACTGACGTTCTCTACCGGCTTCTCAAAGAACACATGAAACTGAGGCGGAACATATTCCTGGCGGGTGTTCTGGATCAGGAAGGTTTCACAGGCCTGAGTGATCAACGTCAGTGCCAGAGTATTGAGCGCACGCATTCTCCGGTCAACTTTCTGCCAGCGTCCTGACTCCATCATCAGATGGCTGCGCATGCCGTTCAGCGCGGTAGTGCGGCGGACCAGAGCAGTCCAGGCTCTGTCGACCTCTTCTTTATCCCCGTGAGCAACGCACAGCTGCATCAGCTGGTACTGAGCCACCAGCAGACTGTCAATTTCCCGGTCAATATCCTTTTTGATCGAGCGCGGAGAAAACAGCATGTCCGCCAGAATCGCGCAGACGATGCCGATAATGATTTCGCTGCAGCGCTCGACCGCAAACTGAGGGGCCAGTAACACAGAGCCGTTGGCGTCCACGCTGACCACAATAATCAGTGCGGTATAACCTGCCAGTCCGAGAGCGTAGGAGTTTTCAACTTTGATCAGTGAAGAGAGCCAGACGCAGAAACCGGCCCAGATGCAGCACAGCAACAGCATTAAAGCAGGAGCACGAATGGTGGCGATCATTATCGCCAGCGCGGCGATACAGCCGAGGAAGGTTCCGACAATTCGCAGCATCCCCCGGTGACGCAGCGCCCCGGAGAAGGGGTCGCCACCCGCAGCAAACGCTGTTCCCCCCGCCACGATACAGGCCGTCATCACGGCCCAGCGCGGTGTTTCCAGATTGAAATGAAAACCGATCAGCAGCGCCAGCAAAATGGCAAAAGTCAGCTTGACCGGAAAGCGTAAACGATGCCATTCCATACGCTTAGCCGAACTCGCGCAGGCGGTGCATCAGCTTCATCATCGGCGACATCTGCTCAGGACGGCGGTCCTGCGCCCCTGTCACAACCACGGTCGCCGTGGTACCTGAAGGGTAAAGGTTGCCCTGCTGCTGATCCAGATGAATACGTACCGGTACACGCTGAGCCAGACGCACCCACTCAAGGTTAGAATCGATGGTCGCCATGCCTTTGCTGTCGATGGTGCTGCTGCTGTTGGTTACACCAGCGGCAATACTGTCGACCGTGCCGTGCAGCACGCGGTTACTTCCCAGCGGGGTGATTTCCACACGATAGCCCGGACGCACGCCATCCAGCTTGGTCTCTTCCATATAGGCCAGCACGTAGAAGGTGTGCTGCTGAACCAGCGCCACTGCGGTAGAACCACGAGTAATAAACTCACCGCGATAAACGTTAAGGTTGGTCACCCAGCCATCGGCTGGCGCTTTCACCACGGTACGATCCAGGTCCAGTCTGGCGGTATCGCGGGTGGCTACAGATTTAGCCAGCTGGTGTTCACTGGTCTGGTAGTCGTTGTTTGCCTGGTCGATAGCCTCACGGGACATGGCAGAGACACCCAGCTGATTACGACGGGTTGCTTCACGGCGTTTCTCGTTCACCAGAGCCTGGTAGTAGGCCACGTCCGCTTCAGCTTCATCCAGCGCCTGCTGATAGCGCGGCTGATCGACAACAAACAGCACCTGGTCTTTTTTCACCAGCTGGTTGTCGCGCACGCGCACGTCGGAAATCAGGCCGCTGACGTCTGGAGCAATTGCCACCACGTCAGCAGTAAATTTGGCGTCACGGGTCCACGGTGATTCGGTATAGAACACCCAGGCACGGAAAATGACTATGACAGCAATGATGACCAGGATGATGGTAATGGCGAATCGGGAAATCTTTCTAGTTAGCGCTTTCACTATGACCTCAGACAAACAATCGGGAAACCAGGTAGAACAGGCAGCAGTACAGGGCTGTATTGAATAAAGCGGGATGCCAGACCAGGTCATAGATCCCGGTGGGCGTGATCAACCTGCGCACCAGCCAGAACAGCAGTAATGATACGATGATTTCAAAAAATATGGGCGGGAAGGAGAGCCCAAATACCACAATTACCGGAAGCACACTCATCTCTTATCCTTGTCAGTCCTTACCGGGCACGCTTCACGCCACACGTAACTCACCTCCCTGGCTTGGGGGGCCGCTGGTTTACAGGTTGATGATGATGGAATGACCAATCGGCAGTCAGATAATCATAACCGGCGCTCTATGAATAATAGCGTATTCAGGAGCCAGCACTTTGACGAGTTGAATGACGGAACGGTAGCCCGACGATGCTATAGTAACGCGGCTGACTATATGTTTTCTACCAAATGTGATCTAAATCACTTTTAAGCCAGAGTTAATAATGGAAAGACTAAAAGGCATGTCCGTGTTTGCACGGGTCGTTGAACTGGGTTCCTTTACGGCGGCGGCCAATCAGATGCAGATGAGCGTCTCGGCCGTCAGCCAGATTGTGGCGAAGCTGGAAGATGAACTGCAGGTCAAACTTCTTAACCGCAGTACCCGCAGCCTTGGCCTGACCGAAGCCGGGAAAATTTACTTCCAGGGCTGTCGCCGGATGATGTCGGAGGCGCAGCAGGTCCATGAGCAGCTTTACGCTTTCAACAATACGCCGGTGGGTACGCTACGGATCGGCAGCTCCTCAACGATGGCCCAGAATGTCCTGGCGAACATGACCTCGGAGATGCTGAAAGAGTATCCGGGACTGACGGTCCATCTGGTCACCGGCATTCCGGCACCGGACCTGATCGCTGACGGACTGGATTTGGTGATCCGCGTAGGGGCGCTGCAGGATTCAAGCCTGTTCTCCCGGCGGCTGGGCTCAATGCCGATGGTGGTCTGCGCGGCGAAAAGCTATCTGGCGCAGCATGGCACGCCGGAAAAACCTTCAGATATTGGTAATTTTTCCTGGCTGGAATACAGCGTGCGGCCGGACAACGATTTCGAACTGACCGCGCCGGAAGGGATCTCCACCCGTCTGTCGCCGCAGGGCAAATTCGCCACAAACGATTCCCAGACGCTGATCCGCTGGCTGGTTGCCGGCAGCGGTATTGCCTACGTGCCGCTGATGTGGGTCATTGATGAAATCAATGCCGGTAAGGTTGAGATCCTGTTTGCACATTATCAGTCAGATCCGCGCCCGGTCTATGCGGTTTACACCCAGAAGGACAAGCTGCCACTGAAGGTGCAGGTATGCATTAACTATCTGACGGAGTATTTCGACAAGGTGGCGGATGTCTATCAGGAATATCGGCAGGAATGATTGTGGGCGGGATTGCTCCCGCCCGAAGCACCTCAGGCAGTACCGCCAACGGTCAGCTTATCCAGCTTCAGCGTAGGCTGCCCCACGCCAACCGGCAGGCTCTGGCCTTCTTTGCCACAGACGCCCACGCCTTTATCCAGCGCCAGGTCGTTACCGACCATTGAGATCTGCTGCATCGCCTCAATACCAGAGCCAATCAGGGTTGCCCCTTTAACCGCTTTGGTCACTTTGCCTTTTTCAATCAGATAAGCTTCTGAAGTGGAGAAGACAAATTTACCGGAGGTGATATCCACCTGGCCGCCACCAAAGTTGGGCGCATACAGGCCGTACTCAACGCTTTCAATAATATCCTGCGGGGTGGATTTCCCTGCCAGCATGTAGGTATTGGTCATGCGTGGCATCGGCAGGTGCGCATAAGATTCACGGCGACCATTGCCGGTGGGCTTAACGCCCATCAGTCGGGCGTTCAGCTTATCCTGCATATAGCCTTTCAAAATACCGTTCTCGATCAGCACGTTGTACTGCCCCGGTACGCCTTCATCATCCACTGCCAGCGAGCCGCGCAGCCCGTCAATGGTGCCATCGTCCACCACGGTGCACAGCTCGGAAGCGACCTGCTGGCCCATCTGACCACTGAAAACGGAAGTGCCGCGACGATTGAAGTCACCTTCCAGGCCATGCCCAACGGCTTCATGCAGCAGTACGCCCGGCCAGCCAGCACCCAGCACAACCGGAATGGTCCCTGCCGGTGCGGCTACCGCGTTCAGGTTCACCAGTGCCATACGAACCGCTTCACGCGCCCAGGCTTCAGCGCGGACTTCACCAGATTCATCGGCCAGAAAGAATTCGTAACCGAAACGCCCGCCGCCGCCGCTGGAACCCCGCTCACGCTTACCCTCTTCCTCAACCTGCACGCTGACAGAAAGGCGAACCAGCGGACGAACGTC
This sequence comes from Erwinia amylovora, assembly GCA_050311775.1. Taxonomy (GTDB): domain Bacteria; phylum Pseudomonadota; class Gammaproteobacteria; order Enterobacterales; family Enterobacteriaceae; genus Erwinia; species Erwinia amylovora_A. The sequence continues at coordinate 28,198 of JBNONK010000009.1, read as the reverse complement.
TGCCGCCAGCGTGCCGTCAGTGGCCGCCACCAGCACCATCTCATACACGCCGCTCAGGCTTGCACTGACTTCCTGCACTCGCTTGTCAGCAGCGCGGGCCACGGTATCAACCCGGTGCAGCAGGGCAATTTTTTCTTCACGCGTCAGGCTTTGCAGCGGATCAACCGTTGGATAGAGCTGACGATTCATCACCGCGCCCAGAGTCTGAGCCTTGCCGTTACCCTGCTCGCGCACGATGCTACGGGCTGCCGTGGCGCTCTGAGTCAGGGCATTGAGGGTAATCTGGTCTGCATAGGCAAACCCGGTTTTTTCGCCGCTGACGGCACGAACGCCAACGCCCTGATCAATGTTCCAGGAGCCGTCTTTAATGATGCGATCTTCCAGCACCCAGGATTCATGGAAGCTGGACTGAAAATAGAGGTCGGCATAGTCCAGCTTACGTTCAGAAAGCTGGCCGAGAAGGGAAAAGAGATCGGCTTGATTAATGTTATTAGCAGTCAGTAACTGCTCACTTACCAGATTCAGACTCATGTATTCTCGCTCTGTTTGGATGAGCCAGTCATCGCTGGCATTGCATCTCTATAGCCTGAGGCAATTCCCCGGTCACGTCAAATTCACTTCGCGCTCTTTTCACGCGGCTTGCGCAGCACTTCATCAATCTGCGGCTTATCGATCGGACCGGAAATATGGTAGCGCAACACGGAAATTTTATTCCACAGTGGACCCAGTACTTTACTGGCGGCAAATACCGCAGCTCCCACCACCGGGTTAACGGCAAAAGCTGCCGCCACGCCGACGGTGGCCGAAATTTCCGGCGCCACCACCGCTTCCATATCAATCTGGCGCTTCACCAGATCGACTTTGCCCTGCATGGCGATATCGGCTTCCAGCCCGTCCACCAGCAGGTTATCGGTATGCATCACCCCTTTTTCAATCCAGCCCGTCCCGTTGATTGAGTCATAATAGAAGCCCTGACCAAAGGTATCGGTGAAATCGAGACGCAGTTTTCGCAACAGCGCATCGAAGCTTACCAGTCGCAGTAGCTGTCCGGCGCGACCGGTATTCACATCCGCAATCTGCCCGGCACCCAGATGAGTTTTCAGCACGCCGCTGAGCGTGGATTCAGAAGGCTGCCAGGGAACGGACTGCCAGTGCAGATCGTAATTGATATTAAACGACGACCCCCGCAAAGGCGTGCTCATGCCAAACCAGTTGGTGGCATCGTCGATTTTCTTGCCGCTCAGCACCCCTTTCAGCGCGGTACGCTGTGAGCCCGAACGATTGACCCATTCACCCGCCACGGTCAGGCGGGAATTGCCGGTATCGATCAGGCCATTACGCAGGGTCAGCGTATCGCTGGTATGACTCAGGTTGGCGGCCATACGACCAAACTTCTGCCCGCGCACCCAGCACTCATCGCAGGAAAGATTCAGTGCAGGCCAGCGACTGAAATCGATTGAGGTCTCGTTGCCAGAAAGAGGCGAAGATCCTTCACTGCCCGACCACTGCGGGTTGTAATAAAGGTAATTAAGGTGGACTCCCCAGGGCGAATGCGAGTTCATCAGCAGCTGGCCATTAATCTCTTTACCCTTCGCCTGAATCTGCGTATCACCGAAGACGGTCTGGCTCAGCGTGGCATCCAGGTCATGCCACCGTTGTCCGCCCAGCGTCAGTGCTGGCGTACGCAGGGTGATATCGCCCGGCACATAGGCCCGGCCCGCTACGCTCTGGTCAGCCCCGCCACGACTGCCGGCCCCCATCAGGCCCAGCCAGGCTTCCCCATCCAGTGGCGGCAGGTTTAGTACCATGCCACGCGAGTCAGGCAACGGTGGCGTGCTGGTGGCGTTGTTTTCCCAGATACCGCGATCGACACGCAGCTGCTTACCCAGCAGCCATTTACTGTTAAAGCGGTGCTGATTACTGACCGAGCCGCTCAGTTCGAAGCCGTTGAGGTTCCCTTTGGCATTCACTTTCACCGGCATCGCCGCACCCAGCTGTTTGTCCAACGGAGATGGTAAGTGACTACTCACATTCTTAAGATCACCCGCCAACGTTATCTGGTAGTTCGCCCCTCCGCCGTGCGGCAGGTTAATCAGTACATCACTTTGCCAGCTCGCACTGCCACCCAGTTTCTCCCGCAGCGGCGCGGGCACCACGTCCATGTTGCCTGGTTGCCAGTCACCTTTCAGATCAACGCCAATCTGGTAATCTCTGTCGCCTTCTTTGGTATTAAAACTGACGTTTACCGGCTGGCCGAACCAGTTCCCGGTCAGCGGCCCGCTTTGCAGGTCACCATTGTCGTATGTGAAGCGCCCGCTGAGCTGTCTGATGGTGCTGCTAAGCGGTTTAATCAGCAGTGAGTTATTATTCAGGTTCACATCACCGGTCGCTCTCACCTGCTCGCCGTTCAGCGGAATATCAAGATGTAAGTGACCACTCACATCCCCGCCAATTTGCAGCTCATCAAGGGCGGCACCCAGTGAGGGCTTCAGCGGCGTCTGGTTAAAATAGTTACCCACTTCGGTTCCGGCACCACGGATATTCCCGTCGATGATCAGCTTCTCTTGGAGATAGTCCGGGATCACCGCAGAAACGTCTGTGGCCTGAACGTTACCCAGCTTCGTTTGCTCAGCCTTCATAAACAAGCCGTCATTAACGAAGTCCAGATTAATATCGAGATCCTGCAAGTCCGGCCAGCCCGGCTGGAACTGATAGGTGGCCTGCTTCAGCGGCACCCAGACTTCAAACATGCCGTCATTGTGTTTGAAGGGGAACAGATGCGGATTACCGGCAAAGATCAGCGAGGCATTCTGCACCTGGCCGCCTTTAATCGCCCCGCTGAGATAGTTCACCAGTGAGGAGCCCATCAGAGGCTCCGGGAAGTAGCGCCAGGCGTCACCGGCATTGGTCACGTTGATGCCCGCCAGAATATTCAGCCGCGGTTCCTGACCTTTCGCCTGAGAATAGGTGAAATCCCCTTTCGCCCACAGCGAACGGGCCTTCACATCCAGCTGATGACCCGCCAGCGTCAGGTGATCCTCACCATACTGCCAGCTGACTGAACCGCTGGCCTGCTGGATCGCCAGCGGTGCCCGGAACATTGAGCCATAAGGCAGGCTGGCATTGTTCAGGGTAAAGTTCAGCCTGCCGTCAGCCACGCCACCACTGGCAGAGCCGCTGAGGTGCTCCATTCCAGGCAACAACTCCCAATGCTGCCAGCTCAGATCGTTCCAGCTGGCCTGAAAACGGCTTTTCTCCGGCTGCTGCACCGGAATATCCACCGCCAGTGCCTGCAACTGGCCGCGAGGCTGCAGGGAACGCCAGTTTTCCAGAAGGGTTGGGGAGAGTTTCGAAAACAGCGGGATCAGCGCATCCAGTCGTTCCAGCTGGAGGTTGGTCGCACGGACACGCACCTCCTGATTATGATCGGGCCCTGGCAACAGAGGGGTTTCGGGCAACCACAATAGCGAGAACATCCCTTTCGACCACGGCTGACCATCGGTAACCAGATTAGTTTGCGGCACTTCAACGCGCCAACCGCCGTTAAAGCGGGCCACGTGAGCAGTAACGTTATCCACCGTCAGCTGATGGGATTGCTTATCGCCCTGCCAGCGAGCGCCACCTTTCTTCAGCTGAACATCACCGTCAAAGATTTCGCCGTCTCTCAGGCTCAGCCAGCCAGCCAGACTGAAGCGCGCGCTGTCTAATGTGGTATTGTTCCGCATCCACTGGCCCAGCCACGGTTTCACATCCACATCATCGGCCTGCATCCACGCCCGGCCGGTATCCAGATAGCCGTTGGTATCGCTGAGGTCGAGACGGACCTGCACCACCCCATGTAGCCCGGTAAAGCTGGAAAGACTGACCAGCCCCTCCGCGCGGTGGCGGTTTTTCTCATTCAGCCAGGTCAGCTGAGGAATATCCAGTCGTGCGCGCTGGCCGGAAGGGGTGACAAAGCTGATCTGGCTCTGGCGCAGATCAAAATGGTCAAATTGCCGCAGGAAGAGATCGCTGAACTCCCCCGGCTGGAGCTGCATTTTATTGCTGTTGCCAGAGGTCAGAGGGGTGTTGGTGACCAGATTAAGGTCGTAGAACGTGAGATTGCGAAACTGCCAGCGCAGGTGCAGCAGGGATTGCCAGACATCCAGCGCCAGCGTGATCCGGTCAACCTTCAGCGTGCCTTTGTCCTTCAGCCCGACATCAAGAGCGTGGATCTCCAGCACCGGACCAAAATTTTCCCAACGGCCACTGAGTTCACTGGCCTGAACCGGCATACCGATAGCGGAAGAAACCTGCTGCAGGAGGGGTTCACGCCAGCCGTTCATGTGCGGCATCAGCAAGCGCAGCCCACTGACCATCAGCGCGATAATGACCACGATTGCTGCGCCGGTGAGTAGCAGGATCCTCGGCAATCGCCTCACTGACCTCTCCTTGTTTTCCGCCACGTGGGGATCACATCATGACCACGTCAAACTGCTCCTGAGTATAGAGCGGTTCAATCTGAACTTTCACCTGCTTGCCGACGAAAATTTCCACTTCCGCCAGCGCGTGAGATTCGTCAGCCTTCAGCGCGTCACCCACGGACGGCGAAACGTAAACCAGGAACCGGTCAGAATCATAAGCATGATGCACCCGGACAATTTCACGCATGATTTCATAGCAGACTGTTTCCACCGTTTTCAGCGTCCCGCGGCCTTTACAGACCGGGCAGTCCTGGCACAGCACATGCTCGATGCTTTCTCGCGTGCGCTTGCGTGTCATCTCCACCAGCCCCAGCTGCGAGAAGCCATTAATGCCGGTTTTCACCCGATCCTTGCTCAGCGCCTGTTCCAGCGAGTGCAGCACCCGCCGACGGTGGTCTTCATTATTCATATCGATAAAGTCGATGATGATAATGCCACCCAGATTACGCAGTCGTAGCTGGCGGGCGATAGCCTGAGTCGCCTCGATATTGGTATTGAAGATGGTTTCATCCAGATTGCGATGACCCACAAACGCGCCGGTGTTGATGTCGATGGTGGTCATCGCCTCGGTCTGATCGATGATCAGATAGCCGCCGGACTTCAGTTCCACCTTGCGATCCAGCGAACGCTGGATTTCATTCTCCACATCGAACAGATCGAAGATTGGCTGCTTGCCGGTATACAGCTCAAGTTTGGCAGTCATCTCCGGAATGTATTCGCTGGTAAACTCCACCAGGTGCTCGTAAGTGAGGCGGGAGTCGATGCGGATGCGATCCAGCGCGGCGCCGGCAAAGTCACGCAGGATACGCTGCGACAGCGCCACTTCACCGTACAGGCGGCAGCGGGTCTGGTTACGCTTTTTGCGCTCAAGGACTTTGGTCCACAGGCGCTTGAGGAAAGCCGCATCGGAGGCCAGTTCAACCTCACCCACACCTTCTGCTGCGGTACGAATAATATAGCCGCCCAGGTCGTCACAATAGGTCGCCACTACTGCCTTCAGGCGATCGCGCTCTTTTTCACTCTCAATCCGCTGAGAAACACCTACGTGGGAGGCGCCGGGCATAAACACCAGATAACGGGATGGCAGAGTGATATCCGTGGTCAGGCGTGCACCTTTTGTGCCCAGCGGATCTTTCACCACCTGAACCATCAAATCCTGTCCCTGACGTACCAGTTCGGAAATGTCACGCACGGAGAAATTTTTCTGCTCATCGCCTGCCACGCACTCGGTGTGCGGCATAATATCAGAGGCATGCAGGAAGGCGGCTTTCTCAAGACCAATATCCACAAAAGCGGCCTGCATTCCCGGCAGCACACGGCTGACTCTTCCTTTGTAGATATTACCGACAATCCCGCGGCGCGCTTCGCGCTCGATGTGGATTTCCTGCAGGATGCCACCATCAATGTAGGCCACGCGTGTTTCCGATGGCGTGATGTTTACCAGCAACTCAGCGGTCATGTTCTTCCCTCACCTCACGCAGCGACTGAAAATGGCTGAACAGCTCAGCGGTTTCCACCAGAGGCAACCCGACTACCGCGTGATAGCTTCCGTTAATTTTTCTGACAAAATTCCCACCCAGCCCCTGAATACCGTAGGCTCCGGCTTTATCCATCGGCTCTTTGCTGGCAATGTAACCGGCAATATCGTCATCAGTCAGGGTGCGGAAAGTGACTTCGGTGACTACCAGATTATCCAACTGCTGGCGGCGATCTGCCAGCGCCACAGCCGTCATCACCAGGTGCGTCTGGCCTGAGAGTTTAGCCAACATTACGGCGGCTGCCTGCTCATCGTCGGGTTTTTCCAGCACTTCGTTGTTGAGCACCACAATGGTGTCCGCTCCCAACACCGGTAAATCCTGCTCCGCCACCGCCACGCCGGCCAGGGCTTTCTCACGTGCAAGGCGACGCACGTAGGCTTCGGCCTGTTCGTCCGGACGTTTTTCTTCTTCGACTTGAGTGTTCAGACGCTCGAAACGCAGTCCAAGCTGCGTCAGCAATTCACGGCGGCGGGGGGAACCAGAGGCCAGATAAAGGGATATCATACTCTTCCTTATTGAACGGCAAACTGGCGGCGTATTTTTCTCATCAGCAAGAACAGCCAGGGCCACAGAATACCGTCTATCACGCTACTCCAGAAAATTTCTGGCCGGAACGAGACGTTAATCACTAAAAATTCAGCCCAGAATACAATGACATCCATTGCCAGGGACAGCACCATTACCATCAGCGCCTGCTGCCAGAGCGCGAGATTACGGAACAGCTGGAATTTAAACGCCACCAGATACGCCACGATGCTGAAAGCCAACGCACGCACGCCCAGCGTTGAGCCGGAGATAAGATCCATTATAGAACCCATCACAAAACCCGTGCCAACATTCGCACGGTGAGGCAGAGCCAGCACCCAGTAAATCAGGATCAACAGCAGCCACGACGGCCGGAACATGTAGATCTGTTCAGGCCAGGGCATAATTTGCAGCACCAGTGCGACCAGGAAAGACAGCCAGATAACCCATCGTCCGTGGCTGCGATAGCTACTCAAGGACGGCCTCCGCGTGATGCGGATGCCGACTGACTGGCGGCAGGAGGAGTGCTGGCGGCTGACGCGTCAGACCCGGCAGGCACCTGCTGATTACCCGGAGCCGGAGGCCCCATCAAGTCGCCGGCAGCAGGTAATACCTGCGGCATCATCTGCATCAGGCGCTCGTTGGCGACGCGATGCACCTCTTCAGGTGCCATTGGCATGGTACCGTTACGATCGGCGCCCCACAGCAGTAACAGATAGCGCAGGCGCTGCAGGCCAGCGGTAGGACGAGCCTGAATCACGGTGTAGGCACGCTGCGTATCCAGCTTCACGCTTGACACCACGCCCACCGGATAGCCTTCAGGGAATCGCCCACCCAGCCCGGAAGTGACCAGCACATCGCCAACACGAATATCGGTATTGCCCGGCAGGTGTTCCAGCTGCAGATCTTCGGTGCAGCCATTACCGGCAGCAATAACGCGGATGTCGTTGCGCAGCACCTGGATTGGCAGCGCATGGGAGGAGTCACAAATCAGCATCACGCGGCTGGTGATTTTGCCCACCGCAACCACCTGGCCCACTACACCTTTGTCACTGATCACCGGCTGACCTTCGTACACGCCGTTGACGCTGCCCTTATCGATGACGACCTGATCGGTGTAAGGATCGGTACCGGTGGAGATCACCTGCGTGACCATCTTATGCTCGTCCTGACGCAGCGGAGAGCCCAGCAGTTCACGCAGGCGGGCATTCTCCTGCTTAAACTGACCCAGCATCAGTAATTCGCTGTTCTTCAGTATCAGTTCGCGCTGTAAGGCTTTATTTTCCAGCTCAAGCTGCTGGCGGGAGGCCAGTGTCTCAGAAACACTGTCCAGAATCTGACGTGGCCCGTTGGCCAGGAAATAGAAAGGGCTGACCGCCGTATCCATATAGGTGCGGATCTGGCTGAAAGCGCCCAGACGACTGTCGGCGATAATCACGCCTATTGCCACCACAACCGCTAAAAACAGGCGTAACTGCAGGGAAGGGCCCCTGCTGAAGATCGGCTTCATAAACTCGGCGTATTCCTCGACATCTTATTAAAGGAGTGCGGGGTACCCCACACTCCTTAAGGCAAATTATTCTTCGCTGAACAAATCGCCGCCGTGCATGTCGATCATTTCCAACGCTTTACCGCCACCGCGCGCTACGCAGGTCAGCGGATCTTCTGCCACTACAACCGGAATGCCGGTCTCTTCCATCAGCAGACGGTCGAGATTACGCAGCAGCGCGCCCCCGCCGGTCAGCACCATGCCGCGTTCGGAGATGTCGGAGGCCAGCTCTGGCGGACACTGTTCCAGTGCCACCATGACTGCGCTGACGATACCGGTCAGCGGCTCCTGCAGGGCCTCAAGAATTTCATTAGAGTTCAGCGTAAAGCCGCGTGGCACACCTTCAGCCAGATTACGACCGCGAACTTCGATTTCACGCACTTCATCGCCCGGGTAAGCGGAACCGATTTCATGCTTGATACGCTCGGCGGTAGCTTCACCAATCAGGGATCCGTAGTTACGGCGCACATAATTAATGATCGCTTCATCAAAACGGTCACCACCGATACGCACGGAGGAGGAGTAAACCACGCCGTTCAGGGAGATCACCGCCACTTCGGTAGTACCCCCACCGATATCGACAACCATGGAGCCTGTTGCTTCGGAAACCGGCAGACCGGCACCAATTGCAGCAGCCATAGGTTCTTCGATCAGGAAGACTTCACGGGCGCCTGCACCCTGAGCCGATTCGCGAATAGCGCGACGCTCCACCTGGGTGGCTCCCACCGGTACACACACCAGCACGCGCGGGCTTGGACGCATAAAGCTGTTGCTGTGAACCTGTTTGATAAAATGCTGCAGCATCTTTTCGGTCACGAAGAAGTCGGCGATAACGCCGTCTTTCATTGGACGAATCGCTGCGATATTGCCAGGGGTACGACCCAGCATCTGTTTTGCGTCATGACCGACTGCCGCAACGCTCTTGGGGGAACCGGCACGATCCTGACGGATAGCAACGACGGAGGGCTCATTCAGAACAATGCCCTGTCCTTTCACGTAAATCAGGGTATTGGCTGTACCCAGGTCGATGGACAAGTCGTTGGAAAACATGCCACGGAATTTTTTAAACATACTAAAGGATAATCCTGCTAGCTGGGGGCGGAAAATAAAATCCGCTTACTTTACCAACCACACGAAGCAGCGACAAGGCGCAAAAACGTTCTACTTCGGTGAAAAATCACGCTATCTCTCGCCTGAGTCACAATCCTGAAAACCTGAGCGTTCACAATGCCTGTATTCAGGCTCCGCATCCCCGGGTTAAGACCGACATTCGGACATAACGTACATAAAATTTAACATTTCCCGGTCTCTCTGGGTGACCCAGTGAACCGTTGCCGGCACCACAGCCGCGCGGCTATTCTACGTGAAATCCTGCTTAACGGCAGACTAAACTCGATATCTTTGCGAATATTTTTTCACATCGCTGTTGAGCGGTTGTGAAGGCGCAAAAAAATCGCCCTGACCGCCCTGAATTCCCAGTCCGGCAAGGGTTTGCCACTCATCACGGGTTTTTACACCCGCAGCAAAAACACGCGTTGGCGTGCGTTTGCAACTTTCGAGCAGGCTTTGCACAAAAAGTTGGTTCTCCGTCCGCCGGTCAATATTGCGTACCAGCCCCGGATGCAACTTGATCAGTTCCACGTCAAACTGCTTGATGTAGCCAGTGCTGACAACCGTTAATCCCGCCTGATTTATCGCTATCCGGCAGCCAAAACCTTTCAACAAACGAAACGCGGCAGCCAGACGGTTGATGTGTTGACACACATCTGCTTCTGCAAGTTCAAATAAAATGCGATTTCTTTGCGATTTAGTGCATTGCAGCAGCATGTCGCGCAACCAGCACTGGAAGGGACGCTGCAGCAGAGCATCTACGGTGAGGGGCACGGCCAGCGTCCCTTCCGGCCAGATGGGCAGAAGGGACAGAATGCGGGTCACCAGCTGGCGGTCATACCCTTCGGCCATACCCAGCTGCTGCACCAGCGGCAGATACTCAGCCGACTGCAGCTCTTTGTCACCGTCAAAAATCCTCGGCATCATTTCGCGGTGATGAACATGGCCTTCACTGGTCACCGCCGGTTTCTGGTAGAGGCGGGGACCGCCGCGATGCAGCGTATTTTCCAGCAGCGTGCGCCATTTAACACTGCCTCGGCTTAGCTCCTGCTGAGGAACTTCGCCCACCGACCAGTTATTTCCTCCCAGCAGCGCCGCGTGCCGCGTAGCCAGCTCAACATTTTCCATTACCTGCTGGGTGCTCTGGCCATGTTGCCAGGCGCTGATGCCAATATGGATCATATCTTCGCGATCCAGCATGCGCATCGGGGGCAGAGCGTCAACGGCATTGATCAGTTGGGAGGCGATACTGTCGGCATCTTTCAGGCTACGGTGAGGCAACAGAACGGCAAAATCACTGCGAAAATAGCGGGCCAGCAGCGCTCCGGGATAGCGCATCACAAAGGTGGAGAGCAGATTGACGAGGTCGAACAGATAATCCTGAGTTTGCGTGTGGCCCCAGTTATCACGCAGGGTATCGAAATCCGGCAGCCGGATCATCATCACCATGCCGTGAGCTCCTGCCGCTTCGGTATCCTCCAGCATGGTGGCCAGCTGGTTATCAAAGAACAGGCGGTTATTCAGACCAGTTTTGGCATCCTGAGCGGCAAAAGCGCGGATCAGCGTATCAATACGATTACGTTGCTCGCCCGCCTCGTGCAGATCGCCCAGCAGCAGATCGATCGCGCTGCTGGCCTTCGGCGGCCATTCATGCACGCTGCCCTGCCTTACCGTGACTCGTTCCCCTTTCAGCACCCTGCCTGCTCTGGCTTCCAGACGCTCCATCCCCTCCAACTGGCGATAGAGCCAGCGGTGGGTAAACAGCAGAATCAGCAACAGGCTGCCCACGATTGAGATGATAATGGTAAAGATTGAAGTGCCAATAAATGAGCTGACCCAGGTTTTGGTGGTATCGACCCAGGTGATGCGCAGCGTGATATTGGGGTGATTTTCCAGCTTGAGTTCAGAGTTGCGATACTTATTGGGTTCATCCTCCATCACCGCATCCTGATGGCGGGCCAGCTCCAGGCGCAGCTGATTGTTTTCGATGAATTCAGTCCGGACAATCTGCAGGGGTCCCATCACCTGAGGCAGCCAGACCGATATCTGCTCCGGCGTTTCGGTTTCCATTGCCACATCAATATCCTCGGCCATAATCTCCAGCCGGTGCTCAGCCCGCATTTCGCTGAGGTAAAAAAAACTCATCACGCAGCCCACCAGCATCATTAACATCGCCAGTGCACTCAACAGCGTGATCATTGCAGAAAGTTTTGTAGTTGATCGCATCCCTGTGCTCTTTTACTGCAGTTGATGAAAAGCCACTCACCTTCAATACTCTGAAGGCTGTGACGGTCACTCGCGGGGGAAAATAACACATACCGCCCCGTTATTAATTGCCTGATGTCAGAATAATGTCGAAAGTCGGGAGTATAGTGAGCTCAGATTTTAATTATACTCACAGGCCTTATTTTCAGGAGATTCTCATGCAAGCACTTGTTCTTGAACAGTCGGAAGGGAAAACCCTTGCCTCAGTGAAGACACTGGCAACCCACGATCTTCCCGCCGGGGACGTGGTCGTGGATATTGACTGGTCAGGTCTTAATTACAAAGATGCGCTGGCCATTACCGGCAAAGGCAAAATTATTCGCCAGTTCCCGATGGTGCCCGGGATCGATTTCGCCGGAAAAGTGCATGACAGCGAAGATCCCCGCTTCCACGCCGGCCAGGAAGTGCTGCTGACGGGCTGGGGAGTGGGCGAAAATCACTGGGGAGGACTGGCAGAACAGGCCAGAGTAAAAGGCGACTGGCTGGTGCCAATGCCACAGGGCCTGGATGGCCGTAAAGCGATGATAATCGGCACCGCCGGGCTGACAGCGATGCTGTGCGTGATGGCGCTGGAAGAAGGCGGCATTACGCCTGACAGGGGCGAAGTGGTGGTGACAGGCGCCAGCGGCGGCGTTGGCAGCACCGCGGTGGCTTTGCTCAGTGCCCTTGGCTATCAGGTTGCCGCTGTGAGTGGGCGGGAATCCACCCATGATTATCTGCGTCAACTGGGCGCAAAAGAGATCCTGCCGCGTAGTGCATTTAGCGGCGATGCGCGCCCGCTGGAAAAACAGCGTTGGGCCGGGGCAGTAGACGCCGCAGGCGATAAAGTGCTGGCGAGCGTGCTGGCACAGATGAACTACTCTGGCGTGGTAGCTGCCTGTGGTCTGGCTGGCGGGTTCACTCTGCCGACAACGGTAATGCCTTTTATCCTGCGCAACGTTCGCCTGCAGGGTGTGGATTCTGTGAGTACTCCCGCCACTCGCAGGCTGGATGCCTGGAACAGGCTGATTAAGGTGCTGCCGGAAACTTTCTATCAGCAGGCCACCCGCGAAGTGCCCCTGACAGAAGCGGCAGAAAGCGCCGCGAAACTGCTGAATAATGAAATCACTGGACGCACGCTGGTCAAAGTACGTTAACTCCCCTTCCCCCCGGTCTGCTGGCCGAGGGGGACTCCCGCCCAGGAAATTTCACATTTTTTGCCGCAAACTCGCTGAATCCCCGGACTTTGGTCATGATTAAGACTGAACTGAAACCGATGCTGGAGAGCAGCCTGATGAAACCCGCGAACAAACTGACTGAAAACGACGTCACGCCAGAAGAGATCTTCAATTCGCAACGTCGCCAGATTCTGAAAACGCTGGGGATCAGCGCCGCTGCTTTGTCGATCCCTGCAGCTCACGCCGACGTGCTCTCCTGGTTCAAAGGCAACGATCGCCCGAAAGCGCAGTCAGGAAAATCACTCGACTTCACCAAACCCGGGCAGTACCAGGCTAAATTAGCTTTGACGCCGGAAGACAAAGTCACGGGTTATAACAACTACTATGAGTTCGGGCTGGATAAAGCCGACCCGGCAGCCAATGCCGGCACCCTGAAAACTACCGACTGGAAGATTGAAATAGGGGGCGAAGTGGCGAAGCCCATGACGCTGAATATGGACGATATTTATCAGCGATTCCCGCTTGAACAGCGGATCTACCGGATGCGCTGTGTGGAAGCCTGGTCGATGGTGGTCCCGTGGATCGGCTTTGAGCTGGGAAAACTGCTGAAAGCAGCCGAACCCACCAGCAATGCCCGCTACGTCGCTTTTCAGACCGTTTATGCACCTGATGAAATGCCGGGCCAGAAGGATCGCTTTATCGGTGGCGGCATCAACTATCCCTATGTCGAAGGGCTGCGGCTGGATGAGGCGATGCATCCCCTGACCATTTTGACTACTGGCGTCTATGGCAAAGCACTGCCCCCTCAAAACGGTGCGCCAATCCGCCTGACCGTGCCGTGGAAATATGGTTTTAAAGGGATTAAATCGATCGTCAAAATCACCCTGATGAAAGACATGCCTCCTACAACCTGGAATCAGCTGGCCTCCAACGAGTATGGCTTCTATGGCAATGTGAACCCGCATGTTGACCATCCGCGCTGGTCGCAGGCTACCGAACGCTTTATCGGTTCCGGCGGCATTCTTGACGTTAAACGCCAGCCAACGCTGCTGTTTAATGGCTATGCCGACCAGGTTGCTTCCCTGTACCGGGGACTGGATCTGCGGGAGAATTTTTAGTGGTACGCCTCTCTGTTAAACAGATCACCGGCCTGAAGGTTTTGCTGCACCTTGCCGGTTTCCTGCCGCTAATCTGGCTGATGTTAGCCATCGATCAGGGCTGGTTCAGCGCCGATCCGGCAAAAGACATCCAGCATTTCACCGGCAGGATGGCACTGAAATTTCTGCTGGGCACGCTGTTGGTGACGCCGCTGGCACGCTACGGTAAGCAACCGCTGCTAATCCGGGTCCGTCGCCTGTTGGGGCTTTGGTGTTTTGCCTGGGCCACGCTGCATCTGGTGAGCTATTCCGTGCTGGAACTGGGCATCAGCAATCTGGGGCTGCTGGGGTCGGAGTTGATCTCCCGTCCCTATCTGACCCTGGGTATTGTCAGCTGGGTTATCCTGCTATTGCTGGCGCTGACGTCCTTCCAGAAAGCGCAACGAAAGTTAGGGAAACGCTGGCAAACTCTGCATAATGGGGTCTACGTTGTACTGATACTGGCTCCCATCCACTACCTGTGGTCGGTAAAAACGTTCTCCCCTCAGCCATGGATTTACGCCGCAATCGCCCTGTTCCTGCTGGCCTGGCGTTACAAAAAGTTCCGTCAGTGGCGGCGATAAAGCAGGCGTCATACTGTGTTCTGCCCCGCATATCCTGCACCAACTGCGCGCAATTTACGGCGCGCGGTTGATAATCTTCGCTGATACGACCAGTATTTAGCTGCTAATTGCCACGAAATCGTTATAATGCCCGGCTTTGAACCAGCGCGCAGGGCAAATTTCACCGTTAAAGGTGACAAATGGCTTTTGGCGTTGTATTTTGTGCGATGCCTCAATTATCGCAGGAGATAGCAGCAAGATGGCTGATAAGTTTCACGTACTGCTTTTGAACGGGCCCAACCTGAATCTTCTCGGCACCCGTGAGCCAGAGAAATATGGGAAAACGACGCTTGCAGAGATCGTCAGTGATATCACCTCGCAGGCTGACGCACTCAACGTGAAGCTGAGTCATCTCCAGTCCAATGCGGAATATGCGTTGATTGACCGCATTCATGAGGCAAAAGGCAATGTTGATTATATCGTTATTAACCCGGCGGCTTTCACTCATACCAGCGTAGCGCTGCGGGATGCCCTGCTTGCAGTCAGCATTCCATTTATCGAAGTGCACCTGTCAAACGTGCATGCTCGCGAGCCTTTCCGCCATCATTCATATCTTTCTGATATTGCCGCAGGTGTCATCTGTGGCCTTGGTGCCGACGGTTATTCCTGGGCTTTACAGACAGCTGTTAAACGCCTGTCACAATCTAATTAAACAGAGTACGGAACCACACTCATGGATATTCGTAAGATTAAAAAACTGATCGAACTGGTTGAAGAATCAGGTATTGCTGAACTGGAAATTTCTGAAGGTGAAGAGTCCGTTCGCATCAGTCGTGCGCCAGTGAACACCGGCTACCCGATGATGCAGCAAGCTTACGCTGCGCCCATGATGCAGCCGCAGCCCGCTCTCGCTACCGCCGTTGCGCCAGCAACCACCCCGGCAATGGAAGCACCCGCTGCTGCCGAGATCAGTGGCCACATCGTACGTTCACCAATGGTCGGTACTTTCTACCGCACGCCAAGCCCTGACGCGAAAGCTTTTGTTGAAGTCGGCCAGAAAGTGAATGCCGGCGATACCCTGTGCATCGTTGAAGCGATGAAAATGATGAACCAGATCGAAGCCGATAAATCCGGCGTTGTGAAAGCGATCCTGGTCGAAAGCGGTCAGCCAGTTGAATTTGACGAGCCGCTGGTAGTCATCGAATAACGAGGCGAACCATGCTGGATAAAATTGTTATAGCTAACCGTGGTGAGATCGCGCTGCGCATTCTGCGTGCCTGCAAAGAGCTGGGCATCAAGACTGTGGCGGTACACTCCACTGCGGATCGCGATTTAAAACACGTACTGCTGGCAGACGAAACCGTTTGTATTGGTCCTGCGCCGTCAGTGAAAAGCTACCTGAACATCCCCGCGCTGATTTCGGCTGCCGAAATCACTGGTGCGGTGGCGATCCACCCTGGCTATGGCTTCCTGTCCGAGAATGCGGACTTTGCCGAACAGGTTGAACGTTCAGGCTTTATCTTTATCGGTCCTAAAGCTGAAACCATTCGTCTGATGGGTGACAAAGTCTCCGCCATCAACGCAATGAAAAAAGCAGGCGTACCCTGCGTACCTGGATCTGACGGCCCGCTGGGCGATGACATGGATAAAAACCGTGCCTTCGGCAAGCAGATCGGTTATCCGGTCATTATCAAAGCCTCTGGCGGCGGTGGCGGTCGTGGTATGCGCGTTGTGCGCAACGAAAAAGATCTGGAACAGTCCATTAACATGACCCGTGCGGAAGCGAAAGCGGCTTTCAACAACGATATGGTCTATATGGAAAAGTACCTGGAAAACCCACGCCATATTGAAATTCAGGTACTGGCTGACGGTCAGGGCCACGCCATCTATCTGGCCGAGCGCGACTGCTCCATGCAGCGTCGTCACCAGAAAGTGGTTGAAGAGGCACCTGCACCCGGCATCACGCCAGAGATGCGCAAATTCATCGGCGATCGTTGTGCTAAAGCCTGTATCGAGATCGGCTACCGCGGTGCGGGTACCTTTGAATTCCTGTACGAAAACGGCGAGTTTTACTTCATTGAAATGAACACCCGTATCCAGGTTGAGCATCCGGTTACCGAGATGATCACCGGCGTGGATCTGATCAAAGAGCAGCTGCGTATTGCTGCCGGTCAGCCGCTGTCGATCAAGCAGGAAGACGTGGTGATCCGCGGCCATGCGGTGGAGTGCCGTATCAACGCCGAAGATCCTAATACCTTCCTGCCAAGCCCTGGCAAAATCACCCGCTTCCATGCACCTGGTGGTTTTGGCGTGCGCTGGGAGTCTCATATATACGCTGGCTACACTGTACCGCCGTACTATGACTCCATGATCGGCAAACTGATCACCTACGGTGAAACACGTGAAGTGGCGATTGCCCGCATGAAGAATGCGCTGGCTGAGCTGATCATTGACGGCATCAAGGTGAACGTTGAGCTGCAGATGAAGATCATGACCGATGAAAACTTCCAGCATGGTGGCACCAACATCCACTATCTGGAGAAAAAACTCGGCCTTCAGGAAACCTGATCTGTCTGAGTGAATGAAAAAAGGCCGGTCTGACCGGCCTTTTTCTTTGTCTGTTGAGAGTGAGAGTAAGAGATGGACAAACGTTTCCTTCAGGCGCATCGCGAAGCCCGCTGGTCCTTCTGGCTGGCCGTTGCCTATCTTGCGGCCTGGTCACTTACGGCATGGCTGCCGGACAATAAAACCGGCCCTACCGGCCTGCCTCACTGGTTCGAAATGGCCTGCATGCTGGTTCCCCTGCTGTTTATCTTCCTCTGCTGGCTGATGATCAGGCTGATTTTCCGCGATATTCCTCTGGAGGATGACAAGTGAAAACGGGCATCATTCTGCCACTGATTGGCTACCTGCTGCTGGTCGCCGGGCTGTCTGTTTACGCCCTGCGTAAGCGTCGCGAAGGCAACTTCCTGACGGAATACTTCCTTGGCAGCCGTTCAATGGGCGGCTTCGTGCTGGCCATGACGCTGACCACCACCTATATCAGCGCCAGCTCCTTTATTGGCGGGCCGGGTGCGGCTTACAAATATGGTCTGGGCTGGGTGCTGCTGTCGATGGTGCAGGTTCCTGCCGTCTGGCTGTCGCTGGGTATTCTGGGCAAAAAATTTGCTATCCTCGCCCGCCGTTATAATGCGGTGACGCTGAACGATATGCTGTACGGTCGCTATCGCAGCCCGCTGCTGGTATGGATTGCCAGCCTGAGCCTGTTAATTGCCTTTATCGGGGCAATGACGGTGCAATTTATCGGGGGCGCTCGCCTGCTGGAAACCGCCGCAGGGATCCCCTACAGCACCGGTCTGTTAATATTTGGCGGCACCATCGCCCTGTACACGGCTTTCGGCGGCTTCCGCGCCAGCGTGTTAAATGACGCAATGCAGGGGCTGGTGATGTTGCTCGGCACCTTCCTGCTACTGTTTGCGGTCATCCACGCGGCAGGCGGCATGCAAAGCGCAGTGGATAAGCTGCAGCATATCGATCCGCAGCTGATTTCTCCCGGCGGCGTGGATAACATTCTCAGCCCGACATTTCTGGCCTCCTTCTCGGTGCTGGTCTGTTTTGGGGTTATTGGCCTGCCTCATACCGCCGTACGCTGCATCTCCTACAAGGACAGCAAAGCGGTCCACAGGGGGATTATTTTGGGTACCATCGTGGTGGCCGTACTGATGTTTGGTATGCACCTGGCTGGCGCTCTGGGACGGGCAGTCATGCCGGACCTGCCGATCCCCGACCTGGTGATCCCGACGTTGATGATCCATGTGTTACCCCCGCTGGCTGCAGGGATCTTCCTGGCGGCACCGATGGCGGCGATCATGTCGACGATCAATGCCCAGCTGCTGCAGGCATCTGCCACGATCGTTAAGGATCTCTTCCTCCGCGTTCGCCCCCAACAGATGGACAATGAACCCCTGCTGAAAAAAATGTCCGCAGCGATCACGCTGGTGCTGGGCCTGCTGCTGCTGCTGGCTGCCTGGAACCCGCCTGAAATGATCATCTGGCTGAACCTGCTGGCGTTCGGTGGCCTGGAGGCCGTGTTCCTGTGGCCGCTGGTGCTGGGGCTATACTGGGAAAAAGCCAATGCGGCAGGCGCGCTCAGCAGCATGATTGCCGGTGCCGGTTGTTATACCCTGCTGGCCAGCCTGTCGCTGCAGCTCTGGGGCTTTCACCCTATCGTTCCGTCGCTGCTGCTGAGCCTGATCGCTTTTGTGGCCGGCAACCGTTTTGGCCAGGCTGACAAACCAGCCACGGCTACCACCCTGATTGACTAAAGAGAATCGCAATGCCCTGGATACAAATGAAAATCAACACCACTGGCGCTCAGGCTGAAGAACTGGGTGATGCGCTGATCGAGAACGGGGCTGTCTCGGTCACGTTCCAGGATACGCATGATAACCCGGTGTTTGAACCATTACCTGGCGAGACGCTCCTGTGGGGCGATACCGATGTGATTGGCCTGTTCGACGCAGAAACCGAGATGCCAGAGGTGATTGCAGGCCTGGCGCTGCATCCGCTACTGGGTCAGGGCTTCCGCCATAAAATCGAGCAGATTGAGGACAAAGACTGGGAACGTGAGTGGATGGACAATTTTCATCCGATGCGTTTTGGCCAGCGCCTGTGGATTTGCCCAAGCTGGCGTGACGTGCCGGACCCGAACGCGGTCAATGTCATGCTGGATCCCGGTCTGGCTTTCGGTACGGGTACGCATCCGACAACGGCGCTGTGCCTGGCGTGGCTGGACGGTCTGGATCTGACCGGTAAAACAGTCATCGACTTCGGCTGTGGCTCCGGCATTCTCGCCATTGCAGCCCTGAAACTGGGCGCCGCCAGGGCGATTGGCATTGATATCGACCCGCAGGCCATCCAGGCCAGCCGCGACAATGCTCAGCGCAATGGCGTCTCTGACCGTCTGTCCCTCTACCTGCCTCATCAACAGCCTGACAACCTCAGTGCCGACGTGGTGGTCGCCAACATCCTGGCGGGCCCGCTGCGCGAACTGGCACCGCTGATCGGCGTATTGCCGGTAACAGGGGGCCACCTGGGCTTATCCGGCGTGCTTGCCAGCCAGGCCAGTAGCGTTTGTGAAGCTTATGAAGAGAAGTTCGCGCTCGACCCGGTCGCGGAAAAGGAAGAGTGGTGCCGGATTACCGGTATCCGCCGTTAACAGAGCCGCTTTTTTTGCACCAAGAGGATGGGTGCTTTTCCTGGCGGTTACCCTTATAATTCGCAGGCGTATTATTTCGCTCACACCGGAACCCTGAAGGGTCCGGTTTATAAGGATATAAAGGAATATGAAACTCAAAACATTAGTCGCCGTATTCTCCATGGCGGCTATTTTGCCCGTAGCAGCGGCATCACTTCCTCATTGGGCCTATGAAGGGAAAGGATCCCCGGAACACTGGGGAGAGCTCAGTAATGAGTTCCAGACCTGCAAAACGGGTCAGTACCAGTCCCCCATCGACATTGAGCAAGTCATCGACGGCAAACTCCCGCCGCTGGGCCTCAACTTTCACACTGATACCGAATCCATCATCAACAACGGGCATACCATTATGGTCACCGTGACGGACAGTGATGATTTTATGCTGGATAATCAACGCTTCGAACTGAAGCAGTTCCATTTCCATACCCCCAGCGAAAACCTTATTGCCGGAAAATCCTTCCCGCTCGAAGCGCACTTCGTCCATGCGAATAAAGCTGGCGAGCTGGCAGTGGTGGTGGTGATGTTTGAGGAAGGGGCAGAAAATCAGGCGCTCAAGCCGCTGATCGCAGCTATTCCGGCTAAGTTGAACCAGCAGGAAAAAATGCAGCAAAGCGTCGACCTGGCGAAGCTGTTCCCAACGGATGAGCACTATTATCGCTTCAGCGGCTCGCTGACCACCCCTCCCTGCACGGAAGGTGTGCGCTGGCTGGTGATGAAGAAGCCGGTGACGCTTTCAGCGCAGCAGCTGGACAAGTTCCAGAAGGCACTTAAACACACCAATAATCGTCCCCTGCAACCTCTGCATGGTCGGGTGATCGTCGAATAATTTTCCGGGCTTCGGCGGACTTGCAACACGCTGAAGCCCTGTTCGCTTCTGTTTATAGCGGACCAAATAGCGTTTTGTGAGCAAAGTAACGTGTTTTATGTTGTTAACTTGCTCACAAAAAAAGAAAAATATTTGTTCATAATTGCACCAAAAATATTCAACCCCTTGTTTGATAATGCATTTTATTCTGGCATCCATGCAGATTACCGGTTTCATTGCTCTCTCAGGGTGAATTGTTCAAAGTTTGGCCTTTCATCTTCTCTAAAAAATGCGTAATATACGCCGCCTTGCGGACACACTATGGTCACTTTTTTTTCATGCGCATAGGAAACCATCAGCTTCGCAATCGCCTGATTGCAGCGCCAATGGCCGGGATAACCGACAGGCCTTTCCGGACTCTTTGCTATGCAATGGGCGCTGGTATGACCGTCTCTGAGATGTTGTCGTCAAACCCTGAAGTCTGGGCCAGCGACAAATCGCGACTGCGCATGGTACACAGTGACGAGCCCGGTATTCGTACCGTGCAGATTGCGGGTTGTGACCCTGATGAAATGGCCGGCGCTGCACGCATCAACGCTATATCTGGCGCGCAGGTGATCGACATCAACATGGGATGTCCGGCTAAAAAAGTGAATCGTAAGATGGCGGGCTCTGCCCTGCTGCAGCACCCTGAGCTGGTGAAGTCTATCCTCTCGGCGGTGGTTAACGCAGTGGATGTGCCTGTCACGCTGAAAATTCGCACTGGCTGGGATGCGGACAACCGCAATTGTGTAGAGATTGCCCAATTGGCTGAACGCTGTGGCATTCAGGCCCTGACCATTCACGGACGCACACGCGCGTGTTTGTTCAACGGCGAAGCTGAGTATGACAGCATTCGGACAGTTAAGCAGAACGTTTCCATTCCCGTCATCGCGAATGGAGACATAACTGACCCGCATAAAGCCAGAGCCGTACTCGACTATACGGGGGCTGATGCCCTGATGATAGGACGTGCGGCTCAGGGAAGACCGTGGATCTTCCGGGAAATCCAGCACTATCTGGACACTGGGGAGCTGCTGGCTCCAATGCCACTGGCTGAGGTAAAGCGCTTGCTCATCGGGCACCTACGGGAACTGCACGACTTTTACGGTCACAGCAAGGGATACCGTATTGCCCGGAAGCACGTCTCCTGGTATCTCCAGGAGCATGCCCCAAACGACCAGTTTCGGCGCACATTCAACGCCATTGAGGATGCCAGCGAACAGCTGGAGGCGTTGGAGGCATACTTCGAAAAACTTGCGTAATAGAAATAAAGAGCTGACAGAACTATGTTCGAACAACGCGTAAATTCTGACGTACTGACCGTTTCAACCGTTAACTCACAGGATCAGGTGACCCAAAAGCCTCTGCGTGATTCGGTCAAACAGGCACTGAAGAACTATTTTGCTCAACTGAATGGTCAGGATGTGAATGACCTGTATGAGCTGGTTTTGGCTGAAGTGGAGCAGCCTCTGTTGGACATGGTGATGCAATACACCCGTGGCAACCAGACCCGTGCAGCCCTGATGATGGGTATCAACCGCGGCACGTTGCGTAAGAAACTGAAAAAATACGGCATGAACTAAGTTTCGGTTCATTGTGATGGAGGCGCTACGTACTGTTAGCGCCTTTTTTAATGCCCACAAACTGGACAGAATTGTCTTGATTGTGTAAAAAAGCGACGTGGTTACCAACTTCCTGCAAATAAAGTTGTCACACCTCCTGTACCGCTACAGATTAAGTTCTTTATGCGCTACATCTCCCATGCACGCATAAAGAGAGATATATGAAGGCTTCACCCCGTTTCACCCGTAGCTTGATGCACCCTCGTTACTGGATAACCTGGGCCGGACTGGGACTCCTGTTTTTGCTGGTAATGCTCCCGTTTCCTTTCCTGCAGAAACTCGGCACCTGGATGGGCCGCACTTCAATGCGCTTTTTAAAGCGGCGCATTCGCATTACCCGTCGTAATCTTGAACTCTGTTTTCCGGATATGCCAGCCGAGCAGCTGGAGTTACGTATTGTCCGTAACTTCGAGTCGCTGGGTATGGGCCTGTTGGAGACAGGGATGGCCTGGTTCTGGTCAGATCGCCGGGTAAAACGCTGGTTTACCGTTAACGGACTGCACAACCTGAAATCGGCTCAGGACAGTGGGCGGGGTGCGCTGATTATCGGTGTCCATTTCATGTCGCTGGAGCTGGGCGGCAGAGCGATGGGGCTTTGCCAGCCGATGATGGCGATGTACCGCCCGCACAACAACAAGCTGATGGAGTGGGTGCAGACCAAAGGTCGTATGCGCTCTAATAAAGCGATGATTAACCGTCGTGATTTGCGTGGCATGGTACAGGCCCTGAAGCAGGGAGAGGCAGTGTGGTTTGCTCCCGATCAAGATTATGGCCCGAAGGGCAGCGTTTTTGCGCCTCTCTTTGCCGTGCCACAGGCAGCCACCACCAGCGGAACATGGATGATTGCCCGTATGGCCAAGCCCGCAATGATCACGGTGGTATTGATCCGTAATGAAAACGGCAGTGGCTACGAGTTGGTGATCCAGCCAGAGCTGAAGGACTATCCGATCAGCGATGAACAGCAGGCCGCGGCTTATATGAATAAAGTGATTGAACGTGAGATTATGCGTGCGCCCAATCAGTATATGTGGCTCCATCGCCGCTTTAAGACTCGCCCGGACGGGGCAACCTCACTTTACTGAGTTTTCTCCCCCCATATCAAAGCCAGTTTGCGCATCCCCGGGCTGGCCCTCTCTTATTCAACTTCACATCAACAATGATTGCGCTTTAGCTCACATTGCTTCCATATAGTGAAACTCTTTGCACCCTTTATGACCAATCCTGGCGTTTCTGCACCTGTTTAGTGCCCGATATTAAGCAAACTTTCAGAATGCTTCTGATTATTAGCAAAGCTTTCCAACAAATTCAGGACTCTGCAATTTTGGCACTTCCTTTGCAAAGTCGTGGATGGCTCACGCCACAGACAGGAAAAGTGCACCACAGCGTGCATTAAACATAAAAATGAATTCGCCACACAGGATGCTTTATGAAAAAAATGATGCTCTCCACTTTGGTTGCGGCTGCAGCGCTGTTTGCGGCGGCAAATCAGGCTCATGCCGGCGCCACTCTGGATGCCATTAAAAAGAAAGGCTTTGTGCAATGCGGGATCAGTGATGGTTTGCCAGGCTTCTCCTTTGCTGATGCCAGCGGCAAATTCAGCGGGATCGATGTGGATGTGTGCCGTGCTGCTGCTGCTGCCGTTTTTGGTGATGCTTCCAAAGTTAAATATACCCCGCTGACAGCGAAAGAGCGTTTTACCGCGCTACAGTCTGGCGAAGTGGATATTCTGTCCCGTAATACCACCTGGACCTCTGCCCGTGATGGCGGCATGGGCTTTATCTTTGCAGGCGTGAACTACTATGACGGCATCGGCTTCCTGACCCACAAAAAAGCAGGCCTGAAGAGCGCTAAAGAGCTTGACGGTGCCACTGTCTGTATTCAGGCCGGTACCGATACCGAGCTGAACGTGGCTGACTACTTTAAAGCCAACAATATGCAGTACACCCCGGTGACCTTTGACCGCTCCGATGAATCAGCCAAAGCGCTGGATACCGGCCGCTGCGATACGCTGGCCTCCGACCAGTCCCAGCTTTATGCTCTGCGTATCAAGCTGGGCAAACCAGATGAATTCATCGTGCTGCCAGAAGTGATCTCTAAAGAGCCTCTGGGGCCTGTGGTGCGTCGCGGTGATGATGACTGGTTCACCATCGTTAAATGGTCTCTGTTCGCTATGCTGAATGCGGAAGAGATGGGTATTACCTCTAAAAACGTCGATCAGCTGGCCGCTAAACCCACCAACCCAGATATGGCTCACCTGCTGGGCGCTGAAGGCGACTTCGGTAAAGACCTGAAGCTGGACAACAAATGGGCTTACAACATTGTTAAGCAGGTTGGTAACTATCAGGAAGTCTTCGATCGTAACGTCGGTAAAGACAGCCAGCTGAAAATCGCCCGTGGCCAGAACGCGCTCTGGAACAAAGGCGGCATCCAGTACGCTCCGCCAGTACGTTAATTCCCACCGTTTACAGGGCACCGGTTCGCCGGCGCCTTCGTCAGAATTTTCGTGACTGAGGTTTCATCATGTCTCAACGCCCAACCGTAAAAAGGGATATTTCCTTCAGCAATCCTGCGGTGCGCGCCTGGCTTTACCAGATCATTGCGATTGTCGCTGTAGCAGGCGTGGCGGGGTATCTGATCCACAATACCGTCATTAACCTGGCAAACCGCGGCATTACTTCCGGTTTTGGTTTCCTTGAACGTAGCGCTGGCTTTGGTATCGTTCAGCACCTGATTGACTACAGCGAGGGGGATACCTACGCGCGCGTGTTTCTGGTCGGGTTAACAAATACCCTGCTGGTTTCCGCTCTCTGTATCGTTTTTGCTTCCTTCCTGGGCTTCTTTATCGGGCTGGCACGCCTGTCAGATAACTGGCTGTTACGGAAACTCTCTAATATCTATATCGAAACGTTCCGTAATATTCCGCCGCTGCTGCAGATCTTTTTCTGGTACTTCGCCGTATTGCGTAACCTGCCGGGCCCGCGCCAGGCCGTGAGCGCTTTCGATTTAGCTTTTGTCAGTAACCGGGGTCTCTATATTCCCTGGCCACAGTATGCTCCGGGTACCTGGCCATTCATTCTTGCGCTGCTGCTGGCTGGTGCCGGGAGTGTCGCGCTGTTTCGTTATAACCGCTCACATCAGCTTAAGACCGGCCAGCTTAAGCGAACCTGGCCTGCCTCAATTGTCATGCTGATTGTCTTCCCGGTGATTGCCCACCTGATTTCCGGGGCGGCGATGCACTGGGATGTGCCACAGCTTCGTGGCTTTAACTTCCGTGGTGGCTTTGCCCTGATCCCGGAACTGGCGGCACTGACTCTGGCGCTGTCGATCTATACCTCTTCGTTTATCGCTGAGGTAATCCGTTCCGGTATTCAGTCCGTTCCCTTCGGGCAGCATGAGGCGGCACGCTCACTGGGCCTGCCTAATCCAGTAACCCTGCGTCAGGTCATTATCCCGCAGGCGATGCGGGTGATCATCCCACCATTAACCAGCCAGTATCTGAACATCGTGAAAAACTCTTCGTTAGCCGCAGCGATTGGTTATCCCGATATGGTGTCGCTGTTCGCCGGGACGGTACTGAATCAGACAGGTCAGGCCATCGAGACCATCGCTATCACCATGGGCGTCTATCTGGTTATCAGTCTGCTGATTTCGCTGTTAATGAATATCTATAACCGCAAAATCCGCCTGATTGAGCGCTAAGAGAACGGGATAATTATGACTTTAGCTACTCACGAAACTCCGCCGGTACCGACAAATATGCTGTCACGCACCGTCAGTTGGGCAAGAAAAAATCTGTTCTCAAGCTGGGGTAACACACTGCTGACGCTGTTCTGCCTGTGGGTTATCTGGGCCGTTATTCCTCCGGCGCTGAACTGGCTGATCTTCCAGGCCAACTGGGTGGGATCAACGCGGGCAGACTGTACCAAAGAAGGTGCATGCTGGGTGTTTATCCACGCCCGTTTTGGCCAGTTTATGTACGGGCTGTATCCACATGAGCTGCGCTGGCGTATTAACCTGGCGCTGGTGATTGGACTGCTGTCCATTGTGCCAATGTTCCTGAAAATCCTGCCACGTCGCGGCCTCTATATTGCTGTCTGGGCGGTGGCCTATCCGGTGATCGTCTGGTTTCTGCTGTATGGCGGTTTCTTCGGGCTGGAACGCGTGGAAACCCGTCAATGGGGCGGCCTGACGCTGACGCTGATTATCGCCTCTGTAGGCATCGCCGGTGCGTTACCGTTGGGGATTTTACTGGCACTGGGTCGCCGCTCCACCCTGCCGGTGGTTCGCTCGCTGTCGGTGATTTTTATCGAGTTCTGGCGTGGCGTTCCCCTGATTACCGTGCTGTTCATGTCCTCGGTGATGCTGCCTCTGTTTATGTCAGAAGGGAGCACTATCGATAAGCTGATCCGCGCGCTGGTCGGCGTCATCCTGTTCCAGTCGGCTTACGTGGCGGAGGTGGTGCGTGGTGGTCTGCAGGCTCTGCCGAAAGGCCAGTACGAGGCGGCTGAATCCCTGGCGTTGGGTTACTGGAGAATGCAGGCGCTGGTTATCCTGCCGCAGGCACTGAAGCTGGTGATCCCGGGGCTGGTCAACACCATCATCGCCCTGTTCAAGGATACGAGCCTGGTGATCATCATCGGACTCTTTGACCTCTTCAGCAGCGTGCAGCAGGCCACGGTTGACCCAACCTGGCTTGGCATGTCAACCGAGGGCTATGTTTTTGCCGCTCTGGTTTACTGGATTTTCTGTTTTAGCATGTCGCGCTACAGCCAGTATCTGGAAAAGCGCTTTCACACCGGGCGTACACCGCACTAAGGCTTAAAATGACTGAATCACTGATTAAACAATCCGACGACGCGATGATGATTACGCTGGAAAGCGTGAATAAATGGTACGGACAATTCCACGTACTAAAAGACATCAACCTGCAGGTGAAACCGCGCGAGCGTATCGTTCTCTGTGGCCCGTCAGGTTCTGGTAAATCAACGACCATCCGTTGCATTAACCACCTGGAAGAACATCAGCAGGGGCGCATTGTGGTGGACGGTATCCATCTGAATGATGATCTTCGCAACATTGAGCGTGTGCGTACTGAAGTGGGAATGGTGTTCCAGCACTTTAACCTGTTCCCGCACCTGAGCGTGCTGCAGAACTGCACGCTGGCTCCGATCTGGGTACGTAAAACACCGAAGAAAGAAGCTGAAGAGCTGGCAATGCACTATCTGCAACGTGTTCGCATAGCTGAACATGCACATAAGTTCCCGGGACAACTTTCCGGGGGTCAGCAGCAGCGTGTGGCTATTGCCCGTTCACTGTGTATGAAACCCAAGATCATGCTGTTTGATGAGCCAACGTCTGCTCTCGATCCGGAGATGGTTAAAGAGGTGCTGGATACCATGATTGGCCTGGCAGAAGACGGGATGACCATGCTGTGCGTAACCCATGAAATGGGCTTTGCGCGTACCGTGGCTGACCGGGTGATCTTTATGGATCGCGGTGAGATCGTTGAGCAGGCTCCGCCGCAGGAGTTTTTCTCTAATCCTCAGTCAGAACGCACCCGCGCCTTCCTTTCCCAGGTAATTCACTGAGTTCATCCCACCTTCAACGCCCTGATCGTTCAGGGCTTTTACCTTTTTAAAGGGTTCCCGGACGATACATACAAAGCAGAAAGGCCACCTTTACGGGTGGCCTTTCTGTCTGGTCGGCCCGTTTTTGAGCCCCATCCGGGCAACCGGGCAGACTTTCCGGGGCCGTAAACGCAAAAAACCCCGGCCGTCAGGCCGGGGTCTTTGCTTTGTTTGATGCCTGGCAGTTCCCTACTCTCGCATGGGGAGACCCCACACTACCATCGGCGCTACGGCGTTTCACTTCTGAGTTCGGCATGGGGTCAGGTGGGACCACCGCGCTAAAGCCGCCAGGCAAATTCTGTTATTCACGCCGCCCTGCAGGGCCGCGCAAATCAATCCGTTTTCGAACAGGCTGAAAATCTCTTTTGCGTCTCTCACACGCTCACCAGAACGCTTCTGGCGTTGTAAGGTTAAGCCTCTCGGGTCATTAGTACCGGTTAGCTCAACGCATCGCTGCGCTTACACACCCGGCCTATCAACGTCGTCGTCTTCAACGTCCCTTCAGGGGCCGCAAGGGCCCAGGGAGAACTCATCTCGAG
>JBNONK010000008.1:0-181536 GCA_050311775.1 Erwinia amylovora | reverse complement strand
ATCACCCGCTGGAGATCCTGCGGGCGGCGCCAGAGTTCCTTCGCATCCAGGGGACGCATGTTCAATGTTGTCGTGCCAATGGCACTGCCCGGTAGCTAAGTGCGGAAAAGATAAGCGCTGAAAGCATCTAAGCGCGAAACTTGCCTCGAGATGAGTTCTCCCTGGGCCCTTGCGGCCCCTGAAGGGACGTTGAAGACGACGACGTTGATAGGCCGGGTGTGTAAGCGCAGCGATGCGTTGAGCTAACCGGTACTAATGACCCGAGAGGCTTAACCTTACAACGCCAGAAGCGTTCTGGTAGGCGTGCGAGAGACGCAAAAGAGATTTTCAGCCTGTTCGAAAACGGATTGATTTGCGCGGCCCTGCAGGGCGGCGTGAATAACAGAATTTGCCTGGCGGCTTTAGCGCGGTGGTCCCACCTGACCCCATGCCGAACTCAGAAGTGAAACGCCGTAGCGCCGATGGTAGTGTGGGGTCTCCCCATGCGAGAGTAGGGAACTGCCAGGCATCAAACAAAGCAAAGACCCCGGCCTGACGGCCGGGGTTTTTTGCGTTCAGGCTTGTAAATTGCCAGGTATCAGGCAAAGAAAAAAAGAAACCCTCACCCCCACCCAATCGGGTAAACTACCGGCAGTTGAATTCGTTAAGGCCGTCTCATGTCCAGCCAGCTCCACTCTTTAAAACCTTTCAATACCTTCAATCTTGATGCCCGCGCAGAGCAAATTGTAGTGGCGGAAACCGCCGCTGAACTCACCGCCGCCTGGCAGACCAGCCTGCGGCAGCGCAAGCCCGTGCTTTTGGTTGGCGAAGGGAGCAATATCCTGTTTCTGGAAAATTTTCAGGGCACGGTGATCGTTAATCGTCTTAAAGGTATCAGGGTTGATGAGAGTGAAAGCGCCTGGCATCTGTACGTCGGAGCCGGTGAGAACTGGCATAAACTGGTGCAGTATGCGTTAAAAAACGGCTTCTCCGGCCTGGAAAATCTGGCGATGATCCCCGGGTGCGTCGGCTCAGCTCCGATTCAGAACATTGGTGCTTACGGCGTTGAGCTGAAAAACGTCTGTGAATATGTCGATGTACTGGATCTTGCCAGTGGTGAAACGCAGCGTTTATCAGCAGAGCAGTGCCAGTTTGGCTATCGTGACAGCATCTTTAAACACCAGTATCAGTCAGGCTATGCCATCGTAGCCGTTGGGCTGCTGCTGAAAAAGCAGTGGCTGCCGGTGATGACCTACGGAGAACTGAGCAAATTAGATCCCGCTACCGCTTCGCCACAGCAAATTTTCGACGCTGTCTGCCAGATGCGCAGCAGTAAATTGCCCGATCCCAAAGTCACCGGAAATGCCGGCAGTTTCTTCAAAAATCCGATAGTTGATGCCGAAATGGCGCAATCTCTGCGGGAAAAGTATCCCGACGCTCCGCTCTACCCTCAGCCTGACGGCAGGGTCAAACTTGCGGCCGGCTGGTTGATCGATCGCTGCGATCTGAAAGGATTCAGCCTGGGTGGGGCAGCGGTACATCGTCAGCAGGCGCTGGTACTGATCAATCAGAATCAGGCTACAGGCAGCGATATCGTGGCGTTAGCGCATGAAGTGCGCCAGCGCGTAGGCAGCAAATTTAACGTCTGGCTTGAGCCTGAGGTGCGGTTTATCGGCGCCCGTGGCGAAAAGGATGCCGTCGGAGTGATTGCATGAAAGCAAATACCGTCCCCTTAACGTTGATCGGCATTCTCGCCGATGGCGAATTTCATTCCGGCGAGCAGCTTGGCGAACAGCTGGGCATGAGCCGCGCCGCCATCAACAAACATATTCAGACCCTGAAAGACTGGGGTATTGATGTGTTCACCGTGACCGGCAAGGGGTACAGCCTGCCCGCACCGATCCAGTTACTGAATGAAGAAACCCTCGTGGCTAAGCTGGATCGGGGCCGTCTGGCGGTGATCCCGGTCATCGACTCCACTAACCAATACCTGCTGGAAAGGATGGATGAGCTGCAGTCCGGCGATGCCTGCGTGGCGGAGTATCAGCAGGCAGGAAGAGGACGTCGTGGCAGACAGTGGTTCTCCCCGTTCGGCTCTAACCTCTATCTCTCAATGTACTGGCGTCTGGAGCAGGGCCCGGTAGCGGCCATGGGTCTCAGCCTGGTGATCGGTATTGTGACTGCTGAAGTCCTGCAGGCGCTGGGTGCCAGCGATGTGCGGGTAAAATGGCCAAACGATCTTTATCTTAACGATCGCAAACTCGCCGGTATCCTGGTGGAATTAACCGGTAAAACGGGCGATGCCGCGCAAATTGTGATGGGTACTGGTATCAATCTGGCCATGAACTCGCCGGACACCGCTATCGTTAATCAGGGCTGGATCAACCTGCAGGAAGCGGGCGTTAAAATCGATCGCAACACCCTGGCAGCCAGCCTGGTAAACAAAATGCGCGAGTCGCTGGAGCTGTTCGAACGGGATGGCCTGGCACCGTTTATTGACCGCTGGGGCGAGCTGGATAACTTTATCAACCGTCCGGTAAAACTGCTGATTGGTGACCGAGAGATTCCCGGTATCGCCCGAGGCATCGACCAGCAGGGTGGCTTATTGCTGGAACAGGACGGCATAGTGAAATCCTGGGTGGGTGGCGAAATTTCACTGCGACCGCTGGATTAACAGTTAAGAATGGGCCTGAGGGCCCTTCTTGTTTACCTGTCTCTGTGACTCTCTTGGTTATTTCTGCAAATGACGCCGTTAAAAGTTTCTGAATAAGTTGCCAGATTCTTACCGCTATCTCCCCTTCACTCCTCTTGTATCGGAATTCCGGCAGCACAACAACCTCTGCATAATGCCCATATTCAAACTGCCAAATGGGTGGTTGCAAGGTCATGATGACAGGCTGGACCGGGTATCGTCAGCATCATGAGTATTTAGCTGCGTTCCGATACGGCTAAACAGGATCGTGAACACTTTATGCGTACTCAGGTATTTTCTGATTGCTGCCCGCCAGTGATGGCCACGTCAAAAATTTTTCTCCGTTTATGCTGCGCGGCGGCGGATACCCGTTGACCCAGTGTATGACACTCTCGATGCTGAATGGCTTCGGGCAGTGTTACTCCCGATCAGGCCGCCCAGAATAATCAGGGCAGCGCAGCTTTATGAATGGCAGCGGGCAATAAAAAAGCCAGCAAATGCTGGCTTTAGTGAGTTCAGGGTCAGACTCACTGTAGATCGAAACGGTCCAGGTTCATCACCTTGTTCCATGCTGCCACGAAGTCAGTAACGAACTTCTCTTTCGCATCGTTGCTGGCATACACTTCTGCTACAGAACGCAGAATCGCATTCGAGCCAAACACCAGATCGGCACGGGTCGCAGTGAATTTCACCTCACCACTCAGGCGATCGCGGCCTTCAAACAGCTCGGCAGTGCCGTCGGTGGCTTTCCATTCGGTCCCCATATCCAGCAGGTTAACGAAGAAATCATTGCTCAGAGCATCTGTACGCTGGGTGAAGACCCCGTGCTGGCTGCCGTCGAAGTTAGTGTCGAGCACTCGCAGGCCACCGATCAACGCCGTCAGCTCTGGCACGGTCAGCGTAAGCTGTTGCGCTTTATCGATCAGCAGTTGTTCCGTGGAGGCACCATTGCGCACGCGGCGGTAGTTACGGAAACCATCCGCCGCCGGGTTAAGCAGCTCGAAGGTTTCAATATCGGTCTGATCCTGACGGGCATCCACTCGTCCTGCGGTGAAAGGCACAACGATGTTCACGCCTGCTGCCTGAGCGGCCTTCTCAACGCCGACCACGCCAGCCAGCACAATAACGTCGGCCAGCGAGGCTTTGCCGGAAGCCTGCTGGATGCGCTCCAGTACGGACAGGGCATGAGACAGGCTGGCGTTAACCGGCCAGTCGCGCTGTGGAGCAAGCGCCAACCGTGCACCATTTGCACCACCGCGCTTGTCACCACCACGGAAGGTGGAGGCGGAAGCCCACGCGACTGAAACCAGTTCGCTGACCGACAGGCCAGACTGGGCGATATCCGCCTTCAGGCTTTCAATCTCTGAGGCCGCAGGCTGATGGACAGCCTGCGGCAGCGGATCCTGCCACAGCAGCGCTTCTTTCGGCACTTCCGGGCCGATATAGCGGGCTAACGGCCCCATATCCCTGTGCGTCAGCTTATACCAGGCACGGGCGAAGGCTTCGTTAAAGGCCTGCGGATCGTTGAGGAAATGGCGTGAAATCTTCTCAAATTCCGGATCGAAACGCAGCGTCAGGTCGGTCACCAGCATGGTGGGCTTACGCTTTCTGTTAACGTCGAACGGATCGGGAATGATCTCCGGCGCGTCTGAGGCCTCAAACTGAATAGCGCCAGCCGGGCTGCGGGTCTGGGTCCATTCATATTTGAACAGATTCTCGAAGAAGTAGTTACTCCACTGAGTCGGTGTCTGTGTCCAGGTGACTTCCAGACCTGAGGTGATGGCATCTGCACCTGCGCCGCTGCCATGGGTACTCGCCCAGCCCAGACCCTGTGCTTCAATTGGCGCGGTTTCCGGGTCGACGCCGACATGGCTGGCCGCCGCCGCACCGTGGGTTTTACCCAGAGTGTGACCACCGGCAATCAGGGCAACGATCTCTTCATCGTTCATCCCCATGTTGCCGAAGGTGGCGCGGATTGCCGGGGCCGCAGAGGCAGGATCGCCGCTGTGCTCTGGTCCTTCCGGGTTAACATAGATCAGGCCCATTTCGGTGGCGCCCAGCGGTGACTGTGCCAGCGACTCAGGATGGCGGTGCTCCAGCCACTTTTTCTCATTGCCCCAGTCTACGTCCATATCCGGTTCCCAGACATCCTCACGCCCGGCACCAAAGCCAAAGGTGCGGAAACCGGCGTTCTCCAGAGCGACATTGCCCGCCAGGATAATCAGATCGGCCCAGGAAATTTTCTGCCCATATTTCTGTTTTACCGGCCACAGCAGGCGGCGGGCCTTATCAAGGCTGACGTTATCAGGCCAGGAATTTAACGGTGCAAAGCGCTGCTGACCACGTCCCGATCCGCCACGGCCATCTGCTGCACGATAGGTGCCTGCGCTGTGCCATGCCATGCGAATGAACAACCCGATATAGCTGCCCCAGTCGGCAGGCCACCACGGTTGAGAATCAGTGAGCAGCGCTTTGAGATCGCCTTTCAACGCATAGTAGTCTAACTTGCTGAATTCTTTTCGGTAGTTAAAGTCAGGAGAGAGAGGGTTGGAGCGATTTGAATGCTGGTTTAAAAGATCAACGCGCAGCTGATCGGGCCACCAGTCGCGACTGGTGGTACCCCCACCGGCATGCTGATCCGGCTTGCCCTGATGAAAGGGGCACTTTCCGGCAACTAAAGTATCGTGTGAATCGGTTGGCGTGCTCATTGCTTGGCTCCGTTTTCTGATGTTCTGATTTTTTATTACGATAGCCGCCTTTCAAGATAAGTCCTACCTGTAAAGACCTACGGATTTAATAGCCATTACCTTTCATAGAGGGGTGGAGATATCTCCCGGCAGGCGTACCATACCTGACGCAGAAAAGACCAGGACAAAGTTAAAGGCTTTGCGTTGACAGGGATATAGTGCAGGGCAGGTTTTTTAATAAAAAAAGAAGCCCCGAATGGAGCTTCCTGATAACAGGCGAAAAAGGGTGACGATCAGACGCTGATTAGCGCATGGTCACAAATTCTTCCGAACCTGTTGGGTGGATGGCAACGGTATTGTCGAAGTCTTTTTTGGTCGCGCCCATTTTCAGCGCGACGGCAAAGCCTTGCAGCATCTCATCCATGCCGTAGCCGATGCCGTGAATACCGACGATCTTCTCTTCTTTACCAACGCACACCAGCTTCATACGGCATGGTTGACGATGCTGAGTGACTGCGGTGTACATGGCGGTGAAGGCGGACTTATACACTTTCACTTCGTTATCGCCGTACTTCTCACGCGCTTCCGGCTCGCTCAGACCTACGGTGCCGATTGGCGGGTGGCTGAACACCACGGTCGGCACGTTGCTGTAATCCAGATGCTCTTCCGGCTTATTGTTAAACAGGCGCTCAGACAGACGGCGACCTGCCGCCACGGCCACCGGAGTCAGCTCAACGGCCCCGGTGTTATCACCGACCGCATAAATGCCGGAAACATTGGTGTTCTGGTATTTATCAACGCTGATATAGCCTTTTTCGTTCAGCTTCACACCGGTAACGTCCAGATTCAGGTTGTCGGTCATGGGTTCACGGCCAATCGCCCACACCAGGCAATCCACGGTCTGCTCTTTGCCGTTTTCCAGCTGCAGAGTCAGGCTGCCGTCCGCGTTTTTGATTACCGCTTTCGGGACAGATTCGGTATGCAGCGTTGGGCCTTCGGCGTTCATCACTTCTACCAGCGTCTCCACGATCAGCGGATCGAAAGTACGCAGTGGCGCATGCTTACGCACGAACAGGTGTGTCTCAGAACCCAGCGCATTAACCACGCCTGCAATTTCAACGGCGATATAGCCTGCACCGATGACAGCAGTGCGTTTTGGCAGCGCATCAAGCTCAAAGAAGCCGTCAGAATCGATACCGTATTCCGCACCAGGCACAGCCGGGTGGCTTGGACGGCCACCGGTGGCAATCAGGATATGATCAGCGGTGATTTTCTCACCGTTGACTTCTACGGTGTGCGCGTCCACAAAGCGGGCATATCCTTTAATCACGTCAACTTTGTTTTTGCCCAATACGTTATCGTAAGAGGTATGGATACGATCGATATAGGCGCTGCGGTTTTTAACCAGCGTGGCCCAGTCGAAGCTGTTCACGGTAGTGTTAAAGCCATAGTCCGGGCCATACTGGTGAATCGCTTCGGCGATCTGTGCTGCATGCCACATCACTTTTTTGGGTACACACCCGACGTTCACACAGGTGCCACCCAGGTCTTTTGCTTCGATCAGCGCGCATTTTTGTCCGTACATGGCCGCACGATTAATCGAGGCAATGCCGCCGCTGCCGCCACCGATGGCGAGGTAATCATAGTGTCTGGTCATCGAGAGGTTCCATCAGTCAGGGAAGTTAATTGCCTTAGATTGTAACGCCACTCGGCCTGATGCCGCAAAGTTTGCGTCTATGATTGTGATAGGGCAGGCACGCGGTAATCGGCAATAATCATCATTTACTGCGACTGTGCTCACTGTTTTCACTTATCAACTGGCAGAGAGAGGCCGGATGGAACTGCTCTTTTTAGGAACCGGCGCGGGAACGCCCAGCCGACTGCGTAATGTCACCAGTATCGCGTTGAATTTGCAGGGCGCACGCCGCTGTTGCTGGCTGTTTGACTGCGGCGAGGGCACCCAGCACCAGATGCTGCGCAGCCCGGTGAAGACGGCCAGGCTGGAGAAAATATTTATCACCCACCTGCATGGCGATCACGTATTCGGCCTGCCAGGGTTGCTGACCAGTCGCTCAATGAACGGCATCAAGGATCCAATCACGCTGTATGGCCCGAAAGGGATTAAAACTTTTGTCGAGACAGCGCTCAGCCTCAGCGGATCCTGGCTGACTTTCCCGCTGGAAATCGTTGAAATCGCTGCCGGAGAAGTCTTTAACGACGAGCATTTTCGCGTGACGGCATACCCGCTGACACATCCGGTTGAATGTTACGGCTTCCGGATTGAAGAACACGATAAGCCCGGGACGCTGGATGCTGAGCGTCTGCTGGCCGACGGGGTTAAACCCGGTCATCTGTTCCAGCAGCTTAAGCTGGGGAAAACGGTGACAATGGAAGACGGTCGGGTTGTTGATGGCCGTCACTATCTTGGCCCGTCGATACCGGGGCTGAAGCTGGCTATTTTTGGCGATACCAGCCCGACGCCTGCCGCGCTTGAGCTGGCCGCCGATGTGGACTTGATGGTGCATGAGGCCACGCTGGAAGTGGCGCTGGAAGAGAAAGCTAACAGCCGTGGGCACTCTTCAACCGTGCAGGCAGCCACGGTGGCGAAACAGGCGGGAGCGAAAAAGCTGATAGTGACGCATCTCAGCTCGCGCTACCTGCGTGAAGATACGGAGCGCTTAATGGCAGAGTGTCGGGCGGTATTCCCGGAAACCGAGATGGCACAGGATTTTTCGGTATTTCGTTTCTGACGGCTAAAACCGGCAGGGGACGAATTTCTTCGTCCCCTTTACGACTTATTCAGGCACAATCCAGCTGACTTTGGTGTGGCCGGTACCCGCTGGCACAAGGTGCTTATGCAGCCACGGTAGCACGCTGTTCATCTGCTGTTCCAGCTTCCAGGGTGGGTTGATCACCACCATACCGGATGCGGTCATTCCGCGCTGATCGCTGTCCGGGCGCACCGCCAGCTCAATCTGCAGAATACGGCGGATGCCGGTCGCTTCCAGGTCGGCGAACATCCGTTTGATCTGCTGACGCAGCACCACCGGATACCACAGCGCATAAACGCCGGTGCCAAAGCGCTTGTAGCCTTCCTGAATTCCTTTCACCACCGCCTGATAATCGGTTTTGATCTCGTACGGCGGGTCGATCAGAATCAGGCCGCGACGGGACGGTGGCGGCAGTTTGGACTTCAGCTGCTGATAACCATCTGCCCGTTCAGTACGGGCGCGCTCATCTTTCTGGAACTCATTACGCAGCAGCGGATAGTCGCTTGGGTGCAGCTCGGTGAGGCTGAGTTTATCATCGGCACGCAGCAGGTGACGGGCAATCAGCGGTGAGCCAGGGTAGTAGCGCAGCTTGCCGTTCGGGTTGAGTGCCCTGATGCAGGAAATATAACTGGTCAGCTCTTCCGGCAAATCATCCTGCTGCCAGATGCGGGCAATCCCTTCCAGATACTCACCTGTGCGTTCGGCATGCTCGCCGCTCAGCTGATAGCGTCCGGCACCGGCATGGGTGTCGAGATACAGGAAAGGTTTCTCTTTCTCGTTAAGCGCATCAATGATCAGGCTCTGAACGGTGTGTTTGAGAACGTCGGCGTGGTTGCCGGCATGAAAACTGTGGCGATAACTCAGCATGTCGTGGGATCTTTCCGGTGTTAAAGCGATTGTGCCGCGTGAGCGGCACAGGTTGCGGACAGTATAACCGTCCGCAGGGGAAATTGCTCTGTTATCCTGGCTGGTGTTGCCAGACCGGATAGGTGAAAAACAGCAGATGCAGCAGGTTAAAACCGAAATGCACAAGCGTGGAAACCCAAATCCGCCCGCTCCACAGCCAGGCCAGGCCGTAGATCACCCCGGTCAGCGCCGCGAAGAACACCAGCAACGGACCGCCAGCAGAATGCGCCAGACCGAATACCACCGCCGCAATGACCAGTCCCCAGCTATTTCCCGCCAGCTGGCTCAGACGCTGCTGGATATAGCCGCGAAACAGCGCCTCCTCCGCCAGTGAAACAAAGAACAGGTTAGCCAGCATAAACGAACCCAACCACTCGGGTTGATGCAGCTCAACGCGCAGTCCGCCAGCCAGCGTGGCCACCAGCAGCAGGATCGGCATCGCCAGCAGCAACACCAGCCACCACAGCTTATTCGCTGGCGGTTCGGCAGGGCGCTTCAGCAACGTAGGCATGCAGCCCAGTAGCACGAACGGGATCAGCGATTTATCGAAGTTGTACCAGAAAGAGAAAGGCGCGCTCTCCGGTCCGGCCTGCACGCCGGAAACAATCAGCTGATTGTTAAAACCCGGGATCAGATGCAGCATCAGAGCAACCGCACTGGCCACCAGAAGGATTTCTCCCGGCAGGGCGAACGCGGACTGATCTTTCTGCCTGCCGCAGTAAATGGCGACCACCGCCATCAGCGCCAGAGCGATAATCCCCAGTGGTTGCAGAGTGTGGTTAACCACTGCGAACACCACCGAAATTGCCAGCAGGCCCAGCGAGGCCCGCAGATGAAAAGGTAATAAGAATAACGATGCGGCTAAAAGATACCACATAGTAAGACGCTCCCTGTTTTATGACCAAGAGTACCAGCATGCTGGCGGCAAAAGTATGCTACCAGCCCGGTTTACAGGCAAACAGATTAATGCGGCTGGCGGCTCTCTCTGCCCCGCCTTGATTTTCGCTACACTTAGCCTCATGTTAGCTTAATCGCGTGTTAAACCGCGCTTCAAACATATCATGAACAAGGACTGCGCTATGACCAATCCGCTACTCACATCTTTCACGCTTCCTCCTTTCTCCGCCATCAAACCAGAACACGTTGTGCCAGCTGTGACTCAGGCTCTGGATGACTGCCGTGCGGCGGTGGAAAAAGCCGTGGCTCAGGGGCGTCCTTATACCTGGGAAAACCTGGTTCAGCCGCTGGCGGAAGTGGACGATCGTCTGGGACGTCTGTTCTCCCCGGTCAGCCACCTGAACTCCGTGAAAAACAGCCCTGAGTTGCGTGAAGCCTATGAGCAGACACTGCCGCTGCTGTCCGAGTACAGCACCTGGGTTGGTCAGCATGAGGGGCTGTACCAGGCCTATCGCAATCTGAAGGAGCACAGTTACGCAGGGCTGAGCGCGCCGCAAAAGAAAGCGGTCGATAACTCGCTGCGTGACTTTGAACTGTCTGGTATCGGTCTGTCAAAAGAGAAGCAGAAGCGTTACGGTGAAATCGTTGCACGCCTGTCCGAACTGGGCTCAAAATACAGCAACAACGTGCTGGACGCCACCATGGGCTGGAGCAAGCTGATCACCGATGAGAGCGAACTGTCCGGGATGCCGGAAAGCGCGCTGGGTGCAGCTAAAGCTCAGGCTGAAGCGAAAGAACAACAGGGCTGGCTGCTGACGCTGGATATCCCAAGCTACCTGCCGGTGATGACTTACTGCGACAACCAGGCGCTGCGCGAAGAGATGTATCGCGCCTATTCAACCCGGGCCTCCGATCAGGGGCCGAATGCCGGTAAGTGGGATAACAGCGAAGTGATGGCTGAAGAGCTGGCGCTGCGCCATGAGCTGGCTCAACTGCTGGGCTTTGACTCTTATGCGGATAAATCACTGGCAACCAAAATGGCCGAGAACCCGGCTCAGGTCACCGATTTCCTGACCGACCTGGCAAAACGTGCCCGCCCTCAGGCTGAGAAAGAGCTGGAGCAGCTGCGTGCTTTTGCGAAGAAAGCGCACGGCATTGACGAGCTGAACCCGTGGGATCTGACTTATTACGGTGAAAAACAGAAACAGCATCTGTATGCCATCAGCGATGAACAGCTGCGCCCTTACTTCCCGGAAGAGCGTGCGGTTAACGGCCTGTTTGAGGTAGTGAAACGCATTTATGGCATTACGGCGAAAGAGCGTAAAGACGTGGATGTCTATCATCCTGACGTCCGCTTCTTCGACCTGTTCGATGAGAGCGGTGAGCTGCGCGGCAGCTTCTATCTGGATCTTTACGCGCGTGAGCATAAACGTGGCGGCGCCTGGATGGATGACTGCGTGGGCCAGATGCGTAAAGCCGATGGGTCGCTGCAGAAGCCTGTCGCCTACCTGACCTGTAACTTCAACCGTCCGCTGGCGGGCAAACCTGCGCTGTTCACTCATGATGAAGTGACCACGCTGTTCCACGAATTCGGCCACGGTCTGCACCATATGCTGACCCGCATCGAAACGCCGGGCGTGTCCGGCATCAGCGGTGTGCCATGGGATGCAGTCGAACTGCCAAGCCAGTTTATGGAAAACTGGTGCTGGGAGCCGGAAGCGCTGGCGTTTATCTCCGGCCATTACCAAACCGGTGAGCCGCTGCCGCAGGAGCTGCTGGATAAAATGCTGGCGGCGAAAAATTACCAGGCGGCGCTGTTTATCCTGCGTCAGCTGGAGTTTGGCCTGTTCGACTTCCGCCTGCACGCCGAGTTTGACCCGGCGAAAGGTGCTCAGATCCTTGAAATGCTGAAAGAGATTAAAAAACTGGTGGCGGTGGTGCCAAGCCCGTCATGGGGCCGCTTCCCGCATGCCTTCAGCCATATCTTTGCTGGTGGCTACGCGGCGGGTTATTACAGCTATCTGTGGGCTGACGTGCTGGCGGCCGATGCTTACTCCCGCTTTGAAGAAGAAGGCATTTTCAAC
This sequence comes from Erwinia amylovora, assembly GCA_050311775.1. Lineage (GTDB taxonomy): Bacteria > Pseudomonadota > Gammaproteobacteria > Enterobacterales > Enterobacteriaceae > Erwinia > Erwinia amylovora_A. Next base: position 169,520 of record JBNONK010000008.1, on the reverse strand, counting down.
CGTGAAACCGGCCAGTCTTTCCTGGATAACATCCTGACCCGTGGCGGTTCGGAAGAGCCAATGGAGCTGTTCAGACGCTTCCGTGGCCGTGAGCCGCAGCTGGATGCCATGCTGGATCATTATGGTATTCAGGAACAGGCGGAGTGAAGATTGCTCTGATTGACGAATCAGGCGCCGGAGACGGCGCCTTCTCTGTTTTCGCCGCCCGCTGGCAGCTGGAGCATGATGACGGGGCGGTAATGGCGTTAGTGATGACGCCAACCCATCTGGAGTTACGCAAGCGGGACGAACCTAAACTGGGCGGCATCTTTGTCGATTTTGTTGAGGGGCCGATGGCCCATCGTCGTCGCTTTGGCGGGGGACGGGGGGAGGCGGTAGCAAAAGCGGTCGGCATCAAAGGCAGCTATCTGCCAGCGGTCATCGACGCCACGGCAGGTCTGGGACGTGATGCTTTTGTGCTCGCCTCGCTGGGCTGCCGGGTGCAGATGCTGGAGCGCCATCCTGTGGTGGCGGCACTGCTCGACGATGGCCTGCAGCGTGGCTATCAGAATACGGAAATTGGCGGCTGGCTGCGCGAGCGTTTGACGCTGATCCACGCTTCCAGCCTGGCGGCACTCGGTGACATCAGCGAAAAACCGGACGTGGTGTATCTCGATCCGATGTATCCGCACAAGCAGAAGAGTGCGCTGGTGAAAAAGGAGATGCGGGTATTCCAGACGCTGGTGGGCGCGGATGAGGATGCAGACGGTCTGCTGGCCCCGGCACGCCAGCTGGCGAAGAAGCGGGTGGTGGTAAAGCGGCCTGATTATGCCCCGCCGCTGGCCGGTGTGACAACGCAGTCGGCGGTGGTGACCAAGAGCCACCGTTTTGATATCTATCCGCCACTGGCGGGTGAATAAATGCTGAAGGGGCGAATGAATTCGCCCCAACGGGTAAGGCCTGCATTATCTGCTACAAGGGCGGAATCACTTCCCCTCTGTAGCGTAGTTACTCATCTTCCTCGTCGCGCAGGGGCACAATCAGCATATCAATATGCACGGTGTTGATCAGCTGGCGCGCTGATGACATCAGCTTGCTCCAGAAGTCCTGATGGTGACCACAGACCACCAAATCGACGTCGTATTTTTTGATCGCATCCACCAGCACCTGGCCCAAATCGCCGCTGCCGCTCAGGGTTTCAGAAACCGGGTAGCCAGCGCTGTTGGACAGATCGGTAAGTGCCGTGTGGGTTTCTTCAGAAATGCGCTTTTGCATGTCGCCCAGGTTAACGTCGATCAAACCGGTGTAGAGATCGGAATAGTTCACATCAACGTGGATCAGGGAGATTTTGGCATCGTAAGGACGGGCCATGGAAACCGCTTTGGCGACCAGTAGTTTACTTTCCGGCGAAAGGTCGACTGCGATCAGAATGTGTTTGTAAGACATAACGATACTCCTTTCATTCGTTGCGGCTGCGTATCCGCAAGACAAAATTATCTTGATGGCATCTTAACACATTGAAATCCGTTGTAATGTTTTACGATGTGGGATTTCGCGATGCGCGCCCAGCCTTTAATTTGCTGGCGCTTTTTTTATCCTTCTCAGTATAGCCCTGATTGTTAACACATGAGTATGCCGCACGCGGCCTTTGCGAGCGGGATCAAAATGAATTTTTCTCTCTTTCCTGTCGAAGCGAAAAACATCGCTGGAAAAATTTTAAGCAAATCTCCTACACTGATATTAACGACTTGTTATGCGCTAATGACGGTCGCTCTGCGGTTACAACTACAATTCTGTTTGGTTCAATGAAGTGATTGGCTAGTCATCGTGGGGCTTGTCCGGCGTACCCTGCTGAACACTCTCATTTGATGGATTGCCGGGAGGGGATCATGATCAGCACCATCGCGCTGTTTTGGGCTCTGTGTGTGGTTTGTGTGGTGAATATGGCGCGTTACTTTTCCTCTTTACGCGCGCTATTAGTGGTACTTCGCGGGTGCGACCCTTTGCTGTATCAGTATGTGGATGGCGCAGGATTCTTCACCTCTCACGGACAGCCGAGCAAGCAGGTGAGGCTGGTACGTTATATCTGGTCGCAGCGCTATCGCGATCATCATGATGATGAGTTTATTCGCCGCTGCGAGCGGGTTCGCGGTCAGTTTATCCTGACCAGTGCACTGTGCGGACTGGTGATGATCAGCCTGGTGGGTCTGATTATGTGGCACTGACGGGTGAAAACAAAAAGGGTGGGAACCCGTCCCACCCTTTTGTATTTTTGCCGCTGAAAATGTCAGACGAACTTCAGCGCAATCCAGTACAGCACACCTGACAGGACAATCGACACCGGCAGGGTGAACACCCATGCCAGCAGAATGTTCTTGATAGTCTTGCCCTGAACGCCACCGCCATCGACCAGCATCGTTCCGGCGACCGAGGATGACAGGACATGGGTGGTGGAGACCGGCATACCGGTATAGCTGGCCACGCCGATGGAGACGGCTGCGGTCATCTGTGCCGACATCCCCTGAGCGTAGGTCATGCCTTTCTTACCAATTTTCTCACCAATCGTGGTGGCAACACGACGCCAGCCAACCATGGTACCCAGCGACAGGGCCAGCGCCACCGCGACGATAATCCATACCGGCGCGTACTCAACGGTATTCAACAGATCGCTTTTCAGCTTACTGAGATAACGCTGATCTTCGCTGGAGGTTCCTGGCAGTTTGGCCGCTTTGTCGGCGGTATCGGAGATACACATCATCAGACGGCGCAGCTGGCTGCGCTGATCGACACTCAGTGCATCGTAGCTTTGCAGGTTGGTATTCAGCAGGCTCTGGGCATGCTGAATAGCCGGTAATGCTCGTGCAGCATCGCAATGGAATTCATGCGGGCCACCGGCGCTCTCTTCCGGGGTAGGTACCACAGGCGGAGCCATCTGGATGATGTGGGTCAGAGAATCAGCGTGCTGCTGATAGTACTGCTCCAGATGGTTTACGGCATCGCGTGTACGGGTAATGTCGTAACCGGAGGCATTCATGTTTACCACGAAGCCTGCCGGTGCCACGCCAATCAGCACCAACATAATCAGGCCGATGCCTTTCTGACCGTCGTTGGCACCGTGTGAGTAGCTCACGCCGATGGCGGAAACAATCAGTGCGATCCGGGTCCAGAAGGGGGGCTTCTTCTTGCCATCAATCTTTTCACGTTCCGCAGGCGTCATATGAATACGGCGACGCTTCTTATTGCCGCTCCAGTAGCGGCGCAGGATAAATACCAGGCCGCCAGCCAGCACCAGACCCACAATGGGTGAGATCACCAGCGACATAAAGATGCCGATCATTTTCGGGATATTCAGTGCATCGACGACTGAGGTTCCGGTTATCAGCGCGTTGGTCAGGCCAATGCCAATGATGGCCCCGATGAGGGTATGGGAGCTGGAGGCTGGCAGACCGAAGTACCAGGTGCCGAGATTCCAGATAATTGCCGCCAGCAGCATGGAAAAGACCATGGCCAGCCCGTGAGCCGATCCGACATTAAGCAGCAGATCGGTGGGTAGCAAATGAACGATAGCGTAAGCAACGCTCAGCCCGCCCAGCAGTACACCAAAGAAGTTAAATATCCCGGCCATCACCACCGCCAGTTGCGATCGCATTGCTCGGGTATAAATCACTGTAGCCACCGCGTTTGCCGTATCGTGGAAGCCGTTGATGGCTTCGTAGAACAAAACAAAGAGCAGGGCGAGGACGAGTAACAGGCCGGTATGGTAATCAAGACCAGCAAACAGATGTAGCATAAGCCTTACGCCATTTTTTGGAGGACATGAACGCGGCGCATTATCCGCGAGAACCTGTATCAGGGGAAAGTGAAATATAGACTTTTTTTGACATTAATGTGTCAGGAAAATGAATTGATCCCCTTAAAAAGCTTATAAATCATCGCTCTGTAAAATGTTTCCGCTGTGACACTTTTGTGACTCTGGTATCCATCAGCCCTGAACATTACAATCACCGTTTTTGAGCCGTGGCGCGGAGCGAGTTGTGGAAAAATTTGACGTTATCATTATTGGCGCCGGTGCGGCTGGCCTGTTCTGTGCCGCCCAGGCGGGGCAGCGGGGCAAGCGTGTGCTGCTGCTTGATAACGGCAAAAAAGCCGGGCGCAAAATTCTGATGTCCGGCGGCGGCCGCTGCAACTTCACCAACCTTTACACCGAACCTGCGGCCTATCTCTCACACAATCCGCATTTCTGTAAATCGGCCCTGGCGCGCTACACCCAGTGGGACTTTATCGATCTGGTTAACCGTCACGGTATCGCCTGGCATGAGAAGACGCTGGGCCAGCTGTTCTGTGACGACTCCGCGCAGCAGATTGTCGATTTACTGCTGAAGGAGTGCGAAGCCGGAAAGGTGACGGTGCGTCTGCGCAGTGAAGTGATGAGCGTGCAGCGTGATGATGCTGGCTACACGCTGGCACTGAACGGCAGCACGGCGCAGGCGGAAAAGCTGGTTATCGCCTCAGGAGGCCTCTCGATGCCGGGGCTGGGCGCTTCACCTTTTGGCTATAAGATTGCAGAACAGTTTGGTCTGAAAGTGTTTCCGACCCGCGCAGGACTGGTGCCCTTCACTTTGCATAAGCCCCTGCTGGAGCAACTGCAAACGCTCTCCGGCGTGGCGGTACCTTCAGTCATGACGGCAGAAGACGGCACGGTCTTTAAAGAAGCTTTGCTGTTCACCCATCGCGGCCTCTCCGGCCCGGCAGTGTTGCAGCTTTCCAGCTACTGGCAGCCCGGGGAGTTTGTCACCATCAATCTGTCGCCAGAGCGCGAGCTGGATGCCTTTATTAATCAAGAGCGTGAAGCGCACCCGAACCAGAGCCTGAAAAATACGCTGGCAAAGGAACTGCCGCGTCGCCTGGTTGAATGCCTGCAACTGCTGGGCACCGTACCGGAATGTTCGTTAAAACAACTCAACAGTCGCCAGCAAAGTGAGCTGGTGGAGTCGCTGCACAACTGGCGCGTACAGCCGAACGGTACCGAAGGTTACCGCACGGCGGAAGTGACGCTCGGCGGCGTGGACACCAGCGTCCTCTCTTCAAAAACGATGGAAGCGCGAGATGTACCGGGACTGTACTTTATCGGCGAAGTGGTTGATGTGACGGGCTGGCTCGGCGGTTACAACTTCCAGTGGGCCTGGAGCTCGGCCTGGGCCTGTGCTCAGGCTGTTTAAGCCTGAGCAGACAGCATTTTACTATCCCCATTCCTGCCTGCTCGGGTCACGCCCTCAACCCTTAGCTGCTACCAAACACTCTACAGCCTGCTCTCGTAAATGCATGTCGGCGACGCCACGTTGCCGGAGGGGCAACGCCCTTTTGATGTTTTTCCCGGAAAAGCCAGTTCGGGAAATATGAAGAAATGTGGGTGAGATTGTTGTCTGAAATATCTATGCCCATTTGACAGTCATTGCAAATTAAAGGAAAGGGCTGCCGGGTCGATAAGTCTTAATATCCGATAAGATATTTAAAGCCATTGCCAGGGTGATATTCCGGCGATCAGAAGACAGAAGATGGAAAAGGCTATGACGGACAGCGACGTTCTTACCTCAGCGACTGAAACCGCACCCTACAGTGTGTATGTTGTGAACGACCTTGTTAAGCGCTCCAGAGTAAATCGTCAGGCAAGTTCACAGGCGTTATCCGACAGGCATTATTCTCTTTCATATGGTTATCGTAACGCAGTCTTACTGGCAAAAATAAAACTACAATCCGTTAACAGCATTGCCAGTAATAATACTCGAAGTTTGTGCCAGTTAATTGCTCTTTATTCCAGCCGCGCCGATGTTAATGCCGCCTTTTTGACTGACCAGCCCCAGTCTTCTGACCCTGGTCGTGCCGCGCTGGCCAGTCAGGCAGCAGAGTACATTAAAGCCAGCTATCGGGGGAAAGCCCTCAGGAACCCTTTTGCCGGGCTAAGCCGCCAAACGGTCTCACTGATAGCGTACAACCGCAGCGGAGCCTTTACCTCAGCAGAGCGGTTAGCGGCTTATGACCAGATCAATAAATTAGACTGCGATTATGACAACGAGGTTTATAATAAAACGCATCTTAACCGCTGGCAAAATGCTGAATATGGCAAAGTGGTGGAGCTGGCCACACAATTGAAAAAGGTGGCCGGAATGAGTGAGGGGGAAAAGCAGGAAAAAGAGATCACTGAAGAGTTAAATAACGTGACCCAACGAAAAATAGAACTCTTGAAAGAAAAATACGCCTTACGTTATAAAGCCGTAGAGTACTCAAATCTGGTCAGCTCCCACGATGCAGATTTACTTTTCGTCAGCATGTCGTCAGCGGGTACATTTATCTGGAAAACGGCCGCCTCGGAAAATGTCTATCAATTGATAAAACACCATCGGGCGGTGATCACTCTCAGTGGTATGGTCAGCCTTAACTGAGAGGCGATCGCGAGACAGCTGCCGGCGCTGCCGTGGCTGAAATCGTCGGTACGCTGCAGCTGGGGATTGGTTGCCAGCTGGAGGTACTGTCTGGTGTGGCGAAAAATACCCTTGCCAACTGCAATGGTTAATATGAGCACCAGCAATAAATGCCCCCTCCTTAGTTTATAATCTCTTATATCCAATAATAATTGATTACATTGACTGCCTGTTATTTGAAAGGTGGGTTTAAATATTGAATTAAGGCCAGTCACTGGCCATCAGGCGATTAATGACAACATTGCTGCCTGAAAGTTCAAATCCGTCTTTTGCATTGCCAATAAAAATGATTATACTTCTCATTCGCTTTTTGATGTGAAGGGCGCCGTTTCTTTGCAACCTGCTGATCTAAAAAAATAAAATATTTTGAGGGTAAATAATGCTTTTTGCTCCTTCTCTTTCCCGGGAAACTCGCACTGGTCACTCCTCCCCGGCCAGAATGGCTGCTCCGTCTCTCTCTTTGCTGGCTGTGGTCATCGCCACCGCATTGCATGTGCCGACCGCTGCTGCTGATACCACCACCACAGACACCGCTAAAAAAGAACAAAAGCTGGTGGTGAATGCCACAACGGACAGTCCAACCAGCACGCAAAACACGGATTACAGTGTTCCGGTGACCAGTGCGGCGACCAAAATGGCGCTGACTGCCCGTGACACGCCTCAGTCGATCAGTGTGATCACTAAGCAGCGTATGGCAGATCAGAAACTTGAGACCCTGAACGATGTGCTGAAAAACACCACCGGGATCAGCGAATTTAATTCGGGAGCCAATCGCAGTAATTTCTACTCTCGCGGTTTTATGATTGATAACTATCAGATTGATGGTGTGCCGGTGCTGATCGATTCGCAGTGGAATATCGGTGACACCCTTTCTGATACGGCTATTTACGAACGGGTTGATGTGGTGCGCGGCGCGACCGGCTTAATGACCGGCGCAGGCAGCCCGGCGGCCTCAATCAACATGGTACGCAAACAGGCTGACAGCAAAGAATTCAAAGGCGATCTCTCTGCCAGCTACGGTAGCTGGAATAACCAGCGTTACGTTGCCGACCTCTCAGCCCCGCTGACTGAGTCCGGCAACGTCCGTGGCCGCGTGGTGGCCGGATACCAGGATGGCGACAGCTGGCTGGATCACTACCACACCCGGAAAAAATTCCTCTATGGCGTGGTGGATGCCGATCTGACCGACTCCACGACCCTCTCGCTGGGCTATGACTATCAAGAAACCAATATTCAGGGTGCGACCTGGGGCGGTCTGCCAACCTTCTATCTCGACGGCAGTAAAACTCATTACGATCGCAGCACCAATCTTTCCCCTGACTGGGCCTACAACAACAGCGATTCGAAAAAAGTTTTTGCTAAGCTGAAACAGGATTTCAGCAACGGCTGGCAGTTCAACCTCAGCGGCTCCCATACTGAAGCCACCATGGACAGTAAGCTGCTGTATATTGACGGATACTTCGATAAAACGACCGGAATTGGTGTCGGGCCTTATGCGGGCTACGATCTGTTAGGTGGTACCGGCTACAACACCGCGAAGCGTAAAGAAGACTCTGTTGATTCCTATGTCACCGGGCCGTTTGAGCTCTTCGGGCGTGAGCACCAGCTGGTGGCCGGGGTGACTTACCTCCGCCAGCACGACCGTTACATGAGTAGCTCAACCAGCTTCACCTCGGCGGATGTGGGTGATTTCAATGACTGGGGCAACTACCCTGAGCCGGACTGGGATGACCAGACACTGTCTCAGGACAACACTGTCCGTCAGAAATCCGCTTATATGGCAACCCGGATCTCGCTGGCCGATCCGCTGCATCTGATCCTTGGTGCGCGTTATACCCAGTACCGGGCTGAAACGCTGACGCAGAATATGGAAAAGAACAACATTACGCCATACGCTGGGCTGGTGTATGACATCAACGATACCTATTCTGCTTACGCCAGCTACACCTCGATCTTCAAGCCGCAGACTTACCGTAATGCTAACGGCGCGTATCTTTCTCCTGTTACCGGGAAAAGTTACGAGACCGGGATCAAAGGTGACTGGAACAACAGCCGCGTGACCGCTTCATTAGCGGTGTTCCGTATTGAGCAGGATCATCTGGGCGCTACGGATTATGCGCTGGTGCCGGGCAGCACCGACTACGCTTACTATGAACAGGATGGCACGGTCAGCAAAGGGGTGGAGTTCGAAATCAACGGTGCGGTCACGGACAATCTGCAGATGACCTTTGGCGCAACCCGCTATGTGGCGAAAGACGGTGAGGATGCTGCGCTGAACCCAACCCAGCCGCGAACCACGCTGAAACTGTTCACCAGCTATCGCTTGCCGATGCTGCAGGATCTGACCGTGGGCGGTGGAGTTAACTGGCAGACGCATACCTGGGATAACGTTGCCGGGCCGGACGGTGCCGGCACCCTGTATGCAGAGCAGGGCAGCTATGCGCTGGTTGATCTGTTCGGTCGCTACAACGTGACTAAACAGCTGTCGATTCAGGCTAACCTGAACAACCTGTTCGATAAAACTTACAACATTGACGTTGGCAGAAACACCGTTTACGGCGAGCCGCGTAACGTCTCAGTGACCGCTAATTATCGCTTCTGATCCGCTCTGATAATCCAGCTGACAAAACGGTCCGGGATCGGCTCGTATTCCCGATTGCCGTTAAGATTCCGGGGGACCTCCGGGCGCGTGTGTTGAGTCGGCACACGCGCTCAAAAAAGGGTGCTGAAACGCCCACTAACCGAATTCATATTGACTGTCCCTGCCTGAGGCTCCCGGCACCCAACAGCGGTGCCAACGCCTGGGGAAGCGAACAGCGGCCCAGGCCGGCTGGTTTCCCGCTGGGCTCTGATGTCGGCTACGGGCTGATGCAGCAGCGGTCCGGCTTTGCAGGCTGCGGCATTATTGACCAGCCCGTCCTGAGACGCACTGGCCGATCAGAAGAGTTACACCACCGCAGAGACCAGCCAGACCAGCAGGAACCCGGTCACGCCCATCGCCGTGGTCAGCACCGTCCAGGTTTTCAGGCCATCGGCCACCGACAGCCCCAGATAGCGGGTTACCACCCAGAAACCGGCATCGTTAACGTGCGACAAACCCAGCCCGCCGAAGCAGGCGGAGAGCGTGACCAGCACCAGCTGGATATCGCTCAGCCCGCTAACGGCCTGCGTCAGCAGTCCGCTGGTGGTGAGGATTGCCACGGTTGCCGAGCCCTGAGAAGCGCGCAGCGCCAGCGACAGGATAAATGCCGCCGGAATCAGCGGCAGATGAATGGTTTCCAGCGACAGCGCCAGGGCTTTACCCACGCCGGATTCCACCAGCACCTTACCAAATGCACCGCCTGCACCTGCCACCAGGATCACGCCGGCAGAGCCTGGAATGGCCCGCTCCAGCAGCTCACTCAGCCTCTCTCTGGTCAGGCCGCGACGCAGCCCCAGCAGCCAGGCCGACAGGGCCAGCGCGATCAGCAGGGCAATGGCCGGGGTGCCAATCAGCGTTAACAACTGGCGGATAACATTGCCTTCCGGCAGAGCGGTATGGGCCAGCGTACCCACGACGATCAGCAGGATGGGCACCACAATCAGTGAAGAGATCAACCCAGCACCCGGGGGGGGAATGCCGGTTTTGCGCGGGCTGTTTTCCGGTTTGGCCAGCTGGAGCTGTTCCAGCACGTTCAGTGAAAGATGGTACTGGCGAAGGTTCATCCATTTCGCGACAAAATAACCCACCCCGCCCACCGGAATGGAGACAGCAATGCCCAACAGCATCAACCAGCCGATATTCGTTCCCAGCAGACCTGCCGCCGCCGCCGGACCGGGGTGAGTTGGCAGTGCCACATGCACGGTTAACATCACCCCGGCCATCGGCAGGCCGTATTTCAGCGGCGATACGCGGGCGACTTTGGTAAAGCCGTAAATCAGCGGAATAACGATGATAAAGCCGACTTCAAAGAAGACTGGAATGCCGAGTACAAAGGCGGCCATGGTCAGCGCCGCCACGGTACGTTTCACCCCCAGCGCGTGGGTAAACCGCTGCGCGAGGGCCTCGGCACCACCAGAAGCTTCGATGAGGGCGCCGAGCATCGCCCCCAGGACAATGATGATCGTTATCGATCCCAACAGGCTGCCCATGCCGGCGACGATCACTTTCATCATATTGTCGGCCGGGATCCCGGTAGCGATCGCCACCAGCAGACTCACTACCAGCAGGGCGACAAAGGGGTGGATTTTGGCTTTGATCACCATCAGCAGCAAAATCAGGACGCTGGCGACGGCGATGAGAAGTAGCAGGGCGGTAGACATCAATTCATCCTCTCAGGATTTATAGTTTTGTCCTGCTTTTCAGCAGGATAACAGGTAATGTATTCCCCGGCCTGCGCCTGAGTCAGGCAGCAGAAAGCCGTCGCTGCGCGCAAAAACACGCAGCGTCTGTTACTGGAACAGCCTGTTATTTATACGGAGTGAACCAGCCCAGACCTTCCCGGGTGGAATCCCGCGGAAAATATTCGCAGCCGATCCAACCCTGATAGCCGCTTTGATCGATCAGATCGAACAGCCACGGGTAGTTGATTTCGCCCTCGTCCGGCTCGTGGCGATCCGGCGCAGAGGCGATCTGGATATGTTGATACTGGCCAATAAAATCGCCGATCAGATGGCTGAGGTTGCCGTCCACCAGCTGCGCATGGAACAGATCGAGCTGGGTGAATACCCCCGGACGATCGATGCGCTTCACCATTTCCAGCGTCTGATACTGGCTGGCATAGAGATAACGCGGTTTGGTTTTTGGGTTCAGCGCCTCCAGCAAAATGCGGACGCCGTGCGGCGTAAAGCGGCCGGCGGCGTAACGGATGTTCTCAATAAAGGTACGGCAGTAAGCCTCCCGATCCGCGCCTTCCGGGACGGTCGCGGCCATAATATGGACCTGCGGGCAGCCCAGCGCCACGGCATATTCCAGCGCCATGTCGATATCCCGGCGGGCTTCTTCTTCACGTCCGGGAATGGCGGAAACGCCCCATTCACCGGCTTCGACATTGCCCGGCCCGGTGTTAAACAGCACCAGCTCAAGATGATTACGCACCAGCGCCTGCTTCAGTTCTGCCGCGTCGTAGTCGTACGGGAACAGAAATTCCACGCCACGAAAACCAGCCTCTCCGGCGGCATCAAAGCGTGCCAGAAACGGCAGGTCGGTAAACAGGGTCGAAAGGTTGGCAGCAAATCTGGGCATGTTCAGCTCCGTAATTCAGCCACTTCGTCATCATTCAGATAACGAATCGGGCGATCGCCCAGGGTGAAGATCAGCCGGGCTGTCTCTTCCAGTTCTTCCGTATTTTCAGCTGCTTCACGCAGGGTTTTCCCCACGACTACCGGCCCGTGGTTCGCCAGCAGGAAGGCTTTATACTGCGGGGCCAGCCTGGCCAGATCCTGCCCCAGCCGCTCGTCACCAGGGCGGTAGTAAGGCACCACCGGCACGTCGCCAACGCGCATTACTACATATGGGGTGAAGGGGCGAATGCAGTTCTGCGTATCCAGTCCTTCCAGACAGGAGAGGGCAGTGAGATACAGGCAGTGCAGATGTACAATCGCTCCGGAGTTCGGGTTATTCAGGTAAATCGCCCGGTGGAAACTGATCTCTTTTGACGGTTTGTCGCCGCCAATCCACTCACCTTCCTGTGTCACTCTGGAAAGACGTTCCGCGACCAGTTCACCCAGACAGGAACCGGTGGGCGTGGCCAGCAGCGTACCGTCTTCCAGCTTCATCGACAGGTTACCGGCCGAGCCGGTGGCATAACCGCGCTGGAACAACGACGCGCCCAGCCGGACCATCTCTTCACGTGCTTGTTGTTCAGTCATAGCGGAAACTCCGTCTGGGCGCGGGCAAAGAAGTTCTCATCACCAAAGTTACCGGACTTCAGCGCCAGGGACACAGGCTGAGTCACGGCTCTGACCCACGGCACGCCGGGGGAAATAACCGGGCCAATATGGAAGGCATCAATGCCCAGGGTTTGTGCCACCACGCCGGAGGTTTCACCACCCGCAACGATAAAACGCTGCCAGCCGCGCTGTTGCAGTTCACGCACAACGGCGGCGAACAGCTGCTCCACAGCTTCGCTGCTTTCCCGGGCACCATACCGCTGCTGAATGCGCTGAAGTTTTTCCGGTTCTGATGTGGCGAACAGCAGCGGTGCCAGGCTCTCCGAGCCGTGCTCCGCCACCCAGCCACAGAGCTCTGCAGCATAGGCACCACGCTGTTGCAGGGCGCGTTCCACGTCAATTTCCAGCGATGAAGCCTGCTCACGGTAGCGCGCAACCTGCCGGTTGGTCATGGTTGAGCAGGAACCTGACAGCACCACCGCACGTTCACCTGCGGGGGCTCCGGCAATCTGCGCCTGTTCGCTGTTGTGCGCGGCATTTGCCCACTGACGAGCCAGGCCGATAGCCAGCCCGGAACCGCCGGTAACCAGCTTCAGCTCGCTGACTGCTTCGCCCTGGGTCAGCAAATGCTGTTCATTCAGTGCATCCAGCACCACATAGCTCACCCCCTGCATTGCCAGCGCAGCCATCTTTTCACGTACTGCCTCAGCCCCCTGATCGAGAGTCCGGCTGGCAATCAGCCCCGCCTGACCGGCAGCCTGAGCTTCCATCAGCCGCAGCAGATTGCTGTCGGTCATTGGCGTCACCGGATGGTGGCGCATGCCGGAATCGGACAGCAGCTGATCCATCACAAACAGGTGCCCCTGATAAACGGTGCGGCCGTTGACCGGCAGTGACGGAGAGATAATGGTTTGCGACTCGCCCAGCGCGGCCAGCAGCGCATCTGTCACCGGACCAATGTTGCCTTTCGCGGTACTGTCGAAGGTGGAGCAGTATTTGAAATAGAAGCGCTCGCAGCCCTGTTTCTGCAGCCATTCCAGCGCATGCAGGGAATCAGCCACCGCTTTTTTTGCTGCACACGAACGTGATTTCAGGCTGACCACAATCGCATCGGCATCCAGCGCCAGCGGCTCCGATGGCACGCCGTTAACCTGGACGGTAGCCATGCCGTTTTGCACCAGAAAGCTGGCGATATCGGTCGCACCGGTAAAATCATCGGCAATAACACCCAGACGCATTATTCACGCTCCTGTTTGGCTGGCAGCGTAATGCCGCTGAAAATCTTGATCACCGCGCTGTCGTCTTCACGGCCATAGCCTGCGTTACTGGCTGAAGTGAACATGTTGAATGCCGTTGAGGCCAGCGGAAGCGGGAAGTGCAGCGCTTTTGCCGTGTCGGCCACCAGGCCGAGATCTTTCACAAAAATATCCACGGCTGATGTTGGCGAATAGTCACCGTCAACCACGTGGCGCATACGGTTCTCAAACATCCAGGAGTTTCCGGCGGCGTGAGTCACCACGTCATACATGGTATCCAGCGGGATCCCGGCTCTGGCGGCCAGCGCCATCGCTTCTGCACCCACGGCAATATGCACCCCGGCCAGCAGTTGATGGATGATCTTTACCGTGGAGCCCAGACCAATTTTGCTGCCGATGCGGTAAACTTTACCCGCCACCGCATCCAGCACCGGCTGCAACAGATCAAAGGCGTGTTCACTGCCTGAGGCCATCACTGTCATCTCGCCGAGAGCCGCTTTTGCCTCACCGCCGGAGACGGGGGCATCCAGCATTACCAGCTGGTATTCTGCCAGCCGTTGCTCAATCTGCAGTGCATCCTGTGAAGAAATGGTAGAAGACACCATCACCGCCGTGCCCGGTCTCAGCCGCGTAGCCAGTCCTTGCTCAGCAAACAGAATCTGCTTCACCTGCGCGGCATTGACGACCAGCAGCAGTACCGCATCCAGCTCCGTGGCAAAACTGTCAGCACGGGTATCGGCGGCCTGTGCTCCGCTGTCACGCAGGGTTTGCAGCGCCTGGGGGTTTAAATCGACACCCCAGGTCCTCAGCCCGGCTTTAATACAGGATTGCGCCGCACCCATTCCCATGGAACCGAGGCCCACGACACAGACCGACATTGATGTTGCGTTTGACATACGCTCTCCATGTTAAAATTGGTGATTATTTGTTTTGTTGTGTGAAGTATAGGCGTTTTTTTCAGCATATTTGGTGATGGTTATCACATTAACTAACAGATATGCACCTGTATTTCACAAGGATTAACATGAATGATAAAAAATGGGGTGCAGGCGACCAGGCTGCTCCATTACACTGGCGCGAGTAGCCGTCAGCCATTATTCCAAGGAGTGAGCATGATCCCGGTCGAACGACATCAACAAATTTTAGCGCTGGTGCAGGAAAAGGGCGTGGTGAGCATTGCTGAATTGACCGAGCGGCTGGGTGTCTCCCATATGACCATCCGCCGCGATCTGCAAAAGCTGGAGGAGCAGGATGCGGTGATGCTGGTTTCCGGCGGGGTACGCTCGGCCGATCGGCTGGCGAGTGAACCTTCACATCTCGATAAGACCACCATGTTCAGCCAGGAGAAGCAGGTGATTGGCGTCGCGGCAGCGCGGCATATTCCGCTGAACAGCTGCATCTATCTCGATGCGGGCACCACCACGCTGGCGCTGGCTCGGGCGCTGGAAAAGCGTGACGATTTACTGATCGTCACCAACGACTTTGTCATTGCGAATTTTCTGATCGAGAACAGCCATTGCCGGATGGTACACACCGGCGGAAGCCTGTTACGCGATAACCGCTCCTGTGTGGGCGATGCGGCGGCTCAGGCGCTGCGTGGACTGTCGGTGGATATCGCCTTTATCTCTGCCTCCTGCTGGGGCTCGCGTGGCATCTTCACGCCGGATGAGGAGAAGATCACCGTCAAGCGGGCTGCCAGTGAAGTCAGCCGGAAGCGGGTGCTGCTGGCCGACAGCTCAAAATACAACAAAATCGCCACCTTTCTGGCCCTGCCACTGACCCGGTTCGATGGTGTGATCACGGATACTCGCCTGTCAGATGCAGCGCGTCAGGAGCTGCTCGCTCTGAACGTTGAAGTCACGCTGGCATGACACAGACGCGTATTCCATCGAATAAAGACCAATAACAAAGCGTGTTTATTTAAAAAGAAGATAAAAACATAGTAAATATTCTATGTTTTTATCTTTGGCCGGGAATTATTGGCTTTTTTCAGGAGTGAAACCAGGTTCGTTTTTAAATACGCATTCACTTAACTTATTATTCTGCATTATTTTGTTGAAGTAAGTAATTTGAGTTACTGGAATCTCTAACATTCTGTCTGGAATATTCTGTTCAGATAATGCTGTGAGAAAAATAACTTTTCTGGCACAGGATGATCCCTTAGTATTGCCACGCAAGAGTGAGCAATTGAATCAGGTGCGATCCATAATAAGATCAGGCCGGGTGCCTTTTTTTATCAATACTTTAACGATCAATTCTCGCGGTATTCACTTTTGAGATCGTTTGTTATTAATGACATCTCGCTGACTTTACAGCAATAAAAGGTAGAGACTCTTTCTCCATCGTTTTCATTTTCGTGGATATTATTGAAAGGAAGCTCCATGGTTATTTATACGCGGCCGTTTGCCCTTAATGTGCTGACGCTGGCCCTTTTCCCCTTGTATACTTTTGCGGCTTCACCCTGGACAGTAAATGATGGCAGTACGTTGCAGGTGACTTCAGGCTACAGCAGTACAGAGAGTACTGATTTCCCGCTTTATGCGTCGGGGCTGAACAGCCTGCTGATTACCGACAGTAATTTACGATTCAGTACCATGACTACTGGAACCTATGCTGCTTATGTGGCTGACCAGGCAACCCTGGAACTGAATAATGCCTCACTGTCCACGATGGGAAGTGTTGCTTCTGGCATCTATGCAGATAACGCGACCCTGAAGATGACGGGGGGGGTTATTACGACGGTAGCCTCTCAGGCGCATGGTATCTCTGCGAGCAATTCGAGTCTGACGCTCAGCGATGTCAATATCCTGCCCGGCGGAGCAAACGCCTATGGGATAAAAATGGCCGGTGGCACGCTGACTGCTGACCGGGTCAATATTTCCAGTAGTGCAGCGATTGGCGGTATGACCCTGAGTGGCGGTGCCAGCGCAACGTTGAATGACGTGGGGATAACTCTGCTGAGTAGCAGCGGTGACAGTGCCATTTCGCTCACCAACAGCTCGCTGGTGGGGAATAACGTCACCATCAATTCAAATGTCTATACGAACCAGGGCGGGGTGGCAACGATCCAGGTCGGAACGAACAGTTCGCTGGAACTTACCGACAGCACTATAAATTCGGCCTCTGGTGGGGTACGAGGCTGGACGGACAGTACTACGACGCTGACCAACGTCAATATTACTACCACCGGAGGAGTCAGCCATGCTGTTGATGCTAATAAAGATAATGCCCAAATAACTCTCCGTGGCGGCACCTATCTGACGAAAGGCATCTCGGCGTATGGTGCCTGGCTGGCAGGGACAGGAAGCTTGCTGGATGCGCAAGGTGCCACATTTCAGACTGAAGGAAGTAGCGCACATGCTGTTGTTGCCCAGAAGGGCAGTGCTGTCATTAAAGACAGTACGCTGACCACCACGGGGTCGGGCAGCTACGGTTTCTATACGGAAACCGCTTCTGAAGGGAGCCAGCTGAATATCACGACTTCGGGCAAAAATGCTTATGGCACGATGGTGGTCAATCAAAATAATCAACAAGGTAGCAAACTAACGCTAACCGATTCAGGCATTACCACTTCTGGTGACGGAGCTTATGGTATCGCGGCAACGGCAGGCGGCGTGATGATCCTGACTGATTCCGAAGTGAACACCTCCGGCAATTCGGCTAGCGGTGCCGTTGCATTTAAAACCGGGTCTGTCACCTTACAGGGTTCCACGCTGACCACCACTGGTGACAGTGCGTATGGCCTGATTGCGGCTAACAGCGGCACCGTAATTAACGCTGACGGGACGACATTTAACACTTCAGGCGCCGGATCCTATGGTGCGGTAGCCAATACCGGCAGCACGGTGAACCTTACCGACAGCACTTTTTCCACCTCCGGAAACCAGAGTGGCGGCCTGTATGCGCTGGCCGCCTCAACCATCAACGCTGACGGGATTGCGGTGGACACCGCGGGAACAGAATCTTTTGGCTTAGCCACTGACTCCTCGACCCTGAATATCAGTAACAGCCAGTTTACGACTACTGGAGTGGATGCCACAGGATTGTTTGCCACATCTGCTGTCGCCGGCACAGCCAGTAACGTCACCCTGGATAACGTGAACTTAACCAGCGAAGTGTCATCAGGAGCGACCGCAAAAGGTGCCACGTTAAATCTGACCCTGAAAAACGGCACGGTCATTGAAGGTGGCAATGGCGTGGCGTTAAGCGCGGTCTCTCTTCAGAATCAGGATGGCACCACGACATACTCAGACTTCCAGACCACGGCTGATGGCAATGTCTCCCTGCTGGGTAATGTGGTCACTGACAGTTATGACCATAATCTGACCCTCTCACTGGCAAATAATTCGCAGCTGACCGGCTCCACGCAAAATGTCAGCCAGCTGATACTCGACGCGACCAGCCGCTGGCTGATGACCGGCAATTCTAACCTCCAGGACCTGAAGCAGGATGGCCTGGTCACCTTTAGCAGCAGTAATGGGGGATTCAGTACCTTAACCGTTGATGGTGACCTGACCGGCTCAGGCACATTTGCCATGAATACAAAACTGGGGGATGACACCTCGCCGACCGATCAGGTGCTGGTGACGGGCAATGCATCGGGAAGCTTTGGTGTAACTATCAATAATAAAGGGGGTGAAGGCGCTCAGACGAACGCGGGGATCTTGCTGGTGCAGGTCGCCGGAGATGCCCAGTCAGCCACATTCACCCAGAACAACAGCGTGGTGGCGGGTAACTACGAATACTTTCTGAACAAGGTTAATGGTAACGCCTGGTATCTGCAGTCTTCCTATACCCCGGTTGACCCGGAGACCCCGGACAATGGAGATAACTCGGACGCCGGCGGCGGGGCTGCCGTTGTACCTGATGATGAGACTCCTTCAGACAACAAAACCTGGCGACCTGAAGTGGCAGGCTACCTGATTGCCCCTTATCTGAACGCTGCTTATGGCTTCACTTCAGCGGGCACCTACCATGAGCGTCTGGGTGCGATGCAGGGTGACCGCGCCGCATGGGGCCGGGTTTATGGTCGTCATGATCGCTACTCTGCCGGGCGTTTTGCTTTTGACGTTAACACCGCTTTTATTCAGCTGGGCGGCGATACGCTGAAAAAGGATCTTGCTGACAACTGGCACGTCAAAGCCGGTCCGATGTTGACGCTTGGGCGTCAGCACAGCAGCAACAAGGATAACGCCCGTAGTGCACGGCCTGGGCTCTCTGTGGACGTGGGTAAAACAGACACCACGGCGTATGGTATTGGCGGCTATCTCACCACCTGGCATGACGACGGCAGCTATCTGGACACCGTCGGCCAGTTGACCCGCTACAGTAACCGGTTTACCAGCCTGACCCGTGCCAAAATGGACAGCTATGCCGTACTGCTGTCGGCGGAAGTGGGCAAACCCTTTACGCTGGCTGAGCAGATCAAGCTGGAACCGCAGGTGCAGTTGATGGGGCAGTACATGAACATCAGCCAGACCTATGCCAGCGGCGTGAAACTGAAAGACCAGAATGTGTTTATCGGTCAGGCTCGCGGTGGACTGCGCCTGTTCTATGATGCGCCAATGATCCAGCCTTACGTTAAAGCCGATGTGATCCAACAGCTGGGCAGCACGCCGGGTGTGGATATGAATGGCGAAACTCTCAGGCCGGACGTGCGTAAAGGCGTGTGGCGCACGGGAGCAGGGATCAGCGGCAAGGTCACCAGCCAGCTTAACCTGTACGCTGAAGCCACCTATTCACACAGTTTTGGTCAGGGCTTTGAAGGCTACACCGGCAATCTGGGCGTCAAATACCAGTTCTGACAGAGAGAGTAGCGGTAAAAAACGGATGCCTGCCATTGCGCCCTTCGGGGCTGCTGGCAGGCATTTCTATTCTGACAGGAGGAAAATGTAGTAGTGACGAAATGACACTGGTGATGCAATTGATAACACCAATGAAACTAATTATCATTCGCGCACAAAAAACAACTCACTTGCGCGCCAACTTATGAAATTGCCATTCGCTCATTTCAATCGCCTCACCGGGAAAATACACTTTATTCTTTTTGCCTCGCTACTCAGCAGCGGTACCGCACTGGCAGCAGAAACGGCCAAAGATCAGACCCTCACCGTGACTGCCGATCAACCCGGCACGGGCGGCAGCTACAGCCAGGACAGCGCTACGACGGCAACTAAAACGGCTGCACCGCGTAACGAAACGCCGCAATCGATCAGCGTAGTCACGCCACGGGTGATGCAGGATTATCAGGTTAAAACCGTAAATGACGCCGTAAAGTTTGTCAGTGGCGTGACTCAGGGCAATACCCTGGGCGGCACGGAAGATGGTTTTGTTAAGCGCGGCTTTGGTGCCAATTCCGACGGTTCGATCTTTCTCGACGGCGTGCGCAGCAATCAGGGCCTGTCGATGGATTCCACCATCGATCATGTGGAAGTGCTGAAAGGCTCGGCCTCGCTGCTGTACGGCATCCTTAACCCTGGCGGGGTGATTAACCTGGTCAGCAAGAAACCGCAGTATGAGTGGAACACCCACATCAGCGGCGGCACCAGCAGCTACGGCGGTGGCACGGGAACCGTTGACGTAACCGGTCCGTTGGGCAATGGCTTCGCCTTCCGCCTGATTGCCGAACGTCAGCGTGAAGACTACTGGCGCAATTTCGGCGTGAACGAGCATACGCTGATCGCCCCGTCACTCAGCTGGTTCGGTGAGAAAGCTTCTTTCAACCTCAGCTATGTTGAATACAAATACGATGTACCGTACGACCGTGGGACCGCCTTTATCAATAAAAAGCCGGTTAATATCCCTTACAACCAGCGTCTGGACGACAGCGCTAACCACGCCTGGGGCAAGAACAAGCGCCTGAATTTCAATTACGCTTACACGCTGGATGATACCTGGGATACCCATTTCAACTACGCCTGGATGCAACGCCGCTATGACAGTAACGAAGTGCGGGCCACTGCCATTGACACCACGACAGGCATTGTTTCCCGCCGTGCCGATGCCAACCGCGGGTTTAACCACCAGACAACTTACCTGTCATGGGACATCGGCGGCAGCCCGGAAATTTGGGGAATGCAGCATGATGTGATGCTCGGTGTTGATTACGAGCAGGACGAAACCTACAAGGCATACTCATATCGCGGGAAGGTTTCCAAAACCTTCAATATGTACGATCCGGTCTACGGCGAAGAGCCGGTGATCAGCAGCAGCACCTACAGCGATTCGATCAGTAATCTGCGCACTAACCTTTACAGTCGTTCGCTGTTCGCCAAAGACAGTATTCACCTCAACGACAAGTGGATAGCGGTGCTGGGTGGCCGTTACCAGCGCTATACTCAGACCGCCAGCAACGGGTTTATCGATCCGCAAACCACGCTGAACGACCGCGGGGATGCCTTCCTGCCACAGGTGGGGCTGGTCTATAAAGCGCTGCCGGATCTCTCGCTGTACGGCAGCTACAGCCGTTCGTTCACTCCATCAACCCAGACCGATGATGATGGCAACGTGGCTTCCACCGAGAAAGGCACCACCTATGAAGTGGGTGCGAAATGGCAGGTTGTACCCGCCGTTTCCGCCACCCTGGCGCTGTATCGCATAGATGAGGACGATATGTCTGTGTTTATCAACGGTGTGACGCGCAACATCCCGAAAGCGCGATCCAGCGGCGCGGAAGTGGAGATTAACGGCGAGCTGGTGAAGGACTGGAACCTGATTGCCAACTACAGCTATGACAAAACCGAAATTGTTGAGGACAACACCAATCCGGACAATGTCGGTAATCGCCTGGTCAACGCACCAACCCATATGGGCAGCCTCTATCTGAGCCACACTCTGCGCTTCTCCTGGCTGCCGGGTGAGCTACGCGTGGGCGGTGGCGGCCGCTATGTCGGCAGCCGGGCGGGCGATCCGGAAAACAGTTTTACCATGCCTGATTACACTGTAGCCGATGCGTTCATCGCCTGGGACAGCAAGCTGGTGGGTAAACACACCCAGCTGAAGCTCAATATCAACAACCTGTTTAATAAACAATATTACGAATCCAGTGCCGGTAACCTCCGGGTGATCGAGGGGGATCCGCGTGAGATCTACCTGCAGGCCGCTGTCGACTTCTGATCGGGGGACTGAGATGAAAAAAACGCTTCTTTTGTTGCTGCTGCTGGCCAGCAGCCTGGTACAGGCGAAGACCCTTACCGATATTTTGCAGCGTAAAGTTGAGATCCCTGACAACCCGCAGAGAATTGTGGTGGGTGAGGGCAGGATGATTTACTCCCTCGCGCTGGTGGAAGAGGGCAACCCGGTGAAACGCGTGGTGGGCTGGCCGGGCGATCTGCAACGGCTCGACCGGCAGACCTGGGATCGCTACAGTGCGGCTTTCCCGGAGATGAAAAAGATCCCGATCGTCGGTCAGGCCAACTATGCGCAAATCAGCGTGGAGAAGGTGATCGCGCTGCGGCCGGATCTGGTGATCCTGCCGGTCTATGCCAAACAGGAAAGTAACCACGACAGCTTTTTGCAGCAGTTGACCGGGGCAGGGATCCCGGTTATCTATATCGATACCCGTGTGGACCAACTGAATAATACCGTGCCCAGCCTGAAAATATTGGGTGAAGCACTGAATGATCAGGCAAAAGCGCAGCGGTTTATCACTTTCTATCAGCAGCATATGAATCTGATCCGCGACCGACTGCAGCAGGCGAACCCGCCCCGACCCAGCGTGATGCTGCAGCTGCATATTGGCCGTCGGGAGGAGTGCTGTACCACCGTCGGACACGGCAACCTGGCCGATTTACTGAACTTTGCCGGGGGTAACAATATTGCCGCTGGCCGCTTTGGCAGCGTGTTCGGACAGCTGAGTCCGGAAGCGGTGATCGCCGCTAACCCGGACGTGTTCCTGGCGACCGGCATGGCGGGACCGGAGCAGGTTCAGCAGCTGCAGCTTGGGCCGCAGATCGACGCCCGGCAGGCACAACAGAGCTTTGCTCAGGCGCTGAAGCGGGAAACGTTGCTTTCACAACTGCCCGCGATCCGTAACGGCAAAGCGCTGGCGGTATGGCACAACTTCTACATGAGCCCGTGGCACCTGCTGGATGTGGAAATTTTTGCGAAAGCTTTTCACCCTCAGTTGTTCAGCGACCTCGACCCGGCTAAAACGCTGGATGAAATGAATCGCCACTTCCTGCCCGTTGCGGAAACAGGCACCTACTGGACGAAGCCCTGATCTGCAGATAAAAAAAAGCCCCGGATGACCGGGGCTTATCGGCACAGTAAACGCTATTCGTTGATATGCGGATGCTGATTGATCAGGTGCTTACGCTTCTCTTCCAGCTCAGCAATCTGCTCGTTAATCTCCTCGATCCTTGTTTCGATATTGTCATGATGCTCCTGCAGGATCTCTTTCGCTTCCGCGATATCAGAGGCCGCAGGCGTGGCGCCACGAAGCGGCATGTTGGCAGTCTCTTTCATCATGATACCGGTCACCAGACCCACTACCGCTACAATCATCAGATAGTAAGCAGGCATATAGAGGTTAGTGGTGTATTCCACCAGCCAGGCGGCCAGCGTTGGCGTCAGACCGGCAACCAGAATCGAGATATTAAAGGCACTGGCCAGCGCGCTGTAACGGATATGCGTTGGGAACATTGCTGGCAGCGAGGAAGCCATTACCCCGGTGAAGCAGTTCAGCACCACTGCAAGGATCAACAGACCGGCGAAAATCAGGCCCATCACGTTACTGTTAATCAGCATGAAGCAGGGAATCGACAGCACCAGCAGTGCGATACTGCCGACGATCACGAACGGACGACGACCGAACTTATCGCTCATCAGACCAATCACCGGCTGCACAAACAGCATCCCGATCATGATGGCGATAATAATCATTACGCCATGATCTTCGGAATAGTGCAGATTATGCGACAGGTAGCTGGGCATGTAGGTCAGCAGCATGTAATAGGTGACGTTGGTGGAGAGCACCAGACCAATACAGGCCAGCAGACTTTTCCAGTGTTTGGAGGCAATCTCTTTAAATGAAACCTGCGGACCTGCAGCCAGGCCCTCACGGTCACCCTGTTCCAGCTTGTCGACGTGCTGCTGGAACGCCGGTGTCTCTTCCAGCGCGTTACGCAGATAAAGCCCGATGAAGCCCAGCGGTAGCGCGACGAAGAACGGAATACGCCAGCCCCACTCGAGGAATTTTGCTTCACCGATCACCGTGGAGATCAGCACCACCAGTCCGGCACCGAGGACAAAACCGGCAATCGAACCGAAGTCCAGCCAGCTGCCCATAAAACCGCGTTTGCGGTCAGGAGAGTACTCGGCGACGAAAATGGACGCGCCGGTATATTCACCGCCGACCGAGAAGCCCTGCGCCATCTTACACAGCAACAGCAGGATGGGTGCCCAGATGCCTATCGAGGCGTGGGAAGGGATCAGGCCAATACAGAAGGTACTGACCGACATGATCACAATGGTAACAGAGAGGATTTTCTGGCGGCCGTATTTGTCACCCAGCGCACCAAAGAACAGACCACCAAGCGGGCGGATCAAAAATGGTACCGAGAAGGTTGCAAGTGCGGCAATCATTTGCACGCCCGGATCGGCCCCAGGGAAGAATACCTGGCCCAATGCATAGGCCACAAAACCGTAAACCCCAAAGTCAAACCACTCCATGGCGTTGCCCAGCGACGCAGCTGTGATGGCTTTGCGTAACCTGGCATCATCAATGATCGTTACGTCTTTTAAGCCAATCGGCTTAACACGCTTCCTACGTAGCTTCATATAAAACACCCTGTAATTGACTGTTTTCAAATTAGATTTATTGCCCGTTCGCCGTAACTGAGTCTCTTGTGACAGGCGAAACGAGTCAAATTGCGCAGGATCTCTGACCCCACTGACAGCAAAATATGGGGGGATGAGCTCCCCTCAACAGATTTCCGTCTGCACTGAGTATATCGCCTCTTCGCCATGTAACATAATTTCTACCTGAAATCAGATTAGCTAACTTGTTAAGCAACGGGTTAAACAACGCTGTCAGCATGGCATCACTGATTGCACAGAAAAAGTGCTCCCAGGGGGCGTGGCTGTGTTGCCGCAGGGTAAGTCCGGCATTTCTGATCATGAATTCTGACAGGAAGAATAACAGTGGATAATAAAAGAGCTTCTCCTGGCTATTTTAATTAAAAGTGCAGTGAAATTAGTCTCTGACTCATCAATCAGTTTATTGTTGCGCCCTCAGGCACGATCGGTAATACTGCCTGCCGCATTTTTGCGGAGCCTGCCATGCTTAAAAAAATAAAACCAAATTTTGAAAATTACTGGCTAAATATGCTGGACAGCGTTGACGATAATTTAAGATGCTGGCGGCAGACACTAGACCGTCAGGCTGCGGATCTGCCGGGTCGTCCTGGCGGCGTGGTGGCACGCTTTAAGGCTCTGGGACTTACGTTAACGCAGCAGAGTGGCTGCGCGGCAAATCGTGAGATTTATCAGGAATATCAGCAACTGGCCGATCATATCATGCCCACTCTGGCGCGAATTCATCAGCGAGTTGAAGCAAGACGTGAAGCTGTCGGGATAACAGCGAAAACTCAGGCCGAATTTGCGGCTGCGGATGAAACACTGGATGTGGCATTACGCGCGGCATTAAAACGTCGGATCTGATTAACAGACCGTCGACAAAATTTGTCCGGCGGCCGGCAGAATGAATTAATTCAATTGACGTATTACGTTGCCCGCTAACCAGGCCTGAATATTGTCCACCGCCTGGGAAAAGTAGCGCTGATAGTTAGTGTCGGCGACATAACCCAGATGCGGTGTTGCCAGCAGGCCGGGCAAGGTTCTCAGCGGGCTGTCGGCAGGCAATGGCTCCTGGCCGAATACGTCCACGCCGGCGCCAGCAATTCGTTTCTCACTCAGCGCAGTTATCATCGCCTGTTGATCAACCAGCCCGGCACGGGAAGTGTTGATCAACAGCGCAGTGCGTTTCATCTGCCCTAATGCTTTTGCGTCGATAATATGGCGGCTGCGCTCGCTGAGTACCAGATGCAGCGAAACCACATCGCTGTGTTGTAACAGTGACGCTTTGTCCGGCATCAGGCGCACGCCACACTCTGCCGCTCGCTGCTCCCCGAGGTTCTGACTCCATGCGCAAACTTCCATACCAAAAGCCTGGCCAATTCGCGCCATCTGTTCGCCGATTTTGCCCAGCCCAATCAGCCCCAGAGTTTTACCGTGCAGCGTGATGCCGAGCGTTTGCTGCCAGGGCCCGTTATCGCACAGCGCGGTGTTTTCGGTCACCAGATGGCGGCAAAGGCCGAGGATCAGTGCCCAGCTCAGTTCGGTGGGCGCTTCAGAGCCGCTGGCGGTGCCGCAAACGACCACGCCGTGGCGGCTGGCGGCCTGCAGATCAATCGCCGCATTGCGCATACCGGAGGTGACGAGCAATTTCAGCCTGGGTAGCCGGGCGAACAAATCGCCGCTGAAGGGTGTTCTTTCACGCATGATAATAACAATTTCCGCCTCCTGCAGTGCCATGACCAGCTCCTCGCGACTGCTGAAATGCTGGCTGATAGCGTGAGTTTCCACCCCGGGCTGCAGTGCTGCCCAGTCCGCGCATGAAAGGGCAACAGACTGATAATCATCGAGAATAATACACTTCATCCATTTCTCCTCTTCAGCCTGGCTGCTGCGGTGTAAACGGCTGGTCTGCGGATTTTATCCACGCCATCATGGCCTCACTGGTCATCGGACGCGCGTAGAGATAGCCCTGAATATAGTCCACACCACGCGCCTGCAGATAGGCCAACTGCAGCGGCGTTTCCACGCCTTCGGCAATGATCGACAGCTTCAGCTTCTTGCTGAGCATAATGATGGCGTCCAGCACCGGCGTTTCGTCCGTCAGTGATTCGATGGCGTTGACGAAGCCACGATCGATTTTCAGGTAATCAAGCGGGAAGGTTTGCAGGTAGGAGAGCGAACAGTGGCCAGTACCGAAATCGTCGATGGAAATATGGATACCTTCGCTGCGCAGCTGCTGCAGCTTGCGAACCACCTCATCACCTTCGGAAATCAGGCTGCGCTCGGTCAGTTCCAGCGTCAGGCTGAGCTGGTGCATGGCAATGCGCGAGGCGAATTTCCGGATGTCCTCCACAAATTCAGGGTGCTGGATATGTTCGGCGGCGACGTTTATCCCGAGGTGGAAGCGCGGTGGCAGCGTCCAGTTTTGCGCATCTTCTGCAATCAGGTCCATCAGGTGACGGGTCAGCGGCACGATCATCTCTTCTGACTCCGCCGCCGCGATAAACATGTCAGGGCGGACCCAGCTGCCGTTGGGTAACTGCCAGCGCATCAGCGCCTCGGCACCGCCGTAAGTCTGGTTTACGATGTGATAAATCGGCTGATAGCTCACCGAGAATTCCCGGTGTTTAATGGCGCGCTGCAGCTGGTCGCGCATGGATAATTTGCGCTGCAGCCAGTTGTTGGTCACCGTCATCAGCAGCAGCGAAAAGATCACCGCCATCGGCATAAAAGTCAGCAGGCCCTGTCGCCAGGTCAGGGCGGTATCGGTGGGAGGAGAGGTCACACGGGCGACAATAGGGTAACGCTTTGAGGTGACAATCAGCGTGGAGGCCCTGAGTAAAGAGGAGCCCGCCGGGGACTTGTAGCCGCCATCAATATTATAACCGCCGCCAAACTGCAGCTCGATGTTATAGCCGTGGCTCTTGCCAACGGCATGCATAAAGTCCAGCAGATACTGGCCATCGACCACCGCATAACTGCTAAACGCGCTGGGCGTGTCGCGTATAAAAATTATCGCCGGACGGTCTTTCGCCGCGTAGGTTCCGGCAATCGACAACATCCACCACGCTTTGCTGTGCTCGGGCGGCTGACGCTGGATCATGGTAGTCAAATTGCCATTGAGGCTGCCAAAGGCGGAGGAGCAGGTGAATTCGCCACTTTGCATGACGCCAATAGAGCGAAAATAAGGATAAAGCGCGGCCAGATGCATTAAATTGTTATTGATATCGCTGCAGCTGGCACCGGCAAACTGACGCAGCTGGCCAACCATATTCCACGCCTGATCGCTGATGGATTCGGCCTGAGTAAGCAGCATAGATGCCGTGACAGCCTGCTGTCTCTGAACGATTTGTCGTGCGTCGATAAAGGTAAAGACGATGCACAGGATCAGCGGCAGCAGGCACGCAATGGCGAGCAGCAGTCCCTTCCGTTCAAGCCTCTTCTTGAGCTGTGATTGCACTTTTTTCCCCTGTCACCCGGCTGTCCCGACATGGTCGCAGTGGTGATAAAATAGCATGGCTCTGAGCGCCAATAACGAAAGACTTTCCCCTGGTCATTATTTATGCTGCGGAAATACGCATCGACAGCCTGCCGCTGAGTGAATTGTAGGCAACTCTACGGAGGGAGGAGAGAGATAACGGGCAACTCTGCTTTTTATCCATGGCTCAGGATGGACAGCCCCCCGAACTGAAACGCCCCTGTAAGCACTCACTAACACGGGCGACTGAACGATTTAAAGACTCTGTACAGGCTGTTTTAGTGATTGCTAATCTGCTGAAAACACAAGAAAAGGGGATAACGATGAAGATGAGTGATATTCCGTTTGGTACCACCGCCTGGTCAGCGCTGGCAGCAACAGAACATGTGGGTGAGAAAGGGAGCGCATTGTGGAGAACTCAGCATTTCGGGGATGTTCGCGTCCGAATGGTGGAGTACACACCAGGTTATCTGGCCGATCACTGGTGTTCAAAAGGGCATATTCTGCTGTGTCTTTCCGGTGAACTGCACACTGAGCTGGATGATGGACGCGTTTTCACGCTGACTCCCGGTATGAGTTACCAGGTGGCGGACGATGCCGAAGCGCATCGCTCCTGGACAGACAGCGGTGCGCAACTGTTTATCGTCGACTGACCTCTCTCAATTTAGGGCGGCCGGTTCCCAGCAGAATAGCGAGCTTGGCGCCGCCCGGCGTGGTTTCCATCAGGATCTTACACACGCTGGTGAGCGGGACAGAAAGCAGCATGCCAACCGGACCAAGCAGCCATCCCCAAAAGATCAGCGACAGGAACACCACCAGGCTGGAGAGCCCCAGGCCTTTACCCATCACCCGTGGCTCCAGCAAATTACCAAAAAGCATGTGAATGGCGATAAACAGTGCTGCCACCATCCCGGCGTCAAAAACAGAATTCAACAGCAGCGCCTGAATCAGCGGAGGGATACCAGCGATGACCGGGCCAATGTTGGGGATAAAGTTAAGCAGAAAGGCCACCACGCCCCACAGCAGCGCGAACTTAATGCCCAGTAGCGTCAGGGCCAGAAATACCGCCACGCCGGTAATCAGGCTGATCAGCGTTTTCAGCGCCAGATAGTGCGTCACGCCTTTTAACGCCTTATGCAGCCCGGCGATGCGGATCTTGGGATTAATCAGCGCAAAGCGCAGTTTGTAGGGCAGGTGATGAACTTCCAGCAGCATAAAAACGACCGTCATCAGCAGCAGCACGATGTTGGTCATCGCGCCGGAGAACTGGCTCAGCACCGTGGTCGCGACGTTCATCATTGAACTGGGATCGAGCCGTTCGGCGATACGGTCGGTCGATAAATTGATATGAAAAGGGGTGGCAAAATGCTGCACGATGGCCAGCTTATGCTCCATCTGTTCGCGGATTTGCGGGTAGATATTGCTAAATTCATTGACTGACCCGGCGATCATCGCCACCAGCAGGGCGATAAAAATCAGCACTGCGACCATGACCAGCGCAATCGCCAGCCCGCGCCGCACGCCGCGACGCATCAGCATTGTCACCAGCGGATTGAGTACGATAGCCAGAAACAGGGCGAGTAAAAACGGCACCAGGATCTCTGATGCCGTCTTGATGCCCGCAAGGATCACCACCAGGGTGGCCATTTTCAGCAGCATATTCTGCCCCATTTTCTCCTGCTGCAGCTCGCTCATTCCCTCTCCACGTAGTCAGTTTGCCCGATAAGTGTAGCGGCCGCAGAGAGTAACAGGTTGATTTCAGGAATGTTCCGAGGCTTTTTGCTGGTGCTGCATCATAGCCAGAGCGATCAGCATCAGCATCAGGCTGACTATCATCGCGATACTGGCCATTGCCATTCCCTGCCCGATCGACCCTTGTTCAAACTGGCGCCAGATAAAGACCGCGACGGTTTGTGTACCGGCCGGGGCCAGCAGCAGGGAAGTCACCAGCTCGCGGGAGGCAATGGCAAACACCATCAGCATCGCAGCCAGCAGGCTGGGGAAGACCAGCGGCAAAATAATGTGACGCAGCGCCTGCAAAGCGCTGGCACCGTGTACGCGGGCAGCAGGTTCCAGAGTTTCGCCGATCTGTTTTAAGGGCACTGTTGCAAAGTTCGCGATGAGGTAGCCTTTGCGTTACCGAAAGGCCCTACATTTCAAAGACTCTGCTCACCAGACGCATTTCTGTAAGTACACCTGTTTTAGTTCCAGGCACTTTTTGAGATTTCCGGTTTCTCCGCCATCAGCCGGTGTTCCTCCGGCGTCAGGTTATTCAGGGATTCATGAGGGCGCTCGCTGTTATATTCAGCCAGCCAGCGTTCTGTAATTTCCCGTGCTTCATTCAGCGTTCTGAACAGATAAAAATCCAGTATTTCTGTCCTGTACGTACGGTTGAACCGTTCGATAAAGGCATTCTGCGTGGGCTTACCGGGCCTGATAAATTCCAGCATCAAACCATGTTCTTCTGCCCATTGTGCCAGCGTCAGCGAGATCAGCTCCGGACCGTTATCCATCCGCATTTTCAGCGGATATCCGCGATTTGCCACGATCCTGTCCAGCACTCTCACGACCCGCTGCGCCGGGATATTCAGGTCAATTTCGATCGCCAGTGCTTCGCGGTTAAAATCATCCACCACGTTGAAGGTTCTGAAGCGCCTGCCGCACACCAGCGCATCGTGCATAAAATCRATGGACCAGCTCTGGTTCATCGCCTCCGGCGTCGCCAGCGGAGCCGGATTACGCACCGGCAGGCGCTGTTTTCCCTTACGGCGAAAATTCAGTTTCAGCAGGCAGTAAATACGGTGAACCCTTTTATGGTTCCATGTATTGCCCTGCCTGCGCAGCACCTGAAAAAGCTTTTTAAATCCGTATCGCGGATAGCGTTCAGCCGCCACGGTCAGCGCCATAATCACCGGCTCATCACGTCGCGTATCCGGCTGATAACGAAATACCGTCCTGCTCAGCGACAATATCCTGCATGCCTGACGTAAGCTCATGGCAAACTGCGCGGTCAGATAGCTGACCAGCTCACGCTTTATCGCTGGTTTTAAAGCTTTTTTTCAATAACGTCTTTCAGGGCGCGGCACTCGAGACTCAGGTCCGCAAACATCTGTTTCAGCCGGCGGTTTTCATCTTCCAGGTCTTTCATCTTTTTGATATCAGAGGCTTCCATGCCGCCGAACTTCGCTTTCCAGTTGTAGTAAGAGGCCTCAGAGATCCCGGCCTCGCGGCAGACGTCTTTAACGGTGCGTCCGGCTTCGACGGACTTCAGAACGGCGATGATCTGGTGTTCGGTGAATCGTGCTTTGCGCATGGCGATCTCCTCCGGGGACATAATCAGTATGCCGGAAGATCTCTAAATGTGAATGGTCCGGTTAACCGGGGTACTTACACACTTTATACTTCAAAAAAATCAACCCTGCCGCCAACAAGGCTGTACATACTGCCAACAATTTTGATTTTCTTCTGGTCTTCCAGCTGTTTCAGTACCTGGCTGTTTTTGCGGATATTTTCAATGGTCAGCTCGACATTTTTTCGGGCTACTGCATCAACAAAATCATAATTGCTACCTTTACGCTCACCGTTGTACTCTGTTCTTTCAATCGCAGGTTTGATTTCATCCAGCAGCCCCGTCAGATTACCTAATTTAGCATTATCAATAGCACCACGAACAGCACCGCAACGTGTATGTCCCATCACAAGCACCACTTTCGCGCCAGCAACTGCGCAGGCAAATTCCATGCTGCCCAGCATATCGCGATTGCTGATATTCCCTGCAACACGGGAATTAAACGTTTCGCCAATCCCTGCATCCAGTACAATTTCTGCTGGTGCACGTGAGTCAATACAACTCAGGATTACAGCAGCTGGATACTGACCAGTAGCGCTGCTGCGTTTCTGCTCCAGATAATCATGTTTAGCCGGCCTGTTTTCCCGGAAGCGCAGGTTACCCTGCTTAAAATGTTCAATCACAGCATCCGGTGTCATGCCATCACGTTCATCTTTGCTGAGTGATGCCGCAAAAGAGATGAAGGGCACTGATAAGACTGCCATTCCTGTGACCGAAAGGGCAGAAACAGCAAATGTTTTTTTCAGGATTGTACGGCGTGAGGGTTGAGTCGGTTGGTTCATTTTGATAATACTCTCCAGTATGGATTGTTGAATTAGCGAAAATTTTTGCACAAATACGGGTAAACAAATCACAGCCTCAACCTAATAATAGTGAACATTCGGGGCAATGCGACTGAAAGCGGGCGAAAGGGTAAAAATATGGTTCTGTTGGGCACTGTTGCAAAAATCTGGAGGTGATAAAATTATGGACACCTTTTGCTGACGGAGCAGCACATGAATCCATTCAAAGGCCGGCATTTCAATCATGACATTATTCAGCGGGCAGTACGTTGATACTGCAAATATGGCATCAGCTATCGTGAACTGAAGGAGATGCTGGCCGAACTCGGTGTGAGTGTCGATCACACCACAATTTATCGCTGGGTTCGACGCTATGCACCCGAAATGGAAAAACTACTGAGCTGGTACTGCCGAACCCCTTCAGGATTCTGCTCCTGGCATCTCGATGAGACATATATAAAAGTTAATGGCCGATGCACTTACCTGAACCATGCTGTTGACGGCAGAGGCGCAACATTGATTTTTATCTCTCTCAACGCCTTAACAGCAAAGCTATCTACCGGTTCCTGGGCAAAATTTTAAACAACGTGAAACGATGGCAGATCCCGCGTTTCATCATTACGGATAAAGCTCCGACATATAGCTGGCGCTTGCTCTGCTCAAACACGAAGGCCGGTGTCCGCCTGGCGTTGAATACCGACACATTAAGTACCGGAATTACGGTGATCCCTTGGGCGAGATGCAGCTGGTGAGCAGATACCTTGAAATATAAGGTCTTTCAGTAAAGATAAAGGCTACCCATCACGAAATTTGCATGAAATTGCCTCCTAATTGTCATCGGCAATTGCATGCAAACGAATCCGGCTCTAAATAAAAGAGCCTTGAAAGGCCTGAGCGGTATGCAGGAAACCCGCACGTACCGTTCTTAGGGGGAGGAATGACAGCAATGTTATGTCTCTACCCGACGCCGCAGTTTGGCGGCGTGCTGGCACTGACGCCGGGTAACCCGACCAGGACCGAGAACCCTCCACCTTGCCTGATCTTCTGTCAGCACTGCTCGTGCAATAGTTTCGGCATAATGAGGTATAATGAGTGTTCAAGTTCTTCTTAAAGGTCATGTTGTTATGAGAATTTTTAACAAAATTAATCTGCGTATTTTGTTGTGGGCCACTTTCATTGGCGGAGCGATAAGCTCTCTGGTCAAGTCTGGTACCGAGGCTAATATGCCGCCACGTATAGCCGGTGAGGTGTCTCCACCTGCACTGAATATTGATGCATGGCTCGGCCCGCTGGGCATCAATTCCCACTCAATGGATTATGTTTATCAGGGCATTACAGTACCTGGTGCGGTCATGCTTTATCACTGGTTATTTAGTTTCATTTTTGCGGGTGTTTACGTTCTGGTGTCTGCCTTTTTGCCAAGAATCAGACTCTGGTATGGAGCAGCTTATGGGATTGTGATTACCCTGGTGATGCATGGCTTACTTATCCCTGCTCTGGGATTCAGGCATCCCGCCTATCTTAGTGGGCAGGCAGGCTGGCTCTGGAAACTCAATGGTTATGAATTCTGGAGTGAATTGATTGGCCATATATGCTGGTCAGTCTCCATTGAGGTGAGTCTAATAGCCGTTCTGGCAATGTTTTCACGTCCGTTACAGGGAATATGGGTGACTGACCCGAATTGCGGTTTTCGGGGCGTCTGAGGCTTAAATTATGGGTTCTTTCGGATTAGAGAGGTGTCAGGCTACATTAACCTGAACCTGACGCCTCCTTAATCCGGTAGAGCCTTCCAGCCTGCGTTGAATTTCACCATCCGATTCATAGAGTACGAATGGTTTTAATTTCCTGTACATGAAAAATTTAATGCAATAGAACCAATGGATTTCCTTATCTGCCTCTGTTAATTAGATGATTTTTCTAGCACCAATGCAGTACCACGCCAATGGCTAGAATTGCCCGCCTGGCTAAGTGATGTAATGTAAATATGTTCACCTTTTTTCTT
Source organism: Erwinia amylovora (assembly GCA_050311775.1). GTDB lineage: Bacteria > Pseudomonadota > Gammaproteobacteria > Enterobacterales > Enterobacteriaceae > Erwinia > Erwinia amylovora_A. The sequence goes on along the minus strand of JBNONK010000008.1, from coordinate 135,527 downwards.
TTCGGCCTCTGCTTTCAGTGCATCAACTGCGTGAGACTTACCGCCACGTACACCGGAAATAGATACACGGTCTTTAATCGTATACCCTGTGAGGCCAGCGTCTGGCACAATATCAACAGCTGCTAATGCTGTGCCGGAAATAAATAGTGAAAGTGCCAAAGCTACAGTGATTTTTTTTCATTCATTCCTCTTCATTAGTCAAGTAAGCAAAGTAAAGCAGAGTTTTTTTACCGTTAATAAATAGGATGATTCTGTCGCATTGACCCGCTCCCCGTATGTGATCCATTCATAATCAGGAATAACCGGCTTCTGACCCTGACCCCGAATATGCTCCAGTCTTAATCAGGAATAACCGGCCTCATGTTGGTTGCATATTCTGGCAACCGGCAGATTTCTCGGCGAATTCAGATGGCGTCATCCAGCCCAGTGCAGAATGGGGACGACTCTGGTTATAGTGTATGCGCCAGGCCTCGATTTTGCACCGGGCATCCTCCAGGGACATGAACCAGTTCTCGTTCAGACATTCCTGCCGCAGCCTGCCATTGAAGGACTCCACCGTCGCATTATCCGTCGGTGTGATTCTGTCGCATTAAGAGGTGGTCGGGTAACATGCTGTTTTTTTTATGATGCTGCCTGACCATGTCCCTGATCCAAAAATCCTTTAAACGCCTGCATTATCCCACCGATATCATTGCTCAGTGTGTCCGCTGGTATCTGGCTTATTCCCTCAGCCTGCGTAACCTGGAGGAGATGATGGCTGAGCGGGGTATCATCGTTGACCATTCCACGCTTCACCGATGGGTCATAAGGCTGGTACCGCTGCCGGATAAGGCGTTTCGCCGACATAACGTGCCGTGGGTCGCCGGTGGCGAATGGACGAAACTTACATCAAAGTCAGGGGGTAGTGGAAATATCTGTACCGTGCCGTCGATACTGCAGGCCAGACAGTCGACTTTCTGTTGACTGCCAAACGTGATGCTGCCGCTGCATTACGCTTTTTCCGTAAGGCGATCAAACCGGAGGTGGTGACCATTGATAAAAGTGGCGCCAACACCTCAGTGCTGGCCGCGCTCAACGCCGACAGGCCTGATGAGGAAACGATTACGGTAAGGCAGAAAAAATATCTGAATAACGTGGTTGAGCAGGACCACCGAAACATCAAACGGCGGATAAAGCTGATGACGGGGTTCAAATCTTTTAGACGAGCCCGAACCATCCTTGCCGGTATTGAGCTTCACCATATGATACGCAAGGGGCAGTATAAGCATCAGGGTGGGGACGGTCTGTCCCCTGCAGAGCAGTTTTACCTGCTGGCACTCTGAAAAACAGGCAATGTACTTTTTGCCAGACCGTTGCCGTTAATGCGACAGAACTCCCGCAACTCACCTCGCCCAGTCTTCCAGCGTCAGACCCGGCACCCGCTCAAACTCCCGCGTATTGTTGGTCACCAGCACAGCGCCGGCGGCGATGGCGTGCCCGGAGATCGCCGTGTCGTTCGGGCCTATCGGCGTCCCGGCCAGCCGCAGTGCCACTTTAATCTCCGTGGTCGCATCCACCGCGGCACGGTCCCAGGGCAGGATGGCATCGAGGCGGGCGCAGAACGCGTCAACCAGCTCAATGTGGCGGGGCGAGGCCTTCGGGCCGGTGGCACCGAAACGCATTTCCGCATAGGTAACCGCCGAGACCACGATGCGCTGGTTGCGCAGCACCGCCTGCTCAAGGCGCTTCAGTACCGCTTCCGGCTGCTCGCGCATGATGAACGAGCAGATACAGGTGTCGAGCATATAAGTTTTGTTCACAGGTCAAAGCGTCCCTCGTCGCTGACAACATCCCCGCGCTCCGCCATAAAGTCCGGATCGGCTTTTTCCAGCTGCGCGAACGAGGCCCAAGTGGGCCGGACGGGGCGCAGGATGATGCTGTCCCCTTCCCGGACGATCTCCAGCTCGCTCACCCCCTCAAAATCCAGGTCGCGGGGCAGACGGATGGCGCGGTTGTTGCCGTTTTTAAAAATGGATACGGTTCTCATGATTTTCCTCCTGGCTGGCCAGCCTAAATGTATATGCCAAGTATAGGTAGATGTATTGCATATGTATAGCTGTCACATATGCAGATGTTCAGACTATGCAGATGGATAGCATATGGATATGCAAAGCAGATGCTTTCGTCTCTTATATTACTCTCAGATCTGCAAAAGGATAGAAGCGGATCTGCTGATCAACAGCCGCCCGGATCCGGCCTCATAACACATCATGATGTGTCATTCTTATTACAGGGCACTTCATGTTGTGGTTAATGAGGCAGATCAATCAGGCCACAGTGCGGCTTTCACCGCCCTGCGGCGCGTGTTACGTTTCCGGTAAACACGCAGAACGGGCAGAAAGCGGATCCGGTAGCGAAGGTGATACGATAATTGCGGTTTGTGAATATAAACTGGCTATTTAATTGAGGGGTTACTTATATCCGTGAAACAGTAACTCAGGTCACTTTAAGCAGCCGTGCAGTCATAAAGGGGTAATTTTTCATGACGGTAATGAACACAGAAGAAACTATCTGTAATCTTTGTGGCATACAGCCCGAGCTGTACATTTCCACCAGCAGCTACTCTCTGCCCCCCGTCGAAATGACGGATCCCGGTTATTTTTTACCGGTTCACTGGCCCGCCCCGCGTATCGTGACCCGTGACCGGGTTGTGCTGGCCGTATCTGTTATTCCCGGAGCGAAGGACTGGTATCACCCCGGGCAGTGGAAGCCTGCGGCAGACTGGCGTTCACTCTGCTCCCGTCCCCTGCATTCCGAAGCTGCCTCAGCCTACCTGATCCCCCTGATAGAATGGTATCAAGAAATTGAGCGCAGAAAGCTAAATGCCGGGATCACCATACCGCCTTATTCCGGGCTGATTAAGAGAAAACGACTTTAGGTCAGGCGGCACTGTTGCAAAGTTCGCGATGAGGTAGCCTTTGCGTTACCGAAAGGCCCTACATTTCAAAGACTCTGCTCACCAGACGCATTTCACCCAGTGGATCTCCATAATAAAATACTGAGGCCTGGCCTTTACGCAGTGCGCGCATCACCTCAATATCTTTGATTGTGGCGTAAGCCGTCTTCATAGATTTAAATCCCAGCGTGGCGCCGATTATCCGTTTCAGCTTCCCGTGATCGCATTCAATGACGTTGTTCCGGTACTTAATCTGTCGGTGTTCAACGTCTGGCGGACACCGGCCTTCGCGTTTGAGCAGCGCAAGCGCACGGCCATAGGTGGGCGCTTTATCCGTGTTGATAAATCGCGGGATCTGCCACTTCTTTACGTTGTTGAAGATCTTACCCAGGAACCGGTGTGCGGCTTTGCTGTTACGACGCGGTGAGAGATAAAAATCGAGGATGCGGCCCCTGCCGTCGACGGCCCGGTAAAGATAAGCCCAGCGACCATTCACCTTCACGTACGTTTCGTCAATGTGCCACGGGTTGAGGTCGGAGGGATTACGCCAGTACCAGCGCAGCCGTTTTTCCATTTCCGGTGCATAACGCTGAACCCAGCGTTAAATCGTGGTGTGGTCGACAGCGACACCGCGTTCAGCCAGCATCTCCTGCAGTTCACGGTAGCTGATGCCGTATTTACAGTACCAGCGTACCGCCCACAGGATGATGTCACGCTGAAAATGCCGGCCTTTGAATAGGTTCATGTGCTGCTCCGTCAGCAAAAAGGTGGCGATAATTTTATCACCTCCTGATTTTTGCAACAGTGCCATATAAAAAGGGTATGTGACGGAATGATGGCTACACGGACAATGGCAGGTTGAGTGCTGACCTTTTTTGTAAAAATCAGGTTATAGTAAAAATTCATGTTATTCCCTGAAGGGTGTTGATTTCCATGCCTGAGCAACCAGCGCTGGAGCCTGCTCCGGGCGGTTTACGCCTGAATCTGCGCATTATTTCCGTGGTCATTTTCAATTTTGCCAGCTATCTGACCATCGGTTTACCGCTGGCGGTGCTGCCGGGCTATGTCCATGACGTGATGGGCTACAGCGCCTTCTGGGCCGGACTGGTGGTCAGTCTGCAGTATTTTGCCACCCTGCTCAGCCGCCCTCATGCCGGGCGTTATGCTGACCTGTGGGGGCCGAAAAGAGTGGTGATTTTCGGCCTCTGTGGCTGCTTTCTCAGCGGAGTCTGCTATGCGCTGGCGGCAGTTGGCGCGGCTGTCCCCCTGCTCAGCCTGGCTCTGCTCTGCGTGGGCAGGGTTATCCTCGGAGTGGGACAGAGCTTTGCCGGAACGGGCTCCACGCTGTGGGGCGTGGGCGTGGTCGGGTCGCTGCATATTGGCCGGGTGATCTCCTGGAACGGCATTTTCACCTACGGCGCAATGGCCATTGGCGCACCGCTGGGCGTGGGGATTTATCGCTGGGGCGGCCTGCTGCTGCTCTCTGGCTTTATCATTGCCATCGCCCTGGTCGCCATTCTGTTCGCGCTGCCGCGGCCGACGGTGAAAAGCAGTAAGGGTAAACCGCTGCCTTTCCGTGCCGTGCTGGGCAAAGTGTGGAATTTTGGCCTGATCCTCGCCATGGGATCGGCAGGATTTGGCGTTATCGCCACCTTTATCACGCTGTTTTATCAGGCGAAAGGTTGGGAAGGCGCTGCCTGGGCGCTGACGCTGTTTAGCGGGGCCTTTGTTGGCACCCGTCTGCTGTTTCCGAATGCCATTAATCGTCATGGTGGTCTGGCGGTGGCGATTATTTGTTTCGCCGTTGAGGCTACAGGCCTGTTTCTGGTCTGGGGTGCCGTTGACCCATGGATGGCGAAGCTCGGAGCATTCCTGACCGGAGCCGGATTCTCGCTGGTTTTCCCGGCTGTTGGCGTCGTGGCCGTGAAGGCGGTGCCGCCGCAGAACCAGGGTAGTGCGCTGGCAACCTACACCGCCTTTATGGATCTGTCGCTGGGGATCACCGGCCCGCTGGCCGGTCTGGTGATGAGCGGCTTTGGCGTTCCGGTTATTTACCTGCTCAGCGGCCTGCTGGTGTGTCTGGCGATCCTGCTGACGGTGAAAATACGCCGCAGCCTGCCGCAGCATAAAGAAGAGCTGGTGGAGATGCCATAATAAGGGCGACCTGGGTAATCAAGCAGAGGAACGGATAACAACAGCCGGATTCAGTTCTGCAGAAGCGCAATGCTCTGACGGATTTCGCGTTCAATTTCTGCCGCGCTCCAGCTGTCCATCATTGAAGAGAACGGCTCAAAGGCGTAAATGCCGCGATAACCCATACGCTCCAGCCGCTGCACCTGGGCGACGCTGTTCAGCACGTCCCCGTCGCTCAACATGATGCGTTCTTCATCCGTCAGTTGCTCTGTCGGGCGAGTGTCTTCCACCCCTGAAAGATGCACCAACCCGATGCTATTAACGTCGATAGCCTGCTCAAACTCGTTTTCAGCCTTCTCATACAGATGATGGTGGAAGGTATCCAGCACCAGACGGAAGGGCACGCTGGCATCACGTATCAGCGCCTGGGCCTGCACTGCCGAGCGTAATGAGCTGATCGGGAAGCCGAGAGGCTCAACCAGCCCTGCAATGCCATACTTCTCAAACAGTGGCGCCAGCTTCTGCAGCGCGGCGATAGTGTCATTTGCCGTTACCGGTGTACCGTCATTCAACGGGCACATCACCAGCGCTTTAGCACCAGTGGCCTGAGCGTCTTTCAGCAGCCCTTCGGCTCTGTCCATCAGTGCATCATCTGGCTGATTAAACGGATACAGCGCATTGATGGTGACAATCTCCAGGCTGTAGCGCTCTGCCAGCGAACGCACTTCAGCAGTGGACAGGTTGTCGGTGACTTTGCCCCCGCGCATGTCATTGCGCAGCTCAACCTTATTCAGGCCGAGTGAGTTAACCAGCTGGAAAAAATGCCCGATAGTCAGGTTTGGGGCAATTTTACGGTTGATACAGAAACGGGTTGGGTCGATGGCCATCTTATTGCTCCTGCAAGGTAGTAGGGTGCGGCTGGTTCCGAACTCCAGCTGTGGGATCGGTCAGTTCCGCATGACAGGTGTAAGAGAACATTTATTTCATACTTAATGAATTATGAAATTTAAATTTTTAGATCGGCTTCGCAAAATTTCGTTTAACGAGGGTGAATTATCGGGTTGTTGCAGGCATTTGTGAGCGTTATTGCTGGGTTATGGCTCAGGGTCAGGAACAGGGGAATAGCTCGTTATTCCGCACCAAAAGAGGGTTTTTTGCTTTATTTTTTTCCGCCCCGTTTCCTTTACAGGTGGCCCGGTCCGGTACGGGAAAAATGCGATCTGCGCCGCTAAAAATGAATTTTCTAAAGTGAAATATTTGAAAAATTTATTCCAATATAATACTGTCTTTCCACGCATCACAGGATTTATCCGCTCAGGGGGCGAATGCGAAACGCAGGCTGCCTGCAGGGAATATCACCATCAAAGAGGCCAGAACATGACGATTACAGGAAACTTTATTGGCGGGAAAACGTCTTTGAGCGCCAGCAATGAAACCATTCCGGTCTACGATCCGGCAACCGGCAAAGTGGTGCGTGAACTGACGCAAAGCACCGCGGAAGAAGTGGAAAAGGCGATCGGCGTAGCGCACGCGGCGTTTGATGACTGGTCCCGCACTTCTCCGCTGCGCCGTGCCCGCGTGCTTTTCAACTTTAAAGCCCTGATGGAGCAACACCGGGATGAACTGGCGGCGTTGATCGTCTGTGAGCACGGTAAGGTCTGGTCAGACGCGCTGGGCGAGCTGACGCGTGGCATGGAAGTCGTGGAGTTTGCCTGTGGTATTCCGCACCTGATCAAAGGAGAGAACTCGGCTGACGTTGCCACGGGGGTGGACTGCTATTCGCTGATGCAGCCGCTGGGCGTGGTCTCTGGGATCACTCCGTTTAATTTTCCGGCGATGGTGCCCCTGTGGATGTTTCCGATTGCGCTGGCCTGCGGTAATACCTTTGTTCTTAAGCCACCAGCGCTGGATCCTTCGGTCTCAGTTCGCATGGCCGAGCTGCTGACGGAAGCTGGTCTGCCGGAGGGGGTCTTTAACGTAGTGCACTGTTCCAATGAGGATGCGGAACAGCTGTATACCGACCCGCGCGTGCAGGCCGTCAGCTTTGTCGGTTCTTCCGGCGTGGCAGAGCATATTTACAAAACAGCCAGCGCTTACGGTAAACGCGTACAGGCCTTTGGCGCGGCAAAAAACCACGCCATCGTGATGCCGGATGCCGATCTGGAAGCAACAGTTAACGCCATTATGGGCGGTGCCTTTGGTTCAGCGGGCGAGCGCTGCATGGCATTGCCGGTGGTGGTGGCCGTGGGTGATGACACGGCAGATAAGCTGGTTGCCGCTCTGACGCCGCTGGTCAAAGCGCTGCGGGTGGGGCCGGGTATCCACAAAGGCAGTGATGAAAACGAGATGGGGCCAGTGGTTTCGGCGGCGCACCAGAAAAAAGTGCTTGGCTACATCGATAAAGGCGAGCAGGAAGGAGCGACGCTGGTGGTGGATGGTCGTGACTTCCAGGTGACGGGTTTTACCGAGGGTTACTACGTCGGCGGCACGCTGTTCGATCACGTGACGCCGGAAATGGTGATCTGGCGTGAAGAGATTTTTGGCCCGGTGTTGAGCATCATGCGGGCGCCGGACTACGCCAGCGCGCTGAAGCTGGTTAACAGCCATGAGTTTGGCAATGGCAGCGCAATATTTACCAGCAACGGACACACTGGCCGCGACTTCGTTCGTGAGGTTCAGGCGGGCATGGTCGGTGTTAACGTGCCGGTACCTGTGCCCATGGCTTTCCACAGCTTTGGTGGCTGGAAGCGCTCTGTATTTGGTGCGCTGAACGTGCACGGGCCAGATGGCGTGCGCTTCTACACCCGCATGAAAACAGCCACGGTGCGCTGGCCGAGTGGTCAGCAAACCGTTTCCGAGTTCAGTATGCCTACGCTGGGCTAAGCGCGCCCTGGACGGATAATTCAGTCATTTAATTCCACTGACATTGCCCGTTAGTCCACAAGGGCCGTGCCGTCAGAGGGACAAAGGAGGAGCAGAATGGCATTGCTTTCCAAAGTACAAAAGCCGGATGCGCAGGGACGCATCCAGCATGTCACGCCAGAAAGTGCCCACTGGCGCTATGTTGGTTTTGATGCTTACCAGCTGAAAAAGGGCCAGACCCTGACGCTGGAAAGTGGCAGCAGAGAGCTGTGCCTGGTGCTGGTCGCCGGGCTGGCTTCGGTGAAAACGCGTCATGCCGAGTTCACGGGTATTGGCAAGCGGATGTCGCCTTTTGAGCGTACGCCGCCATATTCGGTGTACGTGCCGCACAGCGATAAAGTGGAAGTCTGCGCGGATTCCGACCTGGAGCTGGCAGTGTGCAGCGCCCCCGGGAACGGCAGTCTGCCAGCCAGACTGATCGCTCCGCAGGATGTCGGCGTGGAGCAGCGTGGAAAAGGGCGAAATAAGCGTCTTGTGCACAACATTCTCCCGGATGATAAACCTGCCGACAGCCTGCTGGTGGTGGAGGTTTATACCAACGAAGGTGACACCAGCTCTTACCCCAGCCACAAGCACGATCAGGAGAATTCAGAGACGGAAACCTGTCTGGAAGAGACCTACTACCATCGTTTCAATCCGGAACAGGGTTTTGCCATGCAGCGCGTTTACACTGAAGATCGCTCTCTGGACGAGTGCATGGCGGCTTACAACCACGATGTGGTTACCGTGCCACGCGGTTATCACCCGGTGGCAACCCTTGCCGGTTATGATAACTACTATCTGAACGTAATGGCCGGCCCGGTCAGGCTATGGAAATTCAGCTGGGAGAAGGATCATGCCTGGGTAAACAGTGAAGATTACCCACGGAAGCCAGGCAGCTGAATGACAAATTCATAGCCTGCAGCCTACTGAAACCGGCTCTGGAAGGCCAGGGAAAGGCCTTCAGACAGGCTGAAACACCCTGACAGGGTAATCAGGGTCGCAGCCGCTATTATCCTGAGGAGTCGCTCCAGTCTGTTCACTCCTGCTCCCTTTCTCTTTGCTGCTGCTCTCTGGCCCGGCGGAGAAGCCGCCAGACTCTGACCGTTTTGACGGCGACTGCCCCCATTGTAATCATGCGCCAGTGTGGCCAGTTGCCTGAGAGAAACGCTGGTCTCAGAGGGCGACAGTCTTCGCCTGCGGGTAGATAAGTGTATTAGCTGCAAAAAATTGTCTGCTGGCCAGCCCCTTTGTTGCCATCGAACAGTCGGCCGATCGGCGTGCTGAAATGCGACAGAACCGAAAAAATTGACGATGCTGCATGGGCTGAAAAATAGGCGGTGGAGACTTACCGGCAGATGAAAAAGCGCCTGGCAGAAGTGGCGAAGCCGCTGGCCTGAGGCTGAAGGCAGGCCAATGAAACTAGCCCGCGAAAAACGGGTGGGAAATGCCACCCGTTTTTTATGCTTTTTCGACGTTGTTCAGCGCCAGTGATACGGCCAGGGTTTGCGCCAGGCAGAGGGAAGCCACCTGGGAACGGAAGCCATCAACCTGCGCTTCCCGCACCACAAAGCAGACATCGCTGAAGGCGGCCAGCGGGCTGACCTGACTGTCGGTGATGGCGATCTGGTGTGCGCCGCGTTTGGCACCCAGTTCGACCAGTTCCACCGCTTCACGGGCATAAGGTGAATAGCTGATAGCAATCACTACGTCTTTCGGGTTGACCATGCTCAGCTGCTCGGTGAACATCCCGCCCAACCCGTCGATCAGAAACGCACGGCGCTCCAGATGGCGCAGGGCGTAGGTCAGATACGACGCCACGCTGAACGAGCGGCGCAGGCCAATCACATAGATATTCTCTGCCTGGTTCAGCAGCTCAACCGCTTTATTCAGCTGCTCCGGATTGGTCTGCATTGCCAGTTGCTGCAGCGCCTGCGAGTTTACCATGGTGAATACGTTAAGGATTTCGGCCGGGTTTTCCGGCGGCGTGGCCGTTTCATCCGTGGCTGTCTGGCGGAACAGGCGCGCCCGTTCGGTATAGTTCACGGTCTCTTCCATCAGGTGCTGACGGAAAACCTGTTTCATTTCGTTAAAGCCGCTGAAGCCAAAGGCATTGGAGAAGCGGATCAGGGTGGACGGCGGCACATCAGCCTGCTGGGCAATGGAAGCCACGGTATCAAAAGCAATGCTGTTGCTGTTGTCGAGAATATAGCGAGCCACCTGTTTCAGGCGCTTACTCAGAGTATCGTAGCGACGACGGATGTCGTCCTGTAACAGGGAAAGCTGCGTCGGGTTATTGGTCATTACTTCGGCTCGCTAAGAAAATAAGTCATCCGGCGTATTCTACCAAATGAACAAAAAATTTCACTTGCTAACGGAAATCAGGCGATCTATTTCATTAGGATATGAATCAAATCACAGACTGGCGGCCGATCCCCATCCTTTGCAGGGAATTTTACTTCGCGGCGAGAAATAAGCACGGAAATTTCAGCAGAAAAGGCCGAAAAAAGGGCGAATGGATCGCCCCTTTAGCAACACATCACTTCTCCGGACGCACTTCACGCCAGGCGTTAATCAGCCGCAGATAGTTACTTTTGACCTCGTTGATCAGCGCCTGGTCGTCCAGTTCGCCCTGCAGCCACTGCCGCGAAGGCTGGCCGAAGATAGTGCGCCCCACGGCAAAACCTTTTACCCATGGGGCTTTGGCAGCGGCAGCGAAACCGGCTTTCAGTTTCTCTTCCGGTGCATCCAGGCCAAGGAGCAGAATACCGCGACAGTGGGGATCCTGCTGATCGATCAGACCACCGATCGCCTGCCAGCTCTCAGGCTGCAGCGGCGGTAGCTTCCACCAGTCTGGCTGAACACCCAGCGAGTAGAAGTGGCTGAGGATATCCAGGTAGTAAGACTCTTTTTTATCCGGATTGCTTTCCGGCAGGATCACTTCCAGCAGCAGCTCGTGGCCGCTCTTGTTGCAACCCCGCCACACATCAAGGATCAACTCATCCTGCTCCTGCCGAAGCTCTGCGCTGTCGTGAGGGTGACAGAAAACCAGGCATTTCACCACGTGTTCCTGCGGCCAGTCGACCAGCTGTGAGCCAATGTTGCCATGTTCCAGCTGCAGTGGGCGGGAACCGGGTAGCTCGATGGGGCGGCCAATCCACCAGCCTTTTCCGGTGATGGCGTAGAGTGCGGGTTGCCCGTAGGTCGTGTCTGCCAGAATGCCGCTGAGCTGATCTAACCCGGCTTCGGCGGCGGCCTCTTCGGCGGCCCGTAATAACAACAGCTTCAGCTCCGGCAGGCGTGAGGTGTCCACGCCCGCTTCACTGGCCATATCCAGCAGTTGCTTACGGTGATCGAAAGCGAAAACGCAAAGCTCGGGCCACTGCTGCTTGCGGGTAGTGACCCGGTGCAGATGAGTGAGGCGGGTATCCAGATCCGGACGTTTCACCTCTTTGTCACGGCTGAGAAAATCATCCAGCTCGGTTTTGGTTGGCATGGCCGGAGCGCAGCCGTGACGGGAAACGACCAGCGCGCCACAGGCATTGGCATAACGACAGGCCTGCTCCCAGCTTTCATCGTTCAGCCAGCCACGCAGAAGCCCGGACATAAACGCATCACCTGCTCCCAGTACGTTCAGCACTTCCACCCGCACGCCGCTTTGTAGTCTGGTCTGTTCCCAGCTGTCCGGGATCTCCTCTTCCAGCACTACGCAGCCCATTGCGCCCCGTTTACAGACCAGCGTTGCTCTGGTGGCCTGACGGACGTTTTTCAGCGCCGTCAGCGTATCAATGCTGCCCCCGGCGATATGAAACTCTTCTTCTGTTCCTACCACCAAATCGAAATAGTGCAGGACTTCCTGCAATTGCTGAGTAACGTGCTGCGACTCAATGAAGCGCGTTTCACCATCGCCCAACGAGGTCAGCCCCCACAGCACCGGACGATAATCGATATCCAGCGCGGTGCGTAAGCCGTTTCGGCGAGCAATTTCCAGCGCTTTCAGTACGGCGGCGCGCGTATCCGGATGAGAAAGGTGGGTACCGGTCACGGCCACAGCCCGGGAAGAGGCGATGTACTCTTCCTTTATATCATCCGGTATCAGGCCCATGTCGGCGCAGTTATCGCGGTAAAACACCAGCGGGAAGGTATCCTGATCTTTGATCCCCAGGATCACCAGCCCGGTGAGGCGGGTTTTATCGGTGATCAGGCATTCCGTGTCAGCACCGACGCGCTGCAGCTCTTCCCGCAGAAAACGGCCCATATGCTCGTCGCCTACCCGGGCCAGCATTGCCGACTTCAGGCCCTGAATCGCCGTACCGTAAGCAACATTGCCGGATGAGCCGCCGAGATATTTGGCAAATGTGCTCATGTCTTCCAGTCTGGCGCCTATCTGCTGGCCGTAGAGGTCAACGGCTATACGCCCGATACAAATCACATCAAGCCGTTTCTGTTGTGTACTCATACCTGTTCATTCCTTCTGTGATAAGCCAATTCAGCTGCGCTTCTCCAGCGGATCTTCCGGAACTGCCTTCCCGGCTTCCGGATCTGACATGGCGTCAGTATGGAGAATAAAAATTTCAATTTCAATATTAAATGAAACGTATGACCTGAAAGTGTGAGATGGATAAAATTCTTCTTACGAGGATCCCAGCAGATCAAAATGTCACTGTTTATCCTGCCTGCAGGGCTGTGTAACCCTGCTCGCCATCATGCAGAATGAAAGTGGAGAAGATGCTGAAGTGAAACGAAATTTTTTATTTATGGCCAGCCGTGCTTTCGGCGTTGCCGATTTGCCTGCCAGATCGCCCTACGGACAGCGGTTTCATTAGATAATTTGATCTCTCTCGCAAAATGAAATGTTTCTTCTGTAATTGTATTTAGTGAAAAAAATATTTGTTTATAATCGCCTCACGTTTCACTGACAGCCGTCGCCGATTCACCGCTCAACCTGGCGACCATATATGCAAAAGGCGACTGACTTCAGGTCGATCGCCGTAACGCTAAGGCAGATCACATGGCTAAGATCAGATTAACCACAGCACAAGCCCTGGTCAGATTCCTGGACAACCAGTATCTGTCGGTAGATGGCGTAGAAACCAAGTTTGTGAAGGGAATTTTTGCCATCTTTGGCCACGGTAACGTGCTGGGACTGGGCCAGGCGCTGGAACAGGAGGGGGGTGACCTGGTGGTGCATCAGGGGCGTAACGAGCAGGGTATGGCCCATGCTGCTATTGGTTATGCCAAACAAAAACTGCGCCGTGAAATTATCGCCTGCACCTCATCCGTGGGGCCCGGCGCGGCCAATATGATCACCGCAGCTGGGACGGCTTCTGCAAACCGTATTCCTTTACTGCTGCTACCGGGCGACGTATTTGCTACCCGCCAGCCCGATCCGGTGTTGCAGCAGATCGAGCAGAGTCACGATCTCAGCATCAGTACCAACGACGCCTTCCGCGCCGTGAGCAAATACTGGGACAGGATTAATCGTCCGGAACAACTGATGACCGCCTGTATTAATGCCATGCGCGTCCTGACCGATCCGGCGGAAACCGGCGCGGTAACAATTTCCCTGCCACAGGATGTGCAGGGGGAAGCTTATGATTATCCGGATTATTTCTTCCAGAAGCGGGTCCACCTGTTGGATCGCCGTTTGCCAACGGAAGCGCAGCTGGCTGCCGCATTAAAGCTGATAGCCGGTAAACGTAAGCCGCTGATCGTCTGCGGGGGCGGGGTGAAATACTCTGAAGCGGGCGAAGCGCTTCGCCAGTTCGCCGAGCGGCATCAGATCCCGGTCGCTGAAACTCAGGCCGGTAAAGGGACGATCGTTTCCGATCATCCACTCAACGTCGGCGGCGTGGGTGAAACGGGCTGCCTGGCGGCCAACCTGTTGGCGAAAGAGGCCGATCTGGTTATTGGCATCGGCACCCGCTACACCGACTTTACCACCGCCTCTAAATGGATTTTCCATAACGAAGATGTCAGCTACATCAATATCAACGTCAGTAATTTCGATGCTTACAAGCTGGATGCTGTGCAGGTGGTCGCCGATGCCCGCGAAGCTCTGACTGCGCTGAACGAGCGGCTGGCGGCGCAGGGCTTTTCCAGCGGCTGGGGTGAAAAAGTGTCGCAGGCGCAGAGCAAGTTGCTGAAGGAAACCCAGCGTGTTTATCAGGCAGTCTACAGTAATGACGGCTTCATACCGGAGATTGACGATCATCTCGATCGTGAGGCGGTGTACGCCGAATTTAACCGCCTGACCGACTCATTTCTGACCCAAAGCAGCGTGTTGGGTACGCTGAATGAGAACCTCCCAAAGGATTCGGTGATCGTCGCCGCTGCGGGTAGCCTGCCGGGCGATTTGCAGCGCGTCTGGCGCACCAAAGATTACAACAGTTATCACGTTGAGTATGGCTACTCCTGCATGGGGTATGAGGTGAGTGCTTCGCTGGGGGTCAAGCTGGCCGAACCACACCGTGAGGTCTACACCCTGGTCGGCGATGGCTCTTTTATGATGTTGCACTCCGAGCTTGTTACCTCAATCCAGGAGAACGCCAAAATTAACGTGATCCTGTTCGACAACATGACCAATGGCTGTATCAACAACCTGCAGATGGAACACGGCATGGACAGCTTTACCACCGAGTTCCGCTTCCGTAATGCCGAAAGCGGCAAGCTGAACGGTGGTTTCATCCCGGTGGACTTTGCGGCGATTGCGGCCGGTTACGGTTGTAAAACCTGGCGCGTCACCACGCTTGAAGAGCTTAAACAGGCGCTGGAAGAAGCGCGTCAGTCGCCGGTTTCCACGCTGATTGATGTCAAGGTGCTGCCGAAAACCATGGTGCACAAATATTTCAGCTGGTGGCGCGTGGGCGGAGCGCAGGTTTCCGGATCGGACCGCGTGGACGCGGTGGCCCGCATGCTTAATGAGCACATCGACCAGGCCCGAAAATACTAGTTTCCTCACACTCTTACCTTAGCGGCCGGGCATCAGCACACTGCCAGCAGATAAATGGCAGGGCTGTTGCGCCGGGCGGAACCCTACACATTAAGGAACTCTTATGACTCTGAAACTTGGCGTAATCGGTACCGGCGCGATCGGTCAGGAACATATCCGTCGTTGCAGCAAAGTGCTGCAGGGCGCAAAGGTGGTTGCGGTTTCCGATCTCAACGTTGATGGAGCAAAAGGCGTGGTCAGCCGTTTAGGGCTGGAGGCAGAAGTGTACGCCAACGGCCACGATGTGATCCGCTCACAGGATGTGGATGCGCTGCTGGTGACCTCCTGGGACCCAACCCATGAAGAATTCACTCTCGCGTCCATTGCGGCCGGTAAACCGGTGTTCTGTGAAAAGCCGCTGGCGATGAGTGCAGAAGGGTGTCGCCGCATTGTGGATGCTGAGATTGCTTACGGCAAACGTCTGGTACAGGTCGGCTTCATGCGCCCTTATGATGCGGGTTATCGCGCACTGAAGCAGGTGATTGTTAACGGTGAAATTGGCGAGCCACTGATGCTGCATTGCGCACACCGTAATCCGACGGTGCCGGAAAACTACACCACGGATATGGCGATCACCAACACGCTCATCCACGAGCTGGATGTGCTGCGCTGGCTGACCGACGACGACTACAAAACCGTACAGGTAGTGTTCCCTCGTTCAACCCAAAAAACCCATGCCAGACTGCGTGACCCGCAGATCGTGCTGTTTGAAACGCAGAAGGGTACCCGTATCGACGTAGAGATCTTTGTGAACTGCGCGTACGGCTACGACATTCAGTGTGAAGTGGTCGGGGAAACCGGTATTGCGAAGCTGCCTGAACCGGCCTCGGTACAGCTGCGTAAAGACGCGAAGCTCTCCACCACCATCCTGACCGACTGGAAAGACCGCTTTATCGATGCCTACGATGTTGAGCTGCAGGCCTTTATCAACGATGTGACGGCTGGTCAGTTGCAGGGTCCGTCGGCCTGGGACGGTTTTGCGGCTTCGGTGGCGGCAGATGCCTGCCTGAAGGCACAGGAAAGCGGGACGATTGAAGCCGTTGAGCTGCCAGCACGTCCGGCGTTTTACACCAAATAGCCTCCTTCCTCCCTTCGCCAGTGCGGGGGGAGTGGCCGAATGATATATCAGGGAGACAACGATGAAGATTGCATTTGATGTGGATGTCATTAAAGAGCTGGGGATCACCAAAATGGTCCACCAGGTGGCTGACTGGGGCTACAGGTATATCGAGCAGTCGCCGCATCCGCAGATCAACCCGTTCTACAAGCACCCGAAAGCCAGCCGCGAGATCATCACTGAGTATAAAAATGCGCTACGCGAAACCGGGCTGGAGATCTCTTCTTACATTGTGGTGTACCGCTGGTCTGGCCCGGATGAAGCCCGCCGTCAGGCGGCAGTGCGTAACTGGAAGCGCATGATTGAGATTGCGGTGGAAACCGGCGTGCAGGTAATTAACACCGAACTTTCCGGTACGCCAAACGAGCCGGAAATCTGCGAGGAGATGTTTTACCGCTCGATGGAAGAACTGCTGCCCATCATCGAACGTGAGGGGATCCGCGTTGAGATTCAGTCACATCCGTGGGATTTTTGCGAAGAGAACAACGAAACTGCCGATCTGGTGAAGTCGTTCCGCAGTGAGAACGTCAAGTATCTTTACAGCGTGCCGCACACCTTCTTTTACGACAAAGGCAAAGGGGATGTGAAAGCTATGCTGGAATACGCGGGTGGCGATCTGTCGCACGTGCTGATCGCCGATACCATGAATCACACCAAACACTGCCGCTACATCGTCAACCCTCCGGGCGTGGATGCCACCATTCACCAGCATGTGGGCGTTGGTGAAGGGGAAGTGGACTTCCCTGCGCTGTTCCAGACTCTGCGCGAGATGGATTTTGCCAACCGTACTTACCCGGTCGGCGGGGAGTCAATAATTGCCTCTTCGCTGTTTGGCTATCCGGAAAAAATGAAGCATCAGGCAGTGGAAACCCGCGAGCTGATTGAGCGCGAGTTGCTGAACCGCTGAACGTGGGCTTATTGACGAGATGAGGCACGACAATGAACAAAAATAACGTGAAGCTGGCCATTGCCCCGATTGGCTGGACCAATGATGATATGCCGGAGCTGGGCGGTGAGAACACCTTCCAGCAGATCGTCAGCGAAATGGCGCTGGCCGGTTTTACCGGTAGCGAGGTGGGCAGCAAATATCCACGCGATCCGGCGGTGCTGAAACCGATGCTGGAAATTCGCGGTATCCAGATCTGCAATGCCTGGTTCAGCACCTTTTTTGCTGACGGCGACAGGGCGAGAACCATCGATGAATTTATCAATCACCGGGACTTCCTGCACGCCATGGGGGCGAGGGTGATTGGATGTTCCGAGCAGAGCAAAAGTATCCAGGGCACCGCGCTGGCAGTGCTGGAAGAGAAACCGCATTTCACCGATGAAGAGTGGCGGTTAACGGCGGAAGGGTACAACGAACTGGCGAAGCTGGCCGCAGAAAAGGGGATGCAGGTCTGTCTGCATCACCATATGGGCACGGCGATCCAGACCACCGCGGAGATTGATCGGTTTATGCAGCTGACCAACGACGATGTTTATCTGCTGTTTGATACCGGCCATGCTTACTACTCCGAGGGCAGCCAGGCGAAAATGTTGGCGATCCTGCAAAAGTATCTGCCGCGCATCAACCACGTGCACCTGAAGGATGTCCGCGATGAGGTGGTGGCACAGGTGAAAAGCCAGAGGCTTTCGTTCCTCGACGGTGTGAAAAAAGGCACCTTCACCGTGCCGGGCGATGGCGCGATCGACTTTATGCCGGTCTTTAAATTGCTGGATGAGTCAGGCTACAAAGGCTGGATGGTGGTGGAAGCCGAGCAGGATCCGGCGCTGGCTAATCCCTTTGAATATGCGGTAAAAGCGCGAAAATATATTCGCGAGCGTACTGGCCTGTAGACGGACGACATCGGATCCGCTCCGGCTCACGGTTACATCAGGAAGTCCGGTAAGTTTGCCGTCCAGATGAAAAAAGCCCCTGCCGTTATGGCTGGGGCTTTTGCAGTATTCCAGCGCCGCTGAGATTACTTCAGCGTGATGGTATTAATGATGTTTTCTGCCTCAGTCTGCGACTGCTGCTGGTTTTCTGCTGGCAGAGTGATCTGCAGGGTCAACAGTTTGCCGTCAACCTTCGCCAGCACCACTGAAGACCAGGATGACTGATTCTTGGCTGAAATCACCGTGTCCAGCTGCTGAACCTGCTGGCCCTTCAGCTGCACTGATTTATTGGTCACGACCTGCAGCTGCGGATCGCGATTGCGCTGCTGCTGCTCCAGACGCTGGGATAACACGTCCAGCCCTTCGGTGGTGTTATCACCCTCAATCACAATAATCGCTTTCTGGCCCGTTGCATCTGCGTAGACATGCATGTTATTGGCCTGAGTGCCCAGTTTACCACTTTGATCGGACATGCCTGCGGGCAGAGAGAAGCTCAGCTTGCCGTCCATCAGGGTCACGTTCTGGCTGTTCTGGCTGCTGCTGACGCCATTGTCATCGGCTGCGGCTTTGTCATTTTTGCCGTCGCAGGCGGCCAGTCCAACCACCAGTAAACCGATACCGGCATATTTCAGTAAGTTACGCATCATGATCCCTTTTACGTTAGTCGTGTGCTTATTACAGCCACTCATAAAATAGTATTCAGCTGGCAAAAGCAACCGACACTCTGTGACAGAATGCAGCTTAGCCGAAGTTCACCTGGGTGTGGTTTGATTTTTCCGTCAGACGCTTCAGGGTGGCGTTCAGCAGCACGCCGTAGGCTGGCAGGAAGAAAATCATGCAGATGATCACCTTGAAGCTGTAATCCACCAGGGCGATTTCCACCCAGTTCTGCGCCATGAACAGGTCGGGGCTTTTATAGAAAGCAATAAAGAAAAAGGCCAGCGTGTCGCTGATGTTACCCAGGAACATCGCCGAGGCAGGCGCTATCCACCACTGCGGGAGCTGGCGCAGGCGGTTAAATACATGCACATCCAGGATCTGTCCCAGCGCATAGGCCATAAAGCTGGCGCAGGCGATGCGGGCGACAAACAGGTTAACGTTTTCCAGCGCGGCAAAGCCCTGCCATTCCCCCTGATAGAACAGGGCGGAAACCCCATAGGAAATAACCAGGGCCGGGATCATCACCGCCAGAATAATGCGACGGGCCAGCGGCGCGCCAAAAATCCGCACGGTTAAATCGGTAGCGAGGAAAATAAACGGAAAGCTGAACGCACCCCAGGTGGTATGCAGACCAAAAACAGAGACCGGCAACTGCACCAGATAGTTACTGGAGGTGATCACCAGCAGGTGGAATAACGACAGCCAGATCAACGCATGCGTGCGCTGACGGGAAGAGAAAGAAATCATCAATGTAACCTTTTTGAATATTGGGGTGAGGGAACCCAAAAAAATTTATCTCGCCTGAGCGATTGCGCGGCATCTTACCGAAACAGCCTGCTAATGCAATGGTTAATTTTAGCGCAAACGTTATCGTCGGGCGAGCTGCCAGGGGAGAGTAACAACATCTCTGGCTGGCCGGTAGGTATCCTTCAATGCGCACCCGGCTGGCCCCGCTTGCACATAGCAATACCGCGGGTAAAATGGCTGCAGTTTTCCTGCCTTGATGAGACTGTTATGAGCGATCTGTTCGCGAATCCCGACCAAACCCTGGATGCCATGGGCCTGCGCTGTCCAGAGCCGGTAATGATGGTGCGTAAAGCCGTGCGCCATATGCAGGACGGTGAGACGCTGTTAATCATCGCCGATGATCCAGCAACCACCCGCGATATCCCCGGCTTTTGCCGCTTTATGGAACATACGCTGGTGGCTCAGTCAACCGATGCCACGCCGTACCGCTATCTGTTGAAGAAAGGGCTTTAACGCTTGCGAAGCAGCCTCAGGGCGTTAGCGGTCACTAACGCAGTTGCTCCGGAGTCTGCCAGAACCGCCAGCCACAGGCCAGTGATGCCCAGAAGGGTGGTTACCAGAAAGACTCCCTTCAGCCCTAAAGCCAGCGTGATGTTCTGCCGAATGTTGGCGTGCGCGGCCCGCGACAGACGAATCATCGTCGCCAGCCCGCTCAGACGGTTATGCGTCAGCGCAGCATCTGCCGTTTCCAGCGCCACGTCGCTGCCGCTTCCCATTGCTATCCCTGCCGTGGCGGCTTTCATCGCAGGCGCATCGTTGATGCCGTCTCCGACCATTGCCACCGGGCTATGCTGATTCAGTTCGCTAATTGCCGCAACTTTATCCGCAGGCAGCAAACCTGCGCGGTAACCCATCCCCAGCTCGCTGGCAATCGCTGCGGCGGCACGGGGATTATCACCTGTCAGCATGACTGTCTGAACGTTCAGCGCGCGCAGTTCACGCAGGGCTTCAACAGCATCCGCTCGTAGCGTATCGCACAGGCCAATTAACCCCACCGGCCTGGCATCCTGTAACAGGATCACCACGGTATTCCCGGCGGATTCGAGCTCTTCGACCTGGGCAGACTGCCCGGCATTCAGACAGTTCTCCGGGAGTCTGGCCGGCGCACTGATCAAAAGTTTGTGACCACTAACTATCGCCTCAACCCCGCTACCGGGAAGCGCTCGCTGGGCACTGGCCGCAGACACCGTCAGTTGCCGGGAGTCTGCCAGCGCGACAATCGCCTTTGCCAGAGGATGCGAGGAACCGCCTTCCACTGCCGCTGCTTTAGCAAGCAGCTCCATTTCGCTTTCCCCATTCAGGCTGATTATCGTGGTCACCTGAGGTTTGCCTTCGGTCAGCGTGCCGGTTTTATCGAATGCCAGCGTACGGACAGCGTTCAGGCTTTCCAGCGCGGCCCCCCCCTTAATCAGCACGCCCCTCCTGGACGCTGCGGCAAGTCCTGAAGTGATAGCTGCCGGAGTAGAGATCACCAGTGCACAAGGGCAACCAATCAGCAGCAGAGTCAGGCCCTTATAAATCCACGACTGCCAGTCACTGCCGAGCAGCAATGGCGGGATCACCGCAACCAGCAGCGCCAGCGCCATAATGACCGGCGTGTAAATACGGCTGAAGCGGTCAAGGAAGCGTTCAACCGGCGCTCGGTGTGCTTCAGCGTCTTCGATCAGGTGCAGGATACGGTCGATAGCGCTTTCGCCTGGGCGGGAAACCACTTTCAGTCTGACCTGATGGTCAACACTGAGGCTGCCAGCGGCAATCACCTCGCCCTGTTGACGTTCCACCGGTACCGATTCGCCTGTCAGTGCGCTTTCATCGAAGCTGGCCCACGGTGATTCCAGGCTGGCATCGGCTGGCAGGCGGGAACCTGGCGCGACTTCAATTATATCGCCGGGACGCAGCTCGCTCAGTGCTACCGTCTCGCGCGTCTCGCCCTTGAGACGAACGGCGACTTCTGGCTTCAGCGCCATCAGTGCGGTGACGCCACTGCGCGCACGACTGGCGGCATAGGACTCAAGCTTTTCACCCAGCATATACAGCAGCAGCACCATGGCGGCTTCAGCGGTTGCACCGATAAACAGGGCACCGATGGCGGCCACCGTCATCAGCGTTTCTATGGCAAAAGGGGTTCCGTTTTTCATCAGGCGCAGGGCGCTGCGGGCAATCGGCCACGCACCGATCAGCGTGGTGACAGTAAAGGCGATTTGTCCGGCAAGCGGGCTGACATGCTGCAGCAGCCCGCTGACCAGCATCAGTACGATCAGCGTCAGCAGGATGCCATTCTCCCGCCAGAAACCTGCGGCCTGTACTGCAGGCTGGGAAGTATTACCGCGTTTAAGGGTGAATCCCGCTTTTTGTACGGCAAGTTCAACCTGCTGGCGAATATCCTGGCTGGCGTTCACCACCAGTTTTTCAGTGGCAAACAACACCCGGGCATGAGTGACCGAGGGCAGCTGATTTACCGCATTTTCGATCTTTCTGGCGCAGCTCGGACAGTCCATTCCGGCAATCTGCCAGCTGTAAGCGGGCGCTGAGCCAATCCTGTCGCTTTCCTCATCGGGACTGTCGCCGGAACTACCGCTTTCGTTGCAGCAGCAGCCGCTTTCCACTGACGCAGCGCTGATGGAGGTGATTTTACTGATAACAGGGCGAGCTTTTTTGCTGCAGCCGTGCTGGCTGTCAGCGTGGTGGTGACCACAATTGCAGGATGAAGAGTGCTGGTGCATAAAGCCTCCTTAGACGACGGCGGAAAAAGTTCCCACCGTCTGCCCATCTTACACTCTGGAGTCAACTCCAGAGTCAAGGCCTGATCAGGAGATTAAAGATACAACGATCGCACTATCATAAAGTGGCCGGCGAAGTAGCAGGCGGCAACGATGGCGCTGTCTGAGGTAAAGCGACGGCGATAGTGACTGAGAAACCAGACAATATTAGCCAGTAGCAGCAGTGAAGTCCCAATCATCAGTGTGAAGCTGTAAGCCGACGGGCGGAAGAAATACTGTTCTGCGGTCAGCCAGACCATCAACAGCGTCATACCGATAAAGGTACAGATTGGCCAGCGCAGATCTTCCAGTCTGCTCCAGAGGGTGGCTATCAGCAGCACGCCGATTATCAGCAGTACCAACGGGATTGGCCAGAAGAAGGTCAGCGTCATATGGCTGGCAAAACAGAGGGTATAAAGCAGGTGCGAGAGGAAGAAAGCGCCGATTGCGTAAAGCATGCGCCGGTTTGGCAGCAGCATCAGCGCATCACCAATCAGCGTTGCCAGCAGGCCAAACAGGATCAGATAGTCGGTGGTGTTCAGCACCGGAGCCTGCCAGGCCCAGGCAAGCAGCAGCAGTAATGTGACTGGTTTAAACACCCAGCGCTGCCACTGCGGCCCACGATAGGAGGCATCTACATACAGCCAGCCGGAAAAAAGTACCGCCAGAAACGACCAAATCATAATATGTCCCATTGTTTTAGATGCAAAACTCCACAATTCCGAATTCAGTTTAGGCCAGGCCGCGACGATGTGACAATGGGAGGCCTCTGGTTGTATCCTTTTGGCTGCCTGAAAATAGCCTGATATGAAGGAAGAACAAAAGTATGAAGCCACCACTGATATTTTTGATCGTACTGGCTGTCATCGCCGTGCTGGCTACCCGCCAGTTTATTAAGCAACGGCGGGAAATCGCCGTCAATGATGCTTCACCGGTGCGATCGATGCCTGCGGCAGTCAAAGCCAAACGTGAAACGCCGATGCCCAACCGCCGTTCCCGCCAGCGTGAAGTGATCCCTGTTGAAGAGATGCGCTATGAAGCCTGGTTCCATCCGTTGAACGGCGCAGGGGACTTCAAGCTGATCCTGAAGGAAAAGGACTATAACCAGATTGATAAAGGAGCGAAGGGTGAACTGAAGGTGCAGGGCACGCGGTTTATCTCCTTCAGTCCGGTTCAGCAGTAAGAAAGCTCGCCGAAAAAGTGCGGCGAGTTCCACGCTTTTTCGGCTGGCTTTGCCACATTTTACTGTTTTGGCAGATGTTTTTTTTGCCAGGCCAGTAGCTCAAACACCCCGAAGAAGAAGATTTTAGTCTGGGTCAGACCGCTCAGTTTCGGCCCCTCTTTGGGTTGCGTGGCGCGCATCAGCACCAGCTGCAGGCCGTGCATGACCACCATAAAAAACAGTGCCACATCAACAAAATACTTCAGCGGCTTTGGGAACGGATGGACCAGATTGAGCAGTAAAAAAGCCCACACGCACACCATTAACAACCTTCCAAGATTAATCAGCATCCTTCTTTTCCTTTTCAGAAGCGTGGCGAACATACAGGCGGTAAGCGACCTGTCCGGCAATCTTTTCGCGGTGCAGCTGCCAGCTAACCGGTACGGGCGGCATACCGTTTTCCACTTCGCTTTCCACATAGACCAGCGCTTCATCTGCCAGCCAGCCGCCAGACTCCAGCTGCTCAATAGTCTGCTCTAACAGGCCTTTGCGGAACGGCGGATCAATAAACACCAGATCGTGAGGTTCCCCCCTCTGCGCCAGAAACTGCAGCGTATTGGTATTCACCACCCGCCCGGTATTTGCACCAAGCGTGGCGAGATTTTTCTCCAGCTGCTGGGCTACCGGCCGCTCAAGTTCCAGCAGGGTTGCCGAAGCGGCATGGCGCGACAGCGCTTCCAGCCCCAGCGCACCGCTGCCGGCAAAGCAATCCAGGCAGCGCGCGCCCTGAATATCAGGGGCCAGCCAGTTGAACAGCGTTTCGCGGACGCGATCGGTAGTGGGTCTCAGTCCGGTACTGTCAGGAACCGGGAGTTTTCTGCCGCGCCACAGACCGCCAATAATGCGGATTTGTCCGGCGCCGCCGCTGCGGGGTTTTTTAGTCATGCTGCTGAACTCTTCATAATTTGTTGCACAGTTTAACGGGCTTACCGGGCGGAGGAAACGTAAAAAGGGTGCTGTGTTGCGTCTGCAGGAAAGTGTTAGACTAGGGGATTAAGATGATTTTCAGAGACCTGACCGATTTTTCCCCGCGAGGAGTGTGGTTGTACCATGGCAAAAAATAAAAAACGTGGCTTTTTTTCCTGGCTGGGATTAGGGCGTGAAGAACCAACGTCGCAAAAAGAGACAATAGAGACGTCAGAGGAACAACAGCCCGTTACTGATGCCGCCACACCCGCCTGTCCGCAGGCAGAACAGCGCGCCGAAGACCTCGTAGAGGTCACCGAAACGGTGGCCCATGAGCAGGCAGAGCACCACCAGGTCGCTGAGCCACAGTCCGAAGAGGCGGAAGTCGTTGCCGAAGTGAGGCCAACAGACGTTATGCCCGCGCCGCTTCCGGAAGAAACCCCCGAAAGTAAATCGCAGCTGGAAGACGTTGCTGAAGTTCATCCGCAGCCGCAAGAAGAGCTACTGCCGGAAGATATGGCTGAGGTTCATCCGCAGCCGCAAGAAGAGCTACTGCCGGAAGATATGGCTGAGGTTCATCCGCAGCCGGAAGAAGAGTTACTGCCGGAAGATGTGGCTGAAGTTCATCCGCAGCCGCAAGAAGAGCTACTGCCGGAAGATATGGCTGAAGCAGAGCCTCAACCGCAAGAAGAGGCGGAGATTCTGCCTGAAGAGCTGGAGGCACTCGCTCTGGCTTCTGAAACCGCCGAACCCGAACTTATTGAGCAGGAAGAGTCGGTTGCTGCGGCAGTGGCTAAAGGCGAACAGCCCCATGAATCAGCAGAGCAGGAGCGTCCGACCAAAGAGGGCTTCTTCGCCCGTCTGAAACGCAGCCTGGTGAAAACCCGTCAGAACCTCGGTTCCGGATTTATCGGATTGTTCCGCGGTAAAAAGATCGACGACGATCTGTTTGAAGAACTGGAAGAGCAGCTGCTGATTGCCGATGTCGGGGTGGAAACCACCCGCCGCATCATTACTAACCTGACCAACCAGGCCAATCGTAAACAGCTGCGCGATGCAGAGGCGCTGTACGGCCTGCTCAAGCAGGAAATGTCAGAAATCCTGGCTAAGGTTGATCAACCGCTGGATGTGACCGGCAAAACGCCGTTTGTGATCCTGATGGTTGGCGTTAACGGCGTGGGTAAAACCACCACCATCGGTAAGCTGGCCCGCCAGTATCAGGCCGAAGGCAAGTCCGTGATGCTGGCCGCCGGTGACACCTTCCGCGCCGCTGCGGTTGAACAGCTGCAGGTCTGGGGCCAGCGCAACAACATTGCGGTGATTGCTCAGCACACGGGTGCCGATTCCGCTTCGGTGATCTTCGATGCGATTCAGGCGGCGAAGGCTCGCCATGTGGACGTGCTGATTGCCGATACGGCTGGTCGACTGCAGAACAAATCGCACCTGATGGAAGAGCTGAAGAAAATTACCCGCGTGATGAAGAAGCTCGATGAGCAGGCGCCACACGAAGTGATGCTGACAATTGATGCCAGCACCGGACAAAACGCCATCAGTCAGACTAAGCTGTTCCACGAAGCGGTGGGTCTGACCGGGATCACGCTGACCAAGCTGGACGGTACCGCCAAAGGTGGGGTGATCTTCTCGGTCGCTGACCAGTTCGGCATTCCCATCCGTTATATCGGCGTGGGAGAAGGCATTGAAGATTTACGCCGGTTCAAGGCTGACGATTTTATAGAGGCACTTTTTGCCCGAGAGGACTCATTAGGATGATTCGCTTTGAAGAAGTCAGTAAGGCTTATCTCGGCGGTCGGCAAGCGCTTCAGGGGGTGGATTTTCATCTGCAACCGGGAGAAATGGCGTTTCTGACCGGACATTCCGGGGCAGGGAAAAGTACCTTGTTGAAGCTTATTTGTGGCATCGAACGCCCGAGCGCCGGGCACATCTGGTTCAGCGGGCATGACATCAGCCGCCTCAAGAGCCGGGAA
This sequence comes from Erwinia amylovora, assembly GCA_050311775.1. GTDB lineage: Bacteria > Pseudomonadota > Gammaproteobacteria > Enterobacterales > Enterobacteriaceae > Erwinia > Erwinia amylovora_A. The sequence continues at coordinate 109,236 of JBNONK010000008.1, read as the reverse complement.
GTGCCCTTCCTGCGGCGCCAGATTGGCATGATTTTCCAGGACCATCACCTGCTGATGGACCGCTCGGTGTATGACAACGTGGCAATTCCGCTGATTATCGCCGGAGCCAGCGGTGAAGACATTCGCCGTCGCGTGTCGGCCGCGCTGGATAAGGTCGGCCTGCTGGATAAAGCGAAGAGTTTTCCGATCCAGCTTTCCGGCGGTGAGCAGCAGCGCGTGGGCATTGCCCGTGCGGTGGTGAACAAACCTGCGGTTCTGCTGGCGGACGAGCCAACCGGTAACCTGGACGACGCGCTGTCGGAAGACATTCTGCGGCTGTTCGAAGAATTTAACCGCGTGGGGGTGACCGTACTGATGGCCACCCATGATCGGGGCCTGATCGCCCGGCGCAACTATCGACTGATGACGCTGAATCAGGGACGTCTGCACGGAGGCCTGGGTGGTAAATAAACGTAATACTCGGCCCACGCCGAAAGCCGCGAAGCCAAAGCAGCCTTCCAAAAGCAAAGCGCTAAAGGGCGGCTGGCAGGAGCAGTGGCGCTATGCGCTGCGCGGTACGCTGTCTGATATGTGGCGTCAGCCGCTGGCAACGCTGCTAACGGTGATGGTGATTGCCATCTCCCTGACGCTGCCGAGCGTGTGCTTTATGGTGTGGAAAAACGTCAGCCAGGCGGCTGAACAGTGGTATCCGGCTCCTCAGCTGACGGTTTATCTGAGTAAAACGCTGGATGATGACGCGGCAGAAAACGTCGTGGCGCAGATCAGGAAAGAAGACGGTGTGGATAAGGTCAACTACCTGTCACGCGAGGAAGCGATGGGTGAATTCCGTAACTGGTCCGGCTTTGGCGGCGCGATGGATATGCTGGAGCAGAACCCGCTGCCCGCAGTGGCCATTATCACGCCCAAGCTTAACTTCCAGAACTCTGACACCATGAACAACCTGCGCGATCGCGTGGCGAAGACGCAGGGGGTGGACGAAGTGAAGATGGATGACAGCTGGTTTGCCCGGCTGGCGGCGCTGACCGGGCTGGTGGGGCAGGTCGCGGCAATGATTGGCGTGCTGATGATTGTGGCGGTGTTCCTGGTGATTGGTAACAGCGTGCGGCTCAGCATCTTTGCCCGTCGCGACACCATTAACGTGCAGAAGCTGATCGGTGCAACGGATGGTTTTATCCTGCGACCATTCCTTTACGGCGGGGCACTGCTGGGTTTCAGCGGGGCGCTGCTGTCGCTGGTGCTGTCAGAGGTGCTGGTGTTCCGTCTGGAGTCTGTGGTGACGCAGGTTGCAGCGGTCTTTGGCACCACCTTCAGCCTCCGCGGGCTGGCCTGGGATGAGAGCCTGCTGCTGCTGCTGATCTCCGCCATGATTGGCTGGATTGCAGCCTGGCTGGCGACGGTGCAACATTTACGTCGATTTACGCCGCAGTAACCCCTTTACACGTTTTTTGATATATTATTCCTCTGTTGCATGAAGGTTGTGCCGCAGAGGAAGTCATCAATTTGTCACTTCCCCGGTTACACTCCCCCTGCCCGAGAATGTGTGTAAAATATACACCGTTGAAAGTGAACTTGTGGATAACTTTGCAGTCAAAGTAGCACAGATTGCTTTCATTTCTCCCCGCCGTTCACGTAGTCTTATGAATCGCGCAGGGAAATGCGCAGCAACATTGTTTACTACAGAGAGGGTTTGAATGACCAAAGAAATGCAAACTTTAGCTATTGCTCCTTTAGGTAACCTGGATTCCTACATCCGGGCGTCCAATGCCTGGCCTATGCTAACGGCAGAAGAGGAAAAAGCGCTGGCTGAACGGCTGCATTACCAGGGCGATCTGGAAGCAGCTAAGACGCTGATCCTGTCTCACCTGCGCTTTGTTGTTCATGTCGCCCGTAACTATTCCGGCTACGGCTTGCCGCAGGCTGACCTGATTCAGGAAGGTAACATTGGCCTGATGAAAGCCGTGCGTCGCTTCAACCCGGAAGTGGGCGTACGTCTGGTCTCCTTCGCCGTGCACTGGATTAAAGCCGAGATCCATGAATACGTTCTGCGTAACTGGCGTATTGTGAAGGTCGCTACCACCAAAGCTCAGCGCAAGCTGTTCTTTAACCTGCGTAAAGCCAAGCAGCGTTTAGGCTGGTTCAACCAGGATGAAGTGGAAATGGTGGCCCGCGAGCTGGGCGTTACCAGTAAAGACGTGCTGGAGATGGAGTCGCGCATGGCGGCTCAGGACATGACCTTTGACCCCACGCCGGATGATGAAGGCGAAGGCCGTTCAATGGCACCAATGCTGTATCTGCAGGATAAGTCGTCTGACTTTGCCGGTGGCATAGAAGAAGACAACTGGGAATCTCATGCTGCAGATAAGCTGAGTGATGCGATGCAGGGTCTGGACGAGCGTAGTCAGGATATTATCCGTGCCCGCTGGCTGGATGATGACAACAAAACCACGCTGCAGGAGCTGGCCGACAAATACGGCGTTTCCGCAGAGCGTGTGCGTCAGCTTGAAAAGAACGCGATGAAAAAACTGCGTGTCGCTATTAAAGCGTAACACCGGCAGTGTTTAAGAACAGGGCGACTTCGGGTCGCCCTTTCTGTTATCTGCGCCGGTGAAAACTCCTCTGCACCGCCGCTATAGCCTGTTGTTAATTCTGCAGCCAGCTCCAGCCACCCACCTGCGCAACAAAACCTCCTGACTGCATAAAGGCCGCAGCAGCCTCCCGCTCGCTGAAGCCCGCGTCGGCAATCCACCATTGGGTAATCGCCGGATTTTGCGCCAGCACCTCTTCCAGCAGGTATTTTCCGACGCCCCGGCGGCGCGTGACCTCGCGAACCATAAACTCTTCCAGCTCTCCGTGCGTGCCTTTTATCGTCGCCCTGACGGCACCCAGCAGGCGGTCATTAAATTTTGCGGCATACAGCTGATGCTGTTCGTCCAGTGACTTTTCCAGCGTGGCCAGATCCGCCCGGGGCCAGATTTTCGCCAGATCGAGGCGGTCCTGTGCTGATAAGTGTTTCAATCTGATGATGGTGAGCTTCATGTGCAATACCCGACGAGTACGAAAGGCATATTGTAGCGAATTAGCCCACAAAGAGACTTGTAACTTTTTTTGTACGAAAACGAAGCAATCTGTGTGATGCGTGGTAAAACTTAAGTATTAAAACTAACTGGTCGCCATTTACCCAGCATAACCCGCTGGTTTTTTACCGCCAGAGCCAGCTTAAATGTCAGTGAATTATCCTGCGTGGGGCGGGTGTTCATCAATGTGTTGGTTGATTTACAGAAGAAAACTCCTGTTTAATAACCTGAATTTTAAAGCCTTATTACTAAAAATGACCGAATATTCCGCTAACTCTTTATTACTAAAGTGTTTTTTGTGGGTCGGTGAAAAAAAGTGCAAACACAACAGATGGGGTACTCAGGATGAAAATCAGTAAAGGTAGTGCGTTCCTGGCAGGCTGCGTGGCAATGGCGCTGAGCCATGCTGCCGTGGCCAAAGACATCAAAGTTGCCATTGTTGGCGCCATGTCCGGCCCGGTTGCGCAGTATGGCGACATGGAGTTCACCGGTGCGAAGCAGGCTATTGCCGACATCAACGCCGGGGGTGGGGTGAATGGCGATAAGCTGGTTGGCGTGGAATATGACGATGCCTGCGATCCAAAACAGGCGGTTGCGGTCGCCAACAAAGTGATCAACGATGGCATTCGCTATGTTATCGGTCATCTCTGCTCCTCTTCCACCCAGCCCGCATCTGATATCTATGAAGACGAAGGTGTGCTGATGATCACGCCAGCGGCCACAAACGCCGATCTGACCACCCGTGGTTATAAAATGATTATGCGCACTACCGGTCTGGATTCAGACCAGGGGCCAACCGCCGCGAAATACATCCTCAGTGAAATCAAACCGCAGCGTATTGCCGTAATCCACGATAAGCAGCAGTACGGTGAAGGTCTGGCGCGTTCCGTCCAGGACAGCCTGAAAAAGGCGGGCGGCAAAGTGGTGATGTTTGAAGGCATCACCGCAGGTGATAAAGATTTCTCCACCCTGGTGGCCCGCCTGAAGAAAGAGAATGTCGACTTCGTTTACTTCGGTGGTTATTACCCGGAAATGGGGCAGATCCTGCGTCAGTCCCGTGCCGCCGGTCTGAAAACCCAGTTTATGGGCCCGGAAGGCGTGGGGAACTCCTCGCTGTCCAACATTGCCGGTGCCGCCTCTGAAGGCATGCTGGTGACTCTGCCGAAGCGTTACGACCAGGTGCCGGCTAACCAGCCAATCGTTGACTCGCTGAAAGCGAAGAAACTGGACCCGACCGGCCCGTTTGTCTGGACCACCTATGCGGCGCTACAGTCACTGACCACCGGAATGACGCGCAGCAAAAGTGCTGAGCCAGCCGATATCGTCAAAAACCTGAAAGAGGGCGCGCCGGTGCCAACAGTGATGGGTGACCTGAGCTGGGATGCCAAAGGCGACCTGAAAGGGTTCGAGTTTGGCATCTTCAAATGGCATGCCGATGGCTCTTCCACTGCCGTGAAATAACTCCGCCAGTCCGGGCGGCGTACACGTCGCCCGATGCAATAATAAGCCTCGTTCCCACCACCAGGGTGGAAAGAAGTAAGGTACGGATATGTCCGAGCAGTTTCTCTATTTTCTGCAGCAAATGTTCAACGGCGTCACGTTGGGCAGCACCTACGCGCTGATCGCCATTGGTTACACCATGGTGTACGGCATTATCGGCATGATCAACTTCGCCCACGGCGAGGTGTATATGATCGGCAGCTATGTTTCCTTTATCGTGATCGCCGCGCTGATGATGATGGGCATCGACGTCAGCTGGATGCTGATTGGCGCCGGCTTTATTGTTGCCATTGTGATCGCCAGCGCCTACGGCTGGAGCATTGAGCGCGTCGCCTATAAGCCGGTGCGTTCGTCCAAGCGTCTGATTGCGCTGATCTCCGCCATTGGCATGTCGATTTTCCTGCAAAACTACGTCAGCCTGACCCAGGGCTCACGTGACCTGGCGCTGCCCAGCCTGATTACCGGGCAATGGACGCTGGGCGTCAGCAACGGCTTTGCCGCGACGATTTCTACCATGCAGGTGGTGATTTGGGGGGTGACCTTCCTCGCTATGCTGGCACTGACACTGTTTATTCGCTATTCCCGTATGGGCCGCGCCTGTCGTGCCTGTGCCGAAGACCTGAAGATGGCCAGCCTGCTGGGTATTAACACCGACCGCGTAATCTCGCTGACCTTTGTGATTGGTGCGGCAATGGCGGCGGTGGCGGGCGTTTTGCTCGGCCAGTTCTACGGTGTGATTAACCCGTATATCGGCTTTATGGCCGGGATGAAGGCCTTCACAGCAGCCGTTCTCGGCGGTATCGGCAGTATTCCGGGCGCGATGCTTGGTGGCCTGATCCTCGGCATTGCTGAAGCGCTGACCTCCGCCTATCTGAGCACTGAATACAAAGATGTGGTCTCTTTTGCGCTGCTGATTGTGGTGCTGCTGGTGATGCCAACCGGTATTCTCGGTCGTCCGGAGGTTGAGAAAGTATGAAACACCTCAACCTGCTTAATGCCCTTGCTTCAGCGCTGATGCTGCTGGTGCTGGCGGCGTTCTTTATGGGCATGCGCCTGAATCTGGATGGCACCCATCTGGTGGTCAACAACGCCGGAAGCGTGCGCTGGAACTGGATTGCTGTCGGCTGTGCCGTGGTGTTTTTTTTCCAACTGCTGCGCCCTGTGTTCCAGCGAGGAATGAAAAAAATCTCTGGCCCGGCTTTTGTTCTGCCAGGGATCGACGGTTCCACGCCTAAGCAAAAGCTGCTGTTTCTGGTGATGATTATCGCCGCCGTGGCATGGCCATTTCTGGTCTCTCGCGGCACGGTGGATATCGCCACGCTGACGCTGATTTACGTGATGCTGGGCCTTGGCCTGAACGTGGTTGTCGGCCTCTCCGGCCTGCTGGTGCTGGGCTACGGCGGTTTTTATGCCATCGGCGCTTACACCTTTGCGCTGCTGAACCACTACTACGGTCTGGGCTTCTGGGAATGCCTGCCGCTGGCCGGTCTGGTCGCGGCGATGTTTGGCCTGCTGCTGGGGTTCCCGGTACTGCGCCTGCGTGGTGACTATCTGGCGATTGTGACGCTGGGCTTCGGTGAAATCGTCCGTATCCTGCTGCTCAATAACACGGAAGTCACCGGTGGCCCGAACGGTATCAGTCAGATCCCGAAACCGTCGCTGTTTGGTCTGGAGTTCAACCGCAGCGTGCGCGATGGAGGCTGGGATACCTTCAGCAACTTCTTCGGGCTGAAATATGACCCCAGCGACCGCATTATTTTCCTTTATATGGTGGCGCTGCTGCTGGTGATCGTGACGCTGTTTGTTATTAACCGGCTGCTGCGCATGCCGCTGGGCCGAGCCTGGGAAGCGCTGCGTGAAGATGAAATCGCCTGCCGCTCGCTGGGCCTGAGCCCGACCCGTATCAAACTGACCGCGTTCACCATCAGCGCCGCCTTTGCCGGCTTTGCCGGTAGCCTGTTTGCCGCGCGTCAGGGCTTTGTCAGCCCGGAATCCTTTACCTTTGCCGAATCCGCCTTTGTGCTGGCGATAGTGGTGCTGGGCGGCATGGGATCGCAGTTTGCGGTGATCCTGGCCGCCGTGCTGCTGGTGGTTTCCCGTGAGCTGATGCGTGACCTGAACGAGTACAGCATGCTGGTGCTGGGTGGTCTGATGGTACTGATGATGATCTGGCGGCCGCAGGGCCTGCTGCCGATGAAGCGCCCGCACCTGAAGCTGAAGAGTGTGGAAAAAGGAGAGCAGCCATGACCCAGCCTTTACTGGCCGTAAAGGGCCTGATGATGCGCTTTGGCGGCCTGCTCGCCGTGAACAATGTTGAGCTGGAGTTGCGCCCGCAGGAGATTGTTTCACTGATTGGGCCGAACGGCGCAGGCAAAACCACGGTGTTCAACTGCCTGACCGGTTTTTACCGACCGACGGGCGGCAGCATTAAACTGCGGGATCAGCAACTGGCTGGTTTATCCGGGCAGAAGATCGCGCGGATGGGAATTGTGCGTACCTTCCAGCACGTTCGCCTGTTCCGAGAGATGACGGTGATTGAAAACCTGCTGGTGGCACAGCATCAGCACCTGAAAAGCGGGGTGTTTGCCGGGCTGCTGAAGACACCCGCCTTTCGCAAAGCGGAAAGCGAAGCGCTGGATCGTGCTTCCAGCTGGCTGCAGCGCGTGGGCCTGCTTGAGCTGGCAAACCGTCAGGCGGGAAATCTGGCCTATGGCCAGCAGCGCCGCCTGGAGATTGCCCGCTGCATGGTAACCCGCCCGGAAATCCTGATGCTGGATGAACCGGCGGCGGGGCTGAATCCGAAAGAGACCCACGAACTGGATGAGCTGATTGCTGAGCTCAGAGGCGAGCATAAAGTCTCGGTACTGTTGATTGAACATGATATGAAACTGGTAATGGGCATTTCCGACCGCATTTATGTGGTCAATCAGGGAACACCGCTGGCTAACGGCACGCCGGAAGAGATCCGCAACAACCCGGATGTGATCCGCGCATATTTAGGGGAGGCATGATATGAATCCGATGCTTTCCCTGCAAAACGTCAGCGCCCATTATGGAAAAATTCAGGCGCTGCATAACGTCAGCCTTCATATCAATCAGGGCGAAATCGTTACGCTGATTGGCGCTAATGGCGCGGGTAAAACCACGATTCTCGGCACGTTGTGTGGCGAGCCAAGAGCGACAGAAGGGACGATCACTTTCGACGGTAAGGCCATCACTGAATGGCAAACCGCGCGGATCATGCGTGAAGCGATTGCGATTGTGCCGGAAGGACGGCGGGTATTTTCCCGCATGACGGTGGAAGAGAACCTGGCAATGGGCGGCTTTTTCGCTGACCGCCAGCAGTATCAGACTCGCATCAGGCGCGTGTATGAGTTATTCCCGCGTCTTTACGAGCGCCGCATTCAGCGAGCCGGAACGATGTCCGGCGGCGAGCAGCAGATGCTGGCGATTGGCCGTGCGCTGATGAGTCAGCCACGTCTGCTGCTGCTGGATGAACCGTCACTGGGCCTGGCACCGATCATCATCCAGCAGATTTTCGACACCATCGAACAGCTGCGGCAGGAGGGGATGACGATTTTCCTGGTTGAACAGAATGCCAATCAGGCGCTGAAGCTGGCTGATCGTGGCTATGTGCTGGAAAACGGCCACGTGGTGCTGGAGGATACCGGTGCAGCGTTGCTGGCGAATGAGGCAGTCCGTAGCGCTTATCTTGGTGGCTAGTCGGAAAACGCTTTATGTCCCTTAATAGCACAGGATGCTGTCTATACAGCCTGGAAGGTGTCGTCCGGTAATCAATCGTCCCACCCCAGGGAAGGGGTGGGTTGAACTGTCACCGATGACGCGTTTATGTCTTAAATACGGCTGATATTGCACCTACAGATGCGGGTTTAAGGGGGAATTCCCCGTCACCTTCCTGTCACCTTCCCGTCATAAACCCGTTATCTTTCCGTCATTTTCACATGTCATGTTACATCCCGAACACTATTGCGCCATTTGGCGCAAATGACACCGGGCACAGGAAACCGACATGACATCGTTCTCATTTCGTAAAACCGCATTTTGCGTGGTACTGGGACTGACCTTCAGCAGCCACGCTCTGGCTGCCACTGACATTCCTTTCTGGCACTCTATGGAGGGCGAGCTGGGCGTGGAAGTGAATGCTCTGGCAAAACGCTTTAACGAATCTCACCCTGATTACAAAATCGTGCCGACCTATAAAGGCAACTACGAACAGAGCCTGGCCGCCGGTATTGCTGCCGTGCGATCAGGCAAAGCGCCAGCGATCCTGCAGGTTTACGAAGTGGGTACGGCGACCATGATGGCCTCAAAAGCTATCGTGCCAGTGTATGACGTATTTAAAAACGCAGGGATTGCCTTTGATGAATCTCAGTTTGTGCCAACGGTTGCCGGTTACTACAGCGACGCTAATGGCCACCTGATTTCCCAGCCGTTTAACAGCTCCACGCCGGTGCTGTATTACAACAAAGATGCCTTCAGGAAAGCCGGACTGAACCCGGATGAGCCACCCAAAACCTGGCAGGATCTGGAAAAAGACGCTGCCGCGCTGCGTAAAGCCGGCATGACCTGTGGGTATGCCAGTGGCTGGCAGGGCTGGATCCAGATCGAAAACTTCAGCGCGTGGCACGGTCTGCCAGTGGCGACCAAAAACAACGGTTTTGACGGTACCGACGCCGTCCTGGAGTTCAACAAACCTGTTCAGATCCGTCATATCCAGATGCTGGAAGAGATGAACAGGAAGGGAGAGTTCACCTACTTCGGCCGTAAAGATGAGTCCACCGCTAAGTTCTATAACGGCGATTGCGGTATCACCACTGCCTCTTCCGGTTCACTGGCTGATATCCGTCACTACGCCAAATTCAATTACGGCGTGGGCATGATGCCTTATGACGCAACCGTACCAAACGCGCCGCAGAACGCCATTATCGGGGGGGCCAGCCTGTGGGTGATGAAGGGTAAAGACGCCGCGACCTACAAAGGCGTGGCTGAGTTTATGCAGTTCCTGGCCCAGCCGGAAATCGCGGCCGAATGGCACCAGAAAACGGGTTACCTGCCCATCACCACGGCGGCTTACGAGCTGACCCGTAAGCAGGGCTTTTACGATAAAAACCCGGGTGCGGATACCGCCACTCGTCAGATGCTGAACAAGCCACCGTTGCCGTTCACCAAAGGTATGCGTCTGGGCAACATGCCGCAGATCCGCACCATTGTTGATGAAGAACTGGAAGGTGTCTGGACCGGTTCGAGCACGCCTCAGGCCGCTCTGGATAACGCTGTGACTCGTGGCAACCTGCTGCTGCGTCGCTTCGAGCAGACTGTTAAGCAGTAGTGCCGGCTTGCGGGGCGAATAAATTCGCCCCTTGCCGGTCAGGTTTATCCAACCCGTAAGGACGGAATTTATTCCGCCCGTGCGAGAAATTTGCAGCTGTCGGCATGGCGGAAGGTATTCCGCCTGCAATATCTAAATTTCAGAGCGACCTTATGTCTTCTTCTCGTCCCGTTTTTCGCTCGCGCTGGCTGCCCTATCTGCTGGTGCTGCCGCAGTTGCTGATCACCGTGATCTTTTTCCTCTGGCCAGCCGGAGAAGCGCTGTGGTATTCGGTGCAGAGCATCGATCCCTTTGGTATTTCCAGCACCTTTGTCGGGCTGGACAACTTCAAACGCCTGGCTGGCGATAAATATTATCTCGACTCCTTCTGGACCACGCTGGTGTTCAGCGGTCTGGTGACCGTGGTCGGCCTGGTGGTTTCCCTGTTCTTTGCGGCGCTGGTCGATTATGTCCTGCGCCTGAAGCGTTTTTATCAGACACTGTTCTTACTGCCTTACGCCGTGGCACCTGCTGTGGCAGCGGTGTTGTGGATGTTCCTGTTCAGCCCCGGGCTGGGCCTGATTACCCATTTCCTGGCGCAGATGGACTACAACTGGAACCATGCGCAGAACAGCGGCCAGGCCATGTTCCTGGTGGTGCTGGCCTCCATCTGGCAGCAGATGAGCTACAACTTCCTGTTCTTCTTTGCCGCGCTGCAATCGATCCCTAAATCGCTGACCGAAGCTGCCGCCATTGACGGAGCTGGCCCGGTGCGCCGTTTCTTCCAGCTCTCCCTGCCACTGATCACGCCGGTGGGCTTCTTCCTGGTGGTGGTGAACCTGGTCTATGCCTTCTTCGACACCTTCCCGGTGATTGATGCGGCAACGGGCGGCGGACCGGTACAGTCCACCACCACACTGATATACAAGATCTACCGTGAAGGCTTTACCGGACTGGATCTCTCTTCCTCCTCCGCGCAGTCGGTGGTGCTGATGGTACTGGTGATCATCCTGACGGTGATTCAGTTCCGCTACGTCGAAAAAAGGGTGCGCTACCAATGATTGAGAACCGACGCGGGCTGGATATTTTCAGCCATATCATGCTGGGGCTGGGCATTTTGACGGTACTGTTCCCGCTCTATATCGCTTTTGTCGCCGCCACGCTGAGCAACACTCAGGTGTTTCAGGTGCCGATGACCCTGATCCCCGGTCGCTATCTGTGGGACAACATCGCCAATATCTGGGAACACGGCGTGGCGCAGAGCAGCGCACCGTTTGGCGTGATGCTGATGAACAGCGCGATCATGGCGCTGAGTATCACCGCCGGGAAAATCGTGGTGTCGATCCTCTCCGCCTTTGCGCTGGTATGGTTTCGTTTCCCGCTGCGTGGGCTGTTCTTCTGGATGATTTTCATCACCCTGATGTTGCCGGTGGAAGTGCGTATTTTCCCCACGGTAGAGGTGATCTCAAACCTTAATATGCTGGACAGCTACAGCGGATTGACCCTGCCACTGATGGCTTCCGCCACCGCCACCTTCCTGTTCCGCCAGTTCTTTATGACGCTGCCTGATGAGCTGATTGAGGCGGCCCGTATCGACGGGGCCAGCCCGATGCGCTTCTTCCGGGACATCGTGCTGCCCCTGTCAAAGACCAACCTGGCGGCGCTGTTTGTGATCACCTTTATCTATGGCTGGAACCAGTACATGTGGCCGCTGCTGATCGTTAACGATGTGCACCTGGGCACCGCCGTGGCGGGGATCCGCAGCATGATAGGGAACGGTGACGGCTCCACGCAGTGGAATCTGGTGATGACGGCGATGTTGCTGACCATGATCCCCCCGATTGTGATTGTTTTAGTGATGCAGCGCGCCTTCGTTCGCGGGCTGGTTGAGAGCGAGAAATAAGTTATGGCAGGCGTAAAACTTCAGGCCGTTACCAAATCCTATGACGGTAAGAACCAGATTATTCAGCCGCTTGATGTGGCAATCCGCGACGGCGAATTTATGGTGATGGTCGGGCCATCCGGCTGTGGCAAATCCACTTTGTTGCGCATGGTGGCAGGGCTGGAGCAGGTCACCACTGGCGATATCTATATCGATAACGAGCGTGTCACTAATCTGGAACCCAAAGATCGCGGCATTGCGATGGTGTTCCAGAACTACGCCCTCTACCCGCACATGAGCGTGGAACAGAACATGGCCTATGGCCTGAAAATCCGTGGCATGGGCAAAGCGCATATCCGCCAGCGCGTGCTGGAGGCAGCCAGAAGCCTGGAGCTTGAAGCGCTGCTGCATCGCCGCCCGCGTGAGCTTTCTGGTGGTCAGCGTCAGCGGGTCGCCATGGGGCGCGCCATCGTGCGTGAACCTGCCGTTTTCCTGTTTGATGAGCCACTCTCCAACCTGGATGCGCGCCTGCGCGTACAGATGCGCCTGGAGCTGCAACAGCTGCACCGCCGCCTGAATACCACCAGTCTGTACGTCACCCACGATCAGGTGGAGGCGATGACGCTGGCCCAGCGGGTGATGGTGATGAACAAAGGCGTACTGGAGCAACTGGGCACGCCGGTTGAAATATATGAACGTCCCGCCACGCGTTTTGTGGCCAGCTTTATTGGAGCGCCGTCAATGAACCTGCTTGAAGGTCAGCTGAGTGATGATGGCACACGGCTGGTACTGGCGGATAACTTCGCGGTTCCGCTGTCGGAAGCGAAAGCTCGCTGGGCCGGCCGTCAGTTGACGATGGGGATCCGCCCGGAGCATATTAAACTCTCCACACAGCAGGCGGGCGGTTTGCCGCTGGTGGTGGATACGCTGGAGATGCTGGGCGCGGATAATCTCGCGCATGGCAAATGGGGCGGCAGCAGTGTGGTAGTTCGTCTGCCTCACGTTGAGCGTCCGGCCACTGGCAGCACGCTGTGGCTGCATCTGCCGGCAGAATCGCTCCACTTCTTTGACACCCATAATGGACACCGTCTCGAATGACTGAGAAAGCCTGGCCTTACCCTGCCATCGTCGCCCACCGTGGTGGCGGGAAACTGGCCCCGGAAAATACCCTGGCCGGTATCGATACCGGCGCGAAGCTGGGCCACAAAATGATCGAGTTTGACGTCAAACTGTCGCTCGATGGGGCGATTTTCCTGCTGCACGATGACACCCTGGACCGCACCAGTAACGGCTGGGGCATCGCCGGTCAGCAGCCGTGGGAAAAGCTGCTGCAGCTGGATGCCGGTGGCTGGTACAGCAAGGCATTCGCCGATGAGCGGCTGCCGCTGCTCTCGCAGGTGGCGGAACGCTGTGCGGGCTATCAGATGATGGCGAACATTGAAATAAAGCCCACCACCGGGCTGGAGGCAGACACCGGACGCGTGGTGGCGCTGGCTGCCCGGGATCTCTGGCATACCCAGACCCCGCCGCTGCTCTCTTCATTCTCTTTTATCGCGCTGGAAGCGGCGATGAAAGCGGCCCCTGAGCTGCCGCGCGGTATGCTACTGCACGAATGGCGTGACGACTGGCAGGCGATCGCCGAGAAGCTGGACTGCGTGTCGATCCACTTTAATCATAAAATTCTGACGCAGGCGCGCGTGGCGCAGGTCAAGGCTGCCGGGCTGCGAATCCTGGTCTATACGGTGAACACGCCGCAAAGGGCAGAGGAGCTGCTGAGCTGGGGAGTGGATGCGATCTGTACGGACAGGATTGATCTGCTGGGGCCGGATTTCGCCCTTAACCTCAATACATGACGCCACAACATAAAAATCCCGGTCACTTACTGGCGTAAGCTCCCGGGGATTTCTGCGCTGGCCGCCTTGTTCTGGTGCCCATTACAGGGTTAATCATCAGAGGGGGCGTTTAGTGAGCGTTAAGTCGTTGATAACTGAACTTTATCCAGTCAGTGAGTGCTGTTCTGCTGAACCGGTGGCTGGGTATTACTGCCCGGCTGCGATTGCAGAATACGCTGGGAAGCGCTGTCACGCTGCTCCTGCACCTTACGCTGCAAATCCTGGCTCTGACGCTGCTGATCCTGCTGCAGCTTCAGTTTTTGCTGAGATTGCTGCGTCTGCATTTGCTGCTGCATCCGCTGCGTGCTCGGGTTGTAGCCGGGCTTATTCGGATCATTGCTGTTATTTAACATGTTTGCCATTCCGCTCAGCGGAACCAGTGCGGCAAAGATAATTAACCATTTCATCAATCGTCCTCCTTGTATCACTGACTCTCATTGTATGTCAGCATCGCGTTTCTGAACCTTCCTGTTCTCTGAATTTGCATAAGCCCTGGTCTTTTCGCTTATTTCGTGCACACTTAAGCGCTGTAAACAAACGTAAATTATATTAAAAAGAGGTGATAATGACTGGACAGGTCAGGGTAGCGCGGTTTGCAGGGCCGCTGATGGCAGGGCTGTTTTTGTGGCAGGGAGCTACGGCGGCACCGACGGCTTCGCCGGTTTCTTATGGGGTGGGAGCCGATACTTTCCACCCGGTGAAGGAGCAGCACGGAATGGTGGCCTCGGTGGATGCCACGGCGACCCAGGTGGGAGTGAATATTCTTAAGCAGGGCGGGAACGCGGTGGATGCGGCGGTGGCGGTGGGGTACGCGCTGGCGGTGACTCATCCTCAGGCCGGGAACCTGGGCGGTGGCGGGTTTATGATGATCCGCACCGCTTCCGGCCATACCACCGCCATTGATTTTCGCGAAATGGCCCCGACCAGAGCCAGCCACGACATGTTCCTCGATGCGCAGGGCAATGCTGACAGCAAAAAATCCCTGACCTCGCACCTGGCTTCCGGCGTTCCCGGAACGGTGGCGGGCTTTTCGCTGGCGAACAAGGAGTACGGCACTCTCCCGCTCAGCCAACTGATTGCGCCAGCCCTGAAGCTGGCAAGCTCCGGTATTGTGGTCAACGAGTCACTGGCTGACGATTTGAAAGTCTACGGCAAAGAAGTGTTGCTCAGCCATCCCAACAGCAAAGCCATCTTCTACAAGCAGGACGGTACGCCTTATCAGCGCGGAGAAAAGTTGGTACAGCGTAATCTGGCGCACAGCCTGGAGCTGATCGCGAAGCAGGGGCCGGATGCCTTCTATAAAGGCCCGATAGCTGACCAGATCGCCAGAGAGATGGCAGCCAACGGCGGGTTGATCGACAAAGCGGATATGGCTAACTACAAGGCCGTTGAGCGTAAGCCGGTCAGCGGCAGCTATCGCGGCTACGAAGTTTATTCCATGCCGCCTCCTTCTTCCGGTGGGATCCACATCGTGCAGATCCTCAATATCCTGGAGAATTTCGATCTGGCGAAAATGGGCTTCGGCAGCGCCGACGCGATGCAGGTCATGGCAGAAGCGGAGAAATATGCCTACGCCGACCGTTCTGAATACCTGGGTGACCCGGATTTTGTCAAAGTACCGACTCAGGCGCTGACCAGCAAAGTCTACGCTAAATCGCTGGCGCAGCAGATCGATCTCAACAAAGCGCGTCCTTCTGCGGACATTAAACCGGGCAAGCTTGCGCCTTACGAGAGTAACCAGACGACGCACTTCTCGGTGGTGGATAAGCAGGGCAATGCGGTGGCAGTGACCTATACGCTGAACACCAATTTCGGCAGCGGCATTGTGGCGGGTAACAGCGGCATCCTGATGAACAATGAAATGGATGACTTCTCGGCCAAGCCAGGCACGCCGAACGTTTATGGCCTGGTGGGGGGAGAAGCGAACTCCGTGCAGCCTTATAAGCGTCCGCTCTCATCAATGTCGCCGACTATTGTGGCGAAAGAGGGTAAGACCTGGCTGGTGACGGGCAGCCCTGGCGGCAGCCGGATTATCACCACCGTGCTGCAGATGGTGGTGAACAGCATTGATTTTGGAATGAACGTAGCGGAAGCAACCGCGGCACCGCGCTTCCACCATCAGTGGTTGCCGGATCAGTTACGGGTAGAAAAAGGCTTCAGCCCGGACACGCTGAAGCTGCTTGAGAGGAAAGGCCAGCATGTCAAAGTCCTGCCGGCGATGGGCAGTACGCAGAGCATCATGATAGGGCCAGATGGCACGCTGTATGGTGCCTCTGATCCGCGTACGATTGATGATTTAACCGCGGGTTACTGACCTCACGCTGCGCCAGTCCTGCCGGGGCTGGCGCACTTTCCCCTGGTGTTTACGCCCGTTACTTCAGCTGGTGTTGCGCCAGTCGTCGGTTAAACTTTGCCGCTGACCCGCTCTGCATCGGCCCCTCCAGCACCAGACTCTGACTTCAACCGCGCCATGTACAGCGTATCGACCAGCTGGCCATGACGCATTGCATGGCGGCGCGCCAGGCCTTCAGTTTCAAAACCAAATCGCTGATAGAGCCTGACAGCACTGGCGTTATCGGCAAATACCGTCAGTTCGATACGTTCCACGCCGAGCCAGTTGTCACACAGGTTAATCATCTCCTGCATCAGTCTGGTGGCCGCGCCGCGCCCGCGATAATTGCAGTCCACGCAGAGGCCAAACGTCGCCACGTGGCGACGACGGGCGCGGCCGTTTACCTCCAGCGTCAGATCGCCCACCACCAGACCGTCGATGCAGGCGACCAGCCGGTGCTTACCATCCTGCTTCGCGGCGAGCCGTTCCTGCCATAACTGCAGGGAAGGATGAGGGAGCTGTAGCGTGTCGGCATAGGTTTCCGGTTGGCTGAGGATACGGTGCAGGTCTGCCGCATCTTCCGGGGTGGCATGGCGGATCGCGATCTCACTCATCTTTTCTCTCCTTATGGGGGTAATCCTTTTGAAGATCATGGGATTTGTGACGAAAAGCAAGTGGAAAAATCAGCAGGAAAGGCTTTACAAGTGCGAATGATAATGATTATTATTGTCATGCGTTTTCGGCACGGACTTCACGGACCGGTCGGGAAAGCACGACATTGCTCACATTGCTTCCAGTATTACTTAGCCAGCTCGGGTGCTGGCTTTTTTTTTTCCTGTGATTCCCCTCCCGCAGAACCGCTGAATATCCTCTGCTTTTTTAATCGAATAATTTGAACAGAGGAGACAATTTTCTCCGCTATCATCCCCCTCATAACAGGTCCAGACTATGTGAAAACGTTGAGGAGGATTGAACATGATTTATTTACGCAAAGCAGAAGAACGCGGTCACGCCAACCATGGCTGGCTGGACAGCTGGCACACTTTTTCCTTTGCCAACTACTACGACGCCAACTTTATGGGTTTTTCGGCGCTGCGGGTGATCAACGAAGACGTGATTGATGCAGGTCAGGGGTTTGGCACCCATCCGCATAAAGATATGGAAATCCTGACCTACGTGCTCTCCGGTACGGTTGAGCATCAGGACAGCATGGGCAACAAAGAGCAGATCCCTGCCGGTGAATTTCAGATCATGAGTGCTGGTACAGGTGTGCGTCACTCTGAGTACAACGCCAGCAAAGAAGTGCCGCTGCATCTGTACCAGATCTGGATCATTCCGGAAAAAAAGGGCATTGAGCCACGTTACGCTCAGCGTCGTTTTGATGACGTGCAGGGTCGCCAGCTGGTGCTTTCTCCGGATGCCCGTGATGGGTCGCTGAAGGTCTTCCAGGATATGACGCTGTCCCGCTGGGCGCTGAGTCAGGGTGAAGAAGGTATTGTGCACGTCGATGCCGATCGCAAGATCTGGATCCAGGTAGTGAGAGGTGACGTCACCGTTAACGGAGAAAAAGCCGCCCGCAGCGATGCGTTTGCGGTATGGGATGAAGCCACGCTGACGATTGTTGCCGACAGCGAGGCCGAAATCCTGCTGTTTGACCTGCCGCAGGTTTAAGTCGGTCACACTTTGGGTGCGGTTTTCCGCACCCTTCACCGTTTCCCCGCCATTTTTGTTACACTTCAGCTATCTCTCCCTCAATCTGCAAAATAATGAAGAAGAAAAGACCGGTATTACAGGATGTTGCCGATCGCGTGGGCATCACCAAGATGACCGTCAGCCGCTATCTGCGCAATCCCGGGCAGGTTTCTGTTGCCCTGCAGAGTCGCATTGCCGAAGCGCTGGACGAGCTGGGGTATATCCCTAACCGTGCCCCCGATATTTTGTCTAATGCCACCAGTCGGGCGATTGGGGTGTTGTTGCCGTCACTCACCAACCAGGTTTTTGCGGATGTGCTGCGCGGCATTGAGGCAGTAACCGATGCGGCAGGCTACCAGACCATGCTTGGCCACTTTGGCTACAGCGCCGAAAAGGAAGAGCTGCAGATGCGCTCGCTGCTGGGCTGGAACATCGACGGGTTGATCCTCACCGAGCGTACCCACACCCCGGCCAGCCTGCGGATGATTGAAACGGCGGGAATTCCGGTGCTGGAGATGATGGACTCCGTGTCGCCCTGTCTGGATATGGCTGTCGGCTTCGATAACGTTGAGGCTGCCCGACAGATGACCCTCGCTATTCTGAAAAAAGGCTATCGCAACACCGTTTATCTGGGCGCAAGACTGGATGAACGTACCCTGCTTAAACACCAGGGCTATGAAAAGGCGATGCGGGAATCCGGTTTTGAACCGCACAGCATCATGATGGAAGAGGCCTCCTCGTTCTCGATGGGCGGTTCCCTGCTGCTGGAAGCGCAAAAGCGTTATCCCGGCACCGACAGCCTGTTCTGTACCAACGATGATCTTGCGGTGGGTGCGATGTTTGAGTGCCAGCGACAGGGGCTGCGGGTGCCGGACGACATGGCAATCGCCGGTTTTCACGGCCATGACATCACCCAGGTGGTGACACCCAAACTGGCAACGGTACTCACCCCGCGTGAAAAAATGGGACGTGAAGCTGCTGCGCTGCTGCTGGCGAGGATCCGTGGTGAGCAGACAGGGGCGGGCCCGATCGATGTTGGATTTACCATTTCAGAGGGCGGCAGCATCTGATGTTCGGAGGCCGCGCCCGGCGGTCTCTTTGTCCCTTTGTGCCCCCGTCCTCCGAAACTGTCATTTTTTTGAACCACTTCACATTTACCAGCTTTTTCCCGGCTGGCTGTTGCCTTAGCCGACGGGCCTTCCGACAATGTTACCGATAACAAATTGCGCTAACACTGAAACGGACAGGTCATGGACCTCTTCTGCCGGAGCAAGAAAAATGAAAACATCACCTGCATCTAACCACGTGTTTGTTCTGATGGGCGTATCAGGCAGCGGCAAATCTGCCGTCGCCAATAGCGTGGCCTGGCAGCTCAAAGCGGCGTTCCTCGACGGCGATTTTCTGCATCCCCGCGCTAACATCGAAAAGATGTCTGAAGGCCACCCGCTGAATGACCAGGATCGTAAGCCATGGCTGCAGGCGATTAACGATGCCGCTTTCGCCATGCAGCGCACCAATGAAGTGTCGCTGATCGTCTGTTCCGCGCTGAAAAAAAGCTATCGCGACATTCTGCGTGAAGGTAACGAAAATCTGTCATTCGTTTATCTGAAGGGCGATTTTGACACTATCGAATCCCGCCTGCGCGCGCGCAAAGGACACTTCTTTAAGCCGCAGATGCTGGTCACCCAGTTCGCCACGCTGGAAGAGCCGGGCAGTGACGAGCGCGGTGTGCTGGTCGTGGACATTAATCAGACGCTGGATGAAGTGGTGGCTGAAACCATCACTACCATCAAAGGTGCGATAAAAAAATAACCAGGATGAACTGATGGGTACTGCAACACTGGTGTTGACCGCAGCGGGGTCTGTTTTGCTGCTGCTGTTCCTGGTCATGAAAGCGCGTATGCATGCCTTTGTGGCGCTGATGTTAGTTTCCGTAGGTGCCGGGATTTTCTCCGGGATGCCGCTTGATAAAATCGCCGACACCATGCAGAAAGGCATGGGTGGCACGCTGGGGTTCCTCGCTATCGTTGTCGCGCTGGGCGCGATGTTTGGCAAAATCCTGCATGAAACCGGCGCGGTCGATCAGATTGCCATCAAAATGCTGAAGACGTTTGGCGAGAGTCGGGCGCATTACGCGATGGGCATTGCCGGGCTGATCTGTGCGCTGCCGCTCTTCTTTGAAGTGGCGATTGTGCTGCTGATCAGCATTGCCTTTGCCGTGGCTCGCCGCACTCAGGACAACCTGGTGAAGCTGGTGATCCCGCTGTTTGCCGGTGTGGCAGCTTCTGCTGCGTTTCTGCTGCCAGGGCCCGCTCCAATGCTGCTGGCTTCGCAGATGCATGTGGATTTCGGCTGGATGATCCTGCTGGGCGTCTGTGCTGCTATCCCGAGTATGCTGATTGCCGGTCCGCTGTTCGGTAACGTTATCAGCCGCCACGTGGAGTTTACGCTGCCGACGGAAACCAGCCACCCGGAATTTGAAGAGCACAAGCTGCCGTCATTTGGCTTCAGCCTGTCACTGATCCTGTTCCCGCTGGTGCTGGTGGGCCTGAAAACTATCGGCGCACGGTTTACCGAGCCGGGCAGTAAACTCTACGAATGGCTGGAGTTTGTCGGCCATCCGTTTATCGCTATTCTGCTGGCCTGTCTGGTCGCAATCTACGGTCTGGCTTACCGTCAGGGCATGGATAAAGAGCAGGTGATGAAGATCTGCGGCAGTGCGCTGCAGCCTGCGGGCATTATTCTGCTGGTAATTGGTGCGGGCGGTGTGTTCAAGCAGGTGCTGGTGGATTCCGGCGTGGGCCCGGCACTGGGTCATGCACTGACCGGAGCCGGTCTGCCAGTAGCGCTGGCGTGCTTCATCCTCGCCGGTGCAGTGCGTATCATTCAGGGGTCAGCCACGGTCGCCTGCCTGACGGCGGTCGGCCTGATTATGCCGGTTATTGAGCCGCTGCATTATTCCGGCGCACAGATGGCGGCACTGTCCATCTGCATCGCGGGTGGCTCTATTATTTTCAGCCACGTAAACGATGCCGGCTTCTGGCTGTTTGGCCGCTTTACCGGCGCAACGGAAGGCCAGACGCTGAAAACCTGGACGATGATGGAAACCATTCTGGGGACCACTGGCGCTATTGTCGGAATGATCGCTTTTGAGTTGTTGTCTTAACACCTTAACTTCAGGTACGGGGAAGGCAGGTCGTTCATCAGACGCAAAAAATGTCATCCGTAACAGCCCGACTCGCGCCGTTCATGGCGCGAGACGCTTTATTCGCGGTCGGCATACCCTGCGACTTGAGTTGGGGTGTTGTTTGCAAGGAGGAAAGCACTCCCGGATTAAATCTTCAGATAGGCCCGGATACCATCCAGGAACATCTGAGTGGCCAGCATAATCAGGATCAGCCCCATCAGCCTCTCCAGCGCATTCACCCCTTTCTCTCCCAACAGACGCAGAAACAGCCCTGACAGCAGCAGGATCACCACCGTTGCCCCCCAGGCAATTAACAGCGCGCCGACCAGGTGGTCCATCTGATCCGGATACTGGTGCGACAACAGCATCAGCGTAGCCAGCAGCGAAGGGCCAGCAACCAGCGGAATAGCTAGCGGCACCAGGAAGGGCTCTTCCCCGGCGGAAAGGCCGCTGCTGCTGCTTTCCTGTGAGGGGAAAATCATTTTAATGGCGATCAGAAACAGGATGATGCCGCCGGAAATCGACACCGTCTCGGTGCGCAGGTTAAGAAAGGCGAGAATTTTTTCCCCGGCAAAAAGAAACAGCAGCATGATCACCAGCGCGATCAGCATCTCGCGGATTAACACCATCCGGCGACGTTTCGGCTCCAGATGCTTCAATACCGACATAAAAATCGGCAAATTGCCCAGCGGATCCATAATAAGCAACAATAATATTGTCGCGGAGATCATTTCAGTCATCGTTATTCTTCTCTTGTTAGCCCGGTTCGCTGCACGTTATAAGCCGCTCTGCTAAAAAAACGTCGCTAATCGATTTAATTCACTTGCCACTTTTCCAGCATTTTGTAAGGTGATAACCATACTTCTTTCTTATCTCTTTTACTTTAACAGGCAAGCAGAGTTGCCTGCAGCAGGTACAACATGAAATCAGTAGGCTTAGTTGGTTGGCGTGGCATGGTGGGCTCGGTCCTTATGCAGCGCATGGTTGAAGAACGTGACTTTGATGCGATCCGTCCGGTCTTTTTCTCCACGTCTCAGCACGGCCAGGCGGCCCCTGAGTTTGGCGGCCAGTCAGCTGGCGTACTGCAGGATGCTTACAACATCGATGCGCTGAAGGCCCTTGATATTATAATCACCTGCCAGGGGGGAGATTATACTACTGATATCTATCCAAAACTGCGTGCCGCTGGCTGGCAGGGCTACTGGATTGATGCGGCCTCCACCCTGCGCATGAAAGATGATGCACTGATTATTCTCGACCCGGTTAACCACCACGTTATCCGTCAGGGGCTGGATAAAGGCATCAAGACCTTCGCGGGCGGTAACTGCACCGTCAGCCTGATGCTGATGTCGCTGGGCGGCCTGTTCGCTAACGACCTGATTGAGTGGGCTTCTGTAGCCACTTACCAGGCCGCCTCAGGCGGTGGTGCGCGCCATATGCGTGAGCTGCTGACCCAGATGGGCATGTTGCACGATCACGTGGCAAAAGAGCTGCAGAACCCGGCTTCAGCCATCCTTGATATTGAGCGTAAAGTCACCGATATGAGCCGCACTGGCGTGCTGCCCACTGATAACTTTGGCGTGCCGCTGGCTGGCAGCCTGATCCCATGGATCGACAAGCAGCTGGAAAATGGTCAGAGCCGCGAAGAGTGGAAAGGCCAGGCAGAGACCAACAAAATCCTGCAACCGGCAAAAACCATTCCGGTTGATGGACTGTGCGTACGTGTGGGCGCGCTGCGCTGCCACAGCCAGGCCTTCACGCTGAAGCTGAAAAAAGATGTGCCGCTGAACGAAATCGAACAGCTGCTGGCCAGCCACAACGAGTGGGTTAACGTGGTGCCAAACGATCGCGAGCTGACCCTGCGCGAACTGACGCCTGCCGCCGTCACTGGCACGCTGAAAACGCCGGTTGGCCGCCTGCGTAAGCTGAATATGGGGCCGGAATACCTCTCCGCCTTTACCGTGGGTGACCAGCTGCTGTGGGGGGCTGCCGAGCCGCTGCGCCGTATGCTGCGCCTGTTGGTGGATTAAGCCTTTGTTTTGCCCTGAAGCAGCAAGGGGCACCGGGACTGGCCATCATTTTGTCCAGTCCCTGAATGTATTCAACCGCCGCGGATAGCGTCCCCTCGTAAGCTTCAGAACAGCAGGCAGGAGGCGGAGAAGTGGACTGTTGGGCGCATGGAGGCGCGAATCAGGCCCTTATGGACGGGTCTATGGCGCTTCGTGTTTCGCATCCTCACTTTGACCCTCCCGCCCCTTCAGGCGATGTTTTTGCGCTTTCAGGCTGCATTTGACACTGTTCTCCAGATTTATTTCCTACCCTTTCTTATGCGCTGCTTACCAGTCACTCCTCTGTAATCTCCGAAAGTTTGATCTGAAAACAACATTTTTCTGCATTCGGTGCTGGCTTTAGTTGCGCCCTGGCTATGCTTACAAAATAGCGCGTCATTGGCTCAATGAAGAGCAGTGCATTCCTCGCCGTTTTCGGGCCTGAGAATCGCCTGCCAAATATCACGGGAAGACAGACATGTCAGAGCTTACGGATCGCCGGCTGATTAATGCGTTAATTACCGGCCATTATGCAGACCCATTTTCGCTCCTTGGCATGCACCAGACTGAAAACGGTCTGGAGGTGCGGGCGCTCCTGCCGGACGCCACCGAAGTCTGGGTAATTGAAACCAACACCGGGCGTAAGTGTGCCCAACTGGAATGTATCGACTCACGCGGATTTTTCCATGGGGTGGTGCCGCGCCGGAAAAATCTTTTTCGTTATCAACTGGCTGTCACCTGGCACGGTCAGCAGAATCTGGTTGATGATGCCTATCGCTTTGGACCGCTGCTGGCCGAAATGGACGGCTGGTTGCTGGCCGAAGGTACCCATTTACGCCCTTATGAAACCATGGGCGCGCATGCCGATGTGATCGATGGCGTGATCGGCACCCGCTTTTCGGTCTGGGCGCCGAATGCCCGTCGGGTATCGGTAGTCGGGGATTTCAACTTCTGGGATGGCCGTCGCCATCCGATGCGCCTGCGCCAGGAGATTGGCGTCTGGGAGCTGTTTGTACCCGGAGCCGTTCAGGGCCAACTCTATAAGTTTGAAATCATTGACGCCCACGGACATCTCAGGTTGAAGTCTGACCCTTATGCGTTCGAGGCACAGATGCGTCCTGACAGCGCCTCGATGATTTGCGGCATCCCGCCGAAAACTGAGATGTCTGAGGAGCGCAGGCGCGCCAATGAATTTGACGCGCCCATTTCCATCTATGAAGTGCACCTCGGCTCCTGGCGGCGTCATACCGACAACAACTTCTGGCTCAGCTACAAAGAGCTGGCCGAACAACTGGTGCCCTATGCCAAAGAGATGGGCTTCACCCATCTGGAACTGATGCCGATAAACGAGCATCCCTTCGACGGTAGCTGGGGCTATCAGCCCACCGGCATGTATGCGCCAACCCGGCGCTTCGGCACGCGTGACGAATTCCGTAACTTTATCGCCGTGGCCCATCAGGCTGGTCTTAACGTGCTGCTGGATTGGGTACCGGGGCATTTCCCTGATGATGACTTTGGCCTGGCGAAGTTTGACGGCACCGAGCTGTATGAGCACGGCGACCCGCGTGAAGGCTATCACCAGGACTGGAACACGCTGATTTATAACTTTGGCCGTCGCGAAGTCAGCAACTATCTGGCTGGCAACGCGCTGTACTGGATCGAACGGTTTGGCATCGATGGCCTGCGGGTGGATGCGGTAGCCTCAATGATCTACCGCGACTACAGCCGCCAGCCCGGTGAGTGGGTTCCAAACCACTTTGGCGGGCGGGAAAATCTGGAGGCGATCTCCTTCCTGCGCTACACCAACCGCACGCTTGGCCATGCGGCTCCGGGCTCGGTGACCATTGCTGAAGAGTCGACCGATTTCCCCGGCGTGTCGCGCCCACCCGAAATGGGCGGGCTGGGCTTCTGGTACAAGTGGAACCTCGGCTGGATGCACGACACGCTGAACTACATGAAGCTGGATCCGGTGTACCGTAAGCACCATCACAACAATCTGACCTTCGGGATGTTGTACAACTCCACCGAGAACTTTGTCCTGCCGTTGTCGCATGACGAAGTGGTGCACGGTAAGCGCTCGATCCTCGACCGGATGCCGGGTGACAGCTGGCAGAAGTTTGCCAACCTGCGCGCCTATTACGGCTGGATGTTCGGCTTTCCCGGCAAGAAATTGCTGTTTATGGGCAACGAATTCGCTCAGGGCAAAGAGTGGAATCATGACGTCAGCCTCGACTGGCATCTGCTGGAAGGCGACGATAACTGGCATCACGGCGTGCAGCGTTTAGTGCGCGACCTGAACCAGACTTATCGCCGTTATCCCTCCCTGCATCAGCTCGATTTCGATCCGATGGGTTTTGAATGGCTGGTGGTTGATGACTTTGAAAACTCAGTTTTTGCGTTTGTGCGCCGTGACCGGGAGGGTAATGAAGTGATTGTTGCCAGTAATTTCACGCCGGTTCCCCGCCACGATTACCGTTTTGGCGTCACACAGTCTGGTCGCTGGCGTGAGATCCTGAACACTGACTCCAGCCATTATCACGGCAGCAATACCGGTAACCAGGGTGTGATCCAGACCGATGCACAGCCGAGCCATAACCGTGAACACTCTCTGAGTATGACCTTGCCGCCACTGGCGACTGTCTGGCTGGTCAGGGAAGCATAATGAGCCCATTGCAGCCTGGCCAATCTTCCCCATCCGGCGCCGTGTATGACGGAAAAGGCGTCAACTTCACGCTTTTCTCTCAGCACGCAGAGCGTGTGGAGCTCTGCCTGTTTGACGAACAGGGGGGCGAAACCCGCCAGGATTTGCCAGCCCGTAGCGGCGACATCTGGCATGGCTATCTGCCTGCGGCGAAGCCCGGCCAGCGCTACGGTTATCGGGTGCACGGGCCATGGCAGCCAGCAGCCGGGCACCGTTTTAATCCTTACAAGCTGCTGGTGGATCCCTGTGCCAGAGAAGTGGCCGGTGAAGTGACTGACCATCCCTCATTCCAGGGAGGCGACAGGGATATCAACACTCTGGACAGCGCGGCCGTTGCGCCGAAAAGCGTGGTGCTGGCGGATGACTTCGACTGGGAAGACGATCGGCCACCGGGCATCCCCTGGGGCGAAACGGTGATTTATGAGGCCCACGTGCGCGGGCTGACCAAACGCCATCCGGGCATTCCGCCGGAGATTCAGGGGACTTATGCGGCGCTGGGCCATCCGGTGATGATCAGCTACCTCAAGAGGTTGGGCATCACCAGCCTCGAGCTGCTGCCGGTAGCCTGGTTTGCTCATGAACCGCGCCTGCTGCGGCTGGGGCTAAGTAACTACTGGGGTTATAACCCGCTGGCACCTTATGCACTGACTGCACGCTATGCCTCAGGCGTGGAGGGGATTCATCCGCGCAATGAATTTCAGCAGGCGGTTAAAGCGCTGCATCGGGCAGGCATCGAAGTGATCCTTGATGTGGTGTTTAACCATACCGCCGAGCTGGAGGAGACCGGCCCAATGCTGTCGAAGCGCGGGGTGGACAACAAAAGTTATTACTGGCTGAACGATCAGGGTGGTTACCAAAACTGGACCGGCTGCGGGAACACTCTGAACATCAGCCACCCGGCGGTGATGACCTGGACACTGGACTGCCTGCGTTACTGGGTGGAGGTGTGCCATGTGGACGGTTTCCGCTTCGACCTGGCGACGGTACTCGGTCGTACGCCAGATTATCGGCGCGATGCCGGGTTTTTCCAGGCAATTCAGGCCGATCCGGTACTGTCGAAATGCAAGATGATTGCTGAACCGTGGGACATTGGGCCAGGCGGCTATCAGGTGGGGAACTTCCCGCCGCCGTTTGCCGAATGGAACGACCATTTTCGCGATGTAATGCGCCGCTACTGGCTGTATGGCGATATCAGCAATGGTGACTTTGTCCGGCGATTTGCTGCTTCCAGTGATGTCTTCCAGCGTGACGGGCGGCGGCCTTCGGCGAGTATCAACCTGATCACTGCCCATGACGGATTCACCCTGCGCGACGTCGTGAGCTTCAACCAGAAGCACAACGAAGCCAACGGCGAAGATAACCGTGATGGCAATAGCAGTAACTTCAGCCATAACCACGGCGTGGAAGGGCTGAATGCTCCGTTGCTGGTGGCGGAACACCGCCGTCGCAGCGTTCACGCGCTGCTGGCCACCCTGTTACTGGCGCAGGGCACGCCGATGCTGCTGGCCGGGGATGAGCACGGCAACAGCCAGCACGGTAACAATAACGCCTATTGTCAGGATAACGAGCTGACCTGGCTTGACTGGCAGCACAACGACAGTGGGTTGTTTGCCTTTACTGCCGCGCTGATCCATCTGCGTAAACGCATTCCGGCGTTAACCAGAGACAGCTGGTGGCAGGAGGGAGATGGAAACGTTGAATGGCTCGGCCCGAACGGGCAGCCGCTTGACGCGCAGGAGTGGCAACAGGGGGAACATCGTCTGCAAATCCGCCTGTCACGTCACTGGCTTCTCACAATAAACGCCACCGAAGAAGTGAGCGATATTGTTCTGCCCCAGGGGCGATGGCACGCCATTCCGCCCTTTGCCGGGGATGATAACCCGATTTCGTTAACTGTCTGGCATGGACCAGCCCACGGTGTGTGCGTGTTCCAGGAACAATCATAACAGGAGTCAGACATGGTCACTGATAAGAACGATCCCCTGATGCTGGCAAGACAATTGCCGACACAAACTGTAGCCCTCATCCTGGCAGGCGGACGCGGTACGCGGCTGAAAGACCTCACCGCGAAGCGCGCCAAACCTGCTGTCCATTTTGGCGGGAAATTTCGCATTATCGATTTTGCCCTGTCGAACTGTCTTAACTCCGGGATCCGACGGATCGCGGTAATCACTCAATATCAGTCGCATACGCTGGTGCAGCATATTCAGCGCGGGTGGTCGTTTCTCAACGAGGAGATGAACGAGTTTGTCGATCTGCTGCCCGCTCAGCAGCGCTTCTCAACCGAACACTGGTACCGAGGCACGGCCGATGCCGTGACGCAAAACCTCGATATCATCCGGCGCTATCAGGCACAGTACATCGTGATCCTCGCGGGGGACCATATCTACAAAATGGACTACTCGCGGATGCTGTTGGACCACGTAGAAAACGGTGCTAAATGCACCATCGCCTGCCTGCCAGTACCGATTGAAGAGGCCAGCGCTTTTGGGATTATCGCGGTGGGTGACGATAACAAAGTCACCGAATTTCTGGAAAAGCCGGCCGATCCGCCGCACATGCCGGGGGATAAAACTCAGGCAATGGCGAGCATGGGTATTTATGCCTTCAACGCCGATTACCTGTACCAGTTGCTGGAAGATGACCTGAAGCTTACCGACTCGAACCATGATTTCGGCAAGGATATTCTGCCGAAGATCGTTGAGACCGGAGAAGCACTGGCCCACTCCTTCGCCATCTCCTGCGTGCAGAGCGAGGAAACGTCGCCGCCGTACTGGCGCGATGTCGGGACGCTGGAAGCTTACTGGAAAGCGAATCTGGATCTGGCCTCGGTCATGCCGGAACTGGATATGTATGACCGTAACTGGCCGATCCGTACCCACATGGAACCGCTGCCACCGGCGAAATTCGTGCAGGATCGATCGGGCAGTCACGGAATGACCATGAATTCACTGGTGTCAGGAGGCTGCATTATTTCCGGCTCGGTGGTGGTGAACTCCGTGCTGTTTTCACGAGTGCGGATCAACTCCTTCTGCAATATCGAATCTTCTGTTCTCTCGCCTGATGTGGTGGTGGGGCGCTCCTGTCGCCTGCGTCGCTGCGTGATTGACCGCGCCTGCGAGCTGCCTGAAGGAACGGTAATAGGGGAGAACCCGGATGACGATGCACGCCGTTTTTACCGTTCGGAAGAGGGCATAGTGCTGGTCACTCGCAGCATGCTGGCAAAGCTCGGATGGCGTAGTTGAGAAAAGCATAAGTATCCGATGCGGAGGAACGCGTCGGAACACATTAAAGGAGCCGATAATGCAGGTTTTACATGTCTGTTCAGAAATATTCCCGCTGCTGAAAACGGGCGGGCTTGCTGATGTTGTTGGGGCATTACCGGCGGCGCAGATTGCAGAAGGTGTGGATACCAGAGTCCTGATCCCGGCATTTCCCGATATGAAAAAGGGCATTCCGGAGACCCAGGTTGTGGCCAGGCTGCAAACCTTCGCTGGCCCTGTGGATCTGCTCTTCGGGCAGTTTAACGGGGTGGGGATCTATTTGATCGATGCGCCGGGTCTGTACAATCGTCCCGGCAGCCCTTATCACGATGAATCACAGTTTGCCTATACGGATAACTATCTTCGCTTTGCGTTACTGGGCTGGATGGGCTGTGAAATTGCCTGTGGGCTGGACACCTGGTGGCGGCCGGAAGTGGTGCATGCGCACGACTGGCATGCGGGGCTGACCTGTGCCTACCTGGCGGCCAGGGGCCGTCCTGCCAGGTCGGTGTTCACCGTGCACAACCTGGCGTACCAGGGGCTGTTTGCTGCGCATCATCTGGATCAGATCCAGCTGCCCTGGTCGTTTTTCACGATGCACGGCCTGGAGTTTTATAATCAGATCTCCTATCTGAAAGCCGGACTGTTTTACGCCGATCACATTACGGCAGTCAGTCCGACTTATGCTCGTGAGATCACCCTGCCGGAGTTCGGTTACGGCATGGAAGATCTGCTCAGGCAGCGTCAGCTGGAAGGGCGACTCACCGGGATTCTGAACGGGGTCGATCCTTCAATCTGGGATCCGGCGCAGGACCTGTTGTTGACCGCGCGCTACAACCGTGACGTGCTGGACGCCAAGCAGGAAAACAAACGTCAGCTGCAAATCACGATGGGCCTGAAGATTGATGAGAAGGTGCCGGTGTTTGCGGTGGTCAGCCGCCTGACCAAACAAAAGGGGCTGGATCTGGTGCTGGAGGCGCTGCCGGGCCTGCTGGAGCAGGGTGGGCAGCTGGTGCTGCTGGGAGCGGGCGATGCGGTGCTGCAGCAGGGGTTCCTGGCTGCTGCTGCCGAATATCCGGGCCAGGTGGGCGTGCAGATCGGTTACCACGAAGCGTTCTCGCACCGCATTATGGGGGGCGCAGACATTATCATGGTGCCAAGCCGCTTTGAGCCGTGCGGGCTGACCCAGCTGTACGGCCTGAAGTATGGCACGCTGCCGCTGGTGCGACGTACCGGAGGGCTGGCAGATACGGTGAATGACAGTTCACTGGAAAACCTGGCTGACGGCATCGCCAGTGGTTTTGTGTTTGAGGACAGCAATGCCTGGTCGCTGTTACGGGCCATCCGACGTGCCTTTGTGCTCTGGTCCCGGCCGTCACTGTGGCGCTATGTCCAGCGCCAGGCGATGGGGATGGATTTTAGCTGGCAGGTGGCCGCTGTGGCCTACCGCGATCTCTATCAACGCCTGTTGTAATCAGCAAATGGGGAAATTGATATGAACGTACCTTTCACCTATACCGCCCCCACGCTGAGCGTGGACGCGTTGAAGCATTCGATCGCCTATAAACTGATGTTTACTATTGGTAAAGACCCGTCAGTTGCCAACAAGCATGAGTGGCTGAACGCCACGCTGCTGGCAGTGCGTGACCGTATGGTTGAACGCTGGTTACGCTCTAACCGTGCGCAGCTGTCGCAGGATGTGCGTCAGGTTTATTATCTGTCGATGGAGTTTCTGGTCGGACGTACCCTGTCGAATGCGCTGCTGGCGATGGGCATCTACGAGGATGCCAGGGCCGCGCTGGACGAGATGGGTTTCGATCTGGAAGAGCTGATTGAAGAGGAGAGCGATCCCGGGTTAGGCAACGGCGGGTTAGGACGGCTGGCAGCTTGCTTTCTGGATTCTCTGGCCACGCTGGGGCTGCCAGGCCGCGGCTACGGCATCCGCTACGATTACGGCATGTTCAAGCAGAACATCATTGACGGCAGGCAGGCGGAATCACCGGACTACTGGCTGGAATATGGTAATCCGTGGGAGTTTCAGCGCTTCAATACCCGCTATAAAGTGCGTTTCGGCGGGCGTATTCAGCATGAGGGTAGCCGTGTCCGCTGGCTGGAAACCGAAGAAGTGCTGGCGATGGCCTACGACCAGATCATTCCCGGTTTCGATACCGACGCGACCAACACACTGCGGCTGTGGGGCGCGCAGGCCAGTAATGAAATCAACCTGGGTAAGTTTAACCAGGGGGATTACTTTGCCGCGGTAGAAGATAAAAACCATTCGGAAAACGTGTCGCGCGTGCTCTACCCGGATGACTCCACCTATTCGGGGCGCGAGCTGCGTCTGCGGCAGGAGTACTTCCTGGTGTCGGCAACGGTGCAGGATATTCTCAATCGTCACTGGATAATGCACCAGACCTTCGATAACCTGGCGGACAAAATCGCCATCCACCTGAATGACACTCACCCGGTGCTGGCGATCCCGGAACTGATGCGGTTGCTGATCGATGAGCATAAGTTCAACTGGGACGATGCTTTTGAAGTGACCTGTCAGGTGTTCTCCTACACCAATCACACCCTGATGCAGGAAGCGCTGGAAACCTGGCCGGTGGATATGATCGGCAAGATCCTGCCGCGTCACCTGCAGATTATTTTCGACATCAACGACTACTTCCTCAAGACCATCCAGGACTATTATCCGGATGACTGGGATCTGCAGTCGCGCATTTCGATCATCGATGAGAATAATGGGCGCAAGGTGCGGATGGCCTGGCTGGCGGTGGTGGTCAGCCACAAGGTGAACGGCGTTTCCGAGCTGCACTCTAACCTGATGGTGCAGTCGCTGTTTGCCGATTTTGCTGCGCTGTTCCCTGGGCGTTTCTGCAATAAAACCAATGGTGTGACTCCCCGTCGCTGGCTGGCGCTGGCTAACCCGACTTTATCAGGGGTGCTGGATGATGCCATTGGCCGCACCTGGCGTACCGAGCTGAGCCAGCTGGATGAGCTGAAGCAGCATATTGATTACCCGAGTTTCCTGAAGCAGATCAGCGACGCCAAGCTGCACAATAAAAAGCGCCTGGCGGAGTATATCGCGCAGAAGCTGGATATCGTTATCGATCCGCATGCATTGTTTGACGTGCAGATCAAACGTATCCACGAATACAAACGTCAGCTGCTTAACGTGCTGCACGTCATTACCCGCTACAACCGGATAAAAGAGGATCCGGAAGCGGACTGGGTGCCAAGGGTAAATATCTTTGCCGGTAAGGCCGCTTCGGCCTACTACATGGCCAAGCATATTATTCACCTGATCAACGACGTGGCGAAGGTGATCAACAGCGATCCCCAGGTGAAGAACAAACTGAAGATCGTGTTTATTCCTAATTACAGCGTGAGCCTGGCACAGATTATCATTCCGGCGGCCGATCTCTCTGAGCAGATTTCGCTGGCAGGGACGGAGGCCTCCGGCACCAGCAACATGAAGTTTGCCCTGAACGGCGCGCTGACCATCGGCACGCTGGATGGGGCTAACGTTGAGATGCTGGAGCACGTGGGCAAAGAGAACATCTTTATCTTCGGCAACACCACGCCGCAGGTCGAGGCGCTGCGCAGCAAGGGCTACAGTTCGCACCAGTTCTATGAACAGGATGCCGAGCTGCATCAGGCGCTGACGCAGATTGCGACCGGCGTGTTCAGCCCGCAGGAGCCAGGGCGCTACCGGAACATCTTTGATTCGCTGGTCAATCTGGGGGACCACTATCAACTGCTGGCCGACTACCGCAGTTATGTGGATACGCAGGACAGGGTGGATCAGCTGTACCGTCATCCGGAAGAGTGGACGCGCCGTGCGCTGCTGAATATCGCCAATATGGGCTATTTCTCTTCGGACCGCACCATTCAGGAGTATGCCGACGAGATTTGGGGCATCAAACCGGTTCGCTTATAGGCAACGGATTGCCTGTCTGGAAGCCGTCACGGATGCCGCTTTCTGAGCGTGTCGTGCAGGCAAAAAAAAGCTGGCAGGTGCCAGCTTTTTTTATTTCATACGGGGTGAATTATGAAGCCAGTGACAGCGCCGGTTTCTTGCCGTGCTGTGCCAGCCACTCGCCCACGCGGGCACGTTGCTCATCGTTCAGCCACATGCCTTCTTTGGTTCGGCGCCACAGCGCGTCATCCTGCTCACGTACCCACTCATTCTGCACCAGGTAGCGCAGTTCCGCTTCGTAGAAATGGTGACCAAACAGCTCACCCAAATCTTCCAGGCTTTTTGCGTCTCTCAGCAGCACTTCGGTATTGCTACCGTAAGTGCGCGCATAGTGACGGGCCATCGGTTCAGTGATGAACGGATAGCGGCGACGCAGGCTGGCGGCGTAGTCTTCACGGCTGCCTGCAATATCACCGCCAGGCAATACGCAGGTTTTGGTCCAGGCCGGGCCCGCTTTGGGATAGTACTTCGTCAGTTTTTCCATCGCGTGTTCAGCCAGCTTACGGTAAGTGGTCAGCTTGCCGCCAAACACAGACAGCAGAGGTGCCTGACCGTTGTCGTCACGCACGTCCAGAGTGTAATCACGGGTAATCGCCTGCGGTGAATCTGACTCGTCATCACACAGCGGGCGCACGCCGGAATAAGACCAGACGATATCTTCTTTGGCCAGCGTCTTTTTAAAGTGGTTGTTAAACACTTTAAGCAGATACTCAGTCTCTTTCTCGTCGATATGGACGTTTTTCGGATCGCCTTTGTACTCTACGTCAGTGGTACCGATAATGGAGAACTCGTCCATCCACGGAATAACAAACACGATACGGTTATCTTCGTTCTGCAGGATATAAGCCTGCTTCTGCGTGTGCACGCGTGGCACCACGATATGGCTGCCTTTGATCAGGCGAATACCGTAGGGCGATTTCAGCTTCAGTCCGTCATCAAACAGCTCTTTGACCCAGGGGCCCGCAGCGTTGACCAGGCCTTTCGCCTGCCAGGTAAAGGTTTTACCGGTATCGACCTCTTCCGCCTCCACGGTCCACAAGCCGTTTTCCCGCCATGCACGGGTCACTTTAGTGCGGGTACGCACTTCACCGCCGCGTTTTTCCACTTCCTGGGCGTTAAGCACCACCAGGCGTGCATCGTCCACCCAGCAGTCGGAATATTCGAAACCGCGCACGATTTCAGGTTTTAACACTGAATCTGAGCCAAAACGCAAGCCTTTACTGCCCGGCAGGCTGGTGCGTTTGCCCAGGTGGTCGTACATAAACAGGCCAATGCGGATCATCCACGCCGGACGCAGATGCGGGCGATGCGGCAGGCGGAAACGCATCGGGAAAGCAATGTGCGGTGCCATTTTCAACAGCACTTCGCGTTCAGCCAGCGCCTCGCTGACCAGTCGGAATTCGTAATGCTCAAGGTAGCGCAGGCCACCGTGGATCAGTTTTGAGCTGGCCGAAGAAGTCGCGCACGCCAAATCTTGCGCTTCCAGCATCAGCACAGACAGGCCGCGTCCTGCAGCATCAGCCGCAATGCCAGCGCCGTTGATACCGCCGCCGATTACGATCAAGTCTTTGGTTTCCACGTCATCTCCTCCGATGTTCGGAATAGTTCCTAAATGTTCGTTTTCGAGCATTATAATAATCATAAACACTCATTGACGCCAGCGTTAACCGAATAAAAACATTTATGCGTGATCCAGGTAACATTACTGAGGGCAGAAAACGGTGTTACCCCTCTACTCAGTTGGGTTATTGTCAGCAGCGTTCGCGTTACAATAAGCTTTGTTTGCCCTTTTTGACGAGAACCCACCATGGAACAATTCGAGTGCATCAGCGTGCAGCAGGCGCAGGCACACCTGGCCGGGGGCCAGGCTCTGTTAGTTGATATTCGCGACCCGCAAAGCTATGAAGCCGCCCATGCCAGCGGCGCGTTTCACCTGACCAATAACACGCTAAATACCTTTATTGCTCAGGCAGATTTAGCCGCGCCGCTACTGGTAATGTGCTATCACGGCAACAGCAGCAAAAGCGCTGCGCAGTATCTTCTGACGCAGGGCTTTGAGCAGGTTTACAGCATTGATGGGGGCTTTGAAGCCTGGCGCGTACAGTTCCCGCAGCAGGTCGAGGCTGGCGCGCAGTGAGCTTGCGGTTAAAATAGTGCGATATACTGATACCGTTTATTCAACAAGGACAATCGCCCGCGATGATGCGCATTACTGAGTTTTCCAATCCCCGCATGGCGCAGGCCTTTGTGGACTATATGGCGACCCGGGGGATCCAGCTCCGGATTGAGTTTGAGAACAGCTATACGGTGTGGCTGGATGATGATTCGAAAGTGAATCTGGTCGAAAACGAACTTAATCAGTTTATTCGTGACCCTAATCATCCACGTTACCAGGCGGCCAGCTGGCATTCCGGCACCACCCGCAGCGGCATCCATTATCAAAGCACGTCGCTGATGACCTCTATCCGCGAACGCGCCGGACCGCTGACGCTGGCGGTGATGGCCGCGTGTATCGTGGTTTTTATCCTGATGCAGCTCCTTGGCTACCAGACGGTGATGAGCTGGCTGGCCTGGCCAGATGCGGATCAGCATTTCCAGCTGTGGCGCTGGTTCACCCATGCGCTGCTGCACTTTTCTCTGCTGCATATCGTTTTTAACCTGCTGTGGTGGTGGTATCTCGGCGGGGCGATTGAAAAACGGCTCGGCAGCGGCAAATTGTTTGTCATTATGCTGATCTCCGCGTTGCTCAGTGGCTGGATGCAGGCCAAGTACAGCGGTGTGATGTTCGGCGGTCTGTCTGGCGCGGTGTATGCGTTGATGGGCTATGCATGGCTGCGCGGCGAACGCGATCCACAGAGTGGGATCCATCTGGAGCGTGGCCTGATGGCTTTCGCCATTATCTGGCTGGTGGTGGGCTACATGGACTGGTTTGGCCTCTCAATTGCCAATGCGGCGCACGTCACCGGTCTGCTGGTGGGCCTGGCGATGGCCTTTGTCGATACCCGGCAGAAAAAAAGATCCTAAAGCAAAAGTAAACAGGTCGACAAACAGGAGAGCTTTGTGAAGCAGACGCAACGTCACGACGCCATTATCGATTTGGTGCGTCGTCAGGGGTATGTCAGTACTGAAGAGCTGGTGGATCATTTTACCGTCAGCCCGCAAACCATCCGCCGCGATCTGAATGACCTGGCGGAGCAGAATAAAATTCAGCGTCACCACGGCGGAGCGGCGTTGCCTTCCAGCTCGGAAAACTCCGCGTGGCAGGATCGTAAAATGATGTGGTCGACTGAAAAAGCCCGGATCGCGCAGCGTGTTGCCAGCCAAATCCCGGACGGTGCCTCGCTGTTTATTGACATCGGTACCACGCCGGAAGCAGTGGCCCATGCGCTGCTGAACCACAATAACCTGCGGATAGTGACCAACAACCTCAACGTGGCAATGTTGCTGATGTCGAAGCCAGACTTCAGCCTGATTGTCGCCGGTGGGGAAGTCCGGACCCGTGACGGCGGCATTATAGGGGAAGCCACGCTTGACTATATCTCCCAGTTCCGCCTTGATTACGGCATCCTCGGTATCAGCGGCATCGATATGGACGGCTCGCTGCTGGACTTCGACTATCATGAAGTGCGCACCAAACGGGCAATCATTGAGAATTCGCGCTGCGTGATGCTGGTGGTTGACCATTCGAAATTCGGCCGGAATGCGATGGTCAATCTGGGCAACATGAGCCTGATAGACTATCTGTTCACCGATGAAACCCCGCCGCCCAGCGTGCTGAAAACTATCGAGCAGCACGAAGTCCATCTGGAGCTGTGCTGAGCCACAACGCTCTGTTACAGCGGCACGGACGCCGCTGAATCCCGTCTCATTTTCCTCTTCTGAACTTTATCACTCTGCTGCGTGAGCATTTTTTTCTGTTCGGGTCTTAACTGTAAGTGTCCCGGCCCGATTGCAATTCCCTTTCCCCCTATGCAGAAGGAAGCGGTATGTCGCAGCAGAAATTTAACCAGGCGCGTTTTGAGGCAGCTTTGACGCGCCAGTGGCAGCATCTTGGATTATCTTCAGCCAGTGAAATGACTTATCACCAGTGGTGGCGGGCGCTGAGCGGCGCGCTGGCTGAACTGCTGGCGGCACTCCCGGTGGCCAGAGCGGCGGTAAAGAAGCAGCGCCACGTAAACTATATCTCGATGGAGTTTTTGATCGGCAGGCTGACCGGCAACAACCTGCTCAACCTGGGCTGGTACAACGAGGTCAAGGCCGTGCTGGCTCAGCATCAGATCGATCTGAGCGAGCTGCTGGAAGAGGAGGTTGATCCGGCGCTGGGCAACGGGGGACTGGGGCGGCTGGCCGCCTGCTTTCTGGATTCGATGGCGACGGTCGGGCAATCCGCCACCGGCTACGGGCTGAACTATCAGTACGGCCTGTTCCGTCAGTCTTTTGATGACGGCCAGCAGCGCGAGGCACCGGACGACTGGCACCGCAACAGTTATCCCTGGTTTCGCCACAATGCCGCACTGGATGTGGATGTTGGACTGGGGGGGAAGGTGGTCAAAAACAGCACCGGCTTTCGCTGGGAGCCGGCGGTAACCCTGCGTGGCGAAGCATGGGATTTGCCGGTTACCGGCTATCATAACGGCGTGACCCAGCCGCTGCGGCTCTGGCAGGCCACCCATGTCCATCCCTTTAATCTGACGCAGTTTAACGACGGCAAGTTTTTGCAGTCGGAACAGCAGGGGATCGACGCGGCGAAGCTGACGAAGGTGCTGTATCCCAATGATAACCATCAGGAAGGCAAGCGACTGCGGCTGATGCAGCAGTATTTCCAGTGTGCCTGTTCGATAGCCGATATTCTGCGCCGCCACCATCTGGCCGGGCGCAAAACCGCCGAGCTGCCCGACTATGAAGTGATCCAACTGAATGATACTCACCCGACGATTGCCATCCCGGAGATGCTGCGCGTGCTGCTGGATGAGCATCAGATGGGCTGGGATGAGGCCTGGGCGGTCACCAGTAAAACCTTCGCCTATACCAACCATACGCTGATGCCGGAAGCGCTGGAGTGCTGGGATCAGAAGCTGGTGCGTTCACTGCTGCCGCGCCACTATATGATCGTGAAAGAAATTAACAAACGCTTCAAAAAGGTGGTGGATAAGCACTGGCCAGGTGATGAAGCGAAGTGGGCAAAGCTGGCGGTGCTGTATGACCATCAGCTGCGCATGGCTAACCTGTGCGTGGTCAGCGGCTTTGCGGTGAACGGGGTTGCCGCGCTGCATTCGGAGCTGGTGGTAAAGGATCTGTTCCCGGAATACCATCAGCTGTGGCCGACCAAATTTCATAACGTCACCAACGGTATCACGCCGCGCCGCTGGCTGAAGCAGTGCAATCCGGCGCTGGCTGGTCTGATCGATGAGACGCTGGACGTGGAGTGGGCCACCAACCTCGACGCGTTGAAAGGGTTGGAACGGTATGCGGACGATGGGCAGTTCCGCCAGCGTTATCGCCAGATCAAACATGACAATAAAGTCCGCCTTGCGGACTATATCAGGCTTATGACCGGGATTGTGGTCAATCCCGGGGCGATTTTCGACGTGCAGATCAAACGCCTTCACGAATACAAACGTCAGCACCTTGGCCTGCTGCACATTCTTTCCTGCTATAAACAGCTGCGCGATAATCCGCAGATGGACTGTGTGCCCAGGGTCTTCCTGTTTGGTGCCAAGGCGGCTCCGGGCTATTACCTCGCAAAAAACATCATCTACGCCATCAATAAAGTGGCGGAGAAAATCAATAATGACCCGCTGACTGGCGACAAGCTGAAGGTGGTGTTTATTCCCGACTATCGCATCACGGCGGCGGAACTGATGATCCCGGCGGCAGATATCTCCGAGCAGATTTCCACCGCAGGGTACGAAGCCTCCGGCACCGGTAACATGAAGCTGGCACTGAACGGGGCGCTGACTGTTGGCACGCTCGATGGGGCAAATGTGGAGATCGCCCAACAGGTGGGGCCGGAGAATATCTTTATCTTCGGTAACCGCGTGGATGAGGTGAAGGCACTGAAGGCCAGTGGCTATGCGCCGCTGAAGCTACGCAAACAGGACAAACATCTGGATGCCATTCTCAAAGAGATGGAGAAAGGGTTCTTCAGCGGCGGTGATAAACATGCCTTTGACCTGATGCTGAACAGCCTGGGTAAGGGGGGCGATCCCTGGCTGGTACTGGCTGACTTCGCCAGCTACTGCGAAGCGCAGAAACAGGTCGAAGCGTTGTACCGCGATAGAGAAGCCTGGACCCGGGCGGCGATCCTCAATACGGCCCGCACCGGAATGTTCAGCTCAGATCGCTCAATCCGTGATTATCAGCAACGAATCTGGCAGGCAAAACGCTAAGGAAAACCGATGGACAGAAAGAAGTTTGAACGGGAAGCCGCAGCAGCGGGAATTGCCGCTAAGTACGTTAATGCCAGAGGCCAGCCGGAAGAGGCCAGCGTTGAAGTCCGCCAGCGCCTGCTGGCCGCGATGTCGGATGCCCACCGGCTGAAGCCCGGCCCGATCCCGCCCTGTAAGGTTTATTTGCGCAAACGCTCGCTACAGCTGGCGGTGGCGGGCAAGGGCGAATATCAGTGGCAGCTGGTGACCGAGAACGGTCGTGAGTACAGCGGTAACGTCAGCGCAGGCAGTGCGATCTCCCTGCCGTCGAACCTGCCGCTGGGCTACCACCAGTTGCAGCTCAGCCAGGCGAAAAAGCAGTGGGACTGCCGGGTTATTGTCGCCCCGAAGCGCTGTTACGAGCCGGAGCCGTTGCTGCAGGGAAAAAAACTGTGGGGCAGCTGCGTGCAGCTTTATACCGTCCGCTCGCAAAGCAACTGGGGGATCGGCGACTTCGGCGATTTGAAACGTATGCTGGTGGAGGTGGCCGATCGGGGCGGGGCTTTTATTGGCCTCAATCCAATCCATTCGCTCTATCCCGCCAGCCCGGAAAATGCCAGCCCCTACAGCCCATCCTCACGACGCTGGCTGAATGTGATGTATATCGATGTGGCTGCCGTGCCGGACTTCGCTCAGAGCCAGGCAGCGCAGCGCTGGTGGCAGCAGAAAAATACCCGGAAGCGGTTGAAGCAGGCACGTGACAGCGCATGGGTGGATTACGCGCTGGTCGGCGAGCTGAAGATATGCGGCCTGCGCCATGCCTGGCAACACTTCAGCCAGCGTAAAAGTGACGATCCTTCCCGGTTGCACTTCGAGGGGTTTATTGCCCAGGGCGGCGGCAGCCTTTACTGGCAGGCGGCTTTTGATGCTCTGCACGGGACAATGCTCAGGGAAGATCCGGCACGCTGGGGCTGGCCGGTTTGGCCGCAGGCATTACAGGATGTGCACAGTGAAGAAGTACAGCAATTCTGCCAGCAGCATGAGGAGGAAGTACGCTTCTGGCTGTGGCTGCAGTGGCTGGCGAACCGGCAGTTTGATGAGTGCTGGCAGCTCAGCCAGCAGCGGGAGATGCCAATAGGCCTGTATCGCGACCTGGCAGTGGGCGTGACGGAAGGCGGGGCGGAAACCTGGTGTGACCGCAAGCTTTACTGTCTGCAGGCTTCCGTTGGCGCACCGCCGGATATTCTCGGGCCGATGGGGCAGAACTGGGGACTCCCGCCGATGGATCCGCATGTGATGACCGCACGGGCTTACCAGCCGTTTATTGACCTGCTGCGGGCCAACATGGCCAGCTGCGGCGCATTGCGTATCGACCATGTGATGTCGATGCTGCGTCTGTGGTGGATACCCCGTGGCGAAACCGCCAATTATGGCGCTTATGTTCACTATCCGGTGGATGACTTACTGGCGATCCTCGCGCTGGAGAGCCAGCGTGGTCAGTGCATGGTCATCGGTGAAGACCTGGGCACCGTCCCGGTGGAGATCGTTTCAAAGCTGCGTGAAAGCGGTATCTATTCATGGAAGGTGCTCTATTTCGAGCAGGAGAGCGCCGATCGTTACCGTTCGCCCGCTGCATGGCCGCGGCAGTCAATGGCCAGTGCCACCACGCACGATTTGCCCACCCTGCGGGGATTCTGGAGCGCTGGCGATCTGACGCTGGGCGAGACGCTGGGCATCTATCCGGATAAGGCCGTACTGCACTCGCTGTATCAGGACCGGGCCAGACAGAAACAGGCGCTGCTGAATGCATTGCACCAGTATGGCTGCCTGCCCAAAAGCAGCGGCACAAACGCAAGACTGATGAAAATGACGCCAGACCTGAACCGTGGTATGCAGCGATTTATTGCCGACAGCAACAGCGCCCTGCTGGGGCTGCAACCGGAAGACTGGCTGGATATGGAAAAACCGGTCAACGTGCCGGGCACCACGGACCACTATCCCAACTGGCGGAGGAAGTTAAGCCTGACGCTGGAAGAGATGTTTGCAGATCAGAGAATTAACCGGCTGATCAGGGATCTGAATCGTCGGCGTAAAGCAAAGGTTTAAAAAGAAGTAATAAGCGGGGAAAACGCCCGGTCAGGGAAATCCTTACCGGGCGCTGTGCGGGCAGCACTCAGTAGAATGAGTGCTCGCCGCGCTGGTGTTCCGTCAGGTCACGCACGCCTTTCAGTTCAGGGAAGGCAACCAGCAGCTCTTTCTCGATGCCTTCTTTCAGGGTGACATCGACCATCGAACAGCCGTTACAGCCGCCGCCAAACTGCAAAATGGCGAAGCCGTCGTCGGTAATTTCCATCAGCGACACTTTACCGCCGTGGCTGGCCAGCTGTGGATTAATGGTGGCCTGCAGCTGATACTCAACGCGCTCAATCAGTGGCGCATCATCGCTGACCTTACGCATTTTGGCATTGGGTGCTTTTAACGTCAGCTGAGAGCCGAGGTTATCGGTGACAAAATCAATTTCGGCATCTTCCAGATAAGGCGCGCTCAGCTCGTCCACAAATGCAGACAGCTTCTCGAACTTCAGTTCGGTATCGGAGGCTTCTACCGCATCGGGTGGGCAGTAGGAGACGCCGCATTCCGCAGTAGGGGTACCCGGATTGATAACGAATACGCGAATCTGAGTGCCATCTTCCTGTTTTGACAGCAGTTTGGAGAAGTGCTCTTGCGCAGAATCAGTAATTCGGATCATGGCGATTGCTCAATAGTTGA
The DNA here is from genome assembly GCA_050311775.1 of Erwinia amylovora. Lineage (GTDB taxonomy): Bacteria > Pseudomonadota > Gammaproteobacteria > Enterobacterales > Enterobacteriaceae > Erwinia > Erwinia amylovora_A. The sequence goes on along the minus strand of JBNONK010000008.1, from coordinate 67,217 downwards.
CTAATTTAGTTGGTTATAATACGCCCATCGCCGACGCTCTACAAGGTTCGGCACAGGCTCCATACCTGCACGCTCGCCGCGCCTGCGGCCAGCAAAACGCGGCTGATTTCTCCCACGGTGCTGCCGGTGGTGATCACATCGTCTACCAGCGCGATATGCCGTCCCTTCACCGCAATTTCAACCCGGAAGGCGCCCCGCAGGTTTTTTTTGCGTGCCGCTGCGCGCAGGCTGTGCTGGATCCGTGTTTGCCGCTGACGCTTTAAGCCTGCGGGTGCGTAGGGGCAACCAATCCAGCGCGACAGATGCCGGGTAACGTCGTCCATCTGGTTGTAGCCCCGCTGCCAGGCGCGTTTACGATGCAGCGGCACACAGAGCAGCAAAGTGGGCTTATCCAGCAAAAACTGACGTCTTGCTGCTAACCAACTTAGCAAAAACAGCCGCGCGAGCATCACCGAGAGTGCTGTCGCGCCAAAAAATTTCAATTGCCTTACCCAGTCACGCAGGGGGGGCTGCCAGCCAGTGACAAAAATCATCCTTTGCCAGGGAGGCGGTTTTAACTGGCAGCGGCCACATTCCCGCCGGATATGCAGCGAAGGCAAACCACAGCGGGGACAGCAGGGGGGAGCAACGGGCAACTGACGCAGGCACAGGCTACAAATACCCTGAGCGGGCAGCATCAGTGGCATCCGGCATAGCCAACAGGCGGTGGGCATTGATAGCATAGCGGCCTCCATTGCAAAGACAGGATATTAAAGGATGGCTCAGCTTTACTGGCAGACAATTGGCAGCGGAGATCGCGATCTTGTGATGCTGCACGGTTGGGGACTGAATGCGGGGGTCTGGCACGGCATCATTGATCGACTCAGCCCGCATTTCCGCCTGCACCTTGTCGACCTGCCTGGCTATGGTCGCAGCCAGGGATTCCCGGCGATGAGCGTTGAAGAGATGGTGGCGATCCTGACGTTACAGGCTCCCGCCAGAGCGCTGTGGCTGGGCTGGTCGCTGGGGGGCCTGGTTGCCAGCCGCATGGCGCTGCAAAATCCGCAACAGGTCAGTGGGCTGATCAGCGTTGCCTCTTCCCCGTGCTTTACCGCCGGTGAAGGCTGGCCGGGTATCAAACCGGAAACGCTGAGCGGTTTTCAGCAGCAGTTGAGTGAGGACTTTCAGCGCACCGTGGAACGCTTCCTCGCGCTGCAGACCCTGGGCACCGAAACGGCCCGCCAGGATGCCCGGCTGCTGAAAAGTGTGGTGCTGTCACTGCCGGTGCCAGAAGTAGAGGTGCTGAACGGCGGGTTGGAAATTTTGCGTACTGTCGATCTGCGTGAAGAGATGAGGTTGCTGCCACTGCCCCTGCTGAGGATTTACGGCGCGCTGGATGGCCTGGTGCCGCGCAAGGTCGCGCCATTGCTGGATGATTTGTGGCCTGGCAGTGAGTCAGCGATCGTCGAAAAAGCCGCCCATGCGCCATTTATTTCCCATCCACAGACGTTCTGCCAACAACTTATTGATTTCGGAATAAAAACTGTTAATTAAATTTTCACTTAAAACTGGAAAATTAATCATAACGGGTAATAATTATCTGGGTAGGCAAGGTCGCTTACCTTTTTACCTCTGAGTTGTCCAGGGAGTCGGGCGTTATTTCCTTCCTGCAAGCTCATCAAGCGACTGCTTATTCCTGAAAACAAAACTAATCCGGAGTGTCTTTGATGAAAATTTTCCAAACTGTAGCAATCACTCTTCTGGTGGGATCGGTTTCTTTTGGCGCACTGGCGGCAAAAGAAGTCACTAAAGAAGAAGTGAAAACCCTGAAGCTGGAGAAAATCGGCACGGTGAACACCACTGCTGAAACCACTTCGCCAATGGATGCCAAACATGAGCTGTCCAAACTGGCAGATGAAAAAGGCGGTAAATACTTCCTGGTGATTGCTGGCCGCGAACACGGTAAGTTCAGCGCCGTTGCGGATGTGTATAAGTAATCTTTATTAGCAGGCGGGGCTTGCTCTGCCTGCTGTTCATGCCTCAGCTTTCAGCCACAGATAGCCCCACGGCGGCAGCGCCAGCGGCTGGTTCCCTTCGACAATCTCATTGCGGATAATATCCCGGCAGCTTCGCGCATCCGGCAGCATCCAGGCGATTTGCCTGCTGCTGAGGTTATAGATGCACAGCAGTTCTTCATGCTCCTTCTCCGACTGACGGCGCATCACCAACAGCGCATTATCGCTCTCCAGCACCTCCATCGGGCTGTCCGGATGGAAGGCGGGCTGGCGTGTGCGTAGCTGAATCAACCCGCTCAACCGGTGATAAACCTTGTGGCGCAGCGTCTGCTCGTCGCTCAGCGCGGCTTCAATTTGGCTCAGTGCATATTTCTCACGGTTGATGGCCCGGTTATGCCCCGCCACCTTCACCCCTTCAGCATCGTTACGGGAGCCCAGAATGCTTTGCACGTAGATGGCAGGCACGCCGGGAAAAGCCAGCAGCAGGGCGTGGGCCAGCATAAAGCGCTGTAGCCGCACCTCGTCATCGTCGTCCTTTTTGCTCAGGGCATCCATATAGGTGACGTTAATTTCGTAGGGGCTGGTGGTGCCGTCAGGGTTGTTTTTATAGGAGACCAGTGCACCTTCGATGGCCAGGTCTCTGACCAGCGAGACGATCTCGGTTTCCGGCAGTATGCCGCGCAGCGGGTTCAGGCCGATGCCATCATGCGAGGCGAGAAAGTTGAACCAGGTCGTGGTTCCTCCGCCCGGAGCCAGCGAGGCTGCCCAGTTTTTCAGCGCACGGGAAGATCCATAGTGAATGGCATGCAGCACCAGCGGCGGCAGTGAGAACTGATAGACCATCTGCGCTTCATCCCGGCCGTTACCCAGATAGCTGATGTTGTCCTTATGCGGCACGTTGGTTTCGGTAATGATCACCGTGCCGGGAGCCACCTCGTCAGCAATGGCGCGAAACAGCTTCACCAGCAGGTGGGTTTTCTCCAGATGAAGACAGGAGGTGCCGGGCGTTTTCCACATGTAGCCCACCGCATCCAGCCGCACATAATCGGCCCCTTTTGCCAGATAATCCAGCAGCACGTCCACCACCCGCAGCAGCACGGTCGGGCTGGCAAAGTTGAGGTCGATTTGATCGGCGCTGAAGGTGGTCCAGATAAACTTCGTTTCGCCATCCGCCATCTCAAACGGCGTCAGCAGCGGCGAGGTGCGCGGTCGGGTGACCGCGCTGAGATCGGTGGAAGGTACCATGCTGATAAAAAAGTCGTCCCAGCCCGGTTCCTGTGCGAGAAAGTGCTTAAACCAGGCGCTGTGTGCGGACATATGGTTGCAGACAAAATCGAACATCAGCCGCGTGTGCTGGTGCAGCGCCGCCACATCTGACCATTCGCCACAAATGGCGCTGACCTGATGGTAATCAATGACTGAAAAGCCATCATCGGAAGACCAGGGGAAGAAGGGCAACAGGTGCACAAGGCTGAAACTGGACTGAAGGTGTTGCTGGTAAAAGCGGGAGAAGGTTTGCAGCGTCGGGACTTCACTTTCACGGAACTGGTCGGCATAGGCGATCAGCACTACGTCCTTCTCATCCCAGTGCGCCTTGCGCTGATGATTCAGCGCAAGGCGGGTCTGCAAAATAGCCTCTGTCAGCCTGTCCCGGCAGTCGGCGGGAAAGGCGTTGTCATAGATTTTATCGAGTAAGTTATTGATAATTTCCATATTTAAACAGTGAGCCACCGCATTTAATTACCGCCACGATAGTGTTCACTGTAGACCGTTGAAGCGAAATCGCAACCCTCAGTGGCAGCCACCACTTTTGGCGCAGCCCGCACAGCCTTTCGGGGTATGGGTCATCATTATCAGCCGCTCTGGCGGTAGGGTGATGTTTTTCAGCACCAGCCACAGCACGCCGTTGAAGGCCACTACCGCAGTCAGCGTGATGGCACTGGACTGGGGGTGATCCGTGAACATCGCCAGCTGATAAAACACCGTCGCCAGTGAATAGGCCAGGTTGGTGCCCCAGAGGATGGAAAACAGCATCCAGCGACGGCTGCTTTCACGGGCGATGGCCCCCATCACCGACACGCAGGGCACATACAACAACACGAAGATCAGGTAGCTGTAGGCCGCCGCATCGCTGGAGAACTTACTGTGCATCACGCCCATGGAGCCGCTGCCCATGTCGCCGTCGCCTTTGCTGGCTTCAATTGGGTGGAACAGCACGCTCAGGCTGAAGGTGCTTTTCACACCGTCCCAGGTTTCCTGCACGGCCTCCCCCAGCTCGGCGAGCAGGTTAAAGTTGTCCGCATCAAACTCTTCCTGATGCAGCGCTTCTGCGGTGTAAAGCGTGTTCAGCGTGCCGACCACCACCTCTTTCGCCATTGCCCCGGTGATCAGCCCGACCGTTGCCTGCCAGTTGTCGTTATCCACGCCCATTGGGTTCAGCAGTGGTGTCATTGTGCGGCTGACTGTTGCCAGTGCCGAATCGTTAATGCTGGACACCGGCTGGCCGCTGAAGGAGAAGCTGTTGAGCGCACCAATCAGCACGCTGACGGCCACAATCACCTTACCGGCACGAATGACAAAGCTTTTCAGCCGCTGCCAGGTTTGCAGCAGCAGGCTTTTCACGTGGGGCACGTGCCAGGTCGGCAACTCCATCACAAACGGTGCCGCCTCACCGCGCATCAGCGTATGCCGCAGGATCAGGCCGGTAAGGATTGCCGCGGTGATACCGAGCAGGTACAGGCTGAAGACCACCATCGCACCGCTCCTGCCGAAGAAGGCTGAAGCAAACACTGCGAAAATCGCCAGCCTGGCACCGCAGGACATAAACGGCGCCATCAGCACGGTGATCAGCCTTTCACGCGGCGCATCCAGCGTTCTTGCCCCCATTACCGAGGGAACATTACAGCCAAAACCGACAATCAGCGGCACAAACGATTTGCCCGGCAGGCCCAGCGCCTGCATCAGCCGGTCAACCACAAAGGCCGCCCTTGCCATATAGCCGGAATCTTCCATCACCGACAGGAACAGGTACATCAGGCCAATCTGCGGCACCAGTGGCATCACGGTGTTAATACCGCCGCCAATCCCCTGAGCAAGGAACAGCGTGAGGATCGTCGGGAAATGCAAAGTCGCGCCCAGCCACTGCATACCATCAATAAAGATAGCGGCCGAGCTTTTCTCGAACAGCGGCTGCAATGCTCCCCCCAGGTTAATGGCGAGGAAGAACATCAGATACATCACTGCCAGAAAGATCGGGATACCCAGCCAGCGATTCAGCGCCAGCGCATCCAGCCGGGCAGAAAGGCGGTGCGGCGTGGCTTCCTGCATGGCCGTAGCACGCTGGCAGAGGGTTTCAATCGCCCGGTAGCGTGCCTGGGCAATCTCCAGGGGGCAGGCTTCCACTCCCGGCAGGCCAGACAGCAGCCCGGCCCCTTCACCGCACTGCGAACGGCAGTAAATGTCTCCCTCAAGCGTTTGCAGCGCCAGCCAGCGTCGACGGTCCGCAGCAAGCTGTTCAGGCATGGCGTCTGTCAGGGTGGTGACGTTGGTTTCCACTTCCTTCGGGTAGTCCACGACAAACTGGCTCGCGGTGTGGGGATGAGTGTCGATAGCGTGTTTCAGCTCGGCGAGACCTTTGCCGCGGTTAGACACCAGCGGGATCACCGGGCAGCCGAGCTTTTCCGCCAGTGCGGGCACATCGATATGAATATGCTGGCTGCTCGCGATATCCAGCATATTCAGCGCGACAATGCAGGGAATGCCCAATTCCTGCAGTTGTAGCGTCAGGTAAAGATTACGTTCCAGATTACTGGCGTCGACCACGTTAATCACCAGGTCGGCTTCCCCGCTCAGCATATAGTGGCAGGCAATCTGCTCATCCAGCGAGGTCTGATCGGAGATAGTGGTCAGGGAGTAGGTGCCCGGCAGGTCAACCAGCCGCACTTTGTACTGCCCCGTGATGAAATTGCCTTCCTTGCGCTCAACCGTGACCCCGGCCCAGTTACCGACGTGCTGCCTTGCACCGGTCAGCTGATTAAACAGCGTGGTTTTGCCTGAATTGGGATTACCAATCAGCCCGATAGTGAATGCTTTCATCTTTCAGCTCGCTTTATTCTGGAGTGGCAAGTTGCAGGAACGAGAGATCTTTTTTGCGCAGCATCAGGCTGAAGCGGCGGGTTTCAATCTGGATGGGGTCGCCCAGCGGCGCCACGCGCCTGACTTTAAAGATGGCGCCCGGCAGCAGGCCGAGAGAGAGCAGCTTCTGTCTGAAAGCGGCGCTGACCTCTGGGGAGTAACAAAGGATCTGATAATCTTGCCCTGGAATATATTGCATAAATGACCACCCTTACCGGCGCAATTTTGCACCGTTATTATTAACCAGGGCGATTATAATGAGAATGATTCTTGGTCTTATTGACTCAGGACAAGTTTAATTTGGTCAAATAAGAAGCGGATCGGGCGATCCGCTTCACAGGGGCTTACCGTTTCTTGCCGAAGGCCGCGGCCAGGGCATCGCCCATTGCGCTGTTGCCAGCAGGCTGGGAGGCTGCCGGACGAGGGCGCTGCTTGTTCTGGGCAGGACGTGCATTATCACGGCCGCCAGCGTGGCCACCGCCGCCACGACGGGCACTGGTCTCACCTGGCTGCTCATCAAGGCGCAGGGTCAGGGCGATACGTTTACGCTGCAAATCCACTTCCATCACCTTCACCTTGACGATATCGCCCGCTTTCACCACCTTGTGTGGGTCGTCAACGAACTTGTCGGAGAGGGAAGAGATATGCACCAGGCCGTCCTGATGCACCCCGATATCAACGAAAGCGCCAAAGTTGGTGACGTTAGTGACCGAGCCTTCCAGCACCATCCCCGGCAGCAGATCGTTCAGGGTGTCGATCCCTTCGGCGAACTGCGCGGTTTTGAACTCAGGGCGCGGATCGCGGCCCGGCTTTTCCAGCTCTTTGATGATATCGGTGACGGTTGGCACCCCGAAGCGCTCGTCGGTGAAATCCACCGCCCGCAGGTTGCGCAGTCCGGCAGGATTGCCCATCAGCTCATTCAGCGCCTGCTGGGTGGCCGCCAGAATACGCTGCACTACCGGATAGGCTTCCGGGTGAACCGTTGAGGCATCCAGCGGATTATCGCCGTGGTTAATACGCAGGAAGCCCGCACACTGCTCAAAGGCTTTCGGCCCCAGACGGCTGACGTTCAGCAGCTGCTGGCGATCCTGGAAGCGGCCGTTCTCGTCACGCCAGCTAACAATATTCTGCGCCATCATTTTGGTCAGACCGGCTACGCGGGTCAGCAGCGGCACGGAGGCGGTGTTCAGATCTACCCCCACGCCGTTCACGCAGTCTTCAACTACCGCATCCAGCTTTTTCGCCAGCTGGCTCTGACTGACGTCATGCTGATACTGACCAACACCGATAGATTTAGGGTCGATTTTCACCAGTTCGGACAGCGGATCCTGCAGGCGGCGTGCAATGGAAACCGCACCGCGAATGGAGACGTCGAGATCCGGGAACTCCAGCGCTGCCAGTTCGGAAGCGGAATACACCGAAGCCCCGGCTTCACTGACGATCACCTTTTGTGCGCTCACCTGCGGGAACTGCTTCTGAATATCGAGGAAGAAGCGCTCGGTCTCGCGTGAAGCGGTACCGTTACCGATTGCCACCAGTTCAACCTGATGTTTGGTGCAGAGCGCAGCCACAGCAGCGGCGGCTTTGGCAGCCTGGCCGGTATGGGGATAAATGGTATCCGTCGCGACCAGCTTGCCGGTGGCATCCACCACGGCAACCTTCACGCCGGTACGCAGGCCCGGATCGAGCCCCATGGTGGTGCGCATCCCGGCTGGTGCGGCCATCAGCAGGTCGTGCAGGTTACGGGCGAATACGTTGATGGCCTCGTCTTCTGCGCGTTCACGCACGCTACCCATCAGCTCTGTTTCAAGGTGCAGCAGCACCTTGATGCGCCAGGTCCAGCTGACCACGGCTTTACGCCAGCTGTCTGCCGGAGCATTGTTAAGGCGCAGGCCCAGATGGTCGGTAATAATCTGTTCGCCGTGGCTCTCACGCGGTGGCTCGTCGAACTGCGGATCGGCATTCAGTGACAGCTGCAGCACGCCTTCGTTACGGCCGCGGAACATCGCCAGCGCGCGGTGAGAAGGCACGCTGGAGAGCGCTTCGTGGTGGTCAAAGTAGTCGCGGAATTTTGCGCCTTCTTCTTCCTTGCCTTCCAGCACACGGGCAACGAGATGGGCATTTTTCCACAGATAGTCGCGCACTTTCGCCAGCAGGGAAGCGTCTTCGGCAAAGCGTTCCATCAGGATATAGCGTGCGCCATCAAGGGCGGCTTTGGTATCGGCAACGCCTTTGTCAGCATCGACAAAAGTGGCGGCCAACTGCTCTGGCTCGTGGGAAGGATCCTGCCACAGCGTATCAGCCAGCGGCTCAAGACCTGCTTCAATAGCAATCTGACCACGGGTGCGGCGTTTGGGCTTATAGGGCAGGTAGAGGTCTTCGAGCTCGGTTTTGCTCAGGGTCGTGCGGATGGCATCAGCCAGCTCATTGCTCAGCTTGCCCTGATCTTCGATTGATTTGAGAATTGACTGGCGGCGCTCTTCAAGCTCCCTGAGGTAGCTCAGGCGCGTTTCCAGCTGGCGTAGCTGGGTGTCGTCCAGTCCACCGGTCACTTCCTTTCGATAGCGTGCGATAAACGGCACGGTGTTCCCTTCATCCAGCAGACGGACAGCAGCATCAACCTGTTCTGCTCGCGCCTGCAGCTCACTTGCAATTATGCGGCTCAACGAATCTTTCATCATCGGTTACTTGGTAGCTATAAACAGCGAACAGTTATACGGATTGCGGGCGATAATTGCCAGTCGCCGGGCAACCTCAAGCGCAAGATCCGCATGATTAGGATTGTTTAACGTAGTCGATCTCATTAACGTACCAGCTGGCTTCACCGGCAGGCGTGTGGACTGTGGCCACCTCGCCGACTTCTTTTTTCAACAGCGCACGGGCCATTGGCGAGTCGATGGAGATGTAGTCTTTACGGCCAAAAATCTCGTCATAGCCGACGATACGAAAACGTTTGAGCTCGCCGTCATCGTTTTCCACCTCAACCCAGGCGCCAAAGAACACTTTGCCGTCCTGCTGCGGCGAATAATCCACAATGCGCAACTGCTCCAGACATTTGGTGAGGTAGCGAACGCGACGGTCAATCTCACGCAGGCGTTTTTTATTGTACTGATAGTCAGCGTTTTCGCTGCGGTCCCCAAGGCTGGCCGCCCATGTCACCTTTTTTGTCACTTCCGGCCGCTCTTCGCGCCAGAGAAAGTCCAGCTCACCCTTCAGCTTGTTGTACCCTTCACGGGTGATCAGTTTGGTTTTCATCGTCTGCCCATTTCTTTCTCTGCAATGCTGGCGCTATTGTGTTGTGAAGCGTGCGGTGATGCAAATCCGAACGGCAATTTTTCTGGGCGCTGTTACTGCTTGTTTGTCATGACTATTCGCGGTGAAAATTAACGTTCTGACCTGTGCGTCAACGCAGGTTTTTCCTCTGAAATTAAAGATAAGCTGCTGTTTAATATGCTTTGTAACAATTTCGGCTAGAATATAAACCATTATTGACTGTTACATTCAGGCATCTTTTTTAAAAATATCTGCTCAGGCAATAGCGCCTTTGGGAGTATCGAAATGCAAGAAAACTACAAAATTCTGGTCGTAGATGATGACATGCGTTTGCGTGCGCTGCTGGAGCGTTATCTGACCGAACAGGGTTTCCAGGTGCGTAGCGTGGCGAACGCCGAACAGATGGACCGCCTGCTGACCCGTGAATCCTTCCACCTGATGGTGCTGGATTTGATGCTGCCTGGCGAAGATGGCCTGTCCATCTGCCGCCGCCTGCGGAGCCAGAGCAACCCGATGCCGATCATTATGGTCACGGCGAAAGGGGAAGAGGTGGACCGCATCGTTGGGCTGGAAATTGGTGCGGATGACTACATTCCAAAACCCTTCAACCCGCGTGAGCTGCTGGCCCGTATCCGCGCCGTGTTGCGCCGTCAGGCGAATGAGCTGCCGGGGGCGCCTTCTCAGGAAGAAGCGGTGATTGCTTTTGGTAAGTTTAAGCTGAACCTCGGCACGCGTGAGATGTTCCGTGAAGATGAGCCAATGCCGCTGACCAGCGGTGAGTTCGCCGTGCTGAAAGCGCTGGTGAGCCACCCCCGTGAGCCACTGTCCCGCGACAAGCTGATGAACCTGGCTCGTGGCCGCGAGTACAGTGCGATGGAGCGTTCTATCGACGTACAGATCTCCCGCCTGCGCCGTATGGTGGAAGAGGATCCTGCTCATCCACGGTATATCCAGACTGTCTGGGGTCTGGGCTACGTCTTCGTTCCGGATGGCAGTAAGGCATGAGGCGGATCCGCTTCTCTCCCCGCAGTTCGTTTGCCCGCACGTTGTTGTTGATCGTTACCCTGCTGTTTGTCAGCCTGGTAACGACCTACCTGGTGGTGCTGAATTTTGCCATTCTGCCCAGCCTGCAGCAGTTCAACAAAGTGCTGGCGTACGAAGTGCGCATGCTGATGACCGACCGGCTGCAGCTGGAAGATGGCACTCAGCTTGAGGTGCCTCCGGCGTTTCGTCGCGAGATTTATCGCGAGCTGGGCATTTCGCTGTATACCAATGCAGCGGCGGAAGAGAGCGGATTACGCTGGGCACAGCATTACGAATTTCTCAGCCAGCAGATGGCGCAGCAGCTGGGTGGCCCGACCGATGTCCGTGTGGAGGTTAACAAGAACTCGCCGGTGGTCTGGCTGAAGACCTGGCTCTCGCCGGATATCTGGGTACGCGTGCCGCTGACCGAAATTCACCAGGGCGACTTCTCGCCGCTGTTCCGCTACACGCTGGCGATTATGCTGCTGGCGATCGGTGGGGCCTGGCTGTTTATCCGCATCCAGAACCGACCCCTTGTGGAGCTTGAGCACGCGGCTTTGCAGGTGGGTAAGGGCATTATCCCGCCGCCACTGCGTGAGTATGGTGCTTCGGAGGTGCGTTCGGTAACCCGGGCGTTCAATCAGATGTCGGCGGGGGTCAAACAGCTGGCAGATGACCGTACGCTGCTGATGGCCGGGGTCAGCCATGATTTACGCACGCCGCTGACGCGTATTCGCCTGGCAACAGAAATGATGGCACAGGAAGATGGCTATCTGGCTGAGTCGATTAATAAGGATATTGAAGAGTGTAATGCCATCATTGAGCAGTTCCTTGATTATCTGCGCACCGGGCAGGAGATGCAGACTGAAAAGGCCGATCTTAACGGGGTGCTGGGTGAAGTGGTGGCTGCGGAAAGTGGCTATGAGCGGGAAATTGAAAATGCGGTGATGCCAGCGGAGCTGATGCTGAATATCGACCCGCTGTCGATCAAGCGTGCCGCTGCCAACATGGTGGTGAACGCCGCCCGCTATGGCAACGGCTGGATCAAAGTCAGCAGCGGCAGAGAGCTGCAGCGGGCCTGGTTCCAGGTGGAAGATGACGGTCCGGGGATTAAACCAGACCAGCTTAAGCACCTGTTCCAGCCATTTGTACGCGGTGACAGTGCCCGCAGTACCAGCGGCACCGGTCTGGGGCTGGCAATTGTGCAACGTATCATTGATGCCCATCAGGGCTCGCTGGAGATTGGTGACAGCGAGCGCGGCGGATTACGTATCCGTGCCTGGTTGCCACTGCCGCCCGGCGAAGGTCTTCAGTCAGTGTAGCGAGACCACTCATTTGGGCAGTTAAAGCGCTGGCAGGTTGAGAAATCACCCCGCCAGCATGGCAGGTTTATCAATGCCGACCGGGTATTTTTAGCCTGCGACGGTTGCAGGTACCAACGCTTCTGTCGCCATAATCACAATGATCAGACCCACGAGTACCGGCACCGAAGTTCGTTTCACCACTTCAAACGGCGAGATTTTTGCCATCCCGGCGACGGCGACCACCACGCCTGAAACTGGTGAAATAGTACGGCCCAGATTGGAAGCCTGCAGCATCGGGATAGAGAGATAGGCCGGGTTAATGCCGGAAGAGTGCGCCAGTTTCGGGATCATCTCGACAAAGGCATAAAACGGCGCATTTCCCGAACCGGTGGTCATCGCCGCCAGCATGGTCAGAATAACCAGCACCAGCATCAGGATGATACTTGCTGAACCAAACGAGGTGGCGATCGAAATCAGACTCTGAATAAAGCCGATAGTGCTGAGACCCTGGGCAAACACGCCCGCCGCGACCAGCAGCATCACCACGCTGGCAAAAGCATCGGCCATACCGCGATAAGCCACTTCAAGACCAGCGAACACCTTCTGCGTGTTAAAGCCACGAACAAATTCCAGTACCGCTGCCAGCAGCATACAGATCACCAGAATGGTGATGATGTGTAGCTGTGGCCCCCATTTGCCGTCAAAAATCAGCACGCCGACGATCGGCGCAAAAGGCAGGATGGCGTAGAACGACGGTGCACTGGTGGTTATCTCGCTGACGTCCAGCATTTCGTGGCGGATGTTCTCTTTTTTATCGAGATACTTCTGCCAGAAATAGTGCGCTATCGCCATACCGATAATAGCGGTGATTGAGACAGGTAGCGTGGTCTTGAACGCGAAGTCGATCAGCGGCATTTCTGCCGCTTTTGCAGCCAGCACCACATCACCGGACGTTGGGGAGAGAATAATGGCGGCAGGAGAGGCGCAGATTGCTGCTGCTGCACCACGGCTGATGCCTACGTTAACCATCACCGGGAAAAGGGTTGCCATCAGCAATACGCCAAGGCCGGTTGCCGAGGAGACTGCCAACGACATCAGGCAGGCAACAAAATAGGCGGCAATCATCAAAATATACGGGGAGTTAATATACTGCAGCGGTTTCGATGCCAGCTTTACCACCGTATCGTTTGCGCCAATATGGGTCATATAGGCGGCAAAGCCGCACAGCATCATAATCATCATGCCGAGGTCGCCACCACGGCTCATCAGCAGGATCTTGATATATTCCACAATGTCTGTGGCGCGGTAACCGGTGCTGGCTTCACTGGCAGGCAAAATCTTGTGGCCCATCAGCGCGCTGATAATCAGCAGCGTCAACCCCCCGACGAATAACACGCCGGAGGCTGAATAGCCTTTAATGATGTAGCGGGCAACGCCGTAAATGACGACAACGCCGATGAGGAGTTCGATAAACGTAAGCATGGTTTCCCTTCTCCCATGCGCTCCTCAGAGCGCACGGGTTAGCAAAAAAAGAAGGGGGAGAATGTGCCTAATAATTGGGCAGCCACTGATGATTGAAATCAATAAATCAACGACTAAAAGCAGCCCGGGGACTTTTTTGCCAAAGCTACCCGCAAAGCCTTCCACCAGAATACGCCACGCCGTAGTTGTGAATGGCAGGATTAAGGGAGGCTGCAGCGCTGGCTGGCAGCCTCTCCTGATTAATGCCTGATGCTTATGACAGAGAAGGGCCCGCCGGGATCAGGGCTTCTCCGGCCGGGGTGTCGGTGTATTTGTCGAAGTTAGCGATAAACTGTTCTGCAAGGTCGCGGGCTTTGTTGTCCCACTCTGCTTCGTCTGCGTAGGTATTACGAGGGTCGAGGATATGGTTGTCGACGCCTGGCAGCGAGGTTGGCATGGCGAGATTAAAGATCGGCAGCGTTACCGTCTCCGCGCTGGCAATATCGCCGCTGAGAATGGCATTGATAATCGCCCGTGTATCCCTGATTGAGATACGTTTGCCGCTGCCGTTCCAGCCGGTGTTGACCAGGTAGGCTTCTGCGCCCGCCGCTTCCATTCTTTTCACCAGTACCTCTGCATACTGCGTCGGGTGCAGCGTCAGGAACGCTGCGCCAAAGCAGGCTGAGAAGGTTGGCGTCGGCTGAGTAACGCCGCGCTCGGTGCCTGCCAGCTTGGCGGTGAAGCCAGAGAGGAAGTGATATTGCGTCTGATCCGGCGTCAGGCGTGAAACCGGCGGTAACACACCAAAGGCATCGGCCGTCAGGAAAATCACCTTACGTGCATGGCCGGCCTTCGACACGGGCTTAACGATGTTGTCGATATGGTCGATAGGATATGACACACGAGTATTTTCGGTTTTACTGCCATCATCGTAATCAACCGTACCATCGGCCCGCACCACGACGTTTTCCAGCAGTGCATTGCGGCGGATGGCGTGATAAATCTCCGGCTCCGCTTGCTCGGAAAGCTTGATTGTTTTGGCGTAACAGCCGCCTTCAAAGTTAAACACCCCGTCGTCGTCCCAGCCGTGCTCATCATCACCAATCAGTTTACGCAGCGGATCGGTGGAGAGGGTGGTTTTCCCGGTACCGGACAGGCCGAAGAACACCGCCACATCGCCTGCCGGGCCGACGTTGGCCGAGCAATGCATGGCCGCAATGCCCTTCAGCGGGAGCAGATAGTTCATGATGGCGAATAACCCTTTTTTCATCTCGCCGCCGTACCAGGTACCGCCAATCAGCTGGATACGCTCAGTCAGGTTAAACGCAACAAAGTTTTCAGAGTGCAGCCCCTGCTGTTGCCAGTTGGGATTGGTACATTTTGCCCCGTTCATCACCACGAAATCGGGTTCGAATTCTGCCAGCGCTGCCGCATCCGGGCGAATAAACATGTTCTTAACGAAATGGGCCTGCCAGGCCACTTCGGTAATAAAACGCACGCTGAGGCGGGTGTCCGGATTTGCGCCGCACCAGGCATCGACCACAAACAGACGTTTGTGCGACAGCTGCTGCGTCACCAGCGACTTCAACTGCTGCCAGGTCTCCTGGGAAAGGGGCTGATTATCATTTTTTCCCTTGCCCTGATCGTTCCACCACAGCGTGTTGCGGGTGGTGTCATCGCGAACGATGTACTTATCTTTGGGGGAACGGCCGGTAAAAATGCCGGTATCGACGGCGATAGCCCCTGAACGGGTTTCAGTACCGCGCTCAAAGCCGGTCAGGCCTGGGCGAGTTTCTTCCCGGTAAAGGGTGTCAAAATCGGGATTATAAATAATCTCAACCGTGTCCGTGATGCCATAAGCGATGAGGTCCTGCGGGGTCAGGTCACGCATATTGCTGCTCCTTTATCGGCTCTGTTCTGCCACTGAGTGTAATGAGATGACGTGCTCTTTACCGTGATGCTCCGCATATCCATCACTCTGCGGTACTCACGATCGCGCGCAGTTTACACTGCGGGTGGCGGAGGGGAAGGGATAAGCGGCAGAAATGAGATGCAGCGCGTAATTCGGTAAATAAAGCTTAATATTTACCGGGTTAGTAGTCTTTTACAGCGTGATGTTTCCGTGTGTAAATTGTTTTTTAAGGCGATTGTTAGCGAGTTATTTTGCTCAGGAGGCGTGTAAAGGGGGGGGGGCAGTGAACGGTAAATTCATCAGACCCTGGTCGGGTCTGATGAGCTGAAAAACATTAGTGAACCTGATCGTTACCGGCGCTGGAATCCTTACGGATCGCCGCGATATCCACAGCATCAAAAATGTAGTGGCTGCCGCAGTAGTCGCAGTGCATGTCAATTTTGCCATCTTCAGAGATGATCTGATCGACTTCTTCTTCCGGCAGCGTGCGCAGCACTTCGCCACAGCGCTCCTGAGAACAGGTGCAGTGGAAGCGGACGTCCTGTGGATCATAAACGGTCACTTCTTCCTGATGATACAGGCGCCACAGTACATCGTTGGCTGGCAGGCCAAGCAGCTCTTCCGTTTTGATGGTTTCGGTCAGCGTCGCCAGATGGTTAAAGTCTTCCGGATCGGCATCCTCGGCGGGCAGAACCTGCAGCAAAATTCCCCCGGCCCCCGGTTTACCTGCATGTTCACCCGTGCGGATAAACAGGCGGGTTGGCAGCTGCTCTGAGCGCATAAAGTAATCTTCCAGGCATTCCGCCAGCGTTTCGCCTTCCAGACCTACCACGCCCTGATAGCGTTCGCCTTCCGAAGGTGAAATGGTGATCACCAGATAGCCATTGCCGACCATCTCTTTCAGGCTGCTGCCTTCAGCAATGTCACCCTGCAGACGTGCCACGCCGCGCATTTCCTGACGGTTGTTGCCGTTGATCACCGCCAGCTTCAGTGGGCCATCGCCCTGCAGCTGAACGGTGATGTCGCCGTCAAATTTCAGCGTGGCGGTCAGCAGGCTGGTGGCGACCAGCAGCTCGCCCAGCACCTGCTGAACCGGCTGGGGATAGTCGTGGCCGTTGATGATTTCCTGCCAGGTGTCGGATACGGTAACCAGTTCGCCACGCACGGCATAGTTTTCGAACAGGTAACGGTGCATTTGGTCTTGATGAGCCATAATTCTCTCTCGATAAGGCGGGTTACTCGTCGCCAGAATTTTTAAATTTCATTAAGTCACGCCGCTCTTTTTTATCAGGGCGCCGGTCGGGATGCGGCATACTCAGCGCGTTCATTTTTCGCGCCAGCGCAATCTTTTCCCTTTTCTCAATACTTTGAGCCGTTTCGGTGTACATCTGCTGCGCTTCCACTGCCGGGCCCCGTCTGTCGCTGACGGATTCCACAATAACTGTGCGTTCGTCATTGCCCTGGCGAAGCGTCAGTTCTGCGTGCAGCTCCACAATTTTGCTCGGCTTGCTGCGCTGACCGTTGTAGTGAACCTTGCCACCCTCGATCATCTCACGCGCTGCAGAACGGGTTTTATAGAAGCGAGCGGCCCACAGCCACTTATCGAGCCGAACCGCTTCAGCGGAGTTCTCTTTCATCGCTGCTCCTTTTCGGGAATACCCCTATGTATGGGTTGTGCGCCAGAAATCAAGGTGCCTTTTCCAGGAGGGGGCAATCAGGGGTTTTTGAGAGGACGGTAGCCTTGTCAGCCTTAAAAATAGCATAAAACTGACAGGCTCAGAACAGCGGGTGAATACTCTGGGGGGTGGCACTGAGCGTCGGGCTGAAGCACTTATCGTAATAGTTCTGGATTGAGCTGGTGCGCACGCGATTGCGATGGATGCGCTTAAGTGCCAGCAGGCTGTTGATCATAAAACTCAGCGTGACAATCAGCAGCAGCAGACTGGTGCCGAGATAGCGGCCCAGAGTGATGGCATCCGGCGCACTGTGCAGGGCGATATGGCGGGTGCCGTTGGCATCAGTGGTGATATTCGTCACGATACCACTGGCGGAGAAGGGGGTGTGCAGCAACATTCCGGCCAGCCGCTGCAGTTCCGGCCACTGATCAGGTGCATTGTAATCAAACAGTGACACCGTGGGAGCAGGCTGATTGACCAGTTGGCGGCCTTCATCGCTGAGGATCAGGAAGCCGCCCGGAGGTGGGCTGTTCAGTGCCTCAGCCGCGCGACGCGTCTCGCGATAGAAAAACGAAGAGGTTGCGGTATTCACCAGGTTTTCCAGCGCTTCGGCACTGACCGGGCGTAGCAGCACGTTCATGCCGTTCAGCGCTCCGGAATTCGCCCTGCGCACCAGCGTCTCCCAGTCCCTGGCATTCCCCAGGTTAACCAGGGCATTCTTCAGCCTGACGCAGTCCTGCTCCTGGCTGCAGAGATCCTGAGTTCTCTGCACGATATCGGAGAAATCATCCAGCAGGATCATCCCGGACTTCTGGATAGCAGTCGCCAGCTGTGGGTTAAGTTTGGGATCGGCACTGGTCTGCGGGTGCAGCTGCTGGCTGGTGGTGGTCAGCAGTGCTGTTGCTTTATCAATAATGTCCGACTGCGGCTGGGGCAGGGGTGCGGCGTTGTTCCAGTACACTGCCGAGCAGTCGAAAGGCATAAACGAATAGGCGCGGTTGCCCTGATAAGTCGCCGGAATCGAGCACATCCCCTCGCCCGTGACCCTGAGGCTGTCGCCGACGCGTAGCGGAATTTTTTCCAGATCGTTAACCGAGTGTACCTGCACGCTTTCCGTTCCTTTCAGCCACGCCATGCTCAGCTTCAGTGGCATACTCAGAGGGATCCAGGCAATCAGCAAGGCCATCACCAGTAGTGAAGCGGCGGCCAGTACCATGTTCTTTCTCCAGCGCTGGATAGGGAAATTACGCACCTCATCCTGCAGCGACAGGAAGCGTCCCTGACGAACCACCTGGCGATTCAGGTAGATATCCACTTCCGTGGATTGACCCAGATCGTGAGCAACATAGGGCTGCCAGTGCGCTGGATAAATCAGGTCGATAATGCCCAGAGAGATGTTGCTGATTTGCCCCTGATTCGATTCTCCGAACAGCCCCCAGCGTTTAGGAGCCCCGCGCAGGCAGTGGATTTCACGCAGATCGTTTTTACCAGGACGGCGATACAACGACCAGCCGCTCACCAGAATAATCACTATGGCAGCAGAGACCAGCCAGGGCATCAGTATCACAGGGCCTGTCAGGCTGAAGAACAGCAGCAGTAAGGCGATACCGACGGCACTGGCTTCGCGGGTGCCGTCAGGGCGGCTGAGGGCGTACTCCTCAACGGTTTCCTTACGTACGCTGAGCAGTTCAATATTCTCGCTCTCTTCCTTACGGATCGAGGCTTTAGGCCCTACTGGCCTGACCGCCGGGGCCAGCGCAGGCTGCTCGTAAACGTAGTTCACCAGCGAATGGCCATTCAGTGAGATCACCAGGGGAATGCTTTGCGTTTTGATTAATTCAACGAAGTTCTCATCCGCAATGTATTGCTCCCACAGCGGCGGCAGGTGCACTTCAACCGCATCAAGATAGTAGCGCCATTTATGCGGCTCATCGGTGGAGAGGCCGTAGCGGGTGATGGAGCGGGTAACGGGATAAACGTTGCTGCTTTGTGAGCTCAGAACCAGATGATCGGTGGCGCTACTGACTCCGCTGGGCAGGGTGTTTTTACGGTGTTTTTCCAGCGAGTCAATATAGCGCTCGACGGCTTTACGCTCATCGTCGCTCAGTTTTCGAAATGGAGGACTGATAAATGGCAGTGGCTTCGCCAACGGCGGACGATGCCGCATAGCGTACCAAAAGAAACAACCCGCCCCGATCGAGCAGGTCAGCATTACAGCCAATATGATGACTATTGTGCTCATGCTTCCCTCATTCCTGCCACCCTGCTCCCGTCGTTATGCTGGAGAATATCTGCCCTGATCATATCGTTACCGACATTGTGGCGGGTTTAGACGGCGCTGGCAATCCGCTGTGTGTTCTAAAATAGCGCACAAAATCATAAAATTAGAATAATTGTACATGAGCCCCGACTAAGATGGTAACAATCTTACCCGGATTGCTGTATCGGCATATTCCTATTTTGATCATTGCGGATTGACTTTTTTTAAAACTTTTCAGCCGCTAAGTCCCTGATTTGGTATAAGAGCGTAAAATAATCTGTGCGATGATTGGCTTCCCCTCGCGGCTGCCGCACAATGGGGATATTATCGGTAAAAGTACCGTGACTGGCGGGCTATCATGCTCATTTTTTTGGCTTTTCCCTGGGGCCCCTATGACCAGACAATTGCAGAAACCCAAAATCCTTAATGTTGAAGCTGTCGCACGTTCGCGCCTGTTTACCGTTGAAGCTGTCGATCTGGAGTTCAGTAATGGCGCACGGCGTGTTTACGAGCGGATGAAGCCCTCCAACCGCGAGGCGGTGATGATTGTGCCGATCGTTGATGATCACCTCATTCTGATCCAGGAATATGCCGTGGGGCTGGAAAACTATGAGCTGGGGTTTCCTAAAGGGCTGATTGACCCGGGCGAGACGCCTTTTGAAGCGGCGAACCGTGAACTGAAAGAAGAGGTGGGTTTTGGCGCAAAGAAGCTCGAAGCGCTCGGTAAGCTGACGCTGGCCCCTTCTTACTTCTCCAGCAAAATGAATATCCTGGTGGCAGAAGGGCTGTATGAAGAACGGCTGCAAGGGGATGAGCCGGAACCGTTGCCGCAGCAGCGCTGGCCACTTGATAACCTGCTCGCCCTGCTTCAGGAACCCGACTTTCGCGAGGCGCGCAATGTCAGCGCTCTGTTCCTGGTGAGAGAGTGGCTGGTTAAGCAGGGGCGGCTGAGCTACTGAATTCGTGAGCCTGCCGCGCGGTAATAAAAAAGGGATGAACCCTTACGGTTTATCCCTTTTTTGTTAAGTCACCGCTAAGGCCGGCACTTTCTTATCAGAACAGCTCGTGACTCTGGCCGTTATCCATCAGGGTGGTGCCCACATCATGCACGGAGTATTCCGTTGGCTGGGTGCCGTTAATGAAGTACTCCTGACGGGTGTTGCCACCGCCGTTAGCCAGCTTGCCAGTGCCGCGATCGATGGTCACGGTGACCACGCCGTCCGGCGGCGTCAGCGGCTGAACAGGCACGCCATCCAGTGCGGCTTTCATGTACTCATCCCAGGCCGGCTGAGCACTTTTCGCGCCGCCCTCATAGCCGGAGATTTGATCCTTAATCGCACCGGAAGCGGTGGTGCGACCCAGATCGCGACGGTGGTCATCGAAGCCAATCCACACGGACGTCACCACGCCAGGACCGTAACCGGAGAACCAGGCATCTTTCGAGCTGTTGGTGGTCCCGGTTTTGCCGCCGATGTCGTTACGCTTCAGGTCGCGGCCTGCACGCCAGCCCGTTCCCATCCAGCCCGGCTCACCGAAGATGTTGGAGTTCAGCGCACTTTTGATCAGGAACGACAGCGGGGTGTTGATCACGTGCGGTGCATACTGCTGCTGACCGTCCTGCTGCGCCTGCTGCTGGGTAACCTGCTCCAGCTGCGGCTGCGGGACCGCCGTTTTCGCGCCTTCCTGTGAAACCGCTGGATTTTCCACACTGTCTTCACTCAGCGCCACGGCTTTCCTGGTATCACCGTAGATCACCGGCAGATTGCATTCCGGGCAGGCAACTTTAGGCTTCTCTTCAAACACGGTGCTGCCCTGCTCATCCTGAATCTTTTTGATGAAGTAAGGGTCAACCAGGAAGCCACCGTTCGCCATCACCGAATAACCACGCACCATTTGCAGCGGCGTGAATGAGGCAGAACCCAGCGCCAGCGATTCAGTGTGCACGATATTCTGTGCCGGGAAGCCGAAGCGCTGCAGGTATTCCGCCGCATAGTCGACGCCCATGGCACGCATGGCACGTACCATCACCACGTTCTTGGACTGGCCCAGACCCTGACGTAAACGGATTGGGCCATCGTAGGTTGGTGGGGAGTTTTTCGGACGCCAGTCGGCACCGGCACCGGCATCCCAGCGGGAGATCGGCACGTCGTTCAGAATCGAAGCCAGCGTCAGCCCGCGATCCATTGCTGCGGTATACAGGAACGGTTTGATGTTCGAACCGACCTGACGCAGTGCCTGAGTGGCACGGTTAAATTTACTGAGGTTAAAGTCGAAACCGCCGACCAGAGCGCGAACCGCGCCGTCATGCGGATCGAGAGAAACCAGCGAAGAGTTAACGTCCGGTACCTGACCCAGCCACCAGTCGTTCTCCACCTGCCTTACCCAGACCTGCTGGCCTGCCTGTACCACTTCAGTCACCGACTTCGGCGTGCGGCCCTGAACGGTGTCGGACTTGTACGGACGTGCCCAGCGCATTCCTGTCATGTTCAGCGCCACGTTACTGCCGTCACGCAGCAGGGCTGTGGCCTGGTCGCTGTTGGCTTCGGTAATGACCGCCGGGATCAGCGGACCGTAGACCGGCAGCGCTTTCAGCGTTTTCAGGATTTCCGTCCGACCCCATGGGTTCTCTCCACTCTTCCACAGCACGTTCGACGGGCCGCGATAGCCATGACGCATGTCATAGTTCATCACGTTGTCCTGTACGGACTGCTGTGCTGCCAGCTGCAGCTTACGGGTGATGGTGGTGGTCACCTTAAAACCGTCGTTATAGGCATTATCGCCGTAACGCTTGACCATTTCCTGGCGGACCATCTCGGTCAGATACGGTGCAGAGAAGGCAATTTTCGGCGCGTGATAGTTGGCGACCAGCGGTGAACTGCGGGCGTCATCGTACTGCGACTGGGTGATGTAATGCTGATCCAGCATACGGCTGAGCACCACATTACGACGCTGCAAAGCACGCTCATGAGAGTAGAGCGGGTTGAACGTTGACGGTGCTTTTGGCAGACCGGCAATCATCGCCATTTCGCTCAGCGTCAGCTGATCGACATTCTTACCGAAGTAGACCTGTGCGGCTGCACCAACGCCGTAAGCACGGTAGCCGAGGTAGATCTTGTTCAGATAGAGCTCAAGAATTTCATCCTTGCTCATCATCTGCTCAATACGGATGGCGAGAAAGGCTTCCTTGATTTTACGCATCAGCGTGCGCTCAGGGCTGAGGAAGAAGTTTCGGGCCAGCTGCTGAGTGATGGTACTGGCACCCTGTGAAGCATGGCCGGAGACCAGCGCGATACTTGCGGCACGGAAAATACCGATCGGATCGATGCCGTGATGCTCATAGAAACGGCTGTCTTCGGTAGCGATAAACGCCCGGGTCAGCACAGGGGGAATTTCCTGCAGTTTCAGCGGGATGCGGCGTTTCTCACCGTACTGAGCAATCAGCTCATTATCGGCGCTGTAGACCTGCATGGGTGTCTGCAGTCGCACGTCTTTCAGCGTGGCAACGTCGGGCAGCTGTGGCTCTATATATTTATAAAGGCCATAGATCGAGCCTGCTCCCAGCAAAATGCAACACACTGCAAGGATCAAAAGATACTTTACGAACTTCACCTGATATTTTCCATTTTGAGTCGCCTGGACAGTTTATAAACAATCGCGCGGTAGTATAAAGGCAAGCCAGTAGCCTGGATACCTCAATTTCTGAGAGTCACGTTCCCGGCACTTTCAATCTCTGGCCCTGACGATATGGAGATCGCGATAAATGGCATTTCAGACATGGCAAGTCGGCCTGGATATTCAGAATGGGCAACTCTGCGCCCTTGGCATCCAGCGCCGTCGGAACGGCTGGCAACTTCGCCACTGGTGGCAACATGCGCTGCCGCACGATACGTTAACCCACGGACTACTGCAACGGCCCGGCGTCGTCATTGCTATCCTGCAGCGCTGGCGAAAGCAGTTGCCTTATCGTGTTTCATTACGGGTTGGCTTTCCGCCTCAGCTGGTGCTGCAACAGCAGGTTGAGCTGCCGCGCCAGCAGTTACGCGAACCAGAGCGTAGCAGCTATATCGTGGCAGCGGCGAGGCGATTTTTCCCAATTGAGCCGGAGACGCTGGCGCTGGATTACCGTCAGGCAAAAGAACCCGGCAGCCAGTTGTGGCTCACAGCGACCCGGCGCGAGGCGTTGTTGAGCTGGCTGAATTGTCTTGAGGCCGTGCGTCTGACACCGCAGGTGCTGGAGTTGACACCCGCCGCGTTGTTGGCGATGGCGAACACCCTGCGGCTCGATCCCTCTGCGGCGCTGGTTCACCGTCTGCACGATCACTGGTTGTGGTTTGCCCCGTTGCAACCGCAGGGCTGGGGCTGGTGTGCCCAGGAAGAGACCCCTGATTTCTCGACGTTGCGCCAGCAGCATCTGTCCGGCATCTCCTCATTTTATTACAGCTCAATTGAAGAAGACGCATTGCCAGAGGGCACGCAGTGGCTCAATCCGCTGGAAGCCTTCGTCATGAAACAGCCACCACTGCCGTTGCTGCCCGGCGCATTTACTCTGGCGGCAGGGCTGGCGCTGCGTCCGGGAGATATCTGATGGTGTGGGTCAATCTGTTG
The DNA here is from genome assembly GCA_050311775.1 of Erwinia amylovora. Classification (GTDB taxonomy): domain Bacteria; phylum Pseudomonadota; class Gammaproteobacteria; order Enterobacterales; family Enterobacteriaceae; genus Erwinia; species Erwinia amylovora_A. The sequence goes on along the minus strand of JBNONK010000008.1, from coordinate 43,575 downwards.
CCGTGGCGTGCCCGGCAGCTACAGGCGCGGCTGCACCGCTGGTTACTGGTTTTGCTGGTGCTGCTGGGCGTTTTTCTTACCGCACTGTTGCCGGTTGCCGGTCAGCAGGCGGTAAATGCACGGCAGCGGCTGATGGTGGAGCAACTACAGAGGGGCAGCCAGCAGATCAACGAGCTGAAAATTCGTCTTGCCGCGCGCGTCCGTCAGCGGCAAGGGCTTGAACAGCAGTTGACCCTTCACCAACAGGTGCAGCACCGTCTGGAGCAGTGGGAAGAATTTACCCTGCGGCTGGCGGAACAGCTGCCGGAAACGCTGTGGCTGAGTGAACTGAACAAAACGCCGGAGCGGCTGACGCTGGCGGGCTTTTGCCTGGCAATAACAGATGTGCAGGTTTTTCGCCAGCGCCTGCAGCAGCTACCGTTATTCAGCCAGGTCACTACCGGCAGGCTCAGCCGCGGTCGCGACGGAGTGATCCAGTTCAGCCTGCAGGCCATGCTGAGCGGAGCAGAGGTGGCCAATCGAGAACCTCAGACCCGGCAGGCTTTGAAAGGAGAAAGGTGATGATCGATCAGGGATGGCTTATCCGCTGGCTGCACCAGCCGCTTTGGCTGAGGCTGCTCAGCCTGGTGGTCGGCAGTGCGCTGCTGGCGCTGGCGTTATGGCATTTCGGATTACGACCAATCAGGATGGAGGCGGAAGTCTTTGCCAGCCAGCATCACCATCAGGAACAACGGTATCAGGCCAGCCTGCGTGCTGTGCTGTCTCAGCCGTCGCTTCAGAGCATTGAAGCCGACATTGTCCGCCTGCAGCAGTCGCTGATGCCTGAAGAATGCCCGGTTTTTTCATTGCCGGTGCTGATTGCCAGAGGGGCGGGCCAGCTGGCACTCTGGCAGCCAGACGGTCAGGGCGGCGAACTGACGATAAAGCTGCGCTGGCAGGGCGTTCAGGCTGTACTGCACTATCTGAGCAAACTGCAGACTGGTGCCACGCTGCCACATTTCAACCTCAGGGCAGAGCAGGAACAGCTGCACTTCACAATGGCACTGGGACTGGATCATGAAGCCTGATCGGTGGGGATGGCCGGGGAGTTTAGTGCTGCTGGCACTTTTCTCTTTGCGGAGTCAGGCAGAGCGCGATCCTTTTCAACCGCCGTCGGCAGTCCGTTGCCCCAGTTCACCGCCAGCCGCGCCGTTGTGGCGGTTACGCGGGATAGTGGGCAGGGCAGAGGATTACCGGGCGTGGCTGGTTTCCCCCCAGGGAAAAGTAAATCTGTGGGCGCAACGGCAATGGCCGGATGAACGCTGGCAACTGCTGACAGTGGACGCGCTGGGCATCACTGCAGCGTCAGGGCTGGAGTGCCGGACCCCGTTACGAATCACGTTAAAAGGAAGTCTTTATGCCAGGGATGCAAAGATCGGCGACAGCCAGCAGGAGGCAATGGACCGGCGCACTGTTTCTGCTGTTGAGTCTGCTGCCGCAGCAAATCAGCCAGGCGGCACTGCCTCTGCCTCCGCGGCTCGCCAACCCGGTTCCGTTGTCCCTGGCGTTCGATAATGCGCCGATCGGCGAAATCCTGCAGGCGCTGGCGGACTATCAGCAGCTGAATCTGGTGGTGGCTCCCGATGTGGAAGGCTCATTGTCGATCAGGCTGAAAGAGGTGCCCTGGTCGCAGGCCCTGGCACTGATTGCCCGGCTGGGGCAGCTTACTGTCGAGCAGGAAGATGACATTCTGCTGGTGTGGCCACGCAGCTGGCAGGAGGAGCGCCAGCGTCAGCAGAAGCTCAGCAGGGAAGAAGCCGAAAACGCACAGCCCTTGCATACTTTCTCTCTGACATTGCTGCATGCCGACGCGGACAGAGTCAATGCCAGCCTGCAGGCCGAACGTGCAAAATTAATGACGCCGAGAGGCAGTGTGACAGTGGATACACGTACTAACAGCCTGCTGTTGCGTGATACCAGGGCTGCGCTGGAGCAAACCCGCCGCTGGATCGCCGCGCTCGACGTGCCGATAGAGCAAATAGAGCTGGCGGCCCATATCGTGACGATCACCGAAGAGAGCCTGCGCGAGCTGGGCGTCAGCTGGGGAATGAGCGGTGAAGAGCAGGTGACGCGAGTTTTGCGGGCCAGCCAGTTGCGGGTGAACCTGGCTGCTGCCAACCCGGCCCTGGCCGCCGGGTTCACCTTTGCCCGGCTTAACGGGAGGTTGCTGGATCTGGAGCTGAGCGCGCTGGAGCAGGAGAACAAGCTGGAGATCATCGCCAGCCCGCGCCTGCTCACCTCGCACCAGCAAACCGCCAGCATCAAGCAGGGTACCGAAATTCCTTATGAAGTCTCCAGCGGCAGCAGTGGCAGCACCTCCGTGGAGTTTAAGGAAGCGGTGCTGGGAATGGAGGTCACACCGGTGGTGCAGCCTGATGGGCGAATAATGCTGAAATTGCACATCAGTCAGAACCTGCCGGGCAAGACTCTGCGCAGTGGTGAAGGAGAATATGTTGCCATCGATAAACAGGAGATCCAGACCCAGGTGACGGTCAGGGATGGACAGACGCTGGCGCTGGGAGGCATTTTCCAGCAGCACAACGCGCAGGGTAAAAATCAGGTGCCGCTACTGGGCGATCTTCCGTTGATCGGAGCACTGTTTCGTCATGCAAGGTCCGAACAAAAACGACGGGAATTAGTGATCTTTATCACACCGAGACTGATTCGTGAGGAGTGATGCGTTTTTTGGTCCAAACTGAGGAGCCAGATGCTTTTTTGGCGGATTGCGACCATATGCGTTTGACGCAAGGGCGGAATTAGCTTACAAGGTTTAGCGATTTTGATTTATGGGCCTCGGTTTGGCTTCAGAGAATGCATTTAACCCGTTTTTTATCGTGCGCAACCGGCGTAGCCGATGCAGTGACATCGGGCTGATAAATGAAGCGGACTGAAACGCGCCCGGTGAGTGCGCAATGGGCAAGGTCAATTTAATCGGTTGCCAAAACACCTTCAGTGTTGAGATAATTTTCATCTGACTCTCGCACTATCGCTCATGAGGTTTCAGTTCATGTCCTGTCCGGTTGGACGGGGTATCATTAACGAATTGTCTTAGTAATACCGAAAAAATGGCAGAGAAACGCAATATCTTTCTGGTTGGGCCTATGGGTGCCGGCAAAAGCACTATTGGGCGTCAGTTAGCTCAGCAACTCAATATGGAATTTTTCGATTCCGATCAAGAAATTGAGCGACGTACCGGAGCGGATGTGGGTTGGGTGTTCGACGTCGAAGGCGAAGAAGGCTTCCGCGATCGCGAAGAAAAAATCATCAATGAACTCACCGAGAAGCAGGGCATTGTGCTGGCGACGGGTGGCGGTTCAGTTAAATCCCGGGAAACGCGCAATCGTCTTTCTGCTCGCGGCGTAGTGGTGTATCTGGAAACCACCATCGAGAAGCAGTTGGCGCGCACTCAGCGTGATAAAAAGCGTCCTCTGCTGCAGGTGGATTCTCCGCCGCGTGAGGTGCTGGAAGCGCTGGCAGATGAACGTAATCCGCTGTACGAAGAGATTGCCGACGTCACTATCCGTACCGACGATCAGAGCGCGAAAGTTGTCGCGAATCAGATTATCAACATGTTGGAAAAGAGCTGATTCAGCTCAAAACCCGCCTGCGGGCCAAAGTAATAGGGTGATACCGCTTCATGGAGAAGATTACCGTCACTTTGGGGGAGCGCAGTTACCCCATTACGATTGCTGCCGGACTGTTCAACGATCCGGCTTCTTTTTGGCCGCTTAAGGCGGGCGACCGGGCCATGCTGGTGACTAACCAGACTCTGGCCCCGCTCTATCTTGCCTCTTTGCGCCAGCGGCTGGAAAGCGCTGGTGTCCAGGTTGACCAGGTCATTCTGCCTGATGGCGAGCAGTATAAAACGCTGGCAGTGATGGAGCAGGTCTTTACCGTCCTGCTGGAAAAACCCCACGGTCGTGACACCACCCTGATCGCTTTAGGCGGCGGGGTGATTGGCGATCTGACCGGATTTGCCGCAGCAAGTTATCAGCGCGGCGTGCGTTTTATTCAGGTCCCTACCACGCTTCTGTCGCAGGTTGACTCCTCCGTAGGCGGCAAAACTGCCGTAAATCATCCGTTAGGCAAGAACATGATCGGTGCGTTCTACCAGCCAGCGTCGGTGGTGATCGATCTTGACTGCCTGAACAGCCTGCCGCCGCGCGAGCTGGCCTCTGGTCTGGCGGAAGTGATCAAGTACGGCATTATCCTCGACGGTGAGTTTTTCAACTGGCTGGAAGCTAACCTTGATGCGCTGCTGGCGCTCGACGGCAGGGCCATGGCGTACTGCATTCGCCGCTGCTGCGAGCTGAAGGCTGAGGTGGTGGCTGCCGATGAACGTGAAATGGGCCTGCGTGCGCTGCTGAATCTGGGCCATACCTATGGTCATGCTATTGAGGCACACATGGGGTACGGCAACTGGCTGCATGGAGAAGCCGTGGCTGCAGGGATGGTGATGGCTGCCCGAACTGCTGAGCGTCTCGGCCAGTTCAGTGCTGAAGATACCGACCGGATCATCGCGCTGTTGCAACGCGCCGGGCTACCGGTTAACGGTCCTGCAGCTATGGCGGCAGAAGAGTATCTGCCGCATATGATGCGCGATAAAAAAGTCCTGGCTGGCGAACTGCGTCTGGTTCTGCCGCTGGCAATCGGTAAAGCCGAAGTGCGCAGCGGAGTAGGGCATGATACGGTTCTGGCTGCGATTACTGATTGTCAGACGGCCTGAAGCCGCATATTCGGGCTCCGGCCCGGCCTTAATTTGATGAAGTCATCGCCGCTCACAGGGTATGGAGTGGCGACCGCGCTCTACTGGAGGAGGTTGAATGGACGAGTTTAAACCGGAAGACGAGTTAAAACCTGACACCAGCGACCGCCGCCCGCAGCGGTCCCGCAAAACGTCTTCTGCCCCTAAAGTGCCCGTTTCCCGTCAGCACATGATGATGGGCATCGGCATTCTGGTTTTACTGTTGTTGGTGCTGGGCATTGGCTCCGCGCTGAATACCACGGGTAACAGCAGTAGCAGCCCGCAGCCTTCTTCCCAGCCCCAGTCAGGCTCGTCCGGTAACGGCAGCGATAAGAACATCGACCTTTCTGGCTCATCCTCCATGAGCGGCCAGAACGCCGGCCAACAGCCTTCGCCTGATGCGATGACCACTAATAATCAGGCTCCGGGCAGTTCACCCGCCCAGTCCCCGGCTCCCGCGGCCAGTGCACCGCAGGAGCTGAGTGCGCCTCCGGTTTCCCCGGCGCCCACTCAGGCCGCACCGGTGCAGACTCCGGCTAATCAGCAGCGCGTTGAACTGCCGGGCGATCTCAACAGCGCTCTGGCTAACCAGCAGGGGCAGGTCGATAACGCGGCGCAGGGCGCGCAGGACAACGGCAGTTCTCTGCCAACGGCTCCGGCTACTGTGGCCCCTGGCGCTCACGCCGCCACCGCTAAACCGGCCGCCGGTCAGCCTCACCAGGCTACCCAACGCCCGGCGGCTCAGCATCCGGCCATGCAGCATCAGAGCAAACCCGCCGGCAGCCACAAACCCGGCGCTTCTCAGCCAGTGAGAGAAAGCAAGCCGCAGAACAGCGCGGCGACCAGGCTGACTTCGTCTGCTCCGGCGAAGGCCGCTTCAACCTCCCTGCCGGGCGGCAGCTACACCCTCCAGCTAAGCAGCGCCTCGCGTTCTGATACGCTGAATGCCTGGGCGAAAAAGCAGAACCTGAGCAGTTACCATGTCTACAAAACTACCCGTAATGGTCAGCCATGGTTTGTGCTGGTCAGTGGTTCCTATGCAACGCCCGCCGATGCCAAACGTGCGGTTTCCTCGCTGCCAGCCGACGTCCGGGCGCAAAACCCGTGGGTGAAGCCGGTCAGTCAGGTGAAAAAAGAAGCGTCAAACTGACAGCGGCCGGGGCAGCCCGGCCGCAAGTTAAAAGTCAGTCTGCCCACGGTGGGCTGACCCTTAAAGCGCAGATATGCTGTCGGTGTAACCGCAGCCAGAAGAGTAATTGTAATAAAACGACGGCATGAAAAAAAATCGCGCTTTTTTGAAATGGGCGGGCGGTAAATTCCCGCTGCTTGACGATATCCAGCGTCATCTGCCTGCAGGCGACTGTCTGATTGAGCCCTTTGTTGGCGCGGGGTCGGTGTTTCTTAACACGGACTTTCCAAACTATATCCTGGCAGATATCAACAGCGACCTAATCAATCTTTACGACATCGTAAAAACACGCGTTGACGAGTTTGTCACTGACGTGCGTGAACTGTTTACCAGCGAAACCAACGACGCGGAGTTCTATTACGCCCGTCGTCAGGAATTCAACCGCTGCACGGATCCCTATCGTCGTGGCGTGCTGTTTTTATACCTTAACCGCCACTGCTACAATGGGCTCTGCCGCTACAATCTGAGCGGTGAATTTAACGTGCCGTTTGGCCGCTACCGCAAGCCCTATTTCCCACAGGATGAGCTCTACTGGTTCTCCGAACGTTCGCAGAATGCGACCTTTGTCTGTGAATCGTACGATGTTACCCTGAGCAGGGCGCAAAAGGGCGCAGTGGTCTATTGCGATCCCCCCTATGCGCCGCTGTCGGCCACGGCGAATTTTACCGCCTACCACACCAACAGCTTCAGCCTGCTGCAACAGCAGCATCTGGCGGAGCTGGCGGAGAAGCTGGCGATGGAGAGCCGCATTCCGGTGCTGATCTCCAACCACGATACCCCGCTGACCCGGGAATGGTATCAGGCCGCGCAGCAGCTGCATCAAATCAAGGCCCGGCGTTCGATCAGCCGCAGCGGCACGGGCCGCACTCCGGTAAATGAGCTGCTGGCGCTGTTTACCGGCGGCTGAACCTCAACTGCTGTACGTGCCTGCTGTCAGGCGCGCTCATTGGGAGAAATGGATGAAACAGTTTTTACTAGCCCCATCAATTTTGTCTGCAGACTTTGCGCGCCTGGGCGAAGACACGGCCAAAGCGCTGGCTGCCGGTGGCGATGTAGTGCATTTCGACGTGATGGATAATCACTATGTTCCCAACCTGACGATGGGGCCAATGGTGCTGAAGGCACTGCGTGATTACGGCATTACCGCCCCGATTGACGTGCACCTGATGGTGAAACCGGTTGATCGTCTGATCCCGGACTTCGCCAAAGCGGGGGCCAGCTACATTACTTTCCACCCCGAAGCCTCTGAGCACGTTGACCGCTCGCTGCAACTGATCAAAGAGCACGGTTGCAAAGCCGGCCTGGTGTTCAATCCGGCCACCTCGCTCAGCTATCTGGATTACGTCATGGACAAAGTCGACGTGATCCTGCTGATGTCGGTTAACCCCGGCTTCGGCGGCCAGTCCTTTATTCCCGGCACGCTGGATAAATTGCTTCAGGCTCGTAAGCTTATCGACCGCAGCGGCTACGATATTCGCCTGGAAGTCGATGGTGGCGTGAAAGTCGACAACATCGGCGAGATCGCCGCGGCAGGCGCGGACATGTTTGTCGCCGGTTCGGCCATCTTTGGCCAGGCTGATTACAAAAAAGTGATCGATGATATGCGCACCGAACTGGAGAAATCTCGCCATGGCTCATTTCACTGAGGTTCGCGGACTGGCATTCGATCTCGACGGAACGCTGATTGACAGTGCCCCTGGCCTGGCCAGCGCTGTGGATGCCGCGCTGGCTGCGCTGAATTTACCGGCAGCAGGCGTTGAGCGTGTATCCACCTGGATCGGTAACGGCGCGGATGTTTTGATTGAGCGCGCGCTGAAGTGGGCGCTCGGCCATCAGCCATCAGACGATCGGGTGCGTGATGCCCGCGTGCTGCTGGATAAGCATTATGCCATTTCGGTGGAGAGCGGCAGCAAGCTGTTCCCGGAAGTCAAAGAGGGGCTGGCTGCCCTGGCCGCGACCGGCGTGCCCATGGCCATCGTCACCAACAAGCCGACGCCGTTTGTCGAGCCGTTGCTGACTTCGTTGGGCATCGCTCAGTATTTCTCACTGATTATTGGCGGCGACGATGTGGTGGCGAAGAAGCCGCATCCTGCGCCGCTATTCCTGGTGTTGGGCAAGTTTGGCCTGCTACCAGGCGAGTTAGTATTTGTGGGGGATTCCCGCAATGATATTATGGCTTCTCAGGCGGCAGGCTGCCCCAGCGTGGGGATGACCTACGGTTACAATTACGGTGAGCCTATCGCCACCAGTAATCCGACCCTCGTACTCGATCATTTTAACGATTTGTTGCCCGCTCTCGGGCTGTAATAACCAGGACGAAAATCATGAGCAAACCCATCGTATTTAGCGGCGCACAGCCTTCCGGCGAGTTAACCATCGGTAACTATATGGGTGCGCTGCGTCAGTGGGTCAACATGCAGGACGACTACGACTGCATCTACTGCATCGTTGATTTACATGCAATTACCGTCCGCCAGGACCCAACCGCGCTGCGTAAAGCCACGCTGGACACGCTGGCGCTCTATCTGGCCTGCGGTATTGATCCCGCCAGGAGCACCATTTTCGTTCAGTCGCACGTGCCTGAACACACTCAGTTGGGCTGGATCCTCAATTGCTACACCTACTTTGGCGAGCTGAGCCGTATGACCCAGTTCAAGGACAAATCGGCGCGCTATGAAGAGAACATCAACGCCGGTCTGTTTGATTACCCGGTGCTGATGGCGGCAGATATTCTGCTGTATCAGACCACTCAGGTGCCGGTGGGTGAAGATCAGAAGCAGCATCTGGAGTTGAGCCGCGATGTAGCTTCCCGCTTCAATGCCCTGTACGGGGAAATCTTCAAAGTCCCTGAGCCCTTTATTCCTGAATCTGGTGCGCGCGTGATGTCGCTGCTGGAGCCGACCAAAAAGATGTCCAAGTCTGACGACAACCGCAATAACGTTATCGGCCTGCTGGAAGATCCAAAATCGGTGGTGAAGAAAATCAAACGTGCGATGACCGATGGCGATGAGCCGCCGGTTGTCCGATACGACATCAAAGAGAAAGCGGGCGTTTCTAACCTGCTGGATATTCTTTCCGGCGTGACCGGCCAGAGCATTCCTGAGCTGGAGAAGCAGTTTGAAGGCCAGATGTATGGCCACCTGAAGGGTGCCGTGGCGGAGGCTGTTTCCGGTATGCTGACCGAATTACAGGAGCGCTATCATCGTTACCGTAACGATGAAGCCTTCCTGGATCAGGTGATGCGTGAGGGGGCAGCTAAGGCGCGTTTACAGGCTCAGGAAACGCTGAAGAAAGTGTATGAAGCCGTAGGCTTTGTTGCCCAGCCATAACTGATATCAGTGAGCTTTACCCCAGAAGCGGAGCCCTTCCGCTTCTGGTCCCTCAGGCAGTCAGCCTGCCTTTTTCATCGCCAGAATTGCCCCGTCGTACCAGTACAGCGTCATCATGCCTTTTACCGGTAACGTCACCACTGCGCCCGGCCCCCAGGGTTGCTTGCCGCAAAGCACATTAAACCCGCCCGTAATCTGGTAGCTCTCTTCGGGATCGTTCTTATCGGCTGGTGTCAGCCCTGGCGTGGTGGTGCAGTTATCCGTGGCAGGATCGATCGCCCGTTCTTTGGTGCCTTTAGTCCAGACGATCTTGTTGGCGGAGAAGGTAACTTCAGCCCCCATATATTGCGGATCGTTAACCACCACGGCCTGAATACCGCTGCTGTCCACCTGCACGCCAGCCACCTGCCAGCGCCCTTTCAGGGCGGAATAGTCGGGGGCGGCGGCAGAACTCAGCTGGCTGAACCCGGCCAGTAATACGGCAATCCAGAGGCGATTCATGTAATTTCCCTGTGGCAGAAAGGTGTTAGAAATCAGTATAGATAAGATTTCAGAACCAGCGTAGCCGTTCGCGCAGGGCCACCACCTGGCCGACGATAATCAGCGACGGGCTGCTGACCCGCGTGGCCAGCATGCTCAGTTCGGCCAGCGTGCCGCTGACCACACGCTGCTGTGTGGAAGTGCCTCTTTCCACCAGTGCCACCGGCATGGTGGTTTCCATGCCATGGGCGATCAGCTGTCGCTGAATTTCTGCGGCCTGCGACAGGCCCATATAAAACACCAGTGTTTGCTTCCCGGCGGCGAGGTTTTCCCAGTCCAGCGAACCGTTACTCTGCACGTGGCCGGTGACCAGCCTGACGCTCTGGGCGTAATCGCGGTGGGTCAAAGGGATGCCGCTGTACGCCGAACAGCCGGAAGCTGCGGTAATACCGGGCACCACGGAAAACGGAATATCCGCCTCCAGCAGCGCCTCCAGCTCTTCCGCACCCCGGCCAAAGATAAAGGGATCGCCACCTTTGAGGCGCACCACGCGTTTACCGCGCTGCGCCTGCTCCAGCAGGATCTGATTAATGGACTCCTGGGGCACACAGTGGAAGCCCGCCCGCTTTCCTACAAAGATCCGCTCAGCGTCACGGCGGACCAGCTCCATGACCTCATCGGAAACCAGACGGTCATACACCACAATATCGGCCTGCTGAATCTGCTGCAGCCCTTTCAGCGTCAGTAAACCGGCATCGCCAGGCCCGGCACCGACCAGCACCACTTCACCTTTATGCTCCAGCGGTTCACTGAACAGGGCTTCTGTCAGCTTCGCAGCCTGCTCTGTATTCTGGTTAGCCAGCGTCTGCGCCAGGCGGTCGTGGTTAAACACTTTTTCCCAGAAACATCTCCGTTGCCCCATTTCGCCGAACTGATCTTTCACCCGCTGGCGCAGGGAACCGGCCCATGCGGCCATTTTGCCCAAATGCTGGGGCAGGATCGCTTCAATCTTTTCGCGCAGCAGACGGGCCATCACCGGGGCCGCACCCCCGCTGGAAATCGCAATCATCAGTGGCGAGCGGTCAACGATGGAAGGCATGATCACGCTGGCCCCTTCCGGAGCATCAACCACATTGCAGAACACGCGTTGCGCTTCGGCCGCCGCTCTGACCTGTTGATTGACCTGTTCATCATCCGTGGCGGCAATAACCAGCCAGCAACCAGCGATCATCTCTGCTGAAAAGCGCGTTTCCTGCAGCATCAGTTCTCCAGCCTGCTGCCACAACCGAAACTGCGGTGAGAAGCGCGTTGCACAGACCCGCAGATCCGCGCCGGTTTTAAGTAACAGCCGGGCTTTTCGCTCGGCAACATCGCCGCCGCCAACCAGCAAACAGGCTTTGCCACGCAGCTGGCAGAATAACGGGAGATAATCCATACAACGCTCACAGTAATCAAAAAAGGCCGCTAAGCGCGGCCACAAGAGATGTCAGGAGTCAGACAGCCACTTCAACCCGGCCGTCCCGCACTCGGGCGGGCCAGGCCGCAATTGAGTGGTCGGCATCCTCCATACACAGGCCATCGCTCAGGCGAAAGCGCTGCTTTTTCAGCGGGCTGGCAACCCACAGTGCATCCTGATGTTCGGCAATGATACCGCGCGACAGTACGCTGGCCTGGGCAAAGGGATCAATATTACTCAGGGCATAAACCGTTTCCTCTGCTGAGGGACGGAAAATGGCTACCTGACGGCCTGCCACCAGCGCACAGACGCCGGTGGCGGGCAGGATGCTCTCTACGGCACAAACGGAATGCCACTGGCTCATGGTTGCTCCTCCAACAGAACCACAGGAATACGCTCATCCGGGCGGGCTGGACGGTGCTGATCTCGCTCGGCAATCACCTGTACCAGCGGATCACGCTGCGTATCGTTGATAAAGTGCGAGAAGCGGGCCAGCTGGCTGCTGTCGCTGACGGTGGTCTGCCATTCGCAGGTAAAACCTTCGCGCAGGCGGGCAACCTCGGCTTCAAGCTGCGTGTTAAGGCCAAGCTTGTCGTGGATGATCACCTGCTGCAGGTAGTCGATGCCGCCCTCCAGGCTTTCCAGCCACAGAGAGGTGCGCTGCAGTTTATCGGCGGTGCGGATATACAGCATCATAAAGCGGTCGAGGTAGCGGATCAGGGTTTCACGATCCAGATCTGCCGCCAGCAGGTCTGCATGGCGCGGCTTCATACCGCCGTTACCGCAGACGTAAAGGTTCCAGCCCTTCTCGGTGGCGATCACGCCGACGTCTTTCCCCTGTGCCTCGGCACATTCGCGGGTACAGCCAGATACGCCGAACTTCATCTTGTGCGGCGTGCGGATGCCTTTGTAGCGGTTTTCCAGCTCAACGCCCAGACCAACGCTGTCACCCACGCCGAAGCGGCACCAGCTGCTGCCCACGCAGGTTTTCGCCATGCGCAGTGCCTTGGCATAGGCATGGCCGGTTTCAAAGCCAGCAGCAATCAGCTGCTGCCAGATGGCGGGCAGATCGTCTTTCTGCGCACCAAACAGGCCGATACGCTGTGAACCGGTGATTTTGGTATAGAGATTGTAACGACGGCCAATTTCGCCAATTGCCATCAACCCCTCCGGCGTGATTTCGCCTCCAGCAGAGCGAGGGATCACCGAATAGGTACCGTCTTTCTGGATATTGCCCAGGAAGTTATCGTTGCTGTCCTGCAGCGCAGTGTGCTGCGGTTTCAGCACATATTCATTCCAGCAGGAGGCCAGCAGAGAACCTACCGTTGGCTTACAAACCTCGCAGCCATAACCCTTGCCGTATTTCGCCAGCAGCTGGTCGAAGGTTTTGATCTCTTCAACGCGGATCAGGTGATACAGCTCCTGACGGGAGTAGCTGAAGTGTTCACAGAGAGAGTGATTCACTTCGATGCCCTGGTGACTCAGCTCGGCGTTCAGCACCTGAGTCATTAACGGTACACAACCGCCGCAACCGGTGCCCGCTTTGGTTTCCGCCTTCAGCGCTGCCACCGTGTGGCAACCATTCTGGATGGCTTTTACCAGGTCACCTTTGGTCACGTCGAAGCATGAGCAAATCTGGGCGGTTTCAGGCAGTGATTCAACGCCCATGGCCGGTTTGCTGCCTGCATGTGCAGGGAGGATCAGCGTGTCCGGGTGCTCCGGCAGCGCAATGGCATTGAGCATTAGCTGCAGCAGATTACCGTAGTCGCTGGTGTCGCCAACCAGCACCGCGCCAAGCAGAGTCTTGTTGTCGGCGCTGACCACCAGACGCTTGTAAATCTCTTTGTTCTCATCGAGATAAACATAGCTGCGTGCGCCCTGGGTACGGCCATGAGCATCGCCAATCCCACCGACATCCACACCCATCAGTTTCAGCTTGGCGCTCATATCCGCCCCGACGAAAGCATTGTCGTTGCCCAGCAGTTGGTCTGCGGTCACCTGCGCCATCTTATAGCCCGGAGCCACCAGACCGTAGATGCGGTTCTGCCAGGCGGCACATTCGCCGATGGCATAGATGTCCGGGTCTCCAGTCTGGCACTGATCGTTGATCAGCACGCCCCCGCGCTGGCCCAGCGGCAGTTCTGACTGGCGGGCGAGTTTATCCTGCGGGCGAATACCGGTAGAGAAGACAATAAAATCGATCTCCAGCTCGCTGCCGTCAGCAAACTCCATGGTTTTACCGCCACCCGGTCGGTCGACGATCTGCTGAGTATTCTTGCTGGTATGAACGAAAACGCCCATCCGTTCGATTTTCTGCCGCAGCTGCTGTCCACCCAGGGGATCCAACTGTTCGGCCATCAGCAGCGGGGCAAATTCGATAACGTGGGTTTCAATACCGAGGTTCTTCAGCGCGCCTGCGGCTTCCAGCCCCAGTAAGCCTCCCCCCACTACAGCGCCGCGTTTGCTGCGGCGTGCGCAGGCTTCAATAGCGTTGAGATCTTCAATGGTGCGATAAACAAAGCAATCCTGTCCTTCGGCACCTTTGATGGGGGGAACCCACGGGTAGGAACCCGTGGCCAGCACCAGTTTGTCGTAGTACACGGCGCGGCCAGTGCTGGAATAGATCACTTTTTCCTTGCGGTTCAGCGTGATAGCACGTTCGCCAACCAGCACTTCAATATTGTGTTTCTGATAAAAACCGTCGGAAACCAGCGACAGCTCTTCAGCGGTGTGATGGGAGAAATAGGCGGAGAGGTGTACGCGGTCATAGGCCACGCGGGGTTCTTCGCAAAAAACGGTGATGGCAAACTGGCCTGGAACGGCTTTTTCAACCAGTTCTTCGATCAGACGGTGTCCAACCATGCCGTTGCCAATAATGACGAGTCGGGTGCTCATTTTTGCCTCACATTGCAAAATTATGCCGCTACAATAGCGCGCAAAGCTGTGGGGGTATTGATGTACATCAATACGCTTTTTAAATACTCCTTTATGGGTAGCTCTCTGATTTATCGGTGTTTTTACTAAACTGCGGAAATTCCTGCACTTTACCTGTTGAGGGAAAAACAGCGGCCGGCGCAATCAGCCGTGCGCGGCCTCAAATCAGTGGTATGGTTAAGATGACTACTGACGTTGAGGAGAGTTTCCATGCAGGCTGTTCATTTGAAATGGATCAATCACGTTCGCTTACCCTGGTGCGAAGGGTTATGGCAAATCGCCATCCGTGACGGCAAAATCGCCTCTCTTTCGCCACAGCCGCAAAATGCGCCCGTTGTGGATGCGCTGGATGCAGAAGGGGGCCTGGCCATCCCACCCTTTATCGAACCCCATATCCATCTTGATACCACGCAAACCGCGGGTGAACCGGCCTGGAACGAATCTGGCACGCTGTTTGAAGGTATTGAACGCTGGGCTGAGCGTAAGGCTCTGCTGAGCCAGGAAGATGTCAAGGTGCGTGCCCGGCAGACGCTGAAGTGGCAGATTGCTAACGGTATTCAGCATGTCCGCACCCACGTTGATGTTTCCGACCCCTCGCTGACAGCGCTGCGGGCCATGCTTGAGGTGAAAGCCGAGATGGCACCGTGGGTCGATATCCAGCTGGTCGCCTTTCCTCAGGAAGGTATTCTCTCCTATCCGGACGGCGAAGCGCTGCTGGAAGAGGCGTTAAAGCTGGGAGCGGATGTGGTCGGGGCCATTCCACATTTTGAATTTACCCGCGAATACGGCGTGGAGTCACTGCACAAAACCTTCGCGCTGGCTCAGAAGTATCAACGTATGGTTGATGTGCATTGTGATGAGATTGACGATGAGCAGTCACGCTTTGTGGAGACCGTCGCCGCGCTGGCGCTGCGTGAAAAAATGGGGGCGCGGGTGACTGCCAGCCACACCACCGCAATGCACTCCTACAACGGCGCCTACACCTCGCGCCTGTTCCGCCTGCTGAAGCTGTCCGGCATCAACTTCGTTGCTAACCCGTTGGTGAATATCCACCTGCAGGGCCGTTTTGATACCTATCCAAAACGGCGTGGGATCACACGAGTGAAGGAGATGCTGGAGGCCGATATCAACGTCTGCTTTGGGCATGATGACGTGTTCGATCCCTGGTATCCGCTGGGTACCGCCAACATGCTGCAGGTGCTGCATATGGGGCTGCATGTCTGCCAGTTGATGGGCTACGGCCAACTGGACCAGGGAATTAAGCTGATCACTCATAACAGTGCCAGAACTCTGCAGCTGAAGGATTACGGCATTCAGACCGGAAACAGTGCCAACCTGATAATCCTGCCGGCTGAAAACGGTTTTGATGCGCTGCGTCGCCAGGTGCCAACCCGCTACTCAATTCGCAATGGCAGGGTGATCGCGGAAACTAAACCGGCAGAAACCACCCTCTATCTGGATGAAAGCGAGCGCGTTGATTTTAAAAGGTAGCCGGGAAGGGCGGTGAAAAAGCCGGGGAATCCCGCCTTTTTCACCTCAGCGCTGTCAGTGCGAGGACATCTGTCCGGGCTGTTTGTGCTTGCTGACGAAGCCCAGCAGCAGACACATCACGAACACGACCGCGTACAGTCCGGTGGTGGTCATCAGCGCCGCATGCGGCCCGCTTTTTTCCACGATCGGGCCGGTGACCACGAAGGTCAGCATAGTGCCCACGGTGCCGCAGGTGAGAATAAAGTTCACCAACTTCGGCGAGGAGACTCTGGTCTGCAGCGAGCCCAGTGTGATAATAGTGGTGTAGATGGCGCTGGAGCAGAAGCCCAGGCTGATCATAATCCACTTCAGCATCGAAGCCTCCGTACTGCTGACAAACCAGTACATCAGCGCCGTTGCCAGCAGAGCCAGCACGGTTACGATGCGCTGCGGGTCGAAGAAGCGCAGGATGGCGCTGAATGCCCACATGCCGATCATGTAGGAGGTCCAGAAGTTGCCTACCAGCCCACCGGCCTGAGTCAGGTCCATGCCCATATTTTTGGTGGCGTACTGCGGTACCCAGCCGATAAAACCCAGCTGGCCAAGGATGTAACACAGGGCGGCAACTGACAGGAACAGCACGCCAATCCCCCATTTTTCCTTTTCAGCCACCTGTTGGTTCGCTGCCCTTTTGCCCAGCACCGGGAACTCAAAGCACAACGCGAGCACGAAAATCGCTACATAAATCACGCCAATGCAGGCATACACCCAGTACCATGGCAGCGAACGTGCCAGAATAGCGGCGGCGATGATCGGAAAAATGGTGCCCGCCATGCTGAAGAAAGAGTCGGTAAACAGCAGGCGTGAACCGCGCTGACGGCCTTCATACAGATGGGTGATCAGGAAGGTGCCAATCGACATGGTAATGCCACTGACCACGCCCAGTACAAACATACACATCGAGAAGACGGTCAGGCTGTGGCTGGTCATTAGCCCCAGTACCGCCAGCACCATCAGCACAAAGCCGAACAACAGCTGGCGCTTCAGCGGGATGATCTCCATCAGCCAGGCGTTGAGGAACACCGCCACCAGAATACCGGCGTTAAGGAAGGTAAAGGTATTGCTCATCTGCGCCACTGGCAGGTGGAAATAATCCGCAATATTTTCCAGCACCATGCCGGTAACAATTACTACCGCGCCGGTAAGCGCATAGGAGAAAAAGCTGATCCAGGTAAGCCCGATTCGATCGCGATTAGTCATAGTGGAACCTGTGAGTGTGAAGGATCGTGAAGCAGGACGCTCACGGTAAGCGTCGGCAGTGTAACGATTTTCGTGATCGTCATAAATAAATAATGAAATATTTAGTTTCATATTCATTGTTTTCGTGACGAGTATCACCATTTTTCATGGCAGGGAATCGGTTGCGCTGACAATGTGACAAGTAAATAAAGGTAAAACGCTGGCGCGTTGGTAAGCGCCTCTTTAAAATCGACTTTGTTTTTCTGGCCTGTAGCCCTCAGTAAGGAATCTTTCATGTTAAAACGTACTTTGACAGCGGTTGCCACTGTGCTCGCGCTGTCCACGATTTCCGCTTCCGCAATGGCTGCGAAGGGAGATACCCATGTACTGCTGACCACGTCAGCCGGCAATATTGAGCTGGAGCTCAATAATCAGAAGGCCCCGATTTCAACGAAAAACTTCGTTGATTATGTCAACAACGGTTTCTATAACAACACCACCTTCCATCGCGTTATTCCTGGTTTTATGGTGCAGGGCGGCGGTTTTACTGCTGACATGCAGCAGAAACCGACCAACGCGCCGATTAAAAACGAAGCGGACAATGGTTTACTGAACAAGCGCGGCACCATTTCAATGGCCCGCACCGCTGACAAAGACAGTGCCACCAGTCAGTTCTTTATCAACGTCGCGGATAATGCCTTCCTTGACCATGGACAGCGTGATTTCGGCTATGCCGTGTTCGGTAAAGTGATTAAAGGCCAGGAAGTGGCAGACAAAATTTCTCAGGTCCAGTCGCAGAACGTCGGCCCTTACCAGAATGTCCCGGTGAAGCCGGTAGTGATCCTTTCCGCGAAAGTCCTGCCTTAAATCCTCCTGACGGGGGATTGCTGCTTATAATTAGTGCAGAACGTCTGCACACCGCAGCAATCACCCCGTCAAAGGAGGCAGCATGTCCGGTAAGTTTACCGATAAGCAAAAAATTGCCCTCTGGCAGCAGCGCCAGGACGCGAATTTCTTCGCCAGTTTCTCGCTGGGCGGGACCACTCTGGATCTCGGCGCACCCAATCCGGGGCTGCCACATCTGCAGGCTTTGCACCGCGCACTTTTCCATGATGTTCTTGATCAGGCAGGCGAACTGCGCAGCGTCGACATGCAGCTGGGCGACACTCCCTGTTGCCACTACGAATATATCGAGAAAGAGGGCAATGCGCTGATGCAGGCGCTGGAAGAGGAGATCGGCGTGGCGGTTCTGCCGGTTAACCAGCTGGTGGAGAGACTGGCATGGTATTACTGCGAACTGACCGTTCTGCATCCTTTCCTGCGCGGTAACGGTCGCGCGCTGCGGTTGTTTTTCGAACAGCTGATCATTCATGCCGGTTATGATATCCGCTGGCGGCTGATCGACCCGGTAAGCTGGCAGTCGGCGGTTAAGGCCAGCCTGACGGGCGATCTCGCTTTACTGACGGCGGCGTTCGGCAAAGTGGTAAGCGAGCGGCCGGAAAATGCGTAGAATAGCGGCCTTCCAAACCGGTTCGGAGTGCCGATGCTGCTGCTTATTGATAATTACGACTCATTTACCTGGAACCTCTTTCAGTACTTCTGTGAGCTGGGGGAAGAGGTGCATGTTCAGCGCAATGATCAGCTGACCCTGGAGCAGATCGCGGCTCTGCGCCCGGACAGGTTGGTGATCTCCCCCGGTCCCTGTACGCCTGACGAGGCTGGTATTTCACTGGCGGCGATTGCGGCGTTCGCCGGAAAGCTGCCAATCCTCGGCGTCTGCCTGGGCCACCAGGCTATTGCGCAGGCCTTTGGCGCACGGGTGGTGCGGGCCCGGGAAGTGATGCACGGCAAAACGTCTGCGATTGAACATCACGAGGCTGGCGTCTTCTCCGGCCTGAACCATCCACTGACGGTGACGCGCTACCACTCACTGATTGTGGAGAAAGAGTCCCTTCCGGCAGAGTTTGAAATGACCGCCTGGACGCTGCGCGAGGGAGAGCCCGACGAAATTATGGGGTTCCGCCATCGTCATCTGCCGCTGGAAGGAGTGCAGTTCCATCCGGAAAGCATCCTCAGCGAGCAGGGACACCGGCTGCTGGAAAATTTCCTCCGGCAGTAAAAAAGTTGCCTTTGAGTGATTTTTATGCATATTTTATGATTATAATTTCACTTTTCGGCAACGTAAAAGAACAGATGAGGTAGTTAATGGCAGCGGATAAATTAGCGGTAACGCGGGCAACATTCGATGAGGTGATCCTGCCTGTTTATGCACCAGCTCAGTTTGTGCCGGTGAAGGGCAAAGGCAGCCGGGTCTGGGATCAGCAGGGGAAAGAGTATATCGACTTCTCCGGGGGCATCGCAGTTACCGCGCTGGGCCACTGCCATCCGGCGCTGGTGGAAGCCCTGAAAAGCCAGGGAGAAACCCTGTGGCACACCAGCAACGTGTTCACCAATGAACCTGCGCTGCGCCTCGCCAGTAAGCTGATTGCCGCGACCTTTGCCGATCGGGTGTTTTTCGCTAACTCCGGCGGTGAAGCTAACGAAGCCGCCTTCAAGCTGGCCCGCTACTACGCCTCGAAACGTCATTCACCCTATAAAAGCAAAATCATCGCGTTCCACAACGCTTTCCACGGACGCACGTTGTTCACCGTTTCCGTCGGCGGTCAGCCGAAATACTCTGATGGCTTCGGCCCAAAACCGGCGGATATCGTCCACGTGCCGTTTAACGATCTGGCTGCGGTCAAAGCGATTATTGATGATCACACCTGCGCTATCGTGGTGGAGCCCATTCAGGGGGAAGGTGGCATTATGCCAGCCACGCCAGAGTTTATGCAGGGTCTGCGCCAGCTGTGTGATGAGCATCAGGCGCTGCTGGTGCTGGATGAAGTACAGAGCGGCATGGGCCGCAGCGGCAAGCTGTTTGCCTACGAGCATTATGGCGTGATGCCGGATATTCTGACCACGGCAAAAGCGCTGGGCGGCGGTTTCCCGGTCAGCGCGATGCTGACCACCAATGACATTGCTTCCACCATGTCGCCGGGCGTGCATGGTACCACTTATGGCGGTAATCCGCTGGCCTGTGCAGTGGCGGAAGCCGCGCTGGACATCATCAATACCGAAGAAGTGCTGAGCGGCGTGGAAACCCGTCGGCAGCAGTTTGTTACCGCGCTGAAGGCTATCGACGCGAAGCTGGATCTGTTCAGTGAGATCCGGGGTAAAGGCTTGCTGATTGGCGCGGCCCTCAAGCCACAGTACGCTGGTAAGGCTCGCGACATTCTGAATGCGGCGGCGGGGGAAGGAGTGATGATCCTCAACGCCGGAACTGATGTGATCCGCTTTGCGCCTTCACTGGTGATCGAACCGGCTGATATCGAAGAGGGGATGACTCGCTTCGCTGCTGCGGTGAAAAAGGTGCTGGCAGCTTAACTGCCCTCTCAGGCCAGAGCCATCAGGCCGTAGCCTGCTTCAGTGCCTGCATTCTGCCTGCAGGCACTGCAGCCGGGACCGCCAGCCGGGGCAGGCATTACTCCCGCCTTCAGGTCGATTTTCTCAGGCGCCGCGACAGCCAGCGTCCATGATGTGGGCGGTTGGACCATGCCAGCGACGAGATGGTATGCATCACGCTGAGATGACCCAATATGCGCTGAACATGCCTTTCCAGAATGGTTACCGGGCCCTGCTGAATCTCTCCCTGCCTGTCCAGTACGTTAATGTCAGAGCTGGGGCCGTCATATTCCAGTCGCTGCTGGCAGCGCTGTAATGCAATCTCACAGGACTGCAAATACCGCTCCGCCAGCGATGACGTCAGCATGGTGTGCTCACGCGCGAGGATGGTCATCGCGTTGATGTGCTCAACAATAAACTGGCTGTGCGTCACCCACAGCTTCATGTCTGCCAGATAGCTCGAATCGAAACCGGGCTCCTGCATCGCCTGATTCAGTGAGTTAAAGAGGGCGTTATGGGCCTGATTGACGCGCATACGCTGGTAAGCCAGCTTTACCGGGTCCTGCTCGTTGCCCAGCAGCATCTGCAATGCTCCCTGATAGGCTTCCAGCGCATCGTGCGCATTTTGCCGCAGCAGCCCACTTTGCCACTGCGGCCACAGCCAGATCATGCCGCCGAAGGCGATCAGGCAGCCCATCAGCGTGTCCATCAGGCGCGGCAGCAGGAAGTCCGCCCCGTTCAGAGACAGCAGTTGAAGGGAATAGACGGCCGTGACGGTAAAGCCAATCATTGCCCAGCCGTAGAACTTACGGATAAACAGATAGCTGATCAGAGTGATCGCCAGCATGACCAGCAGCACCAGAGATTCCGGGGCCTGCAGCCGCAGAGTGACCGCAGCAATAATCAGCCCGGCAAGGGTACCCAGCGCCCTGTGTTGTATGCGGACTCTGGTCGCGCTGTAACCGTTCTGGCTGACAAACATCACCGTCATCAAAATCCAGTAGGGTTTGGGCAGGTTGAAGAACAGCGCCAGCGAGCTGGCAAAGGTCAGCATCACGGCAAAACGGGCGGCGGTGCGCAGAGCCGCAGACTTAAGTGAAAGATAACTTCTTATTGCCGGGAGTAACGGCAGGCGGCGCTGGCGGTCGGCCATCAGGTCGCGCTGATAAAGGGGGCGCTGAGTGCGCAGGACGCGGGCAATGCGGCTGAAGTGGTAATAACAGAAGTTGCCGACCGGATTATCCCGGTGCTGGCGGGAAATTTTTTCCAGCGCCTGAAGCGGCTTATCCATGGTAAAGCGCTCAGGCAGCTTGTGATAAAGGATATCGTCTGCCAGCTCGCGCAGCCTGGCTGCAATAGTCTGTGCATTCCAGCGGATTACCGCTTCGGCGTGGCTCTGTTCTACCAGCTTCTGCACCTCTTCCGGCTGATGCAGGCTGACGGAGATATGTTCCTGCAAATCCAGCGCCACCTGAAAGGCGCGGGTCAACCGCTTGTGATGATTGTCGTTATTGGCGGCCAGCATGTGCATTTGCTGATAGCAGGTGGAGATCAGATCGACCGCTTTCTGCTGACGGGTTAGCAGCGGCGGCAGGGCTTTTTCCGGATCGGTCAGTTTGGTCAGCAGGGTATATTTTGCCTCACAGTAACCGGCCAGCTCATGATACAGCAGGCTCAGCGTTTCGCGCATCGGCTGCTCTTTCCACAGCCAGAACCAGAACAAGTTAAAGATGCCGTACCAGACCGTGCCCAGCACATACAGCATCGGCGGCTGCCAGATTGGCATTCGCCCCGCCAGGCTGAGGGTGAAGATCGCCGCAATTAACGAACCGGGTAGCAGTCTTCCATGCAGTGGGCTGATCTCTCCGGTCACGCCAAGTAGCATGGCCATCACAAATAAAATCGCGGGCAGGGGAACCTGGTGTTCGCCAAGGTACTGGATCAGAAAGCTGCTGAAGGCAAACAGGCTGCCGCCAACGATCAGGCGTTTGAAGAAGCGTTTATGCGGGGTATCAAGACCGGCAATGTTGCAGCAGGCCGGAACTAAGGAGAACAGCAGTCCCTTTTGCAAATCGCCGAGCAGCCATCCGATAGCAACCGGTAAACAGAGCACCAGCGTCTGACGCAGTGCATAATTGACTTCAGGGTGATAAATGATTCGACGCCACATCACTCCGTACCGAATAAAAAGGCGCAACAGAGCCTGTTGCGCCGTAGATCAGAGCCGGTCAGCGTGTGCCGTAGACAACGATAGTTTTACCGTGTGCCGAGATCAGGTTCTGATCTTCCAGCATTTTCAAAATACGCCCAACGGTTTCACGGGAGCAGCCAACGATCTGGCCAATCTCCTGGCGGGTGATTTTGATCTGCATTCCGTCAGGGTGAGTCATGGCATCTGGCTGTTTGGCCAGATTCAGCAGGGTTTGCGCGATGCGACCTGTCACATCGAGGAAAGCTAAATTGCCCACTTTCTCGGACGTTACCTGCAGGCGACGCGCCATCTGCGATGAGAGACGCATCAAAATGTCGGGGTTCACCTGGATCAGCTGGCGGAATTTTTTATAAGAAATTTCGGCGACTTCGCACGCGGTTTTTGCCCGCACCCACGCGCTGCGCTCCTGACCTTCTTCGAACAGGCCAAGTTCGCCAATAAAATCGCCCTGATTGAGGTAAGAGAGGATCATCTCTTTGCCTTCTTCATCCTTGATCAGCACCGCTACCGCGCCTTTGACGATGTAGTAGAGGGTTTCCGCTTTTTCACCCTGGTGAATCAGCGTGCTTTTGGATGGATACTTATGAATATGGCAATGTGACAGGAACCATTCAAGTGTCGGGTCTGTTTGCGGTTTGCCGAGAACCATTCGCTGTTATCCTCTGTTGTCATCGTGCCTTAAATACAGGGGCAGAGTTCCCTGCCAGGCGTTGAAATCGTCAAGCGTTTCCCTGTCAGGAAATTTATTCGGCTTCTTTGGGAAGCCTGGCTCGTTATGTCGTTCCGTTTCGTCAAAGCTTGTAGAGTACTGACGAAAGTATTACAGCCTTGTTTGTAGCACAGCTTTGCACGAGTGTCTTGTGTTGTCTCGCTTCAGCATAGTGCGAAATCGGCTGCGTTGCCGTTTTTGTTGCTAAAGCGTAATCTGGTGTTAACTGAATGAATTAGAGGAGTTTGTTATGCAGGCACGTGTCAAATGGGTGGAAGGGCTGACCTTTTTGGGAGAATCCTCATCAGGACATCAGGTGCTGATGGATGGCAACTCAGGAGATAAAGCGCCCAGCCCGATGGAAATGGTGTTGATGGCAGCAGGCGGCTGTAGCGCAATCGACGTGGTTTCAATCCTGCAAAAAGGCCGCCACGATGTTAAAGACTGTGAGGTTAAGCTGACCTCTGAGCGGCGTGAAGAGGCCCCACGCCTCTTCACCCATATCAATCTGCATTTTATCGTCACCGGTAACGCGTTGGGCGATAAAGCCGTGTCGCGTGCTGTCGACCTCTCGGCAGAAAAGTATTGCTCCGTTGCTCTGATGTTGGGCAAAGGTGTGGAGATTACTCACAGCTATGAAGTGATTGAGCTTTAACCTCTCCGGTGCCCCGCACTGGTCGGGGCGCTACTCTATCTTCTTTCCTTCGATTAACCGTTGCACCAGCGGCCCCATGATCAGCTCCATCGCCAGCCCCATTTTGCCGCCAGGCACCACCAGTGTGTTGATATGGGAAATAAACGAACCCTGCAGCATCGCCAGCAGATAGGGGAAGTCGATATCCTCCAGCCCCTGGAAATGGATCACCACAAAACTTTCATCCAGCGACGGGATGGCCCGTGCGGCGAACGGGTTGGAAGTATCAACGGTCGGGACGCGCTGGAAGTTAATGTGGGTACGTGAGAACTGCGGCGTGATGAAGTTGATGTAATCCTCCATTGAACGTACAACCGAGTCCATCACTGCTTCACGTGAATGGCCGCGTTCGCTGGTGTCCCGCACCAGCTTCTGGATCCACTCGAGGTTAACGATAGGCACCACGCCAACCAGCAGATCCACATGCTGCGACACATTGTTCTGCGGCGTCACCACCCCGCCGTGTAGCCCTTCATAGAACAAAACGTCAGTCGGCTCCGGCAGAGGTTGCCACGGCGTGAAGGTGCCTGGCACCTGATTCCACGGTACCGCTTCATCATAGGTATGCAGATACTTGCGCGACTTGCCGCTGCCGCTCCGGCCGTATTCCAGGAAGGTTTGCTCCAGCAGGGCGAAGTCGTTGGCATCGGGCCCAAAATAGCTGATGTGCCGACCCATATCGCGTGCTTTGCGGATTGCCATATCCATCTCAGGCCGGGTATAGCGGTGAAAGCTGTCCCCCTCCACCTCGGCGGCATGCAGGTTAAACTGCTGAAAAATCTTGCGGAAAGCGAGGCTGGTTGTGGTGGTTCCCGCGCCGCTGGAACCGGTCACGGCAATTACCGGATGTTTGGCAGACATGTGGAAAGCTCCCTGAGAAAGATCGTATCGATCCAGCATTGGTATCATGTTTAGCGCACGGGTGTCACCTTTGCCCCTCTTCGGGGCCAAAAAAGTAACGTGCCGCTGATCTTCCTCCGCTTTTTAACCGGCAACCTGCCCGCGAGGCATGATGTTGACCGTTTCGTGCAGTTCCGACCAGACCAGAACGGCTTCGCCGCTGCTTAACTGGCGGCGAACGTCTTCCACTTTCTGCGCAAGCGAACGCTCCTGCTCGCCGTAGTCGGTGCCCTCACGCAGCACAAAGGATTCAATCAGGTTATCGAGCGTTTCCGCTTCCAGGTCTTTCCAGGGAATAATCATGTTAGTTGTCCAGCCAGGTTGAAAGCCATTGAGGAATACGCTGTTCCAGCCACATTTGCGGCTTGCGCAGGGTTCCGCCGACGAATCCCACATGCCCACCGTAACGGGTCAACTGATATTCCACGCCGGGAGGCAGCAGGGCGGCGTCAGGGATGACCTCGTCAGTCATAAAGGGATCATCTTTAGCATGAATGATCAGTAAAGGCTTGCGAACGCCGGGCAGCAACGGCAGGGCGCTACAGCGCTGATAGTAGTCAGTAGCATCCAGAAAACCGTGGGCTCTGGCGGTAATGGCATTATCAAAGTCGCGCAGCTTCTTCAGCTCTTTCAGCCCGGCTAAGTCCACCGGCAGCGTGCCCGGCCAGGCAATCAGCTTGCGCTCGGCGTTCTGTTTCAGCAGATGTAAAAGATAATGCTGATAAATGCGCGAGAATCCCTGTTCCAGTTTGAAGCTGCACGGTTCCAGCATCAGCGGAGCGGAGACAACCACTCCGGCATCCAGCAGGCAGCGTTCGCCCTGTTCACCCATCAGGCAGCTGAGCATATTGCCACCCAGCGAAAAACCCACGGCGGCTGTGGGCACCGTACCCCATTCATCACGCAGCCACTGCAGGAAAAAGGTGGCATCGCTGGTTTCGCCGGAGTGATAAATACGCCCCAGCCGGTTAGGCTCACCGCTGCAGCCACGAAAGTGCATGACTACTGCCAGCCAGCCGCGCGCTTTGCATGCCTCCAGCAGGCCATGGGCATAAGGGCTGTGGAAACTTCCCTCAAGCCCATGAAACAGCACCACCCGAGGCTTGTAGCTGGCCTGAGCCGGATTTTCACTCCACGCCAGATCGACAAAGTCGCTGTCCGGCAGCGTCAGGCGCTGCCAGTGCGGCAGCAGGGAAATACGGCGACGCACCAGCCGGGGAAGAAGGGTTTGCAGATGCGCGTTGCTCAAGCCCGGAATGGGCTTAAAGGTTGTCTCCGGGCTTTGACTAAAATTCATGTTCAAAATGCTTGTAGGATCCCTGTCACGTTGCTAGCTTCGTCTGGTTCGTTTCTGGTCAGGGGGTGAGGAGCACCCGTTTCATATGGAACTGAATTTGTTTTTATCTATGCTGGGCTTTCTGTGGGTCGCTGCGATCACGCCAGGTCCTAATAATATGTTACTCACCGCCTCCGGCGCCAACTTTGGTTTTCTGCGATCGCTGTGGTTGCTGATTGGCATCATGATGGGCATGCAGGTGATGCTGCTGATGGTGGCTTTCGGCGTGGGGGGGTTGATCCTGCTTTATCCTTCCCTTCATCTGTTCCTGAAAATCGCCGGGAGTGCATACCTGCTCTGGCTGGCGTGGAAAATTGCCACCGCGGAATATGAAAGGCTGGAGACCGGCGATGCCCCGGCTAAGCCCATGCCGCCCTGGCAGGGTGGGCTACTGCAGCTGATTAATCCGAAAGCGTGGTTGATGGCGCTGGGTGCCGTGGCCAGCTTCAGCCTGGCGGGCGAGGCCTACCGCGGATCGGTGGTGGCGATCAGCGTGGGCATGGCGCTGGTGAACCTGGTGGCCGGTTTTATCTGGCTGGGCTTCGGTTCACTGATCGGCCGCATCCTGCGCAGCCGTCGTGCCTGGACCCTCTTTAATGTTGCGATGGGATTGTTGACCGCCGCCTGCGTATTATTGATCTGGCACTGAGGGATGGTTGCCGCACATTTTATCAACCACCGTATTGCGGTGGTTTTTTTATGTCTAAATCAGCAATATGGTTTAATAATCCCGGTTTTCTTCTAAGGACTTATGGTTATAAACGATAATTTTTAATTACTTTATTGCGATGATTACTCTCGGTTACAAAGAGGTTGTTCACCTCATAACAACGATAACCGGAGCAGGACCATGGCGCGTACATTCACACTTTCTCTGCTGGCAGCAACTCTGTCACTTTCCGCGCTGAGCGCACAGGCGGTGGATGTTACCATTGCTTACCAGACCTCTGCGGAACCGGCCAAGGTCGCACAGGCCGACAATACTTTTGCAAAAGAGAGCGGTGCGAAAGTCGACTGGCGTAAATTCGACAGCGGTTCCAGCGTGGTCAGGGCTCTGGCTTCCGGCGACGTGCAAATCGGCAATATTGGCTCCAGCCCGTTAGCGGTAGCGGCCAGCCAGCAGGTGCCGATTGAGGTGTTCCTGCTGGCTTCCCAGCTTGGCAATTCCGAAGCGCTGGTGGTCAAAAAGGGCATTAAAAAACCTCAAGATTTGATCGGCAAACGTATTGCCGTGCCATTTATCTCCACCACCCATTACAGCCTGCTGGCCGCGCTGAAGCACTGGGGCATCAAACCCGATCAGGTTCAAATCCTTAACCTGCAGCCACCGGCGATTATTGCAGCCTGGCAGCGTGGGGATATTGACGGTGCCTACGTCTGGGCTCCGGCAGTGAACGAGCTGGAGAAAAATGGCAACGTGCTGACGGATTCCGCGCAGGTTGGCAAATGGGGCTCTCCTACGCTTGATGTATGGGTGGTACGTAAAGATTTTGCCGAAAAGCATCCGGACGTAGTGACTGCTTTTGCCCGCAGTGCGCTTGAGGCACAGCAAGGCTATATCGAAAACCCCGATCGGTGGCTGAAAAACGGCGATAACCTCAGCAAACTGTCTCGCCTGAGCGGCGTGCCGGAGCAGCAGGTACCGGAGCTGGTCAAAGGCAATACTTACCTGACCGCGCAGCAGCAGGTTGAGCAACTGGCTAAGCCCGTCGACAAAGCGATTATCGACACCGCGCAGTTCCTGAAAGAGCAGGGCAAAGTGCCGCAGGTCGCCACCGACTACAACAGCTATGTCACTGACCGCTTCGTTAAGCCACTCGCCAGGTGACCGGAGGAAGCATGCTTGCAGTCTCACATCTGACGGCCCGCTATGACGGCCATCTCGCGCTGGAAGACATCAACCTGTCGATCGCTGCCGGAGAGCTGGTGGTCGTGCTGGGGCCCTCGGGCTGTGGGAAAACCACGCTGCTGAATTTGATTGCCGGGTTCCTGCCTGCGGAGTCCGGGAGCATCACGCTGGAGGGTAAAGCCGTGACCGGTCCGGGCGCGGAACGCGGCGTGGTGTTCCAGCATGAGGGGCTACTGCCGTGGCGTAACGTGCTGGACAATGTAGCGTTTGGCCTGCAGCTGGCAGGTGTGGAGAAAGAACAGCGCAGGGAAACTGCCCGGCAGATGCTCCGGAAGGTTGGTCTGTCCGGCGCGGAGAAAAAGTTTATCTGGCAGCTTTCCGGCGGGATGCGTCAGCGGGTGGGCATAGCGAGAGCTCTGGCAGCCGATCCTCAACTGCTATTGCTGGATGAGCCCTTTGGCGCGCTGGATGCCTTCACCCGCGAGCAGATGCAGGAGCTGCTGCTGACGCTGTGGCGGGAAAGCGGCAAACAGGTGCTGTTAATTACCCACGATATTGAGGAAGCGGTGTTCCTGGCCAGCGAACTGATCCTCCTGTCACCGGGGCCTGGCCGCATTATCGAGCGGCTGTCGCTGGATTTCGGCCGCCGCTATGCCGCCGGTGAATCCTGCCGGGCCATCAAGTCCGATCCTGAATTTATCGCCCGGCGTGAGCACGTGCTGAGCCAGGTCTTCCAGCAGCGCGGGGTCTTTTCATGAGCCTGTTATCCACAGAAAAAACGCGGATGTCGCAACGTCCGGGCCTGCGCTGGCCGTTCAGCCGCCAGCTGACCCTCAGCGCTGCTACGCTGCTGGTGCTGTTGGCAATCTGGTGGGCGGTCACCGCACTTAATTTGATTGCGCCGCTGTTTTTACCGGCTCCGCAGCAGGTGCTGCATCAGCTGCTGACCATTGCCAGTTCGAAAGGATTTATGGATGCCACGCTGTGGCAGCACCTGGCCGCCAGCCTGAGCCGGATCCTGATTGCATTGCTGGCCGCGGTGGTGTTTGGCGTGCCGACAGGCATTCTGATGGGGCTGAATGAAACGGCGCGGGGCATCCTCGATCCGCTGATCGAACTTTACCGCCCGGTGCCGCCGCTGGCCTATCTCCCGCTGATGGTAATCTGGTTTGGCATTGGCGAAACCTCGAAAATATTACTGATTTATCTGGCTATTTTCGCTCCGGTTGCCATGTCGGCACTGGCGGGCGTGAAAAGTGCCCAGCAGGTTCGCCTGCGAGCCGCAAAGTCACTCGGTGCTAACCGCTGGCAGGTGCTGTGGTATGTCGTCCTGCCGGGTGCACTGCCGGAAATTCTGACCGGAGTGCGCATTGGTCTGGGAGTGGGCTGGTCAACGCTGGTCGCTGCCGAGCTGATAGCTGCCACCCGCGGGCTGGGCTTTATGGTGCAGTCTGCCGGTGAATTCCTGGCAACGGATGTGGTGCTGGCTGGCATCGCGGTGATCGCCCTGATCGCTTTTACTCTTGAGTTGGGGTTGCGCGCGCTGCAACGCCGCTTAACCCCCTGGCATGGAGAACACTCATGAACGAACGTCTGACTATCACCCCACTCGGGCCGTATATCGGTGCTCAGATCGCTGACGTTAACCTCAGCCGTCCGCTGAGCGATGCCCAGTTTGAGCAACTTTATCACGCGCTGATCCGCCATCAGGTCGTGTTCTTCCGCGACCAGCCCGTGACGCCTCAGCAACAGCGCGCGCTGGCCGCCCGCTTTGGCGATCTGCATATCCACCCGGTATACCCTCATGCGCCGGGCGTGGAAGAAATTATCGTGCTGGATACTCACAATAATAATCCGCCAGATAATGACAACTGGCACACCGATGTGACCTTTATCGATACGCCACCGTCAGGCGCCATCCTCGCCGCGAAACAGCTGCCGGAAACCGGAGGCGATACGCTGTGGACCAGCGGCATCGCTGCTTATGATGCTTTGTCTGAGCCGTTCAAAAAACTGCTCGGTGGCTTGCAGGCGGAACATGATTTCACGCAATCATTCCCGGCGTTCAAATATCGTGGCAGTGAAGAAGAACATGCCCGCTGGAAGCTGGCAGTAGAGCAGAACCCACCGCTGCTGCACCCGGTCATTCGTACTCATCCGGTCAGCGGCAAACAGGCCCTGTTTGTTAACGAAGGGTTCACTACGCGTATTGTGGATCTCAGTCAGAAGGAGAGCGATGCGCTGCTGAACTTCCTGTTTGCCCATATCACTAAGCCGGAGTTTCAGGTGCGCTGGCGCTGGCAGGAAAACGATCTGGTGATCTGGGATAACCGCGTGACGCAGCATTACGCTAATGCGGACTATTTGCCGGCGCGGCGCATTATGCACCGCGCGACAATTCTTGGGGATAAGCCTTACTACCGGGCCTGAGCTATGAATTGAGCATGGCTTCTAACTGTTCCTGAGCGTCGAGCCATTCCATCTCACACTCTTCCAGCGCGGATTTTGCCTCTGCCTGCTGCTGCAGCGCAGCGGTGAGATCCGCTTTGTGATTTTGCTCGTAGATCGCTGAGTCAGCCAGCTTTTCTTCAGCTGCAGAGCGCTGGGTATTCAGCTTTTCCATCTGCTTTTCCAGCTTTTCAATCTGTTTGCGCAGCGGCTGCGTTTGCGTCCGCAGTTCAGCCTCCCGACGTTTCTGATCTTTTCTGGCCTGGGCGCTGTTGGTATTGTCCTGTTTGGGCTCATCGCTGCTGACCGCCTGCTTCTGCAGGTCGCTCAGCCAATGCTGATAATCTTCCAGGTCACCGTCGAAAGCTTCCACTTTGCCGTCGTGGACCAGGTAGAGATCGTCGGTGGTGGAACGCAGCAGGTGACGATCGTGTGAGACCACAACCAGTGCACCTTCGAAGTCGATCAGTGCCTCGGTCAGCGCCTGGCGCATATCCAGATCGAGGTGGTTTGTCGGTTCATCAAGCAGCAGCAGGTTGGGGCGCTGCCAGACGATCAGCGCCAGCACCAGGCGCGCTTTCTCACCGCCGGAGAAGCGTTCAGTCTTTTCTGTGACCTTATCGCCCTGGAACCCGAAGCCGCCCAGATAGTCGCGCAGCTGCTGTTCCAGCACTTTCGGAGCCAGGCGAACCAGATGTTGCAGCGGAGATTCATCGGCCCGTAAGAATTCCAGCTGATGCTGGGCAAAGTAACCCAGCTTAATGCCTTTCGCCAGGCCGATATCGCCTTTCAGCGGAGCCAGCTCACCGGCCAGCAGCTTAATCAATGTCGATTTTCCTGCGCCATTACGACCCAGCAGGCCAATCCGCGAGCCGGGCACCAGGTTGAGCTTGATCGAATTCAGAATGATGCGTTCGGCATAACCTGCGCTGACTTTTTCCATATTCAGCAGTGGATTAGGCAGACTTTCCGGGTCACGGAAGCTGAAGGTAAACGGGTTGTCAACATGCGCGGGCGCAATCAGCTCCATGCGCTCCAGCATTTTGATGCGGCTTTGCGCCTGCTTGGCTTTGCTGGCTTTCGCCTTAAAGCGATCGATAAAGCTCTGCAGGTGCGCCACTTTCTGCTGCTGATTTTCAAACATGGACTGCTGCTGCGCCAGCCTGGTCGCACGTTGAATTTCGAACGAGCTGTAGTTGCCGGTGTATTCAAACATTGACTGCTGCTCGATATGCAGGATCTTATCCACCACCGGATCGAGGAAGTCGCGGTCATGGGAAATCAGGATCAGCGTGCCCTGGTAGCTTTTCAGCCAGCGCTCCAGCCAAATCACCGCGTCGAGGTCGAGGTGGTTAGTCGGTTCATCAAGCAGCAGCAGGTCCGAGCGGCAAATCAGCGCCTGCGCCAGGTTGAGGCGCATCCGCCATCCGCCCGAGAAGTCGCTCACCGGACGCTGCAGCTGCTCCTGAGAAAAGCCCAAACCGTTAAGCAGGCTGGCCGCACGAGACTGTATTGTCCAGGCCTGAATGGCGTCGAGCTTGCCATGCAGCGTGGCGATAGCGTGGCCATCGTTGATCTCATTGGCGTGCGCTAATTCGGCTTCGAGCTGGCGATATTCGCGGTCGCCATCAATGACATATTCACTGGCCGGAACGGAGAGGGCGGGGGTTTCCTGGTTGACCCAGGCCAGCGACCAGTTTCCGGGATAGTTAAAGCTGCCACCATCGGCGCTTATCTCGTTCTTAAGCAGCGCCAGCAGCGTAGATTTGCCGCAGCCATTTTTCCCCACCAGGCCGACTTTCTGCCCGGGGTTGATGGTGGCGGTGGCGTTATCCAGCAGTACGCGGACACCGCGTCGTATTTGTAACGAGGAGAAGACAATCATAAGCGCCGTAATAGTCAGAATATGTTAAATTAAATCATCATAATTGCTTTTCGGAATCAACGATTCCGTTGCGTCGAGCATGGTAGCGGAATTTCCCCGCTATGACGACGATTTGGAGGGGAATGATGTCGCAGCCGCCTAAAGTTTTGCTGCTTTACGCTCACCCGGAGTCACAGGATTCGATTGCCAATCGGGTTTTGTTGCAGCCGGCAAAAGAGCTGCCCAATGTCACCGTGCATGACCTGTACGCGCATTATCCTGACTTTTTTATTGATATCCATCACGAACAGCAGTTGCTGCGTGAGCATGACATCATTGTATTCCAGCATCCGTTATACACCTACAGCTGTCCGGCGCTGCTGAAAGAGTGGCTGGACCGCGTTCTGTCCCGTGGCTTTGCCAGCGGACCCGGTGGCAACATGCTCGAAGGGAAATACTGGCGAAGCGTGATCACCACCGGAGAACCGGAAGCGGCCTACCATCAGGAGGGTCTGAACCGCTATCCGATGTCGGAAATTATGCGCCCCTTTGAGCTGACCGCACAGATGTGCCGGATGCACTGGCTGACGCCAATGATTATCTACTGGGCGCGCCGCCAGCCGCCAGAAGTAATGAAAAATTTTGCGCGAGCCTATGCCGACTGGCTGGCTTCCCCCTTGCCCTATGGAGGTGTTTGAATGGAAGGGCAAACTTTGCTGACGGCAGGCGTCGTTTATCTTTTCGCTGCGGTGACCGCGGTGCCGATTGCGGCACGGTTGGGTATCGGTGCCGTACTGGGTTATCTGCTGGCCGGGATTGCCATCGGTCCGTGGGGACTGGGCTTTATCAGCGACGTGGATGAAATTCTGCACTTCTCCGAGCTCGGTGTGGTGTTCCTGATGTTTATCATCGGGTTGGAGCTTAAGCCTTCCAAACTGTGGGAATTGCGGCGTTCCATTTTCGGCGTCGGCGCGGCTCAGGTCATTATCAGCGCGGCGATCCTCGGTGGTTTATTACTGCTGACCGACTTCTCCTGGCAGGCGGCCACGATTGGCGGTATTGGCCTGGCGATGTCATCAACCGCCATGGCACTGCAGTTGATGCGCGACAAGGGCATGAACCGCAATGAGGCCGGGCAGCTTGGCTTCTCGGTGCTGCTGTTCCAGGATCTGGCGGTAATCCCGGCACTGGCGCTGGTTCCGCTGCTGGCCGGCAGCGACAGCGGTCATACCGACTGGATCAAAGTGGGTATGAAGGTGCTGGCCTTCGTTGGGATGCTGATCGGCGGCCGCTATCTGCTCAGACCCATTTTCCGTTTTATTGCGGCATCCGGCGTGCGCGAAGTCTTTACCGCCGCGGCGCTGTTGCTGGTGCTTGGCTCAGCATTGTTTATGGATGCGTTGGGGCTTTCCATGGCGTTGGGGACGTTTATCGCCGGTATCCTGCTGGCGGAAAGTGAGTATCGCCACGAACTGGAAATCGCTATCGATCCGTTTAAAGGGTTGCTGCTCGGGCTGTTCTTTATTTCGGTGGGAATGGCGCTGAACCTGGGCGTGCTTTACACCCATATCATTGAAATTATTGTGGGTGTTGTGGCGCTGGTCGCTGTTAAAGCTGGTGTACTCTATCTGCTGTCGCGCATCTTTGGCCTGCGCAGTTCAGAACGGCTGCAATTTTCCGGCGTGCTCAGCCAGGGCGGTGAGTTTGCATTCGTGCTGTTCTCGGCGGCTTCAACGGCTAAGCTGTTCAGCGGCGATCAGATGCCGTTGCTGCTGGTGACGGTGACGCTGTCGATGATGACTACGCCGCTGCTGATGCAGGGCGTTGATACCATTCTCGAAAGGCGCTTTAACGACGTCGATGACAACGAAGAGAAACCGTTTGTTGAGGATGACAAACCTGAAGTTATCGTGGTCGGATTCGGGCGTTTCGGTCAGGTGGTGGCGCGCCTGCTGATGGCCAACGAAAAGCGTATTACGGTGCTGGAGCGGGATATCAGTGCGGTCAGCCTGATGCGTAAGTATGGATACAAAGTATACTATGGTGATGCTACCGAGCTGGAATTATTGCGGGCCGCGGGTGCTGAAACGGCGCGGTCGATAGTGATCACCTGCAACGGTCCGGAAGATGCGATGGAGATTGTGCACCTTTGCCAGCATCATTTCCCACACCTGCAGATTCTGGCGCGGGCCAGGGGACGCGTGGAAGCGCATGAGCTGATTCAGGCTGGCGTTTCGCAGTTCTCACGCGAGACATTCTCCAGTGCGCTGGAACTGGGCCGTAAGACGCTGATGACGCTTGGGATGCATCCCCACCAGGCCTTCCGCGCGCAGCAGCATTTCCGCCGCCTGGATATGCGTATGCTGCGCGAGCTGATGCCGAACCATTCAGACAGTCAGCAAATTTCGCGAGTGAAAGAAGCCCGCCGCGAGCTGGAAGACATTTTTCAGGCTGAAATGCAGCATGAGAAGCGCCAGTTCGATGGCTGGGATGAATTTGAATAGGACCTGATATGCGTAAAAGATTCATTGCCGGAGCGACCTGTCCCAACTGCCAGGCAAAAGATACGCTGGCGCTGTGGAAAGAAAATAATATTGATGTGGTTGAATGCGTTAAGTGTGGCCACCAGATGAGAGAAGCGGATAAACAAGTTCGCGATCGGGTGCGAACCAACGAGCAAGTAATCGGAATTTTTCATCCTGAGTAGCGTTATGGCTCAGCTTTTTTTAAGCTGTACCGTACAGCGGCGTTGAAATTCAGTAAACTCGACGCAACATAGAGCCATTCGCGTTGGCAAAAGGTCAGCAGATAAGGGCTCAAGCTCTCAACGGTTAGGAGTAATCATGAAAGTAGCAAAAGACCTGGTGGTCAGCCTGGCATACCAGGTACGTACAGAAGACGGTGTGTTGGTTGATGAGTCTCCGGTGAGCGCACCGTTGGACTACCTGCACGGTCATGGTTCCCTGATTGCTGGTCTGGAAAAAGCACTGGAAAACCATGAAGCGGGTGACAAGTTTGAAGTGAACATCACTGCCAACGACGCTTATGGCCAGTACGATGACAATCTCGTGCAGCGCGTACCAAAAGACGTTTTTATGGGCGTTGACGAACTGCAGGTAGGCATGCGCTTCCTGGCTGAAACCGATCAGGGTCCGGTTCCGGTGGAAATCACTGAAGTGGAAGACGATCACGTAGTGGTTGACGGTAACCACATGCTGGCGGGTCAGAACCTGAACTTCAACGTTGAAGTTGTAGCGATCCGTGAAGCGACTCCGGAAGAACTGGCTCACGGCCACGTTCACGGTGAGCACGATCATCACCATGACCACGACCATGATCACGACCACGGTAAAGGTGGTTGTGGTACCGGCGGTTGTGGCTGCAGCCACTAATCTCTGCAGGATCAAAAAAGGCCACCGGTTAAGGTGGCCTTTTTTATTTGACCGAAACAGGCATTAATAATGCGGCGGCGGCGTCTCTTCTGATTGTGAGGCAATCATCGACGGGGCCGCTGATTTCAGCTTGTCGGTCAGCAGGCGCATCTGCTCCCGCAGACGGGCCATCTCCAGCTGATGGTGGATCACCGTTTGGTTTAGCTCTTCAATGGTGTGTTCCTGAAAGGCCAGTCGGCTCTCCAACATCTCCATTCGCTGTTCAAACAATGATTGTTGCATACTCTTTCCCCTTGTTACCGCGCGAGCCGTTATAATGGCCGGATTGCTCTGATTCTAACGATAAAGCCTGCAGTGAAACAGGAATATGCGCCTGAATTTCACCTGGACAGTTGAAAAAAGAGTTTGGCGTCTGCATTTCAGTGGTGAAACTTTCCGGTGGACGAGCGGTCGGAAGTTAACTTAGTTTTCATTGCGAGATTGTGTAGTTTTCTCGCGCACAATTATAGTACAGGCCCTGGTCTGTAAACGATTTCCGAGGTGAGAGGCTTCGGTTTGGAGAAATGGATGAAATCACTGTTTAAAGTCACACTGTTAGCCACCACCATGGCCGTTGCCCTGAATGCACCTCTGGTAATGGCTGCTGAAACCGCAGCGGCACCGGCACCTGCCGCCGCGCCAGCCGATCAGGCTCCGGCGCAGGCTCCAAAGAATGCCGCGTTTAAATCCGAGGACGAACAGTCCGCCTATGCGCTGGGTGCCTCTCTGGGCCGCTACATGGAAAACTCCCTGAAAGAGCAGGAAAAACTGGGTATCAAGTTGGACAAACAACAGCTGATCTCCGGCGTGCAGGACGCGTTCGCTGGCAAGAGCAAACTCTCTGACCAGGAAATTGAACAGACTCTGCAATCCTTTGAAGGCCGCGTGAAAGGCGCCGCTCAGGCGAAGATGGAAAAAGACGCGAAAGAGAACACCGAAAAGGGTGAGGCTTTCGCCGCTAAATTCGCAAAAGAAAAAGGCGTGAAGAAAACCGAATCCGGCCTGCTTTACCAGGTTGAGAAAGAGGGGACCGGCAGCGCACCAACCGACAGTGACACCGTGGTAGTAAACTACAAAGGTACGCTGATTGACGGTACCGAGTTCGATAACTCTTACACCCGTGGCGAGCCACTCTCCTTCCGTCTTGACGGCGTGATCCCGGGCTGGACCGAAGGTCTGAAGCACGTGAAGAAAGGCGGTAAAATCAAGCTGGTGATCCCACCGGCGCTGGCTTACGGCAAAAACGGCGTTCCGGGTATCCCGGCTAACTCCACGCTGGTGTTTGATGTTGAACTGCTCGATATCAAACCAGCGGCTAAAGCAGATGCTGCCCCGTCGGCACCTGCCGAAGCGCCTGCTGCGACCAAGTCTAAATAAGACTCTCCACCGCCACATCTGTTGTGGCGGTGTTCTTTTCCCCGGTTTTCCCCGCTTTTTTGCAGCATTCTGCAATTCATGACAAAGGTCAGGACAGGCGTTTCACATATTTGCTAAACTAGCCACCGCGCATTTTCTTCAGAACGAGTCTGCCCTGGCGCCGTGCGACAGGCTCTTTGCAAGGGTGGTGTCTTAATGTCTGGTTCAATTTTTACCGGTGATGTGGCCGATCTGGAGCTCCTGGAACAGCATCCCTTCGGGCAAACTGACTTCGAGATCCTGAAATCCTATGAAGCGGTGGTGGATGGCCTGGCGATGCTGATAGGCTCCCATTGCGAGATCGTTCTTCATTCTCTGGAAGATTTGAAGTGTTCCGCCGTGCGCATCGCTAACGGCGAACATACCGGCCGTAAAATCGGTTCACCTATCACTGACCTCGCCCTGCGCATGCTGCATGATATGAACGGGGCGGACAGTAATGTCTCCAAAGCCTACTTCACCCGTGCCAAAAGCGGCATGCTGATGAAGTCGGTGACCATTGCTATCCGCAACGGCAATCACCGGGTGATTGGCCTGCTGTGTATCAACATGAACCTTGACGTGCCGTTCTCGCAGATTATGGCGACCTTTATGCCGCCGGAAACGCAGGAAGTGGCCTCTTCAGTTAACTTCGCCTCGTCGGTGGAAGACCTGGTCATGCAGACGCTGGAGTTCACCATCGAGGAAGTCAGCGGCGACCGTAACGTTTCCAACAATGCCAAGAATCGCCAGATCGTGCTCAACCTGTATGAGAAAGGGATCTTTGATATTAAGGACGCCATTAACCAGGTGGCCGATCGCCTGAATATCTCCAAGCACACGGTTTATCTGTATATCCGCCAGTTCAAAAGCGGGGACTTTCAGGGGCAGGATCGCTGATGCGTTTCACCCTGCTGGTCACCGGACCGGCATACGGCACCCAGCAGGCCAGCAGCGCCTGGCTGTTTGCCCGGGCCTTACTGGCGCAGGGACATACCCTGGAGAGCGTGTTTTTTTATCGCGAAGGGGTGCTGAACGCCAGTGCGCTGACCTCTCCCGCCAGCGATGAGTTCGATCTGACTCGTGCCTGGCAGCAACTTCATCAGGAGCACGGTGTGGCGCTGAACATCTGCGTGGCGGCAGCTTTACGCCGTGGAGTGACGGACGAGCAGGAAGCGAAAAACCTTGGCCTGCCCGCTGCCAATCTTGCACAGGGCTTCCGGCTTTCTGGCCTTGGTGCGCTGGCCGAAGCCGCTCTGAGCTGTGAGCGGATGGTGCAGTTCTGATGAATCGGATCGCCATCGTCTTCACCCAGCCTCCACATGGCAGCAGTGCCGGCAGGGAAGGGCTGGATGCCGTGCTGGCCATTTCTGCTCTGAGCGAAGAGATCGCCCTGTTTTTTATCAGTGACGGTGTCCTGCAACTGCTTCCCGAACAGCAGCCTGAACAGATACTGGCGCGCCATTATGCCGCTACCTTTGGCGTACTGCCTCTTTACGATATCGGAAAGCTCTATGTCTGTGCTGCCTCGCTGGCTGAACGTGGGCTGGCTGCCGATGGACAGAAAGTGCTGCCGGTAGAGGTGCTGGAACCTGACGCACTCCGCGCAGAGCTGCACAGTTACGACCGGCTCATCACGTTCTGAGGATATTATGCTGCATACCCTGATCAACTCCCCCTTTAAATGCGATTTTGCTGCGCTGGTGCGTCTGCTGGCTGAAGGGGATGATGTGCTGCTGATGCAGGATGGCGTGTTGGCTGCGCTGCAGGGCAGTCAGGCCCTTGAATCCCTGCTTAACGCCCCCATCTCTCTGTACGTGCTGCAAGAGGACGTTAAGGCTCGCGGGATTTCTGCTCAAATTTCAATCAACGCGGCGACAGTAAGCTATAATGACTTCGTCGCGCTGACGGTAAAAAATTCGCAACAAATGACCTGGTAGAGACGATATCCTGGTTATTTCTTGACACCTTTTCTGCTCAGCCCTAAAATTCCGCGTCCTCGTTATACCACGAGGCGATTTATCACGTGTTTACGAAGCAAAAGCAAATCCCAGGAGCTATTTAATGGCAACAGTTAACCAGCTGGTTCGCAAACCACGCGCACGCAAAGTTGCAAAGAGCAACGTGCCTGCGCTGGAAGCCTGCCCGCAGAAACGTGGTGTATGTACTCGCGTATATACTACTACCCCTAAAAAACCGAACTCCGCACTGCGTAAAGTATGTCGTGTTCGCTTAACCAACGGTTTTGAAGTTACCTCCTACATTGGTGGTGAAGGTCATAACCTGCAGGAACACTCCGTGATCCTGATCCGTGGCGGTCGTGTTAAAGACTTGCCAGGTGTGCGTTACCACACCGTTCGTGGCGCGCTGGACTGCTCAGGTGTTAAAGACCGTAAGCAGTCACGCTCCAAGTACGGCGTGAAGAAGCCAAAGGCTTAATGGTTCTCCGTTAAGTAAGGCCAAACGTTTTATCTTAAATGTCATAATAAACTCGTAGAGTTTTGGACAATCCTGAATTAACAACGGAGTATTTCCATGCCACGTCGTCGCGTAATTGGCCAGCGTAAAATTCTGCCGGATCCTAAGTTCGGATCAGAGCTGCTGGCTAAATTTGTAAACATCCTGATGGTAGACGGTAAAAAATCTACTGCTGAATCAATCGTCTATACCGCGCTTGAGACCCTGGCTCAGCGTTCAGGTAAAAACGAACTGGAAGCATTTGAAGTAGCCCTGGACAACGTCCGCCCAACCGTGGAAGTTAAATCCCGTCGTGTTGGTGGTTCTACTTATCAGGTACCAGTTGAAGTCCGTCCGGTTCGTCGTAATGCTCTGGCAATGCGTTGGATCGTTGAAGCTGCTCGTAAACGCGGTGATAAATCAATGGCTCTGCGCCTGGCGAACGAACTTTCTGATGCTGCAGAGAACAAAGGTACTGCAGTTAAGAAACGTGAAGACGTTCACCGTATGGCCGAAGCCAACAAGGCGTTCGCTCACTACCGCTGGTAACAGCTTCGTAGTTGTTATTAACCCAGCGGGCGTCCCAGTGACTCACCCGCTGGGCTTTACTAACTTAGAACGTCCGAGAATCAGAGGAATCAAATGGCTCGTACAACACCCATTACACGCTACCGTAACATCGGTATCAGTGCACACATCGACGCCGGTAAGACGACCACTACCGAACGTATTCTGTTCTACACCGGTGTAAACCACAAAATCGGTGAAGTTCATGATGGCGCAGCCACCATGGACTGGATGGCGCAGGAGCAGGAGCGTGGTATTACCATTACCTCCGCAGCGACTACCGCTTTCTGGTCTGGTATGGCTAAGCAGTTCGAGCCGCACCGCGTAAACATCATCGACACCCCGGGACACGTTGACTTCACCATCGAAGTAGAACGTTCCATGCGTGTGCTTGACGGCGCAGTAATGGTTTACTGTGCAGTTGGTGGTGTTCAGCCACAGTCTGAGACCGTATGGCGTCAGGCTAACAAATATAAAGTGCCACGCATCGCGTTCGTTAACAAAATGGACCGTATGGGTGCTAACTTCCTGAAAGTTGTCGGCCAGATCGAAACTCGTCTGGGCGCAACTCCGGTTCCTCTGCAGCTGGCTATCGGTGCTGAAGAGAAATTCACCGGTGTTGTTGACCTGATCAAGATGAAAGCGATCAACTGGAACGACGAAGACGCAGGCGTGACCTTCGTTTACGAAGAGATCCCAGCTGATATGCAGGAACTGGCAGAAGAATGGCGCCAGAAACTGATCGAAGCCGCAGCTGAAGGTTCTGATGAGCTGATGGAGAAATTCTTTGGTGGCGAAGAGCTGTCCGAAGAAGAGATCAAAGCTTCCCTGCGTAAGCGCGTACTGAACAACGAAATCATCCTGGTAACCTGTGGTTCTGCATTTAAGAACAAAGGTGTTCAGGCGATGCTGGATGCGGTTATCGAATACCTGCCGTCTCCAACCGACGTTACTGCGATCAACGGTATCCTGGATGATGGCAAAGACACTCCGGCCGTTCGTCACTCTGATGATGAAGAGCCGTTTGCCGCGCTGGCGTTCAAAATTGCAACCGACCCGTTTGTGGGTAACCTGACGTTCTTCCGCGTTTACTCCGGAGTCGTGAACTCTGGCGACACCGTGTTTAACCCGGTTAAGTCTGCTCGTGAGCGTCTGGGCCGTATCGTACAGATGCACGCCAACAAACGTGAAGAGATTAAAGAAGTTCGCGCAGGTGACATCGCTGCTGCAATCGGTCTGAAAGACGTAACCACTGGTGACACCCTGTGTGACCCGGACAACGTCATCATTCTGGAGCGCATGGAGTTCCCTGAGCCGGTAATCTCTATTGCCGTTGAACCAAAAACCAAAGCTGACCAGGAAAAAATGGGTCTGGCTCTGGGCCGTCTGGCTAAAGAAGACCCATCATTCCGCGTATGGACTGATGAGGAAAGCAACCAGACTATCATCGCCGGTATGGGTGAGCTGCACCTCGACATCATCGTTGACCGTATGAAGCGTGAATTCAACGTTGAAGCGAACGTCGGTAAACCACAGGTTGCTTATCGTGAAGCAATTCGCAGCAAAGTGACCGATATCGAAGGTAAACACGCCAAGCAGTCTGGTGGTCGTGGTCAGTACGGTCATGTCATTATCGACATGTACCCTCTGGAGCCGGGCGTTAACCCGAAAGGTTACGAGTTCGTCAACGACATCAAAGGTGGTGTCATTCCTGGCGAATACATCCCTGCGGTTGATAAAGGTATCCAGGAGCAGCTGAAATCAGGTCCTCTGGCTGGTTATCCAGTGGTTGATCTGGGTGTTCGTCTGCACTTTGGTTCTTACCATGACGTTGACTCCTCTGAGCTGGCGTTTAAACTGGCAGCTTCTATCGCGTTCAAAGACGGCTTTAAGAAAGCAACCCCAGTTCTGCTTGAGCCGATCATGAAGGTTGAAGTAGAGACTCCGGAAGAGAACACCGGTGACGTTATCGGTGACCTTAGCCGTCGTCGTGGTATGCTCAAAGGACAAGAATCTAACGCTACTGGTGTTCAGATTCACGCTGAAGTTCCGCTGTCTGAAATGTTCGGATATGCAACTCAGCTGCGTTCTCTGACTAAAGGCCGTGCTTCATACTCGATGGAGTTCCTGAAGTATGATGATGCGCCGAACAACGTCGCTCAGGCCGTTATTGAAGCTCGTGGCAAATAAGCCACAGTTTTAAAATATTGATCATATGCTCTCACCACAGCGTGAGAGCATTAAAGTAAGGAATATCGTCGTGGCTAAAGAGAAATTTGAACGTAACAAACCGCACGTTAACGTTGGTACTATCGGACACGTTGACCATGGTAAAACTACCCTGACTGCTGCTATCACCACCGTTCTGGCTAAAACCTACGGCGGTTCTGCTCGTGCATTCGACCAGATCGATAACGCGCCAGAAGAAAAAGCTCGTGGTATCACCATCAACACTTCTCACGTTGAATATGACACCCCAACCCGCCACTATGCGCACGTTGACTGCCCAGGCCACGCCGACTATGTGAAAAACATGATCACCGGTGCTGCTCAGATGGACGGCGCAATCCTGGTAGTTGCTGCGACTGACGGCCCAATGCCTCAGACCCGTGAGCACATCCTGCTGGGTCGTCAGGTTGGCGTTCCTTACATCATCGTGTTCCTGAACAAGTGCGACATGGTTGATGATGAAGAGCTGCTGGAACTGGTAGAAATGGAAGTCCGTGACCTGCTGTCACAGTACGACTTCCCGGGCGATGACACGCCAATCGTTCACGGTTCTGCTCTGAAAGCGCTGGAAGGCGACGCTGAGTGGGAAGCTAAAATCATCGAGCTGGCTGGCCACCTGGACAACTACATCCCGGAACCAGAGCGTGCGATTGACAAGCCATTCCTGCTGCCAATCGAAGACGTGTTCTCCATCTCTGGTCGTGGTACCGTTGTGACCGGTCGTGTTGAGCGCGGCATCGTGAAAGTGGGCGAAGAAGTTGAGATCGTGGGTATCAAAGATACCGTGAAATCAACCTGTACCGGCGTTGAAATGTTCCGCAAACTGCTGGACGAAGGCCGTGCTGGTGAGAACTGTGGTATCCTGCTGCGCGGTATTAAGCGTGAAGATATCCCTGGGCTGGTATTAACAAACTCAATATAAAGACCAGAGTTAAAACTGTAGACATAATCAAAGCAGAAAAATGGGAGGTTAACACGCCTGTCATTTTTGTAGACAGGTAACCTGTAATAAACTGGTGCAGTATGCGTTAAAAAACGGCTTCTCCGGCCTGGAAAATCTGGCGATGATCCCCGGGTGCGTCGGCTCAGCTCCGATTCAGAACATTGGTGCTTACGGCGTTGAGCTGAAAAACGTCTGTGAATATGTCGATGTACTGGAT
>JBNONK010000007.1:0-189494 GCA_050311775.1 Erwinia amylovora | reverse complement strand
CGGCGGTTCGAGCCCGTCATCACCCACCACTCTCAACGGTGGATTCGCAGTGTGAAGTAAGACCAGAATTCCTCAGGATGGGTGATTAGCTCAGTTGGTAGAGCATCTCMTTTACACGGAGGGGGTCGGCGGTTCGAGCCCGTCATCACCCACCACTCTCAACGGTGGCTTCGCAGTGTGAAGTAAGACCAGAATTCCTCAGGATGGGTGATTAGCTCAGTTGGTAGAGCATCTCCTTTACACGGAGGGGGTCGGCGGTTCGAGCCCGTCATCACCCACCATTCTGAATAATTTTGTGAGAAGTACCGAAGTGGGTGATTAGCTCAGTTGGTAGAGCATCTCCTTTACACGGAGGGGGTCGGCGGTTCGAGCCCGTCATCACCCACCACTTCGGGTCGTTAGCTCAGTTGGTAGAGCAGTTGACTTTTAATCAATTGGTCGCAGGTTCGAATCCTGCACGACCCACCAATGTATGAAGGCGCCCTAAAGGCGCCTTTTTGCTGTCCGCCATTCGTTCAGGGGTCGAACCTCCAACTGGCCGCCCCCTCTTTTCACTTTCTTAGCACTTCTTTTACCATTTCCGTCATCAAGTATTCAGTCGTCCCCGCCGATAACCGTTTTGGTCTATTACAAAGGAGACAGAGATGACAACTATCAGTGGCAGTACCTCCG
Source organism: Erwinia amylovora (assembly GCA_050311775.1). Taxonomy (GTDB): domain Bacteria; phylum Pseudomonadota; class Gammaproteobacteria; order Enterobacterales; family Enterobacteriaceae; genus Erwinia; species Erwinia amylovora_A. The sequence continues at coordinate 188,822 of JBNONK010000007.1, read as the reverse complement.
CCGGCCTGGCCAGTTCAGGCAGCAGTGGCTCAACCTCGCAAATTGCCAGCCTTAACAAACAGATCACTCAGTTGCAGAACCAGCTGAAAAGTCTGGGTACCGACACTTCACTGACCGATGAGCAAAAGTCAGAAGAACAGACGCTAATCGAAAGCCAGATCCAGATGATTGAAGCTCAGATTACCCAGATTGAGCAGCAGCAGGCGGAAAAAGCGGCAGAGAAGCAGAGTGCCCAGAAAGAAGCGACAACTGCCGCAACCAGCAAAACTGCCGATGGCGTCAACCGTCCAACGGCAACAAACTCGCTGAACGTTTATATCTAAAACGCTGGCGTGTTCTCACGTTGCTGCGTCAGCAGGGCAGCCTGCTGACGCACTTCCTGCCAGATAGCTTCGGCCGCTGGCGTCAGTGAGCGGTTTCTGCGACGCACCAGCATGATCGTACGGTTAATTTCCGGCACCATTCTTCTGACCAGTAAAGGCCGTCCCTGCGGTAACGGCAGCGCCAGCGCGGGCAAAATACTGATGCCAATCCCTGCCTCCACCATGGGATACAGCGTCGCGGGATGGCCGATCTCCTGGACAATCTCTGCCTGAACCTGCTGAACCCGTAGCGCCTGATCTATCAGCACCCGACTGCCGGAAGCATAGTCCTGCAATACCAGCTGCCGGTTATTCAGCATCTGCCAGCGAATAGTCTGCTGCTGCGCCAGCGGGTCATCCTGACGACATAACAGCAGAAACGGCTCATCGAGAATGGCCTCACATTCAAAATCTTCCACCGGCAGGGGGCCGATAACGATACCGAAGTCGACTTCCGCATTACGGATGCTCTGCAGCACCCATTGCTGAGGCCTGTCCCGCAGCATCACTTTAATTTCAGGGAAATGCAGCTGACTGCCCGCCAGGCATTGCGGCATCAAATGGGCGGAAATGGTCTGGCTGGCGGCAACCCGCACCGTGCCGCTACGCTGTTGACCGTAGCTGCGCACATCCAGCAGGGTGGTATTGAGCTCTTCCAGCAGGCGCTCAAGCCTGCTGGCCAGTTGTTCACCGGCTTCGGTCAATAACACTTCCCGCGTGGTGCGGTCCAGCAGGCGGATGCCCATCTCACTTTCCAGCTCTTTGATGCTGTGGCTCACCGCAGACTGGCTGAGGCCAATCAGCTGCCCGGCCTGGCTGAAACTGCCCTGCTGGGCTACGGCGACGAAAACACGAAGTTGACGCAGACTGTAATTCATCGATTTTTTTCATATATGAATTTAATAAATTAATTTTATTTCTAAACCCGTCCGTCGCACAATAGCCCTATCGATTTTTTAACCAGGCATTAACCATGCGTTTCTTTCGTCTCGATCCTCTGATGGTCAAACTGATCATTACCGTGCTGCTGGCCTCCTTTCTGCCGGCACGCGGTCATTTTGTCGATTTCTTTGAATGGCTGACCACCGCGGCCATCGCCCTGCTGTTCTTTATGCACGGCGCCAAATTATCCCGCGAAAAAATTATCGCAGGGGGCAGCCACTGGCGTCTGCACCTGTGGGTGATGTTTAGTACCTTCGTGCTGTTCCCGCTCCTCGGCCTGCTGCTCGTCTGGTGGCATCCTCTGCCGGTCAGCGCGGAAATCTATACTGGTTTCCTGTATCTGTGCATCCTGCCTGCCACCGTTCAGTCTGCTATCGCGCTGACGTCGCTTGCTGGTGGGAACGTGGCTGCAGCAGTTTGTAGCGCCTCGGCTTCCAGCCTGCTGGGCGTGTTTATTTCTCCCCTGCTGGTCGGGCTGGTGATGAATGTGCATAACGATGCGGCGGGCGGTAACCTGGAACAAATCGGTAAAATCATGATGCAGCTACTGCTGCCGTTCGTGCTGGGACATATCTCCCGCCGCTGGATTGCCGGATGGGTGGAAAAACATCGCGGGCTGATTGGCAAAACCGATCAGGCTTCGATTCTGCTGGTGGTCTATTCTGCCTTCAGTGAGGCCGTGGTGAATGGCATCTGGCATCGCGTTGGCGCAGACACCCTTCTCTATATTGTGGCTGGCAGCCTGGGCCTGCTGTTTGTGGTCCTGCTCATCAACCTGCTGGCCGCAAGAATGTTCGGCTTCAATCGTCCGGATGAGATCACTATCCTGTTCTGTGGCTCCAAGAAAAGCCTGGCGAATGGCGTGCCGATGGCGAATATCCTGTTCCCTTCCGCATCGGTAGGGATCATCGTACTGCCGCTGATGATTTTCCATCAGGTGCAGCTGATGGTTTGTTCGATGCTGGCACAACGTTATAAAAAGGCAGGAGAGAAACTGGCGGAGAAACAAGTGAAGGAAGCTAAGCCGGGCAAAGCCGTGGTGGAGTCGCAGAAGTCACACTGACAGCGCCATCAGGATGGCGCTTTGAATTAACTTTTCCTGAGCGGCTTCACCAGCCCTTCCAGCCCTTCGGTTTTAATGGCCAGCGTCAGCTGCATCAGCTCGCCCAGATGCCCGGCAGGGAACTCATCCTTGCGGGCAAACCACAGCAGATAAGGTTCGGGCAGGTCGATCAGTACCCGCCCTTTGTATTTACCAAAAGGCATCCCGGTATTGGCTATCTCAATCAGGTCATTTTCCATGTTATTCACCCAGCAGACGGATCATCTCAGCTTCATCAATTACCGCAATCCCCAACTCCTGCGCTTTTGCCAGTTTCGAGCCGGCCGCCTCTCCGGCAATGACCAGATCGGTTTTCTTCGACACGCTACCGCTGACCTTTGCGCCCAGAGCGGTCAGGCGATCTTTCGCCTCATCACGCGATAAAATGGACAGCGAACCGGTCAGTACCACGGTTTTCCCGGCAAAGGGACTGTCAATCTCTTCAGCTTTCACTACCGCAACCGCAGGCCAGGTGATCCCGGCCTCCTCAACCAGCTGGCGGATCACCTCGCGGTTACTCTCTTCGTCCATGAAATTCCGGACATGCGCAGCAACCACGGTACCGACATCCTGCACCGCAATCAATGCTTCAAGATCGGCCCCGATAATCTTTTCCAGTGAGCCGAAATGCGCCGCCAGATTCGCTGCGGTAGCTTCACCGACCTCACTGATCCCCAGAGCATAGAGGAAGCGGGCCAGCGTGGTCTGTCTGGCTTTCTCCAGCGCATTAACCACATTCTGGGCAGACTTTGGCCCCATGCGGTCCAGCCCGGTCAGTTTCCCCGCGGTGAGAGTGAACAGGTCTGCCGGGGTTTTGACGTACTCTTTCTCCACCAGCTGGTCGATAATTTTATCGCCCATGCCGTCCACGTCCATTGCACGGCGTGAGACGAAATGCTTCAGCGCCCCTTTACGCTGCGCACCACAAATCAGCCCCCCAGTACAGCGAGCAACCACTTCGCCTTCCACCCGCTCAACGTCTGAACCACAGACCGGGCAATGGGTAGGGAAAACCACTTCTCTGGCATCCTGCGGGCGCTCAGCTTCGATAACCCCCACCACCTGCGGAATAACATCTCCCGCACGGCGGATCACCACACGGTCGCCGATACGCAGCCCCAGCCGGTCAATTTCATCAGCATTGTGCAGCGTGGCGTTGCTGACCATTACACCAGCCACCTGAACAGGCTCCAGACGAGCCACCGGTGTAATGGCACCGGTGCGCCCCACCTGGAACTCCACGTCGCGCACCGTGGTCATCTGTTCCTGCGCCGGGAATTTGAAGGCCACGGCCCAGCGCGGCGCACGGGCAACAAAGCCCAGCTGTTCCTGCAGATCCTGCGAATCGACCTTAATCACCACGCCATCGATATCAAAACCGAGCGTGGCGCGATCCTCTTCAACCTGACGGTAAAAAGACAACACTTCGGCAGTGGTATGGCACAGGCGGAGACGATCGCTGACTGGCAGGCCCCAGGTTTTAAATTGCTGCAGGCGAGCCATATGGCTGCGCGGCATCTCACCACCTTCCAGCAGGCCCAGACCGTAGCAGAAGAAGGTCAGTGGGCGTTTAGCGGTTATGCGGGGATCGAGCTGGCGCAGCGAACCGGCGGCGGCATTACGCGGGTTAGCAAAGACTTTGCTGCCGCTACGGCGTGCCTGTTCGTTCAGCGCTTCAAAGCCAGCTTGTGGCATAAACACTTCACCACGCACCTCAATTCTTGCCGGAATATTTTCGCCACGCAGGCGCAGGGGAATGGCGCGAATGGTGCGAACGTTGGCAGTGATATTTTCGCCGGTGGTGCCATCACCACGCGTGGCCGCACGGACCAGCAGGCCGTCTTCATACAGCAGGCTGACCGCCAGTCCATCCAGCTTCAGCTCGCAGCAGAAGGTAATGTCATCGGTACTTTTCAGGCGATCCTGGACGCGCTTGTTGAAGGCCAGATAGCTCTCTTCATCAAAGGCGTTATCCAGTGACAGCATCGGCACCTCATGGCGCACCTGCTCAAAAGCACTCAATGGTGCAGCCCCGACGCGCTGGGTCGGGGAGTCAGGTGTGATCAGCTGCGGATGCGCCTCTTCCAGCTTGCGCAGTTCGCCCATCAGGCGATCATATTCCGCATCCGGCACTTCGGGTTCGTCCAGAACGTGATACTGGTATTCATAATGGCGAAGCGTGGTTTGCAGCGCGGTAATTTTGTCTTGTACGGATTCCATAGCGGCACCATAGCGATAAAAAACCCCCGACAGGCGGGGGTCTTGAATTCAGGAGAAGTGCGGACTCGTCAGGCGCAGATCAGGCGTTGGCCTCGATCACTTCACGAATACGACTTTTATACGTTTCCAGCTTCTGTGGCGTCATCATCCGACGCTCATCGTCCAGCACCACACCACCGACATCGTCAGCGATACGCTGGGCTGACTGCAGCATCAGCTTGAAGTTCTGATTCGCATCGCCGTAAGACGGAACCATCATAAAAATGGAGATGCCCGGGGTGGAGAAATCAGCCATTTCATCCGGGTCGAAAGAGCCCGGTTTCACCATATTCGCCAGACTGAACAGCACAGGACCGCTGCCAGCCGGATTCAGGTGACGATGGAAAATGTTCATTTCACCAAACTGAAAACCTGCCTGCAGAACCCCCTGCAACAGGGCTTCACCATTCAGCACGCCACCAGCGTGGGCACCCACATGGAGCACCAGCACGGTCTCTTTAGGGCGTTCCTGCTTCGCCACTGTGGCGACAGGTTGTTCAGCTTCCGCTTCTTCTTCAGGCTCTTCTGCATAGTCCGGTTCAGACTCAGTCTGGTGCGGCTGAACAACAGGAGCGGGCCGGACGGGCTGAGCCACTGGCTGAGTACGACGCGCTGGCTCGCTGACCCGCTCTTCTTCAAACTCAGGTTCTGGCGCGTGCGGCAGCTCGCCACCGAACAGAGGATCGAGCTCTGGCTGTTCATCAACCTGCGGCTGATGGCGAACCGGCTCTGGCTGGGCACGCGGTTTCGGCGGACGCGGTGGCGCCTCGTCACGGTCAAACGCCCCGACAGCAGGTTCATCATCTTCTTCCACACGCGAACGGGTACGCTGGACGCGTACTTCACCAACGCCATCACCGACGTCGTCGAATGACTCTTCTCTATCCTGTTTTAACCGTTTGTGAGGACGATCGCGAAAAACGGATGAGCGCTCTTTACGACTGGTCCACAGGCCGTGAAGAAGAAGCGCTATTATAGCGATCGCGCCAACAACGATTAATATCAGACGCAAATCCTGCATCATTGTATTCTCTGTTGTTCCAATACCTTGCCACCGCGGCAAACTTTATCCTCTAACTGTATTTGCCCAGGTTAACAAGTGCAAGTCCGCGCAGTATTTTCTGACAAATAAGCGTGGATCGACACGGTTTTTTGCTGTTTTTTCGTCCAAACCCCCACTGGTCAGCGTTAATGGCTGGGTTATTATAGCGCCGCCAGGTCGCAATTTGAGGAAAGCAGAATATGACTCCACACCCTACTCCACCATCTGCCAATGGTATCCATTACTTTTCCCAGGGCTGGAAGCTGATCCGCCTGCCGGGAATTCGACGTTTCGTTATTGTCCCGTTACTGGTGAACATTCTGCTGATGGGGGGCGCTTTTATCTGGCTGTTCTGGCAGCTTGGCCACTGGATGCCTGCCCTGATGTCCTACGTGCCGGGTTGGTTACAGTGGCTCAGTTACCTGTTATGGCCACTGACAGTGATCTCCATTCTGCTGGTGTTCAGCTATTTCTTCTCTACCGTCGCCAACTGGATAGCCGCGCCGTTTTGCGGGCTGCTGGCGGAGCAGCTCGAGGGCAGGCTGACGGGTAAACCGCTGCCAGACAGCGGCTGGGCAGGTATGGTGAAAGATATCCCCCGCATTATGAAACGCGAATGGCAAAAGCTGGCGTGGTATCTGCCACGCGCAGTGGTGTTGTTGCTGCTCTATTTCGTGCCAGGCGTTGGACAGACGGTGGCGCCGTTATTGTGGTTCCTGTTCAGCGCCTGGATGCTCGCCATTCAGTACTGTGACTACCCTTTTGATAACCACAAAGTGAGCTTCCGTGAGATGCGGGGGGCTCTTAAAAGGCACAAAACCGACAACATGCAGTTTGGCGCGCTGGTCAGTTTGTTTACGATGATTCCGGTTCTTAACCTGGCGATTATGCCAGTTGCGGTTTGCGGTGCCACGGCAATGTGGGTAGACCGCTACCGCAGTACGCTGGGCAAGACCCGATGAATCAGGCCTTATGCCTTTTCATTACCCCTTATTGCTGCATAACATATATATATGCGATTTCTTCACTTCCAGGAAAAACTCAACCGGGTATGCTCTTAGGGTTCCCAATATTTCATACAGTTAAGGACAGGCTATGAGTAAGATCTACGAAGACAACTCGTTAACAATCGGTCATACGCCGCTGGTTCGACTGAACCGCATCGGTAACGGTCGCATTCTGGCAAAAGTGGAGTCCCGCAACCCCAGCTTCAGCGTTAAATGCCGTATCGGTGCCAATATGATTTGGGACGCAGAAAAGCGTGGCATCCTGAAACCGGGCGTGGAACTGGTTGAACCGACCAGTGGTAACACCGGGATTGCTCTGGCCTATGTGGCGGCAGCACGCGGCTACAAACTGACCCTGACCATGCCGGAAACCATGAGCGTTGAACGTCGCAAGCTGCTGAAAGCGCTGGGCGCCAACCTGGTGCTGACCGAAGGTGCTAAAGGCATGAAAGGCGCCATTGCCAAAGCAGAAGAAATTGTCGCCAGCGATGCGGATAAATTCGTTCTTCTGCAGCAGTTCAGCAACCCGGCAAACCCGGAAATTCATGAGAAAACCACCGGTCCTGAAATCTGGGAAGATACCGACGGTGAAGTGGATGTGTTTATCGCCGGTGTGGGCACGGGCGGAACGCTGACCGGCGTCAGCCGCTACATCAAAAACACTAAAGGCAAGAAAGAGCTGATCACCGTGGCCGTGGAGCCAACTGACTCCCCGGTTATCGCTCAGGCGCTGGCGGGGGAAGAGATTAAACCAGGCCCACACAAAATTCAGGGCATCGGCGCCGGTTTTATTCCCGGTAACCTGGATCTGAACCTGGTTGACCGCGTGGTGGCTATCACCAATGAAGAATCCATCTCTACTGCCCGCCGTCTGATGGAAGAGGAAGGTATCCTGGCCGGGATTTCTTCCGGTGCTGCTGTCGCGGCCGCGCTGAAACTGCAGCAAGACGAAGCCTTCGCAAATAAGAATATTGTGGTGATCCTGCCCTCTTCAGGCGAGCGTTATCTGAGTACGGCTCTGTTCGCCGATCTGTTCACAGAGAAAGAATTGCAACAATAGTGCCATCAGTGCGGATTAGTCTAAAAAAGCACCCGAATGGGTGCTTTTTTGTGGAGTACATCAAACTTTTGTCACCCTGTAGATTGCTTTTACCCGTGACTGTCTGGTATCTAAGCACCCAATTATTTCGATCCACAAAATTAATCGCTGCGTGAAATGGATCAAGCTGAATCGATTTACTGGTTTGGCGCGGCAACGCAAATCGCGGCATAATGGGAAAGGGAAACGCGAGTTCGGAATCACATTTTTCGCCCCGTCGCCTCCCGACCTTTTACCAGCGCATTTTTTGGCGCGTCTTCGTACGCAGGCCAGCGCGACACATCCAGGCTAAAGTCATGCCACCAGGCTAAACTTTAGAACGACAACACCAAACCAAATTAAGTTGGGGAAACATAATGTTCCAGCAAGAAGTTACCATTACTGCACCTAACGGTCTGCACACCCGCCCTGCTGCTCAGTTCGTGAAAGAAGCGAAAGCCTTTGCCTCTGAAATCACTGTAACCTCTAACGGCAAATCAGCCAGCGCGAAAAGCCTGTTCAAGCTGCAGACTCTGGGCCTGACTCAGGGCACCGTAGTGACCCTGTCTGCGGAAGGTGAAGACGAGCAGAAAGCCGTTGAGCACCTGGTCAAGCTGATGGCAGAGCTCGAGTAAGCGCCTTTTCTCACGCGCGGCCTTTCAGGCAAATTTTTGCAAACATATTGATCGCGGACAGAATGTCCGCGTTGTTGCTTTCGTAAAGTACCCCACGGTGCCAGACGACTGCAGTCAGCGTGTTTCATATCATTTGCGTGACCGGCTCGCTGAGTGGATTTGGCCGACAGTTTCCGGAACGATTGCTCAGGCAGTCGACCGTTATTAAAAAGGTAGGGTTATGATTTCAGGCATTTTAGCATCACCGGGCATCGCTTTTGGTAAAGCGCTTCTGCTGAAAGAAGATGAGATAGTCATCAACCGGAAAAAGATTTCTGCCGACCAGGTTGAGCAGGAAGTTCAGCGTTTTCTTGAAGGTCGTAGTAAAGCTGCCGCGCAGCTGGAAGCGATCAAAATCAAAGCCGGAGAAACCTTCGGTGAAGAGAAAGAAGCCATCTTCGAAGGCCACATCATGTTGCTGGAAGATGAAGAGCTGGAACAGGAAATCATAGCCCTGATTAAAGACGATCTGGCTTCTGCCGACGCGGCCGCTTACTCCGTGATTGAAGGCCAGGCCAAGGCGCTGGAAGAGCTGGATGACGAATACCTGAAAGAGCGTGCGGCGGACGTACGTGACATCGGTAAGCGTCTGCTACAGAACATTCTGGGCCTGCACATCGTTGACCTCAGTGCGATTGCTGATGAGGTGCTGCTGGTGGCGAAGGATCTGACTCCGTCAGAGACCGCACAGCTGAACCTGGACAAAGTGCTGGGCTTTATTACCGATCTGGGTGGCCGGACTTCTCACACCTCGATCATGGCGCGCTCTCTGGAGCTGCCAGCCATCGTCGGCACCGGCGATGTTACCACTCAGGTTAAGAACGGCGATTTCCTGATCCTCGACGGCGTTAACAACCACATTTACGTCAATCCGTCTCAGGACAAAATCGACGAACTGAAAGCAATTCACAACCAGTATGTCACCGAGAAAAACGACCTCGCCAAGCTGAAAGATCTGCCCGCTATTACGCTGGACGGCCACCAGGTTGAAGTGTGCGCTAACATCGGTACCGTACGTGACGTGGCCGGTGCCGAGCGTAACGGCGCTGAAGGTGTCGGCCTGTACCGTACTGAATTCCTGTTTATGGACCGTGACGCTCTGCCTACTGAAGAAGAACAGTTCCAGGCCTATAAAGCCGTGGCAGAAGCTATGGGGCAACAGGCGGTGATCGTCCGCACCATGGATATCGGCGGTGACAAAGATCTGCCGTACATGAACCTGCCAAAAGAAGATAACCCGTTCCTCGGCTGGCGTGCGATCCGAATCGCCATGGACCGCCCGGAAATCCTGCATGCTCAGCTGCGCGCCATTCTGCGTGCCTCTGCCTTTGGCAAGCTGCGCATCATGTTCCCGATGGTCATCTCCGTGGAAGAGGTTCGCACGCTGAAAGCCGAGCTGGAAAAACTGAAAGCGCAGCTGCGTGAAGAGGGCAAAGCCTTTGATGAGAGCATTGAGGCCGGCATTATGGTGGAAACACCTGCTTCAGCCGCAATTGCCCATCACCTGGCGAAAGAAGTCGATTTCTTCAGCATCGGAACCAACGATCTGACCCAGTACACGCTGGCGGTAGACCGTGGTAATGACCTGATCTCTCATCTGTACAACCCAATGACCCCCTCCGTGCTGACGCTGATCAAGCAAGTTATTGATGCATCTCATGCTGAAGGGAAATGGACCGGCATGTGTGGTGAGCTGGCTGGCGATGAACGTGCTACACTACTGTTACTGGGAATGGGGCTGGACGAATTCAGCATGAGTGCCATTTCTATCCCACGCATCAAGAAAATCATTCGGAATACGAATTTCGAAGATGCGAAGGCATTAGCGGAGCAGGCTCTGGCTCAACCGACAGCGGAAGAGTTAATGAACCTGGTCAACAAGTTCATTGAAGAAAAAACACTCTGCTGATAGCTGGTGACGCTGGCCCAATATTACTGCTTAGGAGAAGATCATGGGTTTGTTTTCAAAACTTTTTGGCAATAATTCAGATACCGCATCTGGAGCCATTGAGATCGTAGCACCGCTGTCCGGTGAAATCGTCAATATCGAAGACGTACCGGATGTGGTGTTTGCGGAGAAAATTGTTGGCGACGGTATCGCTATCAAACCTACTGGCAATAAAATGGTAGCGCCGGTCGATGGCACCATCGGTAAAATCTTCGAAACCAATCATGCCTTTTCCATCGAGTCCGACAACGGCATTGAGCTGTTTGTCCACTTCGGCATCGATACGGTTGAGCTGAAAGGCGAAGGTTTCAAGCGTATCGCTGAAGAAGGGCAGAAAGTGAAGAAAGGTGACGTGGTCATCGAATTCGATCTGCCACTGCTTGAAGAGAAGGCGAAATCCACGCTGACGCCGGTCGTGATCTCGAACATGGATGAGATCAAAGAGCTGGTGAAACTGACTGGTAGCGTGACCGTGGGTGAAACCCCGGTTATCCGCATCAAAAAGTAATCCGCTGACAGTCTGCTGAAGCCTCCTGAGAAATCAGGAGGCTTTTTTTATGCCTCAATTCAGCCCGTTGCCCCCAGCGCATCGCGCAGGCTCAGCGAATCCGGGGCGATTTCCTTTAAATCCAGCTGCTGCTCCAGCTCATCCAGATGCTCAGTCATTGCCACCTGAGCTTTCATCAGGTCACCGGCCTTCAGTGCCGCCACAATCGCCCCGTGCTCATCACACTGGCAGGATGGAATGTCATTACGTTGATAGAGCGCAACAATCAGCGAGCTGCGCACCATCAGATTAGCAAGGATTTCACTCAGCACCTTATTGCCGCTGATTTTACCCAGCAGCAGGTGGAACTGGCTCAGCTCACGAACGATCTCACGACGGTCCGCACGGTCGATAGCGCTCTTTTCAGCCTGCTGCTGGGCAGCCAGATCGTGCTGCCACCGTGCCATCGCTTGCGGGGTAATACAGGAGATAATCGCGCTTTCGATGGCGCGACGGGCAATAAAAATTTCGCGGGCTTCGCTGGCTTCAGGGCGGGCAACCATTGCCCCCCGGTTAGGTTCAATGGTGACGATATGCGCCAGCGCCATCCGCTGCAGGGCCGCCTGAACATGGTTACGGTTGGCCTCCAGCACCTCAACAATTTGTGCCTCAACCAGGCGCATCCCCGGCTTCAGGCGATGCTGGGCAATCGCCACCGACAGGGCTTCAACAATACGCTGAACTTCCTGTTGCTTACTGGGAGCAACTCTAATCATCCCGTACCTCGCAAACGTAAACACAAACGCTTTCAGGCAGGAATCATAGCACCGGCTGGTCCTGTTAAACCACCCAATGCGGCAGGCGAAGCGTCAGTTCCAGCCCGCCATCCTTGCCGTTAACCGCGCTCACTTCCCCCTGATGAGCCAGCAATACCTTGCGAACAATGGATAACCCCAGCCCGTAACCTTTTCCGGAAAGCGGCGAGTTAACCCGCACGAAAGGGTCAAAAATACTGGAAAGTTTGTCAGCATCAACCCCCGGCCCCTGATCGCGGACGCTGATGGTCAGCCAGCCATTTTCCTGAGAGAGTGAGATTTTCACCTGCTGTCCCTGCTGGGAGAAACGCAGGGCGTTACGCACCACGTTCTCCACCGCGGAACGAATTAATTTCGCATCCCCCTTCACCGTATAGTCAGTGTTTTTATCGGCAAAAAGCAGAATTTCCACACCCGGGACTTGAGCTTCATATCGGGCATCGTTGGTAACCGCTTCCAGCAGGCCCAGCAGATCGAAATACTGCTCATCCGGCAGGGTTTGATGTTCGGTTCGCGACAGGGTCAGCAGCTCACCAATCATTTTATCCAACCTGCGGGCTTCTTCATCAATGCGATCCAGCGATTGTCCGACCGACTCCGGCGTCTGCCTGGCCAGGCCGGTCGCCAGTTGCAGGCGAGCCAGCGGCGAACGCAGCTCATGGGAGACATCATGCAGCAGCTCTTCACGTGCTTTTACCAGCACTGAAAGACGCTCGACCATGGAATCAAAGTCCTGTGCCACCACTGAAAGTTCATCGTGGCGGCGGCGCATCTGCGGGAACAGACGCACGGAAAGGTCGCCTTTCGACACGCGATCGAATCCGGCACGCAGCTGGCGCATCGGTCTGGTCAGGTTCCACGCGAGGAACAGGCTGAACAACAGTCCCCCTCCCCCGCCGATAAACAGAAACGGCTCCGGCACGTTCAGGAAGCTACGGCGTGGGCCGCCCATTTTGCTGTCCTCGCGCAGGCCCTGCACGTCATAGCGTAACTGGTATTGCAGACCATCAGCACCCGTCACCCATTCAATCACCTCTTTGGGGAATTCGCCGGGCCGTAAGTCCCGATCGAGGTCACCACGCGGCAGTTCCTGGGGTGGTTTCTGCATCAGCTGGACCGAAAAAAAGCGGCGGTCGCTTTGGGACCAGTCCGCCATCATATCATTCAGCGCATCCATCCCTCCCCGCTGCAGGACGGAAACGGCCGAGGTCATCTGCAAATTGACGATGCGGCGTGCCGTCAGGTTTTCCGGCGGTTCATGATGTTTGCCATACAGCTGGAAGCCGAGCCATAACAGCTGGCTCATGATCAGAAACGTCAGCCAGAAGCCCAGCAGGATTTTCCAGAACAGAAAGCCACGAAATCCTGCTTTCATCGGATGCGATAGCCTATGCTGCGCACCGTTTCAATGGTGATGGTGTCGCTGGTCAGTGCGGCCAGCTTCTGGCGGATATTGCTGATGTGTACGTCCACGCTGCGATCGTAAGCTTCACGCGGGCGGCCCAGACCTTTTTCCGACAACTCATCTTTAGACACCACGCGATCGGGTGAACGCAACAGCAGATCCAGCAGGTTAAACTCAGAAGCGGTTAAGTCGAAAGGCTGCTTTTTCCACTCGCTGATGCGGGTAGCGGGATTCAGGGTCAGTTCTCCCCAGCTGGCCAGCTCTTTGCTCTCGACAATCACCGGCTGCTCTTCAACGCGGCGCAGCACAGCACGCAGACGAGCTACCAGCTCACGCGGATAACAGGGTTTTGGCACATAGTCATCCGCCCCCATTTCCAGCCCGATCACCCGATCGATATTGTCGCCTTTGGCAGTGAGCATAATCACCGGCAGCCGGCAGTTCTGGCGTACCTGTCGCAAGACGTCTATGCCGCTCATATCCGGCAGCATAATGTCCAGAATCATGGCGCTGTATTCACCCGACATGGCTCCTTCAATCCCTGCCTTACCACTCAGTACCAGCGAGGCATCAAACCCTTCGGCTATCAGATACTGGCTGAGCATGGTGCCCAGCTCCAGATCGTCATCGACCAGTAAAATTTTCATGCGCAATCTCTCAATGAAGTAGCCGCTATTTTCACCCGGCGCGGGAAGAATCGCAGCTGGTTTTACCCAATCCTTACAGTGTATCAGCTGCGCCATGTCGCGGAAGCATTACCAGTTAGATAAGGCTTTGAAAGGGTTGAAATTGTGAAGTGGAACAGAGAAGAAGCCGTTATTCAGGGCGCGGGCTTTTGTGAGTGCAGCCTGCAGAAAACAGAAAATGCTTGAGGAGTGGGCATGCAGGTATAAACCGGCATCCACTGACGAATCAAGCTTCAGTCCTGATAAACCCCGGTCGATAAATATCGATCTCCACGATCGCAAATAATCGCCACAATAGTGCTGCCGGGCTGCTCCCGCGCAATCTGTAAAGCTCCTGCAACCGCGCCCCCTGAGCTGACGCCGCAGAAGATGCCCTCGCGCCGGGCCAGCAAACGCATGGTTTTCTCTGCCATGTCCTGGGTCATATCCATTACCCTGTCCACCAGTTCGGGACGGTAAATGCCCGGCAAATAGGCGGCGGCCCAGCGGCGGATCCCGGGAATGCTGCTGCCTTCTGCAGGTTGCAGGCCCACAATTTGCACGCTGTCGCTCTGCTCTTTCAAATAGCGGGCCACACCCGTGATGGTGCCGGTTGTTCCCATGCTGGAGACGAAGTGGGTCAGCTTACCGGCCGATTGCTGCCAGATTTCCGGCCCTGTGGTGTGATAGTGGCCCAGCGGATTATCAGGATTGTTGAACTGATCCAGCACCTTGCCTTCGCCACGCGCCTGCATCTCTTTGGCCAGATCGCGGGATCCTTCCATTCCCAGCTCACGGCTGATAAGGATCAGCTCAGCACCGTAGGCGCGCATCGCCGCCTGCCGCTCAATGCTCATGTTCTCCGGCATCAGTAGCTTAAGGGAGTATCCCTTCATTGCCGCAATCATCGCCAGAGCAATACCGGTATTACCACTTGTCGCCTCGATCAGCACATCGCCCGGCTGAATTTCCCCACGTTGCTCAGCCATCTGGATCATCGATAAAGCGGCGCGATCTTTTACCGAACCGGCGGGATTATTCCCTTCCAGCTTCAGCCAGATCTCACTGCCGTTGGGCGTTAACCGCTGCAATTTGATCAGCGGCGTATTACCGATGGTATTTTCAAGCGTTGTCACTGTGCAATTTTCCTGGAAGAGGCCAACCGATGGCAAAAAAAAGGGTCAGGCAAGCCTGACCCTGTTCCGGTAGAAAATATCAGGCACTTTGGGCAAAGGCAACCTGTCGCAACGGCGTTTCCCCTTTATACAGGCGCGCCTGCTGCAGACCAACGAACAGGCGCTCGCCGCGGATCGGTGCAGTGTGATCGCCGTCCATTACCAGCGTCACCGGATCCTGACCCCAGCCAGCGGGTTGCACCACCATCTGCCAGTAGTGACCGCGCGGGCTGACTTCCAGCACCTCCACCGGCAGCGGCGTCTCCAGACTGCTCTGGCGGCTGACGTCGATTTCCCACGGCCGCAGAAAAAGTTCCACCGGCCCCTGGTGCGCTGGCGTGTAGCTCAGCGGCCAGTGATGTGCACCCACGTAGAACTGCGAGCCGTTGACTTCGCCGTCGAAGCGGTTCACTTCGCCCAGGAACTCCAGCACGAAACGGGTAGCCGGCTCGCGCCAGACTTCATCCGGCGTGCCCACCTGTTCGATATCGCCCTGGCTCATCACCACCACCCGATCGGCCACTTCCATTGCCTCTTCCTGGTCGTGAGTCACGAACACGCTGGTGAATTTAAGCTCTTCGTGCAGCTGACGCAGCCAGCGGCGCAGCTCTTTACGCACCTGAGCATCCAGCGCGCCGAACGGCTCATCCAGCAGCAGGATTTGTGGTTCAACCGCCAGCGCACGGGCCAGCGCCACACGCTGTTTCTGGCCGCCGGACAGCTGCGCCGGGAAACGCCCCGCCAGATGGCTGAGCTGCACCATCTCCAGCAGGCGCGTCACTTTCTCTTTGATTGCAACAGCGGATGGCCGCTCGCGACGCGGCAGCACGGTCAGACCAAAAGCGATGTTGTCGAACACCGTCATATGGCGGAACAGCGCGTAATGCTGGAAGACGAAACCGACGTGACGGTCGCGGGCATGCAACCGGGTCACGTCATTGCCGTGGAAACTGAGGCGACCGCTGTTCTGGCTTTCCAGACCGGCGATAATGCGCAGCAATGTGGTTTTCCCGGAACCGGACGGCCCCAGCAGGGCCACCATCTGACCAGAAGGGATATCCAGTGAAATATCATTCAGCACCTTTGTGCGGCCAAAGGATTTGTTGATTTTGTCGATTTCAATGCTCATTATTCCCCTCCTGTTGCAAACGGACATCCTGGCGCTCTAAACGCCATTGCAGTGCGCTTTTCAGAAACAGTGTGACAACTGCCATCAGAGTCAGCAGGCCCGCAGCGGTAAATGCTCCTACGGTGTTGTAATCCTGATGCAACAATTCTACCTGTAATGGCAGCGTGTAAGTCTCGCCGCGAATCGATCCCGATACCACCGAAACCGCACCAAATTCACCAATTGCGCGGGCATTGGTCAGCACCAGCCCGTAGAGCAGTGCCCAGCGGATGTTAGGCAGCGTGACCCGCCAGAACATCTTCCAGCCGGACGCGCCAAGCAGCACCGCCGCTTCATCCTCGTTACTGCCCTGACTGAGCATCACCGGTACCAGCTCGCGTACTACAAATGGGCAGGTGACAAAAATGGTCACCATCGCCATGCCCGGCCAGGAGAACATCAGCTGAATGTTATGGGCATCCAGCCAGCCACCGGCAGGGCCGTTAACGCCCCAGAACAGCAGATACATCAGCCCTGCCACCACCGGCGAGACGGCAAAAGGAATATCAAACAGCGTCAGCAGCAGCTGGCGACCCGGGAAGGTAAAGCGCGTCACCAGCCAGGCCAGCAGCGTGCCGAACACCAGGTTTACCGGCACGGTAATCAACGCCATCAGCACCGTCAGCCAGATTGAGTGCAGCATATCGCTATCTGTCAGGTTGCCGAACATCGCGCCAATCCCCTCGGCTAAGGCACTGGCGAAGATGGCAATCAACGGCACCACCAGCAGGCCAAAAGAGATCAGTATACCCAGAGAAATCAGGATCCACTTATTCCAGTTGGTGCGGCTGCGTAAGCCTTTCAGTTCGGTAACATCAGCCATTAGTGGCCTCCCAGACGACGGCCAAAGCGGCTTTGTAAGGTGTTAATCGCAAACAGCAGGATCAGCGAGGCCGCCAGGATCACCGAGGCGATGGCGCTGGCCGCCGGATAGTCGAACTCCTGCAGGCGCACAAAGATCATCAGTGAAGTGACTTCCGTTTTCCAGGCGATGTTACCGGCGATAAAGATGACCGCGCCAAATTCGCCAATGCTGCGGGTAAATGACAGTGCCGTTCCCGCCAGCAAGGCCGGAGCAACTTCCGGCAGCACCACACGCCGGAAACTCTGAAACGGCGTGGCTCCCAGAGTTTCGGCCGCTTCTTCATATTCCGGCCCCAGCTCTTCCAGTACCGGTTGCACGGTGCGCACCACAAACGGAATGCTGGTAAACGCCATCGCCACGGCAATGCCAAGCCAGGTGTAAGAAACTTTAATATCGAACTGTGCCAGCCACTGACCGTACCAGCCGTTGACGGAGAAAAGCCCTGCCAGCGTCAGGCCCGCTACGGCTGTCGGCAAGGCAAAAGGCAGATCCATCAGGCCGTCCAGCAGCGCGCGGCCGGGAAAACGGTAGCGCGTAAGGATCCACGCCATTAACATGCCGAAAAATGCATTAAAAACCGACGCCACCCCCGCCGACAGCAGGGTGACCTTATAGGCCGCGACCATCTGCGGGTTGGTGACCACTTCCCAGTACTGCGCCAGCGTCATGTGTGACAGCTGCATCAGCAGCGCGCTGATCGGCAGTAACAGGATCAGACAGGTGAAAAACAGGCTGCTGCCCAGGCTGATGCCAAAGCCAGGCAGCACGCGCTTACTCTTGGTGGCAAACATTACTGATGTCCCGCTGCTAACAACTTATCCAGTTCGCCACCGCTGGCAAACTGGGTTTTCATCACCTGATCCCAGCTGCCAAAAGCGTCTTCCACCCGGAAAAGATCGACAGGCGGGAAACGGTCTTTCTGCTGCGCCATCTGCTCAGAATTATTCACTCGGTAGTAAAACTGCGTGATGATCTTCTGTGCTTCCGGGCTGTAGAGAAAGTTCAGGTACGCTTTGGCCACTTTTTCGGTATGGTTGGCGGCGATATTTTTATCGATCCACGTCACCGGAAACTCGGCAAGGATATTGGTCTTCGGAACAACCACTTCGTAGCCCTCTCTGGCGTACTGATGACGGATGTTGTTCACCTCCGATTCAAAACTGATCAGTACATCGCCCTGCCCGCGCTCCACAAACGTCGTGGTGGCTCCACGGCCACCGGTATCAAACACTTCGACGTTTTTCAGAAACTGGGTCATAAACTTTTCGGTTTTAGCCTTGTCTTTACCATCAGCTTTGTCAGCTGCGCCCCAGGCCGCCAGATAGGTGTAACGGCCATTGCCGGAGGTTTTCGGGTTGGGGAATACCAGCCTGACGTCGCTTCTGACCAGGTCATCCCAGCCGTGAATATTCTTTGGATTGCCCTTCCGCACCAGGAAAGCCATGGTGGAGTAAAACGGTGAACTGTTATTCGGCAGGCGCTTCTGCCAGTCCGCCGGGATCAGATTGCCGCGATCATGCAAAATCTGCACGTCTGTGACCTGGTTGTAGGTCACCACATCTGCCTTGAGCCCCTGCAAAATCGCCAGCGCCTGTTTGGAAGACCCCGCATGGGACTGCCTGACGGTCAGCTTGTCGCCATTATTCTGGGTAGCCCACTGCTGTTCAAATGGCGCATTCAGCGCCACAAACAGCTCACGTGAGACGTCATAAGAGCTGTTAAGCAGCTCGGTAGCCTGGGCAGAACCGGCCAGCAGCAGGGTAAAAGCCGCCCCACTGAGGAACTTTTTCATTATCGGTAACGTCATTTTCCACCCTGAAAGACAGCCCGGCCCACGGCCTGAAGAGCCATCAGTTTATTTATAACCCCACTAAAAGCAGTAACGGTTTTATATACCGTTTGGTGATTTAGAAGTTTAAAAAGCTATAAGCGGATGGAATTGTTTATGCAGGGAATGGGAATTGATGCCGTCCAGACGGTGAAAGGCAGAAACCGGCCAGAGGCTTACTCTCAGGGCGGAACCGATCCCGCCCCGGGCCATGATTACAGCACGGCCAGCTGTGCCAGCGAAGGCGCGTAGAAATAGCTGCCGCTGACCGGTTTGGTGAAGCGCAACATGGCGTCGAATTTGCCGTCCGTTTCACCGAACATGCTCAGCAGCTGCTGTTCAATATTGTGCAGCGAGGCGCAGTAGGCGAGGAAAAACAGGCCGTTGGTGCCGCTGGCGGAACCATAAGGCAGGCTCTGGCGCAGGATTTTCAACCCTTTGCCATTCTCCTTCAGATCCACGCGGCTGACGTGCGAAGTCTCCGGACGGTTATCCCCTTCCAGCTCCTGGTTGCTCTCTTTAGTCCGGCCAATGATCTGCTCCTGCCTGTTCACCGCCAGGCGGTTAAACATCTTCAGGTTATGCTCCCAGCGCTGGCTGAACACGTAGCTGCCGCCCGCATTTTCTCCCCCGGCGATAATCGCCACCGCTTCACGCTGCTCACCCTGCGGGTTTTCAGTGCCGTCAACGAAACCACTGAGATCGCGCTCTTCCACCCAGCGAAAACCGTGGGTCTCTTCTTCAATGCGGATAGCCTCGCCATACGCGCTGAGGGCAGCCTGAGCCAGGCTAAAGTTGACGTCATGGCGCAGCGACTGGATATGGATCAGCAGGTCTCGTTGGGTGGCGGGTGCCATGCCTTTGCCCATTGGCTGAAAATCTTTCAGCTCCGGGGGGCTCCCGGCAGAGTTAAGGTCATGCCACACTGCGCTACCGAAGGCCACCACGGCCCCCAGTCCCGCATCGGGAAATTTTTGCTGAAGCTGGGCCAGCTGCTGAAGAAACACATGCGTGCCGCTGCGCAGGGCAGCCATATCGCCCTGCACCTTTGCTTCAAGATAAATGGCAAAACGGCAGTGTTCTAATAAAATGCCGCTCTGAATCTGGGACATCCGGGTCATCTCCTGAGTGTGCTTTACCCCTGGCGGGAACTGCTGCACATCATACCCGATGTGATTGTGGCTTATCTTGTTCAATCACAAAGATCAGGGGATGACGGGAAAGGTCTTGTCGGGCCGCCGGTAAGCGGCCACAGAGAGGAGTTACTTACGCCAGATTATTTTGCTGATGGTCCATTTTTTCAGCGTTTCATCAGACGGCAGCAGGCCATCAGGGCCGTGCCATTCGCCGCTGAACACGTAGCTGATATGCTGGCTGCCCGGCGCTTTACACTCCACGCCATCACGATCGCTGCCGCTCCCTTTCTGGCATGAACCAAATGCCTTGCTGTAGAGGTCGCTGAAAGGTGTGCCGACTTTTTTGCCGTCAGCGGTGGCGATGGCGCTGTCGGTGACATCAATGCGGCTGACCGTCGCTTCGCCAGTCACTTCAACTTTCACCTGCTTATCACTGACGGCCTGGAAGAAGGTCACCACGTTACCGTTCTCGCCACGCATTCCTTTCCGCACCGTGTAGTTGCCGCTCAGCCCATCGCTGATGGCTTCTGCGTTCATGGCGGTGCTGCCATTCACCTTGCCCACGCCCTGCTCGGTCACTTCCAGAGAAGAGCCAAACCAGTGCCACGGTGCCAGGCTTGACCAGGAGTAAGTCAGCGGATTCCACCAGGTGGCCCCGCTGTCAGATCCCGTGGAGGTGCCGGAGCTGGCACAGCCAGCCAGCATTAAAATGGCGGCGATCGCTAACGGGCGAACAGTTTTCATTACCACTCCTGTAACCTGTTTGAGTAAATCAATTTTATACACTTCAGACTGCAGCCAACGCAGCTGAAGGATGAAGGATGAAGGATGAAGAGGACATCGAACTGGTTGGAGTCCCGTTCCGGAAAAAAGTTTTACTCGCCGTTCAGGACCGGGTTAAAACAGTCCTTCAAGCGGCGACTCATCGCCAGGTAAGCCAGACCCAGCAGGTCAAAAACGGTGAGCAGAATCACCAGCGGGGAGATCGGGTCATCGCCCAGCCAGATCATCGTGGCCTGTAACACCACTATCGCCATCAGCGTCAGGCACAGCACCAGACGCCATGCCCGCCACAGACGCGGCAAGCGCTGGCGATAACCGGTCAGCAACAGCCCCAGCGCCGCGGGGATCCCCAACCCCAGGCCAATCCAGAAAGCATGTGTGTCAGGATAAAACAGCTCCAGCAGCGTTGCGCCCTGCTGTTGAGAGGCGCCGGCCATCACAAACAGCAGCCAGGTTCTGGCCTGCAGCAGGAGAATTATCCAGAAGCCTGCCGGCAGTTTCAGCTGGCCGCGGGCATCGTAATCATCGGGGGAGTAAGTCAGGTTCATCGGCTCACAGGCGGGAAAAATCGGGTGACGCTCTGCCACCCGGCCAGTTAATATTCGCGATCTTCAATCAGGCGTTTACCCAGCAGTGCGCTGTCCTGCATTTCATAATCAAGCTTTTCATAAAAGCCCAGCACCGCATCGTTTTCTTCACGCACCATTACGTTGATTTTCGGACAGCCCCGCGCGATCAGCTTCTTCTCAAGCCGGTTAATCAACGCATTGGCGAAGCCCCGCCCCTGGTAATCAGGGTGTACGCCCAGATAATAGGCCGATCCGCGATGCCCGTCGTAACCGCCCATCAGCGTACCGACAATTTCACCGCCCACTACCGCCACCAGAAAAAGGTCAGGATCATGATTGAGTTTACGCTCAATATCCATTTCAGGATCGTTCCACGGGCGTAACAAATCGCAACGCTCCCAGAGGGTGATCACTTCTTCAAAATCGTCCTGGCTAAATACGCGGATTTCCATGGCGTTACCCCAGATGTTAACCACAATTTGCTGATTATCACGCTTTCCTTCGTCGGTGCAAGTCTCCGGGTGGATTAATAGCGAAAAAAGAGAGCCTGTTCTGTTAGCGCGCTGAAATAAACAGTAAAACGTTGAAATAGTTCCCTTCTCGCCGCAGCACGATTGTTACGATATAACAATGAGCACTTTGTGCCCTGAGGATCAGTAATGAAAAAGTTTGGCCCGATGACCCCATTTACCACCCGCCGCAACCTGCTGCTCTCTGGTCTGGCGCTGGCATTGCTGGCCAACAAATCGGCCAGGGCAAAGCAAGAGACTGCCACTTTGCGGCTCACCCCATCCCACAGCAAAGCCCATACCCCGCCGCCGCCATCCACCAGTGGCAAGAAGATTGTTATGATCGACCCGGGTCACGGCGGTATTGATTCCGGCGCGATCGGCAAAGAGGGATCTGAAGAGAAGCATGTGGTGCTGGAAATTGCTAATCACATTCGCCATATGCTCAGTACTCACCCGCATATTGAGGCGCGCCTGACGCGTGAGAGCGACCACTTTATTCCTCTCGGTGAGCGGGTAGAGATTGCACATCAGCACGGTGCTAACTTATTTATGTCGATTCATGCAGATGGCTTTACCAGCCCGGATGCCAACGGTGCATCGGTGTTTGCGCTGTCCAACCGCGGTGCCAGCAGCAGCATGGCGCGTTATTTATCACAACGTGAAAACGCGGCAGATGATGTCGGCGGCGTGAAAGCGGCAGAGAAAGATCACTACCTGCAGCAGGTGTTGTTCGATTTGGTGCAAACCGACACCATTAAAAACAGCCTGACGCTGGGCAAGCACGTCCTTAACCAGATCCGCCCGGTGCATCATCTGCACAGCCAGCACACGGAACAGGCCGCTTTTGCAGTACTGAAATCACCCTCCATCCCATCGGTTCTGGTGGAAACGTCATTTATCACCAACCCGTCGGAAGAGCGTCTGCTGGGCACCACGGCTTTCCGCCAGAAGATTGCCAGCGCGATTGTTGATGGCATTGTCGGCTATTTTGATGAGTTTGATGCCAATAACCGTCGCCCCGGCTGATCCTTTTTGACGTATACTGCGCGCGTTAATTTTAAGTCAAGGTAGGGCCATGAACGCACCCGATATCGCTCAGGTTAAGCAATTTTTGCTGGGTTTACAGGACCAGATTTGCCAGCAACTGGCTCAGGCCGATGGCCGGGCCGGATTTGAAGAAGACAGTTGGACCCGCGAAGGCGGGGGTGGCGGGCGCAGTCGTGTACTGCGCAGTGGAGCCGTGTTCGAACAGGCTGGCGTTAACTTCTCGCACGTGCATGGCGACCAGATGCCCGCCTCTGCCACGGCGCACCGTCCCGAACTGGCCGGTCGCAGTTTTGAAGCGATGGGGGTGTCGTTGGTGATCCATCCTGAAAACCCCTTTGTTCCAACCAGCCATGCCAATGTGCGCTTCTTTATTGCCGAGAAGCCGGGTGCCGATCCCGTATGGTGGTTTGGCGGCGGCTTCGATATGACGCCCTATTATGGCTTTGTGGAAGATGCAGTGCACTGGCATCAGACCGCTGCCGATCTGTGCCAGCCGTTTGGTGACGACGTTTACCCACGTTACAAAAAGTGGTGTGACGACTACTTCTTTATCAAACACCGTAATGAGCAGCGCGGCATTGGCGGCCTGTTTTTCGATGACCTTAACACGCCTGATTTCGCCAGTTGCTTCCGCTTTACTCAGGCTGTGGGTGAAGGCTTCCTGAAAGCATACCTGCCAGTAGTTGCCCGCCGTAAAGCGCTGCCATGGGGCGAACGCGAGCGCAATTTCCAGCTCTATCGACGCGGGCGCTACGTGGAATTTAATCTGGTGTGGGACCGCGGCACGCTGTTTGGTCTGCAAACTGGTGGGCGTACCGAATCCATCCTGATGTCGATGCCGCCGCTGGTGCGCTGGGAATATGATTATCAGCCCGAGCCGGGCACGCCGGAAGCCGCGTTATACAGCGAGTTCCTGCCGGTGAAGGAGTGGATCTGACCAGGAAATCAGAGCTCAATGCCTTCCCGGCAAAAGGCCCTGAGATTTCAAGCGCGGAGAACACAGGCCGGGATTACAGCGTTTGGTGCCATCAACGGCACGAGTCGCGCTGCCACGTACGCCGTGTTTGCACCTTCAGGAGGGGTTGTGTTTCCCCTTGCCTGCACTCTTTTTTGGGGCTTATCGTCATTGCGTCGGCAAGCCCCTCCAGTTCAGAATTTATAAAGGCCCGCTCTGCGCCTCCACCACAGCTAACGCCACCATATTGACGATCCGCCGTACCGAGGCGACAGGCGTCAGCACGTGCACCGGTTTGGCGATGCCCATCAGCACCGGCCCCACGGTCACCCCTTCCGAGCAGGAAACCCTCAGCAGGTTATAGCTGATCCTCGCCGCCTCAACGTTAGGCATAATCAGGATATTGGCCGAGCCTTTCAGCGGACTGTCCGGCATCAGATCCTGGCGAATACTCTCCACCAACGCGGCATCACCGTGCATCTCACCGTCAATTTCCAGTTCAGGCGCTTTAGCCTGCACCAGCGCCAGCGTCTGGCGCATCTTGCAGGCCGCAGGCGCGTCTGAGCTGCCAAAGCTGGAGTGGGAAAGCAGCGCAACTTTAGGCTCAATCCCGAAGCGACGCACCGTTTCCGCTGCCATCAGCGTCAGTTCGGCCAGCTGTTCAGGCGTCGGATCTTTATTGACGTAGGTATCGGCGATAAACGTGTTACCGCTTGGCAACAGCAGCGCATTCATCGCCCCGGCAACCTTCACATCCTTACGGAAACCGAACAGTTTTTCTATTACCTGATAATGCTCTTTGTAGTCGCCAATGGTGCCACAGATCAGCGCATCCGCTTCTCCGCGGTGAACCATAATCGCGCCGATCAACGTCGGGTTACCGATCACCGCCCGCTGCGCCTGCTCCGGCGACACACCGCGGCGTTTCATGATCTGGTAATACTCGTTCCAGTAGGCTTTGAAACGCGGATCGGATTCATTGTTCACCACTTCAAAATCCTTACCCGCCTCAATTTTCAGCCCCAGTTTTTTCAGCCGCATCTCAATCACGCTCGGGCGGCCAATCAACACCGGCTTCGCCAGCCCTAAACTGATCAGTTCCTGGGTGGCATGCAGTACACGGGCCTCCTCGCCTTCCGCCAGCACCACCCGCCTGGGATCCTGACGCGCCTGCGAGAAAATCGGCTTCATAAACAGGTTGGTTTTATAGACAAATTCGGTGAGCTTCTCACGGTAAGCATCCATATCCTCAATCGGCCGCGTTGCCACACCGGAGTCCATGGCGGCTTTCGCCACTGCCGGGGCAATCTGGACGATTAAGCGAGGGTCGAAAGGTTTCGGGATCAGATAATCCGGGCCGAACGACAACTCCTGATCACCATAGGCTGAAGCCACCACGTCGCTCTGTTCAGCCAGCGCCAGCTCGGCAATGGCGTGCACCGCTGCCAGCTTCATCTCCTCATTGATTGCCGTGGCCCCGACGTCCAGCGCGCCACGGAAAATGAACGGGAAGCACAGCACATTGTTAACCTGGTTGGGGTAGTCGGAGCGCCCGGTACAGATAATCGCATCCGGCCGCACTTCTTTCGCCAGCGGCGGCAGAATTTCCGGCTCCGGATTGGCCAGCGCAAGGATCAGCGGATCTCGCGCCATCTTTTTCACCATCTCTGGCGTCATGACGCCCGGCCCGGAACAGCCAAGGAAAATATCCGCATCAGCAATGACGTCATCCAGCGTGCGCCTGCCGCTGTCCGGCACCGCGTAGGCCGCTTTGGTTTCAGCCATGTTCTGCTCGCGGCCCTGATAGATCACCCCTCTGGAGTCGCAGACCACGATGTGGCGCTTTTGCATCCCCAGCGCCACCAGCAGGTTCATACAGGCGATGGCGGAAGCCCCTGCTCCGGAGACCACCAGCCGAACATCTGAGAGGTTTTTTTTCACCACCCGCAGCCCATTCATTACCGCGGCAGTACAGATAATGGCGGTACCGTGCTGGTCGTCGTGAAATACCGGAATGTTCATGCGTTCACGCAGTTTTTTCTCAATATAAAAACATTCTGGCGCTTTAATATCTTCAAGGTTGATGCCGCCAAATGTGGGCTCCAGCGCCGCCACCACGTCAATCAGCCTGTCGGGATCCATTTCATCCACTTCGATATCGAACACATCAATACCGGCGAATTTTTTAAACAAAACGCCCTTGCCTTCCATCACTGGCTTACCGGCCAGCGCGCCTATATTACCGAGGCCCAGCACTGCCGTGCCGTTGGAAACCACCGCCACCAGGTTACCCCGTGCGGTATATTTATGGGCAGCCAGCGGGTCTGCGGCGATTTCCAGACAAGGCGCTGCCACGCCGGGAGAGTAAGCCAGCGCCAGGTCGCGCTGTGTGGCCAGAGGTTTAGTGGGAGAGACCTGAATTTTGCCCGGAACCGGGAATTGATGAAAATCGAGAGCGCTCTGCTTCAGTTGTTCGTCCATTAGCAAGATCCTTTCGTTTTATCAGGAGGGAATCAACGATCCAGTATAAAAGCGAGCGCAGGACGAAAAACTTGAAGCAGGCCATAGTTCAGAACGACTTAGTTATATTCAGCAGCGTACGGATAGTCTGCGCCTGGCTGGCTCGCTCAATCGTCACCAGCTCAAAATCCGGACTTTGAAAGCGGCGGTTCAACGGCAAAAGTGGACAAAATCAGCGATCACGAGCAGACCGTCAGCGAAAAATGAGAGGCCAACATGGCGCACCGCAGGGGGCGCCAGCACAGATTTCTGCAGAGGTGCTACACTCATGGGTGCGGCATTTTTTTCTTTGCGGTAACAGCAGTCATTGGGCTAACCCATTGCAACAATCAGAGAAAACGCATTCCCATTACAGGACGTCTGATGCAATGTTTGGCCTGATACGCTATGCATTTTGCACATCAAGGAGCCAAGAGATGAACCAGCTAGACGCACTGAAACAATACACCACCGTGGTGGCTGACAGTGGCGATATCGAATCCATCCGTAACTACCACCCAGAAGATGCCACCACCAACCCGTCTCTGATCCTGAAAGCCTCCGGCCTCGATTCCTACAAGCACCTGATTACCGATGCAATCGACTACGCCAAAAAACAGGGCGGCAGCAAGGAAACCCAGATTATCAATGCCAGCGACAAAGTCGCGGTCAACCTCGGTATGGAAATCCTGAAAAGTGTTCCCGGCCGCGTTTCTACCGAGGTGGATGCGCGCCTGTCATTCGACCGCGGCATGTGTGTGACCAAAGCAGAGAAACTGGTCAGAATGTATGAAGACAACGGCATTGACCGCTCGCGTATTCTGATCAAACTGGCCTCGACCTGGGAAGGTATCCGTGCAGCGGAAGAGCTGGAGAAAAATGGCATTAATTGCAACCTGACACTGCTGTTCTCTTTTGCTCAGGCGCGTGCCTGTGCGGAAGCAGGGGTGTTCCTGATCTCCCCATTTGTCGGCCGTATTTTCGACTGGTATAACAGCCGTAAACCTCTGGACCCCTATGTGGTGGATGAAGATCCGGGTGTGGTCTCCGTTCGTAAAATCTACGAATACTATAAACAGCACCGCTATAACACCGTGATCATGGGTGCCAGCTTCCGTAAAACAGAGCAGATTCTGGCACTGGCGGGCTGCGATCGCCTGACCATCTCCCCTAATCTGCTGGAAGAGCTGCAGGCAAGCGATGCACCAGTTGAACGCAAGCTGACGCCATCCACTGAAGCCTTCCATCAGCCTGCTCCGCTGTCAGAAGCAGAATTCCGCTGGGAGCACAACCAGGATCCTATGGCAGTCGATAAGCTGGCCGAAGGTATCCGTCAGTTCGCCGTTGACCAGCAGAAGCTGGAAGACGTGCTGGCCGCTAAGCTGTAACCCACTTGATAAGGGGCAGGCCGCGGTCTGCCCTCCCCCCAATTACAGGGAGAAAAACATGTCTTCACGTAGAGAACTGGCTAATGCAATCCGTGCGCTGAGTATGGATGCCGTGCAGAAAGCTAATTCCGGTCACCCGGGTGCCCCAATGGGCATGGCTGATATCGCAGAAGTGCTGTGGCGCGACTTTATGCACCATAACCCGACCAATCCGACCTGGGCCGACCGCGACCGTTTTATCCTGTCTAACGGCCACGGTTCCATGCTGCTTTACAGCCTGCTGCACCTGACCGGCTACGACCTGCCAATGGAAGAGCTGAAGAACTTCCGTCAGCTGCATTCCAAAACCCCTGGCCACCCGGAAATTGGCTATACGCCTGGTGTGGAAACCACTACCGGTCCACTGGGACAGGGGCTGGCTAACGCCGTAGGCCTGGCCATTGCCGAACGTACCCTGGGCGCGCAGTTCAACCGTCCTGATCATGAGATCGTCGATCACCACACCTATGTGTTTATGGGCGACGGCTGTCTGATGGAAGGGATCTCGCACGAAGTCTGCTCGCTGGCGGGTACGCTGGGTCTCGGCAAGTTAATTGGCTTCTACGACCACAACGGCATTTCTATTGATGGCGAAGTGGAAGGCTGGTTTACAGACGACACCGCCAAACGCTTTGAAGCCTATAACTGGCACGTGATCCGCGAGATTGATGGCCACAACCCGGATGCCATCAGCAAAGCGATTAAAGAAGCGCAGAGCGTCACCGATAAACCTTCTCTGCTGATCTGCAAAACCATTATCGGCTTCGGTTCACCGAACAAAGCCGGGAAAGAAGAAGCACACGGTGCGGCGCTGGGCGCAGAAGAAGTTGCCCTGACACGTAAGCAGCTGGGCTGGAACTATCCTGCATTTGAGATACCGAAAGACATTTATGCTCAGTGGGATGCCAGAGAAGCTGGCGAAAACTACGAGAAACTGTGGAACGATAAGTTTTCGGCCTATAAAGCAGCCCATCCGGAACTGGCGAAAGAGTTTGCGCGCCGTATGGATGGCGGCATGCCGGATAACTGGCAGCAGGAAACGCAGAAATTTATCGAGCACCTGCAGGCCAATCCGCAGAAAATTGCCAGCCGTAAAGCTTCGCAGAATACGCTGGAAGCGTGGGGTAAAAGCCTGCCAGAATTCCTTGGCGGCTCTGCTGACCTGGCACCGAGTAACCTGACTCTCTGGTCTGGCTCCAAACCGCTCAACGAAGATATCGCCGGTAACTATATCCATTATGGCGTGCGTGAGTTCGGGATGACGGCCATTGCTAACGGTATTGCCCACCATGGCGGCTTTATTCCTTACACCGCTACCTTCCTGATGTTCGTGGAATATGCCCGTAACGCAGTGCGTATGGCGGCGCTGATGAAAGCGCGTCAGATTCTGGTCTACACCCATGACTCAATTGGTCTGGGGGAAGATGGCCCGACTCACCAGCCGGTTGAACAGCTTGCCAGCCTGCGCGTGACGCCAAATATGAGCGTCTGGCGTCCCTGTGACCAGGTGGAAACAGCAGTGGCATGGAAACATGCGATTGAGCGTCATCATGGCCCGACCGCGCTGATCCTCTCCCGTCAGAACCTGGCTCAGCCAGAGCGCAGCAAAGAGCAGCTGGAGAATATCTCCCGCGGGGCTTACGTGCTGAAGGATGCGCAGGGCACGCCGGACGTGATCCTGATTGCGACCGGTTCCGAGCTGGAAATCACACTGGGTGCGGCTGAAAAGCTGACTGCCAGCGGGCACAAAGTCCGCGTGGTTTCCATGCCTTCAACCGATCTGTTTGATAAGCAGGATGTGGCCTACCGTGAATCCGTATTGCCTTCAACGGTCACCGCACGTGTGGCGGTTGAAGCGGGCATTGCCGATTACTGGTACAAATATGTTGGCCTGAACGGCTCTGTCGTTGGCATGACCACCTTTGGTGAATCTGCCCCGGCCGATAAGCTGTTTAAAGAGTTTGGCTTCACGGTGGAGAACATCGTCAGCCATGCTGAGAAACTGATCAAGCCTCACTGATCGGCATTCAGTAACCGGAAGCCCGGCAACTGCCGGGCTTTTTTATGGTGTCATCTCAACGCTGCCGGAGGGCTGCAGTTCGGTGTTGCTGGTCCACAATGTCGGCCAGTCGTCGCTGCCATGCCAGGCATCACATGTCTGTTCCTGGGCGTATTCCGCCAGGACAAATTCACGTCCGTTATACTGCCAGCGCGTTGCCACGCCGCAATCCCCCAGGCCTCTGTCCTTACTGAAGGTCAACAGTTCACTGTTGTCCGGATCGTATTCGGCATTAATCAGCTCCATCTGCTTTTCACTGCGGCCTGCCGGAACAAACGGCAGCGTCAGAGTGATACCTTTCGCCACGTATGGCTGAGTGCGGGTCACTTCAAACGCCAGATCGATAACGTTATAGGCGCCCATCTCACAGCTCACTAACAGCAGCGCTTTCTCATCGCTGAGCGGGGAAACGCTCACTTCCCGCCGCTGGGGATCGAGTGAACATTCATCGGTATTCACCCGCCAGGTGCCAAAATCGATCAACCCGGTGGTCTCATCGCGGGTCAGCGGCAAAGGCGGACGACGGGGGGGAATAATTTCCGGTGCCACCGGCTCAGGCGGGACATCGCTGGCCACACGGTTGCCGCGCTTGATCCATGCGCTCATCCCATTCACCCGGCCCTGAATATCATCCATCAGCAACAGTGCCGCCTTCAGGCCATGTAGCGAGATGGTCGCGCCAGGGCGATAAAGCAGCTGAATATTATCGGCATCCATGACCTGAGCCAGAAACTCGTCGATGGAGATCAGATGAGCAGTGGTCAGATGGTGCGGCTCTACATCCCAGTGCTTGAGGTCTGGCTTCATCCGCTGCCCGTCCAGCAGCAGGTTATCCTTCAGCGGAGCTCCGCTTAGCTCACCGGTGTAGCGGTTACCGTAATCGATACGCAGCAGCGGACGGTCATTACTTCCGGCATGACGGCTAATTGTCATGACCAGATCGTTATCTCCAGGGAAGTTGCGTGCCACACAAGAGTTCTGGTTGTTACAGGTAATCTGCCAGTCAGAAAAGGTCTTTTGCAGCGGCTCGGCGTGCAGCGATCCGGCAAAGAACAACAACGCAAAAGGGTATTTCATCCAGTAAGGCATTGATAACCTGGGCCCCGGTAATAAGAAGCAGTAAGCATAGCGTAATAGTTGCTCGCCGGCAGCACTTTATCAATAAACCCGGAGCAACCACGCATTAATGCACTGAATAACACTCAGTCGGTAGCTGAAATAAGCAATTACGCGATAACGCCACTATGCCTGGTGAGGGAATTCTGCTCAATCGGATTAGTCGGACATGGCTGACGAGTGGCGCAAATCAGCCTTATGCAGAGGATTTTCATCGCTTAATGAAGCCGGAGCAACGCCTGATATTTCCGGACAACAAATAACAAGAATACCCGTTTAATACAGCCAGCCCTCAATCAGCGCATGCTGCAACAGCATCACCGTTTTACCATCTTTGATGCGGCCATCTTTCACCATTGCCCACGCCTGTGGGAAAGGGATCTCCATCACGTCAATATCTTCATCATCCACGCCACCGCCCGCATTGGCACGCAGCGATTCGTTATATTCTGCGGCGAAGAAGTGCACCACCTCGGTCACCCCACCCGGCGACATATACATGTCATAAATTTTCACCACTTCCCCGATCTGATAGCCGGTCTCTTCCACCGCCTCTTTGCGGATGCAATCTTCCGGCGAGTCGTCGTCCAGCAGTCCGGCACAGGCCTCAATCAGCATCCCGCTTTCATTGCCGTTCACATAGGTGGCAATGCGGAACTGACGGGTGAGAATTACGCTGTTTTTTTCACGGTTATACAACAGGATAGTGGCACCATTGCCGCGGTCGTAAACTTCGCGCTTGTGACGGATGGTGGAACCATCTTTAGCGGTGAGATCGTAGGTGAGGTTACGCAGTACGAACCAGTTTTCTGACAGGATTTTATTCTTAATCACTCTGATTTTTGCTGACATACAGACTCCGTTGCGTTTTCCGGGAGCCTGTTATCATAAAGCCCAGGCAGAGAGAAAACTATCCGAAACAGGGCCTTGCTGCTGACCCTGCCAGCGGACAATTGCCAGCGCAACGGCGAAAGTACAGGCCGCCAGATCCGCCACCAGCTCATGCTCGTTCGGCTGGTGACAGAGCGGCGGGCACCTGCACGTCACCTGTGTCACCCACCCCCACCCCCCCCTGAAGCAGGTAGTAAAGGAAGGTCAACCGGTTAATTTCCGGTCTGGCGGATTTTCCCTGAAATCAACATGGCGTTATTGTTATGCAGAATTGCGCCGGATTGAAACAGCGCCTGATGAGACAAAAATCCCTTTTTAACGGTCAAAAAAAGCGGCCACCAGGGGCCGCTTGTACTGATTTAATACGCCGGGAACGCGCAGCTCTGGGCCTTCATTGCCGTTATTTGGTCAACTCTTCTCTGGCCTGTTCATGCTCGGTTTTGGCAACCGCGTGAACACGCTTACGCACGCCAAACCAGCCAAGGATCAGGATCACCGCAATCAGTGGCACAGAAGCAATGGTGTAGGTACCGTTCGGGTAGTCCAGTGCCATCAGCACCAGCACGCTGGCCAGGAACAGCAGCGTCAGCCATGAAGTAAACGGCGCCCACGGCAGCTTAAAGCTGACGTCTTCGGCTTTGCCTTCCCTGATCGCTTTACGCAGGCGCATCTGGCAGACCACGATAAAGGCCCAGGAAGAGATGATGCCCAGTGAAGCCACGTTCAGAACGATTTCGAACACGCGTGAAGGCACGATGTAGTTCAGCCAGACGCCGATAATGTAGACGCCGATGGTAACCAGAATGCCCATATAGGGCACCTGCTGGCCGCTCATTTTTGACATGAACTTTGGCGCGGAGCCACCCATTGACATGGAGCGCAGAATACGGCCGGTTGAGTACAGGCCGGAGTTCAGGCTGGAGAGAGCCGCACTCAGCACCACGATGTTCATGATGCTGCCCACGTAAGGAACGCCCAGTTTGGAGAAGAAGGTCACAAACGGGCTCTGGCCTGCCTGGTAGGCATTCCACGGCAGCAACAGCACTAACAGCACCACGGAGCCGACGTAGAACAGGCCGATACGCCAGATCACGCTGTTGATCGCTTTCGGCAGCATCGTTTTCGGGTCTTTACATTCGCCTGCAGCCGTTCCGACCAACTCAATAGAGGCGAAGGCGAAGACCACCCCCTGCACCAGCACCAGCGCCGGTAACAGTCCATGAGGGAAGAAACCACCGTTGTCAGTAATCAGGTGGAAGCCGGTGGCGTTGCCGTCCAGCGGTTTGCCGGTGCCAAGGAACACCACCCCGACGATCAGGAAGATAGCGATAGCCAGCACTTTAATCAGCGCAAACCAGAACTCCATCTCGGCGAACCACTTCACGCCGATCATGTTCATGGTGCCGACAATGGCCAGCGCCCCGAGAGCGAATACCCACTGTGGAACATCGCCAAAAGCGCCCCAGTAGTGCATATACAACGCCACGGCGGTGATATCGACGATACCGGTCATCGCCCAGTTAACGAAGTACATCCAGCCTGCCACGTAGGAGGCTTTCTCACCGAGGAATTCACGGGCGTAAGAAACAAAGCTGCCGCTGGAGGGACGGTGTAACACCAGTTCGCCCAGCGCACGCAGTATAAAGAAAGAGAAGATACCACAGACCAAATAGACGATGGCCAGGGCCGGGCCGGCAATCTGCAGGCGAGCGCCTGCACCGAGGAACAGACCCGTACCGATCGCGCCGCCGATAGCAATCATCTGAACGTGACGATTATCCATCGCTTTGTGATAGCCGGAATCATGAGAATTTAACCAACGTCTTCTTGCGGCGCGCTTGTCTGCAACCGCTTTTTTATCAGCTTTCATTTTCTATCCTATTATCCTGTCCACAGTGATATGGCTACCCTTCCCAGGTACCCTGGTTTACCTGCGCCAACCAAACGTTTGCGTCGCAGCACAAATGTCTGGGCAAATCCCCTCTTCCTGTAGTTATATTCTTGGCGGAAGCGGGAAAATTGCGGCGATGCATCCTAACCGTTCTGTAATCCTGACGCAAAAACTCTGTAGTGGAAATCGTATGCTTTTGTAATTTTTGCCGGGCGGCGCAAAAAAAAACCGACCGCCAGAGGCGGTCGGTTAATTCAGGGGCTATATGCTACACAGGGGTCAAGTTTAACTCTTAACGATAAATCTCTGCGGTGCCGCTCCACAGGCTGGAGTCGCCTGGGTTGTCAGCTCCAATAATACGATAATGTGAGGCCCCTCTTTCATCTGCTTTTTTGGCCAGATGACGGGTGGCATCGTCCAGGGAACCGCTGACGCCGGAGATGGATACAGTCCCCATTTCCTGCAGGTTTTGGCTTTGATCGGCGGTAACCTGAGTGGCAGCCAGAGCGGAAAAAGAGGTGGCGGCAATAAAGGCAGCGGCAACAAGAGTCGGTAATTTCATATTCATGGAATGCTCCTCGTCGAATCAATTTTCATTTCTTATTTCGTAACAGGATTCATTATGACCAGACTAATGAAAGTCTGGGTACGCGAAGGGTAAAGACGTTAAAGGATTGTGAAGCGAACAAGGAGATGCGGTAAGAAGCGTCAGTGAAAGTGACATTTTATTTTGGGTGTAACATGATGTGAACGAATGGCGTATTTTCGTTGCATGAGGTCACTTTATCGACGAAAAAGCGTGGTATCAAGTGATTTACCGCCCGTTTTTGACCTTCATCAACGGAGTGAAAGCCTGTCAGGCGCACAGCCCGACGGAGCAGGTATACTTCGGCTCCCCTTCGAGAGGATGAAATGGATGTTAAAACGCTCTGTCACCAGCAGTCTGGCCCGCGCCCTGTTTGCAATCGTGGTGCTTTCGGTGCTCTCGTCAGGTCTTGCCCTGCTGACCCTGTCTGCCAGCCTGCGTGATGCCGAAGCCATCAATATTGCTGGATCGCTGCGGATGCAAAGCTACCGGCTGGCCTGGGATGCGAATACCCGTTCTCCCGACCTGCCCCATGACGTTGTCAGCTATCAACAGTCGGTCAATGCACCGGCTTTACGTGCCTTGCAGCGGGATTATGTCCCTGACAGCGTGAAAGAGCGCTATCAGGCACTGCAGCTCTCATGGCAAAAATTGCAGCCCGATTTGCTGGCTGGCAATACGCTGCACTATCAGCAGCAGGTTTCCCATTATGTCGCCCAGATTGATCACTTTGTCCTGGCCCTGCAACACTGGGCGGAGCTGAAGATGAAGCTGGTAGCCGGGGCCAGCCTGCTGGGCTTTATCGCAATTGCCGCACTGGTGTTCTGGACACTGCGGCTGGTGCGCAAGCAGGTCGTCGTTCCTCTGAACCAGCTGGTACTGGCCAGCCATGAAATTGAGCGGGCCAACTTCCGCTACGGGCTGCTGAATACCTCGCTGCCCAACGAACTGGGCGTGCTGGCGCAGGCATTCACTCACATGTCTGGCGAGCTGGAGAAACACTATGTCTACCTTGAGCAGGCGGTAAAAGAAAAAACCAGCGATTTGCAGCAGGCTAACCGCAGGCTGGCGCTGTTGTACCGCTGTTCCCAGATGCTGACCAGTCCGCTGGGCAGCGGACGGGCCTACCCTCAGGTACTGGAGCAGGCGCTGGAACACGCCGAACTTTATGCCATCGAACTTTATGCCCCGCCGCAGTGCAAGATCACCGCAGGCAAAGCGATCGATCATCTGGAGTGGCTAAGCCTGCCGCTTGATGCCGCCTCCGGTAGCGAGGCTGGAGAGCTGCGCTGGCAGGCGTTATACAGCGAACCTCAGTTGATGCAGGGGCTGGCGAGTATGCTGACCCGCGCACTGCAGCTGGATCGGGCTGAGCAGAAAGTCCGCCATCTGTTGCTGATGGAGGAGCGGGCCACCATTGCCCGTGAACTGCACGACTCCCTGGCTCAGTCCCTGGTTTATCTGCGTATCCAGATGACGCGCCTGAAGCGGGTAGTCAGCAACGATGCCCCTCCCGCTCAGGATATTGTCGGCGAAATCGATCGGGCGCTGACAGAAGCCAACCGCCAGTTGCGCGAGCTGCTGACCACATTCCGCTTATCCATAGAACCGGCAGACCTGAGCACCGCACTGCAGCAAGTGGTGACCCAGCTGCGCCCGCAAACGGAAGCGGAAATTCTGCTGGCAGGCAGCCCGTCGCAACAGCATTTCACTGCCCAGCAGCAGGTGCATATTTTACAGATAGTGCGGGAAGCGTTGCTCAATGCCATCCGCCATGCCAGTGCTTCGCAGATTCTGGTTCAGTGTCAACGGGCAGAAAATGGCGATAATCTGATTGAAATCAAGGACAATGGTCAGGGAACCCAGTCTCCTCAGCCGCGTACCGGTCACTATGGCCTGGCAATTATGCAGGAGCGGGCCAAAAGCCTGAACGGCCAGCTGGCGATTACCTCAACGCCGGACACGGGCACGGTGGTCTCCCTGCAATTTCCGTTGAGTGAAGTGTGATGGCACGATGTGGAGAGTTAATGACTTTTCGCGTCACGAAGCCCGACGAAATCGCACGATAATTTACATTTTCTCCTCAATTTCTCCACGATTATTCACGGTGCGACAGGTAAAGTGACAGGATGCCAAAGCATGTTGAATAAATTACAAAAATTGTTTCGGCCGGACCTTTGACATTCGCGCGCCAGGAGTGATGCGCATTCCTTTCCCGATAAATTGTCTGGAGTTGATATTCAATGGCGAATTTTTTTATCGATCGCCCGATTTTCGCCTGGGTGATAGCGATATTGCTTTGCCTGACCGGCACCCTGGCTATCTTCTCGCTTCCCGTTGAGCAGTATCCTGAACTTGCTCCACCCAACGTCCGCATCACCGCGAACTACCCCGGCGCTTCGGCTGAAACCCTGGAAAATACCGTGACCCAGGTGATTGAACAGAATATGACCGGCATCGATAACCTGATGTATATGTCCTCCCAGAGCAGTAACACCGGACAGGCCACCATCACCCTGACTTTTGTCGCCGGAACCAATCCCGATGAAGCCCGCCAGCAGGTGCAAAACCAGCTGCAAACCGCGCTGCGTAAACTGCCACAGGACGTGCAGTCTCAGGGGGTAACGGTCACTAAAACCGGGGACACCAACATCCTGATGGTGGCGTTCGTCTCCACCGACGGCAGCATGGATAAGCAGGACATCTCCGACTACGTTGCCAGTAACGTGCAGGATCCGTTGAGCCGTATTGATGGTGTGGGTCAGGTGGATGCTTACGGCTCTCAGTATGCGATGCGCATCTGGCTCGATCCCAACAAAATGATCAACTATGCGGTGACGACTTCTGATGTGGTCAGCGCAATTGAAGCACAGAACAGCCAGGTAGCCGTCGGCCAGCTGGGCGGTCTGCCTGCGGTAAATAAGCAGGCGCTGAATGCGACCATCAACTCACAGTCGCTGCTTAATACACCAGAGCAGTTCCGTAATATCACCCTGCGTGTCAACCAGGACGGTTCAGAGGTCAGACTCAGCGACGTGGCTGACGTTGCCCTTGGCGCAGAAAAGTATGACTTCCTGAGCCAGTATAATGGTCAGGCCGCCTCTGGTCTGGGCATCAAGCTGGCCTCCGGGGCGAACGAGCTGCAAACCGACAAGCTTGTCCGGGCGCGTATTGCGGAGCTTTCTCAGTATTTTCCACACGGCCTGAAAGCAGAAATCGCTTACGAAACCACCCCGTTTGTCACCGCCTCCATTGAAGATGTGGTGAAAACGCTGATTGAAGCGGTGATCCTGGTGTTTGTGGTGATGTATCTGTTCCTGCAGAACTTTCGCGCCACGCTGATCCCGACTATTGCCGTCCCCGTGGTGCTGCTTGGCACCTTTGCTGTCCTTTCCGCCTGCGGCTTCAGTATCAACACCCTGACCATGTTTGCGATGGTGCTGGCCATCGGCCTGCTGGTGGATGACGCCATCGTGGTGGTGGAAAACGTTGAGCGAATAATGAGTGAAGAGGGCCTGTCACCCAGGGAGGCAACGCGCAAATCCATGGGACAAATCCAGGGCGCTCTGGTGGGTATTGCGCTGGTGCTGTCAGCGGTGTTTATTCCGATGGCCTTTTTCGGTGGAACAACCGGTGCTATCTATCGCCAGTTCTCCATTACCATCGTTTCGGCCATGGTGCTGTCGGTACTGGTGGCGATGATCCTCACCCCAGCCCTTTGCGCCACACTGCTGAAACCGCTGGCCCAGGGTCACCATCACGGCCGCCGTGGCTTCTTTGGCTGGTTTAACCGGACCTTCAACAGCAATGCCGAACGCTATGAGCGCGGCGTCAGCAGGATCCTGGCAAAAGCGGGGCGCTGGCTGCTGCTGTATATGCTGATTATTGGCGGCATGGCTTTCCTGTTCCTGCATCTGCCGACCTCCTTCCTGCCGCTTGAGGACCGGGGCGTCTTTACCACTCAGGTCCAGCTACCGCCGGGATCGACGCTGCAGCAGACCAACCAGGTGGTGAACAAGGTCGAACAGTACTATCTCACCAAAGAAAAAAATAACGTGCTGTCGGTGTTCTCCACTATCGGTGCGGGTCCGGGCGGTAACGGCCAGAACGTGGCACGTATGTTTGTACGCCTGAAAGACTGGGGTGACCGTACCGGGGCAGAGAACACTTCCTTTGCCATTATCGAGCGCGCAACCAAAGCCTTCCATAACATTCAGGAAGGACGAGTGATTGCCAGCAGTCCTCCGGCGATCACCGGGCTGGGCAACTCGGCAGGCTTCGATATGGAGCTGCAGGACCATGCAGGGCTGGGTCACGATGCGCTGATGAAGGCGCGTGATGAGCTGCTGGCAAAGGCGGAGAGTGATCCCTCACTGGCTCGCGTACGTCACAACGGGCTGGATGATACACCGCAACTGCGCATCAACATCGACCAGCATAAAGCTCAGGCGTTGGGCGTGTCGATTGATGACATCAACAACACGCTGCAAACCGGCTGGGGGTCGACCTATGTCAATGACTTCCTAGACCGTGGCCGCGTGAAGAAAGTCTACGTGCAGGCGGCAGCGCAGTACCGCATGCTGCCGGATGACATCAGCAAATGGTACGTGCGCAACAGCAGCGGTGGCATGGTGCCCTTCTCCGCCTTCGCCACCAGCAGCTGGGAAACCGGCTCGCCGCGTCTGGAACGCTATAATGGCTATTCCGCAGTGGAAATAGTCGGCGAATCTGCCCAGGGCATCAGTACCGGTACGGCGATGGATATTATGGAAAAAATCGTCAGCCAGATGCCAAACGGCTTTGGCCTGCAGTGGACCGGCGCGTCTTATCAGGAACGCATGACCGGGTCGCAGGCTCCGGCGCTGTATGCCATCTCGCTGCTGGTGGTGTTCCTGTGCCTGGCCGCGCTGTATGAAAGCTGGTCAATCCCGTTCTCGGTAATGCTGGTGGTCCCGCTGGGCGTGGTCGGTGCGCTGGTGGCAACCTGGGTACGCGGGCTGGAGAATGATGTTTACTTCCAGGTCGGGCTGCTGACGGTGATCGGCCTGTCAGCGAAGAACGCCATTCTGATTGTGGAATTTGCCAACGAGATGAACAGCAAGGGCCGCGACCTGCTGGAGGCCACGCTGGAAGCCTCCCGTCAGCGCCTGCGCCCTATTTTAATGACCTCGCTGGCGTTCATCTTCGGCGTGCTGCCAATGGCGATCAGCAACGGCGCTGGCTCCAGCAGTCAGCACGCGGTAGGAACCGGCGTAATGGGCGGGATGATTTCGGCCACCGTGCTGGCGATCTTCTTCGTGCCACTGTTCTTTGTGTTGGTGCGCCGGCGCTTCCCGGTTAAGGACAAACCGGTATAACGGTTAATATCAGACAGCAACGTCGAATAAAGGCAGCCGGTGGGCTGCCTTTGCTTATTCAGGATACTGGTACAAAGCAGGTTGATGCAGTCACCAGCTTTGCCTTCAGGAAGGCGCTACTTGCGGGCCAGCATCGCTTCGATAAAGTCTTTCCAGTTCCCCAGTTCTAAATCAATCATAAAAACCTCTCTTTGTTGTGGGTCTATTCTAAGATTAATCCTAATTAAAAGTGAACCTGTTTCGTCCAATTACAGCTATCGGCAAAGCCAGTAAAAACTGTAATTGCGGCCTGGCGCACAGTTCCTGGGTTATGATTTCTAAGGGAATTAATAGCAGGTTGATGATTGGGGAGGAAAGGATTTCAAGCCAATCAAGGGGGCAGTAGCCCCCTCTTCACATCCGGGGTTATTTCAGAACGATCACTTTATCGTAGCCGCCACTCTCACTGTCGATATGGGTTTTGGCATCCGGGTACTCGGCCAGCACCGCCTCAACGATGTGGTTAAACTCATCGCAGCGGCTTTTGTTCTTCCGGGCGATCACAATCATTGACTGGGTCTCTTCAACCGTATGAGCGGAAGACGCTTTTAAATAGTTCATATTGTCCCTCCTTATCGCTAAGTCTCTGTCTCTGTGGTGTTAACGTCGCCTTTCCATGCTGCCTCGCAGGCGCATCCGTTGTAGACTAAGCACCTGAACAGTATCGAATATAGTTGAAACCCACAGAAAAAAGAAGGGAACGGTCATGCTGACGATGTACGGCATTAAAAATTGCGACACTATCAAGAAGGCCCGAAAGTATCTGGACGCCAGCGGCGTGGCATACCGATTCCATGACTACCGTGCCGATGGACTGGAAGCACCGCAGCTGCAGGGCTTTATTGATACGCTGGGCTGGGAAGCATTGCTTAATACCCGCGGCACCACCTGGCGCGAACTGAGTGAAGAAACGCGCAGCGCGGTAAATAATGCGGCGGCAGCGTGTAAGCTGATGCTGGAACAGCCGGCAATGATCAAACGCCCGTTGCTCTGCAGCGCCGACGGCTCTATGCTGCTGGGTTTCAGTGAAACCACCTACCAGTCCTTTATTGCGGAGAAGTCCTGATTATGTTCTGTCCGGTCATTGAGCTGACGCAGCAGCTTATTCGTCGCCCTTCCCTCAGCCCGGATGATGCCGGCTGCCAGGCTATTATGATCGCGCGCCTGCAGGCGCTGGGCTTCACCGTGGAGCCCATGAACATCGGCGACACCCTGAACTTCTGGGCGTGGCGCGGCCAGGGCGAAACGCTGGCCTTTGCCGGGCATACTGATGTGGTACCAACCGGCGATGCCAGCCGCTGGATCAACCCGCCCTTTGAACCCACCATCCGCGATGGCATGCTGTATGGGCGCGGCGCGGCAGATATGAAAGGCTCACTGGCGGCGATGATTGTCGCAGCGGAGCGCTTTGTGGCCAGCAATCCTGACCACAAAGGCCGCCTGGCTTTTCTGATCACCTCGGATGAAGAAGCCAGCGCTGCCAACGGCACGGTGAAAGTGGTTGAGGCGCTGATGGCCCGCAACGAGCGTCTGGATTACTGCCTGGTTGGCGAACCCTCCAGTACCGAAATCGTCGGTGACGTGGTGAAAAATGGTCGTCGTGGTTCAATGACCGCTAACCTGACCGTGCACGGCGTTCAGGGTCATGTCGCCTACCCACATCTGGCGGATAACCCGGTCCACCGTGCCCTGCCGGCGCTGAACGAGCTGGTCGCGACTGAATGGGATCAGGGCAATGAATTTTTCCCGCCAACCAGTATGCAGATTGCCAACGTGCGGGCAGGAACCGGCAGCAATAACGTCATTCCCGGCGAGTTCTTCGTCCAGTTCAACTTCCGCTTCAGTACCGAACTGACTGATACGATGATCAAGCAACGCGTACAGGAATTACTCGATCGCCACCAGCTGCGCTACACGCTGGACTGGTGGATCTCCGGCCAGCCCTTCCTGACCAGCCAGGGTAAACTGGTGAATGCCGTGGTTAACGCCGTTGAGCACTATAATGAAATTAAGCCGCAGTTGCTGACCACCGGCGGAACCTCTGACGGGCGCTTTATTGCCCGTATGGGTGCGCAGGTGGTCGAGTTAGGGCCGGTCAACGCCACCATTCATAAAATCAATGAGTGTGTGAAAGCCGCCGATCTGCAGCTGCTTAGCCGTATGTACCAGCGCATTATGGAACAGCTGATAGCCTGACAGGTGATGATATGGAATTTTTGAAAGAATACTGGTGGATCCTGGTGATCCTGCTGATGGTCGGCGTGCTGATGAACGTCTATAAGGATTTGAAGCGTATCGATCATAAAAAGTACATGCACAACAAGCCCGATCTGCCGCCGCATCGTGATTTTAACGATAAATGGGACGACGACGACTGGCCTGAGAAGAAATAAGCCCAATGGCAGGGGCCTGTGCCCCTGCTCTCTCAGCTTATGAGTCACTGCATCAGAGTGATGACAT
Organism: Erwinia amylovora; assembly: GCA_050311775.1. Classification (GTDB taxonomy): domain Bacteria; phylum Pseudomonadota; class Gammaproteobacteria; order Enterobacterales; family Enterobacteriaceae; genus Erwinia; species Erwinia amylovora_A. Next base: position 146,673 of record JBNONK010000007.1, on the reverse strand, counting down.
CCTCATCTCCCGGCGTACTGCCACTCAGCGCTTCATCGAAATAGCGTTTCGGCACGGTATAGTGCAGATGATCCAGTGCATATTGCATGGCGCGATGGTCAATAGCGTGCGTTAAGTCTTCCACGATGTTCAACGTCACATCGCCTCCCAGCGCCAGCAGGCTGGCTTCCGCCTGCTCAGCGTAACTCGACGGCACCAAATCATCGTCATCCCCGTGGATCAGATGGACAGTCGTGCGGCGGGTTGCACGCTGTGGCAGGCTGGCAAAACGCCCGGAAAAAGCCACGACTCTCCCCGCCAGCCCCGGCCGGGCTTTGATCCCTTCCAGTACCATGGTACTGCCCTGCGAAAAACCAATCAGCGCGGTGGCTTCAGCCTTCACGCCGCTGTCCTGTTGCCAGTGATGAACCGATCCGACAAAGCTGTCCATCATCGCATCCACCCGGCACTGCAGGCTTTCATCGGTCAGGTTGTCAGTGGGATACCACTGGCGGCCATGCTCGCTGCCGGACTCCGGTGCGCCAATACTCACCACCAGTGCGCCAGGGAAGGATTCAGCAAACCAGCTGCCGATCTGGCCCATCGCCACCGGATTATCGCCAGCGCCGTGAAACAGCAGAAACAGCTGTGCCGGGGTGGACGTGGGACGCTGAACGACGAAATGGTCAAGTTTCATGGTTTCCTCCTGAGGAATGTTAAACCGACTATACGCCGGCTGGTGCGGAAGAAAATTGAGAATTTTTGACCGGGATGTTGGATTTAATTTAATGACTTAATCAAGCGCTGCCACGCTGCACTTTGCGGGGCGTCCAGTGAGGCCAGTGCCCGCTGAGCTTCCTGCCGCCAGGCTGACAGTAAGGCTTTGCGGCCGCTCAGGCCAGATTGCTGGCAAAGCTGAGCTGCGGTTAACCCATGCAGCAGCGCGCCCTCCAGCAGCGTCAGACCCTGCACCCGGCTGATAAGCCTTCCTAAAGCACCGATGCTCGCCTCGAATGGCCGGTGTGCCCAGGCGAAACCGGCAAGCTCCTGCCAGTCATTCTCATCAGACGCAGCACTCCCGGTCTCAGGCAAGTCCGGGCTGACGCCGTTGATAAAACGCTGCAGCCAGGGCCAGTCCCTTGCCAGCCGCCCGGCCGCATTCACTGCCAGAGCGTGGCCCGGCGTGCTCAGCGGCAGAATGGCCATCGCGGTATAGCAACCGCTGCTGGCCTCCGGCTTAGTGCCAAACCGGACCAGCCTGAATCCACACGCCTGCCAGAACCGCCATAAAGAGTCAGTATAGCCAAAGCTCACGGAGAGAAAATCCAGCCCCTCAGCCCGCTCAAGGCTTTGCCGTATCATTTCACGCCCGATGCCACACCGCCGCAGCGCAGGTGAGATGGCTATCCGGCTGATGCGCTGCGAGCGCATCATCGCGGCTTGCGGCCAGCCACCATGAGCCGCAAGCGACTGCGCCACAAGATTGCCGCCAGGTCTGCGCAACCCGGCCCAGACAGCCCAGGCCAGCGCGTCACTGAGGCCGCCCTCATCCACCAGCCACAGCGCGCCCTGCACGTTATTCCCCTGCAACGCAGCGCTGAAGTGCATGCCGGGCGCATCCATCATCCGCCGCAAATCCAGCGGCGAGGTGCGGTAATGGGCGCTGGCGAGCAGCTGATACATGCCTGCAGGCAGTTCAGGCCGGGTCTGCCAGTCCGACTGCTGAGGGAAGCAATAGTGGATCGCTGATTGATCACCTGAAGACTCTGCATCAGAGAATAACAGCGCATTATCGACAAAACGCTCCAGCGGATCATGCCGCGACCAGCGCAGCGGCTGCTCCAGCTTCAGGATTGTCGCATCCGGCAGGCTGGCACAGAACTTCAGCAGGAAGCCGCGGCCGGTCCCTTCATAGCCCTGCAACGTCGTGGTCATTAATACCCTGGGAGCGAGGAGAATCAGTTCATGCAGCAGCGGAGCCGGTATAGCCGCGGCTTCATCAATCAGCAGCCAGTCAAGATGTTGCGGACGCTGCTCCGGCGAAAGCGCCAGCAGCCGGTCAGGTGCGATGAAATCAAACGCTTCCCCGGCGAAAGACGCCAGCACGTCGGTAGAGATTTTCGCCGGAGCAGTGATCAGGCAACGTCCGGGCCAGCGGGCCGCCAGCGAACCGGCCAGCGCCGATTTCCCACGCCCGCGCGGCGCAATAAGAACGAAGATGCCCGGCCGGCTGTGCAGCAGTTCATTTAGCAGACTTTGCTGCTGTGAGGTGTTATCAGGATGCCAGTCGCTCACTGGCAGGGTGGGTAACCGCAGCGGAGAATGCTGGCGTAGCAGGGCAACCTGCGGATCCTGCAGCATCAGCTGCTGCAGGCGGTGGACGAAGTTGGGAGCGGGAATTGGCGTGGCGGTTTCGCTCCAGCGCAGCGAGTCGATGTCCGCCAGTAAAGGCCAGCGTTGCCACTCGGGAACGAGGATCAACAGCCAGCTTCCGGCCTTCAGCGTGCCGGCCAGCACCGCCAGCCCTTCGGCATTAAACCCATCCCGCGCGTCAAACACGGCATGTAAAAACTCCTGCCCCAGCAGGGTTCGCGCCGCCTGCGGCGCACAGTGCAGCGGGCTTTGCGGCGCATCCCCCAGCCACATCCAGTCACCCGGTAGTCTTTCCATCCACTGCTGCGTCAGCCGCTGGCACCATTCTGCCTCGCCACTCAGCACCAGCAGCTGACGCTGTCCCTGGCGTTTCAGGGCGGCAGTGCGATCGATAACGTCGCTGAAATCCGCCATCAGCTACGGCTGAAGGTGTCACACTGGCCCGGATTACCGCTGTCGAAGCCTTTTTTGAACCAGGTGTAGCGCTGCTGCGAGGTACCGTGAGTGAAGCTGTCCGGCACCACCCGCCCCTGGCTCTGCTGCTGCAATCGGTCATCGCCAATGGCTTCGGCAGCGTTTAACGCCTTCTGCAGATCCCCCGGTTCCAGCACGTTCTCCTGCTGCATGTAATGTCCCCACACCCCGGCAAAGCAGTCGGCCTGCAGCTCCATTTTCACTGACAGCTGGTTAACCTGGGTCTGGCTGGCTCCCTGCTGCAGCTGGCGGACTTTGGTTTCAATACCCAGCAGGCGCTGGATGTGATGCCCCACTTCATGGGCAATGACGTAGCCCTGGGCAAAATCGCCACCGGCACCCAGTTTGTTTTTCATTTCGTCGTAGAATGAGAGGTCGATATAAACCGTACTGTCAGTCGGGCAATAAAAAGGCCCCATCACTGACTGACCGGTGCCGCATCCGGTGCGCGTTGCGCCGCGGTACATGACCAGCTTAGGTGGCGTGTAGGTTTTCCCCATTTTCTGGAAGATTTTCGACCAGGTATCTTCGGTGGTGGCGAGGATCACTTTAGTGAATTTAGCCGCTTCATCTTGCTGAGGACTGGTCCCCTGCCGCTGTGGGGCGGGCTGAGAAAGAGAGGTGGACTCACCGGTCAGCAACGGTGACAAATCATAACCGTAGTAACCGGCTATCATGACGATAATCAGCAGGATAATCCCGCCCTTGCCGCGCGGAATGCGCATGCGGCCATTGCCCATTGTCGGGCCGCCAGAATCATCACGGCGATCTTCCACATTGTCGCTCTCGCGGCGCCCTTGCCAACGCATAAACTTCCCCTTGCTATTATCACTTCGCGATTAGTGCAATGATTTTAGACGGCGCAGCCAGCTAACACCAGCTTAACAGGCGTTGGCGAGCGGAGTATGGCGGAATCAAGACTTTAGTGAGGGAAAATACCGCGAAGAAAAACGAGAACCCAGTCTCGGCAGAAAGAGGCTGCGGCAGAACGCCGCAGCTGCAAAAATCAGTCCAGTTTAACGCCCAGACGATTTGCCACTTCTTCGTACGCTTCGATCAGGCCACCCAGGCTCTGACGATAGCGGTCTTTGTCCATCTTGTTCAGGGTCTCTTTGTCCCACAGGCGCGCACCATCCGGCGAGAACTCATCGCCCAGCACCACTTCGCCTTTGAACAGGCCGAACTCCAGCTTGAAGTCCACCAGGATCAGACCGGCATCAAGAAACAGCTTGCTCAGCACGTCGTTGGCTTTATAGGTCAGCTCACGCATACGCGCCAGATTCTCTTTATTCACCCAGCCAAACGTTTCGCAGTAGGATTCATTGACCATGGGATCGTGTTTGGCGTCGTCCTTCAGGAACAGGTCAAACAGCGGCGGATTGAGGATCATGCCCTCTTCCACGCCAAGACGCTTCACCAGCGAGCCAGCGGCACGGTTACGCACCACGCACTCGACCGGCACCATATCCAGTTTCTTCACCAGCGCTTCGTTATCAGAGAGCAGCGCTTCCATCTGGGTTGGGATCCCGGCTTCCTGCAGCTTAGTCATAATGAAATAATTGAACTTGTTGTTAATCATTCCTTTACGATCAAACTGTTCGATACGCTCACCGTCCAGTGCTGAAGTATCGTTGCGGAATTCGAGTACCAGCAGGTCCGGATTTTCGGTGCTGTAAACGGTCTTCGCTTTGCCGCGATACAACTCAGCTTGCTTTTGCATCTTGTTAACTCCACATAACAGAACTAAAAAATTGGCGGGGACTATTGTACGTTCTGCGGCGAAAAAACCGAAGCAATCGTTTACGCAGCAGAAAATAAAAAAGGCCGGAAGTTTCCGGCCCTGTGATGTTACTTGCTGAAGGCAGCTGCGAATACGGCCACCAGCGCGTCGTTCTGCGACTGGGTGAGCGTATGGCCTTTCGGATCGAGGAACTGCAGGCTGCTGCGGTTATCCAGATCGCCGACCTGAAGCTTGTAATCGCCGTTTGACAGGCCAGGGTCTTTTGCACCCAGCTTGTCCCAGTCTTCACTGTCTGGCGTTTTATAGGTCACGCTGAGGCTGCCCTGAGAACGGTTTTTGTCGGTCACTTTCATGCCAACACGCCCCAGTGCCGCTGGCAGACGATCCCAGACGGTGTTAAATGGCGCACGCACAATCAAATTCGGCAGGCCGGTATCATCTGCACCGCTCTGCACATCGATCTGGGTGGCGCTACGTTTGGCGGCAGCATCTTCCCGAGTGGTTTCCATCTTATCCAGACCGCTGCTCAGCTCGTTCAGCATCTGCGCGGTATAACGCTGGATCTGGACCGGAGAGGTCACAACTTTGCCTTCCTGCTGTAGCTCCAGCAGCTTAACGGTCAGCGCCTGCTGATAGCCTTGCTGCTGCACGCTGATCTGGTAGCGGCCACGGTACTGATGGTCTTCATCAGCACGGTTCCACTGCACCCAGTCGGTAGACAGCGTCTGGCTGGCGTCAGTACGGCTGGCAATGGTGTAATTGCGCGCCTGAACCACGTCCACCACCTGCGGCCACAGAGCACCATTACGGGTGTTGTCCAGCAGCAGCACGCCAGAGTTTCCGGCGAACTGAGAACGGGTTCCGTTCATCAGTGCCAGTGGCTGAGCGGGCGGACGGATGTCCAACTGCTTGCCAATCGCGCCGGTGGTGCTGGCGGATGGAATATCAAAATCCCCGTTCTGCAACGGCAGGATCATCCCTGCGGGTGCATGCAGTTCGCTGACGTCAGCGGCCTGCAGATAGGATTCGTCGCCGCTGACCTGACGCTTGTAGCGCTGATCGCTGGAACAAGCGGCCAGCATCATCACCAGCGATAATCCAACGACTTTGGCGACCGTGGATTTTTGTACTGAGTAAGCCATTAATTCTCCCTAAATTTACAGCAGGCCTGCGTCTTTCAGTGCCTGCTCAACAACCGGACGACCGGCATCAGTCATCGGCGTCATTGGTAGACGCAGCGTATCGGTTGCAATTAATCCTAATTTTTTAGCAGCCCATTTTACCGGGATAGGATTAGGCTCAATAAATAGCTTCTGATGCAGGTGCATCAGGCGCTGATTAAGGCGGCGAGCTTCCACAAAATTACCCTGTTGTGCAAGCGAGCAGAGCGCCACCATTTCGCGCGCGGCGATGTTTGCCGTCACGGAGATGACGCCCCGGCCACCCAGTTGCATGAAGTCCAGCGCAGAGGCGTCGTCGCCGCTGACCAGAATAAAGTCTTCTTCAACCAGCTCTTGGATCTGACTAACCCGCGATAAGTTCCCGGTCGCTTCTTTGATTCCGATAATATTTTTGATCTTCGCCAGGCGGCCAACCGTTTCAGGCAGCATGTCACAGCCGGTACGCGACGGCACATTATACAGCATCTGTGGCAGGTCGGTGCTTTCTGCAATGGCTTTAAAGTGCTGGTACAGACCTTCCTGAGTTGGGCGGTTATAGTAAGGGGTCACGGTCAGACAGCCCACCACGCCGCTCTTTTCAAAGCGTCGGGTCAACGATATGCCTTCCGCCGTGGCGTTAGCGCCGGTGCCGGCAATCACCGGGATACGACCGTCGGCCAGCTCCAGGGTCAGCATGACCACGTCACCGTGCTCTTCATGGCTCAGTGTGGCAGATTCACCGGTGGTCCCTACCGAGACAATTGCCGAGGTTCCACTGGCAACATGATAATCAATCAGTTTTTTCAAACTCGCACGGCAGACATACCCTTTGTCATCCATCGGCGTAACGAGTGCAACAATACTTCCCGTGAACATTAGCCATCCCCTCCACAAACAAGTGCTTCATGGTACGGTTTACGGCTATTGAAAAGCAAGCGGACATCCCCCCCAGGCCCCTTGGCAGGGGGTATTTTTTATGTTTACCTTAGGGTTATCACAATTGCTAATCACTGAGACATACAGGAAGCATCATTTTGCCGCAGTCAGAGCAACATCATCTGGTTATCACCGCACTGGGGGTTGACCGCCCGGGGATTGTTAACGCCATCACCCGCCACGTCAGCAGCTGCGGTTGCAATATTGAAGATAGCCGTCTTGCCATGCTGGGTGATGAGTTCACCTTTATTATGCTGCTTTCCGGCAGCTGGAACGCCATTACGCTGATTGAGTCCACCCTGCCGCTGAAGGGGGCAGAGCTGGAGCTGCTGATCGTGATGAAGCGCACCACCTTCCGCGAACGGCCGCCAATGCCTGCTACTGTCTGGGTTCAGGTGGAAGTCACGGACTCACCGCATATTATTGAACGCTTTACCGATCTCTTTGATTCCCATCAGATGAATATCGCTGAACTGGTGTCCCGCACCCAGCCTGCGCAAGAAAATCAGCCACCCTTGCTCTATATTCAAATAACGGCTCACAGTCCTGCCAGCCAGGACGCTTCATTTATTGAGCAGGCGTTTAACCGCCTCTGTACAGAGTTACAAGCGCAGGGCACTATTAGCGTGGTCCAGTATCCACAGCATGATGAAAAAATGGAGAGTAGTGATGAATCCACTGAAAGCCGGTGATTTAGCACCGAAATTTAGCTTGCCCGATCAGGATGGCGAACAAGTAAATTTAACCGACTTCCAGGGACAGCGCGTTCTGGTGTATTTCTACCCGAAAGCGATGACACCAGGTTGCACCGTACAGGCGTGCGGCCTGCGTGACAGCATGGATGAGCTGAAGAAGGCGGGCGTGGAAGTTCTCGGTATCAGCACCGATAAGCCAGAAAAACTGTCGCGATTTGTTGAAAAAGAACTTTTGAACTTCACCTTACTTTCGGATGAGGATCATCAGGTTTCCGAGCAGTTTGGTATCTGGGGCGAGAAGAGCTTTATGGGCAAAACCTATGACGGCATTCACCGCATCAGCTTCCTGATTGGTACCGACGGTAAAGTTGAAAAAGTGTTTGATGACTTCAAAACCAGTAACCACCACGATATCGTGATGGATTACCTGAAGTCAGCCTGATGCTGTAGCGGGCGGGGCCGCCTCCGCCCGTTATGAAAGGTCTTGAATTTCTTTATAAAATCCCTTTTATAACCTGTTGCTTACTTCAGTCGCTTTTTCTCTGCATGCAGCTCGTCCGGCCACGCATGCACCACCGCCTTAATCAGGGTTGCCAGCGGGATAGCAAAAAACACGCCCCAGAATCCCCAAAGACCGCCGAAAATCACCACTGACAGGATGATCACCAGCGGGTGCAGATTCACCGCCTCCGAGAACAGCACCGGCACCAGAATATTGCCGTCCAGCCCCTGAATAATCAGGTAGACGATGATCATCGTCCAGAAGTCACCGCCGAACCCCCACTGCGCCAGACCCACTCCGACCACCGGAAGAGTGACGGCCAGCGCCCCCACATAGGGGATCATGACCGAGAAGCCAACCAGCACTGCCAGCAATAGCGCGTAATTCATGCCAATCGCCAGGAAGCCAATCCACGTAGCGATGCCCACCACAATCATCTCCAGCACTTTACCGCGAATATAGTTGGACACCTGCTGATGCATCTCTTGCCATACCTGCCCTGCCAGCCCGCGGTTACGCGGCAGCAGACGGCTGATAGCGGCCAGCATCTGCTCTTTATCCTTGAGCAGGAAAAACACCATCAGCGGCACCAGCACCAGATAGATAGCCAGCGTCATCAGGCCAACCAGAGAGGCCAGCGAGTATTTAACCAGCTGGTCACCCATTCCGCTCAGGCGGCTGCGCAGGTTATCCACCACGATATCGACGATGCCCACGTCCATCAGCGTCGGGAAACGCTCCGGCAGACGAGTGGCAAAGCGGTACAGCCCGGTAAGCATCGAAGGCAGCTCATGAACCAGATTGATCCCCTGCTGCCAGGCGACCGGTGCCACCACCAGCACCAGGAGCAGTAACAGCGTGGCGAACAGGATCAGGATGATGCTGGTTGCCCAGGTGCGCGAGCAGCCAAGACGCTCCAGACGCACCGTCGGCCACTCCAACAGGTAAGCCACCACCAGCGCCACCAGTAATGGAGCAAGCAAACCATTAAAGAAAAACAGAATGCAGAAGGCGGCGAGCAGAATAGCCAACAGCGCAATCGCCTGAGGATCGCTGAATCGGCGGCGATACCACTGTAATAAAAGGTCCAGCATGGAAGAGGTCCTGGCTTACTGAAGAAGGGGAAAGAGTGTAGCTGAAAGCACGACGGGATGTCGCGTGGCGGGCCGGCTCCCCCGAAGCACAGCCGGTCCGACGTTAACCCTGATGACGCTGGAGTTCCAGCTCGGCGGGCACCGGCTGCGGCGCGGTGACCACACGGTTACGCCCCGCATTTTTTGCCTGGTACAGCGCATCGTCGGCCTGCTTAAATGCGCGCTCTGTCGGCGATTCATCGGCTGACCAGAAGGCCACGCCAATGGAAATCGTGATATGCCCGACGGAAGGCAGCGCCAGGGATTCGATTTTCTTACGAACGCGCTCGGCGATCGCCACGGCAATCTCACGCCCGGCGCCCGGCAGGATCATCAGAAACTCTTCACCACCGTTACGACACACCACATCAGTCTGCCGCGAGCTTTTTTCCAGCTGCTTCGCCACGCTCTGAATCACCTGGTCACCCACATCGTGGCCCCAGGTATCGTTGACCTTTTTAAAGTAATCAATATCAAGCGCCAGTACCGCAAACGGCTGACGGGTAGCCAGAAAGTACTCCAGCACGGCATTGAGCCCACGGCGGTTGAGCAGCGACGTCAGCGGATCGGTCTGCACCTCGAACTTCAGGCGACCGATTTTATCCTGCAGCAGCCCGATACCGGCCAGTAACGCCCGCTTGATCTGCGCGGCCTCATAGTACCAGGAACGGATACCATTAATCTCTGTGGACACGCCCTGCGCATCCATCTGGCTGGCCTTACGCGCCAGCTGCCACAGCGGCAGAGCGATAAGCCGTGCCAGAATCCAGGCGATAACCAGCGTCAGCAGCGCAAACGGCACCGAATGCTGCAGCACCTTCAGCAGCAGACTGCTGAGCGGAGCCAGAGTGGCCTGGGTCGGCTTCAGTGCCACTATGGTCCAGCCCGCGGCAGGCACCATGGCATAACCCGCCAGCATCGGCTCACCGCTTTCTCGGGTCACTTCGAGAAAACCGTTGCTGCTTTTCTTCTTCAGGTCGTCCCCGACCAGTTGGGGAATTTTCTGTCCAACCAGCTTGTTGTTCTGGTGATAGAGCACGCGGTTATCTTCATCCACCACATACAGTGACGAGCCGTCCCGGTAGAATTGCTCGCCCAGCAGCTCGTTCAGAATGCTTTTCTTTTTCAGGTAGATAGTGCCGCCGACAAAGCCGAGATAGGTACCTGTGGGCGACCAGACCGGATAAGAGCCAAATACCATCAGGTTATTGGCTGCTGAAATACTCGGTTTGGCAATCAACGGCTTTTTCTGCGCCAGCGCCTGCTGCGTGGCGGTGGTGGTCAGGTGCATGCCTTTCAGCATCAGGGATTCCGGCGAAATCGCCTTCACCCAGCCATCGGCATCCACAATCACCACTGAGTTGAAGCTGTTGGTCTGCTGACGCAGCCGCTCCACTTCGCTCTGCATCATCGCATCGCTGCCCATGTCTTTCCCCAGATTTCTGGCGCTGTAGGCAAGCTGCGACTGCGCCAGCTGGAAGAACATTTCAGTGGTCGAGGCCAGTTTAGTGGCGTAAACGCGATTGGATTCGAGTGTGTTATTGATCAGCACATCGCGCTGTACGCGCCAGGTGGCGTATAGCGAATTGGCCAGGGTAATGACGATGCTGGCCACGGCTAACAATGTAATGAGCGTGCGCAAGTCCGTTTTAGGCCGGCTAAGCCTCAGCATGGGCTAACCTGAGTGAGATGTTTCATAATAGAGCGCCTTATTATTTTATGCGCGCGTTTGTCTTAAGTGCGTGTTATGCCCTGGTAAAGCACAACGCCAATTGTACACCTCTCATGCCTTTTGGGAATAACAGGCAGCCATTTAAACCAGCAATAATCGGAATTAATCGATAAGCCTGTTCTCATCATAGAAGGGGTATGGCCCCGCAAAAGTCTCCACCACGCACTGGTGGGTCACCACGCCCTGATCCTCCGTCCAGCGGTGCAGCAAAAAACCCGCCGGCTCAAGGCAAAAATTCGCCGCCCCCTGCTCGCTTAAATCAAATGCCACCTGATGAGAAACGCCTGGTGCACTGCATGCCAGCGTTCCGGCAAACCTGACCTGCATGCTGCGATGCACATGGCCGCACAATACGCGCTCAACCTGTGGATGGCGTTCAATCACCTCAGCCAGCGCCTGGGGATTAACCAGCCGCTGCCGGTCCATATGCCCAATCCCGCTGATGAAGGGTGGGTGATGAAGCATCACCAGCGTTGGGCGCAGTGGCTCCGCACGCAGGCGCTCTGCCAGCCAGCTCAGCCGCTCTTCGCACAGCTCACCCTGTGGCTGTTGCGGCACGGTTGAGTCCAGAGCCAGCAGTTTCAGCGGCCCGCACTCTCCTTCCCACTGGATAAATTGCGGGTGCTGGAACAGACAGGGCCGATCGGCAAAAACCTTGCGCAGCATCTGCCGGTCGTCATGGTTACCGGCCATCAGCCAGAAGGGAATTTCCAGCGCCTGTAACTCCTCTTTCAGCGTCTGGTACTCATCTTCAGTGCCGAAATCCACCAGGTCGCCAGTGATCACCACCGTGTCGGGGCGAGGCTGCAGGGCATTCAGGCGGGCAATCATTTTACGCAGCGCGCCAGACGTATCCACTTTGCGATACGACAGTTTCCCGTGGGCTTTAATATGCAGGTCGCTAATCTGGGCGACCAGAACCGGTTGCTGAGTCGACATTATTTTTCCTGTTCTGAAGATGAAAAGTTCATCACCACATCATCACTGACGATTACGCCCACCTGCTGACCGGCCTGCCACTGTTCACGGGCAGAGCGTTCAACCTGGATCGGCTTATCCATGCCAATATCAATGAACAACCGCTGGCTGGCACCGAGAAATAATTTCTCGACGATGCGTCCGCAGCGCTGACCCGCAATGACCTCGCCCAACTGAATATCTTCCGGGCGACAATACCGCGCCGGTGAGCCCGGGTGCGGCTCGCTGATACAGTTAATTGCGCCGACAAAATCTGCCACAAAACGCGTGGCAGGATGCTGATAGATTTCCTGCGGGGTGCCGATCTGCGCTATCCGCCCGCGCTCGAGCACGGCAATTCGATCGCCCAGCGCCATCGCTTCCTGCTGATCGTGAGTGACATAAACCGCAGTCATGCCCAACTTGCGCAGCAGGTGACCGATGTCTTCACGCAGGCGTTCGCGCAGCTTAACGTCCAGTGCCGCCAGGGGTTCATCAAACAGCAACACTTTAGGCCGAGCCGCCAGAGCACGAGCCAGCGAAACGCGCTGCTTCTGCCCGCCGGATAAAGCCTGAACGGGGCGTGTGGCAAACGGCAGCAAATCGACCATTGCCAGCATGTCATTCACCCGCTCGCGGATTTCAGTTTTCGCCACGCCCTGAATACGCAGGCCGTAGCCCACGTTTTCAGCCACGTTCATATTCGGGAACAGCGCGTAGTGCTGGAATACCATCCCGACGTTGCGTTTTTCAATTGGCAGCGCGGTGACATTGCGATCGCCAAACCACACTTCCCCAGCGGCATCCGGGGATTCCAGCCCGCTGATAATGCGCAGAGTGGTGGTTTTTCCGCAGCCCGACGGCCCCAGCAAAACCAGCGTTTCACCGGCTACAATGTCCAGATCCAGAGGGTGCAGGGCCGTGGCCCCACCCGCAAAAGTGCGTGAGCACTGACGTAAAAGAATACTCAGGGAGTCTGCCATCAGACCGTCTCCTTAACAGGTAAAGCCCGCGCGCCGGCACGGCGCTGCGCCAGCTGGGTCAGCCAGCTCAGTGCCAGCAGCAGCGGCAGAATCATCGCCAGGAAAATCAGCGTATAAGCGGAGCCCACTTCCAGCCGCATTGAGGCGTAGCTGTCGGCCAGCCCCACCGGCAGAGTTTTGGTCAGCGGCGTGTGCAGCATCCAGGTGATGTTGAATTCACCGATCGACAGCGTCACGACCATAAACGCCCCAGCCAGGATCCCATTGCGGCAGTTAGGCACAATAACGGTGAAGAAACGTCGCCAGAAACTGGCCCCCAGACTGGCTGCCGCCTCTTCCAGCTGTAGCAGCTGGCTGGTGCGCATCACCGCCAGTACCGGCCGCACCATAAACGGCAACGTGAACAACACATGTCCAATCAGAATGAACAGCCAGCTGCCCCGCAGGCCGTGGAAACCGCCATAGATCAGGATTAACCCCAGCGCGGTTGCCAGTCCCGGCAACGCCACCGGCAGCAGCAGGAACTCTTCAATGCGGCTGGCCCAACGGGACGGCGTTTTCAGTAATCCCCAGCCGGCAGGCACGCCCAGCATCACTACGCAGGCCAGGCAGCTGATCGCGATCAGCAGCGACAACCAGATGGTCCCGGCATACATCTGCCAGACTTCGATCACCCAGCGAAGAGTCAGGCCGCTCTTAAGACCAATAAAATAGTTTTCAGTCACACCCGCCAGCAGCGAAAGTACGATGGGTACGACCATAAACAGGCAGAGGCTGAGAGTGAACATCAGCTGTAACCAGAACAGAGCGGATCGTTTCATCACGTACTCTCCTTATGTTCACCGGCCAGCCAGCGAGCCAGCACCAGCGCCAGCCAGGCCACACCGCCCATCACCACCGAAAGCGCGGCAGCAGTGGCAAAATTGGCATAGTTGGTGAACTCACCGTAAATCGTCAGCGGCAGAACCTTTAAGTCAGTACCGAGGGTAAAAGCGGTGCCAAACGCGCCCATACTGGTGGCGAAACATAGGGCGCCGCTGGAAAACAGGGCCGGAGCAATGCCCGGCACAATCACATCCCAGACCACCCGCCACTGGCTTGCCCCCAGCGAGCGGGCGGCTTCTTCCAGTGAGGTATCCAGTTTTTCGCAGGCGGCCACCAGCGTCATCACCACTCTTGGAACAGAGAAGTAAAGGTAGCCAACGAACAGACCGCTCAGCGAATAGGCAAACATCCAGCGCTCACCACACAACGCCAGGCCGATTTGCGCCAGCAGCCCCTGACGCCCGGCCAGCATCACCACCAGAAACCCCACTACCACGCCGGGAAACGCCAGCGGGAAAGTCAGCACCACCAGCAGCAACGCGCGTCCGGCAAAGCGATGGCGGGCAAGGAAGCAGCCAACGATGGCGCAAATCGCCACCGCCAGCACAGACACCAGCAGGGAAAGCAGGACGGTGACGCCAAGGCTGCGCAGGTACTGAGCCTGAGTCAGTATTGTCCAGTAAGCATTGATCCGGGTGCTGTTATCCGGCTGCATTCCCATCATCACCAGCGTGGCGAAAGGCAGCAGCCAGAAAGCGGCAAAAAACACCAGCGCCGGAACCAGCATCCACTGCACCTTCACCTTGCGCGACAGCAGGGTGAAACGCACTCCTGCTTTAGTTCGCGCGTCGGTGCGGACAGACGGCATGGACATTACTGGATCTCACTCAGGTATTTAGCAGAGAAGGCTTTCTGTGCGTCGGCCATCTGCTGATAATCTACGGTCTTCGCACGGGCATAATCACTGTCAGGCAGGAAGCGTTTTTTCGCTTCAGCCGACATGGCGCTGATACGCACCGGGCGCAGATAAGCATCTGCCCAGATTGCCTGGCCTTTGTCAGAAAGCACATAATCGATCACTTTTTTGCCGTTATCGCCATGCGGGGCGTTTTTCACCAGGCTGATAACGTAAGGAACGGTGATGCTGCCCTCTTTCGGGATCACAAAAGCGACGTTGGCGTGATCCTTATACTTTGCACGGTAAGCGTTGAAGTCGTAGTCCAGCATGATCGGGATCTCGCCGGACAGCAGGCGCGCATAAGCGGTCTGTTTTGGCACGACAGGTTTGTTCGCCGACAGCTTTTTGAAGTACGCCAGGCCAGGACCAAAGTCCTGCAATGTCCCGCCCATCGCCAGATTAGCCGCCACTGCGCCAACATAACCGACAAAAGCGCTTGAAGGGTCGAGGAAACCGACCATGCCTTTGTATTCCGGCTTCAGCAGGTCATTCCACGACTGCGGAACCGGCAGGCCACCCAGCGCATCAACGTTGACCATAAAACCCATGGTGCCGGAGTGCAGTGCCACCCATTTGCCGTCCGGATCTTTCATCCCGGCAGGAATGTCCTTCCACTCAGCCGGTTTGTACTCCGCCACCACGCCAGATTTTGCCGCCTGAATACCAAACGTCACGCCCAGATAGGCCACATCCGCTACAGGATTGGCTTTTTCCGCCACTATCTGTGCCAGAGCCTGGCCAGAGTTTTTATTGTCCTGCGGAACGTTGATCCCGGTATCTCTGGCAATGGCTTTCAGCTGGGTTCCCCAGTCGGCCCACTCTGGCGGGCAGTTATAACAGATTGCTTCAGCAGCCGAGGCCAGCTGGCTGACCAGGGCTGTACCTGCCAGCAGCGCGGCGGCGGCTATATTGGTGAACTGTTTACGCTGTAACATAAGTTTTCCCGGATGTTGGTGTAAGGGTGACATTAAGGTGTTGGCTAAAGCAGACCAGGCGGGGACGCGATGCTCTCACCGATCCGCAGCTGCACCGGCAGCGGCGAGACGGGAAGCGGCGTCTTTCCGGCGATTAACGCCAGAAGATGACTCACCGCGCGGGTTCCCATGTTCTGTAAAGGTTGCACTACCGAGGTCAGCGACGGATAAACCAGTCGCCCAAGATCGATGCCGTCGAAGCCGACGATGGAGATCTGCTGCGGCACGCGGTAGCCCGCACGCATCAGTTCACCCATCACGCTGATCGCCAGCAGGTCATTGGTACAAAGCAGTGCGGTCATTGCCTGAGGCCCCTTTAATACGGGTTCAAGCATCAGTAAATCGGAGTGGGTATGGCTGGGCATCTCCAGCACCACTGACGGGCTTAAGCCTGCGCCGCTCATGGCATCGCAGTAGCCCAGGTAGCGCTGACGGGCACGGTCTGATTGTAACATCGGGCCGGCAATCATCCCGATATGCCGGTGTCCCAGCGCCAGCAGATGAGCGGTGGCCTGGCGAACGGCCTCACGGTTATCAACACAAACTGAAGGCACGCTGAGAGTCCGGGGAGCGTTATGCACCAGCACCACCGGCACCGCTTCCTGCTGCAGGCTC
This sequence comes from Erwinia amylovora, assembly GCA_050311775.1. GTDB lineage: Bacteria > Pseudomonadota > Gammaproteobacteria > Enterobacterales > Enterobacteriaceae > Erwinia > Erwinia amylovora_A. The sequence goes on along the minus strand of JBNONK010000007.1, from coordinate 130,636 downwards.
GCCAGTACTTTGCTGCTGTCCGCATCGGCTACCGTCAGCACCAGACCATCGACGCGCTGGCGCAGCATGTTTTCGACAATCTCGGCTTCCCGCTGGGGCTGATAATCGCTGGTTGAAATCAGTAGCGAGTAGCCCTGTTGCTGCGCGGCCTTTTCCATCGCCTGCAGCTGTTCAGCGAAAACCGGATTGCTCAACGACGGCAGCAGCACGCCCAGCGTGCGGGAGGATTGTGTACGCAGCTGGCGGGCGATCAGGTTTGGACGAAAGCCCACCTGTTCAGAAGCGGCAAAAATTTTAAGCCGTGTTGCTTCGCGAACCAGCTCGGGTGAAGAAAACGCCCTTGCGGCGGTCGCCCGCGAAACACCTGCCAGTTTTGCCACCCGTAGTAAATCCGTCATCTGCTCACACTCACTGAGATCGATCTCATGGCGAGAAAATTAGCAGCGCTGTATGACAGAAAAATGAATAAAAAATAGCGGCGTATGACACGCCGGCAGGGGGAGTTTCAGCCCCGGCAGGGTGACCCGCCGGGAGGCATGAATGCACAGCGGTTTACATCGCGAGGAACGCGTACCCCTGGTTCTCCAGCGTGGAAACGGTGGTTGGGCTGGACAACGCATGGGTCACAGATTGATCAATCCAGTCATGCCGGAAATGATGGAAAGCCACGGACTGATCGCACACTGAAACATCGACGCCTTTAGCGCGCAATTCACCAATCAGTTTCAGGTTAGGGTTATCCATACCGAACATTTTTTTATATTGCTCGTTATTTAGCATTGCCGGCGTGCCGTCGCCAGTCACGGAGACGACAAATTTAAGCTGATCGACAGGCACACCTGATGCCACATATAAATTCACCACTCGCGCCACACGTTCCAGACCCAGATTAGGATCGTTTGGGCCATTTTCCGCTTTGGTAATCTGGAAGATAATTTTATTGCTGTCGCCGACGGCAGGCTTATAGGCTGCGTCAGCCTCGTAATGGATCTTGCCATATCCCGCAATCGCCGGAGTTGACCAGAATCCTTCCGGGTCGGTGGGGTGAGTGCCGAAATGCTCATTAAATTTATCCGCTATTTCGGGAGCTTTTGTAAAACTGGCTCCCACAAAACCCGCCAATACGGCGATGAAGACATAGGATACAACTGGGCGCATAGGATGCTCTCCGCAACTGGGCTACAGGTCAGGCGATTCAGGGTCAGACGTTGTTTTACCGCAGGGTTTCACCAACGAGATAAGATCTATAACATAGCCGGGGCGGAATGTTACGCTGGCAAAAAGAGGAAAAGAGGCAACTTGTTCAGCAGGGTAATTATTAATAATTCGATCGGTCCAGCCAGACAGGCTCCTCATCACTCAAAGAGCGTAAAAATAAGCGCCACTTATTAACAGAACCTTCCGGATTTATCGAAAGAAATGGCGAACCGGTGTGCTGACAGCAATAAAGTCCATCATTTACATTCTGAAGAACACGCTTAATTTTCGCTTGTATATTATGGCACTAAAATAAATGTACTCACGCTCAGTAAATATAAATTTTGTTATTTTACCCCGAATGACAGACCGGCTCTTCCGGAATATTTTTCGGAGTAAACCTAATCAAATTCTGTGCCAACCTCAGATTTATTGAATAAACTTACCTGACTTTAATGAAGTATGCCGGGTGTTACGAAAAACAAACCTGATTCTTTTTGCCAGAACGTCACCGGGAGTTCATAAAATCCCCTCCCTACGATCGGCAAGGCAGAGCGATGTTATTCAATTTTTTTATGCAATTTTTGACTGCTGATAACATTCTGCTGCATTTTATCGCTCCCCCACCCGTTTCCTTCCGCCACACCTGTGGTTAAGATAACCTGCAAAACTTCCAGCCCGGGAAGGCTGGCCTGAATGCCTGGCGGCAACCGGTCAAATGAGGACATCATCAGAATGGGATTCAGCATGATTAACCGATTGAAACAATGCGCACTGGCCTCACTGGTCACAGCAGCAGCGGCTACTTCCGTGGCGGCTACTGCCGACGTCAGCGACAGCCTGCCCGATATCGGAACCACGGCCGGTAACACCCTTTCCATTAATCAGGAAATGCAGATGGGTGACTTTTACGTCCGCCAGCTGCGCGGCAGTGCCCCACTGATTAACGACCCGCTGCTGAATGATTACATCAATCAGCTTGGCCAGCGTCTGGTGACTCATGCCTGGTCGGTGAAAACGCCTTTTCACTTCTTTCTGATCAGCAATGATGAGATTAATGCCTTCGCCTTCTTTGGCGGCAATGTGGTACTGCACTCTGCCCTGTTCCGCTATACCGATAATGAAAGCCAGCTGGCCTCGGTGATGGCACACGAAATTTCCCACGTCACACAGCGTCATCTGGCGCGGGCGATGGAAGAGCAGCAGCGTAATGCGCCGCTGACCTGGGTTGGCGCGCTGGGCTCAATCCTGCTGGCAATGGCTAACCCACAGGCCGGGATGGCCGCCCTGAGCGGGACACTGGCCGGAACGCAGCAGGGTGTGATCAGCTTTACCCAGCAAAATGAGCAGGAGGCGGATCGCATCGGCATTCAGGTTCTGCAACGTGCCGGATTCGATCCCGAAGCAATGCCGAACTTCCTGCAAAAACTGGCCGATCAGTCGCGCTTCGCCTCTAAACCGCCGGAAATGCTGCTGACTCACCCACTGCCGGACAGCCGCCTGTCAGATGCACGCAACCGTGCAAATCAGATGAAGCCGGTGGTGGTGCAGTCCTCACAGGATTACTACATGGCTAAAGTGCGCGCGCTGGGCATGTACGCCACCGGGCAGAATCAGCTGACCGATGACCTGCTGGATACGCTGAATAAAGGCAATACCCGCGAACAGGCTGCCGCGCAGTACGGTAAAGCGGTGCAGTTCCTGCAGGCAAAAAGCTATGACAATGCCAAAAAAATCATTGCCCCGCTGCTGGCAAAACAGCCCGGCAACGTCTGGTACCTGGATATCATGACCGATATCGATATCGGGCTGAAGCAGCCACAGCAGGCGATCGCCCTGCTGCAGGCCGCCAAAGGGGCGAGTGCCAGCCCGGTGGTACAGCTCAACCTGGCTAACGCCTGGGTTGAGGCGAAGCAACCGGCCAGTGCCAGTAAGATCCTCTATCGCTACACCTGGGCGCATAAGGACGATCCTAACGGCTGGGATCTGCTGGCGCAGGCCTCTGCCGATCAGGGCCTGACCGATGAAGAGCAGGCCGCCCGGGCGGAAAGCCTGGCGCTGAACGGCCAGCTCGATCAGGCGATCCGCAGTCTGAGCAGCGCCAGTTCCTTCGTGCCGCTGGGCAGCCTGAAACAGGCCCGCTACGACGCCCGTATTGATCAGCTGCGCCAGCTGCAGCAGCGTTTCCGCCAGTATCAGAAATCATAGTAAGGATGAACATGTCTGACGTGCAGATTTACCACAACCCTCGCTGTTCCAAAAGCCGTGAAACGCTGTCGCTGCTGGAGGAAAAAGGCCTCAGCCCGCAGGTGGTGCTGTATCTGGAAACACCACCTGATATCGCCACGTTAAAAGCGCTGCTCAGAAAGCTGGGTTTCCATTCTGCCCGCCAGCTGATGCGTAACAAAGAAGAGATCTATAAAGAGTTGAAGCTGGCGGATGAGACGCTGAGTGAAGATCGGCTGCTGCAGGCCATGGTGGAAAACCCGAAACTGATCGAACGCCCGATTGTGATTGCCCTCGGCAAAGCGCGGCTGGGCCGACCGCCCGAGCAGGTGCTGGAGATTCTGTAATCTGGCCGGAAGGGTTCAGAGGTCGAGCGCTTCTTTCACAAAGGGGATGGTCAGCTTACGCTGGGCGCTGATCGAAGCACGATCCAGCTTATCCAGGGTCACGAACAGCGTACGCATTTCACGGTCGAGGCGCTTGAGCAGAAAGCGTCCCACGTCTTCCGGGAGCTCAAAGCCACGCAGCCTGGCCCGCAGCTGCAATGCCTGCAGCTTATCGTCATCAGACAGAGGCTGCAGACGGTAGATTTGCCCCCAGTCGAGGCGCGAGGCAAGGTCGGGTAATTTCAGATTGAGCTGGCGTGGCGGGCGATCGCCAGTGATCAGCAGACGGGTGCGTCCGGTTTCAAGAATGCGGTTATAGAGATCGAAGATCGCCATTTCCCATGGCTCATCCCCGGCGATGCACTCAATATTGTCGATACAGACCAGCGCCAGCTGCTCCATGCCATCCAGCACTTCCGGAACAAACCAGGTGCGCTTGTCCAGCGGCACGTAGCCCACCGCTTCCCCACGGGCCGAGAGCTCCGCACAGGCAGAATGCAGCAGATGACTGCGCCCGCCACCTTCCCGCGACCAGAAATAGAGATAGCTGCCGTGCTCCTGCTGCAACGCACTTTGCAGCGCGGCAATCAGAGACGGATTTTCCCCCGGCCAGAAGCTGGCGAAGGTTTCGTCATCGGGCAGATACAGTGGCAATGACAGCTGTGCCGGTGTGTTCAGAAGCACCTCAGTGTTGATCGGGCAAAATCCGGCGCAAGTTTATCACAACTTTATGAAGATAATGAAACGGGCGCCCGCAGCCGCCCGTGAACTTAAACGCGGTCGCGATCCTGCGGATCGAGTACCACTTCTTCCGGCCTGATCAGGCTGATAGCTTTGAAGATCAGGCTCAGGCAAATCCCCACAATCGTCGCCAGCGCCATGCCTTTCAGCTCGGCGGCGCCGATATGCACCGTGGCACCGCTCACGCCGATAATCAGGATCACCGAGGTCAGGATCAGGTTCTGCGCCTTATTGTAATCCACTTTCGATTCGATCAGCACGCGGATCCCTGAAGCGCCAATGACTCCGTACAGCAGCAGTGACACGCCGCCCATCACCGGAACCGGCACCGCCTGTATGGCCGCCGCCAGTTTGCCCACACAGGAGAGCAGGATCGCCAGAATCGCAGCACCGCCAATCACCCAGGTGCTGTACACGCGGGTGATTGCCATCACGCCGATATTCTCGCCGTAGGTGGTGTTAGGCGTGGATCCAAAAAAGCCGGACATCACCGTTGAGATACCGTTAGCAAACATTGAGCGGTGCAGGCCCGGATCTTTCAGCAGGTCTTTTTTCACGATGTTCGCGGTCACCACCAGATGCCCGACGTGCTCGGCAATCACCACCAGCGCGGCCGGCAGGATGGTCAGCATCGCATACCACTCGAAGCGGGGTTTGTAGAAGGTTGGCAGTGCAAACCACGGTGCAGCTTCCACCGTCGACCAGTTAACGATGCCCATAAAATAGGAGAGCGCGTAGCCGACCAGCACGCCAATCAGAATCGGAATGATCGCCATAAAGCCGCGGAACAGCACAGAACCCAACACCGTCACCGCCAGCGTCACCATCGAAATCAGGATAGTTTTACTGTCTGCTGATGCACCGTTGGCTGGCAGCAGACCGGCCATATTGGCAGCCACCCCCGCCAGCTCCAGCCCGATCACTGCCACGATAGCGCCCATCGCTGCCGGAGGGAACATCACGTCCAGCCAGCCAGTGCCGGCCTTTTTGACAATCAGCGCCACCAGGCAGAACAGCACGCCGCAGAGGATAAAGCCGCCCAGCGCCACTTCATAACCCAGCGGCAACAGCAGCAGCACCGGGGAAATAAAAGCAAAGCTGGAACCCAGATAGGCCGGAATTTTTCCCTTACAGATAAACAGGTACAACAGCGTGCCAACGCCGTTGAACAGCAGCACGGTGGCCGGATTGATGTGGAACAGGATCGGAACCAGCACTGTTGCGCCAAACATGGCGAATAAATGCTGGAAACTGAGTGGAATGGTCTGCAGTAGCGGTGGCCGCTCGCTGACGCCGATAGCGCGACGCGTCATAGTGTTTACCCTTTAGTTTTGCCAAAAAAAAGCCGACTCTCTGGTCGGCTTGAACATCTTTTACTTGGTACCAAAAATCTTATCGCCTGCGTCACCCAGACCCGGGATGATATACCCTTTCTCGTTCAGCCCCTGATCGACTGACGCGGTATACAGTTCCACATCCGGGTGCGCCTTCTCCAGCGCGGCGATGCCTTCGGGCGCCGCCACCAGCACCAGCACTTTGATGCTGGTGCAACCGGCTTTCTTCAGCAGGTCGATAGTGGCAATCATTGAACCGCCGGTCGCCAGCATCGGGTCAACCACCAGCGCCATGCGCTCTTCGATGTTGGACACCAGCTTCTGGAAGTAGGGAACCGGTTCCAGCGTTTCTTCATCACGGTAGACACCCACCACGCTGATTCGCGCGCTGGGAACGTGTTCCAGTACGCCTTCCATCATGCCCAGGCCTGCGCGCAGGATCGGCACCACGGTAATCTTTTTGCCTTTAATCTGCTCAATGGTTACCGGACCGTTCCAGCCCTCGATGGTGACGGTTTCGGTTGCTAAATCAGCGGTGGCTTCATAAGTCAGCAAACTTCCCACTTCTGAAGCGAGTTCACGAAAGCGTTTGGTGCTTACGTCATGCTCGCGCATCAGGCCCAGTTTATGTTTGACCAGCGGGTGTTTGACTTCCACGATCTTCATTGTTGTACTCCCGGAGTGTTAAGCTGCAAAAAAAAATCGCGAGATTATAGCGCCATTTCAGCGCTCTGCCCTACCACTTAATACAACTTCTGACCAATCCCGGCACTCTGACAAGAATTGGCTAAAATTCAGCTATCCGCAATGTGGCAGAAGAAGGCACTCGCAAACGTTTGCCTGCGCTGTTAGAATTGCCGCGCTTTATTTTCCATACCACCACAACCGCATAACCGCGTGGGGATTTCGCAGTGACCGACAAAACCTCTCTCAGCTATAAAGACGCCGGCGTAGATATTGATGCTGGTAATGCTTTAGTCGATCGTATCAAAGGCGTAGTGAAAAAGACTCGTCGCCCGGAAGTGATGGGTGGACTGGGCGGTTTCGGTGCCCTTTGTGCGCTGCCGCAAAAATACCGTGAGCCCGTTCTGGTTTCCGGCACTGACGGCGTCGGCACCAAGCTGCGTCTGGCGATGGACCTGAAACGCCACGATACCATCGGTATCGATCTGGTCGCGATGTGCGTGAATGATCTGGTGGTACAGGGCGCCGAGCCGCTGTTCTTCCTTGACTACTATGCCACCGGCAAACTGGACGTGGATACCGCGGCCAGCGTGATCACCGGTATTGCTGAAGGCTGTTCTCAGTCTGGCTGTGCGCTGGTGGGTGGTGAGACGGCTGAGATGCCCGGCATGTACCACGGCGAAGATTATGACGTGGCTGGCTTCTGCGTTGGTGTGGTGGAAAAATCAGAAATTATTGACGGCAGCAAAGTGCAGGATGGCGACGTGCTGATCGCGCTGGGCTCGAGCGGCCCGCACTCCAACGGCTACTCGCTGGTGCGCAAGATTCTGGAAGTCAGCAAAACCGATCCGGAAGCGACCCAGCTGGCAGGCAAATCTCTTGCCGACCACCTGCTGGCCCCAACCCGTATCTACGTCAAAAATATCCTCAGCCTGATTGAACAGGTTGACGTTCACGCTATTGCTCACCTGACCGGCGGCGGCTTCTGGGAAAATATCCCGCGCGTGCTGCCAGACAACACCCAGGCGGTGCTGGAAGAGTCAAGCTGGCAGTGGCCTGCGGTATTCGGCTGGATGCAGCAAGCGGGCAACGTCAGCCGCTTTGAAATGTATCGCACCTTTAACTGCGGCGTCGGCATGGTGATTGCCCTGAGCGCCAGCGAAGCGGACAAAGCGGTTCAACTGATGACTGAAGCAGGCGAGAAAGCCTGGAAAATCGGCGTGATTAACGCTTCTGATTCTGAAGAGCGTGTGGTCATTAACGCATGAAACGGTTAGTCGTGCTGGTTTCCGGCCAGGGAAGCAACCTTCAGGCAATTCTGGATGCCTGCCAGCAGGGACGGATTAACGGCAGCGTCGCTGCCGTGTTCAGTAACAAGTCCGAAGCCTTCGGGCTTGAGCGGGCGCGTGAAGCAGGTGTTCCGGCCCACGCGCTGGCTGCCTCGCAGTTTGCCGACCGTGAAGCCTTTGACCGCCAGCTGATGCTGGAAATGGATGCTTACGCCCCCGATCTGGTGGTGCTGGCGGGCTACATGCGTATCCTCAGTCCGGCGTTCGTGCAGCACTATGCTGGCCGGATGCTGAATATCCACCCTTCCCTGCTGCCGAAATATCCCGGTCTGCATACTCACCGTCAGGCGATTGAAAACGGCGATGAAGAACACGGCACCTCCGTGCATTTCGTCACCGAACAGCTGGACGGCGGCCCGGTTATTCTGCAGGCGAAAGTTCCTGTGTTTGCCGATGACACCATTGATGAAGTCACCGCCCGAGTGCAGAACCAGGAACACGCTATCTATCCATTAGTGGTGAGCTGGTTTGTTGCGGGGCGGCTGGCGATGAAGGACGATGCTGCGTGGCTGGACGGCAAGAAGTTGCCTGCTGAAGGGCATGCTTACGACTGAAGCGCAGGCAGCAGGCCACCTTTTTTCATTTAACCGAAGCGGCCAGTGATGTAGTCTTCCGTCCGTCGCTGGCGCGGCGTGGTAAACAGGTCGTCCGTCTCGCCAAACTCGACCACGCTTCCCTGATGCATAAATGCCGTGTAATCCGACACGCGTGCCGCCTGCTGCATATTGTGAGTGACCAGAATCAGCGTGAAATGCTGCTTCAGCGTCGACATCAGCTCTTCAATCACCAGCGTCGAGATCGGATCCAACGCCGAAGTAGGCTCATCCAGCAGCAAAACTTCCGGTTCGATGGCTATCGCCCTGGCAATCACCAGCCGCTGCTGCTGGCCGCTGGAGAGGGTCAGTGCATTCTGCCAGAGGTTATCCTTAACTTCTCCCCACAAAGCCGCTGCACGCAGCGCACGCTCGACCGCTTCATCCAGAACGCGACGGTCGCGTACACCCTGTAACCGCAGGCCATACACCACATTTTCATAGATAGTTTTGGGAAAAGGATTAGGACGCTGAAACACCATCCCCACCCTGCGACGCAGCGCGGGGAGATCCTGCGTTGCGCTCAGGATCGGCTGCTGGTTAAGCAGGATCTCCCCCTCAACCCTGCAGCCGTCAATCAGATCGTTCATGCGGTTCAGGCAACGCAGCAGCGTGGACTTGCCACAACCTGAAGGACCGATCAGCGCAGTGATACGATGCCGGGGTACCGCCAGACTGATATTGTTCAGCGCCTGTTTCGCGCCGTACCACAGTGAAAGGTTCTCCACCTTCAGCGCGCTTTCCTGCTGGTCAGACATCACACTCTTCTCCATCATGAATTCATCAGCGTCCGGTAACGCTCTCGCAGACGATGGCGCAGCGCCATCGCCAGCAGGTTCAGCGCCAGAATAATCGTCACCAGCAGCAGCGCCGTGGCAAAGACCAGCGGGCGATCGGCCTGGGTATTCGGGCTCTGGAAGGCCAGATCGTAGATCTGAAAGCCAAGGTGCATAAATTTTCGGTCAAGGTGCAGATAAGGAAAGACCGCGTCCACCGGCAGTTCCGGCACCATTTTCACCACCCCCACCAGCATCAGGGGAGCGGTTTCCCCGGCGGCACGCGCTACCGCCAGGATCAGGCCAGTCAGCATTGCCGGGATGGCGAGGGGCAGCGTGACGTGCCACAGCGTTTCTGCCTGAGTGGCTCCCAGCGCCAGCGATCCCCGGCGTAACGACTCAGGAATACGCGACAGCCCCTCTTCAGTGGCAACGATGACCACCGGCAATGTCAGCAGTGCCAGAGTCAGCGAGGCCCACAGCAGGCCCGGCGTACCAAAAGTCGGATCTGGCAGGGAATCGGCAAAAAACAGTTTGTCCAGGCTTCCCCCTATCAGCCAGACAAAGAAGCCAAGGCCAAATACGCCATACACGATTGACGGCACCCCAGCCAGGTTCACCACCGCAATCCTCACCAGGCGGGTGATCACACCATTGCCGGCGTATTCATGCAGCCAGATTGCAGCAACCACCCCCAGCGGCATTACCACGACGGACATCAGCAGCACCATCAGTACCGTGCCGAAAATGGCCGGGAAAACCCCGCCATCCCCGGAACTGTCGCCGGGAGAGTCACTGACAAAATGCCACAGCTGATGCAGAAAGTGCTGCCACTTCTCACCGGTACTCATGGCGTTGGGATACCAGGCCGCAAGGATCTGGTCAAGAGGCAACTGATGCTGCTGGCCCTGTGCATCGCGCAGGATCAGCACGGTGCTTTCACTTTCGCTGTTCAGCTCGGTCAACCGGTTGGCCTTGCGGGCAAACTGACGCTGGATTTCCGCCGTATCAGCCTGATGGATGGATTCGGCCTGCGCCGTATACTGCTTTGTCTGCTGCAGCTGGCGCTGCCGGAGCGCCAGTTGCTCCAGCTCGCTGTTGAGCCGGGCCATGCTCACCCGACGGATATTGTCCGCCTGTGCCTGGCGCTCACGGGTTTGCTTGATGCGCTGCTGCAAAGCCCGCCTCATATTACTGGCCACCAGCGGCTGGCCATTTTCCAGCAGGCCATCAAACCAGCCATAAGCCATGCCACCGCTGCGGCGTTGCAGGACCATCACCTCACCCGGCTGCTCCCGCTGGGAAATGTCGCTGCTGATAACGGTATGGAAATCTGCCTGAGAGAAATCACGATTACCGGTTTTAATCAGATAGCGGGTGACGCTTTCCGGCAAATTAGCGGGCAGTTCAAGGCCACTGGCAACGAGTTGCTGGCGGGAAACGGTCTGCTGTTGAGCAATTTCTCCCAGCAGTTTTATTGAGCCCACGGGTTGCTGCACGGTAAATAAAGTGACCGGTTGCGGCCAGAAGTAGCGCAGTCCCTGCCAGCCCAGCAGCGCAATCAGCAGCAAAAAAGCCAGCAAGCTGACCGCCACGGCTCCGGCAGTCAGCCAGCGCCAGCGATCGTTGTTCCTGATGGCATTCATCCCTGAACCTCCTGCTGTCCATAGTGCTGGCGCAGACGCTGGCGGACCAGCTCAGCCAGCGTGTTAACCACCAGCGTAAACACCAGCAACACCAGAGCACTGAGGAACAGGATACGGTAGTGGGCACTTCCTGCCGCAGCCTCTGGCATCTCGATGGCCACGTTAGCGGCCAGGCTGCGCACCCCCTGTAGCAAGCCACCTTCGGTCACCGGCGTATTGCCGGTCGCCATCAGCACAATCATGGTTTCGCCCAGCGCACGGCCAAACCCAATCATCAGTGCGGCAAAAATCCCTGATGAAGCGCCGGGCAGCACCACGCGAGTGAGTGTTTGCCAGGGTGTGGCACCCAGCGCCAGCGAGCCCTGCCCCAGCGAGGCGGGCACGCTGAAGATGGCATCTTCCGCCAGGGTGAAAATCAGCGGCACCAGCGCAAAGCCCATCGCTACCCCGGCAATCAACAGGTTGCGCTGCTGGTAGCCTCCGCTCAGCCGGTCTGCCAGACCCTGAGCGAACAGGCTGTGTTCCAGCAGCGGGATCAGCACTACGCTCAGCCCGCCGGCCAGCAGCAGCAGTGGCAGCAGAATAGCGATTTCACGCCCCTCTCCACACAGCCGCTTGCGCCATTTCAGCGGCAGCTTCAGGGATGCCCAGCCACACAGCAATAAAGTGGCGGCCAGAATCAGCGGCAGTAAAAGCACCCCCAGCAGCCGATCCGCCAGCTGCGGCGCCAGCCAGAGTCCGGCAATCAGTCCGATTGCCACGCTGGGCAGCGCGCCCATCATTTCAATGGCAGGTTTCACCCAACGACGCAGTCCCGGCGACATAAACCAGGCCGTGTACATCGCCGCTGCCAGCGCCAGAGGCGTGGCGAACAGCATCGCCAGACCGGCTGCTTTCAGGGTGCCCACCACCATCGGTACCAGGCTGTACTTGCCCTGATAGTCATCGTTGGCCGCGGTGGACTGCCAGACATAGTCCGGTTGGGGATAATGTTCGTACCAGACTTTCTGCAGCAGATTACGCCAGCTGATATCCGGCCAGGGGTCCGACAAATGATAGTGCTGCCAGCGCCCTGCACGCTCCACCAGCAGCCCGTCGCCACGTGGTGCAAAAACCGCGTTGAGTACGCCAGGCGCCAGCTGACGGGAAAAAATAATGCCATCCTGCTTACTGGCAAACAGCTTCAGTTCACCGGCAGAGCTGAGGGTGGCAAAGACGCGACGATGCGCCTCAGCGATCGGCTGGGAATGGGCATCCGCACCGGTAAAATAGCGAATAAACCGCAGATGGGGACCGGTTTCGCTGGCGATATCGAACCATTGAGACACGCCTCTGTTATCGCTGATTAGCAGTGAACTGCCGCCGCTGAGCAGGGAAATCGCGCCAGCCGGCTGCGATAATGTCTGGGTGTCGCGCAAGATCAGACCAGTGCTGCCCAGGTGCCACACCCGTAAAATATTGCCGGAAAGACCAAACAGCAGGCGGCCATCAGGGGCCAGTAGCAGCTGGCTGAGATCCTGTACCGGAAGGCTGAAACTGAGCGAGGCCTGGCCTTTTTGCAAGCGGGAAACCGTCACCTGTTGAGCGCTGGCCTGTGCCACCAGCCAGCTATCCTCATCCGGATGGGCCACGCTGACCAGCTTCGCTGCGGGATCGGAAACCGCCAGCGGCTGGTCGCCCAGCGGGAACGTCCAGCGCGGTTCTTCACCGGCCCGGCCGAAATCTGCGGCCACCAGCACCAGTCCGGCAGAGCTTTTCAGCACCACGCTGCTATTATCTGATGTGGAGTAAGCGCTGACATCCCCATGCGCCAGAGTGCAGGGAGCGGAAGGCGGCTGCGCATCCAGCGGAATAAAACTCCCCTGGCCCTGATTGTCGATGCGCCATCCCCACTGCTGTTTCGGGTCCATGCCCATTGCCACGGCCGGTCGGGTCTGCCACAGCACAATTTCATTATTGCTGCTTATCGAGGGCGAAGTGAACAGCGGCACCACCACCCACACCAGCCAGACAAACAGCAGCAGCATCACCAGCAGGATTGCCAACCCACAGGCCATCACCAGACGACGGGTAAGACGGTCGGTAAACTGACGGCGCCGGTCGTTAAATTGTGCAGGGATGGGGGTTGGGGTCATGCTTTTTATCGCTTTCCAGTGCGCTGAGAAGTCGCTATGTTGCCCGTATGTGATCGATAAGACAATCCACAATGTCCGTGGACATTGCTGCCATACTCTCGCCATAATGCTACGGGACAATGACCGGTTTCGGGCAGGATCTGCTTAAACGGAGTAAAAATGGGTCAGGAAAAGCTGTATATCGAAAAAGAATTAAGCTGGTTATCGTTCAATGAGCGCGTTTTACAGGAAGCGGCGGACAAGACAAACCCATTGATTGAGCGCATGCGCTTTCTGGGCATCTACTCCAATAATCTGGAAGAATTCTACAAAGTCCGCTTTGCGGATTTGAAACGGCGCATCCTGATTGGCGAAGAGCAGGGTTCCCCCAATACGCCACGCCACTTGTTAAAAAAAATCCAGGCCCGCGTGCTGAAAGCTGACCAGGAATTTGACGGCCTTTATAATGACCTGCTGCTGGAAATGGCGCGTAATCAGATCTTCCTGATCAACGAGCGTCAGCTTTCCCCCAATCAGCAAAGCTGGTTGCGCCACTACTTCAAGCACCATCTGCGCCAGCATATCACCCCGATTCTGATTAACCATGACACTGATTTGATCGAGTTTCTGAAGGATGACTACACCTATCTGGCCGTAGAAATCATCCGTGGCGATGAGATCAGCTACGCGCTGCTGGAAATCCCTTCCGACAAGGTTCCACGCTTTGTGAACCTGCCGCCGGAGACGCCACGTCGTCGCAAGCCAATGATTTTACTGGATAACATCCTGCGCTACTGCCTGGGTGATATTTTCCGTGGCTTTTTTGATTACGATGCGCTGAATGCTTATTCGATGAAGATGACCCGCGACGCAGAGTATGACCTTGTCACGGAAATGGAATCCAGCCTGCTGGAGCTGATGTCTTCCAGCCTGAAGCAGCGCCTGACGGCCGAGCCAGTGCGTTTTGTTTATCAGCGCGATATGCCGGATGCGATGGTGGAGATGCTGAGTAAAAAGCTGAACATCACCAACTATGACTCCATTGTGCCGGGCGGCCGTTACCATAACTTTAAAGACTTCATCAGCTTCCCCAACGTCGGCAAAGCCAACCTGGTCAACAAACCGCTGCCGCAGCTGCGCCACATCTGGTTCGACCGCTTCCGCAATGGTTTTGATGCGATACGCAACCGCGATGTGCTGCTCTATTACCCGTACCACACCTTTGAGCACGTGCTGGAGCTGCTGCGTCAGGCTTCGTTTGACCCCGCGGTGCTGGCGATCAAAATCAACATCTACCGCGTGGCAAAGAACTCCCGCATTATTGATGCGATGATCCATGCGGCCTACAACGGCAAGAAAGTCACCGTGGTGGTGGAGCTGCAGGCCCGCTTCGATGAAGAGGCGAACATCCACTGGGCGAAGCGGCTGACCGAAGCAGGCGTCCACGTTATCTTCTCTGCGCCTGGCCTGAAAATTCACGCCAAACTGTTTCTGATCTCAAGGCGTGAGAACGGCGAAATCGCCCGTTATGCGCATATTGGTACCGGTAATTTCAATGAGAAAACCGCGCGGATTTACACCGACTACTCGCTACTGACTGCGGATGCACGCATCACCAATGAAGTGCGCCGCGTCTTTAACTTCATTGAAAACCCTTACCGCCCGGTCAGCTTTGAACATCTGATGGTGTCGCCGCAAAACTCACGTCAGATGCTGTATCAGCTGATCGACAATGAGATTGCCAACGCGCAAAACGGCGTTCCGGCAGGCATCACGCTGAAGGTTAACAACCTGGTGGACAAAGGGCTGGTCGATCGGCTGTATACCGCCAGCAGCGTCGGCGTGAAGGTCAATCTGTTAATTCGTGGCATGTGCTCGCTGATCCCCGACCTGGAAGGTATCAGTGAAAATATTCGCGTGATTAGCATCGTTGACCGCTACCTGGAACACGATCGCGTCTATATTTTTGAGAACGGCGGTGATAAAAAAGTGTTCCTCTCTTCCGCAGACTGGATGACCCGCAATATCGATTACCGTATTGAAGTGGCCGTCTCAATACTTGACCCGATTCTGAAACAGCGGGTGCTGGATATTATTGGCATCCTGTTGAGTGATACGCTTAAGGCGCGCTACGTAGATAAAGAGCTCAGTAACCGTTACGTTCCCCGCGGCAACCGCCGTAAGGTCCGCGCGCAGCTGGCTATCTACGATTACATTAAATCTCTGGAGCAACCTGACTAACTCACTATGCCAATATCCCAGAAAAATACGCCTAAACCTCAGGAATTCGCTGCGATCGATTTGGGCTCGAACAGTTTTCATATGGTGATTGCCCGCGTGGTCGATGGTGCCATGCAGGTGCTCGGCAGATTGAAACAGCGCGTGCACCTGGCCGACGGACTGGATCATCACAACCTGCTGAGCGAAGAGGCTATTGAGCGCGGTCTGAGCTGTCTGGCTCTCTTCGCGGAACGCCTGCAGGGATTCAGCCCGGCCAATGTCACTATTGTCGGTACCCATACGCTGCGTCAGGCCGTTAACGCTGAGGATTTTCTGCAGCGGGCTGCCGATGTCATTCCCTACCCGATTGAAGTGATTTCCGGACATGAAGAAGCGCGCCTGATCTTTATGGGCGTTGAGCATACGCAGCCGGAGAAGGGGCGCAAGCTGGTGATCGACATCGGCGGCGGCTCTACCGAAATGGTGATCGGCGAAGATTTTGAACCCCGCCTGGTGGAAAGCCGCCGGATGGGTTGCGTCAGCTTTGCCAATATCTACTTTCCGGGCAACGTGATCAGCAAAGAGAATTTCCGCCGTGCCCGCCTGGCCGCCGCGCAAAAACTGGAGAGCATGGCATGGCAGTATCGCCTGATGGGCTGGCAGTACGCGCTTGGCGCTTCCGGCACCATCAAAGCGGCCTGTGAAGTGCTGCTGGCAATGGGTGAGAAGGAAAAGCTGATCACTCCGGAGCGGCTGGAGACGCTTTACGATGAGGTGATTAAATATAAATCCTTTGATGCCCTCAGCCTGCCAGGTCTTTCCGATGAACGCAAAGTGGTCTTTGTGCCAGGCCTCGCCATCATCTGCGGCGTGTTCGACGCGCTGGCGATCCGCGAGCTGCGTCTGTCCGATGGCGCGCTGCGCGAAGGGGTGCTGTATGAGATGGAGGGCCGCTTCCGCCATCAGGATATCCGCAGTCGCACCGCACAAAGTCTGGCGAATCACTACGCCATCGACAGCGATCAGGCTAAGCGCGTACTGGAAACCACCGAGCAGCTGTACCTGCAGTGGCGCGATCAGAATCCCAAGCAGGCCAATCCGCAGCTTTCAGCACTGCTGAAGTGGGCGGCGATGCTGCATGAAGTGGGGTTAACCATCAACCACAGTGGGCTGCAGCGCCACTCGTCCTATATCCTGCAAAATACCAACCTGCCGGGCTTTAATCAGGATCAACAAACGCTGCTGGCGACGCTGGTACGCTTCCACCGTAAAGCGGTGAAGGTTGACGAAATGCCCCGCCTGACGCTGTTTAAGAAGAAACAGTTTCTGCCACTGGTCTTTCTGCTGCGCCTGGGCGCGCTGTTGAATAACCAGCGCCAGGCGACCAACACGCCTTCTTCGCTGAAACTGGAAACCGATGATGGCCACTGGACGCTGACGTTTCCCCATGATTACTTCAGCCAGAACACCCTGGTCCAGCTCGATCTGGAGCGTGAGCAGAGCTACTGGAAAGAGGTGACGGGCTGGCAGCTCATGATTCAGGAAGAACCCGGCGAATGAACAGCAAGGCAGACAGTTATTACACCGAGAAATACCACCTCACCGCCACCCACTCCGAAGTGGTGGAAGCGGTTAAATGGGCAGAACCCGGACGGGCACTGGATCTGGGGTGCGGCAATGGCCGCAACTCGCTGTATCTCAACCTGAAAGGTTTCGACGTTACCGCGTGGGATCGCAGTTCGGCCAGCCTGACAAACCTGAATCACATCATCGCTGAAGAAGGACTGAGCGGGATCCGCACCGCTGAGAAGGATCTCAACCATTTGCGCTTTAACGGCGCTTACGAGCTGGTGATTTCAACGGTCGTCATGATGTTTCTGCAACCGGAAACCATTCCTCAGCTGATTGCCGACATGCAGGCCTGTACGGTGCGTGGCGGCTACAACCTGATTGTCGCGGCAATGGATACTGAAGATTATCCGTGCAACCTCGGCTTCCCGTTTGCGTTCAAATCGGGAGAGCTGAGCGAGTATTATCGCCACTGGCATATCCTGAAGTACAACGAGCACGTGGGGCAGCTGCATCGCACCGATGAGCACGGCAATCGCATCTCCCTGCGCTTCGCGACCCTGCTGGCGCAAAAACAGCAGGTTAAAAACTAGCCGCCGCGTTAACCTTTGCGGCTGTCCTGCTCTCCTGCATACTGTCGGCCACCTCCTGCAAAGGGCGTGGCTGGCTGTACAGTGGCCCCTGCAGGTAGTCCACCCCCAGACGCCGCAACAAATCATCCTCTTCTTCTGTCTCCACGCATTTGGCCAGGATCTGCATCTTCTTCAGCCTGGCAATCACGCAGGTTGACTCGATAATCTGATAATCCAGGCTGTTGTGGATCATGTTACGCACAAAGCTGCCGTCTATTTTCAGCATATCGACCTGCACTTCTTTCAGCCTGGCATAGCTGGCATAGCCGCTGCCAAAGTCGTCAATCGCCACCCGGCAGCCGAGATTACGTAACTGGGCGATCGAGCGGTTACCCCAGCTGTAGTCGGTGAGAATGGGCGACTCTTCCACTTCAAATATCAGTTGCCAGGCTTCAACGTTATGTTCTCGCAGTAACGCCTCCACCTCGCGGGCCAGCTGCGGACGGCAAAGACTGGCGGCAAAGAGATTGATCGAAAAACGCAGCCCTGGCAGCGTTTCCCGGTGCGTATTGATGAAGGCCAGCGTTTGCGCCAGCACCCAGCGATCCACATGCCAGTGCAGGCCGAATTCATTGACCACCAGATGCAACAAGCCGGGTTTAACGCTGTCACCCTGGCTGTCCTTCATCCTCAGCATGATCTCGTAATAATCATCACCGCGCACGCCGCAAATCTGTTGCGCCATCAGCTGAAAACCATCGGTTTTCAGCGCCTGTTGAATATCATTCAGCAGGGAGATTTTTTGCGTGACCAGGCTTTGTACCGGCGTGGTGGAGTTCTGATGCAGACTCTCCACCACGCCGCTGGTCAGCGACACTTCAGCCATGCCGCTCATTTCACCCAGCAGTTCATAAAGGTGTAAGATCGGCGGCCGCACGTAGCAGTAGCTCAGCCCCACCTGCGGATGGATTGGCAACCCCTCCCAGCTGAGGTGGTAATCTTTCAGCCGTGCAGCGAGGTTCTCGATCCTCTCCAGAGGTGCCTCTTCATCCAGTCGCATCACCAGATCGAATCCTGGCAGCTGATAGACTTCCTCTCCCGGTAACAGGTCAGGTTTAAGGTGGGTGGCCAGGCTGCGCTTATACTGGATCCTCAGCCGCAGACCATAGGTGCGGCTCAGACGATCGAGATCGGGGATACTCAGAAAACAGAGGGTGGAACGCGGGCTTTTTTCCAGAGCAATACCTAACGCCCGCAGATTGGGCATGTTCATAACCGGGTCGTTCAGCGCGGCAGCTTTTGCCAGGGCCAGGATCTGACGCTGACGCGTGCTGATGGCGGACATGATCAGTATGGTCAGGCTGAAGACCAGCAGGTTCGCCGACATGACAGCAAGATGATAAGGATCGGTAACAGCCTGCAGGAAACGATCGCGCATCTGGTAGACAACCATCAGCAGCATCGCCCAACTGAAAGAAGTAAAGAGATAGCCAAAGCGTACCGCAGCCCACAACATCACCGGCAGGAGCAGCGGCAAACCGTAGTCGGTACTCAGCAGATTCTGTTTCGAACCATCAAACTGCGCCAGCACCAGCAGCATAAAAGCCACCAATCCCATCCACAGTATGTATTCCAGATTTTTCACCTCAGGGGAAGCCTGACGCAGGATGCGATGGTAGCCAAGGCGAATAAAACCGGGATTACGCAGACAGCGAATAAACTGATGGCAGATAGGCAGCATGGTCAGGCAGGAGAGCAGCAATGACTGCAGATTGAGTAGCGAATGCAGTGACAAAAATTCGCGGGAAAAAATCGAGCGCGTCAGCGGCAGGAGGCCCATCGTGGCCATTAACTGCAGAGAAGAAGTGAACAGCGCCGGGATCATAAACACCAGCCAGAACAGGCGACAGGGGATCAGACGCAGATCCACCAGCTCCACGCTCCATCTGCGGCCAGCCTGCAACCGATACCCCGTCCAGCCGCACAGCAGCGAACCGACGAAACCACAGACAATGATCAGCGCATGAGGTGGCGCATAACGGTTAAAATAGTACGCCGCCAGCCCGATAATAATGCCAGGGAACGCGCCCCAGTCATAGACCAGCAGCATCGCAATCATCATCGCCAGCGGCAGGTAGATCAGATAGACGTAGCCCTCCAGTACCCAGAGTCGCACAGAGATCAGAGTGGCAATGGGCATCAGGATCAGGGGGAGTAACAGTGCTAATCCCCAGGGATTATTGCAAAAACGGCTAAGCCAGGGTGAGATTTTCATTATACTCGTTCAATTTTTTGGGCTGGTTCCGCCCGGGCAACAGCAGGTGTTCAGGCATCGCGGCAGTGGATATTGCGCAATACTAGGCATATATGCACGGGTGAATTTGATCTGGATCAATAATGGCGTTTTTTTTCTTACCTGTATTCCTGTGGTTTAGAAAACGATCGGTTTTCAGATTATATTCTGTGGGTGCTGTTTATCAGCCTGGTGGCGTCGCGTGGCCCGTTCGCGTTGACCCAACGAACAAGCTGTGACTAAATGGCATTATCGCCTCCGGGCTAACTTCAGGATAAATTGCGTGAATCGCGCCATGCCTTTCAGAAAACGTCAGAAAACCAGTCGAATGACCCGCATCGTGCTGCTGGTCAGCTTTATCATCTTAGTGGGCCGCTTAATTTATGTCGTCCCCGGTGCTATTGCCCATCATCAGCAAAAAAAACAGGATGTTGCTGTCCCCACTTCCGTGACGAAATAGTGACGATTTGGGAGGCTTCACCCTGGGAAGTTGCCTGAAAAAATGCAACTTATCCTCTCTTTATGCCTGATTTAGACAATACTTACTCCATCGCCCGCCTTTTGCCAGACACAAGGGAATTTTTATGTCTGTAGCTCAATCCCATACTCAGCAATTAGCTGAAATCCGAAGCCGTATTCTGAATTTATTACTCAACGATGGCGATCTGGTCGATACACTCCTGCAGCGCCCGTTAAAAGAGAGCGATGCGGAAGCCAGAGCCCATGAGGAACAGGCAGAGGAGATAAAACAGTATATCCCCCTGCTCCATGCGGCTGACCTTGCTGATCTGTTGGAAGCGCTGCCGGAAGATGAACGTCTGGCCTTGTGGCACCTGATTGGCACCGAGCGCCGGGGGATGGTGCTGGTTGAGGCCTCTGAAAGTGTCTGGGAAAGTCTGATCGAGGAGATGAGCGATCGCGATTTACTGCGCGCCCTCGAACCGCTGGATATCGATGACCAGGTTTACCTCTCCCAATATCTGCCACGTGACTTAACGGGTCGCCTGCTGACTTCTCTGGAACCTGAACAGCGCTCGCGCGTGCTGGAGGTGATGGATTTTGACCGCGACCGCGTGGGTCGCATCATGGACTTCAAGCTGGTTACCATGCATGCAGACGTGACGCTGGCGACCGTCCAGCGCTATCTCAGGCGCAAAAAGGCCATCCCGGAGGGTACGGATAAACTGTTTATCACCGATGAAAACAATACCCTGCTGGGTGAACTGCTACTGACCGATATCCTGTTGAATAAGTCCAAAAAACTGGTGCTTGAAGTCATGAACGCCAAACCCACTACTTTTCGCATTGATGATAAGGCTGAGGATGCCGCCGGGGCTTTCGAGCGTTATAACCTGATCTCGGCCGCCGTCATCGATGCGAAAGGCAAGCTGATGGGCCGTGTGACCATTGAAGACGTGATCGACCTGGTCAACGAAGAGAACGACAGCAACATTCGTAAAATGGGTGGTGTGAACCCGGACGAGGATGTGTTTGCTCCGGTCAGAAAAGCAGTGCGTACCCGCTGGGCGTGGCTGGCAATTAACCTCTGCACGGCTTTTGTGGCTTCAAGGGTAATTGGCCTGTTTGAAGAGACGATTTCTCAGCTGGTCGCGCTGGCGACGCTGATGCCAATCGTCGCCGGTATAGGCGGTAACACCGGTAACCAGACCATCACTATGATTGTGCGCGCGCTGGCATTGCACCAGGTCGAACCGGGTAACTTCTCGTTCCTGATTGCCCGTGAGCTGGGCGTGGCACTGATTAACGGCCTGTGCTGGGGCGGAATAATGGGCGGGATCACCTGGGCGATGTATGGCAACCCGGCGATGGGCGGCGTGATGATGCTGGCGATGATCCTGAACCTGCTGCTGGCGGCATTGATGGGCGTGCTGATCCCACTGATTATGACCAAACTGAAGCGCGATCCGGCAGTAGGCTCCAGCGTGCTGATCACCGCCCTGACCGATACCGGCGGTTTCTTTATCTTCCTCGGTCTGGCAACTGTTTTCCTGTTGCATCACTGAGGTTGACAGCGTTGTTTCAGGGCGGCAATGGCCGCCTTTTTATTATTCATTCTCTGAACTCCGCCAGCTTTATTCGCCCTTGATCAGTTTCATTGCCAGATCGGGGCTGAATACACCCGCTGCCGGCCCGCCGTGACAGTCAGCCGCAGGTGAACTGTCGCCGTCGGAATTGCCCGGCATTTTAAGCCAGGCCACGAGGATATCACCCGAAAGCACTCCGGTAGCGGCACCGATTTTACGTCCCGGTGGATTACACCACTGCCCCACATTAATGCCGTTACCATTCCGGCTGGTGTCGATAATAATTGATTTCCTGTAGCCATAATCCGATGACAACGCGGCAATCACGCTGTTGCCATAATCGATTGACTGCTGCGTGGGGTAATCACTGGAAACGTTCAGCGCAATACCCCGGGCATTTTTAACGTTAGCATCATGCAGGCTTTTTGCCATCGTTGCTGCTGCTATCCAGTGTGCATGCCCCGCATCGATATAGACCTCTGTGCCTGCCGCATTGCTCTGAAAACGGGAAACCGCATAACTCAGTAAATTCAACCGCTCCGTTTGCTGATCTGCCGTCAGACAACGGATATCTGCCAGCGCATCCGGTTCCAGCACAACGACTGCCGGGTGCGTTGACAGACCGCTGACGAAATTATCCATCCACTGCTGATAAGCCGCTGCATCGCCAGCACCCCCCGCTGAAGCACCACCGCTGCAATCGCGATGAGGAATGTTATAAGCCACCAGCAACGGTATTTTACCGGCATTGCTGGCTGCCGTGACGTAAGCGCTGACATCCTTCGTTAAGGCATTGTCAGCCTGGCTGGTGCCGCTGAACCATCGGGCAGCAGGAACATCGGCTATGTTGGCTTTAATAGTGGCAGCGCGGGAATCGGCGGTATTATTTTTAACCCAGACAGCAGCAGTGGAATCCGGATCTACATAGTAACCTTCAGCCGCTAAAACCTGAGCAGTGAACAGGATGAAAATCACGCCGGTACAGTAAGGACGTTTTTTCACTTTACTCTCCATCTGTAGATAATCGCCGCTGCGCGCCTCAGTGACATAGTGCGGTACCGCGGTTTTCAGTCAGCAATATCATGGCGACGGACATTCTGTCCTGTTTCAGGCATAAAAAAAACCGCCTTCACAGGCGGTTTTTTAATGCGTGGGAAAGCGTTATTCCCACTCAATCGTGGCCGGTGGCTTACCGGAAATATCGTAAACCACGCGGGAGATACCGTCGATTTCGTTGATGATACGGTTAGAGACGCGGCCCAAAAATTCATAAGGCAGGTGCGCCCAGTGCGCGGTCATAAAGTCGATGGTTTCCACCGCACGCAGTGAAACAACCCAGTCGTATTTACGGCCGTCGCCCATCACACCTACCGAACGCACTGGCAGGAACACGGTGAAGGCCTGGCTGACTTTGTTATAGAGATCCGCTTTATGCAGCTCTTCGATAAAGATCGCATCGGCACGACGCAGCAGATCGCAATACTCTTTCTTCACTTCGCCCAGCACGCGCACGCCCAGCCCCGGTCCCGGGAACGGGTGACGATAAAGCATGTTGTACGGCAGGCCCAGCTCCAGACCGATTTTGCGCACTTCGTCCTTGAACAACTCTTTCAGCGGCTCAACCAGACCCAGCTTCATCTCCTTCGGCAGACCGCCCACGTTGTGGTGCGATTTGATCACGTGAGCTTTACCGGTGGCAGAGGCCGCGGATTCGATCACGTCAGGGTAGATGGTGCCCTGAGCCAGCCAGGAAACGTCGGTCAGACGGGTAGCTTGTTCATCGAACACTTCCACAAACACGCGACCGATGGTCTTGCGCTTCGCTTCCGGCTCATCGATACCCGCCAGCGCGTCGAGGAAGCGAGTTTCCGCCGCCACGTGGACGATGTTCAGGCCGAAGTGGTCGCCGAACATATCCATCACCTGCTCTGCTTCGTTCAGACGCAGCAGGCCGTTATCGACGAAGACGCAGGTCAGACGGTCGCCAATAGCGCGGTGCAGCAGCATTGCCGTAACGGATGAGTCCACACCACCGGACAGGCCGAGGATCACTTTGTCGTTACCGATCTGCTCGCGCAGGCGTTCAACGGCATCTTCAATAATCTTCGCCGGCGTCCACAGCGCTTCACACTGGCAGATATCGCGCACGAAGCGCTCCAGCAGGCGCAGGCCCTGATGGGTGTGAGTCACTTCCGGGTGGAACTGCACGCCATAAAAACGTTTTTCTTCGTTGGCCATAATAGCGAACGGGCAGCTCTCGGTGCTGGCAACGGTCACAAAGTCCGCCGGAATAGCCGTCACTTTGTCGCCGTGGCTCATCCACACATCCAGCAGCGGCTTGCCAGCTGCACTGAGGGAATCTTCAATACCTCGGGTCAGCGCGCTGTCGACAAGCACTTCCACCTGCGCATAACCGAACTCACGCTCGCGGGAGCCTTCAACCTTGCCACCGAGCTGCAATGCCATGGTCTGCATGCCATAACACACGCCAAACACCGGTACGCCTGCCGTGAACACGTACTCTGGCGCACGCGGGCTGTTGTGCTCGGTGGTGCTTTCCGGGCCCCCGGAAAGGATGATGCCGTTCGGGTTGAACTGGCGGATCTGCTCTTCGGTGACGTCCCACGCCCACAGTTCACAGTAAACGCCCAGCTCACGCACGCGGCGTGCCACCAGCTGCGTATACTGCGAGCCGAAATCAAGGATCAGTATGCGATGTTTATGAATATTTTCCGTCGTCATTGGGCTATTCCAGGGCGATATAACAAATTCAGGGATTAGGATTAAAACGCCCGGCGGTGCCGGGCGGTGTGCCAGGGGTTATCAGGAACCCATGCGGTAGTTCGGGGACTCTTTGGTGATGGTCACGTCATGGACGTGGCTTTCCGAAATACCGGCGCCGCTGATGCGGACAAATTCCGCTTTGGTGCGCAGGTCGTCGATAGTACCACAGCCGGTCAGACCCATACAGGAGCGCAGGCCACCCATTTGTTGGTGAACGATCTCCTTCAGACGGCCTTTGTAAGCCACGCGGCCTTCAATACCTTCCGGCACCAGCTTGTCAGCTGCGTTGTCGGTCTGGAAGTAACGGTCTGAAGAGCCTTTGGACATCGCGCCCAGCGATCCCATGCCGCGGTAGGACTTGAATGAACGGCCCTGGTACAGTTCAATTTCGCCGGGGGACTCTTCAGTACCGGCCAGCATGGAGCCGACCATAACCGCTGATGCCCCCGCTGCGATAGCTTTAGCGATATCGCCTGAGAAGCGGATGCCGCCATCAGCAATGACCGGGATGCCGGTGCCTTCCAGCGCGGCCACGGCGTCTGAAACAGCGGTGATCTGCGGAACGCCCACCCCGGTAACGATACGGGTAGTACAGATTGACCCCGGGCCAATCCCGACTTTCACCGCGCTCACGCCAGCTTCAACCAGGGCCAGAGCACCGGCACCAGTGGCAACGTTACCGCCGACGATCTGCAGATCAGGATATTTTGCACGGGTTTCACGGATACGTTGCAGCACGCCTTCGGAATGACCGTGAGAGGAGTCGATCAGCAGCACGTCAACACCCGCGGCCACCAGTGCATCAACACGCTCTTCGTTGCCCGCGCCAGCGCCAACAGCAGCCCCCACGCGCAGGCGGCCATGCTCGTCTTTACAGGCGTTGGGTTTACGTTCGGCTTTCTGGAAGTCTTTTACGGTAATCATGCCCAGCAGGTGGAAGCTGTCGTCCACTACCAGCGCTTTCTCCACGCGTTTTTCGTGCATTTTATGCAGCACAACTTCACGCGCCTCACCTTCGCGCACGGTCACCAGACGCTCTTTCGGGGTCATGACCGCTGAAACCGGCAGGTTCATATCGGTCACAAAACGCACGTCACGGCCGGTGATAATACCAACCAGTTCGTTGTCACCGTTCACGACCGGGTAACCGGCAAAGCCGTTACGTTCGGTCAGGGCTTTCACTTCGCTCAGCGCGGTGGTGGGCAGCACGGTCTGCGGATCGGTCACCACGCCACTTTCGTGTTTTTTCACCTTGCGGACTTCTTCCGCCTGACGATCGATCGGCATATTTTTGTGGATAAAGCCCAGACCACCTTCCTGTGCCAGCGCAATAGCGAGGCCCGCTTCGGTTACGGTATCCATGGCTGCGGAGAGCATAGGGATATTCAGGCGGATAGATTTTGTGAGCTGGGTACTGAGGTCGGCCGTGTTTGGGAGAACAGTCGAATGAGCAGGAACGAGCAGAACGTCGTCAAATGTCAGGGCTTCTTTAGCGATTCTTAGCATAGCAATATCTCAACCTCAGGGTGAATGAGAAATTATAAAATATTGCCGCGGCATTATACAGGCCGTAACCGATTGCCTCCAGCTTTATTTCTTAAAACTCTTGAAACCTTTTCTCAGCCCTGTAGTATCGGTCAATTAACCCTCTGATTTAAAATTTGATCTTCATCACATGTCGCTACCGCCATCAGCCACTATTTTTACCGTCAGCCGTCTCAATACCACAGTGCGCAAGCTGCTGGAGAGTGAGATGGGGCAAATCTGGTTGAGCGCTGAGATCTCCAATTTCTCCCAGCCCTCTTCCGGCCACTGGTACTTCACGCTAAAGGATGATGGCGCCCAGGTTCGCTGCGCGATGTTCCGCAACAGTAACCGCCGGGTCACCTTTCGGCCGCAAAACGGACAGCAGGTTCTGGTGCGGGCCACTATCACCCTGTATGAGCCACGCGGCGATTATCAACTGATTGCGGAAAGTATGCAGCCAGCGGGTGAAGGTCTGCTGCAACAGCAGTTTGAACAGCTGAAGCAGAAGCTGAGCAGTGAAGGGTTATTTGAACAGAGCCATAAGCAGGCGCTGCCGGATCCGGCACGTCAGGTCGGCATCATCACCTCTTCCACCGGTGCAGCCCTGCATGATGTCCTGCGCGTGCTGCACCGTCGCGATCCGTCACTTCCTGTGGTGATCTACCCTACTCCGGTTCAGGGCGTGGATGCTCCGGGCAGTATTGTACGGGCTATTGAGCTGGCTAACCTGCGGGGTGAATGTGATGTGCTGATTGTCGGTCGTGGCGGCGGCTCGCTGGAAGATCTGTGGAGCTTTAACGATGAACGCGTGGCACGGGCGATCTTTGCCAGTCGTATTCCCATCGTCAGCGCTGTGGGCCATGAAACGGATGTCACCATCAGCGATTTTGTCGCCGACCTTCGCGCACCAACCCCTTCCGCTGCAGCGGAACTGGTCAGCCGTAACCAGACAGAGCTGCTGCGCCAGCTACAGTCCTGGCAGACCCGGCTGGAGATGGGAATGGATTATTACCTCGCGCAGAAAAGCCGGACCTTCACCCGTTGGCACCACCGACTGCAGCAACAGCATCCGCAATTGCGCCTGGCCCGTCAGCAGACCGCGATGATGAAGCTCCAACGCCGCCTGGACGACGCAATGCAGCAGCGCCTGCGTCAGGCTGGTCGCCAGCAGGAACGCGCTGAGCAACGTCTGACCGCATTTCAGCCGCAAAGTAAAATCCATTACGTTCAGCAGCAGATGCAGCAGTGGCAATACCGACTGCAGCAGGCAATGCAGCAACAGCTCAATGGCGGCAAACAGCGCTTCTCCACGCTGGCGGCCCAGCTTGAGGGCGTCAGCCCGCTGGCGACGCTGGCACGTGGCTTCAGCGTCACCACAGCTGCTGATGGCAGGGTGATCAAAAAGACTCAGCAGCTGCACACCGGCGACCGGCTGAAAACGCGGCTGGATGATGGCTGGGTCGAAAGTGAAGTTACCGCCATCACCCCGGCAAAAAGAACCCGTAAACCCAAACCCACGCTCTGATTTCTGACGCAAAACCGGCGCTGTCCTGTGCTCCGGTTAGTCTGACCCGGCTTCAGCCCCCTCTTTCCGCCAGCCGTTTAACGCCCGTGCGCACCTGAGCCCTGACGACTATACTTTTTGGACATTTGGCTGATGACCAAGGAGCAAGATATGCATTATGGCGTTATTCCTCCCTATATTCTGCGCAAAATAATCGACAACGGTTCCGGGCAACAGCAGAGCTGCGCGCGAAATACGCTGGCACACGTGCAAACGCTGATGGCGGAAAACTGGATCAAACCAACCGGGGTTCAGACCGCAACGGCTGGCCAGGTTCAGCGTGAAATTTATGATGCAAAACAGACCCAGACACTCCCTGGCACGCTGGTACGCAGTGAAGGCCAGCCCAGCGGCAACGATGTGGCCGTCAGCGAGGCTTATGACTACCTCGGCGTCACTTACGATTTTTTCTGGCAGGCTTATCAGCGCAATTCGCTGGACAATAAGGGCCTGACGCTGCAGGGAACCGTGCACTACGGCAAAGGCTATCAGAATGCGTTCTGGAATGGTGACCAGATGGTCTTTGGCGATGGCGACGGGGAAATCTTCAACCGTTTTACTGTCGCGCTGGACGTGGTCGGTCATGAACTCTCTCATGGGGTTACGGAAACCGAAGCTGGTCTGATCTATTTCGAACAGGCTGGCGCGCTTAATGAATCCCTCTCCGACGTCTTTGGGTCGCTGGTGAAGCAGTTCAGCCTCAGGCAAACAGCCGATCAGGCTGACTGGATTATCGGTGAAGGATTGCTGGCGAAAGGGATCAATGGCAAAGGCCTGCGCTCAATGTCTGAACCCGGAACTGCCTATAACGATCCGCTGCTTGGCAAAGATCCCCAGCCTGCCGATATGAAAGGCTACGTGCAGACGCGCGATGATAACGGCGGAGTGCACCTGAATTCCGGCATCCCCAACCGCGCATTTTATCTGGCAGCAAAAGCGCTGGGTGGCTACGCCTGGGAACTGGCTGGCTACGCCTGGTACGATACGGTGTGCGATAAAACCCTGCCACAAAACGCCGATTTTAAAACCTTTGCACAGTTCACGATTAAACACGGCCAGGCGCGCTTTAATGAGTCAGTGGGACAGGCTATCGGGAACGCCTGGAAACAGGTCGGCGTATTGTCATGAATGCGATTCCGGAACTGAGTGACGACGCGGTTATTGACGTGGCGCGTGAAGGCGGTTTTGCTTATCTCCCCAAACTGGCGGAACCCCGCCGGATAACCCTCGCCCAGCTCAGCACCACACAGCGTGAACACGTCTGCAGCGTGCTGCGTCAGGCTCTGCCGCTGGGAGAGCCGCAAGGCGAACAATGCCAGGCAGGAAGAGGCGATCGGCGTTATTACCGCATTGCCATCAGCTATGCCACTCAGCAGCAGGTTGGCAACATCGTCGTTCTGATCCCCGAAGATCTGGCGCCGCCCGAGCTGGTCCAGCTCTGGCAAAGCGGCCAGTAGTTCAGGTAGAGCCAATAAAAAAGCCCCTTCACTGCTGAAGGGGCTTTTCGTTACTGCTCTGATCAGGCCCCTTCACTTTTGAAGAGACCTGATGACTTATTTATCCAGCGCGTAGGCAATCACATAATCGCCACGGTCCGGAGACTGACGTGCTCCCCCCGCAGAGATCAGGATGTATTGCTTGCCGTTCTCCGGAGAAACGTAGCTGATTGGGCCACCCTGGCTGCCTACTGGCAGACGGGCTTTCCACACTTCTTTACCGGTAGAGGTATCAAAGGCGCGCAGGTAGTAGTCCTGAGTACCTGCAATGAACACCAGTCCACCCTGAGTCGCCAGCGTGCCACCCAGCGTTGGCAGACCAACTGGCATCTGCACATGCATTTTGATACCAAACGGACCGGTATCCTGCACGGTACCTACCGGAACCTGCCAGACAATTTTTTGGGTGTTCAGATCAATGGCAGACAGCGTGCCAAACGGCGGCTTCTGACAAGGGATACCCAGTGGAGACATAAAGCGGTTTTTGTTCACTGCGTACGGCGTACCTTTCATCGGCACCACACCCATACCGGTGTTAACTGCTTCACCACCGTTGTTAACTGCGCCATCTTTGGAAGGGGCTGCCGGAACCATCTGCTGCCACAGGCCCAGACGCATATCGTTCACGAACAGGTAGTGATGGTTCGGATCGGTAGACATGCTGCCCCAGTTCATCCCGCCCAGAGAGCCAGGGAAGCTGAGAGACTTGTCGGTGCCCGGCGCAGTGTACAGGCCGGTATAGCGCATTGATTTAAAGCCAATACGGCAGGCCAGCTGGTCGAACGGAGTGGCCCCCCACATATCAGACTCTTTCAGCGTTTCGTTGCCAATCTGCGGCATGCCCACTGAACGCGGCTGGGTTTTGGAATACTGTTCGTTCGGGATATTCGCCGTGGGTACCGGCTGCTCGATCACTTTGGTCAGCGGTTTGCCTGTCTGACGATCCAACATGTAGATCTGACCCGATTTGGTGCCGATAGCGACTGCCGGTGTGCTGGTACCATCCTTGTTCGGGAAGTTTACCAGGCTGGGCTGCATTGGCAGATCGAAGTCCCACAGATCGTTATGCACGGTCTGGAAGACCCACTTCTCTTTACCGGTAGTGGCATCAACCGCCAGTACTGAAGCGCCATATTTGTGATCCAGTTTAGTCCGGTTCACGCCCCACAGATCAACAGACGAGCTGCCCATCGGGATGAAGACCGCGTTCATGTTTGGATCGTAGGACATCGGAGCCCAGGAGTTAGGCGTACTGCGGGTGAAATGTTCGCCCGGTGCCAGGATTGCATTCGGATCGTCTTTGCCCGGGTCAAACGCCCAGCGCATTTTACCGGTGATAACGTCAAAGCCTCGCATTACGCCGCCAGGCATATCAGTGCTGACGTTATCGGCTACGCGACCGCCAACCACGACGGTGGTACCCGCCAGCGTTGGGGCTGAAGTCAGTACGTAGCTTGGATCTTTGGCATCCCCCATACCTTCACGCAGGTCAACGGTACCTTTGTTGCCGAAGTCGGCACAGTACTGACCATTGTCCGCATCCAGAGCAATCAGGCGGTCGTCGATGGTATTCATCAGAATACGGCGCTGACAGGCTGCCCCTTCTGGCAGGCTGATGGATGCCGGAGGAATGGAACCCGGCGCAGCAGGCTGCGTCAACGGCCTGGTCGCATCAAAGTAAGCCAGGCCACGGCAACGCATCCAGACTGAAGATTTTGCGTTGATGTCGGCTTTCCAGATCTGCTTGCCGGTATCGGCCGCCACTGCAATCACGTTGTTGTGCGGGGTACACAGGAAGAGGGTGTTGCCCACCTGCAGCGGAGTCTGCTGATCTTCCGCGCCGTTGCCATCCGGGCTGAGCGGGGTGTCGCCAGTGTGGAAGGTCCAGGCAACTTTCAGATCTTTCACATTATCGCGGGTGATCTGATCCAGGGCGACAAAACGGCTGCCTTCAGGGGTATTACCGTAATTGTCCCAGTTCTTCTGCTGCTGGTCTTTCGCAACAGGGATCAACGGCAACTCTTTACCGTTATCTACGGTCGGATGCGGCTGGAACATCTGTACCAGGGTCGCAACCAGGCCAACCACCAGCACCGCAGATATTGCATAAGCCGGTTTAGCTGCAGAGGATTTACCCTCACGTTTACGCAGAGCTGGCAGGGTGATCATCGCCAGCAGCAGGAAACCGGCCAGCGTCATCAGGCGGGAAACCAGCGGCCAGAAATCAATACCGACATCCGCCAGCGCCCAGATCAGCGTGCCAATAAAAACCAGCGCAAAAATCAGTACTGCGGAAGATTTACGGCGGAAGAACTGAATAGCGGAAATAACGGTAAAAACACCGGCAATGACGAAATACGCGCTACCGCCGAGCGAAACCAGTTTCCCACCACCAATCACAAAGAACAGGCCGGTGGCCAGTAGGATCAGGCCCAGCACAAAACACCATAAGCCCAGCCACTTAGACGACCGGGCATTCGTTTGAGACATGGTAAAAATACTCCTGAAAAAGAGATGCCATAAGCATTACGATGAAATAATGGCAAAAATTGTACCACGCGGTTCGTAAAGGGATAAACATAAACTTAACAAACTCCACATGTCTTGACATTATTTGCTAATACCAGCGCAACGTTTTGCCCGCACAGCAACCGTTTCAGACGATAATCATTCATTTTCACTGAAGTCGGAATAGTGCTGGCTGATACAGCATTTCTGCATCATGCGGAAATTATAGCGCTATTTGGGCGGGTGATAACGGCGAGGGATATAAAGACATCATCAAAACTGATGTATTAAATAGTAATCCCTGCGGTAACAGGGAAAGAGAAGAAATAAAAAATGACGTTTATATCAGAGTGATTCCACCAGCGGCGTAAACCCGACGCGCTTTTTCGAGATCAGCCCGTGGTCGTTAATACAGAAATAGTCCACTGCGCCACAGGCCTGCAGCACCTGTAAAGGCTGATGGCACTCGGGGCAAATGGCCTGCATGGCAAAGGTGCGATCACAGCTTTCGCAGTGGTAGTGGCCCTCTTCAACGGTGAGGGAATGCTGGCACACCGGACATGGCAAACTCATGGCGCTCTCCTGTTTAAACTGAATGCAGTATAAAACAAAGGGGCCCGTAAAGGCCCCTGATGGATCAACGTTTGTTCTTTTTGAGGTGACTCATCAGACGCTTACGCTTGCGCTGCTGGTTTGGGGTCAGCAGGTTACGCTTGCCGGCAAACGGGTTGTCGCCCTCTTTGAACTGGATACGGATCGGCGTGCCCATCACTTCCAGCGAACGGCGGAAGTAGTTCATCAGGTAGCGCTTGTAGGAATCCGGCAGGTCTTTCACCTGATTACCGTGTATCACCACAATCGGTGGGTTATACCCCCCGGCATGGGCATATTTCAGCTTCACACGGCGTCCGCGCACCAGCGGCGGCTGATGGTCATCAGCCGCCATGGTCATGATGCGAGTCAGCATGGACGTGTTCACACGGCGGGTTGAGCAGTCATAGGCTTCGGTCACCGACTCGAACAGGTTACCCACGCCGCTGCCATGCAGAGCGGAGATAAAGTGCACGCGGGCGAAGTCGATAAAGCCCAGACGGAAGTCCAGCGTCTCTTTCACTTCGTCACGCACTTCCTGCGAGAGGCCATCCCACTTATTGACCACAATCACCAGCGAACGACCGCTGTTAAGAATAAAGCCCAGCAGTGACAGATCCTGATCGGATATGCCTTCTCGGGCATCGATCACCAGCATCACCACGTTGGCGTCTTCAATCGCCTGCAGGGTTTTGATGACTGAAAACTTCTCAACGGCTTCAGTGATTTTTCCGCGCTTACGCACGCCCGCAGTATCGATCAGGATGTATTCGCGACCATCGCGCTCCATCGGAATGTAGATACTGTCACGGGTAGTGCCCGGCATGTCAAAGACCACCACGCGGTCTTCTCCCAGAATGCGGTTGGTCAGCGTGGATTTCCCGACGTTTGGTCGCCCGACGATCGCCAGCTTGATCGGCAGATCCAGCGGGTTGAAGTCATCTTCCTCTTCTTCCTGCTCTTCACCGCTCTCTTTGGCGGCCAACGCTGCCCAGTAGGCATCGTTCTCTTCTTCTTCAGTGAGCGCTGCCTGCGGCGCAACTTCGTCCATCCACGGCAGCAGCACCATCTCCAGCAGGCTGGTGACGCCACGGCCATGAGAGGCGGCGATTGGGTGGATTTCACCCAGACCCAGCGACCAGAAATCCACAACCGCAGAATCCGGATCCAGCCCGTCGGTTTTATTGGCGACCAGGAAGGTCGGCTTCTGACGGGAGCGCAAATGTTTGGCAATCGCCTGATCGGCTGCCATCAGGCCGGCACGCGCATCGACCATAAACAGCACCACGTCAGCTTCTTCAATTGCTAACAGGGACTGCTCGGCCATGCGTGTTTCCACGCCCTCTTCATTGCCGTCGATACCACCGGTATCGATACAGATAAACTCCCGCCCTTCGACCTCGGCGCGACCATATTTACGATCACGGGTTAGCCCGGGAAAATCCGCCACCAGCGCATCTCGCGTGTGCGTTAAACGGTTAAACAGGGTGGATTTTCCCACATTGGGACGCCCGACCAGCGCGACCACAGGTACCATATTGAAGCCTCATTACAAAAATTAAGTGCCTGACTCGACCATCATCAGTACCGCAAACAAAGGTTGCTGACGCACCTGGCAGGCTGACGGCGTAAAGAATACCACGCCTTGAGAAAAACGAAACGGCCCCTGATGAATCAGGAGCCGTTGCAGACTATAGCAAACTCAGTGCTGTTAGCGGGTAAATGCGTAAACTTCGCCGCCCTTCGCCTGGATCAACAGTTTGTCGCTGGCCACGACCGGTTCGGTCTGGAAGCCAGAACTGTCCACTTTCTGCTGAGCCACAAAGCGGCCGTCGGTGGTATTGATCCAGTGCAGGTAACCTTCACTGTCTCCCACTACGATATAACCGTTGTACAGCACCGGAGAAGTCAGGTTGCGGTGCAGCAGGTCGCTCTGGCGCCAGACGGTCACGCCGCCATCGGTGCTGAGCGCCACTACACGGTCATCCTGATCGACCAGGTAAATATGGCCGGCATCAACGATCATATCGTGTACGGAGCCAATTTCACGCTTCCACAGAATCTGGCCGGAGCGCAGATCCATCGCCGTCAGGTTGCCGTTATAGGCCAGTGCGTATACCACGCCGTTCA
The DNA here is from genome assembly GCA_050311775.1 of Erwinia amylovora. Lineage (GTDB taxonomy): Bacteria > Pseudomonadota > Gammaproteobacteria > Enterobacterales > Enterobacteriaceae > Erwinia > Erwinia amylovora_A. The sequence goes on along the minus strand of JBNONK010000007.1, from coordinate 96,291 downwards.
GCACGATGGGGGTGGTATCCACATCCGCGAGGCGATCGATTTCCGTGGCACCGGTGGGCTGGGAAATACGCTGCTGCCAGATAATCTGGCCCTGGTTCATCATCACCGCGCTGACGCGGCCGTTGTCTCCGCCCACAATAGCCGCACCGAAGGCGGTTGCCGGAGCTGACTCACCGCGCAGAGAGAGCGCAGGCACGTCAAGGTTCACCGTCCACTTCACGGCGCCGTTGGTCTGATCCAGACCCTGCAGCATGCCATTGCTGGTGTGAACCAGCACCAGGCCGTCGCTGGCTACCGGACGGGACAACACTTCGCCCGCCGCCCTGGTCTGCCAGGCAACAGAGCCGTCGCTGCTGTTCAGCGCATACACCTGCCCACGCTCGCTGCCAATGTAAACATGACCCCCATCAACCGACACCCCACCGGACAGCAAAGCTGGCAGGTTTTTAGAGAAGAAGCCGGTCTTTTCGGACAGATCAACTTTCCACTGCTCTTTGCCATCACCGGCATTCAGCGCTTTCACGATACCAAAGCGATCGGCAGCATAGACGGTACTGTCTGACCAGCCCGGATGCAGGTTGGAGTAATAATCACCCACGCCATCACCTACTGAGGTGCTCCAGACTTTTACCGGGGTAAACTGGTTTTCAACTTTTGGCAGCGGCGACATTTTGACCACGTCTTCTTCGCCGCTGAACCATGAACATCCGCTGAGTAAAGTGACTGAAATCAGTCCCGGCAGAAGTATCTTACGCAATTCCATGAAATCCCTCTTGTGCCTGTTGAGGCCATTTTTACCCGTGGTGAACTTAACCCGGGAGATTATTCATTTTCATCTGCAGCATCTCTTTCAGCGCTGGAGAGGCATCAGAGGCGATACCTTTACTCCAGGCATCGCGGGCGCCTTTGGTATCCCCCTTGCTGAGCAGCGCTTCGCCGCGCACATCGGCAACAATCGCTGTCCAGCCATCGCCTTTCACCGCATCGAGGGTTTTCAGCACTTCATCCGGCTGCTTTTGCTGCAGCTGGATACGCGCCAGGCGCAAATTCAGCACGGCTTGCAGGTTAGCATCTTTCGTGTCTTTCAGGCCGCTCTGCAGCTGGGCTGCAGCTTTATCCAGCTGATTGCTGTCCACATAGCGTTTAGCCAGATCCAGCGAAGCCAGAGCACCGTAGGTGTTGCTGTTTTCGCTGGCAAATTTCGCGGCAGCATCCAGCGTTTCAGGTTTGCTGGTGTCCAGCGCAGTGGAAACCTGCTGCCAGGCGGCAGAGGCTTTTTGGTGGCTGCCTTCCTGGTGAGTACTCCAGTAACGCCAGCCTGCCAGCGCGCCCACGCCAATAATCACGCCCACTACCAGAGCCTTGCCGTTCTGGGCAAAGAAGCTCTTGAGTGCGTCAACCTGTTCGTTCTCGTTGCTATAAACTTCCACGCAAACCTTCTCCTTAAATACCGGCTGTCTGGTTCAACAACGCTGTCAGCGTGGCTGCCGCATCACGCTGTGCCAGCGTCTGCTGCTCGCCGTTACGCAAATCTTTAATCACCACTTCGCCATTAGCCACTTCTGACTCACCCAACACCAGTGCGACGCGTGCGCCCCACTTGTCAGCACGGGCAAACTGCTTCTTGAAGTTGCCGCCGCCAAAGTTGGTCATCAGCTTCAGAGAGGGGTCTGCATCGCGCAGCTGCTCGGCCAGCAGCATCGCGGCTGACTGCACGCCCTGCCCCGAAGCGATAACATAGACATCGACAATGCGCGTCGGTTCAAATTCCGGATTAACTGCCTGCACCAGCAGAACCAGACGCTCCATTCCCATGGCGAAACCAACGGCGGGCGTAGCGCGACCGCCCAGCTGTTCCACCAGACCATCATAACGACCGCCGCCACACACAGTCCCCTGCGAGCCAAGGCTGCTGGTAACCCATTCAAAAACGGTACGGTTGTAGTAGTCCAGCCCGCGCACCAGGCGCTGGTTGACCTTATAGGCAATGCCTGCCGCTTCCAGCAGCTCGCACAGACCGGCAAAGTGCTCACGGGACTCTTCGTCCAGGTGATCGGCCAGCTGTGGCGCATTGTTCAGCAGGGCCTGTACGTCCGGGTTTTTGCTGTCCAGCACGCGCAGAGGATTGGTGTACATGCGACGCTTGCAGTCTTCGTCCAGCACGTCCTGATGTTGTTCCAGGAAAGCCACCAGCGCGTCACGGTAGTTGGCACGCGCTTCCAGCGAGCCAATGGAGTTCAGCTCAAGGCTGACGTGATCGGCAATGCCCAGCGCTTTCCACCAGCGGGCCGTCATCATGATCAGTTCGGCATCAACGTCCGGGCCCTGCAGGCCAAACACTTCCGCACCGATCTGGTGGAACTGGCGATAGCGGCCTTTTTGTGGGCGCTCATAACGGAACATTGGGCCGGTGTACCACAGACGCTGTTCCTGATTGTACAGCAGACCGTGTTCGATGCCGGCACGCACGCAGCCTGCCGTGCCTTCCGGCCGCAGCGTCAGACTTTCGCCGTTACGGTCATCGAAGGTGTACATCTCTTTTTCAACCACGTCGGTGACTTCACCGATAGCGCGTTTGAACAACGGGGTCTGCTCTACAATCGGCAGGCGGATTTCGCTGTAACCATAACTGGCCAGCACCTGCTTGAGGATCTGCTCAACACGTTGCCATACTACGGTGTCCGCGGGCAGGTAATCGTTCATGCCGCGAATTGCCTGAATATTCTTCGCCACTACTTTTTTCTCACCATTGGGTTTAAGCGCAGGCCGGAAACCCGGTCACTGCACTTCAGATTATTTTTCGACCTGCTGAACATCAATCCGGCGGGATTCATCCATCATCGCCGCTTTGGCACGGATACGCGCCTCCAGCTGGTCGATCATATCATTGTTATCCAGACGCTCGCGCAGACGCACGCCGTCCTCATAGAAACCGCTTTTCTTGTTGCTGCCGGTCACGCCCAGCGTCGAAACCAGCGCTTCGCCCGGTCCGTTCACCACGCAGCCGATAATCGACACATCCATCGGCGTGATGATATCTTCCAGGCGCTGTTCCAGCGCGTTCACCGTGCCGATCACGTCAAACTCCTGACGCGAGCAGGTCGGGCAGGCGATGAAGTTGATGCCGCGTGAGCGGATACGCAGGGATTTCAGGATATCGAACCCGACTTTCACCTCTTCAACCGGATCGGCCGCCAGTGATATACGCAGCGTGTCACCGATGCCTTCAGAGAGCAGCAGGCCCAGACCGATGGCGGATTTTACCGCACCGGCACGCGCGCCACCGGCTTCGGTAATCCCCAGATGCAGCGGCTGCTCAATCTGCCTGGCGAGCAGACGGTACGACTCCACCGCGAGGAACACGTCTGAAGCTTTCACGCTGACTTTGAACTGGTCGAAGTTAAGACGATCAAGGTGATCGACATGACGCATGGCGGATTCCAGCAGGGCCTGCGGCGTAGGTTCGCCGTATTTCTCCTGCAGGTCTTTCTCCAGCGATCCGGCATTCACGCCGATGCGGATAGGAATATTGTTGTAGCGGGCGCAGTCAACCACCTGACGGATACGCTCTTCGTTACCGATATTGCCGGGATTGATGCGCAGGCAATCGACTCCGTACTCGGCAACTTTCAGAGCGATACGGTAGTCGAAGTGAATATCCGCGACCAGCGGCACATCGACCTGCTGTTTGATCAGACGAAAGGCTTCGGCAGCATCCATGGTGGGAACAGAAACGCGGACAATGTCCACGCCGACGCGCTCAAGCGCCTTTATTTGATTCACCGTCGCGGCCACATCGGTGGTGCGCGTGTTGGTCATGGACTGAACGGCTATCGGCGCGCCGTCGCCCACTGGCACCTTGCCGACGTAAATGCGCTTCGATTTGCGACGGATAATGGGTGCTTCGTTATGCATATTCTTTCTCCGAAATTACTCGCGACCAGAAAGATGCGTTATTGCGCACCGACTGTCAGGCGGGCAACCTGGTTGCTACGGATGAAACGACTCAGATCGACTGGCTGACCCTGATACTGGATCTGGACCGCGCCCGGCGCGCCAATTTTCAGGTGATACGGGGCCGTGCCGGCCAGGCTGAGTTTACCACCACTACGCTGCATTCCGCTGAACAGTTTTTTGCCTGTTGCATCGGCCACTTCCAGCCAGCAGTCTTTGTTGAAGTTCATCACCAGGGCGTTGGCATCGGCGGCAGGTGCACTGACGCCAGCCGCACCGGTAGGCATCTGCCCGTTAGCGCTGCTGTCGACCGGTGCCTGACCTGGAGAAACCGCCACGGGCTGATTCGCCCCGGCAGCCGGAGTCTGAGCCGGTGCCGCAGTCGGGGTGTTATCTGCGGTTGACGCGCTGACCGCCGGTGCCGCAGAGGACGTCTCTGCAGGCGCGCTCTGAACAGCGGTAGTGTTCGTTGCAGGCGTGCTGTCTGCACTGTTGCTGTCGCTCAGCGGGATAGACTGGCTGTTATTATCGCCGCTGGTTGCCGAATTCTGATCGGCCATCGACACCAGGTCATCCTGCGCCGCTTTATGATTCTGCCACCACCAGGCACCGGTCAGTCCGACCACCACAAACAGCACCAGCCAGGTGAAGATCATCAGCCAGCCGTCACGCTTTTTACGGCGTTTGCCCAGTGAAAAGCTCTGCATCGGCTCCACTTTTGCCGCGCGAACAGGAGCCTGTTTCGCCATCATCGGCAGCAGTTCCTCTTCCGGTACGTGAACCAGACGCGCATAAGAGCGGATATAGCCACGCAGGAAGGTCGATGCCAGATCGGCCGGCGACGTGTCCTCTTCAAGGTCACGGACGGTGGAAAGTTTCAGGCACAGGCGTTCAGCCACGTTCTGCTGAGTCAGGCCCATTTGTTCACGGGCTGCACGCAGGCGCTGGCCTGTGGAGTTTACTGCTGAGTTATCTTGAGTGGCTTCAGTATTCATTAGCTAAAAAATGCAGGTACTGTATCGATTGTGGAAAATTTCGCGCCAGCTGCTCTCCTGCCTGCTTTACGCTTTCAGGGTGCCTGGCCAGCGCGGCGAAGCGAATCTCTAACCACAAGCTTTCTGCCGAAGCAGCAAAGTTGCGCTGATAAACATCTAACAAGAGCCGCGAGGTGTCGCGCTCATTCTTTCCAAATCGCCTTTCGGCTTCTGCCAGCAGCGCCGGCCCTTTTTGCGGATCGTCACGTGTCGCCTCGTTCAGCGCCACTTCAGCCTTCAGCTTCTCTCCGGCAAGAAGATAGCAATAACCGGCATTTTCCAACGCATCCGTCCTGGCACCGTTTTCCAGTAATTCCGCGGCTTTGCTGAACTGCTGCTGAGCCGCATCATACTGCCCTAAACTGCAGAGAAACGCACCGTAATTATTGATTACGTCACGGTTTTGTCCTGCCAGCAGCCGCGCATTCTGATAGGCGCGCCCCGCTGCATCCCAATCGCCCGATCGCTGTTGATAACGAGCCATCGCCAATTGACAGCGATAATCTTTCGGTGCCAGCCGCAGCGCCTGAGCGAGATTGCGCTGCGCCGGGGGCAATTCGCCGCGGGCAAGATATTCAAGCCCTAACTGTAGCCTCGTCTGCGCCAGTTGGTTGCGCTCTGGCGACTGGCTGCAGCCGACAAGCAGCACTGCCAGCCAGATCGGGAATCCTTTACCCATGGTGCCTCCTGATTCAATGGAGGCATATTACGCCGATCGAATCAGGGCTGACAGCCGCGCCGAATCTGAATATCCGGGTTTCAGAGCGCTTTCACAGAAATCGACTCACCGGCCATTTTTTTACGCAGCGTACGCTTGGTGCGGTCAATCACCTCACCGGCAAGCTGACCGCAGGCGGCATCAATATCATCACCACGGGTCTTACGCACAATAGTGGTAAAACCGTAATCCATCAACACTTTAGAGAAGCGATCGATGCGACTGTTCGAACTGCGACCATACGGAGCGCCCGGGAAGGGGTTCCACGGGATCAGGTTGATTTTGCACGGCGTGTTTTTCAGCAGCGCCGCCAGTTCGTGGGCGTTATCGGTGCTGTCGTTGATGTGATCAAGCATCACATACTCGATGGTCACGCGGCCCTGATTGGCATTGGACTTGGAAATATAGCGGCTGACTGCCCCTAAAAAAGTCTCGATATTGTACTTTTTATTAATCGGAACAATTTCGTCACGAATTGTGTCATTCGGGGCATGCAGAGAGATGGCCAGCGCCACATCAATCATATCGCCCAACTTGTCCAGCGCGGGAACAACACCCGACGTGGACAGCGTCACGCGGCGTTTGGACAGGCCGAAGCCAAAGTCATCCAGCATGATTTCCATCGCCGGGACTACGTTGGTCAGGTTGAGCAGCGGCTCACCCATCCCCATCATCACCACGTTGGTGATTGGGCGCTGGCCGGTGATTTTAGACGCGCCGATTATTTTGGCCGCACGCCAGACCTGACCGATGATTTCCGAAACGCGCAGGTTACGGTTAAATCCTTGCTGAGCGGTGGAGCAGAATTTGCATTCAAGCGCGCAGCCCACCTGGGAAGAGACGCACAAGGTGGCGCGATCTTTTTCCGGAATATACACCGTTTCGACCTGCTGGCCGCCAACGGTGATTGCCCATTTGATGGTGCCATCAGATGAACGCTGTTCTTCCGCCACTTCCGGTGCACGGATCTCGGCCAGCTCTTTCAGCTTGCCGCGAAAGACCTTGTTGATATCGGTCATCTGATCGAAATCATCACAGCAGTAGTGATAGATCCACTTCATCACCTGATCGGCACGAAACGGTTTTTCACCCAGGCTGGCGAAGAACTCGCGCATTTGCTGTCGGTTGAGATCGAGCAGGTTGATTTTTTCTTTTTTTGGCGTGGCGAGCGCAGGGGATGCAGACGACGGAGTCACAATGTGTTCAGACATAATTTTCTCTGGCCTCGTTATTACACGTTATGGCGCTGGGGTTGAGTGATAGAAATGAAACGCCCCTGCTGAGCATACTCTCATCAGGGGCGCATTATTGTACAAGCGTGGAACGGCAGGTTAAAGCGAGTCAGCAAAATAATTTGTAAACGCCCTGCTCCCACTGCAGGCAATAATCTTAAATCTTAGCGGGTACGCGGGCAAACTTCACCTTCGCCGAAGAAATAAGCGATTTCGCGGGCTGCAGATTCAGCAGAATCTGAACCGTGGGTCGCGTTCTCGGTGAAGCTGTCAGCGTAGTCTGCACGCAGAGTCCCCGCCAGAGCGTTAGCCGGATTGGTGGCGCCCATCAGGTCACGGTGACGCTGAACGGCATTTTCGCCTTCCAGTACGGAAACCACAACCGGACCAGAAGTCATGAACTCAACCAGGCCGTCGAAGAAAGGCTTGCCCTGGTGCTCCGCGTAGAAGCCTTCGGCCTGCTCTTTGCTCAGGTGCAGCATTTTGCTGCCAACGATTTTGAAGCCAGCGCTTTCAAAACGGTTAAAAATGGCACCAATCACGTTTTTTGCCACCGCGTTCGGTTTTACGATAGAAAAAGTACGTTCAATAGTCATATGGACCCCTGTTTGATGTCGAGTGTGGCCAGCGAAAGACTCCCCGGCCCGGAAAATGGCGCAGATTATAGGGGGCATCCGCTGGCTTGCCTATCGGAGATTCAACAAATTATTAAAAAAAAAGGCTGTAATTCCACAACTTTATAACGGTTTTAGGCTATTTTACAGAAGAACTTGAGATGGCCGCCAGGATGGCGGACACTCAGGACAACAACACCCACAACGAGGCCGCTATGACATCCTCTTTCTTCGTGACCGCCGACTGGCTGGCGGAACATTATTCTGATGAAAACATTCAGGTTCTCGACGCGCGTATGCTGCCACCTGGTCAGGAAAAAGTGCGCAATATTACTGCGGAATATCAGGCGAACCATCTGCCCGACGCCGCCTTTTTTGATATCGAAGCGCTCTCCGATCACACCAGCCCTTACCCGCATATGATGCCTCGCGCCGAGTTGTTTGCCGTCGCCATGCGCGAGCTGGGGGTCAGCAGCGATAAACATCTGGTGGTTTACGATGAGGGTAATCTGTTCTCTGCTCCGCGGGCCTGGTGGATGCTGCGCCAGTTTGGCGTGGAGGAGGTGTCGATCCTTGCCGGGGGTCTGAAGGGCTGGGAAGAAGCGGGTCTGTCACTGGAAACCGGTGCCGTCACGCTGCCGGAAGGCGAGTTTGAAGCCCGTTTTGATCCGAAAGCAATCAAACGCGTCACCGATGTGATGCTGATCAGCCATGAAGGTGGCGCGCAGATTGTGGATGCCAGACCGGCAAACCGCTTCAAAGGTGAAGTGGATGAACCTCGCCCTGGCCTGCATCGCGGGCACATTCCCGGCAGTAAAAACGTCCCATGGAATGACCTGGTGGAAAACGGCCAGCTGAAACCGGTTGATGAGTTGAGAGAGATTTTCCAGCGCCAGGGCGTCAATCTGGACAAGCCACTGGTGGCAAGCTGCGGCTCCGGCGTGACGGCGGTAGTGGTGATTCTGGCGCTGACCACGCTGGGGGCAAAAAACGTCAGGCTGTACGACGGCTCCTGGGGCGAATGGGGCAGCCGCGACGACCTGCCAATCGCCACAGGTTTATAAATAAAACGGGCTGCGTTAAGCAGCCCGTTATCTTTGTCAGGCTGGCTTATTACCGGCCTTAAATTCCCGCAGGAAGCTCCCCCACTTCCGCTCGTAAAACGGCGTGATGTGTGCGGTAAAGAAGTGACTGATACCCTTTTCGTTTTCCACCACCTCACAGATATCGACCGGCTCATCTTCCAGCAGCGTATCAGTAGCAACGCTACCGGCCGCGTGAATAATGGCTTCAATATCGCTGTCCGCTTCAATACCAATCAGCAGGTTTGGCGGCTCTTCCGCTGACTCTTTGAGGTGGGCAACGTAAGCCCGGCGAACCTGCTTGTGTTTGGCAAACAGCTTAGTCAGCGAATCAATCACCTGCGCAGGCGGCTCGGCAATTTCAGAAAGCAGCAGCGAAGCGCCTCCTTCCAGCACGGTTTGCTGACTCAGGGCATTGCCGTCCTCAACCAGCAGATTGCCGATCTCACGGGGAGAAAACTCTTTACCGGAAGGCAGCTTTGGGTTGAGGAACAGCGTTTCGCCCAGCGTCATTTCAAACAGGGTCCGCACCGGCATCACCAGGAAAGGCTGTTCTTCGCTGACCGCCTGCTCCATCGCGCTCACCGAGCTGAAAAAAGGAATGACCGTGGTGCCATCGTCTTTCTCCCAGTGCCGCAAATCCACCTGAGCGGTGGCTGCGATTTCGCCCTCTTCTGCACTTTCACCGGGCACCCAGACGCTGGCTTCCATCAGCAGGGAGAAGAATTCCGGACGATGCGCAGGCTCAGTTGCCGCCAGTTTTAGCACCTCTTCAAGGCGCTGGTTGTTTTCATTCATCGAGTGATCCCGTCAACGGCATCAGCTTTCCTGCCAGCAACCCGGCAGAAAAACTGTGATGGCAGATTATTTCAGCAGCATATTGGCAACGGTGCGCACGCCAAGACCGGTCGCCCCGGCAGACCACTGAGCCACCGCGCCTTTACGGTAAGTGGCGGAGCAGTCAATGTGCAGCCAGCCGTGTTGGTAACTCTTGACAAAATGCGACAGGAAAGCCGCTGCAGAGCTGGCACCCGCAGTGTGTGAGGGCGCCGCAATGTTGTTCAGATCGGCAAAATTAGACGGCAGATGACTGCGGTGGAACTCGGCCAGCGGCAAACGCCAGAACGGCTCGTTTTCACCGGCGGCACTGCTGAGCAGCGACTGAGCCAGCTCGTCATCGAAGCTGAACAGCGCATGGTAATCATTACCCAGCGCAGTTTTGGCAGCACCGGTCAGCGTGGCGGCATCGATCAGTAGCTCAGGATTCTGCTCGCTGGCGTCAATCAGACCATCGGCAAGCACCAGGCGGCCCTCCGCATCGGTGTTCATCACTTCCACCGTGATGCCATTGCGATAGCTGATGATGTCGCCCAGCCGGAACGCATCACCGCTGACCATATTGTCGGCGCAGCACAGATACAGCTTAACGCGTTTTTTCAGGCCCCGGCTGACGGCCAGTGCCAGCGCGCCGGTCAGAGTGGCTGCGCCGCCCATATCCGACTTCATGGAGTCCATTGAGCCGCTTGGCTTCAGGCTGTATCCGCCGGTGTCAAAGGTAATACCCTTACCCACCAGGCAGGCAAACACTGGTGCGTTTTTATCACCGGTCGGGTTGTAATCCAGCGCCAGCAGCGCCGGGCGACGGCTTGAGCCGCGGCCGACGGTATGCAGGCCCATATAGCCCTGGGTACGCAGATCGTCACCACTGGTGATGCGGTAGCTGACGCTGTCGCCACCCACATCGCTCAGCAGGTCAACCGCACGTTGGGTCAGCTGCGACGGGCTGAGGTCTTCCGCTGGCAGGTTAATGGTGTCGCGAACCCAGTCGATGATTTTCAGGCGACGTTCGAATTCCACGCTGTCAGCCTCGCCGAGCGTTGCCCACTCGACTTTACGTTCGCCTTTCGGGCCGCGATAGCCCTGCCAGAATGCCCAGCTTTTCTCCAGGTCCCAGTCGCCGCTCAGGGTAACGTGGCGGATGCCCTGGCCGTCAATTTTACGCGCCGCGCGCTGGATGGTGTCCAGCACGTCGCTGCCTGTCAGATGAATGGTCATGCCACTGTCGTTGCTGGTCAGGGTGGCTTTTTCCCCCCAACGCGGATCTGCCGCTGCCGTTGACAGTGTTATTTTCATTGAAGTTGTTGTCATCGCATGGCTCCTTGTTTGTTCTTCAATAGGGTCCGTCGTAAAACGGTCGGACACTACAATAAACCTTTCTGCGTCATCGTCTACCGTGACTGACAGAATTCACCCACGTTCGCGCAGGCGGGCAATCGCTTTTTGCACCAGCGCAATAGCGAAATCAACTTCCTCTTCGGTGGTGAAACGCCCGAGGGAGAAACGCAGCGCGCTGTGCGCCAGGTCATCAGGCAGCCCCAGCGCACTCAGCACGTAGGAAGGCTCCAGGCTGGCCGAGGTGCAGGCCGAACCGGATGAGAGCGCCAGATCTTTCAGCGCCATAATCAGCGTTTCGCCCTCCACACCGCCAAAGCTGATGTTGAGAATGTTGGGTGCACCCTGCTCAAGATCGCCATTCAGGGTCACATCTTCAAGCTTATTGATACCTTCCCACAACTTTTTGCGCAGCACAGCCAGACGCGCCATTTCAGCAGTCATCTCTTCTTTGGCAATACGGTACGCTTCCCCCATCCCGACAATCTGATGCACGGGAAGGGTGCCGGAACGCATGCCGCGCTCGTGACCACCACCGTGGATCTGCGCTTCAATACGAATGCGCGGCTTACGGCGAACGTACAGACCGCCGATACCTTTCGGACCGTAGATTTTATGGGCAGAAAAAGAGACAAGATCAACGTTGATCTGGCCAACATCCAGCGGGAGTTTACCCACGCTTTGCGTGGCATCGACATGGAAAAGGATATCGCGGGTACGGCAAAGCTCGCCGATAGCGGCGATGTCCTGCACGATGCCGATCTCGTTGTTAACATGCATGATCGAAACAAGAATGGTGTCATCGCGTAGTGCGGCTTCCAGTTCCTGCAGAGGGATCAGACCGTTACGTTGTGGAACAAGGTAGGTTACCGTGAAGCCTTCGCGCTCTAGCTGTGCGCAGGTATCCAGCACGGCTTTATGTTCGGTCTGGCTGGTGATGATATGGCGACCTTTCTCCTGATGAAGGTGGGCAGCGCCTTTGATCGCCAGGTTATCAGATTCCGTCGCGCCGGAGGTGAAGACGATTTCACGTGGGTCAGCTCCGATCAGCTCTGCCACCTGATTGCGCGCCACATCAACGGCTTCTTCAGCCTGCCAGCCAAAGCGGTGTGAACGGGAAGCGGGGTTGCCAAACGTGCCGTCCATGGTCAGGAACTGCACCATTTTTTCAGCAACTCGGGGATCGGCGGGGGTGGTGGCGGCGTAATCGAAGTAGACAGGGACTTTCATGGCAATTGAACTCCGTACATAACGTCATTCAATGCTGTCTGGCTGGGCTCAGTTCCTGTCGTCCATCCGTTACGGCGGACGACAGGCTTCGCCTTAAAGGCAATCAGGCACGCAGATTGACGTTAATGGTTTCGTGCATGCGGCCGTTTGGCACGCGAGCTTTTTCAGTATTGTTCTGACGATCAGCCACATCCAGGATCTCCTGGTTGTTGACCAGCTCAGCCAGCGTAATGTTGTTCAGGAAATCGCTGATGCGTTCACTGAGATCGCGCCAGAGAACGTGAGTCAGGCAGCGTTCGCCGCCCTGGCAGCCTTCTTTACCCTGGCACTTAGTGGCGTCAACTGACTCGTCCACGGCAGTGATCACTGCGCCAACCGCGATAGCGTTCGACTCTTTACCCAACAGGTAACCGCCTCCCGGACCACGTACGCTGGCCACCAGGCCATTTTTACGCAGGCGGGAAAACAGCTGCTCCAGATACGACAGGGAGATCCCCTGACGCTCGGAAATATCAGCTAACGGCACTGGCCCTTCGTGGGAGTGAAGAGCAACGTCAAGCATAGCAGTAACGGCATAGCGGCCTTTGGATGTCAGTCTCATGGCGTAAACGACCTCGGTTGTACCCTGGTGGGCTTAACGAAAAGATGGTCGCAAGTCTGCCATTCCTGAGTGATTTGGTCAACTATTTAACCAAGTAAAACACTCAACTATTTAACCTGGTGTTTTACTCAACTATTAATCCCCTTACTGCCAGCTGTTGTTACCTACTGTTCGCTCCTGGGTTTTTCAAGCGAAGAGAGCATGCCGCGCAGAATATTCAGCTCATCACGCTGCGGACGGGCACGGGTATACAGGCGACGCATTTTGCTGATCACCTGACCCGGATTGCCTTCACGGATAAAGCCGCTGTTGATCATCATCTGCTCCATGTGCTGGTAGAAGCGTTCGAGATCGTCGACCAGCGGATAAGGTGACTCTTCACCGGAAGGCTGTGGCTGCTCACTTTCCTGCGACTGCAGGAAGGCCATCCGCACTTCATAAGCGATAATCTGTACCGCCATCGCCAGGTTCAGCGAGCTGTACTCCGGATTCGCAGCGATAGCCACATGATAATGGCACTTCTGCAGTTCTTCGTTGGTCAGGCCAACGCGCTCGCGGCCAAAGACCAGCGCAACCGGAGCCTGCTGCCCTTCCTGCACGCTTTTCATTCCACACTCACGCGGATCAAGCATCGGCCACGGCAGAGAACGGGAGCGGGCGCTGGTGCCCACGACCAGGCTACAGCCCGTCAGCGCTTCATCCAGCGTGTCGACGATATGGGCTTCGCCAATCACGTCGCTGGCCCCGGCGGCCAGAGCAATGGCCTGAGAATCAGGTTTTACGAGCGGGTTCACCAGATAAAGGTTGGTTAAGCCCATGGTTTTCATCGCGCGTGCGACGGAACCCATATTGCCGGTGTGAGAAGTTTCCACCAGTACGATTCGGATGTTTTGCAGCATAGGGACGTCAGGTCTGTGAGATAATTTGACGATGCTAACATATTTTCAGGACATTTGGCGTTCCCCCTGTTATAATCCGCGCCGTTTTCCTGTTCTTTAACATCCAGTGAGAGAGACCGATGCATCCGATGCTCAACATCGCCGTGCGCGCTGCGCGCAAGGCCGGAAATTTAATTGCCAAAAACTATGAAACCCCGGACGCCGTCGAAGCCAGCCAGAAAGGCAGCAACGACTTCGTTACTAATGTTGACCGCGACGCCGAGCGCCTGATTATTGAGGTGATCCGCAAGTCTTATCCGAAGCACACCATTATTACTGAAGAGAGTGGTGAGTTAGCCGGTGAAGACCAGGATGTGCAATGGGTTATCGATCCACTGGATGGCACCACCAACTTCATCAAACGTCTCCCTCACTTCTCCGTTTCTATCGCTGTGCGCATTAAAGGCCGCACCGAAGTCGCCGTGGTTTACGATCCAATGCGCAATGAACTGTTCAGCGCGTCTCGTGGTCAGGGAGCTCAGCTGAACGGTTACCGTCTGCGCGGCGGTTCAGCACGCGATCTGGACGGCACCATTCTGGCGACGGGTTTCCCGTTCAAACTGAAACAGCACGCAACCCCTTACATCAATATCGTTGGCAAACTGTTCACCCAGTGTGCTGATTTCCGCCGTACCGGTTCAGCCGCGCTGGACCTGGCGTACGTTGCCGCAGGCCGCGTGGACGGGTATTTTGAAATTGGCCTGAAGCCATGGGATTTTGCTGCCGGTGAACTGCTGGTACGTGAAGCTGGCGGCCTGGTCACTGACTTTGTGGGCGCTCACGGTTACATTACTTCCGGCAACATCGTGGCAGGTAACCCGCGGGTAGTGAAAGCGATGCTGGCTACCATGCGCGATGAGCTGAGCGAAGCACTAAAGCGTTAAGTTTGCAGTGATGAGTGGGGAAAGTCTTCCAGACGCTCCCCACTCTAGCTGAGGGAAAGACAGGCCGCGAATAAGTCCCCCACGGATGGCGTTGTTTACGTCTTTATGTGCGGCCGGTCCTCCGCGACCAGTCATGTTTTATCAGGACTGACTGCAGGCATTTTTTCAGGTTTTCGGCCAGTTTTAACGCAGAAACATCGGCCGGATGCCCCCCACCATCTCTGGCCTCGCACTGAACCACAGCATCATCCCTGCCGCTATCAGCAACACCCCTCCCGTCAGAGACAGACAGGACCAGCCCACTTTCTGCCAGCCTGCCGGTGACGCGTTACGGCTCAGCTTAAGGGCCAGCACACGGGAAACCTGCACCAGCAGTGCCATTGCCGAAACGGTCATCGCGGTTCCTGCCGCCATTGCCAGCGCCGACAGCACGCCCCACCAGTACACTCCAATGACTTTCGAAAACAGCAGCATCATTATCGCCCCGGAGCAGGGACGTAGTCCCATCGACAGCACCACAATCGCTCTGGTTCTGCCGTTGACCGCCTTATCCAGCATCTCACTGTCCGGCACGTGCTGATGTCCGCAGCCGCAATCCGCACTGTGCGGGTGACCGGCAGGTACAATCCGCCGGATGATCATCGTTTCCGGAGTACGCAGCGCCTGCACGATCTTGCCAAGTGCGCGCCAGCACAGCCACAGACCCAGACCCGCCACCAGCAGATAGCTCCCCTTTTCCAGCCAGTAACTGCTGATATGCAGCTGGCGCGAGGAGAGTTTCAGCACCACCAGCATAATCGTCACCAGCGCTATCGCCACCCCGCCCTGCACCACTGCCGCCATCATCGTCAGTTGCAGGCTGGTTTTCACTTTAGTGGGGTGCGTTGCCAGGAAAGTAGCGATCACTACCTTGCCGTGGCCCGGCCCCAACGCGTGCAATACACCGTAAATCAGGCTAAATCCCATCAGCGCCAGACCGGCCTGATGAGGATGAGTGGAAACCTGCTGCAGCAGCGCAGTCATCTGCTGATGCAGGGTTTTCTGCCAGAGGATGCTCTGCAACAAAATTTGCGGCCAGTACTGCCAGACGGCCATGCCAGCAACCAGCAACAGAACCAGCAAAACAATCAGCGGCCAGGCCTGCAACCAGCCAGCGGTTCTGGATCTCTGCGGCAGGGAATTTACTGACATGTCAGCGTCACCGTCTGGGCAAATTGCTGGCCGAGATCCATATCCTCGGGTGGCGCGTCGGCTTTATCCAGCGACAGCGCGTAGGCCTGCATCGAAGCATTGGGTTTGGGGGTATGCAACGAAAACTGACACTGCTTCGCCAGCTCCGGCGGGATATGCAGAGACTTTTTAGAGTCGTAATACATATCGACAAAATAGCTTGGATCGAAGGTGGAGAAAGTGTAGCGCTGGCCAGCCAGCGGCCGTGGTTCGCCCAGCGGCAGAATAAAGTCCAGCACGGCTTTATGTCCCTCTCTGGAAAGTGAATACTCCGGCGGCAGATTATCGAACTTTACCGCCTTGCCCTCATGCCATAACTCGCTGAAGTAGTGCTGCCCCAGCACGTTTGCCATGACCTCCGCCGCCAGCTTTTTCCACACCACCGATCCCGGCTTTGCTTCGCCGGCATCATAAAGCAGATCGGCAGAGGTGATTTCATCCATCACCCAGTGCATCTTCAGCCCGGTCAGCTGATTATCTTTGTGCACCAGCGTGGCCTGCATATCAATAAAGCTGTGTGGATGGCTCCAGGCCAGCGGCGCGACTGCCAGCAGTATGACACCGGATACCTGCCTGACAGGCACGTTATAACGTAACAAATTTTATTTCCTCTGCTTGCTGGACCAAAAATTCTGTGACCTGCCTTATAAGCTATGAATAAATCCGGCTCCTGCGGGCTCAAATAATCGGCAACCACGCTATCCTTAGCGGTGTTACTTTTGACCAGGAGCGCAGATGATGAGTTTACCCTCACCCGACCATTCTGCCTTCTCCGGTCCGCAGCGTCACTGCCATCTGTTGTTATCGCTCTATCTCCCGGACGCCACCGTGACCCTCGATTCTCTGAGTCAGCTCAACGGGGTGGATCGGTCGGTTACGCGGCAAGATATAGCGGAGGTGGCAGCAGAAATCCAGCGCTATCACCGGCTTGCCCTCAATCAGGATGCAAACGGCAGCTACCGGATTGACGGTGCGGAACTGGACCAGCGGCTGTGCCTGCTGCACTGGCTGCGGCGGGGTCTGCGGCTTGCACCTGATTTCGTCCGTCACCACTTCTCCCCGGCGATAAAGCAGCAGCTGAAAGCCCTGCAGATCGAAAAAGCACTGTACGATGAGCACAATCTGAATGCTCTGGTGCAGCACTGTGCTCAGGGGCTTTCACGCGAGTTCACCAGTCGCGACTGCCAGTTTCTGCAGCTCTTTATGCAACATTCACTGGGTCGCCGTACCCCCACTGAATTCAGTGAGGCTCAGCAGACATGGCTGGCCTCGCGCGTTGAACATCAGGTGGCACAGGGAGTTGTGCGTCACTGGCAAAAACGTTGCAAAACTGCGCCGGACGTCAGTGAAATCTGGTTATACGCCCTGCTGTTCAGCCAGATGCATGCCCCGGCGGCGCACAATGCCCGCCATGAGGATGAACTGCGTTTACTGCAGGCTGTGCGCCAGATGACCGAACGTTTTCAGATGCTGTCGGCGATGCGCTTCAGTGATAAAAAGGGGCTATGCGCGCAGCTCTATACTCACCTCGCCCAGGCGCTGGAGCGCAGCCTGTTTGGTATTGGTATCGACAACAGCCTGACGGAAGAAGTGGTGCGGCTCTATCCCCGCCTGTTGCGGACCACTCAGGAGGCGGTTAAAGAATTTGAACAGCTCTATGGCCTGCATTTTTCGCAGGAGGAGATGGGGTTGATAGCCATTATTTTTGGTGCCTGGCTGATGCAGGAAAATGCGCTGCAGGAAAAGCAGGTGTTGCTGCTGACCGGGAAAGATCCTCAGCTGGAGCAGGCTGTGGAGCAGCAGCTGAGGGAACTGACGCTGCTGCCGCTGAATATCAAATACCTCGACGTGGATGACTACCAGCGTAACAGTGCTCCGAAAGGGATTGCGCTGGTTATTACCCCTTATGCCACCCCTCTGCCGCTCTACTCACCGCCGCTGATCCACGCCGAACTCCCCCTGCGGGCTCACCAGCAGCACCGGATCAGGATGCTGCTGGAGTCGTGATCACAGAGAGGGTCAGTGAATTATGCGTAAACCGGGAAGCGTGCGCAGATATCCAGCACCTGCTTCTTCACGCGTTCCTGAACGCCTTCGTCATTGATATTATCGAGAATATCGCAGATCCAGCCCGCCAGCTCGCGAACTTCAGCTTCTTTAAAGCCACGGCGGGTGACAGCAGGTGAACCGATGCGGATACCGGAAGTCACAAACGGGCTTTTCGGATCGTCAGGTACGCTGTTTTTATTCACGGTGATGTTAGCGCGACCCAGAGCAGCATCGGCTTCTTTGCCTGTCAGGTTTTTGTCTACCAGGTCCAGCAGGAAAAGGTGGTTATGGGTGCCACCGGAAACCACTTTATAACCGCGATCCAGCACCACTTCCACCATGGCCCTGGCGTTTTTAGCCACCTGCTGCTGATAGGTTTTGAACTCAGGTTCCATCGCTTCTTTCAACGCTACCGCTTTACCGGCAATTACGTGCATCAGCGGGCCACCCTGGCCGCCAGGGAATACCGCAGAGTTCAGCTTCTTATACAGATCTTCGTCACCGCCTTTCGCCAGGATCAGGCCGCCACGTGGACCAGCAAGGGTTTTGTGGGTGGTGGTGGTCACGATGTGTGCGTGAGGAACCGGGTTAGGATAGACGTCTGCCGCGATCAGGCCGGCAACGTGCGCCATATCCACGAACAGGTATGCGCCGATGCTGTCAGCGATTTCACGCATTTTCGCCCAGTCACAGACGCCGGAGTAAGCAGAGAAACCACCAATGATCATTTTTGGCTGGTGCTTCTGAGCCTGCTTAGCCAGATCGTCGTAATCGATTTTGCCGGTCTCATCGATACCGTAAGGCACCACGTTGTACAGCTTGCCGGACAGGTTAACCGGAGAACCGTGAGTCAGGTGACCACCGTGCGCCAGGTTCATCCCGAGGATAGTATCACCCGGCTGCAGCAGCGCAGTGTAAACCGCGAAATTAGCCTGGGAGCCAGAGTGTGGCTGCACGTTCGCGTAATCAGCACCGAACAGCGCTTTCGCGCGGTCGATAGCCAACTGCTCAACGATATCCACATACTCACAGCCGCCGTAGTAACGCTTGCCCGGATAGCCCTCGGCATATTTGTTGGTCAGCTGAGACCCTTGTGCCTGCATGACACGCGGACTGGTGTAGTTTTCAGAAGCAATCAGTTCAATATGCTCTTCCTGACGCACTTTCTCTTGCTCCATTGCCTGCCATAACTCGGCATCATAATCGGCAATATTCATATCACGCTTTAACATCCGCTTCTCCTGACTCAGCTAACTGGTATTCGGCATTGAACTGCCCGTTTGGGCGAAGGCCAACAGTGTAAACTGTTTTACCCACCGAGCGGTAGCCGGAAAGCGTGCTTTTTACGCAAACGATTGGCTTCAGCACTGACACGGTTTTTTTCCCCATTTTGCAACCCCCTGCCACACGATTTTTCGTCATCATGCAGATGCGATTCTTTCAGCATGCCCTGCAGTATGTGGCGAAAAATGCCCCTGCCACTTTAAGGTGTATTTACAAGGCATGTTAATGCGCTATAAGATGCATTTAAAATACATCTTTAAAATTTTCACAAGGAGCTTTGCCATGTTAGACGCCCAAACCATCGCTACCGTAAAGGCCACTATTCCAGCCCTGCTGGCTACCGGTTCCAGGCTGACAGCCCATTTTTATGACCGCATGTTTGCGCATAACCCGGAGCTGAAGGACATTTTCAACATGAGCAACCAGCGCAACGGCAACCAGCGTGAAGCGCTGTTCAATGCCATCTGCGCTTATGCCAGCAATATCGAAAACCTGCATGCCCTGCTGCCAGCGGTGGAGAAGATCGCACAAAAGCACACCAGCTTTGCCATCCAGCCGGATCAGTACCAGATTGTTGGCACGCATTTGCTGGCCACGCTGGATGAGATGCTCAACCCGGGTCAGGAGGTTCTGGATGCGTGGGGTAAGGCTTATGGCGTGCTGGCGGGCGTGTTTATTCAGCGCGAAGAAGAAATTTACCGCGAAGGTGAAAACAAAGTGGGCGGCTGGAGAACCCCACGAGCTTTCCGCATCAGTGAAATCGCCACGCAGAGTGAAGTGATCAAGAGCTTTACTCTGACGCCAACAGATGGCCTGCCGGTTGCGGAGTATCATCCAGGGCAGTATCTGGGCGTATGGCTGCGTGAGGAAGGGTTCGCCAATCAGGAGATCCGCCAGTATTCGCTGACCCGGGCACCCAACGGTCGCGATTATCGCATCGCGGTTCGCCATGAAGAAGGCGGCACGGTATCAGGCTGGCTGCATCAGCAGGCGAAAATTGGCGATGAAGTGCATCTGGCCGCACCAGCAGGTGACTTCTTCCTGGACGTTAAGCCGGAAACACCGGTCACACTGATTTCGGCTGGTGTAGGACAGACACCGATGCTGGCTATGCTTGACGTACTGGCCGCGCGGCGACATCCGGCATGCGTGCAGTGGTTCCACGCCGCTGATAACGGCAAATACCACGCCTTCCGGGAAGAAGTCGCCGCAGCAGGCAACCAGCTTGGCAACTTTGCACAGCATCTCTGGTACAGTCAGCCATTGCCCCAGGACAAAGGCGACTACGACAGCGAAGGCCTGATGGATCTGCTGCCGGTTGAAAGTCAGCTCAGCGATCCTGCAATGCATTATTACCTGTGCGGCCCGGTGGGATTTATGCAGTACATTGCCCGTCAGTTGCTGGGTATTGGGGTGACTGAAGACCGTATTCACTACGAAGTGTTTGGCCCGCATAAAGTGATTTAAGCTGCATACAAAGGGGCGGCGTATCCTGAGATACCCGCCCCTTTTCCGGGCCCGCCCGCAGGCCGGAATTAAATCGCTTCTTCGTCTTCTTCGCCGGTACGGATACGCACCACGCGCGCCACGTCATACACAAAGATTTTACCGTCACCGATTTTGCCGGTCTGCGCGGTACGCATGATCGTTTCCACGCAGGTATCAACGATGTCATCAGCAATGACGATCTCAATCTTCACCTTCGGCAGGAAATCGACCATATATTCCGCGCCGCGGTAGAGCTCTGTGTGCCCTTTCTGGCGTCCAAAACCTTTCACTTCAGTGACGGTCATGCCGGTGATCCCTACTTCGGCCAGTGCTTCACGCACATCATCGAGTTTGAACGGTTTAATAATTGCATCAATCTTTTTCATGGCAGACCCTTTTCATTCCCTCCGCAGCCGGAGGGTAAACATGAGTATAATTGCAGCGGACAGGTCCCGCTGCGCGGTCTGTCTCTCTTTCAGGAGGCCTAAGCTACCATATCCCGGCAACAAAGCGTCACTGAAAAAACTACGCTTTAAAATCAGACGCATCCAGCTCGTGGCGCGACAGCAGTTTATAAAACTCGGTGCGGTTGCGCCCGGCAAGACGAGCTGCGTGTGTCACGTTGCCTTTGGTCATCTGCAACAACTTACGTAAGTAATTCAGTTCAAACTGATTTCTGGCTTCCGCAAAGGTAGGCAACACGGTGTTCTCACCCACCAGCGCCTGTTCAACCAGCGCTTCACTGATCACCGGGGCTGAGGTCAGCGCCACACACTGCTCAATGACGTTCACCAGCTGGCGCACGTTGCCCGGCCAGCTCGCTGCCATCAGGCGCTTCATTGCATCGGTAGAGAAACTGCGCACGAACGGTTTGTGTCGCTCTGCCGACTGCTTAAGCAGATGATTTGCCAGCAGCGGAATATCTTCAGAACGTTCATGCAACGCCGGGATCTTCAGGTTTACCACGTTCAGACGGTAGAAAAGATCTTCACGGAATTCCCTCTTCTCCATCGCTTTAGGCAGATCGCGGTGGGTAGCCGACAGGATACGCACGTTGATATCAAGGTCGCGATTGCTGCCAAGCGGACGAACCTTACGCTCCTGCAGCACACGCAGCAGTTTGACCTGCAACGCCTGAGGCATATCACCAATCTCATCAAGGAACAGCGTGCCTCCTTCCGCCGCCTGGAACAGCCCTTCACGATGACTGACCGCACCAGTGAACGCGCCTTTGGCGTGGCCGAACAGCTCAGACTCCAGCAGCTGCTCTGGAAGCGCACCGCAGTTAATGGCAATGAAAGCGTTGCCCGCCCGCGGGCTGGCAGCATGGATCGCCTGAGCCAGAATCTCCTTACCGGTCCCACTCTGTCCGTTGATCAACACACTGACGTCGGACTGCGCCACCATTCTCGCCTGCTCCAGCATCCGCAGCATTACCGGGCTCCGGGTCACGATACTTTCACGCCAGGCATCGTCACTGGCTGGCGCACGATGGACCAGCGCCTGGTCAATTGCGCTGTAGAGCGCATCGCGATCCACTGGTTTGGTCAGGAAGCTGAAGACGCCCTGCTGGGTAGCCGAAACGGCTTCAGGGATCGATCCGTGCGCCGTGAGGATGATCACCGGCATACCGGGCTGGATCTTCTGAATTTCCGCGAACAGCGCCAGTCCGTCCATCTCATCCATCCGCAAATCGCTGATCACCAGATCGATCTTCTCACGCTGCAGGGTCCGTAACGCTTGCGGTCCGCTTTCTGCCGTTAAGACTCTGAAGCCTTCGCTCCCCAGACGCATTCCCAGCAGCTTAAGCAGGCTGGGATCGTCATCCACCAAAAGCAGGCTGGCCGATTTCTTTATCATGGCTGGCTGCCGTCCTCTGTGTTATTTCCCGCTGATGGGTTACCCGCGCCGCCACTTTTATCCGTGTGGCTGCTGTCGGAGGTGTCGGGAGAACGCCGCGACGACAGCTGACGTTCAATATCGGTCAGCGTCTCCAGTTTACGGCGGGTAACTGTCAGTTCTTTACTCAGGCTCAGCTGCTGCTGGCGCAGGGCGTCCAGCTCCGCATCGCTGCTCTGCTGCAGATGATGGTAGCGCGTACGCTCTTCTGACAGCTGTAATTGCCCCATCTGATCGTCGCGCCAGAGCTGCATCAGCACCCGCACGGAGGCGGGGTAGCTCTGGCTGAAGGTATCCAGTCGTTGCAGATATTCTCGTCTCTCTACCGGCGTGACATTGCCATTGGCCATCAGCACTCCCTGCTTGAAAGCGCTCTGCCAGTTGTCATCCGGCCAGCGGCGCGCTTCGGCACGGGCATCCGCAGGGGAAAGCCTGACCGCGCAGTCCATCGCCCGCAACCAGTAGAGAGAATTGGCAGTGGTTTTTTCATCATCCGCCAGCCAGATGTGGTCGCACGGCACCAGTTGAAAATCGACCATTTTGAGTTCCGGCACCAGCAGTACACTGTTCCTGCCTGTCGCTGCCGGGCCAGGCGATTTCGCGCTGCACCCCACAAGCAGAATGGTAAACAGGGCCGCCGCCGTCAGTTTTCCCGGATTGAACCAAGGGGTTACGGCTGCAGAACAGGATTTTTTTTTCATTATTGTTCGTTCCCGGCGATGGTGTTGAGTTCAATTCTGAAGCAGACATCCGCCCCGTGACTGCTGACCAGCTGAAGGTCGCCCTGCAGGCGGAGCAGGCAGTCTTTGGCGATGCTGAGCCCGAGCCCGCTGCCCTTAACAGCTCCTTTACGCTGCTGGCTGCCCTGGAAAAATGGCTCAAAGATCATGGCCTGCTCGGCCAGCGGCACCGGGGCGCCGGTATTTGCCACCTCAATGATGACTCTGCGCCCCTGCTGACGACTGCGGATCCAGATGGTACCGGATTCAGCCCCGTAGTGTATCGCATTCGAATAAAGATTATCGATGGCCCTGGCGAGCAACGTCGTCTCCCCGAGGCAGACGCGGGCACCAAGGTCGATCTCAGTTTGCATCAGTTTGGCCCTTGCCGTCAGGCTGTGAGTGCTGACGATGCCCTCCACCAGCGGTTTCAACTGCACCGGCTCCAGCGCTACCTGGGCTTCAGAGAGCTTACGGTTATAATCCAGCAGCTGTTCTATCAGCCGCTGCAGGTGTCGGCTGCTTTCGTCCAGAATGGTCACCACCTCATGCTGATCGGGCGTCAGCGGGCCTGCCACTTCGTCCGCCAGCAGCGCAGTACCTTCACGCATGCTGGCCAGCGGCGTTTTCAGTTCGTGGGAGAGATGGCGCAGAAACTCATGGCGCTGCGACTCCAGCCACGCCAGCCGTTCACTCAGCCACAGGATACGCTGCCCCAGAGAGCGCAGCTCACGCGGGCCTTTAAAAGCCAGATTGTGCCCCAGCGTTCGCCCTTCCCCGAGCCGGTTAATCATGCGCTCAACCGCCTTCACCGGCCCGATAATCATGCGGGTAAACAGCAACACCAGCCCCAGGCTGAGCAGGAACAGGATCAACGCCTGCCAGCCAAAATACTGACCGCGCTCGGCAATCTCCCGCTGAAGTTGGATCCCTCGGGCGAAAACCACCTCTCGGGTGGACTGAACCAGCTGAGCATTTGCAGAGGAAAAAGCTTCCAGCCCGTCAGAAGCGGCTTTTACCGGGTTGCTGTTTTCGCAGGTGATTTTACTGAGCTGAGTGAGCGACTGCCGTAACGATTCGTAAATACGCGTATCCGGCAGCACCGAAGCGTGAGCATCCAGCAGTTGGGCATATTTGGTACGTTGGGTTTGGTACAGATTGGCCAGCATCGGGTCGTCCAGCACGCAGTACTGGCGATAGCTGCGCTCCAGCTCCAGTGCGGTGCGGGCCATCGCCTCGCTGCGGCGCACGTCAGTCAGGGTGGTGCGGTTAGTATCGGCTGCCCGGTCGCTCAGCGCGGACAGGCTCTCCCAGGCCTGCCAGGCCAGCACCAGCAGCGGCAACAGGACTAACAGAAACGCCATCAGCACCAGCTGACGCAGGGAACGGGGGAACAAACGCCATGTTTTCACGGGACACTCTCAGTAAACCATCTGTTACGATGCTAGCGGAGTGAAGCCCGGGAAGAAAGCCCTGAACCAAAACGAAAAATGGCAGATTCAGAGAATCTGCCATTGGATTGTGAGGACCGACAATCATCACAAAGAATAGGTGGTGCCTAACTCAACGTTACGTCCGATGCTTGATAAAGCCACAAAGTGGTCTGTTATCGGTCTGGTGGACGGCAGGCACCGTATTGTGCGTCATTCGGGTTGTTAAGAAGCGCTTGTCCGCTTGCGCAGGGCTGTCATAACCAGGTGAATGAGCCACTGGGATAATTATAGCAATAGCCGTGCCACATTTGAAAATTATTTTTATTTATTTGATTTAACTCATAAAAATAATATAACAAAGTCAAACTGAGGATTTATTTTTTACCTGATGGTCAATTAAGACTGTCGCCCGCTGGCAACAGCCTTAAGATGAATCGCAGTAAATATTATAAATCAATCAGTTAAATGTCGCCTTTCAGCGACAGCCTAATCAGCCTGTGTCGGGTTTTTACAACACCTCAGCCCAGCTGCTTACGCGCATTGCGGAAAATACGCATCCACGGGCTATCCTCGCCCCACTCTGCAGGGTGCCAGGAGTTGCTTACGGTACGGAAGACCCGCTCCGGGTGCGGCATCATGACAGTGACGCGACCGCTTTCGTTGGTCACCGCCGTGATGCCATTGGGGGAACCGTTCGGGTTAGCCGGATATTGCTGGGTAACTTTTCCGAAGTTGTCGACAAAGCGCAGGGCCACCAGGCCTTTGTGCTCCAGGGCAGACAAATGGACTTCGTCACGGATTTCTACAAAACCCTCCCCGTGGGAAACGGCGATGGGCATCCGTGAACCAATCATGCCATCCAGCAGCAATGACGGGCTGGCCGCTACCTCCACCAGGCTGAAACGGGCCTCAAAACGCTCGGACTGGTTGCGCACAAAGCGCGGCCACGCTTCGCTGCCCGGGATCAGTTCGCGCAGGTTGGACATCATCTGGCAGCCGTTACACACGCCCAGCGCCAACGTTTGTGGGCGGTGGAAGAAGGTTTCAAACTCATCACGCACGCGGCTGTTAAATAGAATGGACTTCGCCCAGCCTTCGCCGGCACCCAGCACGTCACCATAAGAGAAGCCGCCGCAGGCTACCAGCGTCTGGAAATCTTCCAGACCACGGCGTCCCGCCAGCAGATCGCTCATATGCACATCTACCGCATCGAAACCGGCGCGGTGGAAAGCGGCCGCCATTTCAACATGGGAGTTCACGCCCTGCTCACGCAGTACGGCAACTTTTGGACGGGCACCGGTTGCGATAAATGGCGCGGCGATATCTTCCTGCGGCTGGAAGGTCAGCGCGACGTTCAGACCCGGATCGAGATCGTTCTTCTTCGCTTCGTGTTCCTGATCGGCACAGGCCGGATTATCACGCAGGCGCTGCATCTGCCAGGTGGTTTCAGCCCACCAGGTACGCAGCGTGGTGCGGCTTTCGCTGTACACCGCAGAATCGCCGGAGGTGATAACAAAACGATCGCCCTTCTGAGCGCTCCCCAGATAATGAACACAATCAGCCAGGCCATTATCGGTAAAGACCTGTTCAACCTGAGCGCGATCCGCAGCGGCAATCTGAATCACTGCGCCCAGCTCTTCGTTAAACAGCGCCGCCAGCGCGTCGTTGCCCAGAGCGGCAATATCCGCTTCAAGACCGCAATGACCGGTGAAGGCCATCTCGGCCAGAGTGACCAGCAGGCCGCCGTCTGAACGATCGTGATAAGCCAGCAGTTTGTCGTCGGCAACCAGCGTCTGGATAGCGTTGAAGAAACCTGCCAGCTGCTGCGCGTCACGTACGTCGGCAGGCTTGTCGCCCAGCTGACGGTAAACCTGTGACAGCGCCGTGGCACCAAGAGCGTTAACCCCCTGGCCCAGATCGATCAACAGCAGCGCATTGTCATGGCTGGTGATCTGCAACTGAGGAGTCACGGTGCGGCGTACATCTTCCACGCGGGCAAATGCGGTGATCACCAGCGACAGTGGAGAGGTCATCTCACGCTGTTCTGTGCCATGCTGCCAGCGGGTTTTCATCGACATAGAGTCTTTGCCAACCGGAATGGTGATACCCAACGCCGGACAAAGCTCTTCGCCCACGGCCTTAACCGCGTCATACAGCCCGGCATCTTCACCCGGGTGACCGGCTGCGGCCATCCAGTTGGCGGAGAGCTTGATGCGCTTCAGCGAACCAATCTGAGTGGCTGCGATATTGGTGATCGCTTCACCCACGGCCAGACGACCGGAAGCAGCAAAGTCCAGCAGTGCCACTGGAGCACGTTCGCCCAGCGCCATTGCTTCACCGTAGTAGCTGTCCAGGCTGGCAGTGGTTACCGCGCAGTTGGCGACCGGGATCTGCCACGGACCGACCATCTGGTCACGGGCAACCATACCGGTAACCGAGCGGTCACCAATGGTGACGAGGAACGTTTTTTCCGCCACGGCCGGCAGATGCAGAATGCGTTTAACAGCATCAGCCACGGTAATCGCTTCACGGACCAACGGCTCGCCTCTGGCTTTCAGCGTGGTGACGTTGCGGGTCATTTTTGGGGTCTTGCCCAGTAAAACGTCCAGCGGCATATCGATAGGTTTGTTATCGAAATGACGGTCCGACAGCAACAGATGCTTCTCTTCGGTGGCTTCGCCAATCACCGCATATGGCGCGCGTTCACGCTTACACAGCGCATCGAATTCGGCCAGTTTTTCAGGCGCGACTGCCAGAACGTAACGTTCCTGCGATTCGTTACACCAGACTTCCAGCGGGCTCATGCCGGGTTCATCGCTCAGGATGTCACGCAGGTTGAAACGACCGCCGCGCTCGCCATCGCTGACCAGCTCTGGCATGGCGTTGGACAAGCCGCCAGCTCCCACATCGTGGATAAACAGAATCGGGTTGTCTTCACCCAGCTGCCAGCAGCGGTCTATCACTTCCTGACAGCGGCGTTCCATTTCAGGGTTGTCACGCTGTACTGAGGCAAAATCCAGATCGGCATCAGACTGGCCGGAAGCCATTGAAGACGCCGCCCCACCGCCCAGGCCGATATTCATCGCCGGGCCACCCAGCACGATCAGTTTCGCGCCGACGGTAATTTCACCTTTCTGCACATGGTCAGCACGGATATTACCGATGCCACCTGCCAGCATGATGGGCTTGTGGTAACCGCGCAGCTCAACACCGTTGTGGCTGTTGACCTGCTCTTCGTAGGTTCGGAAGTAGCCGTTCAGGGCCGGGCGACCAAATTCGTTATTGAACGCAGCGCCCCCCAGCGGGCCTTCGGTCATGATATCCAGCGCGGTAACGATGCGATCCGGCTTGCCGAAATCCTCTTCCCACGGCTGTTCAAAGCCGGGAATACGCAGGTTTGATACAGAGAAGCCCACCAGGCCAGCCTTCGGCTTGGCCCCCCGACCGGTTGCCCCTTCATCACGGATTTCACCGCCGGAACCGGTAGCCGCACCCGGCCATGGCGAAATCGCGGTCGGGTGGTTGTGCGTCTCAACCTTCATCAAAATATGTGCATCTTCCTGATGGAAGTCGTACTGGCTGTTGGCATCAGCATAGAAACGGCCTACCTGAGAACCTTCCATCACCGCGGCGTTGTCTTTATAAGCAGACAGCACGTGGTCCGGGGTTTTCTCAAAGGTATTTTTGATCATTTTGAACAGCGACTTCGGCTGCTGCTGGCCGTCAATCACCCAGTCGGCGTTGAAGATCTTGTGGCGGCAATGTTCAGAGTTCGCCTGAGCGAACATATACAGCTCAATGTCGTTCGGGTTGCGCCCGAGTCTTTTAAAGGCGGCCAACAGGTAGTCGATTTCATCATCTGCCAGCGCCAGGCCCAGTTTGCGGTTCGCATGCTCCAGGGCAGGACGGCCCTCACCCAGCACGTCCACGCTCTGCAGTGGCGCCGGCTGGTGATGGACGAACAGCTGTTGTGCCTGAGACAGCTCGCTGAGCACAACTTCCATCATCCGGTCGTGCAGCAGAGAGGCCAGTTGTGACCACTGAGCTTCAGTTAACTGTGGCGCTGTAACATAGAAAGCCAGACCGCGCTCAAGGCGCAAAACCTGAGGAAGATCGCAGTTATGGGCGATATCGGTAGCCTTGGAGGACCACGGAGAGATCGTGCCCGGACGAGGCGTCACCAGAATCAGACGGCCTTCCGGTGCGTGTTCGGCGAGAGAGGGACCGTATTTCAGCAGACGCTGTAAACGGGCTTTTTCATCAGCGGCAAGTGGCGCGCTGACATCGGCAAAATGGACGTACTCAGCGTAAATGTCACTCACCGGCAGGTGAGCGTCCTGAAAGCGGGCCAGCAATTTAGTAATACGAAATGCCGACAGAGCGGGCGAACCACGCAGAATTTCCATCATCAAAAGTCTCTCGTCTTCGAAGCGCCGGGCGACGCTTCTTTGGGGCGCAACAGGGAAAACGGGCGGTATTATAGAGAATCCCTGCACGTTACGAAACCGTTTGCGCAGCTTTTTTCGGGCCAGGGAATTGGCTGAAAATCGCGCAATTCCGGATGAATTCAGTTGCGCAGGACACCTGAGTTGCGCAAAATGCCCCACGCTCAGGAACCATTATAGACAACGAATACTGCCGGTACAGACAGAGACCTGAGAGCCATCGAGAGATAACTATTTGAAACGCCTTAAAATTAACTATCTGATTATCGGGCTTGTCACCGTGCTGCTCGCGCTGGCGCTGTGGCCGTCGATCCCCTGGTACGGCGGAACGCAGGACCGAGTGGAACAGATAAAATCACGGGGAGTCCTGCGTGTGAGCACGCTGAATTCCCCGCTGACTTACTACACCGTGAACAAAGCCCCGGCCGGAATGGATTATGAGCTGGCGAAGCGCTTCGCCGATTATCTGGGCGTCAAACTGCAAATTACCGTCCGTCAGAACCTGAGCGATCTGTTTGACGATCTGGAAGATGACAAAGCTGACGTGCTGGCGGCCGGGTTAATTTACAACAGCGATCGCCTGTCACACTTTCGCACCGGGCCAACTTACTACTCTGTTTCGCAGCAGCTGGTCTACCGAATGGGCAAACCCCGTCCGCAAAACCTCGGCTCGCTGAAGGGACGGCTGACCGTTGCTTCAGATTCAGCCTATCTCTCCACGCTGCGCAGCATGAAGCAGAACCAGTATCCCGATCTCGACTGGGCGATCTCCACCGACCAAAGCCCCACCACCCTGCTGGAAGCCGTGGTGGACGGCAAACTCGACTATACAGTGGGCGATTCGGTGTCGATTGCCCTGCTGCAGCGCATCCATCCACAGCTGGCCGTCGCCTTCGATATCACCGATGAAGAGCCGGTAACCTGGTATATGCCGCGCGATAAGGATGACAGCCTGGACGCGGCAATGCTGGACTACTTTAACCAGATGGGAGAAGAGGGGGCGATGGCGCGGCTGGACGAGAAATACCTCGGCCACGTCGGGACGTTTGACTACGTGGATACCAGCACCTTCCTGCGCGCCATCGACGGCACGCTGCCCACGATCAGGCCGTTGTTCCAGAAATACGCCAGCGAAATCGACTGGCGGCTGCTGGCGGCAATCTCCTACCAGGAATCACACTGGAACCCGCAGGCCACTTCCCCTACCGGCGTACGCGGCATGATGATGCTGACCCGCAATACGGCGGAAAGCCTCAATGTCAGCGATCGAACCGATCCTGAACAGAGCATTCGCGGCGGCAGCGAGTATCTGGTCCGCATGATGGAGAAAGTTCCCGCTACCATTCCGGAAGACGAGAAAATTTGGTTCGCTCTGGCGGCTTATAACATGGGCTATGCGCATATGCTGGATGCCCGCAAGCTGACTGAAAAACAAAAAGGTAACCCGGACAGTTGGGCAGACGTGAAGCAGCGGCTGCCCATGCTCAGCCAAAAGCGCTACTACAGCCAGACCAACTATGGTTATGCCCGCGGGCAGGAAGCCTATAACTACGTGGAGAATATCCGCATTTATCAGCTGAGCCTGGTGGGATATTTACAGGATCAGGAACGGAAGCTGGCGCAGCAGGCGGCGATGGAAGCGGAACTGGGGAAAGGCTATCCTGCTGTCGAGCCGAAGATCGCCATGAACTAACCGGAGAGCGGGCCGCGCAATTTGTCGCGCAGCGCTTTCTTCTCTGCCCGACGATGACGGAAGAAATCACTCAGCATCGCCGCACACTCTGCCGCCAGCACGCCCTGCTCAATCTTCACCTGATGGTTCATCCCGGGATGCCCGAGAACGTCCAGCAGCGATCCAGCCGCGCCGGTTTTCTCATCATCAGCACCATACACCAACCTGCCAACTCTTCCGTGCACCATTGCGCCCGCGCACATTACGCAGGGTTCCAGCGTCACATACAAAGTTGTGTCGATAAGCCGGTAGTTCTGCAGGACTTTACCGCCCTGACGCAGAGCCATAATCTCAGCATGGGCGGTGGGATCATGATGGCCAATAGGCCGGTTCCAGCCCTCCCCAATCACCCTGTCGCCCTGCACCAGCACTGCGCCAACCGGCACTTCGCCTTCATCCCAGGCCCGACGTGCCAACGTCAACGCGTGGCGCATCCAGAATTCATCACGTATGGTCTTGCTCACCTGAGTCTCCAGCTAAAAAACGCGGGGTAGTATACCTGTTTACTCAAGCTGTTGCAGTTCGCCCTGCGGCGTAACCCGCCAGCGGTGCTGGCAGAAGAACAGCAGAGGGTTATCCTGATTGCTGTCGCTGTAACCACTGTAGAGCTGCAGGGGCGTGCCGATCTTCTCTTCCAGCTGCGCCACCTTTTCATGGCCCAGGCAACGCATCGACAGCAGCCGGCCACCAAAGCCGCGACTCATCTGGCTGGCAATCAGCTTCACTTTCGGTAAAAAGGCCGAGTCGAAATAGACCTGTTCAACCAGCGGTTGCGGCGACCCGGTGATCAACCAGACATCAGCATCCGAACTGTTAAGGTAATCGGTCAGCCGCTGCTGCACGATGGGAAACGCCTTCACGCGCTGGCGAAACCACTGAGCGAAATTTTTTTCTTTCAGCCTGAGGCTTTCCTCGCTGTGACCAAAAGTGATTGCCCACAGCAACAAGCTCATTGGCCTGCGAGCGGCCCGCCCTTTCAGCAGCAGCCAGCTCCCGATAACGGGCAGCAAAGGGACTACCAGCAACAGATTCAGCGGCTGGCGCCAGAGCAGATAGCGCATAAACGTGCCGAACATATCCTGCTGATGCAGCGTGCCGTCTAAATCGAAAAACACCACGCGCCGTTCCTGTCCTGCTTTCAAACATCACTCCTCAGGGTCATTAAATCCCATAAACCAGGCAAACAGAAAGCCGCAGATTACCGCGGCCAGCCAGCCTGCCAGATACATCATCACCTTACCAGAGACGACGGTAAGCGCCAGTGGCAGCCCGGAGAGACCAAAGGTGATCACCGTGGCCACTTTGGCAGAACTGATGATCGCGCCGCCAACGGCACCGCCAAGACAGGCGGCAATAAAAGGCCGACCTAACGGCAGTGTCACCCCAAAAATCAGCGGTTCACCAATCCCCAGGATGCCGACCGGCAGTGCGCCCTTAACCAGTTTTTTCAGCCGGGCATTGCGTGTTTTCATCAGCACCGCCAGCGAAGCGCCGACCTGCCCTACCCCGGCCATGGCCAGAATCGGCAACAGGGCATTAAAACCGTGGGCCTGCACCAGTTCAACGTGAACAGGGACCATTCCCTGATGCAGCCCGGTTAACACCAGCGGCAGGAAAGTCCCGGCCAGCACCGCGCCAACCCCTACTCCACCGCGATCTATCGCCAGCGTGGCCCCGTGGGCAATAGCATCAGAGATGATCCCGCCCAGCGGCTGCAGTGCCACCATCGCCAGCGAAGCCGTTATTAGTGTAGTCAGTAGCGGGTTAAGGATCAGCTCTACCGACTCCGGCAGCCACTGGCGCAATCTTTTTTCAACCCAGCACATCAGCACAACCACCAGCAGCACCGCAATCACACCGCCACGCCCAGGCTGTAACGCTTCACCAAACAGGGTTATCTGCGCCAGTGCCGGGCTGGAGAGGATCCCGGCCATCACTCCGCCCAATGCGGCAGAACCGCCAAACACCCGGGCAGTGTTTACGCCAACCAGGATGTTCATGATAGTGAAGATAGCACTGCCGAAGATTGCCGCCAGGCCGAGTAAATTGGGGAACTGGCTGGCAAAATCGCCCACAATATCCGGGCGTTTCAAAATATTGACTATGCCGGTGATCAAGCCGGAGGCAATAAAGGCCGGGATCAGAGGAATAAAGACGTTGGCCAGCTGGCGCAGCGCATCGCTTATCGGTGCTTTATATTTCGCCTTCGTCTGTGCTTTATTCTGGCTGACGGTATCCACCGTGACGGGATCTTTCGATATCAGGCTGTGCATGGCCTCCACAACTTTAGAGGCGGCTCCTGGCCCGACGATAAACTGATGCTGAGTGCCCTGTTTGACGTAACCTTTGATGCCATCAAGCTTGCGCAGCCACGCGAGAGCCAGAAGACTTTCATCATGAACCTCAACCCGCACCCGGGTCATGCAGTTTTCCAGACGGGAAATATTCTGCCCGCCCCCCACGCCCTGTAGCAGTGCTGCCGCCAGCCCGTTATTCATGGCTTATCCCCTGTCCTGAAGTGCCGCCCGCAGAAAACCATGATGCTTACCCAGTAGCGCCTTAGCCTCCCCGGCCGCTATGCCGCTGAGGACCATCAAAATGGCCGTTTTCACTTCATAGCTTGTCTGCTTCAGCGCGGCTTCGGCTTCTTCCGCTGTACATCCCGTTGCCTGACAAACCATCCGGCTGGCACGGTCCACCAGCTTGATGTTGGTGGCCTGCATATCCACCATCAGGTTCTGATACACCTTTCCGGTTTTAACCATCGCCCCGGTGGAAAGCATATTCAACACCAGTTTTTGCGCAGTTCCCGACTTCAGCCGGGTGGAACCGGTGAGTGCTTCCGGTCCGACAACCGGTGAGATGGCAATTTCCGCCTCACGGGCAATCGGAGAGTCAGGATTACAGGAGACGGCCGCAGTCCGACAGCCCAGCTGACGGGCATAACGCAGCGCACCAATCACATAGGGTGTACGGCCTGAAGCCGCAATTCCCACCACCATATCCTGCGCGGTCAGATTCAGCGCCTGCAGGTCACTGACGCCCAGCTGTTCATTGTCTTCCGCGCCTTCCACGGCTTTAAGCAGTGCGCCAGGACCGCCAGCAATCAGCCCAATCACCAGCCCGTGCGGCACACCAAAAGTCGGAGGACATTCCGAAGCGTCCAGCACGCCCAGGCGGCCGCTGGTGCCCGCGCCCATATAGATAAGCCTGCCACCCTCGCTGAGTGATAACGCGGCGGCGTCTACGGCTCGCGCAACTTCCGGCAGGGTTTTGCGCACGGCTTCCGCCACCGTGGCATCCTGCTGGTTAAATCTGGTCACCATCTCCAGCGTGGAGAGATTATCGAGATCCAGTGTGTCGGCATTACGCGCTTCGGAAACCAGTGCACCAAGATTCATGCTATTCTCTCCAGAATTATTAATTCGTGAAATGGCCAGATTTTTGAATATTATATTCGCAACCGCCTGCAGATTACCCGATTTTAATCATGGAATGTGATTTACACGGCGCTAAACTGAATGTTTATCTGACAGCAGTCTATTATCTGTCCTGATAATTCAAGCTGTTGGCTTCACTACCGGGAGATTTCGATCAATGAGTTCACTGTTGCGTATTCGTCAGCTGTATCCGACGCTGGCGCTGAACGAGCGTCGGCTGGCCGATTTCCTGCTGTCGCAACCGGACCGGGCACGCCACCTCAGCTCGCAAAAGCTGGCGGAAGAGTCAGGCGTCAGCCAGTCAAGCGTGGTGAAATTTGCGCAAAAGCTGGGCTACAAAGGTTTTCCGGCCTTAAAGCTGGCGCTCAGTGAATCTCTGGCCGATAAAGACGCGATCACTGTGCACAATCAGATCCTCAGCGATGACCCGCTAAAAACGGTGGGTGAAAAGTTGCTGGCAGAAAAACAGTCTGCAATCAGAGCCACGCTGGATATCAACAGTGAGGAGATGCTGCTGGAGACGCTGCGGTTGCTGAAAGGAGCCAACCGTATCGTGCTGGTAGGAATAGGCGCGTCAGGCCTGGTGGCGAAGGATTTTTCGTGGAAGTTGATGAAGATTGGCATTAACGCGGTGGCCGAACAGGACATGCACGCCCTGCTGGCAAGCGTGCAGGCACTGCGTGTGGATGACGTGCTGTTAGCCATCTCCTACACCGGCGAACGCCGTGAAATTAACCTTGCAGCTCAGGAAGCACAGCGTGCCGGCGCTAATGTGCTGGCCTTCACCGGCTTTACACCCAACACGCTACAGCAGTGCGCCACCCATTGCCTGTACACCGTCGCCGAGGAACAAACCACCCGTAGCGCCGCCATCTCCTCCACCGCTGCCCAACTGACGCTGACCGATCTGCTCTTTATGGCGCTGGTGCAGCGCGATCCGGAGCGGGCGTCCAGCCATATCCGGCACAGTGAAGCACTGGTAAAGAAACTTGTTTAACAGCAAAACAACCAGGGGGGAGACTGCCAAATTAAGGCAAACTGATTGCTGCGTATTGGTGAGTTTTAGTATACTTTGACCCTTTCAGGCTCTCATCAAGTTGGACGCGTTAAATGAACGAAGGAAGTTTCGACAGAATCATTGATGAGGCATTCCTCGACCGAAATGTGCACTCTTATGTCCTGATAGCGCCTGGAACAAATTCGTCTCAATCTGAAATCAGACACGTCGTATTAGGCGTTGACGGGAGTTTTCTGCGTCATGCTTTTATTACGATCCAGTCAATTATTGAAGTCTCACCCGGCCAGACGTTCAACTTCCATCTGATAACCGGTGAAGATGTCGGCGACCTGAAGGAAAAGGCAGCCATTTTACTGGCTGGCAGCCCGCATGCCTTCACACTGCATAAAATCTCGACAGCGCTTTTTTCAGACTTTCCGACCACCGACCTCTTCACTAAAGCAACGTATTATCGACTCCTTGCTCCACATTTCCTGAAAAATGTCGATACGCTATTGTATCTTGATGCAGACATTGTTTGCCTGAACAGTTTTTCCACTCTGTGGGATTTCACTAAAACAGATGAAAGAATAGCATTTGTTGCTCTGGAGAATGACAATATTCGTGGAGAGCTGGCCAGAAATGTTGGGCTGATTACTGAAAATTACTTTAATGCTGGTGTCATGTTAATTGATGTCAGCCGCTGGATCGCAGAGAGAGTATCACTACAGGTTTTTTCAGTACTCAATGACATGGGTTCAACGTTACAATACCTTGATCAGGACGCCCTGAATATTACCCTGGAAGGAAAGTTTGGCATTTTAGCCAAAAAATACAATACGCTATTTAAATTGGGACATAAACCTGCAGATTATACCCGTCTGCCTTCGCCTGATACGGTATTTCTGCATTATGCCGGTGCAGATAAACCGTGGCAAAAATGGAATAAACAGGCTGTCTGTCAGTATTATGTTGATGTTTATCAGCGCTCAGTCTGGGCTAATTCTCCTTTTGATGGACCAAAATACGATCAGCAAGCAAAGAAAATGTACAAACTGATGTTCAGAGAGAGAAAAATACTGAACGGATTAAAATGGTACTTTTCTTATTTCAAACTTCGTTATTTTAACTGAGCATCTTAGATGAATTTACTCAAAAGCCAGCATAAAGCGATTTACAATATTTGTTTTTTGGCACTGGCCATAGCACTGACTTCAGATCTGTTCATCCAGGGGCTCCCTGAAAAAATATTTTATCTTGTGAGTTATGTCGGCATCATTTTCACCGTGCACCATGTCTGGCATCACCGTAACCAGCCAGCCGATAATCGCCCCCTGCTGTGGTTTATGATTTCACTCTTTCTGATGGCTGCCGCCAGGCTCATCTGGGGAATGGTCTTCAGTCACACGAGTTACCTGGATATCCATGATAATTATGTTACCGGAGGCAAGCGCTTTCTGCTGGCCGCCTTTATCATTTTCTATTTTTATAAAGCCCGTGATTCATTAAACAAAACAATTCTCACTGCAGCGATAGTCATTATCCTTGCCGGACTGTTTTACACCCTGTTTGTTGCGCTTCATGCGCATTCTCATACCGATCCAAGAATTAAACTGACCGCTGATGCAGCGACTACAGCATCATATTTGACAGTATTTGTCTCATTAACCTGCCTTTACTTATCTTTCCAGAGATTTAAAAGCACACCTTTTTCAATACTGTTGTTCTTTGTCATTCTGGCAATAAATGTCACACTGGTCATTCTGACAGAAACCCGCTCCTCAGTGATGGTGGCACCCCTGATGTATGTGCTATTTTTCTTCATGAATTACCGGAGAATTAATAAGGCCATCCTGTACAGCTGCCTGACACTGTTCATGGCGATTATCATTGGTACGCCTTATGCCATCTGGGACAGGATGAAAGATATCAAAACTGATATCGACAATTATCATGTCAACAATGACACTTCTATTGGTGCGCGATTCTCTATATGGAAATCTGGCTGGCACAGTGTCAATTTCGGTATCGTTGGGCAAAACTCTGATACTCGCACAGAAAAAGCCAGAAGCTATATTATTAAGTATGAGAAAGATAATCCAGAAGCCTGGAAAAATGTTGCCTATCATCTGCACAATGAAATGCTGGAAGTGCTGTCGATTCATGGCATTCTGGGTATTACAGCACTGATCGCCTTCTATCTGGCCGGCATTATATGTTCTCTTACTCAAAGGATGCGCAAAGAGAATGGTATATTATTCATCATCCTCCCTGCTTTCCTTTTTGGCCTGGCAGACACCGTGTTAATTCAGGGCAATACCGTATTACTGATTTGTACCTGTCTGGCGATGATGGTGACAACCTGGCGTGGCCAGCCAAAATAATTTACCTGTATGTATTAAAAATTAATGGGCATACGCAACCTTCAATGCCCTTAATTTGCAACAACCATTTCGGCAATCTCCACCAGTGCCACTGGGGGCAGAGACAACATCTTCCCGCGGCCGGTATTGCCAAATCGTCACTGTGGCATCCATAAGGACAAAAAAACGCCAGGCTCTGCGTCAGATGTGGTAAATTATCGCCCTTCCCACGCTAAGGATATTAAGGTAACGGTTTCAGCATGGCTTTATTAATCACCAAACGCTGCATCAATTGTGACATGTGCGAGCCGGAGTGCCCTAACGAGGCAATCTCCATGGGGGCCAGCATCTATGAAATTGATGTTAACCGCTGCACTGAATGCGTGGGACATTACGATACGCCAACCTGCCAGCAGGTCTGCCCTATCGACAACACTATCATTACAGACCCGGACCATACCGAGAGCACTGAGCTGCTGTGGGAGAAGTTTGTGGTGCTGCATCACGCTGCCTCGTGATGTGAGAGGGCGAAGAGATTTTCGCCCTGGTAATTACGGTTGCACAGGCACCGTGCCGCCTGTCAGCTTTCAATAATCACGGTTGCGCAGGCGTAGTGCCGCTCATCGGCCAGCGTGACGTGCACATGGGCCACGCCCAGCTTTTTTGCCACTTCCGATGCCTGCTGGAAAAAACGCAGGCCCGGTTTGCCTAATGCATCGTTGTATACTTCGAACTGATTAAATGCCAGGCCGCCGCGGATCCCGGTCCCAAAGGCCTTGGCCGCCGCTTCTTTTACCGCAAACCGTTTGGCAAGAAAGCGCACGGGCTGCTGATGCGCCTGATACTGCGCCCACTCGTTTTCGCTCAGAACCCTTTTTGCCAGCCTGTCGCCGGAACGGGAGATCACCCCTTCAATCCGGGAGATCTCCACGATATCGGTGCCGAGGCCAAGGATAGCCATTAGCGACGCGCTTCCCGCAGCAGATCCTTCATCTCTCTGACCGCATCTGCCAGACCGCTGATCACTGCACGACCGATAATCGAATGGCCGATATTCAGTTCATGCATCTGCGGCAGCGCAGCAATCGGCTGGACGTTGTGGTAGGTCAGACCGTGACCGGCATTAACCTTCAGTCCTTTCCCGCTGGCATAGGCAGCGGCATCCCGGATACGTCGGAACTCAGCATCCCGCTCCCGGCCTTCGGCGGCATCAGCATAGGCACCGGTATGGATTTCGATGTAGGGCGCGCCGGAAGCCATCGCCGCATCAATCTGCAGGTGATCGGCATCAATAAACAGAGAAACCTGGATCCCGGCTTCTGACAGACGAGAGACTGCGGTGGTAATTTTGTCCAGCTGACCCGCTACGTCCAGTCCACCCTCTGTGGTCACTTCTTCACGCTTTTCCGGCACCAGGCAACAGAAATGCGGTCTGATTTCGCAGGCGATGTCGACCATTTCATCGGTGACGGCCATTTCCAGGTTCATTCTGGTCTGGATCGTCTCACGCAGGATCTTAACGTCGCGGTCGGTAATATGACGGCGGTCTTCGCGCAGGTGAACGGTGATACCATCCGCGCCGGCCTGCTCAGAGACAAAAGCGGCCTGCACCGGGTCGGGATAATGGGTACCGCGCGCATTGCGGACGGTAGCAACGTGATCGATATTTACGCCTAACAATAACTCAGCCATGACGGTCCTCAGAATTATGCATCGTCTCAACAGTGTACATCGTTACGTGCCGGCACCGGTATGACCTGATCGGCTTACTCTGGTTGCGGCGGCGTGTCTGCGCGTTTTTTCGGCATAAACTGACGGAAAAGCTCCTGGCTCTTTAATGGTTTGCCACCCAGATAGGGTTTAAGCGCAATACGGGTAAAACGTTTGGCTGCCCGCAAAGTGTCAGCATCCGGAAAAGTGCGTTCAGACAGCGCCCGCAGCTGACGCCCGGTAAACGTTTTATGGTTCAGCACCAGGCTGGCGATAAAACCTTTCTCTTCCCGGTAGCTGTATGTCATCTCATCAGCCACTTCTTCCCCGCTTCCCGCACAGTGCAAAAAATCCACGCCGTAACCCAGGTGCCCGAGCATTGCCAGTTCGAACCGGCGCAGTGCGGGTTCCGGCGAACCGGAGGTGGCGGCAAGCGCCTGGATACAATGCAGATAATCGAAAAAGAGTTCGGTAAAGGCGGTTTCCTGCTCCAGCACCCGTGCCAGCAGTTCATTAACGTACAGCCCACAATAGAGGGTAATACCAGAAAGAGGGAGAGCCAGAGAGATCGGTTCAGCACCGCGCAGGGTTTTTACTTCGCCACGCCCGCCCCAGCGAACCAGCAGCGGTGTGAAAGGTTGTAAAGCGCCCTTCAGGCTGGAGCGCTTGCCCCGCGCACCTTTGGCAAGAACGCGGATCCGACCGTAGTTTTCGGAAAACAGGTCGAGCAGAAGGCTGGTTTCGCTGTAAGGGCGTCCATGCAGGACGAATGCGCGCTGCCAGCCTTCCACGTGTCAGAGGTCGTCTACATAGCCCAGGCTACGCAGGGCACGTTCATCATCCGCCCAGCCGGACTTCACTTTCACCCACAGTTCCAGATGCACTTTCGCTTCGAACATCTCTTCCATGTCTTTACGCGCTTCAATGCCAATGGTTTTGATTTTCGCGCCCTTATTGCCGATGACCATTTTTTTCTGGCCTTCACGCTCGACCAGGATCAGGCCGTGGATGTCGTAACCCCCACGCTCGTTGGTCACGAACTGCTCGATCTCAACGGTCACAGAATAGGGCAGCTCAGCCCCCAGAAAACGCATCAACTTTTCACGGATCATTTCTGAAGCCATAAAGCGCTGTGAGCGATCGGTAATGTAATCTTCCGGGAAGTGGTGAACGGCTTCCGGCAAACGCTTGCGCACAATGCTGGCAATAGTATCAACATTCTTACCGCTTTCCGCTGAAATCGGCACCACGTCCATAAAGTTCATCTGCTGGCTGAGGAACTGCATATGCGGCAGCAGAATGCTTTTATCAGTGATGTTGTCGACCTTATTGATCGCCAGCAGCACCGGCACTTTGTTGTCTTTCAGTTTGTTCAGCACCATCTCGTCGTCGGCGGTCCAGCGCGTGCCTTCCACCACAAAGATCACCAGCTCAACATCACCGATAGAGCTGCTGGCTGCACGGTTCATCAGGCGGTTGATCGCCCGCTTTTCTTCCATGTGCAGACCCGGGGTGTCCACGTAGATGGCCTGATATTGGCCTTCGGTGTGGATGCCCATAATACGGTGACGGGTGGTTTGTGGTTTACGCGAGGTGATCGACACCTTCTGCCCCAGAAGCTGGTTCAGTAAAGTGGATTTCCCGACGTTGGGGCGACCTACAATAGCAATAAAGCCGCAGT
The DNA here is from genome assembly GCA_050311775.1 of Erwinia amylovora. Classification (GTDB taxonomy): domain Bacteria; phylum Pseudomonadota; class Gammaproteobacteria; order Enterobacterales; family Enterobacteriaceae; genus Erwinia; species Erwinia amylovora_A. The sequence goes on along the minus strand of JBNONK010000007.1, from coordinate 55,362 downwards.
GGGTGGTTTGTTCGTTCATTCAAGTCCCAGCTTAATCAGCGCCTGTTCGGCCGCTGCCTGCTCAGCTTTGCGACGGCTCGAACCGGTTCCTACAACCGGATCGGCCATACCGCTTACCTGGCAGTGGATAGTAAATTCCTGATCGTGCGCTTCGCCCCGCACCTGCACCACCAGATAGGAGGGCAGCGGCAGATGGCGACCCTGCAGATACTCCTGCAGACGCGTTTTTGGATCTTTCTGTTTGTCGCCCGGGCTGATCTGATCGAGACGGCTGGCGTACCAGTTCAGGATCAGCTGTTCCACTACCTGAATATCACTATCCAGGAAGACGCCACCAATCAGCGCCTCTACGGTATCAGCCAGAATCGACTCACGACGGAAACCGCCGCTTTTAAGCTCGCCCGGTCCGAGGCGCAGGCACTCGCCCAAATCAAATTCACGGGCCATCTCTGCCAGCGTATTTCCACGCACCAGCGTGGCTCGCATGCGGCTCATATCCCCTTCATCCACACGAGGAAAACGGTGGTAGAGCGCATTGGCAATCACATAACTGAGGATCGAGTCGCCCAGAAACTCCAGTCTTTCATTGTGCTTGCTGCTGGCACTGCGATGAGTGAGCGCCTGCTGCAACAGTTCCTGATGGGTAAAAGTGTAGCCCAACTTCCGCTGGAGCCTGTTAATTACGATGGGATTCATGTGTTACCAGTGTCTGAATGCGTCAATTATGCTGCACACGGAACAGGGCTGGACTCGCCAACACGAAACTGTTTCGTGTGCAGTGGCTCCCCGCAGGAAGCCACCCTTGTTACCCATGCTGCCTGAAGGCAGTCATCAGTGAATACCGCCAATACGGCTCAGGCGAACGCCGGTTGGCCATTGCCCTTCCTGCTTCTCAAAGCTCATCCAGATGGCTGTGGCTTTGCCCACCAGATTTTTTTCCGGCACGAAGCCCCAGTAGCGGCTGTCCGCGCTGTTATCACGGTTATCGCCCATCATGAAGTACATGCCCTGCGGTACCACCCATGTTGACTGCGGCTGGCCCGGCTGCTGGTAGTATGAGCTGGCCTGGCTTTGTGCCTGAGTCACCAACAGAATGCGGTGAGTCACATCGCCCAGCGTTTCGTTACGGGTCGCCAGGCGCAGGCCGCCGCGCATGGATTCGCCCTGCGGCATCTGGTAGAAACCGTTGCCGACTTCGTTGCCGTCAAACCCACTGAAAGTCTGAATAAAATCGCTGGGCTGAACGTCCGAATAGGTAATCGGCAGCGCAGTTTCGCAAGCCTCTCCGGAAGAACAGGCTGGATTAACGGTCACGGTTTTGCTTTGTGGATCGTAGCTCACGCGGTCGCCCGGCAGGCCGACTACACGTTTAATATAATCCATGCTGGGATCTTTCGGGTATTTAAAGACGGCAATATCACCCCGCTTCGGATGACCGGTTGGGATCAACGTCGTCTGGGTGATCGGGTCTTTAATACCGTAGGCAAATTTTTCCACCAGGATGAAGTCACCAATCAGCAGCGTAGGCATCATCGATCCTGAAGGGATTTGGAACGGTTCGTAGATAAAAGAGCGCACAACGAACACCAGCAGCAGCACCGGAAAAACGGAGGCTGCTGTTTCAATCCAGCCTGGCTGTTTTGCTACGGCTTTCTCCCCTGTGCTGTCCGACCGGGCAGCAGCTTCGGCTAATTTAGCCTTGCGGGCCGGAGCCCACTTAAATTTATCCACACACCAGATAATCCCGGTGAGCAATGTTGCTATCGCCAGTATCAGGGCGAACATATTAGCCATTCCAGTTCCCTCGAAGCCTTGGGGCTTTATTTGCTGTCTTTACCGACATGGAGAATGGCAAGGAACGCTTCCTGAGGCAGCTCAACGTTACCCACCTGCTTCATACGTTTCTTGCCGTCTTTCTGTTTCTGCAACAGCTTTTTCTTACGGCTGACGTCACCGCCGTAGCACTTCGCCAGCACGTTTTTACGCAGCTGTTTCACCGTGGAACGGGCAATGATGTGGTTACCAATGGCCGCCTGAATCGCAATATCAAACTGCTGACGCGGGATCAAATCTTTCATTTTCTCCACCAGGTCACGCCCGCGATACTGCGAGTTGTCACGGTGGGTAATCAGCGCCAGGGCATCAACACGCTCGGCGTTGATCAGCACATCCACACGCACCATGTCAGATGCCTGGAAACGCTTGAAGTTATAGTCCAGAGAGGCGTAACCGCGTGAGGTGGACTTCAGACGGTCGAAGAAGTCCAGCACCACTTCCGCCATCGGGATTTCGTAAGTCAGGGCTACCTGGTTACCGTGGTAAACCATATTGGTCTGCACACCGCGTTTTTCGATACACAAGGTGATTACGTTACCGAGGTATTCCTGCGGCAGCAGCATGTGACATTCGGCAATCGGTTCACGCAGCTCTTCAATGTTGTTCAGCGGCGGCAGCTTGGCCGGGCTGTCAACATAGACAGTTTCGCCAGAGGTCGTCAGCACTTCGTAGACTACGGTCGGCGCGGTGGTGATCAGGTCCAGATCGTATTCACGCTCCAGACGCTCCTGAATGATCTCCATGTGCAACAGGCCAAGGAAGCCGCAGCGGAAGCCGAAGCCCAGCGCGGTGGAGCTTTCCGGCTCATAGAACAGCGAGGCATCATTCAGACTCAGTTTGCCCAGTGCATCACGAAAGGCTTCATAGTCATCAGAACTGATTGGGAACAGACCGGCATAAACCTGCGGCTTCACTTTTTTGAAGCCTGGCAGCGCTTTATCTGCCGGATTGCGTGACAGAGTCAGCGTATCCCCGACCGGTGCCCCCAGAATGTCTTTAATCGCACAAACCAGCCAGCCAACTTCGCCGCAGTTCAGCACTTCACGGTCAACGCGCTTCGGCGTGAAGATCCCCAGACGGTCAGCATTGTAGACCTGCCCGGTGCTCATGACTTTGACTTTATCGCCTTTACGCAGGGTGCCGTTTTTAATTCGTACCAGCGAGACCACGCCCAGGTAGTTATCGAACCAGGAGTCGATAATCAGCGCCTGCAGCGGACCTTCAGGGTCGCCTTCTGGCGCAGGAATATCACGCACCAGACGCTCCAGAACCTCCGGCACGCCCACGCCGGTTTTGGCGGAGCAACGCACCGCATCGGTGGCATCAATGCCCACGATATCTTCGATTTCCTGCGACACGCGATCGGGATCCGCCGCAGGCAGATCGATCTTGTTCAGCACCGGTACCACTTCCAGATCCATTTCCATCGCGGTATAGCAGTTGGCCAGAGTCTGTGCTTCCACGCCCTGCCCGGCATCTACCACCAGCAGTGCGCCTTCACAGGCTGCCAGCGAGCGGGAAACTTCATAGGAGAAGTCCACATGGCCTGGGGTGTCGATAAAATTGAGCTGGTAAGTTTCACCGTCCGGCGCGTGGTAGTCGAGCGTCACGCTCTGCGCCTTGATGGTAATGCCGCGTTCACGTTCCAGATCCATTGAATCCAGCACCTGCGCCGCCATTTCACGTTCGGTCAGGCCACCGCAAATCTGAATCAAACGGTCGGAGAGCGTCGATTTGCCATGGTCGATATGAGCGATGATAGAAAAGTTTCTTATATGCTTCATTTATATGAATATTTTCGCTTAAACGTTCGGTTTAATTCTCGCGGTGGACACGGCCGTCAACACTTACTGCAATGTACCCGCCATCAATGAGCACGCATCTTACACTGTTAGCCCCCTGCACGAAAGAATTCACACACCTGGTGGAGCATCAAATTCACAACGGGGCATGTCATTTTGCGGCCGGGCTGACCAGTTATTACACTGTCGCGTGGTCATCAGAAAAAGCCTGAGAGCCCGGAAAAGTAAAAAGGGCCGCCGAAGCGACCCTGAAAGAATCTTGTACACCTAACCCGCTGATTAACAATGTGTTAAACAGTATAAACGGGTGTTTATGCATCCGTTTCCACCCGGAGAGCATCCGGGGGCAGCGCGACACTGAGTATAACTGGCTGGAAAGAGGCTGATTTACCGAGGTAATTCGAAATTCCCCTGGCCACAATAAAGCCGCCCACTCCCCCCAGTAAAGCCCCGGCGGCGGCGGACAGATCGCTGTTAAACAGCATCTGGAACAGGCCAGCCACCAGGAACAGCCCCAGCAACGGAGTCATGTAAACAAGCAATGCGGAACTGAGCAGGCTTTTCTCTTCAATGCCCAGCTCAATACGCTGTCCCGCCTTTAGCGGCTCAGCGCTGGCGACTTTCATCACGTGGGCGTTTTTCGGCCCCAGCTTGTTGAGCATGTGGCTGCCGCAGCCTTTTCGGGCTGAGCAGCTGCTGCAGGAGGTTTTCATCTCAGAGTGCAGCGTGGCCACACCATCCTGCCACGACACCACCGTGGCCCATTCTCTCATCATTGTGCCGACCCCAATTTTACGCCGTCTGCAATACGTTTAGCGGTTGATGGCGGCAGTTCACCGACCACCGTGATTTCCGCATTATTACGTACTTCAGTCTGGACCGTACGACGCCCGGTGCGCAATAGCTGAGGCGAACTGTTTTTATCAGCCGCACTGACGTTAACCGAGAAGCTGAAAAGGCCATCAGAATAGAGACGGGATTCTACCGGTTTGTTCAGAGAGGGGATCAGCCTGCGGCTCTGCGTCACCTCTTTCATGCCCACAGGTACCCAGCCAGCGGTCCAGTTCAGGGTTACTTTATCGCTGGCCGGAACAGAGAGGGACGGCGGCAGATTGGCTTTTTCCAGACCCTGCATCATTTTCCGCACGCCATCATCCACCGCGAAGCTCACCACGCGATACTGCTCCAGCGTCTCTCCATCATGATCAAGCAGATCAACCCGCAGTGGTAGCCTGGTTTCGCTGTCCAGCCAGACTATGTAGCTGTAACGCGTACCATCACGCGCCACGATGCGGATCACTTCGCACCGCTGGTCGGCAATGCGGGTGCGGCCCACTGGCACAAAATCATAGGTATCGGCAAGCTTCTGGAAATCGGCATAAACCAGCGACGGCAGTGCATCAACAATGTGATCCCCTGCCAGCGTAAAGGGTTCCAGCCCGGGTTCGAAATAGCTCACTTCATTGCCGCGCTGGATAATCTCACGGCGCGGGCCGTCCATTTGCAGCATCTGAGCATAAACTTTGTTGTTCAGCACGGCATGACGGTAACGCAGGGATTCAATGCCCAGTCTTGAGACGTTAATGTAGGCAAATTCGTAGTTGAGAGACTGGCTGGCCTGCTCCATCTGTTGCAACAGCGCCCCGGAGGTGGTTTCCGCCGGGGCGACACTGGAGTACATCAGGCTGCCAGCCATAAGGCTGACGGCGCACCAAAGTTGCTTCATTACTGCTGCTGAATTCCTAACGACTGGTTACCTGGAACCTGAACGGCAGCCTGCTGGACAGGGCTCTGCTCAAACTGGAGCTGATCGGAATGCAGACGGCGCTGCAGTTCATAATCCTGCAGCATCGCATTCACGCGACGGCGCTGTTCCTGCACCTGCTGGGGAGCATTGCTGTTAGCCGCGCTCTCAGAAGGCACCCCCAGGCTCACCGGGGAAGCCTGCCCCATCATCGGCAGCGTATTGAACACTGGCGAATCTGACTGGGTCTGCCCGTTTTGCGGCTGGTTATAATGCTGTACGCCGACAATGACCGCCAGCGAGACACACGCGGCAACGCCAACCTGAGTCATTTGAGCTGCCCATGGACGGACTCTGTGCCAGAACGGCATCTTGCCATAGCGTTCCGGAGTTGGCTGCGCTTCTGGGATCAGCGTTGTGGTTTTGTTCAGCGGTTCATTAGCGATTGCCGCAGCCACACGGGCTGAGATATCGAAATGAATAACCTGCCCAACATCGCCGCGCAGGGTATCGCGAATCAGGTGATAGCTTTCCCAGTTTTGTTGCAGCCTGGCGTCTTTAGACAATGCGGACAAAACTTCGTTATCCAAAGTTTCACCATCCATTAAAGCGGAAAGTTGTTCTTTCTGCATGCCTCAGTACCCTTCCTGTAGCCGCTATAACTAACGTTGGATAAGCGGTTGAATTTTATTATCAATGGCTTCGCGAGCACGGAAGATACGAGAACGAACCGTACCCACCGGGCAATCCATAATGGCGGCTATCTCTTCATAGCTCAGGCCATCCAGCTCCCTCAAGGTTATCGCCATTCGGAGATCCTCAGGCAGCGTCTCTATGGTGCGAAAAACCATCTGTTTCAATTCTTCAGACAACATTAAGTTCTCAGGGTTCGAAATTTCTTTCAGCGCGCCTGCACTTTCGAAATTTTCGGCGTCTATCGCATCCACATCACTGGACGGCGGACGGCGCCCCTGAGCAACAAGGTAATTTTTGGCCGTATTGACGGCGATCCGATAGAGCCAGGTGTAAAAGGCGCTATCGCCACGGAATGATTCCAGCGCACGATATGCTTTAATGAATGATTCCTGTACTACATCAGGTACATCTCCAGACGGAACATAGCGGGAAACCAGGCTCGCCACTTTATGCTGGTAGCGTACCACCAGTAAATTGAATGACTTCTGATCTCCTTTCTGAACTCGCTCTACGAGAACCTGGTCCGTTAACTGCTCGCTCATCCGAGGTAATGTCTCCCCAAATCTTTTTCCACGCGTTTCCGAACTACCCGCAATAACTCATACTTCTTGAGCAAGCATCCGCTTAGAGTAATGGTCATGAGTAAAGTTCCGTTGCGCCGTTTTATTTGTGATATCGGTGCGGGAAGAGGATAAATCAGCGATCATTTTTATGATTTCTGACTGATTTGAGCAGCCACTGCTTCTCTTTGCACTTCTGCCTGCTGACATAAAGCGTCCCGTCAACGCCGCAGAGTACCCCATGAGGCTCGTTTTTTCATCTTTAAATCACCGTGATTCGAGTCTGTTCGCAATAATAAACCTCTTAAAGACAGAAAACGGCGGATAAGGCGTTTTTTAAGCAAGAACGAAAATATCGACTGGCTCTCACTGTGCCTGTGACAGGGAAAAAAGTCTTTATTCCCATCAAAATTGAGTGCTATGCTCGGCAAACAATCTGTTTAGTAAATTAAACAACATGACTTCTTCTTCCGATCATCACTGTGACGTATTGATTATTGGCAGCGGTGCCGCGGGCCTTACGCTGGCCCTTCGCCTCGCCGGAAAGCATCAGGTCACCGTATTAAGTAAAGGGCCGGTCAGCGAAGGCTCAACGTTTTATGCCCAGGGCGGTATCGCTGCCGTATTCGATGAAAGCGACAGCATTGAATCGCACGTCGAAGACACACTGATCGCCGGAGGGGGGCTGTGCGATCGCGAAGCGGTCTCCTTCATCGCCAGTAACGCCCGGCACTGTGTGCAGTGGCTGATCGATAACGGCATGCTGTTCGATAAAGAGAGCCCGGAGAACGGTGAGGGTACCTATCATCTGACACGCGAAGGCGGCCACAGCCACCGCCGGATTCTACACAGCGCCGACGCTACAGGGCGTGCAGTTGAAAACACTCTGGTAAGCCAGGCGCTGAGCCACCCGAATATCCGCATCATTGAACGCAGCAATGCCGTGGATCTGATTGTCTCAGATAAAATTGGCCTGCCCGGCGAGCGACGCGTTGTCGGCGCCTATATCTGGAACCGTAAGCGTGAGAGGGTTGAAACCTGCCGTGCGCGGTCCGTTGTGTTGGCAACCGGTGGCGCGGCAAAAGTCTACCAGTACACCACTAATCCGGACGTGGCATCAGGCGATGGCATCGCCATGGCATGGCGCGCAGGTTGCCGTGTGGCAAACCTGGAGTTCAACCAGTTCCATCCGACCTGCCTGTTCCATCCTGAGGCAAGAAACTTCCTGCTGACAGAAGCGTTGCGCGGTGAAGGCGCGGTACTGAAACGTCCGGACGGCACAAGATTTATGCCTGAGTTCGATGAACGTGCCGAGCTGGCCCCGCGGGATATTGTGGCCCGCGCTATCGATCATGAGATGAAACGGCTGGGTGCCGACTGCATGTATCTGGATATCAGCCACAAACCGGCGGACTTTATTCATGCGCATTTCCCAACCATCAACCAAAAACTGAAAACGCTGGGCTTTGATTTGACGAAACAGCCCATCCCTGTCGTTCCGGCGGCGCATTACACCTGTGGCGGCGTCATGGTTGACCAGCAGGGGCAGACGGATGTCACTGGCTTATATGCCATTGGTGAAGTCAGTTATACCGGTCTGCACGGGGCTAATCGCCTTGCTTCTAACTCGCTGCTCGAGTGTCTGGTTTATGGCTGGTCGGCGGCGGAGCATATCAATCAACATCTGCAGGCTGTACAGCCGGTTGACACTGTTCCTGCATGGGACGAAAGCCGCGTGGATGATTCGGACGAGCGCGTGGTTATTCAGCACAACTGGCACGAGCTGCGTCTGTTTATGTGGGACTATGTTGGAATAGTCCGGACCACCAAGCGACTGGAGCGTGCTCTGCGTCGTATCACTACGCTCCAGCAGGAAATTGACGAGTACTACGCCAATTTCCGCATCTCTAACAATTTGCTGGAGCTGCGAAATCTGGTGCAGGTCGCCGAACTGATTGTTCGCTGCGCGATGGAGAGAAAAGAGAGCCGGGGACTGCATTACACGCTGGATTATCCGGATCTACTGGACGCGCCCACACCCACGATCCTCACGCCGTAATTACCGGAACAGGTAGAATTCACGGGTCAGGCTGCAATGCGCTTCCGAATAGCGTTGGTCTGGCCCGCGTATGGTCATACGATCCAGGTACTGTTCACCTGGCTGCGGTGAAAGTGCAAGCAGAACACGGTTCGGCGGGCGCGTATCGTTATCGGAGATATCGGTACGAAAATGCAGATGCCAGCCGCGTTGCTGCGCCAGCTCCACCAGCTTGTTACCGGCAGGCTCAGGCAGGATCACACAGAAATACCCGTCTTCCGTAATCAGATCTTCGGCGCACATCAGCAGCACATCATGAGTTAAGTCGTGGGTGTAGCGTGCTGAAGCCCGTTCGGGAGTGGCACAGTCGACTCCGGGCACAAAATAAGGCGGGTTGCTCACGATCAGCGAGTAACGCTGCCGGCAATTTTTCGCCCACTGCAGAATATCATCCTGATGAATGGTTATCCGCCCGGCCCAGGGTGAGGCTGCGGCATTTTCCTGCGCTTGTCCGGCAGCCTGTTCATCCAGCTCAACCGCATCAACTGTTACCGTCTCTGCGGTACGCTGGGCCAGCATCAGCGCAATCAGTCCGCTGCCAGTGCCAATATCCAGCACCCGCCGGGCCCCCGCTACCGGAGCCCAGGCACCCAGCAGCACGCCATCGGTGCCAACCTTCATCGCACAACGATCGTGGGCGACAAAAAATTGTTTAAAGGTAAACCCGTTGGCACGGAGAACTGCTTTCTGTTGAGACATTTGACTGACCTGAAAGGGAAACGGCGCTAGCATAGGACAATTAAGAAATAAGGAAAAGTCATTCAGACCACACAAACAGATGAAGATCGCGTTCAATCTGTCTATAATCAGCGCCCCAAACTGAGGTAGACCATGACTGTAACCACTTTTTCCGAACTCGAACTTGATGAAAGCCTGCTGGATGCTCTGCAGGAAAAAGGCTTCACGCGCCCCACTGCTATCCAGGCCGCTGCGATCCCGCCTGCACTGGAGGGTCGCGACGTTCTGGGTTCGGCACCAACAGGTACAGGCAAAACGGCTGCATATCTGCTGCCGGCTCTACAGCATTTGCTCGATTTTCCCCGTAAGAAATCAGGTCCGCCGCGCATTCTGGTGTTGACGCCTACCCGTGAACTGGCGATGCAGGTTGCTGACCAGGCACGTGAACTGGCTAAACACACTCATCTGGATATCGCCACCATCACCGGCGGCGTGGCGTATATGAATCACGCCGAAGTGTTCAGTGAAAATCAGGATGTGGTAGTGGCGACCACCGGCCGCCTGCTGCAGTACATCAAAGAAGAGAACTTCGACTGCCGGGCAGTGGAAACGCTGATTCTGGATGAAGCCGATCGCATGCTGGACATGGGATTCGCGCAGGATATCGAGACTATCGCTGCGGAAACCCGCTGGCGTAAACAGACCCTGCTGTTTTCCGCCACGCTGGAAGGCGAGGCGATCAAAGACTTCTCAGAACGTCTGCTGAACGAGCCGGTGGAAATTGAAGCCGATCCAGCCCGCCGCGAACGCAAAAAGATCCTGCAGTGGTATTACCGTGCGGATGATATCAAGCATAAAACCGCTCTGCTGATCCATCTGCTACAGCAACCGGAAGTGACCCGTTCGGTGATCTTCGTGCGTAAACGTGAGCGTGTGCACGAGCTTTGTGGCTGGCTGCGTGAGGCTGGCATCAATACCAGTTATCTGGAAGGCGAGCTGGAGCAGTTTAAACGCAACGAAGCGATTAAACGTGTTGTTGATGGTCGGGTGAACGTGCTGGTTGCCACCGACGTGGCCGCTCGTGGTATTGACATTGACGATGTCAGTCACGTCTTTAACTTCGACCTTCCACGTACTGCTGATACTTATCTGCACCGCATTGGCCGTACTGGTCGTGCCGGTAAGAAAGGAACCGCGATCTCTCTGGTGGAAGCACATGACAACGTGCTGCTGGGCAAGGTCAGCCGCTACATTAATGAGCCGCTGAAAGCACGTACTGTTGATGAGCTGCGCCCTACCACGCGTGCGCCAAGTGAAAAGCTGAATGGCAAACCTTCCAAGAAGGCACTGGCTAAGCGCAAAGAGAAAAAAGACAAAGACGCTGAAGCGGCCAAACCGCGCGTGAAAAAACGCCACCGCGATACCAGGAACATTGGTAAGCGCCGCAAGCCAAGCGGAACAGACAAAACTGAAAATGCGGAATAATTACCCCGTATAACAAAAAACCGCCTCAAAAGGGCGGTTTTTTTATGGCGATCAGGGACAGAAATAGCCTGTTCAGGCCGTATTAATCGACAACAAAAGAATAATTCATCCGTTATAAAACCCCGGTTAAAACTGAAAGCTTTTTCTTTCTGTTATTCATGGAGTTAGCGGATAATCATTGCTGGTGCTGTTTTCAACTCGCCAGCGGTAATCCTGCAAAAAACCGGGATTTTTTTACTCGCTATTACAGGCTTTCGGTAAAGGTGCGGGCAATAACGTCACGCTGCTGCTCAGGCGTCAGGGAGTTGAAACGCACCGCATACCCAGAAACGCGGATAGTCAGCTGTGGATATTTCTCCGGGTGCTTAACCGCGTCTTCCAGCGTTTCACGGCGCAGCACGTTAACGTTGAGGTGCTGACCACCTTCCACACGCACCTGAGGTTTTACTTCAAGTGGAATTTCACGGTATTCGATCTCGCCCAGATCGCCGACCGGGACGACCTGATCTTCGCTGTAATCTGCTTTGGCACACACACAGCGGGCTTCAGCTTTTTCATCATCCAGCAGCCAGAATGAATTCAGCAGGGCCGCATTGGTTGCTTTGGTAATTTGGATTCCGGTAATCATGATTGTGCCTCCCAGGCAGTCGGTGCTGAAGGTTATCAGCGGGTCAACGTTCAGAAAATTCAGTGATGCTATTTGACCTGTATATCAGCCCGCCCGAGGAGGCACTTTGATTTAAATCAAAATCGCCAGCTCCTGAAAAGGCAGTTCCCAATCAACGTTTTGATTTAGTTCAAATTTGACTGAAAACCAATTTCATATTTTTTTGTATATTTTCAATTTTATTTTAAGTTTGTGCCTGCGGCGATCCGCGTTAAGCTACGGGCAGGTTACCCCTAAGGAGGCAGATATGGTCAATGCACTGACCTGGCATGACGTGCTGGCACAGGAAAAAAAGAAACCCTACTTTATCGAGACTCTGTCGTTGGTGGCAAAAGAACGCGCAGCTGGCAAAACCGTTTATCCGCCGCAGAAAGACGTATTTAACGCCTTTCGTCTGACAGAGCTGTGCGAGGTGAAGGTAGTGATCCTTGGGCAGGATCCTTACCATGGTCCCAACCAGGCACACGGTCTGTCCTTTTCCGTATTGCCGGGTGTCGCCGTCCCGCCTTCTCTGGTCAATATTTATAAAGAGCTGCTCACCGATATTGCAGGCTTTGAACGTCCGCAACATGGTTTTCTTGAAAGCTGGGCGAAACAGGGTGTGATGCTGCTCAATACCGTATTAACGGTGGAAGCCGGACAGGCACATTCCCACGCCCGTTTTGGCTGGGAAACGTTCACGGATAACGTGATTGCGGCGATTAATGAGCATCGTGAAGACGTGGTGTTTTTATTGTGGGGATCGCACGCACAGAAGAAAGGCGCGATCATCGACAGGAAGCGTCATCATGTCCTGCAGGCTCCGCACCCTTCCCCACTGTCAGCACACCGTGGTTTTTTTGGTTGCGGGCACTTTTCCAACACCAACGAGTGGCTGGTTCAGCACGGCATCCCCCCCATCAACTGGACGCCAGTTCTGCCAGAATAGCGCAGGGTAGCCATAAAAAAAGCACCCCGAGGGGTGCTTTTTTTACTTTCAGCGGGCAATTACGCTTTGGCTTTAGAAACCGCAACCATTGCCGGACGCAGCAGGCGACCGTTCAGCGTATAACCACGCTGCATTACCATCAGCACGTGATTCGGGGCCACTTCGTCGGACTCCATCATCGACATCGCCTGGTGAATTTCCGGGTTGAACGGAACATTAACATCGCCAACCACTTCCACGCCAAATTTGCGCACGGCACCCAGCAGGGATTTCAGGGTCAGATCAATCCCTTCGACCATCGCGGCCAGCTCAGGATTTTCTTTATCTGCCACTTCCAGCGCGCGCTCCAGGCTGTCGATCACCGGCAGCAGCTCGTTGGCGAATTTTTCCAGGGCAAATTTGTGGGCTTTTTCCACGTCCAGTTCGACACGGCGACGGATATTTTCGATTTCAGCCTGCGCACGCAGCTGCGCTTCACGCACGCCGCCCTGCGCCTGCGTCAGCTCGGCTTCAAGCTCGGCGATGCGCTCATCACGCGGATCCACCCCTTCTGCTGTCTCTGCGTCCTGGTGTTGCGCCTGTTCCATCTCAATATCGTCTGAGACTTGCTCGTTTGGTGTGTTCTGTTCTTTACTACTCATGAAATTCTCCGCGTTTGTGCACATTCATCTCGCTGGTTCGCTTATTATGGGGATCAGAATTGCGGTTTCAAGGGAACCGGTCACATTGTCTGAGGTAGTTTACCTCATGAGGAACGCCAGCATCATGAACAACCATTTCAACTGCATTGGTATTGTGGGGCATCCGCGCCATCCTACCGCGCTGACGACGCATGAAATGCTTTACCGCTGGCTGACGGCGAAGGGCTATAAGGTGATTATCGAGCAGCAGATTGCACGCGAGCTGAACCTCTCCGATGTGGAAACCGGAACGCTGGCCGATATCGGGCAAAAGGCCGATCTGGCGGTGGTGGTCGGCGGTGACGGGAATATGCTGGGGGCTGCCCGGGTGCTCGCCCGCTACGATATCAAAGTGATTGGGATTAACCGCGGCAACCTGGGTTTCCTGACTGACCTTGACCCGGACAATGCCCAGCAGCAGTTGGCCGACGTGCTGGAAGGCAAATACATCACTGAAAGCCGCTTTCTGCTTGAAGCCCAGGTGTGTCGTCAGGGGCGCGACCCCAGAATTGGCACGGCGATTAACGAAGTGGTGCTTCATCCCGGCAAAGTGGCGCACATGATCGAGTTTGAGGTCTATATCGACGAGACATTTGCTTTCTCGCAGCGCTCAGACGGCCTGATCATTTCGACCCCAACGGGATCCACCGCTTACTCGCTCTCCGCAGGCGGCCCAATCCTGACTCCTTCGCTGGATGCCATTGCTATTGTGCCAATGTTCCCGCATACGCTTTCCGCGCGCCCTCTGGTGATTAACAGCAGCAGCACTATCCGCCTGCGTTTTTCCCATATGCGCAGCGACCTGGAGATCAGCTGCGACAGCCAGATTGCCCTGCCGATCCAGGAGGGTGAAGACGTGTTAATCCGTAGAAACGAGGATCATCTCAATCTGATCCACCCTCAAAACTACAATTATTTCAATACGCTGAGCTCTAAACTGGGCTGGTCAAAAAAATTGTTTTAAAATCCAGCACCAGCCACTTTACTGGTTATAAAACCAGTATATACTGTATGAAAAACCATATCTGTGTTTTCATACAGGAACGCTAACTATGCTGGCACAACTGACCATCAGTAATTTTGCGATTGTTCGTGAGCTTGAAATCGATTTTCAGCGTGGCATGACCGCCATTACTGGCGAAACCGGTGCGGGAAAATCCATTGCGATTGATGCGCTGGGTCTGTGCCTGGGCGGCCGTGCTGAAGCGGATATGGTGCGCCTGGGCGCAACCCGTGCGGATATCTGTGCCAGCTTCTCCCTGAAAGATACCCCTTCCGCCCAGCAATGGCTGCTTGATAATCAGCTGGATGAAGGCAATGAGTGCCTGCTGCGCCGCGTGATCAGCAGCGATGGGCGTTCTCGTGGTTTTATTAACGGCACTGCCGTTCCTCTTTCACAGCTGCGTGACCTGGGCCAACACCTGATCCAGATCCACGGGCAGCATGCTCATCAGCTGTTACTGAAACCGGAACATCAGAAAACCCTGCTGGACGGCTATGCTGGCGAGAACAGCCTGCTGCAGGAGATGGCTGGCAGCTATCGCCGGTGGCATCAGAGCTGCCGCACTCTGGCTCAGCATCAACAACTCTCCCAGGAACGTGAAGCGCGCCGTGAACTGCTTCAATATCAGTTGAAAGAGCTGAATGAATTCGCCCCTCAGGCGGGTGAATATGAGCAAATTGACGAAGAATATAAACGCCTGGCAAACAGCGGGCAGCTGCTCTCTACCAGTCAGCAGGCGCTGATGTTGCTGGCGGACGGTGAAGACACCACGCTGCAAAACCAGCTGTATAACGCGCAGCAACTGCTCAGTGAACTGGTGGCAATGGATGACAAACTCAGCGGCGTTTGCACTCTGCTGGACGAGGCGGCCATTCAGATCAGCGAAGCAAGTGATGAGCTACGCCATTACTGCGAACGACTGGATCTGGATCCTAACCGCCTGCATGAACTGGAGCAGCGTCTTTCCCGGCAGATTTCGCTGGCGCGTAAGCACCATATTTCACCGGAAGAGCTACCCGCATTCCATCAGCAACTGCTGGAGGAGCAGACGCTGCTTAATCAGCAGGAAAGCGATCAGGATGAGCTGGCGTTGATTGTTGCGCAGCATCATCAGGTTGCTCTGAACTGTGCTGAGAAGCTGCACCATCGCCGCATGCATTATGCGCAGGAGCTGAGCCAGCTGATTGGCGAGAGCATGCACGCGCTGTCGATGCCCCATGGCCAACTGGGCATTGAGGTTCAGTTCAACTCTGAACACCTCACCGCCGAGGGTGCAGACCGTATTGATTTCCGCGTCAGCACCAATCCAGGCCAGCCGCTGCAGCCGCTGTCTAAAGTGGCTTCTGGCGGCGAACTCTCGCGTATTGCTTTAGCCATTCAGGTGATCACCGCCCGTAAGATGGATACGCCGGCACTGATTTTCGATGAGGTGGATGTGGGTATCAGTGGCCCAACCGCCGCCGTGGTGGGCAAAATGCTGCGTCAACTGGGCGAATCTACCCAGGTCATGTGCGTGACTCACCTGCCGCAGGTTGCGGGTTGTGGTAACCATCATTTTTACGTCAGTAAAGAGACCGATGGTGAGATGACAGAGACTCATATGCAGCCGCTCGACAAACGTGCCCGCCTGCAGGAACTGGCGCGTCTGCTGGGAGGAAGTGAAGTGACGCGCAACACGCTGGCAAATGCTAAAGAGCTTTTAGCAGCCTGATGCCGCACTTTTTTAGGTGCCTGTGGTCATAACCATGCTCCGTAGAGGTTTCAAACTGCGGAAAGGTTTATTATCATCGACTTCTTACGCTGTAATCGTCGCGAGTGTTCGATGCAGCCAGATTGTTGGCCCTAAAAGGAATAAAGATACTTATGCGCTGTAAAACGCTGACTGCTGCGGCGGTGGTTCTTCTGATGATGACCGCTGGATGTTCCACTCTGGAGCGAGTGGTTTACCGGCCAGATATCAACCAGGGTAACTACCTGGTTGCTAATGACGTTTCAAAAATCCATACCGGCATGACTCAACAGCAGGTGGCCTACAGTCTGGGTACGCCGATGATGCGTGACCCGTTTGGGAGTAACGTCTGGTATTACGTGTTCCGTCAGGAGCCAGGCCATGAGCCAGTGACTCAGCAGACGCTGACGCTGACCTTCGACAGAAATGGCACGCTGACCAACATCGATAACAAACCGAATCTGAGTAGCAACAAGAACTGAGCGGAATCGCGGCAGAGATGGCCGCCGGTCGGAAGGAAAACAGTAAGGCGCTCAGGGCGCCTTATTTTTTGCCGCACGCTCAGCACGCTGGCGGCGCAGTTCTTTTGGATCAGCCAGCAGGGGACGATAAATCTCAATTCTGTCACCGCTGTGGATTTGATCATTCAGTTTCACCGGGCGGCTGAACACACCGACCTTATTGCTGGCAAGGTCAATATCACTGCGCAGCTCCAGAATGCCTGAAGCCCGGATAGCCTGCTCGACTGTAGTGCCCTCTTCCACATTGATCGTGTAGAGGTATTGTTTTTCCGGCAGCGCATAAACCACTTCGACGGCAATATCAGGCACTGTAGACCTCTTTGGCACGGTGAGTGAAAGCCTGCACCATACTGCTGGCCAGCTCTTTGAAAATCCGACCGAAGGCCATTTCCACCAGCATATTGGTGAATTCAAACTCCAGGTTCAGCTCAACCTTGCAGGCATCTTCACTTAGCGCGGTGAACTCCCAGCCGCCGGTCAGTTTGCGGAAAGGGCCGTCAACCAGTTGCATATGAATGCTCTGGTTGTTAGTAAGCGTGTTTCGCGTAACGAACGTTTTGCTGATACCGGCTTTGGAAACATCCACCGACGCCGTCATCTGCTGCGCGCTGGCATCCAGTACCCGACTCCCGGTACACCCTGGAAGAAATTCCGGATAGGCATCCACATCGTTTACCAGCCGGAACATTTGTTCTGCGCTGTAGGGCACCAGCGCTGAACGACTAATCTGGGACATAGCGTTTCCTGTTAATCTTAAACCTGTCAATAATACCATCGCCGGCGATCAAACAAAAATTCTCAGCCGCCAGCGTTCTGCTAAAATAGCGCTTTTCCCTGCCGCTTTTGTTACAGGGGATGCCATCAATCACCGCTTCATGTACACTAAGTTGCACTATGACAAAGAAAAAAGCACATAAACCCGGTTCTGCTACCATTGCCATGAATAAGCGGGCCCGCCATGAATACTCCATTGAGGAAGAGTTCGAAGCGGGGCTTTCGCTACAGGGATGGGAAGTTAAATCTCTCCGTGCCGGTAAGGCCAACATCAGCGACAGCTACATTCTGTTGCGCGACGGCGAAGCCTACCTGTTCGGCGCCACTTTCCAGGCGCTGACGGTGGCCTCCTCTCACGTGGTTTGCGACCCTACCCGTAACCGTAAATTATTGCTGAAGCAGCGCGAACTGGATTCGCTCTATGGCAGAGTAAACCGCGAGGGCTATACTGTGGTGGCCCTGTCGTTGTACTGGAAAAACGCCTGGGCCAAACTGAAAATCGGCGTGGCTAAAGGTAAGAAAGAGCACGACAAGCGCGATGACATCAAGGATCGCGAGTGGAAGTTAGACAAAGCGCGTATCATGAAACACGCCAATCGCTAAGTCTCTGGCATTACGACGGGTTTTTCTGATATACTGCTTAACAGTACTTGGGGCTGATTCTGGATTCGACGGGATTTGCGAAGCCCAAGGAGCATGCCGAGGGGCGGTTTGCCTCGTTAAAAGCCGCAAAAAAATAGTCGCAAACGACGAAAACTACGCACTAGCAGCTTAATAACCTGCTCAGAGCCCTCTCTCCCTAGCCTCCGCTCTTAGGACGGGGATCAAGAGAGGTCAAACACAAAAGAGATCGTGTGGATGTCCTGCCTGGGGCTGAAGCATTAAATCCAATCAGGCTAGTTTGTTAGTGGCGTGTCCGTTCGCAGCTAACAGGCGAATGTAAAGACTGGACTAAGCATGTAGTGCCGACGGTGTAGTAATTTCGGACGCGGGTTCAACTCCCGCCAGCTCCACCAAATTCTTCAGCGGCGATACCAGAATCGTCCGCAGAAGTCCTGAAAGCCCGCACGGCGCAAGCCCTGCGGGCTTTTTTGTGCCCTCAATTTGTCCCGCGAAGTCTGATGCCAACTAATTAAATCCGAACCTTTTAGGCACCTTGATAAGCCCAACCATTAACCGATACGGAAATCAAAGCTGCCAAACCAAAAGATGCCGGTTACCAGCTGTATGATGGTGATGGGCTAACTCTGTTAATCAAGTCCAACGGTAATAAGCTCTGGCAGTTCCCTTACTATCGGCCTCTGACCAAGCAGCGAACCAAACAGAGCTTCGGTGCCTACCCTCCCGTCTCACTTTCTGATGCGCGTAAACTCAGAGCTGAATCTCGAGCCTTACTGGCAAAAGATATCGCCCCTCAAGAACATAAAAAGGAGTAGTCAAGAAACTCTCAGGAGGCCAAAACCAACACATTGATGTTGATTGCCGAGCGTTGGTGGAACGTTAAGAAAGCCAGCGTAACAGAGGACTATGCCGAAGATATCTGGCGCTCGCTTGAGAGAGATGTTTTCCCAGCAATCGGTGATATCAGTGTCACTGATATTAAGGCTCATACTCTGGTTAAAGCAGTTCAGCCGGTTCAGTCCACAGGAGCATTAAAGACTGTTCGCCGCCTTTGTCAGCGTATTAACGAAGTCATGATTTATGCGCAGAACACAGGTTTGATTGATGCAGTTCCAAGCGTAAACATCGGGAAAGCGTTCGAGAAACCTCAGAAGAAAAACATGCCGAGTATCCGCCCGGATCAACTTCCACAATTAATGCAGACTATGCGCACGGCAAGTATCAGCCTGTCCACACGATGCCTGTTCATGTGGCAGCTACTCACTATCACCCGCCCTGCCAACGGCTATGCGCCGGGCTTTTGCAGTAAGGACAGTGCATCATTGCGCGTTATCCCCTTTTCATTGCCGCACGCTGACTTCTTAGCGACTCGCGTAATTTGTTACGCCCGGCAGGACTGTTGTAAAGCACTATATCAACGCCGATTAGGGCCGGGCGCCGCAGCCTGAAATCGGCTGGGGATGGCGCTTCGGTCAGCCCTTTCTCTGGCAGCGCGGCAGAAGCCTGGGGGGTGAGTGACTTACTAACACCTCTATCAGGCCTACCTGCCGTTCATGGAGGCCAGAGGTCATCAGCGCCTCATGAGTCTGACCCGTTCGGCCAGGCGGTGCCGCAGACGCTGAAGGAGTACAAGATTGAATTGCTGAAACGCAAAAGGAAGAACGGCATTCAGACCAGTCTTGAGCTGAGTGAAGACTGCGAGACCGACTGGCTGGCCGCGCTATAATGCATGAGCTACACGACAGAAGTTAAACCGGCTCCGGCCGGTTTTTTAAGCCTGAAGCTGCTCAGTGCTCACCCCATGTGAAGAGTGATAAAGAGTGTCGGCTTAAGTAATCACTACTTAACTAACTGAATGAAAATAATAAACATGAAAGATGAACGGAGTGAACACTTTTACATTAAATCTTTTTTTAGCCTCTAATGGCGAGCAAAAGATCAAAGCATGTACATACATCACACCTTTAAAGAGGTTATTTCCACACTGGTGAACTTTCTTGATATATTCATACTGATTATTGACTTTAAAGGGACTTTAAAATGGATACAACATTGCTGAGAGCACTTGATTCTAAAGGGAAAGAGCAATTTGAAAGTGCGATAAACGCCTTTCAGGGTGATGTTTCCGTCGCTGCTGCACGGCTTTCAATCGACCCTCATCTCCGCCTTGAATATTCTAAGCGTATTAAAGAAATGGCTTCGGATCTCAGAGCGAGGGCTAACAGCGGTGTTATCAGCTGGCAAAAAGCAGCAATGGAAGCTCAAGAGACACGAAACCTTATAATGGAAATGGTGCGAACACGCAGCACACCATTGGGCCGGGCTATGGCTGAAAGATTAAAAGCCTCCGAAACTGGCAGACAAGTCGCAATTAATGGGGCTGGTATTGCGGGCGGCTGGGCTGGCGGTGCGCTTGCAGGCTTGATGTGTGGGCCTGGCGCACCTGTATGCGTACTGCTGGGTGGATTTGTTGGAGGCGCTTTAGCCGCCTGGGAAATGGGTAACTGGCTGAAATGAACATGGAAGAAGTTACTACAGTAGCGCTAACAGAAGTGATTGGAGCAACTGATACCACCCAGGCTCAGTCTGAGGTTTTGATCGAAAGCCACCCAACAGGGATCATCATTCCAGGAAAGGTGTTAGAAGCGGCAATAAAAGTTGATGCACATCGTTATCTTTTATTCGTAACTGACGACGTTATCTTTGAAGAAGCATTGACAGTTTTACTGATCGAACTTTCTCAGGGAATAGTTGAGAAACTGGTTATCGGGGGCGCTTACGCTTCAGGTCGCTTTAAAGGACTGACAGTTTCGCCCGACTCAGTTAGTTTTAGTTTTATTGGCGATACGACCTGGACGGTTAAAGTCCCAAAATTACCGATGCTTAAAATACCGTTCTCAGATCCTCGCGGTGTAAGCCGTCCTGTGGGATTAAGGAAATACATTGATATCTCCGCCAACCCTGCTCCGGCCAGGGCGGACGGAAGCCGTTAGAGCAAAAAAATGAAGAAGTTAATTACCATTATGATTAATTCGATTAAAGATGAATTCATTTTTGGTTACATACCAATCGCTATAGCCTTAATATGCGGCGGCGTGTCCTATATATTCTACCCAGACCATATACTGGCAACTATATTGCTCTCGTTCCTCATAGTCGAACTGGGGTTGGTTTTAATATATAAAAAAAACAAAAAATAGAAAACCAGCAGTGAAGCCGGGGCAGAATTTTTTTACTCAGGCAAAATGATGACCAGATTTAAAGGCATCGCAGGATATGACCTGCACCTCGTTGATTGGTCTACCCCGATCTTCATAAGCCACATGAGGACATCCCCCGTGCAAAGGATTTTTTACGGCTTACAGGTCATCAGTATTCTCCGCGAGGCTGAAGCAGGGTTTCTGCCCGGGAACCTGGCCGCAAGCATGGCATTTCCGACACCACGTTTTACAGCTGACGTAAGAAGTTTGGCCATATGGAGGTGCCTGAGGGGTAGAGCATGAAGTCGCCAGAGGAAAAGAACGCCAGACTCAGGAAGCTGACCGCCGAAGCCATGTAGGATAAGGAGGCGCTACAGGCGTTTCCCGGGCTGACGTACTGATAACAGACCAGAAATGCGACGCTGTAGTGTCGATGTGCGATGAGACAGGTCTGTCGCAACGTCGTGCCCGCACGCTTACAGGCTTGTCCCTGTCGACCTGCCACTATGACGCTCAGCGTCCGGTTGCGGATGCGCATTTATCAGGGCGCATCACTCAACTGGCAGTGGAGCGCTGGCTTTTGGCTATCGCCGCATCTGGCAGTTTCTGCGCCGTAAAGGCCTTCATGTTAATCACAGGCGCCTGTACCGCCTTTATCCGGCGGGCTCGCAGTAAGACGCTGACGACATCGTAAAGGGCTGGCAACAAACCGTCTGCCGCTACTCACTCCCGCGACGATAAGCACTGACCAGGGGCCGGTGTTTACCTGCAGAGCACTCGACCACCGCACTTATAAGCATGGCGTGGAACTGCGTCTTATCCAGCCGGACAGCCGACTCAGAATGGATTTATTGCAAGTTTTAACGGACGTTATAGAGATAAGAGGCTGAACGAGCACTGGTTCAGCGCGGTTATTCACACCAGGAAAACCATCAGTGAATGCCGTCAGGGTGATAACGAGTGCCGCCCGCGCTCATCGCTCAATTATCAGACGCCAGCTGAATTTGCAGCGGACTGACGAAATGGGAGATATGAAGAAAAACTAACCAACATTGTAAACTGAGCGTTGCACCTAATCCCGGACGCAGGTCAAAGTCAGTCTGATTCTGTGCGGAATGGGCAGATAGCACCAGCAAAGAAGGAAGTCTGGCCAATCGGCAGAACGTTTCTGCACCTAATTTTACCATGCCTGAAGATCGCGTGAGTAATCTGGTTAGCACAAATTATGACCTTGATGCACTATCACGTGATACTATTCCTACTTAAACCAAATCAGGATTACGTGATGAATTTCAAAATACACGACAAACTCATTCATGAAGTTGAATCCCCAAAAGGTCTGCTTTACAGAACGATAATCATTTACACCTGCTTTATGGCTGCGCTCATTATTATCTTTTTTTTGGCTGTGGGTGACACATCGAAACTCAATTTTTATTTCTTTATCAACTCATGCACTGTGATATTGATGGTATGGTTTATCAGAAAGTCCTTTAATATCTTTTCGAAGGACATGCACCTACTGGTTTTCAGGATTAGCTTATTTTTGCTCCTGAACTCATCACTGGCTTCTATGGCTGGAGGTCTTAACCTGATAGAGAGAGATACGGCATCGGTAATAGCCGCTCTTCTTTACGTTCCAGCTATGCTGATGATTATTTACTCCTTCAATAATTTCATATCATACGTGAATTATAATTACAAATCCGCGGTTGCGCTGTCGTTAACAGACGAATTAACAGGGTTACCTAACAGACGGCATCTTAACGTTAAATTCAGAGAAATAGAAAACAGGACCGGAACAATCTGCATTGCAGATATTGACCACTTTAAGAAAATCAATGATACATTTGGTCATGAAGCTGGTGATAAGGTTTTAAGAGATTTAGGCATGAAATTAAGTAATTTTGCAAACGACAGCGTTTTTATTTCCAGGTCAGGTGGTGAAGAGTTTACAATTGTAATTTTTGATAATACTAATGCCGAAGATATCATCAGAAAGATAAAAACATCGATTACAGGCAGGTGCAACGGCAGCATCAGCGTTACTCTGAGCATTGGGGTAGCCGTTAAACAGAAAAAGGATTCTTCTTCAGCCATCATTACTGCTGCTGATGATGCTCTTTATCGAGCCAAGAGAGCGGGAAGAGATTGCATTACATACGCACAGCGTTTTTAAAACCAAACCTGATATCCGGAAGGGCAACCTTGTCCTTCTGAATGAATAACTTTAATTTTGATTAACTTCAACCCTGACAGATCGTCCCGCGCAGAAGACCCAACCTGAGCAGGCTTGATATCCATTCGAACCCAGTTCCCCCCAGGCTGGCGGCCGAGCCGAACAGCATGTCATCTGCGTCTGCACGTTTTCCCATGCCGTTGATTTAATGTTTCCTTCTGGAGCTGTTGTGAGCGGTTCACCGCCGATGCCTGCTGCGACGGCCATAGCCACGCGCCCGGTATGACCATAACCCGAGTGATAAACTACGGCTGTTTTAACCTGTAAGATAAGAGACATGATTGCTGCCTTCCGGAAGAAATCTCCTTCAGGACGACGTGTTGGCCAGGCTGTTGGCGGCATTAAGGATATAAATAACGCGTTACAGAACTCACCGTTACTTAAAAGATGAACAATGAAGAATCTCGAAGCGCTGAGGATTTTTCACCAGCCGCTGAAAAGGATTGTTCACTTCATACGCTCATTCGGATCCAGACTGGCCGGGGAAGAATATCCTCACGGCAGCGCCAGGCGTCACCTGCTCTTCCGGGTGTGATACAAGTTAACAGTTTACAGACCTGCTATGAAGCCGGGCTTGCAGGTATTGGACTCATTAAGGATGGCCATTCTTCGCTTTAACAACGCCTGCAACAGGTACCCTGGTGGCGATGTTCTCCGGACTGCGTCCGGCCCCCCTCATCGCAACGCATGCCGAAGCTCCCTTTCGCAGCGAGTCCGCACCTGTTAAAACCGGATTGACACTGTTGTGAAGTCCTTGCTGGATTAACAGACGATATACTTCATCTCTCTTGTATTAACTTAAACACCTCAGTGAACTAACATTATAAAATATGATGGGTTCTGTTCCTGTCCGGGAGAACTGCGAACTCCCCAGACCTTTCATGTCTGTTCATATTAAGTGCTGAATAAACTGTTCAGCCCCTCAACCATAAGCAGTTTTAATATTTCTCTCCGGATGTTCTGTAAAATATATTGTTTGACTTTTAACATACATTATCCCTTAAACCCCCTTTATGTCAGCATAAAAACCGAGCCTCTCTTTGCCATTTTACTGCCAGATTATTCGGATTCACTAAGCTTAATTTAACAGTCCGTATCAGGAACAATGTCAGTATCCATGAAGATCTGAGAAAGCCCCCCGCCAGTGCATGCCCTTTATTTACATTAACCCCTTGATAACAAGCAGCATCCTTCTTAAGGCGTCATGCATTAGCAAATAATTAACAATAGCCGGTAAAATTAAGGCCACCCCTGATTAACTTAAATATAGAAATAGTTCCAAACATACTTAACTCAAATCAGAAAAAGTGATAAAAAATCACTTTAGAATACATCAGGAACGATTCGTACTTATTAAGATATAATCGATCCTTTTTTGCCCAAATTATAACATGCATACCCAAATACTTTAAAAAAATAAAATTAAAATTCTGTTTCCCCACTTTAAGTATTAGTATTTAGTGTTGTGATATTTATAATCGGTACTTCAGTTAAGAATGATTCATTTAATGCACAAGCATTCACTGCCTCATTCTTGTCCTGAAACAATGCTGTACATAAATCTAAAGATGAGTTTCCCGGCCTTGTGGCCGGGCTTTTTTTTCTGTGCATTAACTCCTTTTACTTCCTGTTAAATTTCAGACTTAACTCAAATTATCTTTGGTAGCACTGTTCATTCTGTGTCCAGGCTATATCCTGCACAGACGTCCGTCTTGCAGTGGTAAACTATCAGCAGGGTAGTCTCCTTTTACAGCTGATGCTCAGAGCCGCTTTTAAGGGTGCCAGCCCCTGACCCATAAGCCCGCCTTATGAAGAACGTTCTTCGCCGGCGTTCATTATTCGTCACAACAGGGCTTATTTTCGCCACATACTGACAACCCGCCGGAAGCAAACGATTACTTACGGTCAAAAATCATCTGACAACAACGCTGATTCCCCCCTCTCACTGAACATGCCCCTTATGTGACGTACATCACACTTCAGTGGGGCTGAAATGAAACAGGGTTTGACAAGTGTGAGCAATCTCTATTTCCTTAAGCGCGGATGACGGCACACTGCCACAACATTCGAAACGGGTGTTTTTTGCTGTGAATACAGCCACCCACGTCTCCCCCGATAACGTCTTAGTAAGACCACCGCGTTGTTTGCAGAAAATGGTCGATAAGCATGTGGTAATATAATGAAATATAAAATTGTGATGGCTGGCGCCCTGGCTGCGCTCTCTTATAGCGCCTCTTCATTTGCTGCAACCGATGGTCCTGAATATGTTTCCGACTGGTGGCACCAGAGCGTTAACGTGGTCGGTAGCTACCACACGCGCTTCGGACCCCGTCTGAACAATGACGTTTATCTGGAATACGAAGCTTTCGCCAAAAAAGAGTGGTTCGATTTCTACGGTTACGTTGATGTGCCCAAATTCTTCGGCGCTGGAAACTCCAACGACAGCGGTATCTGGGACAAAGGTTCCCCGCTGTTTATGGAGATCGAGCCTCGTTTCTCTATTGATAAGCTGACCAACACCGATCTGAGCTTCGGCCCGTTCAAAGAGTGGTACTTCGCCAACAACTATATCTACGATATGGGCCACAACAGTGCGAACCGCCAGAACACCTGGTACATGGGTCTGGGCACCGACATTGATACCCATTCTGATGTGGGCCTGTCACTGAACGTCTATGCCAAATACCAGTGGGAGAACTACCAGGCTGCCAACGAAAACAGCTGGGATGGTTACCGCTTTAAGGTGAAATATTTCGTGCCAATCACCTCCCTTTGGGGCGGTAATCTGAGCTACGTAGGGTTCACCAATTTTGACTGGGGTTCAGACCTGCGTGATAAGTCTGATGCTTCACGCACCAGCAATTCCATCGCCTCAAGCCACGTCCTGTCGCTGGGCTATGATCACTGGCACTACTCTTTTGTGGCCCGCTGGTTCCACAATGGCGGACAATGGGCAGATGGCCAGGAACTCAACTTCGGCAACGGCCCGTTTGAAGTGAAATCGACCGGCTGGGGTTACTATCTGGTGGTTGGCTACAACTTCTGATTTAGGTAAACCGTATGTCAACCGCCAGCCACTTTTTCCGGCTGGCGGCTCTGACTCTTGATCCAGCCCCTGCCCAGTGCCGTGCCATTTCTCTCCGCCAGACGTATACTTCCGCAGGCAATAATGCGTAAATCACAAGGAAAATGTATGTCTGCCATGCCTGCTGAACATGGAGTCAAACTCCGTCCGCTGGAGCGTGAAGATCTGAGATTTGTCCACCAGCTGGATAATAACGCCAGCGTCATGCGTTACTGGTTCGAAGAGCCTTATGAAGCGTTTGTCGAACTGTCAGATCTCTATGACAAACACATCCACGATCAGAGCGAACGCCGCTTTGTGGTGGAATTTGAAGGGGATAAGGCCGGGCTGGTCGAACTGGTTGAGATCAACCACATTCACCGGCGGGCCGAGTTTCAGATTATCATCGCCCCCAGCCATCAGGGCAAAGGACTGGCCAGTAAAGCAGTCAGGATGGCGATGGAGTACGGTTTCTCGGTGCTCAACCTCTACAAGTTGTACCTGATCGTCGATAAAGAGAACGAAAAGGCGATCCACATTTATTCCAAGCTGGGATTTGAAATTGAAGGGGAACTGATCCACGAGTTCTTTATTAACGGTGAATACCGCAATACCGTTCGCATGTGCATTTTCCAGCCGCAGTATCTGGCCCGGCACAAACCGTCCCATGCGATGGTGCAGCCAACGGCACAATAGACAGCTGTAACGGGGCACCATTGCGGATGCCCTGATTTATCAGCCTCTCGCGCCAACCGGATTCATGATGGTCTGCACTTTTGCGGGTTCAATTTTGTACATGCCGCCGTTGAACGGGTCAACAATCAGCCAGCCCGGGAAGCCGCCCAGAGGGATGTTTCCGAGGATATACCAGAGGTTGGCGCGCTCTTCCAGTGGAATGGTCTGAGGCACGTAGCCCGCACGCTCAAGCTGCAGCGTGAATTTTTTCTTGCCAAAGTAACTGCCGTCAGATTTATCCAGCGTCACGGTTTTCGGGGTGATCCCCTCAGCAACCGCCCTTCCCGTCTCATCCTGCACCACAAATTTCACCCCCTGTGGCCATGTCTGGATCGCCACATCCTGGGTTTTATCACCCACTATTGTTGCACAACCGCTCAGCAACCACGCTGAAGCCAGTGCCAATAAAAGCTTTCTCATAAGCCTTCCTGCCAGATTAAATATTCAGAATAGTCTAAGCGTAGTCAGGCGGGTTTTCATTATGAACGCCCGATAAGTGCGGGCGTTATAACGCAAATTTTCAGTTGGTTATCGTGAGTGGCAGCGTTGAGCAATAGCCGCGATGTCGGCAGGTGTGGTCCGGCAGCAGCCGCCAATCAGCTTCGCACCGGCTTTTTGCCACTCCTGCAGATTATCGGTCAACGTGCAGGCAGAAGCATCGCTGTGCCACGTTTTGCTGGTGGCATCATACTGCTCACCGGAATTCGGATAAACCACCAGCGGCTTAGCAGTCAGTGATGAAAGGGCTTCCAGCGCCGCGGTCACTTTATCCAGCGCGATGCAGTTAATGCCCAATGCAACAGCCTGTGGACAACCATCCAGCAGGGCCACCACTTCGCTTAGCGGGGTGCCGTCACTCAGGTGTTCACTGTCACGCAACGTGAAAGAGAACCACGCTGGCGTGGCCGGGAATTCCTGTAACAGGGCCACCAGCGCCTGAATTTCCGCAAAGGAAGGCATGGTTTCACAAGCCAGGATGTCTGCACCCGCATCAATCAGGGCCCCCATGCGTGGACGATGAAAGTCCATCATCTCCTGCTGAGGCAACGCATAATCGCCGCGATATTCCGAGCCATCCGCCAGGAAAGCACCGTACGGGCCGACCGATCCGGCTATCAGCAGCATTCCCGCATCCGGTTGCTCAGCAAGATAATCCGTTCTGGCTCGGCTGGCCAGCTCAACGCTGCGGGCAATCAGCCGCAGCGACTCCCCTTCACTCAGACCACGCCGGGCGAAACCCTGCGGCGTAGCCTGATAGCTGGCGGTAATGGCAACCTGTGCGCCCGCTTTAAAGTAGTCGTAATGAACCTGGTAGATCAGCTCAGGGTTTTCAATCAGCACCTTCGCTGACCACAGCGTGTCGGTCAGATCGCAGCCGCGCGCTTCCAGTTCTGTTGCCATTGCGCCATCCAGCACCAGGCCCGCGGCAACCCTCTGTTGCACGGTCAGATCAGTGGGTATCATGCTGAGCCTCCTTCGCGGTATCGCGCTTCTTCAGCAACTGCGTGAAATAGTAAGCGCCATAACAGAGCGCCACAAACGGCAGTCCGCAGTATAACGCAATGCGCTGTTCCGGATCGAATGCCAGTCCCACGCAGGCCAGCAGGCACAGCAAAAAGCCAAGGAGCGGAGTGACGGGATACCAGGGCGCACGATATTTCAGATCGGCAAGAGGCTTCCCTTGCCGCAGATGCGCCCGACGGAAGAAGTAGTGTGAAGCGCAGATGCTCAGCCAGACGGCAACCACCGCGAAACCAGAAATTGCCGACAACGCCACAAACACCGTATCCGGCGCCACCACGCTGGAGAACAGCGCCAGCAGGCCGCCCAGCATACTGACCGAAATCGCCACCAGAGGAATACCGCGCCGGGTCAGTCTGGCAAAGCACTGCGGTAAAGTTTGCTGATTGGATAACGACCAGAGCATACGGCCGGAGGCGTAAAGGCCGGAGTTAGCGGCTGACAGGATCGCGGTGAGGATCACAAAATTGAAAATATCCGCCGCGTACGGAATACCGATTTTCTCAAAGACCAGCACAAACGGACTTTTGACGATCCCGGCCTGATCCATCGGGATCATCGCCGCCAGGATCAGCACAGTCCCCATAAAAAAGATGATCAGCCGCGCAACCGTAGTGCGGATGGCAATCGGCAACACCTTGTGTGGATTCTCGGTTTCGCCGGCAGCAATCCCAATCAGCTCTGTGCCGGAGAAGGCAAAGTTTACCGCCACCATGGTCATCAGGATTGGCAAACCACCGTGCGGCAGCCAGCCGGATGCCGTCAGGTTATGGAAAAACGGCGCGCTGCTACCGTCCTTCAGCGGAATAAAGCCAAACATGGCCCCCGCTCCCAGGATAATAAACGCCAGGATGGTGACCACCTTAATCACCGAGAACCAGAATTCTCCTTCAGCAAAAAAGCGGGAAGAGACCACGTTGAGCATAAAGATCAGCACGCAGAACAGCAGACACCACATCCAGACCGGTGTCTGGGGAAACCAGTACTGCATACAAAATCCGGCAGCCGTCAGGCTGGACCCCAGCGCCACGGTCCAGGTCAGCCAGTAAAGCCAGGCCACGGTATAGCCGGTGGCCGGGCTGAGATAACGGGCAGCATACACATGGAATGCGCCCGTTTCCGGCATCGCCACCGAGAGCTCACCCAGGCTGAGCATCACCAGATAGACCACCAGTGCCCCAATCAGATAGGCCAGCAGCGTACCAGCGGCCCCGGTGGTCGAAATAATATAGCCAGTGTTAAAGAACAACCCGGTACCAATCACGCCGCCTAGGGAAAGCATCACCAGATGGCGGGTTTTCATGCTGCGTTTAAATTGTTGCGTTGTGTCCTGCTGAGTCTGCTGCATTGCTGTGTTATCCGTATAGACGTCTAAACTTCCACATGGATCAGGGTTATACCGATTATTCCGCAGCAAAACAACTGTACAGAGTGTGGGGGTGAGGGCGAGGGTCAGAAGGTTTCAGCGCTATCGGTGCAGATATGCGCTGAATTTCACGAGGATCGTGAAAGATTAACCAAACATAAGGGTAATATAACGTTCCAGCGCCGCACGCGAACTGAAGCCGTGTGGGATGCCGTAGTGATCCTGATTGTCACCGGCCAGATACATCGGAAACTGCACATAGTGCTCACAGGTTTTCATGTCGGAAGCAGGTTCCGCGTAGCTGTGGCTTTTCTCTTTCAGCGTCGGGTGGATCACCAGCGCGGTACGGCCCATTCTGGCCTCACGGTTAACATACACATAGCTCTCTCCGCGGCGATATCCATAGGCTTTTGCGGTAACCGCGTCCATCTCAAATCCCGCTTTTTCCAGTACGCGAGCAACCTCATCCGGGCGTAAATACATGCTTAATCCTCTAAAACGTGCCAACCCCGCAACCTTACAACAGCGTGAAGGGCTGGTGCTTTCGGAATAATCCAGAAACGACGCCGATCCCGGTCCGGGTCACTAAAAATCGCCGTGATGGTCTACAGTTAATAGTACGTTTTATTTCCAGGGGAGAGAAATATGTTTAAACGCATACCGAAAAACGAAGACATTGATATCAATCAGGACGTTTCACAGCTGGCTGATACCCTTGACGATTTGCTGAAATCTTACGGCAGCAAAACCAAAGATGAAGTCGATGGCGCACGCTCGCGTGCTGAGGCCATGCTGAAAGAAACCCGCGCTAAGCTGCATGGCCGTAACCGTGTGACTCAGGCAGCAAAAGAGGCGGGCAACCATGTGGATTCCTATGTGCGCGACAAACCCTGGCATGGTGTGGGAATTGGTACAGCCATAGGCGTTTTTGTCGGCGCGCTGATTGCCACGACCACCACTTCGCGTAACTGATTCCGTTAGTTCCCGTCGAAATCCCTGCAGTTTACGCTGCGGGGATTTTTTTTTATCAGGCCTCAGGCCTGAGACGACAGGGCCTGGCACCGGTCAGGCAATAAAAACCACAAACACCTGGATATTGCGTGGTTGCAATCTTCACACACTATATCTAGTATTTACCTCAGGGATGCAGCCACAACATGTGGTATTACGGTGGCAACGACACTCAGCAAAAATCGTGCCATATGAGAAGTTATCCGACCAATAAGGTAAATACGAATCATGCGCATTATTATTTACACAAAAAACAACTGTGTCCAGTGCAATGCGACCAAAAATGCGATGGATAAGCAGGGTATCGATTACCAGCTGGTCAATCTTGACCATGAACCCGCTGCCGTGGAAACGCTGAAATCGCTGGGCTACCGTCAGGTGCCGGTGGTGATGGCAGAAGAAGAACACTGGAGCGGTTTCCGTCCGGATAAAATTTCCGCCCTCCGTCAGCTCTCCGCCATGCGGGGCTGAGCAGATGTCGACACTGGTCTATTTCTCCAGCCAGTCGGAAAACACCCACCGTTTTGTCCTGCGCACTGGCCTGCCCGCCCTGCGTATCCCACTGGAGGGTAAACAGAGCCTGAGGGTCGATGAACCCTACATCCTCGTCGTCCCCAGCTATGGCGGCGGTACGGCCAGGGGAGCAGTGCCTGCGCAGGTCATCCAGTTTTTAAACGACGTCAGTAACCGACAGCTGATCCGCGGTGTGATCGCCGCGGGGAACCGTAATTTTGGTGAAGCCTATTGCCTGGCCGGCACCATCATTGCGCAAAAATGTCAGGTGCCGTGCCTGTACCGCTTCGAACTGTTGGGCACCAGTGACGACATCGCCAACGTCTCTCAGGGAGTAACCGAATTTTGGCAGCGACAGAAAGTACACTCATAACCCCGAATCCGGCCGCAGCGGATTACCATTCGCTGAACGCAATGCTCAATCTCTATGACGCAGAGGGCAAAATTCAGTTTGAGAAAGACCGTGAGGCAACCCGCCACTATTTTCTGCAGCACGTGTTGCCGAACAGTGTCGCCTTTGATTCAGTGGGAGAGCGCTTACAATATCTGGTCGCTGAAGGCTATTACGAGGCGGAAGTGCTGAATGCTTATCCTTTCGACTTCGTCAGCTCGCTGTTTGAACAGGCTTATGCCCACCGCTTCCGCTTCCAGACTTTTCTTGGAGCCTGGAAGTTTTACACCAGCTATACGCTGAAAACTTTTGACGGCAAACGCTACCTGGAAGGCTTTACCGAGCGCGTCTGCATGGTGGCTCTGACGCTGGCGAAGGGTGACCAGCCGCTGGCCCTGTCGCTGATGGAAGAGATGCTGGCCGGGCGTTTCCAGCCTGCCACCCCGACTTTCCTTAACTGCGGTAAACAGCAGCGCGGCGAGCTGGTCTCCTGCTTCCTGCTGCGTATCGAAGATAATATGGAATCCATCGGTCGCGCGGTTAACTCTGCCCTGCAGCTCTCCAAACGTGGCGGCGGTGTAGCGTTTTTGCTGTCGAATCTGCGTGAAGCAGGTGCGCCAATCAAGCGTATTGAAAACCAGTCATCCGGCGTGATCCCGGTAATGAAAATGCTGGAAGATGCCTTCTCTTATGCCAACCAACTGGGCGCGCGTCAGGGCGCTGGCGCCGTTTATCTGCATGCTCACCATCCCGATATTCTGCGCTTCCTGGATACCAAACGTGAAAACGCTGACGAGAAAATCCGCATTAAAACGCTGTCGCTCGGCGTGGTGATCCCGGACGTCACCTTCCAGCTGGCAAAAACTAACCAGCAGATGGCGCTGTTCTCTCCTTATGACGTGGAGCGGATTTACGGGCTGCCGTTTGCGGATATCAGCATCAGCGAGAAGTACGAAGAGATGCTGGCCGACGATCGCATTCGCCGCACCTTTATTAATCCGCGTGAGTTCTTCCAGACGCTGGCGGAAATTCAATTTGAGTCGGGTTATCCCTATATCATGTTTGAAGATACGGTGAACCGTGCCAACCCGATTCAGGGCAGGATTAATATGAGCAACCTCTGCTCGGAAATCCTGCAGGTCAATACCCCCACCGAGTACAACGACGATCTCAGCTATCGCCGCATCGGCAAGGATATTTCCTGCAATCTGGGGTCGCTGAACATTGCACACACCATGGATTCTCCGGATTTCGCCCGTACGGTTGAAATCGCGGTGCGCGGCCTGACAGCCGTGTCGGATCAAAGCCATATCAACTCGGTACCCTCCATTGAGCGCGGCAATGCGCAGTCACACGCTATTGGTCTTGGGCAGATGAATCTGCACGGCTATCTGGCGCGGGAGGGCATTCAGTACGGGTCTGCAGCCGGACTGGATTTCACCAATCTCTACTTCTATACCATCACTTACCACGCGCTGCGGACCTCTAACCTGATTGCTCAGGAGCGTGGGGAGCGTTTCGCCGGTTTCGACGAGTCCCGCTATGCCAGCGGTGAATACTTCGATCAATATGTCAATCAAAGCTGGCAGCCGCGTACTGCTGAGATTGCAACGTTGTTCGAGCGTGCCGGTCTGACTCTGCCTACGCAACAGGACTGGCTGGAACTGCGCGAGCTGGTGATGAAGCACGGCATTTATAACCAGAACCTGCAGGCCATTCCGCCAACGGGATCCATCTCCTATATCAATCACGCCACTTCCAGCATCCACCCGATTGTGTCGCGTATTGAGATCCGTAAAGAGGGGAAAACCGGCCGCGTCTATTACCCTGCGCCGTTTATGAATAACGATAATCAGGCGTTTTACCGTGATGCCTATGACATCGGGCCTGAAGCGATTATCGATACCTATGCCGAGGCCACCCGCCACGTCGATCAGGGGTTGTCACTGACGCTGTTCTTCCGCGATACCGCCACGACGCGCGATATCAATAAGGCGCAGATTTATGCCTGGAAGAAAGGCATCAAGACGTTGTATTACATCCGCCTGCGCCAGATGGCCCTGCTGGGCACTGAAGTTGAAGGCTGTGTTTCCTGCTCGCTGTAAGTTAACCTCAGGGGGCAGTTCAGCCTGCCCCGGAAGAGAAGATAATGAAATTAAAACGTATTCATGCCATCAACTGGAACCAGATCGAAGACGATAAAGATCTGGAGGTCTGGAACCGCCTGACGTCTAACTTCTGGCTGCCGGAAAAAGTGCCGCTCTCCAATGATATCCCGGCCTGGAACAGCCTGGATGCTGAAGAACAGCAGCTGACCATTCGCGTGTTTACCGGCCTGACGTTACTCGACACTATCCAGAACACCGTGGGTGCCCCGGCACTGATGGAGGATGCGCTGACCCCTCATGAAGAGGCGGTGATGTCCAATATCAGCTTTATGGAAGCGGTGCATGCCCGCTCATACAGCTCGATTTTCTCCACGCTGTGTCACTCCAGTGATGTGGACGCCGCCTATGCCTGGAGCGAGGAGAATCAGTCCCTGCAGCGTAAAGCCGATATCGTGCTGGAGCACTACCACCATCACGACCCGCTGAAAAAGAAAATCGCCAGCGTGTTCCTGGAGTCATTCCTCTTTTACTCCGGCTTTTATCTGCCGATGTACTGGTCCAGCCGCGGCAAGCTGACCAACACCGCCGACCTGATCCGTCTGATCATCAAAGACGAAGCGGTTCATGGCTATTACATTGGCTATAAATACCAGAAAGCACTGGAGAAAGAGAGTCAGGCCCGTCAGGATGAGCTGCAGCAGTTTGCCGTAGAACTGTTACTGGCCCTTTACGAGAACGAACTGATCTATACCGCCGAGTTGTATGACGGGGTAGGCTGGACGGAAGAGGTGAATAAATTCCTGCATTACAACGCGAACAAAGCGCTGATGAACCTCGGCTACGAGGCACTGTTCCCGGCCGAACTGACTGACGTTGATCCGGCGATCCTCTCTGCTCTGTCGCCCAATGCGGACGAAAACCACGACTTCTTCTCAGGCTCCGGCTCATCCTATGTCATGGGTAAAGCTGTCGATACTGAAGACGAAGACTGGAATTTTTAAGCCTCTTTCAGGTGGCTGAACCGTTCGGCCACTTTCTCCCACCTCTCCTGCCATTAATTTTTTATTAATCAGCCGTTCAACAAAGATCGGATGACAAATAAATGATGTTTCTCCTCATTTTATATGACAGTAAAAACTGGCTTTCAGGCCGGTAATTCCCCGGCAAAACGGTCTTTCAGCGGCGAAATATTCATTTTTTTTAGCCTGCTAAAATCCCCTGCAATCCCTTACCCCCTCTGGCATTTTCGGAGATTGCTGTCTCAACCTGAATTTCCAGAAACCGCCTGAAGGGTTGCCTCAGAATCTCAGTGTGCTACGGTATAGGCCGCTAATATTCAACCAGGACAAAGCAGAAATAGAAGAAATTAACCGCCAACCAGGAATATAACCATCACATGGCTATAAAACTCGAAGTTAAAAATTTATATAAAGTTTTCGGGGAAAATCCCGACCGTGCCTTTAAGCACATTGAAAAAGGAATCAGTAAAGAAGCGCTACTTGAGAAAACAGGACTCTCTCTCGGCGTGAAAGATGCCAGTCTGGCCATTGAAGAAGGCGAGATATTCGTGATCATGGGATTATCCGGCTCCGGTAAATCCACAATGGTTCGCCTTCTCAATCGTCTGATAGAACCGACTCGCGGCCAGGTTATTATTGATGGCGTCGATATTGCCAAAATATCTGACCACGAATTACGTCAGGTTCGTCGAAATAAAATCAGTATGGTATTCCAGTCCTTCGCATTAATGCCGCATATGACGGTATTAAATAACGCTGCCTTCGGAATGGAATTAGCCGGAGTTCCGCTACAGGAACGTCAGGAAAAAGCACTGGACGCCCTGCGTCAGGTAGGCCTGGATAATTATGCTCATGCATACCCGGATGAATTATCCGGCGGAATGCGCCAGCGTGTTGGATTAGCCCGTGCCCTCGCGATCAATCCGGATATATTATTGATGGATGAGGCATTCTCAGCACTTGATCCTTTAATCCGCACCGAAATGCAGGATGAACTGGTGAAACTGCAGTCCCGCCACCAGCGCACCATCGTATTTATCTCCCACGACCTGGATGAGGCCATGCGTATCGGCGACAGAATTGCCATTATGCAGGGCGGTGAAGTGGTTCAGGTCGGCACACCGGATGAGATCCTGAATAACCCGGCCAATGACTACGTGCGCACCTTCTTCCGCGGCGTGGATATCAGCCACGTTTTCAGCGCGAAGGATATTGCCCGCCGTGCCGCCGGTTCGCTGATGCGTAAAGCCCCTGGCTTCGGTCCGCGCTCAGCGTTGAAGCTGCTGCAGGACGACGACCGTGAATACGGTTATATCCTGGAGAAACAGCGTTTTGTTGGGGTGGTATCCACCGACTCACTCAAGGCCGCGCTGGCGTCTGGTGAGGGGCTTGATGGCGCCATCCTCTCCTCTCCTGACGCAGTGTCTGGTGAAACCTCGCTGAGCGACTTGTTGTCACATGTGGCTCAGGCTCCCTGTGCCGTCCCTGTCGTGGGCGAAGACAACCAGTACATCGGAATCATTTCCAAAGGCATGTTATTACAGGCATTAGATCGCGAAGGAGCCAGCAATGAGTGAACAAACTACCGATCCCTGGGCAGCAGCGTCCACTCAGCCTGCCCCTGCGCCTTCTGCCCCGGCCGCTGACAGCGCACAGTCTGCAGCCAGCAGCAGCGATCCCTGGTCGACTTCCGGAGCCTCTTCCGCTCCGGCAGATGCCGCACCATCCGGCGCGGGTAGCGCAGCCCATGCGGGAGGCGGTGATGCCTGGAGTAGCGGAGCAGCCCCTGCCGGTCATGATGCTGCCGCCAGTGGTGGCAGCGACTGGTTAAACAGCGCCCCGGCACCGCAGGTGGAGCATTTCAATCTTCTCGATCCATTCCACAAAACGTGGATCCCGTTGGACAGTTGGGTAACAACCGCTA
Organism: Erwinia amylovora; assembly: GCA_050311775.1. Taxonomy (GTDB): domain Bacteria; phylum Pseudomonadota; class Gammaproteobacteria; order Enterobacterales; family Enterobacteriaceae; genus Erwinia; species Erwinia amylovora_A. The sequence continues at coordinate 18,449 of JBNONK010000007.1, read as the reverse complement.
TTGACTGGATCGTTTCCCACTTCCGCCCGGTATTCCAGGGCATTCGCGTGCCGGTGGATTATATACTCAGCGCCTTCCAGCATTTGTTGCTGGGGATGCCTGCTCCCGTGGCCATCGTGGTATTTGCCCTGATTGCCTGGCAGATGTCCAGCCTCGGGATGGGTATTGCCACGCTGGTTTCGCTGATCGCAATCGGGGCAATTGGTGCCTGGTCGCAGGCGATGGTGACGCTGGCGCTGGTGCTCACGGCACTGCTGTTTTGCATCATCATCGGACTTCCGCTGGGCATCTGGCTGGCCCGCAGCGACAAAGCGGCGAAAATTATCCGTCCGTTGCTGGATGCCATGCAGACCACACCGGCCTTCGTTTACCTCGTGCCTATCGTGATGCTGTTTGGTATCGGCAACGTGCCGGGCGTGGTGGTGACCATTATCTTTGCCCTGCCGCCGATTGTGCGCCTGACCATTCTGGGGATTAAGCAGGTGCCAGCCGATCTGATCGAGGCCGCGGACTCCTTCGGTGCCAACCCGCGCCAGATGCTGTTCAAAGTACAGCTGCCGCTGGCGATGCCGACCATTATGGCAGGGGTCAACCAGACGTTGATGCTGGCGCTGTCGATGGTGGTAATCGCCTCCATGATCGCCGTGGGTGGTCTGGGTCAGATGGTGCTGCGCGGGATTGGCCGCCTGGACATGGGGCTGGCTACCGTGGGCGGGGTGGGGATTGTCATCCTCGCGATTATCCTCGACCGCCTGACCCAGTCTGTGGGTCGTGACAGCCGCAGCCGGGGTGACCGTCGCTGGTATGCCAGTGGACCGCTGGGCCTGCTTACCCGTCCATTTATTAAATAACACCATTACGCTTCTGGCGGCGTGCCCCGCGCGCGTCGCCAGCTTCCGTGCAAGATAAATCAAAATAAGGATCCACTATGCGTAAGACAGCATTGTTAGCCGCCGCATTCACCACGCTGGCCGCCTCTCACGTTTCCGCTGCCGACCTGCCAGGCAAAGGGATCACCGTTAAACCTCTGCAGAGCAGCATCTCGGAAGAAACTTTCCAGACTCTGCTGGTCAGCCGTGGGCTGGAAAAACTTGGTTACACCGTCGACCAGCCCGCGGAGGTTGATTACAACGTTGCCTATACCTCAATCGCCTCGGGCGACGGGACTTTTATTGCCACCAACTGGCAGCCACTGCACGATGATATGTACAAATCTGCAGGTGGCGACGCGAAATTTTATCGTCAGGGAACCTATGTCCAGGGCGCTGCACAGGGTTATCTGATCGATAAAAAAACCGCAGAAAAATATCACATTACCCGTATCGACCAGCTGAAGGATGCTAAGCTGGCGAAGCTGTTTGACAGCAATGGAGACGGTAAAGCCGATCTGACCGGCTGTACACCAGGCTGGGGCTGTGAGGCGGTGATCAACCATCAGATCCAGGCTTATGGTCTGAGCAACACCGTGGTTCATAACCAGGGTAACTACTCGGCGATGATTGCAGACACTATCACTCGCTTTAAAGAAGGCAAACCAATCCTGTACTACACCTGGACGCCTTACTGGGTGAGCGACGTGCTGGTTCCGGGCCGTGACGTGGTGTGGCTGCAGGTGCCGTTCTCTTCTATGCCTGGTGCGCAGAAAGATATCGACACCAAACTGCCAAATGGTGCGAACTACGGTTTCCCGGTGAACGTAATGCATATCGTTGCCAACAAAGCATGGGCCGTGAAAAATCCGGCAGCGGCGAAGCTGTTCTCTGAAATGAAGCTGCCGATTGCAGATATCAATGCGCAGAACTCGCGCATGCATCAGGGCCAGTCTTCAGAAGCCGATATCAATGCTCAGGTTGATGGCTGGATCAAAGCACACCAGGCACAGTTCGACGGCTGGGTGAAGGACGCGATGGCCGCCGCTAAGTAAGCGTTAAAAAACGCAATCAGAGGGTGGCGCTTGCGTCACCCTTTTTTTTACTGGTTTGTCCTGTCAATTATCTTGTGAGTGAAATAGTTTTTTAGATTACTATTCGGCTACTGCATTTATTAACGACATGACTCTACGCGATGAAATCCCCCCAGCCAGGCCTGAACCCTGCCCTCGTTGCCCTGATGTCGGTGGCAACCGGCCTCTCTGTAGCCTGTAACTATTATGTGCAGCCTCTGCTGGAGACCGTTGCCCGCACCTTTGCTCTCTCCGTGAATCAGGCTGGTTTCATCGTGACCAGCGCCCAGCTCGGCTATGCTGCCGGTTTGCTGCTGCTGGTGCCGTTGGGTGACATGCTGGAGCGCCGTGGGCTGATCGTTATCATGAGTCTGCTGGCCGCAGGCGGTATGGTGATCACCGCCCTGTCGCCGACCTTACCGGTGATGCTGCTGGGTACCGTACTGACCGGCCTGTTCTCCGTAGTGGCGCAGATTTTAGTTCCACTGGCTGCCACACTGGCCGCACCGGAAAAACGCGGCAAAGTGGTGGGCACGGTAATGAGTGGCCTGCTGTTGGGCATTCTGCTGGCACGAACTGTGGCTGGAGGCCTTGCACAGCTGGGCGGCTGGCGAACCGTCTACTGGGTCGCCAGCGTACTGATGGTGATGCTGGCGCTGGCCTTGTGGCGTTTTCTTCCCCGCTACAGGCAATCGGTTCCGTTGAACTACGGTCAGCTGCTCGGCTCCCTGTTTACCCTCTACTTCACCACGCCGGTACTGAAAACGCGGGCAATCACTGGCTGCCTGGCATTTGCCAACTTCAGCATACTGTGGACCTCGATGGCGTTCCTGCTGGCGGCGAAGCCGTATGGCTATTCTGAAGGTGCTATCGGGCTGCTTGGCCTGGTGGGCGCTGCCGGGGCACTGGCCGCACGGCAGGCTGGCTCACTGGCCGATAAGGGCAAAGCACGGCTCACTACCACCGGTGGCTTAATCATTATGCTGCTCTCATGGGGATTCACCGCGGCAGGCAGCCACTCGCTGATTGCGCTGATTGTTGGCATCATCCTGCTCGACCTGTCCGTGCAGGGCGTCCACATAACCAATCAGAGTGTGATCTACCGCCGGATGCCAGAAGCCCGTAACCGGCTGACCGCGGGGTATATGACCAGCTATTTTATCGGTGGTGCGATTGGCTCGCTGATTTCTGCCACCGCTTTTCAGCACGCGGGCTGGCACGGCGTCTGCGTAGCTGGCGCTTTCATAACAATACTTAATCTGTTGAACTGGTGGCGCGGAGCCCGTTTTGAAGCAAACGCCTCTTAACCGTTAAATAATTAATTAAGTAATTTTCAGGCCCAGCGCCTTGTTAACCGTTTACACAGTCTGTTATGGTTAGCACCGTAGTTATTCATGTTGGTTATTTTTTCGCATGAAACTATTAAAAGGTGAACGGAATGCCCAAACTGGCTCTGTCCACCTGCCGTACTGACTGAATTTCCACGACTTGTTACCTGCTGTGTCAGTGACAGAGAGGAAGACTCTCTTCGTTCTTCAGCCCACAGCAGATTATATGCCCGTCCCTCAGGATCGGGTTTGACTGTAAAGAGGTTGAAAATACTGACCTCGCGTTCATCTTTGCGTCACTTTTGACGTTCAGCGTGACCGGGTTTTTCAACATTCTGCGCGGATTTGGCCTACCCTGAGGGGTTCAGGCTTTTCAGGTTAACTGAACAACCGGCAGCATTACTATGATGACGCTGCCTGGCGCCCTGGGTTATGGAGTGACCTGGAAATTACGGATGGTGTTCCCCGGTCCTGACAAACAGCTGACCGCAGGAGTGACCTTTGTTTATCACCATCGTTACGATACCAGTTGCAACTAATGAGGTTCCCCCAGATGGAAAGTTCGTTTACTCCCATTGAACAGATGCTGAATTTTCGCGCTAACCGTCAGAAAGATTTTCCGTTACAGGAAATCATGCTGACGCGGCTGTGCATGCACATGCAGAGCAAACTGCTGGAAAACCGCAACAAAATGCTCAAGGCTCAGGGGATTAACGAGACGCTGTTCATGGCATTGATTACTCTGGATGCACAGGAAAACCACAGCATTCAGCCTTCTGAACTCAGCTCCGCGCTGGGCTCATCCCGCACCAATGCCACCCGCATTGCCGATGAACTGGAAAAGCGTGGCTGGATTGAGCGTCGCGAGAGCGATAACGACCGCCGCTGCCTGCATCTGCACCTGACTGAGAAAGGCAATGAATTCCTGCGCCAGCTGCTGCCACCGCAGCATCAGTGCCTGCAGCTTTTGTGGTCCGCGCTGAGCGCTGCTGAAAAAACGCAGCTGGAAGGGATCACCCGTAAGTTACTGACCCGTCTTGATCAAATGGATGAAGAAGAAGTGATCACCGCACTTTCTCGCTGAGTCATCCGGCAATAGCATATTAAGCGACACCCCGCCCGGCGGTAACCGCTATTTTAAACCGCAATTTTCACACTTATGCCAGCGCTAATCCGCTGGCATTTTAGAATCCGGACAGGGCTGCCACCCGGTAACCTGTCGGGCAGGCAAGGAAAACGTGGAGAAAACCATGAGTGCAAATGCGGAGATCCAACAACCGCAGCAGCCAGCTAACAACAAGAAGAAACGCAAAGGCGCGTTAATTTTGCTGGCTGTGTTGTTCATTTTAATCGGGGCTGCCTGGCTGATTTACTGGTTTATGGTGCTGCGCCATTACCAGGAAACCGATGATGCTTACGTCGCAGGAAACCAGGCGCAGGTGATGGCCCAGGTTTCCGGCAGCGTGAATAAGGTGTGGTTCGACAACACCGACTATGTCAAAAAAGGCGATGTGCTGGTCACACTGGATAAAACCGACGCTGAGCAAGCCTTTGAACAAGCGCAGACTGCCCTGGCGACCAGCGTACGCCAGACTCATCAATTGATCATCAACGGCAGGCAGTATCAGGCGACGATTGACCTGCAGAAAACCGCGCTCGATCAGGCGCAGGCCGATCTGAAGCGTCGTGAACCACTGGGTGCCGCCAATCTGATTGGTAAAGAGGATCTGCAACATGCGCGGGACGCTGTGGCCACTGCCAAAGCCCAGCTGGAGGTTGCCATGCAGCAATACAATGCTAACCAGGCGATGATCCTTAACACCTCGCTGGAAAATCAGCCTGCGGTGAAACAGAGCGCCGCCGAACTGCGTGACGCCTGGCTCGCTCTGCAGCGTACCGAAGTGGTCAGCCCGATTGATGGTTTTATCTCTCGCCGCAGCGTTCAGGTGGGTTCACAAATCTCCTCCACCACGCCTCTGCTGGCTGTGGTCCCGGCTAACAATCTGTGGGTGGACGCTAACTTCAAGGAAACGCAGCTAGCCAACGTCCGTATTGGTCAGCCTGCCACCGTGACCAGCGACATCTACGGGGATGATGTAGTTTATCACGGCAAAGTGGTCGGTCTGGATATGGGAACAGGTAGCGCGTTCTCGTTGCTGCCCGCGCAGAACGCCACCGGTAACTGGATTAAAGTGGTTCAGCGTCTGCCGGTACGTATTGCGCTGGATCCCCAGGAAGTGGCGAAGCATCCGCTGCGTATCGGCCTGTCGACGCTGGTCAGCGTGGATACCGACAATACCGATGGTGCCGTGCTGGCCACCAGCGTTCGCGCCACGCCGGCTTACGAAAGTAACGCGCTGGCGCTGGACCTGGCACCGGTTAACCAGCTGATTGCCGATATCATCCGCGCAAATGCGGGCTGAGCAGGCGGGAGGCTGTTATGGCACAAAAACCGCTTGAAGGAACCCAGCTGGTTCTGATGACCATCGCGCTGTCGCTGGCTACGTTTATGCAGGTGCTGGATTCCACCATCGCTAACGTGGCTATTCCGACTATCGCTGGCAACCTGGGGGCGTCCAACTCTCAGGGCACCTGGGTGATCACTTCGTTTGGCGTCGCCAATGCCATTTCGATACCGATTACCGGCTGGCTGGCAAAACGCGTTGGTGAGGTGAAGCTGTTCCTGTGGGCCACAGCGGCGTTCGCGGTGGCATCCTGGCTGTGTGGCATGTCCAACAGTCTGACTATGCTGATCTTCTTCCGCGTGATCCAGGGGGTGGTGGCGGGTCCGCTGATCCCTCTGTCGCAGAGCCTGTTGTTAAGCAACTATCCGCCCGCCAGGCGAAGTATCGCCCTTTCGCTGTGGGCGATGACGGTGATCGTTGCGCCGATTTGCGGCCCGATCCTCGGCGGCTGGATCAGTGATAACTACCACTGGGGCTGGATCTTCTTCATCAACGTGCCGATCGGTGCGGTGGTGGTGATGCTGACGCTGCAAACGCTGCGCAAGCGGGAAACGGCCACGGTCATCAGGCCGATTGATACGGTGGGGCTGGTGTTGCTGATTGTCGGGATTGGCTGTCTGCAGGTAATGCTGGACCGCGGCAAGGAACTGGACTGGTTCAGTTCTAAGGAGATCGTCATTCTGACGGTCATCGCGGTGGTGGCGCTGCTGGTGTTGCTGGTCTGGGAGCTGACTGACGATCACCCGATCGTTGATTTGTCGCTGTTCAAGTCCAGAAACTTCACCATCGGTTGCCTGTCGATCAGTCTGGCTTATATGCTCTACTTCGGCTCGATAGTGCTGTTACCGCAGCTGCTGCAGGAGGTCTATGGCTATACCGCCACCTGGGCCGGGCTGGCTTCCGCACCGGTAGGCATACTGCCCGTTATTCTCTCGCCAATTATCGGGCGCTTTGCCCACAAGCTGGACATGCGCAAGCTGGTTACCTTCAGCTTTATTATGTACGCAATCTGCTTTTACTGGCGAGCTTACACATTTGAGCCGGGGATGGATTTTGGTGCGTCAGCGTGGCCCCAGTTTATTCAGGGCTTTGCCGTAGCCTGCTTCTTTATGCCACTGACCACCATTACCCTGTCGGGTCTGCCACCTGAAAGGCTGGCGGCGGCATCGAGTCTGTCGAACTTTACGCGTACGCTGGCTGGTTCAATCGGCACTTCGATCACCACCACCATGTGGACCGATCGGGAATCGATGCACCACAGCTATCTCAGCGAGTCAGTGAACGCTTACAACGTTAACTCGCAGCAGATGTACGACAAGCTGCAGCAGATTGGCATGACGCACGATCAGGCGTCTTCGTGGATTGCGCAGCAGATCACCAATCAGGGGCTGATTATCTCCGCAAACGAGATATTTTGGGCGTCGGCAGCGGTGTTCCTTGCGCTGCTGGTACTGATCTGGTTTGCCCGCCCGCCATTTGGTTCCGGCAGTGGAGGCGGTGGCGCGCACTGATTTGCAGACAAAAAAAACGGCCCCCCCGGGGGCCGTTTTTCATCTCAGGCTTCAGGCGTTCTGACGCCACCATTCGGCGAGCAGGATACCGGTCGCGACCGAAACGTTGAGGCTTTCAACATTACCGGTTCCCCCGATAGAGATGCTCAGGTCGCCCTGTTGCCAGACGCTGTCTGACAGGCCATCACTTTCCTGTCCCAGCACCAGAACGGTTTTAGCCGGCAATGTTGCCTGCGCTAAAGGGGTCCCTTTGTGGCTGGAAGTGGTCACGATGGTATAACCTGCTTTACGGAAAGCGTTCAGACCCGCTTCGAAGCTCTCGCCGCTGATTGCCTGAACGTGCTCAGCGCCGCCTTCGGCAGTGCGCACGGCTGCACCTGATTCCAGTAAGGAAGCATCATCCACCAGCACCCCTTTCGCGCCAAAGTGCGCGCAGCTGCGCATCATGCCGCCCAGGTTGTGCGGGTTGCCAATCTGTTCCAACGCCAGCACGCAATCTTTTTCACCCGCCGCAGAGAGCCACTGGCTGACCGGCATGCCTGAACGTTTTTTGATCAGGAAGCAGACGCCGCCGTGGTGCTCTGTGCCGGATGCCTTAGCCAGTTCGGCCTCGTCAACCACATGATAAGCTTTGCGGTTGGCCGCCATCCATTTCAGCGCCTCGCGGAAACGCGGGGTCACTTCCTGGACAAACCATGCCCGCACGATACATTCCGGCCGACTCTGGAACAGTGCCTGGCAGGCATTCTCGCCATACACTCGCGTCTCTTCCATACGCTGACGACGGATCTGCTCCGGGTCGATATAGCTTTTGCCGCTGATGCCACCGTGATCCGGCTTGTCATCTCCACCGGCCAATGCAGAAGGCGCGCGTGAAACCGTGCGCCATGGTGAATCACCCGGTGCTACGTCGCGATCGCGCCCGCCACGCGGCTTGCTGTCTGCGTTTCGTGAAGGACGACGGCTGCCATCCTGACGAGGTCCACCTTTGCCGGTGCGGGGATTTTGCCCGCCTTTGCTGTTCTCGTCATCACCGCGGACATACATCACTTTGACTTTACCGCTTTTACCTTTAAATTCGTCGTTCATTTTCCCTCCACCTGGCTGAGCGCGAAGCGCGCAGATTACCTGATGTGGCAGCGCTTAGCTATCAACTTCCAATAAAAGCACGCCTCAGGCTTTTTCCCCGTTTACCTCTCAGCGGCAAAACGATGCCAGCCACTGCCTATTATACCCATTGAACAAATCGCTTTGTTGCCTGCGACAAGGGCCGTCATAATTACCGCAGTCTAACTCAGGCACACGGTAAGTAACTGCTTACCCCTGAACATCACCGAGGTGAATCAATGAATACGGTTTGTGCTTCATGTCAGGCGACGAATCGCGTTCCGCAAGAGCGTATCACTGACGGCGCGAAATGCGGCCGCTGCGGCAGCGATTTGTTTAACGGTGAGGTCATTAATGCGACCACCGCCACGCTCGATAAATATCTGCAGGATGACCTGCCGGTCGTGATCGATTTCTGGGCACCGTGGTGCGGTCCCTGCGTTAACTTTGCGCCGGTCTACAAAGACGTTGCGGAAGAACGCCACAGCCAGGTCCGCTTTCTGAAGGTGAACACGGAAGCCGAGCCCGAGCTGAGCGCTCGTTTTCGTATCCGCAGCATTCCGACTATTATGATCTTCAAACAGGGACAGATGGTGGATATGCTGAGTGGCGCAATGCCGAAAGCCCCGTTTACCGAATGGCTGGACGAAAATATCTGACAGCCAGTGGCCAGGTTTGCCTGGCCACTACTGCTTCCCCCGCATTTCCGCTAGAATGACGTTTTTCCTGAATTCACCTCGATGACTGAAAATGCCGTCCTTCGCCTGCGCGCTGAGCGTCTGGCCCGTGCCACACGCCCTTTTCTTGCCCGTGGCAACCGTATTCCCCGCTGCCAGCGCTGTTTGCTGCCAAAGAAAAACTGCCTTTGCGCTACCTTGCAACCCCACCAGGCACGCAGCCGCTTTTGCCTGGTGATGTTTGACAGCGAGCCAATGAAACCCAGCAATACCGGGCGACTGATTGCCGATATATTGCCGGATACTCAGGCTTTTGGCTGGTCACGCACCGAGCCGGATCCGGCGCTGCTGGCCGCAGTTAAGAATCCGGAAGTGCAGCCGTTGGTGGTGTTCCCTGAGTCGTACGCTGATACGGGCCGCCCGGTAATGAATGTGCCGCCGCTAAATGGTAAGCCGCCACTGTTTATCATGCTGGACGGGACCTGGACCGAAGCACGCAAGATGTTTCGAAAAAGCCCCTGGCTGGATACTCTGCCGGTGATGTCACTCCGGCTTTCCACGCCGTCTAATTATCAGCTGCGCGAAACCCACGCAGAAGGCCAGCACTGCACGGCGGAAGTGGCGGCAGAATTACTGATGCAGGCTGGCGATACTGAGGCAGGCATGGCCCTGATCCGCCATTTTGATCTGTTCCGTCATCGCTATCTGGCCGGTAAGCCCCATCATCCCATCCATCAGCAAAAGGCGTAAGCGCTCACTGATATCCCCTGCCGTTTAAATCCGGAGAACCACGAGTAACCCGCAGCAATAAAGCGTGAAAGCGTTTAAAATCAGAGATAACTACTCGCATCAGGAGCCGGAAATGAGCCAACGAGGGCTGGAAGCGCTGTTACGTCCCAAATCCATCGCGGTAATTGGTGCTTCAATGCGCCCTGAACGCGCGGGTTACCTGATGATGCGAAACCTGCTGGCAGGCGGTTTCAGCGGCCCGGTTCTTCCTGTCACGCCCAAATATAAGGCTGTCTGCGGCGTCCTGGCGTGGCCGGATATTGCCAGCCTGCCGCTCTCGCCCGATCTTGCCGTCATTTGCACACACGCCAGTCGTCATCTCGATCTGTTGCGTGCGCTGGGCGAACGGGGCTGTAAAGCCTGTATTATCCTTTCCGCCCCGGCTGGCCAGCTGGAAGAGCTAAAGCAGTGTGCCAGCGAATGGCAGATCCGCCTGCTTGGCCCCAACAGTCTCGGCCTGCTCGCCCCGTGGCAGGGTCTTAACGCCAGCTTCTCCCCGGTGCCCATTCATCGCGGCAAGCTGGCGTTTGTCTCCCAGTCCGCCGCCGTCTCCAATACCATCCTCGACTGGGCCCAGCAGCGGCAGCTGGGCTTCTCCTGGTTTATCGCATTGGGTGACAGTCTGGATATTGATGCTGATGATCTGCTCGACTTCCTCGCCAGGGACGGTAAGACCAGCGCCATTCTGCTTTATCTGGAGCACCTGAGCGATGCCCGACGCTTTGTTTCCGCTGCCAGGAGCGCCTCAAGAAACAAACCCATTCTGATTATCCGCAGCGGACGCAGCCAGCAGGCTCAGCATCTGCTGAATACGCATGGCGGCCTGGATGCAGCCTGGGACGCAGCGATACAGCGTGCCGGCCTGCTGCGCGTACAGGATACGCATGAGCTCTTTTCAGCGGTTGAAACATTGAGCCATATGCGCCCACTGCGCGGCGAACGGTTGATGATTGTCAGCAACGGCGCGGCACCGGCCGCACTGGCACTGGATGCGCTTGATGCCCGAAATGGCAAGCTGGCCACGCTAAGTGAGGAGTTACTCACCGACCTGCAAGACAGGCTACCGGCAGAGATCGCCGCCGGTAATCCGCTCGATCTGAAAGATGACGCAACACCCGAGCGCTATCTGCAGACCGTCACCCGCCTGCTGGACAGCCCGGATATCGATGCACTGATGATTATCCATGCCCCCAGCGCAGTTGCCCCGGCCACGGTGACGGCTCAACGCCTGATTGAGGCCATCACCAGCCATCCGCGTGGCAAACAGCTCAGCCTGCTGACTAACTGGTGCGGAGAATTCTCTTCCCTGGAGGCAAGAAAGCTTTTCAGCGATGCCGGCATTCCAACCTACCGCACCCCGGAAGGAACGGTAACCGCTTTTATGCATATGGTGGAATATCGCCGTAACCAGAAACAGCTGCGCGAAACTCCCTCCCTGCCTGCCGATCTGAAAGCCAACACCGCCGAAGCCCACCAGTTGATCCAGCAGGCACTGGATGAGGGAGCCACCACGCTGGATACCCACGAAGTGCAGGCGATCCTGCAGGCTTACGGCCTGAGCACCCTGCCAACGTGGAGAGCCAGCGACAGCGCGGAGGCGGTGCATATCGCCGGACAGATTGGTTACCCGGTCGCTCTTAAGCTCCGTTCACCCGATATTCCGCATAAGTCTGAAGTACAGGGCGTGATGCTTTATTTGCGCACCGCCAGCGAAGTGCAGCAGGCTGCCGAAGCAATCATTGATCGCGTTAAGCTGGCCTGGCCCCGGGCTCGTATCCATGGCCTGTTAGTCCAGAGCATGGCAAACCGCGCCGGAGCGCAGGAACTGCGGGTGGTGGTTGAGCAGGATAAAGTCTTCGGCCCGATGATCATGCTGGGGGAAGGCGGCATTGAGTGGCAGGCAGATAAACAGGCTGTTGTGGCCCTGCCACCGCTGAACATGACTCTGGCGCGCTATCTGGTCATCCAGGCGATTAAAAGTGGCAAGATCCGTGGCCGCAGCGCGCTCCGCCCCCTGGATATTACCGGCATCAGTAGGGTACTGGTGCAGGTTTCCAACCTGATTGTCGACTGCCCTGAGATTGTGCGACTGGATATCCACCCACTGCTTGCAGCCGGTGAGGAGTTTTCGCTGCTGGACGTCACCATGCAGCTGGCCCCCTTTGCTGGCGATCCGGAAGCGCGGCTTGCCATCCGTCCTTATCCCCATGCGCTGGAAGAGTCAATTGAACTGAAAAATGGTCAGCACTGCCTGTTTCGCCCTATTTTGCCGGAGGATGAACCCCTGCTGCGGCAGTTTATTGCCAGGGTAACGAAAGAGGATCTTTACTACCGCTACTTCAGTGAGATCAATGAGTTTACCCATGACGATTTGGCTAACATGACGCAAATCGACTACGATCGAGAGATGGCGATTGTCGCGGTGCGAGAGCATAACGGCGCGGAAGAGATCATCGGCGTCACGCGGGCGATCTCTGACGCAGACAATATTGACGCCGAATTTTCCGTGCTGGTGCGCTCCGATCTGAAAGGGCTGGGCCTGGGTCGACAGTTGCTGGAGAAGATGATTATCTACACCCGCCAGCATGGCCTGCAGCAGCTCAATGGCATCACTATGCCGCGCAATCAGGGGATGATCACCCTGGCGCGTAAGCTGAATTTTACTATTGATGTGCAGCTTGAGGACGGCATTGTCAGCCTGTCACTGCCGTTGAGCACGGCCGGACAATGTCTGGAAACGTAAAATTGCCGACTTCAGCACTGACTAATGGTAATATTCACGGTTAGGGTGATGATTTTATGGCATAAGGCCATTTTATGAACAGAGAAGATACGCACTGTGATGTTGTCTAAATTCAAACGTAACAAACACCAACAGCACCTTGCGCAACTGCCAAAACTGTCTCAGTCGGTTGCTGACTTCACCACGCTTTATTCCCCTGCTGATTTTCGTCAGACTCTGCTGGAGAAAATCGCCAGTGCGACGCGGCGTATCTGCATCGTGGCCCTTTATCTGGAAAATGATGACGGCGGCCGCAACATTCTTTCCGCCCTGTATGAAGCAAAGCGTCGCCGCCCTGAGCTGGATGTCAGAATTCTGGTCGACTGGCACCGTGCCCAGCGTGGTAGAATCGGTGTGGCCCGTGGTGCAACCAACGCTGACTGGTATTGTGCTATGGCAGACCAGAATGCGGATATCGCCATTCCCGTTTATGGCGTACCGGTGAATACCCGTGAAGCGCTGGGCGTGTTGCACCTGAAAGGCTCAGTGGTTGATGACACGCTGCTCTATACCGGTGCCAGTCTGAACGATGTCTATCTGCATCAGCATGATAAATATCGCTACGATCGCTATCAGGTGATCACCAATCCGCAGCTGGCCGATACGCTGGTCAACTGGATCGATACGAATCTGATTCAGGCCGAGGCGGTTCACCGTCTTGATCAGCATGAACGCCCGAAGAGCCCGGAAATCAAAAACGAGACGCGGCAGCTGCGTCAGGATCTGCGTGGCTTTGATTATGATTTTAAAGGCGATGCCAGTAATGAACAGCTGGCCGTCACGCCGCTTGTTGGCCTCGGCAAGCGTAGCCTGCTCAACAAAACCATTTACCATCTGATGCCCTGCGCCGAGCAGAAGCTGACGCTGTGTACCCCTTATTTCAATATGCCGGCCATTCTGGTTCGCAATATCATCTGGCTGCTGCGCCAGGGTCGGGAAGTTGAAATCATCGTTGGCGATAAAACGGCGAATGACTTTTATATCCCTGAGGACCAGCCGTTCAAAATTATCGGTGCCCTGCCCTATCTGTATGAGATCAATCTGCGCCGTTTCCTCAGTCGCCTGCAGTATTACGTCACCCGCGGGCAACTTACCGTGCGACTGTGGAAAGATGGTGATAACAGTTACCACCTTAAAGGGATGTGGGTTGATGATGAGTGGATGCTGATCACCGGCAACAACCTCAATCCGCGTGCCTGGCGTCTGGATCTGGAAAATGCGGTACTGATCCACGATCCGCTGCAACAGCTGGCTGAACAGCGAGATAAAGAGCTGGCGTTGATCCGCAAAGACACCACTGTCGTGCAGCACTTCCGCGATCTGGAAAGTATTGCCGACTATCCGATCAAAGTCAGGAAATTGATCCGACGCCTGCGCCGTATCCGCATCGACAGGCTGATCGGCCGTATTCTGTGAGTCCGCTTTGCTTTCTGGCCCTGTCTCCGTACAGGGCCTTTTTACAGGGAAGGATTATGCGCAAATTTCTGCTGCTGATAACGCTTTTTTGCACGGGCTGCACCCATATGGCGGAGGATAGCTGGACGGGTAAAGACAAGGCTCAGCATTTCATCTCATCAGCCTTTCTTTCTGCCGCCGGGAATGCTTACGGCCAGAGACAAAACTGGAGCGAGGGCCACAGTGGCACTTTCGGCCTGATGTTTGCCATCAGCCTGGGTGCCGCCAAAGAGTTGTATGACAGTCGTGAAGGTGGAACAGGCTGGAGCTGGAAAGATTTCAGCTGGGATGTCGCCGGTGCGGCCACCGGCTATGCGTTATGGAATATCGGTCATTAGTCAGAGTCTGATGCCCTTCCCTTTCCCGTGCAGCATCAGTGACACCAGGAAAGCGACCGCGCCGAGGGCGGAAACATACCAGAAGAAGCTGGTTTCACTCCCCGCAGCCTTCAGCGACAGCGCAACATATTCCGCGGATCCGCCAAAGATTGCATTGGCTACGGCGTAAGAAAACCCCACTCCCAGTGCTCGGACCTCAGGTGGAAACATTTCTGCTTTCAGAATGCCGCTGATCGAAGTGTAAAAACTGGTGATCAGCAGCGAAAGCATGACCAGCATAAAGGCAATATACGGACTGCTGATGTTTTGCAGCAGTGTCAGTACCGGAACGGTACAGACGGCAGCAAGCCCGCCAAAGATCAGCATTGAGTTTTTACGCCCAATCTTGTCAGACAATGCGCCAATCAGTGGCTGCACCAGCATAAAAATAAATAACGCGGCTGTCATTAAAGCACTGGCGGTACGGGTATCCATGCCAGAGGTGTTAACCAGGTATTTCTGCATGTAGGTCGTAAAGGTGTAGAAGCTCAGTGAGCCTCCCGCAGTGAAGCCCAGCACCATGATAAAGGCACGGCGATTTTTCCACAGTCCCCGTAGCGATCCGGCATCCTTATGCTCACGGGTTTTACGATCGGACGTTTCATTCAGCGAACGTCGCAGATAAAGCGCGACAATTGCCAGTGCAGCGCCCAGAGCAAAAGGAATCCGCCATCCCCATGCCCGCAGCTCTTCATCCGTCAAAATTTGCTGCAGTACCACTACCGTCAGCAGCGCCATTAGCTGTCCGCCAATCAGCGTGACGTACTGGAATGAAGCATAGAATCCCTTTCGGCCTTCAATGGCGACCTCACTCATATAGGTGGCACTGGTACCGTATTCTCCCCCCACCGACAGCCCCTGGAAAAGGCGGGCCAGCAGCAACAGAGCCGGAGCCCAGACACCCAGGGTGGCATACCCCGGCAGGCAGGCGATCACCAGCGACCCAAAGCACATCATGCAGACGGAGATCAGCATTGATTTTTTACGGCCATGCTTATCTCCAATGTAGCCAAACAGCCATCCACCGACAGGACGCATCAGAAACCCGGCGGCAAACACGCCGGCGGTTTGCAGCAGTTGCGTGGTGGGGTTCCCGGAAGGGAAAAAAATATGGGCGAAATAGAGTGAGCAGAAGGAATAAACATAAAAATCAAACCATTCTACCAGGTTACCGGATGATGCACCCACGATCGCCCAAATTCGTTGGCGAGTGTTCGCTGCAGGCGCTGTCGGTTGTGATGTGGCCTCTGCCATGGAATTAACCTCTTCTTTTCCTTGCTAATAATGAGCGACAAAATGCAAATACGCTCTAGCAGTAAACATCACAGACTGATTGGTAAGAAATTGTTTTTGATCGGGGAGGTGATTTTGTGAGGGAGGTTGGATTTCAGCGGCAAAATACAGGCCATCAGGCAGACTTTCCGGGGCCGTAAACGCAAAAAACCCCGGCCGTCAGGCCGGGGTCTTTGCTTTGTTTGATGCCTGGCAGTTCCCTACTCTCGCATGGGGAGACCCCACACTACCATCGGCGCTACGGCGTTTCACTTCTGAGTTCGGCATGGGGTCAGGTGGGACCACCGCGCTACAGCCGCCAGGCAAATTCCTGTGCTCTGTCCCGTTTATTTTACGCCGATGCTGCGTTGGCTGTGCTTGTAAACTCAGTCACATACTTAAGTATGCTCCATCCTTCACTGCACTTGCCGCCTTGCCTCAGCGTAAACTATCCAGGACTCAATTCCGGTAACAGGCTGAAAATCTCTTTTGCGTCTCTCACACGCTCACCAGAACGCTTCTGGCGTTGTAAGGTTAAGCCTCTCGGGTCATTAGTACCGGTTAGCTCAACGCATCGCTGCGCTTACACACCCGGCCTATCAACGTCGTCGTCTTCAACGTCCCTTCAGGGGCCGCAAGGGCCCAGGGAGAACTCATCTCGAGGCAAGTTTCGCGCTTAGATGCTTTCAGCGCTTATCTTTTCCGCACTTAGCTACCGGGCAGTGCCATTGGCATGACAACCCGAACACCAGTGGTGCGTTCACTCCGGTCCTCTCGTACTAGGAGCAACCCCTCTCAATTCTCCAGCGCCCACGGCAGATAGGGACCGAACTGTCTCACGACGTTCTAAACCCAGCTCGCGTACCACTTTAAACGGCGAACAGCCGTACCCTTGGGACCTACTTCAGCCCCAGGATGTGATGAGCCGACATCGAGGTGCCAAACACCGCCGTCGATATGAACTCTTGGGCGGTATCAGCCTGTTATCCCCGGAGTACCTTTTATCCGTTGAGCGATGGCCCTTCCATTCAGAACCACCGGATCACTATGACCTGCTTTCGCACCTGCCCGAGCCGTCACTCTCGCAGTCAAGCCAGCTTATGCCATTGCACTAACCTCACGATGTCCGACCGTGATTAGCTGACCTTCGTGCTCCTCCGTTACTCTTTGGGAGGAGACCGCCCCAGTCAAACTACCCACCAGACACTGTCCCCACGCCGGATTACGGCGCCAGGTTAGAACATCAAACGTTAAAGGGTGGTATTTCAAGGTTGGCTCCACGCAGACTGGCGTCCACGCTTCAAAGCCTCCCACCTATCCTACACATCAAGGCTCAATGTTCAGTGTCAAGCTGTAGTAAAGGTTCACGGGGTCTTTCCGTCTTGCCGCGGGTACACTGCATCTTCACAGCGAGTTCAATTTCACTGAGTCTCGGGTGGAGACAGCCTGGCCATCATTACGCCATTCGTGCAGGTCGGAACTTACCCGACAAGGAATTTCGCTACCTTAGGACCGTTATAGTTACGGCCGCCGTTTACCGGGGCTTCGATCAAGAGCTTCTCCTTGCGGATAACCCCATCAATTAACCTTCCGGCACCGGGCAGGCGTCACACCGTATACGTCCACTTTCGTGTTTGCACAGTGCTGTGTTTTTAATAAACAGTTGCAGCCAGCTGGTATCTTCGACTGGCTTCAGCTCCGGGAGCAAGTCCCATCACCTACGCGCCAGCGTGCCTTCTCCCGAAGTTACGGCACCATTTTGCCTAGTTCCTTCACCCGAGTTCTCTCAAGCGCCTTGGTATTCTCTACCTGACCACCTGTGTCGGTTTGGGGTACGATTTGATGTTACCTGATGCTTAGAGGCTTTTCCTGGAAGCAGGGCATTTGTTGCTTCAGCACCGTAGTGCCTCGTCGTCACGCCTCAGCCTTAAAGTGTTCCGGATTTGCCTGGAACACAAGCCTACACGCTTAAACCGGGACAACCGTCGCCCGGCCAACATAGCCTTCTCCGTCCCCCCTTCGCAGTAACACCAAGTACAGGAATATTAACCTGTTTCCCATCGACTACGCCTTTCGGCCTCGCCTTAGGGGTCGACTCACCCTGCCCCGATTAACGTTGGACAGGAACCCTTGGTCTTCCGGCGAGCGGGCTTTTCACCCGCTTTATCGTTACTTATGTCAGCATTCGCACTTCTGATACCTCCAGCAGCCCTCACAGGCCACCTTCAACGGCTTACAGAACGCTCCCCTACCCAACAACACATAGTGTCGCTGCCGCAGCTTCGGTGCATGGTTTAGCCCCGTTACATCTTCCGCGCAGGCCGACTCGACCAGTGAGCTATTACGCTTTCTTTAAATGATGGCTGCTTCTAAGCCAACATCCTGGCTGTCTGTGCCTTCCCACATCGTTTCCACCTTCAACGGCTTACAGAACGCTCCCCTACCCAACAACGCGTAAGCGTCGCTGCCGCAGCTTCGCCACGCAGGCGTGAGGCCAGCATCGTGTTTGGCTTCGCCCGTGCCTATTTTATGGTGTATGCCCCGCTGCCCGCCGCGCTGCTGGCCACTACTGCTTCCCCCGCATTTCCGCTAGAATGACGTTTTTCCTGAATTCACCTCGATGACTGAAAATGCCGTCCTTCGCCTGCGCGCTGATCTTCTCTCGTCAGAATCTGGCACAGCAGGATCGTACTGCTGAGCAGTTGGCAAACGTTGCCCGTGGTGCTTACGTGCTGAAGGATTGC
>JBNONK010000006.1:0-228899 GCA_050311775.1 Erwinia amylovora | reverse complement strand
CAAAGAAACGGTGCAGGATGTCATGCTGGGTGCGGTGGAAAAACGCTTCGGAAGGCAGTTGCCAACAGAGTCGCTGGAGTGGCTGACGGATAACGGTTCAGCCTACAGGGCTCATGAAACGCGGGCGTTCGCCCGGTTGCTGGGACTGGAGCCTTGCACGACAGCAGTGCGAAGCCCGGAAAGCAACGGCATAGCAGAAAGCTTCGTGAAGACGATAAAACGGGACTACATCAGCATCATGCCGAAACCGGACAGTCAGGCAGCGGTGATGAATCTGGCGGTGGCGTTCAGTCATTACAACGAACATCATCCGCATAGTGCACTGGGATATCGCTCACCGCGGGAATATATACGCAGGAAGTTATCGCAACCGTAAGAGAGCAAAAACGTCTGGATATATAGGGTCAAATCCAAGAAGCAAAGCGAGTACTGAAACGCTGGAAGCACTTTCTTAAACCCTTGAGGCGGGATCTGGCTTTACTACTGGATCATTACGAAGGCACAGCATTGACCAACCGTTATGGTAAATGCGTTACAAACGCGGTAGGGCAGCCATTCAACATTACCTACAAAGATGTGGCAGCTCGTAAACGCAGGAAGTCAGATGTGATGCGCCGAAAGCTGTTGTCGCACATGTTACAGGGGCTGGAAAGTCGGGCTGTTTACGATTACGTTGCCAGTCATAAGGGCGTTTGCGCACTGGAGCACGATGGGTTTGTTTCATATAAAGAGGTCACTGACTGGTCCCATCCATATCTGTTGATTGAGAAAAAGCATTAAGGGGAGCCAGTCAGTCAATTAAAGCTTATCCCGGTTGATAAACAAGACGGGACATTTAGCACTTTCATGATATGCATAGCCAGCAGGTGATCTTAGCCTGCTTTCAGCGATGAACCACAAAATATTCCCCTTTTGTTACTTTGATATGATTGCTCAAAATGGGTGGTAACACTGAGATCGTTGAAATGACTGCATGTTACATTGCTACTTTTGTTACCGTTGAAAACATCAAGTTGGAGAGCTAAATGGATTGGCCAAAGGAGTACAGCAAGACGACTCAAGCGGTAAGAGATGCGGCGTATAAACACTACTATGTTGAAGCAATCACCCGGTCGGTTCTGCTACCAGGACAGGAGAAAACCGCTTATCACGATGGACTACTAACGACGGATTATTACCTTTTCCTGTTTACCAGCAGGGAGAATCCGAAGCTTACAGGATATTTTACCTGTGGCTTGTACGCAGCAAAGGGGTGGTTCGAGTTGAACGGACAGCGACCTGAGGAAATTCCATCCTACAATCCCCTTACGGGCGAGTCCTCCGGTGTTAGTAAAAAGAGTGGCTGCGGGATTACTAAACCGCTGAAAGCTGAATCAGATCCAAGAATGAAACGTCTTATCAGGGTACTCCAGACGTTCATTTCTCTGACGGACGATGAAAAAAGGAAAATCAAAGGCGAATCAACCACATTGACTGTCCTCCAGAAGCTCATAAAAGCGTCAAAAGATGCCCCCAGCACGTCAAATATCAGGTCGGTAAATACCACTCTCTACAAAGCGCTCAAGGATGGTCGTCATGGTGGTGCCTGTACATTCACTCAACTAGTTGATCATTACGAGGTTCTTCTTGGTGTGACTTTCAAGAAGATATCTATTGATGATTTCAATCAGGAAATCGACGCTACTCGCAACAAGTCAGCGACATATCCGTATATCCCTTTGGCATCATTCTGAAATTAAGGGCTATCGTCCTGTCTGCTATTGGCCCATCGATCAAGCGTAGTGGGCGGAAGCTCTGCTAGAAGCGAGGGGCAGGGCACCGCTTCTGGTACGAAGCGGCCGAAGTCACTGAGCAGAAGATCCGCTGTGAGCGAGAAGTGGACGTAAAGTCTAAAAAAGAGTGGCAATGGTTCAGTATTTTCTGGAAAAACCATAGTGATTCATATGATGGCAGCGTTACATTAATGTACTTCTTTGGTCTGAATGAAATCATTAGCTGGGAATGCTAGCGCCAGGGGGCCTGAATCATCCTGTTGCCATGTTTACTGTGACACTTGCATAGCGCACGAAACCCGAGGCGATTCAGTAGTTGACTTTAGTAAGTTATCTGGATTATGTTGTTTATAGGTGACGGCTCTACCCTCAACTGGAATCGATCGATTCCGAGCCAGATGAATTAAGCTGCTATAGCGGCCCATCTGACCTATTCGATCAATTTTACTGAGGTTTATTATGCAAAAAATTAATGTCACCCCTCGCCTTTTTGACTCTGAAGTACTTAACAGCTCTGAAAAGCGCTTACGTATACTCCTCGAAGCAAACCATACGAAATTCCGTTCTCTCACTGTATTCGAGCAAAAGCTTGGTGAAGCTGAGCATAAGCAGAGGAAGGCCCAAGGCAAAGCCGGAAAAAAAGTGCTACCAGCGACCAAAACTATCGTGGCCGCGATTTTTGGCTGCGAATATTTCAAAGACATTCCTAAACTTGCAATCCCTGTAGATGAGCACTTGTCCGTCATTGAGCTTAATCAGCGGCGTGCACAACAAGCCTCACTTTTGAACACCTTTATTTTGGAAAAGTCCCCAGATCTAGGCTTAGCGCCACCCCAATCCCTATATCAATTGTGTAGTGAGTTCATCGAAATGTGGCAGCCTACTACCCGTACTTACGACGAGCTGGTACAGACCATTTACTATGCCTTGGAAGCCCAGAGCGCTGGCAAGCTTCCTGATTGGTTCAACCGTTTGTCTCCTCAGTTGGAAAAAGCAAGCTGGAATTCTGAGGTACTGCCTAAGGCCTTAGTGTATGAGGCACTCGCACTATTGAAGGTAGCAGATGAAGCCTCGCTCACTCCAGCTATCTGGAACAGCCTGGCTTGGCCTTTAATGCGCGAAAACCTGGGTATTGCAGCCACCTGCTTAGCCAATACCGCAGAGTTCTCGAAAACGATCCGTGCGACCAATATCCTGGAGCTGCTTTGGGAAAGCGGGATCATCTACGCTGGTATCCAACTAGCTCGGATGTATCACGACTTGCTTGCACCGAACAGGCTTAACCTGCAGCGAGCTGATGAGGTCATCAGCCAGGTTTTCAAGCAATATGAGGCCTCTAGTAATCGTTCGGGGATCTTCACCACCTCTGATTCCCATGCGGAATTTTTTATGACCTATAACACTATAAAAATTAATGTCCTACGCGAAGCTCAAGATCCTTTTCAAGTTTTCCAACTTACTCAGCAGATCCTTGCCGCCGGTACCTATGCCGCTAGGTTAGGTTTCGAAGGCTTTGCGGCATGTGTGATGTCCATCTTGGCCCCAGATCTTCCAGAGCTCCAGGGGCAGGGAAACGAGGAGATTTTCGCACTACGCCAAAAAATATCTAGGTATCCGTTGGCGGAAGCTTTCTGCAAGGCCTCGGCTAAACTCGCGTTGGCGAACCGCCAATAGCTTCCTCGTGCTAAAGCTGAACATCTTGTTGGCGCAAGGAAGCCCATCCAGCATCACTTTACACCGCTTCGTTGAGATAATTTCCATCGAACCCCACTCAACGAAGACCTGTTTGTATTCAGATCAAGAGGCTAAACACATGACAGCTGCAATTTGCGACGTATGCCACGGCAGTGGAGGTCATATCGAAATCGAATGCCCAAACTGTAGCGGAACAGGGTATGATCCAACGGATGATAAGCCCTTCGCTCAATGCCATACCTGTTACGGCGATCAGACTATCGAAATCGATGAGTGCACGAATTGCGGCGGTATCGGCGAAGTGGTCTTGACCGATTTTTGAGTTCAAATGGCTAACCTCAACTCCTCGGTTTAAAACCTGAAGTAGTGGTCCCGGGTAGGGCGGTGCTCTTTAGCACAACCCTCCTCGGGCTACAATCGCAGTGTGGCCTTTTCGGCTCTAACCTGTCCCAATTGATTAGTATAACCCGATATTACCAACGTCCGTTTCTGGCACGAAACGGATCGTTTGAAGAGCAGAGTGGTCTGCTAAGAGCGAGATATAGTCATTCGCACCCTGACAATTACACTTTGAAGTGATTCAGGGTATGCGCTTACTGATTACGAAAATTGAGCGAGAATCATGCGATGATCGCCGCTTTTCTTTCGAGCCAGTTGGTGCTCCACGTTCGCTAACGAATACTCAGGGCATGCAGATAAACTGCTGGCTATATTTCTTTCGAAGAACGTGGAATGCATACCAATCCCCGATAAAAAGGAGTTGGTAATGACTGTGACTAATCAATTTGCTGTACACATTGGTCTGTACTGGGCAGATAAAAAACACGATGTCTGTGTTCAGTTTAAAAACGGTGAACGCGTGTTCCATGTGATTGAACATACAGCAGAAGCGCTTGATGTCTGGCTTACTGAGTTAAACCAAAAGGTAAAAGACAGAATCGAAATAGCTCTCGAACTTAAGAAGGGCCCGTGGTATATGATCTTCAAAAATATCCCTTTATCACCTTTTTTCCCGTCCACGCTTTGTCCCTGACTCGTTACCGGCAAACCTTCTCGCCCAGCGGAGCTAAAGATGATCCGCAGGATGCCGAGCTGGCATTGGAGTTAATGCTGCGTTACCCCCAGAAGATAAAAGCCATTGAGCCCGATAATGCGGATATCTATATGGGCGTATCAACACTAGCCAGTGAATATCGATGGATCTCGGACATGGTGATGGGCGCGGCAGATATGTAGCACGGGTGTACAATAAGCTTGATTTTGAGTGAGCGTAATCTTTGATACTATCGTGGGCAAAACCCTGTGCAGCGTGAAAAATGCTATAAAAAACAGGTTCTAGCTTGTTCTTTTAATCACATGATTATGTGATGATTGTTTTGATTTATGCTAGGATGGTCTCCAATTTATGAATTTAATATTCGTGATTGTGAGGACACTCAATGGCGCTGTCTTTCGGGCTGAAAACGGCTACAGACTGGTTACATAAAACAGTCGCAAGGATTCAGGTTGCTTCAGACAACCATTCCGGAACGGAAAATCAACCAGAAACACAATTGTCGATTGCCGAGGCTGAAACTGTAGTAACGGAAAATGAATTCCAAACACTAACCCCGATTGTCGATCCTGATAAAGAGGGCTATCAACCCTATTTTAAGGCGCTGGATTATGCCCTCAGCCGGGATGATGTGAAGAACATCGCCATCACAGGCCCCTATGGCGCGGGCAAAAGCTCTGTTATTCTCTCATACCTTAAAAAAATTGAAGGGCGAAAGCGACTGTGGCACCGCCTGAAATATTGGCTCAGGTTTACAAGTTTAAAACCAGCGGATGAGCACGTGACTATCTCACTGGCAAACTTTGAAACGGATGAGACGTTAAAAAGTTCCGAGTCTTTATCAAAAGAACAAAGCATTGAATACAGCATCTTACAGCAGATATTATACAAAGTGGATAAAGGTACGCTGCCAGATTCGCGGGTAGAGCGCATCCACACCCGCAGTGTTGGGCAAATACTAACAACATCTTGTTTGCTGTTTTTTGTTCTCGCACTGGCAATTGTTGTAACTACATTGTTGTTTCCTCAAAAAATCGTCAGCACGTTTTCATTATCGTTAGCGGTGAGTCACTTCATTGCTATACATCCGGTATGGCGTTGGGGATGTATTGGTTCGCTATCGTTTGTCATTTGTTGGTATTTATTATCCCGTTTTTATCGGATAGGATTTTTTGACAGGAAAATTGCGCTTGATAAAGTAAATCTCCTTAAGGCGGAAATTGCAGCTGAAAAACAGAATACGGCTTCCCTGCTAAATCTGTATATTGATGAGATTGTTTATTTCTTCCTTAAAACAAAATATAGGATTGTCGTATTTGAAGATTTGGATCGTTTAAACAATGGCCATATCTTTATTAAACTCCGAGAAATAAATCAAGTGGTAAATAATTCCAGTCTCTTGGAAAAGAAACCTATTAAGTTTATTTTTGCAGTCAGGGAGGATTTATTAAAGGATGCTGAATCACAAACCAAATTTTTTGATTTCATTGTGCCAGTTATACCCGCAGTAGATAGTGAGAATGCTTACGATATATTAAGTGGTAAAATTATAAACTTTAATGCGGCAGATAAAGAACAGTTTTTCAAGAAGGTATCCCTTTACCTGACTGATATGCGGGTAATGAATAATGTTATAAATGAATTTAATATCTTTAAAAAATTAATCACGGGTGAGATTTCTGATATAAAGTTATTTTCTTTGATAATGTATAAAAACTTATGCACCAAAGATTTTACTCTTCTTGATAATCAGGATGGTTTTTTATACAGAGTAGTTAATGCCTACTCTAAGAGAACACTACATGAAGTGTATTTTAAAGATTTGGAAATAAATATTTCTCAACAGAAAGAAAAGTTAGAGAAAGCACAAGAAGAATTGCAAACATCCAGTTTAAATCTGAGGGTTGAAATACTAAGACGTTATCTTCCTGAACAAATTGAAGCGAACACAGTGTTTTATATAAGCCATAATAAGCATGGGCAGATTGGGAGTAGTTGGAGCTTTGTTGAACTTTGTGAAAATGAATCTTTGTTCTGTGATTTTCTGAACAGAGAGCTTCCATCTGGAATCGCGATCTCTTATGCAAGAAACGGTTATCACTATCAGGATGCCTTCCCAATCTCACGGGACAAGCGGTCTGAAAGTTTACGCGAATACAACAAGCGTTCACCTGTTATTTTAGACAAAAATCAGAAAACTATTGAGCAATTATCTAAAAAAATTTTAAATACACAACGTGTTCTTTATCAACGAAATGGTATATCCCTTCATGATTTATGCGAAAAAATTACATTAACAAAATTGCGTGAATGGTTGCTCAAAGTTCCATCAGTCGACGATAGGGTAAATAAAAATACAGCCAAGGCATCGGCGATCAATTTCAATGTGGAGTTGTTGTTTTTCATGTTATCAAATGGATACATAGAGCAGGATTATATGCAGTATCGCTCTATCTTCCATGCAGGTGCTTTAAGTAAATTAGATAACGTTTATATCCAGAAGGTCGCTGCCAAGGTGAATTTTGAGGAATTGAAAGATATACATCTGAATAACGTTTCCAATGTTGTGGATAAAATTGAGTCGCTATCATTTAAATATTATGAAGGGATTTTTCATCCGCATATAATTAGTTTTTTGATCAAGTGCCGAGTTGATTTTGCCCGTGATGTATTTATTCACTTATTCAATCATTGCTCACCTGGGTTAATTATTAGCACTATGCGGACGTATTTTTATGAATTCAGTAATGATGACTATCAGGACTTAATTAATTTAACTTTAAGCGATGAAAAGACATTGGGTAAATTGATGGAGGCGATGAGCACTTACCGTGACATTGACTCTGATGATGATTTTTATCCGCAGCTATCTATGTCATTTCTTCGTTTTGGTCTGATAGAAAACATTACCCGACAAAGTGCTGTTCAGGATTATCTGCATGAATTAAAAACAGATACTACATTGTTTACATACATACAGCCCGATGAGATTGCGTCATTCAGCATAAAATTAAAAGAACTCAATATTGTATTCGATAGCGTCAGTGAAGCTAACGGTGAAAGTGAACATGCGTTGGTGAAGTTTATCGCAGAGAATTTTCTGTATGTGTTTAATATTAATAACCTCACTGCACTGTTTAATGCGTACTCTAATAACAGAAAGAATGTTGAGGAGCTATCGCGCAATCCGTATACCTTAATCATTAGTGAAAAAGTCCCATGTTTAACTGAGGCTGTAAATAAAAACATTGAGATGTTTATCCTTGAATATTTCATTCATTCTGAGGAAAACGTTGAGTCTGTTATTTCACTCATTAACTCAGATGTTACTGAGCATTCCAAAGAAATTATCATTGAAAACATGGATTTTGAAGTTCAGCAGCTGTCGACAGTTGAAAATATCAGGTTATCTGTAGTTGATGGAACGTCATTCACTGTTTATGACCTCTTGTTTAAACACGGGCGTGTCGCTGCCAACTGGGATAACATCTTTGACTATATGTTTACCGATGTCGACAATGAGATATTGTGGGGGTTTTTTGCTCACCATCCGGAGGCGCTTTCAGGCCATAAGGTCAGTGTTCCTGAGGAGTCTGTTGATAATGTTGTAAATCACATCATTTCAGCAGCAGATAAGCCAGACGCGTTGTATGCACAGTTGATTAGCGTGCTGCCTGTAAGCATCGACCAGGCAGTCAGTGACCTGCCACTGACAAAATTTAAAGCACTTTGTGACAGCAACAGAGTTTTGCTGTCAGAAGCGCTCTATAAAGACGTACTCAGTATTTATGAAGGACAACGTCGCAAGGGCCTCAATGAGTGTCTGTCGCTTATGATTAGAAACAACGTTGCTGTTTTTGAAAGTAATATTGAGTTTTACTTGCAAGATGACGAAGATTTCGATAATGAACTTATTGAGCTTGTGCTCAATGATGACGATATAGCGTTGACGACTAAAGTTTCAATCATCGACATTATCTGGCCGCACTATACCAATAGTTTCTTCGACCATATAAGCGTGAATAGTAAGATCAGTATGGTACTTCTTCTTAATGTTTCGGAAGATGACACCCGGCTTGTGTTCTTGAATCATCTTTTAGAGTTTGAAAAACTGCCTTTTGAATACATCAATCGTGCGCTTATGGCCTTCGTGTCGGAAGAATACAATTTGATTGCGGATAAAACCAAACGAGCAAAAGTACTCAAAACTGAAGGTAATGAGATCCTTTTAAAGTATTTAACGCATTGCTACTTTATCAGCAGTTATAAAGACAAGGGGGAATCCTTTGAAGTGTATCATTACCGTAAGATGTTTCTGAACGAATCACCAGATGATGATTAACTCGCCACTTGAAAAATCCGATAGATGGATTGAATTGCCTTCATATGATCACTAGTATTGACGGGTTGTCATTCTGAGGTGTTAAAGTTCATTTATCGAAGGCGTGTATTCGAATGCTTGTCAGAATGCAGAGGCGTTATGAAAAGGTCACCCTTAAAAGGTGGCTTTTTCGCTTTCAGGAGAGATGAAAACGTCATTCGTTTTGTCAGCCTTGCGTTATTAGAGTGATGGAAAAACAAGGGGGTCATAGTGTTGGATGAGCACAACAAACAATGTTATTAAAATCAGATGGTTACAAAAATGTAGGTCGAAAAGTAGTTTTTATATTTTTGTGGAAAATAATCGGTAATAATCAGTTTTAACACACCAAAGCATTATTTTTACGAAACATCAATATTGCTGTGTGTGCTTCCTACCCATCCTTCAAGTTTATCTGCCCAGTCTTGCATCATAACCTTTCGCTCATCAAGATAAGTTGCATGGTTGTATGTGCGACGAACATTGTTGGTATCAGCGTGCGCAAGTTGGGCCTCAATAGCATCAGGTCGATAGCCCATTTCGTTTAAACGCGTACTTCCTGTAGTTCGGGTAGCATGGGGGCTATAAATGCCACTCCATCCGAGGCTTTTAAGTAGCTGGCGCAGCGAGTGCGATGTCATTGCACCTAGCGGATTATCTCTGCCCGGGAAAAGGTGCTGCCGATGCCCGGTTAATCCCTGTAGTGTTCTGAGCATTTTGACAGCTTGGAAGGGTAGGGGAATAACATGTTCTCTGCGAGCTTTCATCCGCGCTGCCGGAATGGTCCACAGGGCGTTGTCAAGATCGAATTCTGTCCATTCAGCTTCGGTGGCTTCTGCAGGACGCGCTAATGTCCACCACATAAGCCACATGCAATAGTTAACCTGGTATGAGCCACGACTGTTATCAAAACAGCTTAATAGCTTCCCGATTTGCTGTGGGTTTAATGCCTGTTTGTGCTGTGTCTTATTCGCCGGAATCGCCTTACGCACTGGCCAGACAGGATCGCTATCTGCTCTGAGCGTCGCCACCGCCAGTTCAAAAACGGATGAAATGGTGCGGCGGGCTTCAGCGGC
Organism: Erwinia amylovora; assembly: GCA_050311775.1. Classification (GTDB taxonomy): domain Bacteria; phylum Pseudomonadota; class Gammaproteobacteria; order Enterobacterales; family Enterobacteriaceae; genus Erwinia; species Erwinia amylovora_A. Next base: position 218,942 of record JBNONK010000006.1, on the reverse strand, counting down.
AACTGTCGGTGCTCCTCGTTTAGCAGTTTCCTGAAGAATTTTAAGAATGTGGTATGGGGTGATCTCTCTGACCGGGAGCTTACCGATTGCGGGGAAAACCACACGTTCAAGCATATCCAGTCGCCGCGTTTTGGTTATTTCGGCCCAGTCTTTCATCTGCAACCACTCTTTGGCGATTAGCTCAAAGGTGTTGGATGCATCGTTGACCTTGCGAATCTTATCTAACTGACGAGCTTGTGTTGGGCTAACTCCATCCGCGACCTGCTTTCGCGCTTGCTCGCATTTCTCGCGAGCTTCGGCAAGTTTGACCGTCGGGTACTCACCTAGCGCAAACATACTGGATTTACCGTTGAGTTTAAATCGATAACGCCATGCCTTTTTGCCATTAGGTTTCACTTCGAGGTAGAGACCATTGAAATCATTGAGCCGATAGAGTTTTTCTTTCGGCTTGGCAGTGCGGCATTGCGTATCGGTGAGCATAACGGGGCCTTGTGTATTTATTATACCGTTATTGTACTCACTTAAAATGAAGATGGAAGAATATTGTACTCATCCATGTACTCATTTTTAATAGCGTTGTTACGAGATGAATTGAGACAGTATGAAATGAAAAATCCACGCAATTGCGTGGATTTTATAGAGTTTTATCGATGTTATGAGATCCTGCGAAACCTCATGAGACAGCAGATTTTATTTTAGACGTTAAACAGGAAGTTCATCACATCGCCATCTTTAACGATGTAGTCCTTACCTTCTGAACGCATCTTGCCGGCTTCTTTCGCGCCTTGCTCACCTTTATAGGTGATGTAATCTTCATAGCCGATGGTCTGGGCGCGGATAAAGCCTTTCTCGAAGTCGGTATGGATTTTACCGGCGGCCTGTGGGGCGGTGGCGCCAACAGGGATGGTCCACGCACGCACTTCTTTGACGCCAGCGGTGAAGTAGGTCTGCAGGTTCAGCAGGGAGTAACCGGCGCGGATGACGCGGTTGAGACCTGGCTCTTCCAGGCCCAGCTCGGCCATAAATTCTTCGCGGTCTTCGTCTTCCAGCTCGGCGATATCGGATTCCACTGCGGCGCACACCGGCACCACTACGGAGCCTTCTTTCTCGGCAATCGCACGAACCTGATCCAGGTAAGGGTTATTTTCAAAACCGTCTTCGTTAACGTTGGCGATATACATGGTTGGCTTCAGGGTCAGGAAGCTCAGGTAGCGGATTGCCGCTTTGTCTTCATCGCTCAGGTTCAGCGAGCGCAGCATCCCGGCATTTTCCAGGTGTGGCAGACATTTTTCCAGCGCCGCCTGTTCAGCTTTCGCGTCTTTATCGCCGCCCTTGGCGCGTTTCTGCACGCGCTGCAGCGCACGTTCGCAGGTATCCAGGTCAGACAACGCCAGTTCGGTATTGATCACTTCAATGTCATCAGCCGGGTCCACTTTGTTATTTACGTGGATGATGTTGTCGTTCTCAAAGCAGCGCACCACGTGGCCGATAGCTTCGGTTTCACGGATGTTGGTCAGGAACTGGTTGCCCAGGCCTTCACCTTTAGACGCGCCTTTAACCAGACCGGCAATATCCACGAACTCCATGGTGGTCGGGAGGATGCGCTGTGGCTTGACGATTTCCGCCAGTTTGTCGAGGCGGGAATCAGGCATTGGCACCACGCCGGTATTCGGCTCAATGGTACAGAACGGGAAGTTTGCTGCTTCAATACCCGCTTTGGTTAACGCATTGAACAGGGTGGATTTCCCGACGTTTGGCAGGCCCACAATACCGCATTTGAATCCCATGTTTGAATCACCTTAATCGCTTGATAATCAGTGGATTGTACAATCCACTGATGTGTCTGAGAGTGTTATCACTGCAAGTTTCCGCGCATTATACACGTAATTATCGCCAGGATGGCGCTGTTTTCCGGCGGCCTGACGGCAGGAGGGTTGAGATCTTGCTCACATTCCCCGATACTGACACAACTTGACAACTGACGGAGATCCCCGCAGATGCATCGCTCGCTGCTTACGCCACCCTGAGTTTTCCTCTCCCGGCAACGCCTGTTGCGCTTCTCGTCTTTCCGGCGACTCTTTCTGTGCCCATTCACCGGCGGCGCAGTGACTCCCTGTATGATTATTATAATGGAAAATTAGCATGTTCAATCTGCGCAACCTCAGCGCTGCCGGCGTGAAGAATGACGTCCTGGCTGGCGCTGTTGTCTCTGTGGCTTTAATTCCGGAAGCCACCGCTTTCTCGCTGCTGGCAGGCCTGTCGCCGACCATCGGTCTGCATACTGCCTTTATTCTTGGCCTGGTCACCGCGCTGTTCGGCGGCAAGCCCGGCATGATCTCCGGGGCCGCGGGTTCTATCGTGGTGGTGCTGGTTAGTCTGATCCAGACCCATGGCTATCAGTATGTGCTGTTGGCGACCATTTTTGCCGGACTGATCCAGCTGGCGATTGGCCTGTTCCGTCTGGGAAAATTTATCCGCCTGGTGCCGCAACCGGCGATTTACGGTTTCGTTAACGGCCTGGCGATTGTTATCGCACTGGCGCAAATCCCGATGATCAAGAATCAGGGACCGGTGATGTACGGGCTGGTGGCGCTGGCGATGCTGATTGTCTGGCTGTTTCCAAAATTCACCAAAGCGATCCCGGGTTCGCTGGCCGCGCTGATAGCCATCAGTGCCATTGCGATAGGCTTTGGGCTGGACACCAAACGAGTAGGGGACCTGGCAGATATCTCCGGCACGTTGCCGTTCTTCCACCTGCCTGAGGCACCGCTAAGCTGGGCCACGTTGAAGATTGTGCTGCCTTATTCGGTGATTATCGCGCTGGTCGGGCTGATAGAATCGCTGTTAACGCTGGCCGTACTCGACGAAATGGGCAGTAAAAAGGGCGACGGTAACAAAGAGTGCGTGGCGCAGGGTATCGGCAACACCCTCTGTGGCTTCTTCGGCAGCTTTGCCGGATGTGCAATGATCGGTCAGTCGATTATCAACTTCACCTCCGGCGGCCGCGGGCGTATCTCCAACCTGGTGGGCGCAATCCTGCTGATCCTGTTCGTGGTGAGCCTGTCAAAATACATTGCCCTGCTGCCGGTGGCGGCGCTGGCCGGCATTATGTTCGTGGTGTGTATAAACACCTTCGAATGGAGCTCTCTGAGTCGCCTGAAACGCATGCCAAAACCGGATGCGGTGATAATGATCGCGGTAACGGTGGTCACAATTTATACTGACCTGGCGATGGCGGTAATCTTCGGCGTGATTATCTCGGCACTGGTTTTTGCCTGGCAGCATGCGCGCATTACCATCCTGTCACAGCAGGAGAGCGCAGAGCAGAAGACTTATCAGCTGGAAGGACCGCTGTTCTTTGGCTCCGTGGCCAGCTTCCATGAGCTGTTCCACCCGGAAGAAGACCCGCAGCAAGTGGTGATCGATTTTGCCCGTACCCGGGTAATGGACTCCAGCGGCGTTGAGGCGATTGATAAATTGACGGCCCGCTATGTCACTGCCGGAAAAAGCCTGCGTTTACGCCATCTTAGCGAGGACTGCATCAGTCTGTTAAAGCAGGCTGGCCCGTTCTGCAGCCATGAACTGGACGATCCGGATTATAAAGTTGCCTCAGACAGAGGTTAATGCATAAAGCTGTCGCCAGTCTTGCCGATAAACATAAAAATCGTCGTATTGATTCTCAGGTTACAGAGTAAACGTCTAAAGTTTATCTGTACGACGATTTTTTCCACTGGCAGGACGCCCGAACACTGGCACGATAGCATGATAAATAATTACATTTGCGTCCCGATCCATACCCTTACTGGTGAGCTGATTGCGCTGGACCTCACTCAGATTGAACACCAGCATGCGCACGGCAGTTGTTCAGCAGAGCAGGAACCGGAAACCTGGCTGCTTAACCAGCTGCTAACAATAGAACAGTATGCGGACTACTTCCGACTGCACGGGCTGTTGTGCTGCCTGAAGATTAATTTTCAGCTGGCGCGGGTATTGGTGGAGTCTGCTTTTATCCAGCGCATCCTAGGGCACCTGCCGTTTGTGCGGCTCAAGCTGTCCGAAGATTTCCCAAACCTGCATGACGGGCCGAATAACCCAATGCTGCGGGCGCTGACCGATCAGCTGAATATTCTGTGGCTGGACGACCTCGGGGCCGGTGATGCCAACCTCAACGCGCTGCAGTCAAAGATGTTTGAAGCGGTGAAGCTGGACCGTCAGTTCTATCTGGATAACGTCAGCAAGCCTTTCTTCAGCATTCTGATCGCCAATATCCGCCAGTACACCAACCGGGTGATAGTTGAAGGCGTGGGGGGGGAACTGCAACTGGAAAAGCTGGCGGCCAGCAAGATCTGGGCGGTGCAGGGTTACTATCTGCCGGAGATGGCAATGAGCGACATGGATGTGGAGAGCCACTGACGCCGGGACTCAGCGGAAAACATCAGTCTGACCGGGAACCAGGCGTAAGCCTCAGTACCGGTCATCACTGGAAAATTGACTTTAGCAGACTTCAGCCAGCCTTAAAGCTGTGCAGTCGGTTCATTGCCTTCAGCTTATCATCCTTAAGCCAGACTTCGGTGCAGCGTGCCGCTTCATCCACCGCATCATCAATCAGCTTCTGTTCGGCTGCCTGAGGTTTACCCAGCACAAAGCCCACCACTTTGTTTCTGTCGCCCGGATGGCCGATACCAATCCGCAGGCGATGGAAGTTCAGGTTGTTACCCAGCTTGCTGATGATGTCTTTCAGGCCGTTGTGGCCGCCGTGACCGCCCCCCTGTTTGAACTTCGCTACGCCTGGTGGCAGGTCCAGCTCATCATGCGCCACCAGAATCTCTTCCGGAGGGATGCGGTAAAACGTCGACATCGCCGCCACGGCTTTGCCGCTGAGGTTCATAAACGTGGTGGGCACCAGCAGGCGGACATCTTCACCGCCGATGTTAAGCCGCGCGGTGTAGCCGTAGAACTTACTCTCTTCTTTCAACGACTGATTGTGACGTTGAGCCAGTAAATCAACATACCAGGCACCGGCGTTATGGCGCGTTGCGGCGTATTCAGCGCCTGGATTGGCCAGACCAACAATCAGTTTAATGCTGCTCACTTGTTCATATTCCTGAGGAGTGCGTTGGGAAGAGGGGTAGTGTACTCACAGCGGCCGAAGAACTCAAAATTGTGAGCCATCACGCAATAGTTGAGCGGGGTGATAATGCAGTTTCTATAAAAAAATCAGATAACTGCACGTAAAGATTTGTCAAAGTTTGAGCAACAAATGTGATCTGTCACGCAACTGAATCGTTAACCATTGCATAAACTTATGGCACGACAGCGCGGGAATGCGCTTTGCACTGACCTCTGGAGGTGAGAAATGAGACGTAAACATGCCAATATTACCGGTAATTCACTGATGGTGCTGGGCCTGGTGGTGATGGTGGTGGGAGTGGGTTACTCCGTACTGAATCAACTACCCCAGCTGCAGCTGCCCCAGTTTATGGTTCATGGTGCCATCTTCAGTATCTTTGTTGGCGCACTGCTGTGGCTGGTGGGCGCGCGCATCAGCGGTCGCGAAAAAGTCACCGATCGCTACTACTGGGTACGTCATTACGGCGACAAACGCTGCCGTCGGACTTCCCGTCATACTCAGCACTAGAATTGCCTGTCATGACTCGTGCTTGATGGAGCGCGAGTCACTGCTGCCTTGTCGACGCACCCATTTCAGGCGTTTATATCGTTGCCACGTCAGTTATCTCTGGCAGGGATTCTGCCTGCGGCACAAACAGCGTAGCCCGGTTTCTGCCCGATGCTTTCGCCTGATAGAGTGCCTCATCGGCTGCCACCATCAGGGGAGCGATCTGGAGGGCCGGACCCACAGCGGTTGCCACGCCAATACTGACGGTATAATTCACGCCTTCCATTAACGCATTCTCCACAGCATGGCGGATCCTTTCGGCGCAAAGCAGCGCTTCGCTTTCACTGGCGCTGACGATTGCGGCAAACTCCTCCCCGCCCAGCCGGGCGAAATGGCCTTTTACCGGCATCCGTTGCGTGGCCTGGCGGCAAAAGTCGATCAGCACCCGGTCGCCCAGAGTATGGCCAAAACGGTCATTGATACTTTTGAAATGGTCCAGATCAAACAGCATCACCGACAGCGGCTGACCGTTTTTATCGCAATACCTGGCGAGTTTTTCCCCTTTTTCAAACAGGGCCCGACGGTTCCAGACTCCGGTCAGCGGATCGAGCAGCGAGGCCTGCTTGTAGTTAATCTGCGTGCGTTCGTTAACCATCGCCAGCAGGGTGAACGTCAGGCCAATCACCATCATGATGGATTCGAGGATCACATAGACCGAAAAGGTCGAGCCGCCGATAGCACCATGCAGAGGGCTGGCAATGCCGCCATCCAACAACCCGCGGGCAACATGACACAGCAGATGGATCCACAACAGTAGCTGTGCAGGCCAGTAAGTGACGGGCAGGGTGGTCCGTGATTTGCGCAGCTCGAAGATCATCCAGCCGGTATAAATGATGCACAGCACGCAGCTGGCAAAGATACGGTGCCGCAGTGAACAGTAGAACTGCGGGAACAGGCAGAGCATCGCCCAGGCCAGCGGGCCCAGCAGCCATAAATAGCCGTATGAAGCGCCACGAAACGCGCGGAATGCCAGCACCAGCAGGCTGTAGGCCAACAGCACCAGAATATTGCCGATCACCACCGGCCAGAACAGATGCCCCTCGTTGCGCAGGCTGCTGAGAAACACCGCAACGATTGAGATGATCAGTGACAGGCACTGAAAGCCCAGCACCGGATTGTACTGTGATCCTTTCCAGGCGAACACCATGATAATGCTCAGAAATAACAGCACACAGAGTTCACAGACAAACAGGGTATAGACGTCGAGCGCCATGTTGAGAATATTCCCGGTGAAGCGATCTCAGCAAAATACCACTAAAAAATTATACCCAAAAGACCCAACAGGTTCGTTTAACTAAAAAAAAAGAATAAAAATTAAGGCATCAACTGAGTCATTGAAAAAAAAGAAAAAAGAAGGGGGGGTAGCGGCTACACGCACACTGAGTGGGCTGGAATATTAAATGCAGTTTACCAATAAGCCTGAACGGCCACCGGTAAAAAAGGGACGGGATAACCCGTCCCTGATGGCTATCAGTGCTCAAACATCGCAGAGATAGACTCTTCGTTGCTGATACGACGGATCGCTTCAGCCAGCATGCCAGACAGCGTCAGGGTACGCACGTTTGGCAGGGCTTTGATCTCTTCCGGCAGCGGAATGGTGTCGCAAACCACCACTTCATCGATCACGGAATTGCGCAGGTTTTCCACGGCGTTGCCGGAGAAAATCGGGTGAGTGGCGTAAGCGAATACACGCTTGGCGCCGCGCTCCTTCAGCGCCTCAGCGGCTTTGCACAAGGTGCCGCCGGTATCGATCATATCATCTACCAGCACGCAGTCACGGCCGGCAACGTCACCAATGATATGCATCACCTGCGAAACGTTGGCGCGCGGACGGCGCTTGTCGATAATCGCCATATCAGTATCGTTCAGCAGTTTGGCAATCGCACGGGCGCGAACCACACCACCGATGTCTGGAGAGACCACAATCGGGTTCTCCAGACCAATCTGCAGCATATCTTCCAGCAGGATCGGGCTGCCGAAAACGTTATCAACCGGGACGTCAAAGAAGCCCTGAATCTGCTCAGCATGCAGATCCACTGTCAGTACGCGGTCAACACCAACGCTGGAAAGGAAATCCGCAACCACTTTAGCCGTGATCGGCACGCGCGCGGAACGCACGCGACGGTCCTGACGGGCATAACCAAAGTAAGGGATCACGGCGGTAATACGACCAGCGGAAGCGCGGCGCAGGGCGTCTACCATCACAACCAGTTCCATCAGGTTGTCGTTAGTAGGCGCACAGGTGGACTGGATGATGAAAATATCACCACCGCGTACATTTTCATTGATTTGTACGCTCACTTCACCATCACTGAAACGACCGACGGCGGCGTCGCCCAGGCTGGTGTAAAGGCGGTTGGCAATACGTTGTGCTAGTTCCGGGGTGGCGTTACCAGCAAAAAGCTTCATATCAGGCACGAGAAGAACCTCAGGCTTTGCGTCCAGAGAATGAACATCGTCGTCAGCAGCACTGGGCGGTATACCGCTGACGGGTTCATACGGGTGTAGTATCGAGTGTGGTGCAACCTCAGGAACAGGGCGAGATTGTCACTCACTCTTTATTGCGCCGAAAGGTGACGGTGCAGCGGCGAAACGTTAACGCCTCGCGCAACAAAGCCCCGCCACTTTTTCGGAACAAGCTCAAACACCTGACGGGCAGCAGACTCGGTGTCGAATTCAGCAAACACACAAGCGCCGGTACCAGTCAGGCGCGACGGCGCGTATTCTAGCAGCCAGGAAACAAGCTGTTCAACCTCGCGAAAACGTTTTCTTACGACTGGCTCACAATCATTACGGTAATCGGCCAGTAATAACTCACTGATTTCGCGGCGCGGCGTGTCACGTATCAACGCCGGATCGGCAAAAACCGCCGGAGTGGAAATGTGTACGCCAGGATGAATAACCAGATACCACTTCTCTGCCGGCGCCACCGGCGTCAGTTCCTCGCCCACACCTTCAGCAAACGCAGCAAATCCCTGTACGAACACCGGAACATCCGCCCCGAGCTGCAGGCCAATTGCGGCCAGCTCGGCCAGACTGAAGCCGGTTTTCCAGTAATGATTCAGCGCCACCAGCACGGTGGCGGCATCGGAGGAGCCACCGCCAAGACCCCCGCCCATCGGCAAATTTTTCTCGATCGCCAGGCTGGCTCCCACATTTTCCGGCAGTGTACCGCGCCGTTGAGCCTGCTGCCGTAACAGCTTTGCGGCTCGCACCACCAGATTCTCCTCCTCCGGCACACCCTCCACCACGGTTAACAGCTTGATGGTGCCGCTGAGATCGGCGGTAATGGTCAGCTCGTCACCGAAATCGAGAAACTGAAACAGCGTTTGCAGATTATGATAGCCGTCAGGGCGACGGCCGGTGACGTAGAGGAACAGATTCAGTTTAGCGGGTGCCGGCCACTTCGCTATTACCGGCCGGGCTGATGCCAGGGTGCCTGCACTCATTTCACTGTCCAGCTGTCCATTTTCAGTTTGATGCGCTGGCTGCCTTCTTGTAGTTCCATATTGGACGGCAGGTTGGGTTGCTGCTTGCTGTCATAGCCGGAATAGTCCACCTTCCACTGCTGACCGTTGCGGCTGTAGTTCACTTCGCGCAGGCGATACTGGTCATCCAGCGAGTAATCGGTGGCGTCGCCCGGCAGGCCCATCATCCACTGGCGCAGGTTAGCGAGGGGAATGTCCATCCCGGTCAGCTGAGCGATCATGCTCTCGGCATCATTGCCGGTGTAACGCTTGCCTTTGTTGTCAACGATTTGCACCACGCTGCCCTGAGCATCCAGCTGCAGTTCGGTGCTGCCCAGCGGGTTGGTCAGCAACAGACGGTAGCGGTCTGGCGAAGTTTGCTGCCAGTTGAAACGCGCATAGACCTTCTGGCTATCAGAAAGATAGGCAAAAGCGCCACGGGTCTGATACTGGGTAATTTTTTGCACTTCGTGCTGATGCTGTTGCCACTGAGGGGAGGTGACGCTCTGTCCCGGGCCCTGCGGTTGTTGATGGATGCCACAGGCGGCCAGTAACACGCTGGCAAGCGGGAGAAGCCGCATCAGGCGGCGATTCTGCAATAACATAAGGGTCAGCTCCTCAGACTCCGGTCGGGCGTACATGCCCAAAAGTAACCGTTCAAATTATCGACCTGTTGGGGCGGCGTCAATGCAGAATTTGTCTTATTTGATGGCTGACAGCGATATCTTGTTACAGCGATTGGTGAACGATGGCTTTTCTTGATCTCGCGCATCTTGTAGAATGCGCCTCACAAAACCCTATCAACAGTGGGATAACCCTAAACTACTCACCATGACGTTGCTGGCTCTCGGAATTAATCACAAAACAGCTCCTGTTGCTCTGCGCGAACGCGTGACGTTCGGGCCGGAGACGCTGGATCAGGCTCTGAACAGCCTGCTGGCCCAACCCCTGGTACAGGGCGGTGTGGTGCTGTCTACTTGTAATCGAACCGAGTTATACCTTAGCGTCGGGCAGCAGGAAAACCTGCAGGAACAGCTGGTGAAGTGGTTGTGTGATTATCATCAGCTCAGTGCCGATGAGGTGCGTAAGAGCCTCTACTGGCATCATGGCGACCAGGCGGTCAGCCACCTGATGCGCGTTGCCAGCGGGCTGGATTCTCTGGTGTTAGGAGAGCCACAGATCCTCGGACAGGTGAAAAAAGCCTTTGCCGATTCACATCGCGGCCATCCGATCGCCAGTGAGCTGGAAAGGATGTTCCAGAAATCCTTCTCGGTGGCCAAACGTGTGCGCACGGAAACCGATATCGGTGCGAGTGCGGTGTCGGTTGCCTTTGCCGCCTGTACTCTCGCCCGGCAAATTTTTGAGTCACTGTCGACCGTTACCGTGCTGCTGGTCGGCGCAGGTGAAACGATCGAGCTGACGGCCCGCCATCTGCGTGAGCACAGCGTACAGAAATTGATCATCGCTAACCGTACCCGCGAACGCGCCCAGTTGCTGGCCGATGAGGTTGGGGCGGAAGTGATTGGCCTGGCTGACATTGATGAGCGGCTGGCCGAAGCCGATATTATTATCAGTTCTACCGCCAGCCCGCTGCCGATCATTGGCAAAGGGATGGTGGAGCGCGCGCTGAAAAAGCGCCGCAATCAGCCAATGCTGATGGTGGATATCGCGGTCCCCCGCGATGTGGAGCCGGAAGTGGGCAAGCTGGCCAACGCCTATCTTTACAGCGTTGATGACCTGCAGGCGATTATCGAAAGCAATATGGCGCAGCGCCAGGCCGCCGCCGTGCAGGCGGAAAGTATTGTGGTGCAGGAAAGCGGTGAGTTCATGTCGTGGCTGCGTGCGCAAAGCGCGGTAGAAACAATTCGCGACTACCGCTCTCAGGCCGATCAGGTTCGCAGCGAACTTGAAGCCCGTGCCGTGGCTGCCCTGCAACAGGGGGCCGATCCCCAGGAGATCATCCGCGAGATGGCTCATAAACTGACCAACCGTTTGATCCACGCACCAACCAAATCTCTTCAGCAGGCTGCCCGCGACGGGGACACCGAACGCCTGCAGATTTTACGCGACAGCCTCGGGCTGGATTAGCGTTTTTCGCTCCTCTGAACAACTAAGGTAAAACACCATCAATGAAGCCTTCTATTGTTGCCAAACTGGAAGCCTTGCAGGAACGCCACGAAGAAGTTGAGGCGATGCTGGGCGACGCTGGCGTGATTGCCGATCAGGAGCGTTTCCGTGCGCTGTCACGCGAATATGCTCAGCTGACCGACGTCAGCCAGTGCTTCCGCCGTTGGCAGCAAACTCAGGATGATATCGCCACCGCGGAAGAGATGCTGAACGACCCTGAAATGCGCGATATGGCGCAGGAAGAGTTAAAAGAAGCCCGTGAAGCCGGTGAACAGCTGGAGCAGGAGCTGCAGGTGCTGCTCCTGCCGCAAGATCCGGACGATGAGCGCAGCTGCTATCTGGAAGTGCGCGCAGGAACGGGTGGCGATGAAGCGGCTATTTTTGCCGGTGATCTGTTCCGCATGTACAGCCGTTACGCCGAGTCACGCCGCTGGAAAGTGGAAGTGATGAGCGCCAACGAAGGCGAGCACGGCGGCTACAAAGAAGTGATCGCCAGGGTGATCGGCGATGGCGCTTATGGTCGCCTGAAATTCGAGTCCGGCGGTCATCGCGTGCAGCGCGTGCCGGAAACCGAATCGCAGGGCCGTATCCATACTTCCGCCTGCACCGTGGCGGTGATGCCTGAAGTGCCGGAAGCGGAACTGCCGGATATCAATCCGGGCGATCTGAAAATTGATACCTTCCGCTCCTCCGGGGCGGGGGGACAGCACGTTAACACCACCGATTCGGCAATCCGGATTACTCACCTGCCTACCGGTATTGTGGTGGAGTGCCAGGACGAACGCTCACAGCATAAGAACAAAGCCAAGGCGCTGGCCGTTCTGGGGTCGCGCATCCGTGCGGCTGAAATGGCGCGTCGTCAGCAGGAGGAGGCCTCCACCCGTCGCAACCTGCTGGGCTCCGGCGATCGTTCCGACCGTAACCGCACCTACAACTATCCGCAGGGGCGTATCACTGACCACCGCATCAACCTGACGGTTTACCGTCTGGAAGAGGCGATGCAGGGCAAACTGGATATGTTGATTGAGCCGGTGGTACAGGAATACCAGGCGGATCAGCTGGCTGCGCTGTCCGAGCAGGAGTAATGGAGATCCGTCAGTGGCTGCGGGCCGCGACCTTAACGCTGGCGGGCAGTGAAAGCCCGAAGCGTGATGCGGAAATTTTGCTGGAGTTTGTTACCGGCAAATCCCGCAGCTGGCTGATAGCCTTTGACGATAGCCTCCTGAGCGGGGAGCAGCTGCAACGGCTGGCTCCTTTGCTGGCTCGCCGCACCAGCGGCGAGCCCGTTGCTTACCTTACCGGTGAGCGAGAATTCTGGTCTTTGCCTCTCGCCGTGTCCCCCGACACGCTGATCCCACGTCCTGATACCGAGCTGCTGGTGGAGCAGGCGCTGAAGCATTTACCGGCCGCAGCGAAGGTGCTGGATCTGGGCACCGGCACCGGGGCCATCGCGCTGGCGCTGGCCAGCGAGCGTCCTGACTGCCAGGTGACCGGCGTGGATCGCATTCCGGCGGCGGTTGAGCTGGCGCAGCGTAATGCACAACGCCTGGCGATAACCAATGCCACTTTTCGGCTGAGCAACTGGTTCAGCGCGCTGGCCGGTGAGCAGTTTGCGCTGATCGTCAGTAACCCGCCCTATATCGACCAGGCCGATGAACACCTGAGCCAGGGTGACGTGCGTTTTGAGCCTGAAAGCGCACTGGTGGCGGCCGATCACGGCCTGGCAGACATCAAAATTATCGCCGCAGCCGCCGGACAGTCTCTGCTGCCCGGCGGCTGGCTGCTGCTGGAGCACGGCTGGCAGCAGGCGGAACAAGTGCGCACTATTTTGCGCGAGAACAGGTTTTCCTCGGTGGCAACCTGTCAGGATTACGGCGGTAATGACCGCGTAACTTATGCCCAGAAACCGTAACCGGGAGACTACCCATGGCTGACTGGTACACCCCAGTTAAAATGCTTCATCTGCTGACTGTCACCGTAACCGCGCTGATGTTTGTGCTGCGTTTTTACTGGCTGCAGACCGGTTCGACGATGCTCATGCGGCGCTGGGTGCGGATTGTGCCGCATCTCAATGACACGCTGCTGTTACTTTCCGGAATCCTGTTGGTGGCGATAACCCATTTTTATCCGCTCTCCCCGCAGGGAGCATGGCTGACTGAGAAGCTGTTTGGCGTTATTATCTATATCGCTCTGGGGTTTATCGCCCTGGGGCGCAGGCCACGGGCCCGGAAAGTCCGCTGGATCGCCTTTATTGTGGCGGTCGCCGCGTTGGGGGTGATTTATCATCTGGCCACCACCAAAATGCCATTGTTGGGGAATGTATGACGTCGATAGCAAATGTAGATTTCACAGTGACGCCACTGTGCGAGGCGGTGATGGCAGCGACGCAGACCATCCGCCCCGATTTTCCTGCTGAAGACGTGAAGAAGCAGCTGGAGGCGCTGGTGACTGAAGCCCGTGCCAAAATTCCGCAGCAGCTGGCACAGGATCTGCAGCTCGAAAAACTGATAGAGCTGTTCTGGAAACAGTGGGGATTTGGCGGCGCCAGTGGCGTCTACCGTCTCTCAGATACCCTGTGGCTGGATAACGTACTGAAAACGCGGCAGGGTACGGCCGTGTCGTTGGGCATTATTTTCCTGCACATTGCCGAGCAGCTGTCGCTGCCGCTGATGCCGGTTATTTTCCCGACGCAGCTGATACTCAGAGCCGACTGGCTTGATGAAGAGATGTGGCTGATCAACCCTTTCAACGGCGATACGCTGGATGAGCACACGCTGGAAGTGTGGCTGAAAGGCAATATCGGCCCGGTTGCTGAACTGTATGACGACGATCTGCAGGAAGCGGAACCGCAGCTGGTACTGAACAAAATGCTTGATACACTGAAGTCCGCGTTGATGGAAGAAAAGCAAATGGAGCTGGCGCTGCAGGTCAGCCAGGTGCTGGTGAATATGGATCCGGAAGATCCCTATGAGATCCGCGACCGTGGCCTGATCTTCGCTCAGCTGGACTGCGAGCACGTCGCGCTGAGCGACCTGACCTATTTCGTTAAGCAGTGTCCGGAAGACCCGGTCAGCGAAATGATTAAGCTGCAAATTCATTCGATTGAACAGAAACAGATCACCCTGCACTAAATATAAGGCGATGACATGAAACAAAAAGTGGTTAGCATTGGTGACATCAAGGTAGCAAACGACCTGCCGTTCGTGCTGTTTGGCGGCATGAACGTGCTGGAATCCCGCGATCTGGCGATGCGAATCTGTGAGCACTACGTCACCGTGACCCAGAAGCTGGGTATCCCTTACGTGTTTAAAGCCTCTTTTGACAAGGCCAACCGCTCCTCAATCCGTTCCTACCGTGGCCCTGGCCTGGAAGAGGGGATGAAAATTTTCCAGGAGCTGAAGCAGGCGTTCGGCGTGAAAGTGATCACTGATGTGCACGAAGCCAGCCAGGCGCAGGCCGTGGCGGACGTGGTGGACGTGATCCAGCTCCCGGCGTTCCTCGCCCGTCAGACCGACCTGGTGGAAGCAATGGCGAAAACCGGTGCGGTGATCAACGTTAAAAAACCGCAGTTCGTCAGCCCTGGGCAGATGGGTAACATCGTTGAGAAATTCGCCGAAGGCGGCAACGAGAAAGTGATCCTCTGCGATCGCGGCGCGAACTTTGGTTATGACAACCTGGTTGTGGATATGCTCGGCTTTAACGTGATGAAGCAAGTGTCAAACGGCAGCCCGGTGATTTTCGACGTGACCCACGCGCTGCAGTGCCGCGACCCGTTTGGTTCCGCGTCAGGCGGCCGCCGTGGTCAGGTGACCGAACTGGCCCGCGCCGGTATGGCTGTGGGTCTGGCTGGCCTGTTTATCGAGGCGCATCCGGATCCGGCCAACGCCAAATGCGATGGTCCCTCCGCACTGCCGCTGGATAAGCTCGAGCCTTTCCTCAGGCAGATAAAGGCAATTGACGATCTGGTGAAAAACTTCCCGGAGCTGGATACCAGCAACTGATCGAGCAGAAGGCTGGCCCGCGGGCCGGCCTTTTTCTTATAAGGAGTTCACTGATGAAAAAAACAGGCGTGCTGTTTGCCGCAGCCATGCTGCTGGCAGGCTGCAGCACCGGGGCTGACAAAGCGGCCCACCCTTTGCTGACCGATCGTAACTTTGTGCTGAAGACCGTTGATGGTCAGGCGGTCACGCCGCCGGCTGGTATGAAGCCGGGGATAAACTTTGCCCGGGACATGCGGGTCAGTGGCGTGATGTGCAACCGCTTCTTTGGGCAGGGCAAGCTGGAACATGGTGTGCTCAGCGTGCCGCATCTGGCCTCCACGCGGATGCTGTGCATCGATCCAAAGCTTAACGAGTGGGAAAACACCATCGGCAAAATGCTGACAACGGGCGCCGGGTTGAAACTCGATCAGCAAACGCTGACGCTGAGTGGTTCAGGCCATACCCTGGTCTATATCGCGGATAATTAATTCAGGGAAGCAGAAACAGAACGGCCCCGGTAAAGAGCGCAGTGCTTTTTACCGGGGCCGTTTTTTTCGGGCTGATCACACCAGGCGGCAACCCGCAGGTTACAGCATAATGGTGATCAGGTAACCGGCAAACAGCGCCAGGTGTGCCGCGCCGTTCAGCACGTTTGTACGGCCGGTCGAGAACGACACCTGGCACAGCAGCAGGGCGGCCAGCATCAGCACCATCTGCGGTGGTTCAAGACCAAAGATCAGCTGCTGACCGGTAAGGGTGGCAATAATGGTGACCGCCGGAACGGTGAGTGAAATGGTCGCCAGCACCGAACCAAAGAACAGATTCATCGCACGCTGAACCTGGTTAGCCAGCACCGCTTTAATCGCTCCGAGTCCTTCCGGGGAGAGGATTAACAACGCCACCAGGAAACCAATAAAGCCTTCAGGAGCGTTCAGACGGGTAAGCAGTGACTCCAGCGGCGTGGCATCTGTTTTGGTCACGGCGATGACGGCAACCAGGTGCACAATCAGCCAGAGGGTGTGCCAGACGCTGGAGTGAGCAGAGGGTTTGCCGTGATGGGGGTCACCGTCGTCACCCTCATCTTCGTGCTCGTAGACAAACAGGCTCTGGTGCGTTTTGGTCTGGATCAGCAGGAAAACGCCGTACATGGCGGCGGAAATTGCGGAAATCATCAGCGCCTGAGTGACGCTGAAGTTGCCGCCAGGCAGAGCGTTAGGGAAAACCAGCACCAGAATGCCCAGCGGGAACAGGGCGATGAGATACTGCTTCACCCCAGCCAGATTGACGAACTGGGTGGCAAATTTCCGGCCGCCCAGCAGCAGGGCAAAACCCACCAGGCCGCAGGTGACAATCATAATGATGGAATACAGCGTATCACGCATCAGCGCCGGAGCCGCATCCCCGGTCGCCATCAACGCCGAGATCAGGCTGACCTCCAGGATGACCACTGACAGGCTGAGGATCAGGGAACCGTAAGGCTCGCCCAGACGATGCGCCAGTACGTCAGCATGACGCACCACGCTGAAGGCGCTGCTGAGAATCGCGACCAGTGCCACAAGGTTAATGGCGACGATCACCGGCATTGACGAAGCGTGCCCGAAGAAGCTCAGAATAATCAGAGCCGCGACCGGGAGAAGCAGAGTGGTTTCTTTATGGCGTGTTTTAACGCTTTCTTGCGCAGTCATAGGCATCTTTTTCCTTAAGTCTGTCAACCGGGCCTGAGGTTAAGTGAAGATCGCAGGCGGGAATATTATCATTCGTGTTAACTGGTTATATTACAAGCGGCAGCAGTGTAACGGCTAACGGAGTAAAAATGGGGGCGTTTTACATTATTTTACCATTAGTTTATATTTCTGTCGCCAACTGCTGTTAAGTAGAAGAATTTAATTTATCCCTATGACTAAAAGGGAGTAATTTTAAATTCTACAGATAAAATGTAGTCATCCTTTAGCCAAAAAATCTCCTTCAGGTGGAGGGAAAACGTATTCTTAACTCTTTTTTTTGTTGAAGTGCTGAAAAGTGTCAGATGGCACTGAAAAGTTTGCTCTGCCAGGCTCAAAGTGTCTGTCTGAAAGGAGGGACAACATGCCTTACCGTTACCGATCTTCGCTGCCAGACAGCGTGAAAAACGTTTTGCCTGCCCCTGCGCAGGATATTAATCAGCAGGCGTTCAACAGCGCCTGGGATGAGTATAGTGAGAAAAAGCATCGTCATGGCGATGAATCACGGGAAGCAGTTGCTCATAAAGTTGCCTGGTCTGCGGTTAAACACCAGTATCAGAAGGGCGTCGATGATCGGTGGCATAAAAAACACTGATGTCCGGCGGGGCGACCCGGTCGCCCTTGACGCCTCCACAACCTGACACCCATCAGATTATCCCGGTTTTCCCCTGTTAGCTGCACCCGCCAGATTTCCGTCCTCAACATTTTTTTCCGGCCAGCTTAAGTTTTGTGCGGGTTTGCCGATTACTGAGTTAACCAAAATTTTTTCTTTTGTGATGCGCTTCAAACTTGATTGCCTGACCTGAAATGGCATAAGGTCATTGTTAGCTGTGAAATCATGAATTTTTTAATAATTTACATCCAGGGACAGTTGGCTCAGAAGTCACAGGGAGTGCGCAGTGGCAGGAGGGGTTCAATGCTGACAAGAGATTTCCTGAAAAAAGCGGATTGTAAGACGGCTTTTGGTGCTATCGAGGAATCCCTGTTATGGACCTGTGAGCAGCGTGCAGCGTCGCTGGCTGCCACTCTGGCCTGCCGTCCGGACCACAGTCCGGTGTGGATTTTCGGCTATGGTTCGCTGATGTGGAACCCAGTGTTTGAATCCGATGAGGTGGCCGAGGGCACATTGCAGGGCTGGCATCGCGCGTTTTGCCTGCGGTTAACGGCGGGGCGTGGTACGGCGATGCAACCGGGCAGAATGCTGGCGCTGAAAGAGGGGGGGGCGACCACCGGGCTGGCGTTTCGTCTGCCTGAAGAGAAGCTGCACGAAGAGCTGGAGCTGCTTTGGAAGCGTGAGATGGTCACCGGTTGCTATCTGCCGACCTGGTGTGAACTGTCGCTGCAAGATGGCCGTAAAGTCACGGCGATGGCGTTTGTGATGGATCCGCGCCACGCGCTGTACGAGGCCGACTCCTGCCCAAAAACAATCGCACCGCTGATTGCCCAGGCCAGCGGCCCGCTGGGCACCAACGCTCAGTACCTTTTCTCGCTGGAACAGGAGCTGCAGAAGCGGGGATTATATGATGACTGCCTGACCGACCTGGTGCAGCGCGTCCGTGAGCTCACGCAGTCCCCTCACCCTATGGTGGGATAATCCCTCAGCCCGGCCAGCCGGGCTGAGGGCAGCCACCGTCAGCCCGGATTAATCAGCCAGGTTCCAACCCGATTAATATCCAGCTGCTGGCTGTGCACCGTTGTGCCGGTCTGCACTTCAATCCTGTAACGTCCCGCCGCCAGGTTTAACGAAGCGTAACCACTGTTATTCGGTTTCAACTCAACCGGCTTGCCGTTCAGCATCACCTTCCCACTGTTATCCAGCTTGAGGTAGACCGTGGCCATCATCGGGCTTGCCGCTGAGGCTGTAGCCGGTGCTGCCGGGGCGACACTGGATGCGGGTATCTCTGCAGCGCGGGTTCCGGCCACGGCGGGCTGGTTATCGCTGGCTGGCGTGTTATCACGGTTGAGCAGCGCCACCACGGCGATCACCGCCAGCAGAGCAACGCCGCTGAGGAGCGCCAGCGGTTTTGACAGTTTACGCACCGGCTGTACGGCAACAGGTTCTGCCGCTCCCGCCGCCGGATTTACGGCAAGCACTATGGGTTCCTGCTCGAGCTCGAATTCTGGCAACGGCTCGGCCGCTTCTTCAGCCACATGCGTGACGTTGGTGACCAGTTGTTCAACAGTGCTGACCGGGAGTTCAATCAGCGCGGCCAGCTCATCGATGCTTTGCGGGCGATCTTCTGGCTTCATTGCCAGCGAGCGGTCAATGGCATTGAGCAGCGACAGCGAGAAGCCTTCCGGTCGCAGGGTGGTCAGCGGCTCGTAACGATCCTCAATACAGCGCACCACGCTGACCGGCGGCGGGCTACCGGTCACCAGCGTATGCAGAACGGCACCCAGCGCGTAGATATCGGTCCACGGCCCCTGGTCGATGTCGCTCTCTTCGCTGTACTGCTCGATTGGCGCATAACCCGGCTTCAGCATGATCTCGGTTTCATCGGAGAGGTTGCCAATCTCCTTGCGGGCGGAGCCAAAGTCCAGCAGCACCGGCAGCTGATTTTCCTGGATCTGAATATTGTCCAGCGAGATATCACGGTGCAGGTAACCGGCACGGTGAATGGTATCAATAGCCCCGAACAGCGGCGGCAGCAGCTGGCGGATCCAGGCGTCGGTCAGCGTCTCCGGGCTGCCCAGCTGCCACTCTTTCAGCGTCATGCCGCTGTAGTAGAGCGTCCCCATGTAGGCGGTGCCGTTCTCTTCCCAGAAGCGCAGCACGTGCAGCAGTCCCGGATGGTTGAACCGCGCCAGCAGACGGGCTTCCTGGATAAAGCTGTTCAGACCGGCGGCAAACAACTTCTGGTACCGCTCGCCGCGCAGCACGATCGCCAGATTCTCATCGCGAGCGGCCAGCGAAATGGGCAGATACTCTTTGATTGCAATGGTGCGCTCCAGCAGATGGTCCCAGGCACGATAAACAATCCCGAAACCGCCACCGCCAATCACTTCCTTAATCTCAAATTCGTTGAAACGATAACCAGCCGGAAGGGCGTTGGGCACGTTTTTCGTCTTCTCGTTTGCCGACATAGTAAACACTCTCTCAGTGCTAACGTCCTGTTATCCCCGGGGACTGACCGGATTAGTTAACGGTGCGCCAGGCGCCAATAGCCGGATCGGCCAGGTCTGCATGCAGGTCATCAACCAGCAGCACATTAATTTTCACTTGTTGATCCACGACCGAGCCCCAGGCTTTACGCAGTGTCTCCACACGGGCCTTCAGCGCATCCGCATCAGCGGCATGATCTTTGGCCATTTTCACCAGCAGCGCCCCGTCAAATGACCAGACGTGCAGGGCCGGATTGAAGGTAAGCAGCAGCCAGCTGTCCGGCGCGTCCTTTTTGCTGACCACCAGCCGCTGATTGTTGGCCGCCACGATATCAAGCTCACCGCTGGCCGGGTGCACGTTTCGCAGCGGGAAGCCTTCGTAAAATTGCACCGGAACCGGCTGGGTTTTCCCGTTGGTGGAGAGCGTGAGTTCGCTCTTCCCCTCCAGCCAGCCTTCCGTTGAGCAGGTCAGGTTTTTGCCGTCAGGAATAAACAGCGACTGGCCTTTTTCATCCCACCAGGTGCGGAAATGGCAGCCGCCTGGCAGATCGAAATGCTGCAGTGGGGCATTGTTAGCGGGCTGGGACAGATCCAGCGGCTCGGCATTGCTGGCGGTGGCCGTCGCAGTCGCGTCAGCAATCACAATCGGCCGCCAGCTCTGCTCTTTAGCCGCCGTACCGGTAGCCAGCACCGAGCCGGTATCGTTGGTCATCTGCCAGGGTAGCTCAACCAGTTTGCTGCACTGGTTCTGCAGCAAAGTGCCGACGCGCGGCAGGAAACTGGTCAGCACGCTGGATTCTTTGCTCTTGCCGGAGACGATCCGTAAATGGATATTTTCCTGGCACCAGTCCTGCGGCGCATTACTTTCAACGTTGTCGATAAACACCTCCAGCGCCAGGCTGGGGGAGTAAACCACGCGATAATCCTCCGCCTGTGCGGCGGTCGCTATCAACAGTGTGGCAGTGGCTGGCAACCAGTATTTCATAGCGTTCCTTGGTGTTAATCCCGCGGCGGTAAAAAGCGAGCAGAGTCCGCCATCGATTGTAATAAGGTGGTTTCCTGAGGCGAGCCGACCCAAATCGCCACCGCGCTCAGATTGTCCTTTTTGTCGCTGCGGTTTATGGCTCTTTGCATTAGCGCCAGCCACTCCTCAGGGGAGTTAACCATGCGCAGTGCCTGTTCCATTTCTTCCGGCGTCAGGCTGCGCCAGAAGCCATCGGTACAGACCAGAAAAGCATCGCCGTCTTCCAGGGATAACACCGGGCTGTGGCTGACCGGTTGTGGACCGTCTGCGCCGAGCGCATTATAAAGTAAATTACTGTTAATTCCGGCATTATCAACACCCGCATCCGTCATCTGTTGGGCCAGGCTGTGGTCGCGTGTCACCGAATGGATATACCCCCGGCGGAAGTGATAAATGCGGCTGTCCCCAGCGTGGGCCCACCATGAGCGCTGTAAATCACGGTCGATAAACAGCACCGCAAGGGTGGTGCTCATCTGCTTAAAATTCAGAATATTCCTTTGCGCCTCACGCACAGCCTGGTCGGCATTTTCGACCCAGCGCACGGTATCATCGGGGTTCATCGCCGCATCGTGCATCAGTTCGGCCAGCAAAGTGTCTCTGGCAACCCTGGCAGCAATTTCCCCGCCTGCCGTACCGGCCACACCATCACAAACCAGAAAACAGGCGCTGTGTTCGCCCAGCAGGGCTCCGGTTTCATCCTGATTACTTTCTCGCGCGCCGGTCTGCGAAGTCGCGGCATAGTTAATATTCATTCGTCATCCGGTCGGGTCTGAGAGTCTTTGTACTGATTCACTTCCATGTCATAGGCCTGCAGGAAAGCATCGCCGAACAGGGTGTGGAAATCGTCCTCGATTTCGCCAGAGGTATTCTGGTAATGGCGCAGAAAGTAGTCCCACAGGGCGGCTTTCTTCATTGAACTCAGCCCCATTCGCGGCTGATGGCCATCGCGCCTGGCATTTTCTTCCAGCCGCTGCGGGTTAAACGACTGCAGCATGGCGGCGATAATGGCGCGGATCCCGGCAATCATTCCCAGCTGGTGGGCTTGCAGGTCAACCAGCGCGTCGCGCACTGCCTGTTCTGGCGGCATAAAGCCCGGCATCTGGCTCTGATAAATCTGCATCAGCACCGTCTTGCCTGAAGGCAGGATTTTGAAAGGGTTGTTGGCTTCATTGAGGATCATGGTCATCTCTGCCTTTACGCCGCGCTTCAGGATCGAGCGTGAGGAGAGCAGGGCAACCGTGCCCTGGGAGAACAGACTCAGCATCCGGCCGGTGATGTGCATCTGATCTTCGGTCAGCTGGGGTTTGTCTGCATGGTTGTCGAGCCCCATACCTTCCATCAGCGCGGCCAGCAGGCGCTGCTCGTTACTCTGAGGCTCGCTGCGCCCGGTGTGCGGCGTATTATGATTGACCGGGTCAATACCAAGACGGGCATCATTCTGGCGGGCAGTGCGGGCGGCCAGCCGTTCAGCAGGGTGCAGTTCAGCGGGATGAACCACAATCGGTTCCTGCTCGTGTAAAATGCCCAGCGGGTCCTGTGGCAGCTGATGATTGTGGCTGAACAGCGCAAGTGGATCAACGTCGCTGAAGACCTGTTCCTGCTCTCGCGCCGGGTCGCTGACGGCAATCTGGTAGTCACCGATACCCAGCACGTCACCATGCTGCAGTGAAATCTGACTGCCGCGCGCCAGCGGAGCGTGATTATGCACCACGGCAATCACGCTGCCGTGGTTGGTCAGACGGCAGTCGCCATTACCGGCGACATGCACCACCGCCTGCAGGCGGGAAATGGCCCGTTCCGCATCCGGAAGCACCAGATCGTTGTCCACGCTGCGGCCTATCGTGCCACCAGGCGGCACAAATTCACAGGCGCTAACGGGTGCCTCGGTTCTGCTCTCAACAATGGTAAATCGCATGCGCTTTTCCTGTAGCCAGGGCCATCGGGCCAGGTCACTCTATTCAAACATTGGCGGATAGAGTCCATGTCGTCCCGGCTGTGCCACAGCGGCCGGATCGAAGAGTTGCGAAAACAGCTGGGCGGTCAGATTACCGCTGTGTTTGTGGCTGGCCAGCGGATAGCCATCACTCTGATTGGTCCACCAGTAGCTGGTGTACTGCATCGGGTCGAAACGCACCGCCACCTCGCGCCATGCCAGGGTGCAGGGCAGGTCCTGATAACCGATCACATCCATAATATCCGAACGGCCGGTGTCCGGTAGTGACAGGGGAGGCAGTCCCAGCAGCTCATGCTCCAGCTGTTCAGCGAAAAACGGGACGCTGACGGCGCGGTGCAGCGTCTCGCCCAGCAGCTGAAACCAGTCGCCGGAGACCGACAGCTGGGCAGGGTGCCACTGGGATATTGGCACGCTTTGCAAGGCCAGCAGCGGCCATGCACGCCCCACACGGTCACGGGAAGGAAGCAGACAGCCGATTTGCACCCGCTGAACCCCGAGGGTGGCTGGCAGCGCGAAATTCCACACCGGCGCGTGACAGAACTGTTCGCTGACGCTCTCACTGTGATGATGCCAGTGGGTCAGTCCCAGTTGAAACCAGTTTGACCAGTTGCTGACAATCGCTTCGGGGATGCGGGACTGTAAAAAGTCACCGCTGCCCGGCAACTTGCCGTACCAACCCAGCTTATTGTTCTCTGGCATCGTGCACCTCCCGGGCTAGTAATCGTCGGACGAAGCCGGCTCTGTTGCAGCCATCCCTGACTTCGTTGCCGGGGATTGTCGCCCGGTAGTGTCCAGATTCGTTGCCATCTTCCTCATCATCAGCGCGTTATCCCGTGCGAATGGCGTGGTCTGAATTTGCCGATCCAGCAGCTGGCTAAGGTGCCAGTCAAGCTGCTGTAGCTGGCGGGTAGTAACGTTAGCTGGCAGCGTGCGCTGCAGGTTTTGCATCACCCAGCCGCGTAAGAATTCACCATCGTAGCTGCGCGGCTGATAGAGCATCTGATAGGCGCGCAGGGCATTACGGCTGAATTCGTTGTCCTCGCCCTTGTCGTTGCGCAGCGTGGCGGTAATATTCTGTGCCACGCGCGGCAACAGCAGGGTCTTCAGCGCATTCTGATAAAAGCCCCAGGCTGCGTCGCTGACCTGGTCACCACGGTACAATCCTCCGCGCATGCTCAGCGGCGGATCTTGCAGAGAAAAA
The DNA here is from genome assembly GCA_050311775.1 of Erwinia amylovora. Taxonomy (GTDB): domain Bacteria; phylum Pseudomonadota; class Gammaproteobacteria; order Enterobacterales; family Enterobacteriaceae; genus Erwinia; species Erwinia amylovora_A. The sequence continues at coordinate 194,689 of JBNONK010000006.1, read as the reverse complement.
CTGTCGCTCTGCGGCAAGGCGACCAGGCTGTTCAGGAAGGGGAGCAGGTCCAGAATGTCGCCCTTGTTACTGGCCGCCAGCTGACGGGCCTGATGCTCGACCGGTGCGAGGCGGGTCGATACCTGGTGCAGATAGTGCTGATTTTTATAATAGCTGGTGGTCCATAAAAGTGTGGCAATCACCAGTGCCAGTGCCATCAAAGCATAGCCTGCCCAGTGCAGCAGGCGATTGCGGTGCTCCCATGAACGGTCACTGCCGGCCAGGCCGCTTTCCTGGAAAATCATGTCGCTGAGCAACGAGCGGATAAAATAGCTCTGGCCCTTGTTTGCCGGGATGGGGGCGTTGCGGTTAACGCTATCCCAGCTGGCGATGGAGTGAGTAGAGGCCTGCGGCAGCTGCAGTTTTCGCGTCAGCTCACCCATAATCCGGTCGAAGGGCAGACCTTCCTGCGTCCCACTGGTGAAGAACAATCCACGGGCCGACCACGGCATCTCGCCATTTTCCGGTGAAAAGACGATATCGAGATACTCCGCCAGCAGCGGGCGCAGCGAGGCAAATTCCTGCGGGAACAGGAAACAATCGGCACGCTGGGTTAAATCATTTTCCTTCGCCATTTTACCAGCCAGTTCTTCCTGCAGGCGCAGGGTCAGTTCGCTGAACTGCTGTTCAAAAAGCGCATTCAGCGCGGTTTCGCTGTTGCGATCGGCTTCCCATGGGAAGCTGAAACCCCAGATGCGGTCACGCTGGCTTTTATCCAGCGTGGCGTAGTAGCTCATAAACCCTTTCAGCAGATCGGTTTTGGTCACCATCACATAAACCGGAAAGTGAATACCGGTTTGCTGGTGCAGCTCGGCCATGCGCTGACGCAGCGAGGTGGCCTGGGCGAAACGCGCTTCCGCAGAGTCGCTCAGCAGATCGGCCACGCTGATGGTCATGATGACGCCGTTGATCGGCTGGCGGGTACGGTAGCGTTTAAGCAGGTTGATAAAAGTCTGCCATTCGCTGGCATCTCTGGCACGCAGGCTCTCCTGCAGGGTGTAGCGCCCTGCGGTATCCAGTAATACGGCCTCTTGCGTAAACCACCAGTCACAGTGGCGGGTGCCACCCACTCCCCGCAGGGCGGTTTTCCCCATGCTGTCGCTGAGCGGAAAATCCAGCCCGGAATTGATTAACGCAGTGGTTTTCCCCGCGCCAGGGGCACCGACGATCATGTACCACGGCAGCTGATAAAGATACTGGGCACTGAAACGCTGCAACCAGCCTCGCTTTTGCTTGTGCTGACGGCCGGAAAACTGGGTCTTCTTCAGCATTATAGCCGCTTCACTGAAGCGGGTGCTGAGCAGCTCTTCAGTGGCTGCCTGTTCAGCATGATCCACGTTGTAGCTCTGCAAATTGTTCAGCAGTTTGCTGTTAAACCAGGCGCGATAAAGTTGTGGGATCAGCTGAAAGACAATCCACAGGAAGTAACACAACCCAATGACGATCTGGCGATTGAGGCTGTCTTCCAGCCAGTGATAGTCGCTGAAAGAGAGTTGCGGGCCGATCATCCAGATCAGCGCGGAGAGGGCGGTGATCCCCAGAAAGCCCCAGAGCAAACGACTCAGGAACACCGTGGTAAAAGTGGAAGGCATCAGGATTTCCCCGCTTCAACAACCGGTGCTTCCGGGGCAGGGAAGAGGATGATTTCAACTCTGCGGTTCTGCGCCCGATTTTCCCGGCTGTCATTCGGTAACAGCGGGCTGCTGTCCCCCCGGCCTTCACTGCGGATCATATGACCTGGCGTCTGCATCTGTTGCTGCATCAGGGTGCTGATGCTGCGGGCCTGAGCCACTGAGAACTCATAGCTGGAGGCGAAGTGGGTTGAGCGCACGCGCTGGTTATCAGTATAAACACTCACCAGGACGGTTCCCTTAATATTGTCCATAGCCGCGGAAACGCGGGTAATAATGGCGCGCCCCTCTGGCGTCAGATCGGTGCCGGTGCCGCTGAACAGTTTGTCGGCTGCAACAATCACTTTGCTGCCGCTGGCACCATCAGCCACATCCAGCTGACGCGCAGAGATCAGATCGTCCAGCCGCTGGCGGATATCCAGCAGCGCTCTGCTGGAAGGGCTGCGTTTGCCAATCTCCAGTTTAGGCAGTGGCGTCTGCCAGATTGAGCGTAGCAGCGGCTCGGCAGAATTACCCAGCCGCCAGTTCAGACCGGAGTAAATCAGGCAGGCAATAAAAGCGGTTACGGTAATGCAGGCCCACAGAGGAACCGGAGGACGCCACAGGGTATTTTGCCCGGCGGGAGCCAGCGGTTGTGGCGACGCTGGCGGTTGCTGCACGCCACGGGTATCGCTGATTAACTGGGCGAGGCGGGTGCGCACGGAGTCGCGCTGGATGCGGCCATGATCGACCGCCCGGTAGCGCCCTTCATACCCCAGCAGCAGGCAGTAGTGGATCACTTCCAGCAGCCAGAGATGCTGCCCCGGCGTCTGGGAAATACGCGACAGCAGTTGGAAGACTTTTTCACCGCCCCAGCTCTCATTATGAAAGGTCACAAGCAGTCCGTTACCGGACCAGACGCCGCGCGTTCCCCATGGGGTCTGCGCAGCGGCTTCATCAAGTGCGCTGCACAGGCAGTAACGGGCACCGATAATGATATCGAAAGGTAAACCTGCCTGCTTGCTGCGGGTTTCAAACTGGCGAATTTCATCGACCAGCTGCTGCCGCAGGCCGGCGGGGTCATCATGCGTTGCTGCCAGACGGATCTGCACGATAGCATTGAGCAATGGTGCAGCAGCGGCAAGTAACGGGTTCTCTTGGCTGACGGAGAGAGGCTTGTCAGCAGGGTATTCCGGGGTCATCAAACTTAACTGTCTCTGCTGTGCGGCAGCAACCGGGCCTATTCAAGGATCCAGGTCGCTGTATCATTATTACGACAGGCTTTGCTCTTTCCACCCACGTCAACGCAAACCTTTTTTGCGCTGCTGTTTTTGCGCGCGCGCGGTCGGTCGCCTTTGAGGGTGGCATCGTAAATTTCGGCTTTGACCCCGGCTTTGAAAGGCACGTAACCGATCAGTTGCTGCTGATCCTCTTCTGCTACGGCCAGCCAGTGGTTCTCCACCTCGCCCAGCACGGTGAACGGCTTGCCATTATCCAGATAGCGGATAATTTTACCGCCATAGTCAGGGCTGTTCATTACCGATGCGCCATACAGCGCCCGGTAAGTTTCATTAACCGGAGTAAAGGAGTGCGGTGCCTGTACTGCATGACGATGTGTCAGCTGTACCCCATCCACTTCCGATGTGACAAGGGTGTCATCGGTCACCGCGGGAGGCGGTGCTTTACATCCGGCCAGGCTCAGTACTGCCAGCAGGGTTAACGCGATGCTTATTTTCACATTGATCCTCGTGAATATCATCAGTGAGTCTTATCGTCCACAAGCAAAATCCCACGCTTACGCAGCCGACCCGCTGGCCTCTGCGCATGAAAAATTATTCAGGTTTACAGAAAGATAAATATTCTGTCAGTTTACATGACGCTTTTGGGAATGGGAACCATTGCAGCATGCGACTTTACATGTTAGCAACCCCCTGGCAGGAGACAAAGTCAGTGGTAGCGGTGACAACGGGTTAATTTGATTAGGTTTGATTATCAGGTCGGGGGCGGTCCGCCTTGACTGGCTTTAACCGGCCTTTTTCTGCGTGGAGAAATGGGGCTTAAATAATCAGATTTTCTGATAAGTTTTCTGGCGTGAAGATTCGCTCTTTTCAGTCAAATCCCGGTCATCAGGGTGACACCGCCATGATATCGCTGAACAAATCCCTCTTTCTGCAGCATGCGCAGGTCGGTACGGATGGTCGCTTCCGTCAGGTTAGATGTGAGCTGATGGCCGAGTGGGTGAAGGGATCCTGCTGAAGCGCGCCGGTCAGCCCGGCTGCTCCCACCGGGTCGGCATTCGTCAGTGCCTAACTCCTGTGCCGGGTGGAGGATTATCCCAGCGTAAAGCGGTTGAGACATGCTCACCGGTACAGTCGGGATTACGGGATGATCCCGGGCAGGCAAAAGTGTTAAGCTGATCACATATCAAATTTGTGAGCCATCTTCCATTTTTACAGCTAATGCCGTCTTGCCTGCGGTAATCAATGGGGTTATGAGAAGAGTCAATTTACTTTCCACGCTTTACCGCAGCCTGGCGCTGCTGATTCTGGTGACCGCAGGTCTGCCTTCTGCGCAGGCTCTGACCACCGACACCCGCGTTGCCGATGCTCCTTTTAACGATCCTGCCCGTTTCACCAGCCAGTTACCCACGCTGGGCAGCACACCAGAATCTGACTCCGCGCTGGAAAAACGTGTGGCCGAAGCCATGAAAAGCATTGGTGAAGCCAGCATGAACAGCGATGACGATAAATCACTGGGCAACGAAGCGGGGCAGTGGGCGTTTAACCATTTCCGGGATGAGGCGGCGCAACGGGCTGAAACCGAGGGGAAAGAATTGCTTTCCCCCTATGGACGCGCCAGTCTGTCACTGATGGTGGATACGCACGGAAACTTTGACGGTACCTCAGCCCAGCTGGTCACGCCCTGGCAGGACAACTACCGCTACCTGACCTTTAGCCAGCTGGGCGTACAGCAGACCGACTATGGTCTGGTGGGCAATGCCGGACTGGGCCAGCGCTGGCTGGCGGGCAACTGGCGGCTGGGTTATAACGCTTTTGTCGACGATTTGTTTGAATCCAGCCAGCAGCGCGGCTCGCTGGGCGCGGAAGCCTGGAGCCACTTCCTGCGCTTCTCTGCCAACTATTATCAGCCCCTGTCCGGTTGGAACAACCGTTCTGATACCTCGCAAATGCGCATGGCGCGGGGCTATGACATTACCACGCAGGGGTATCTGCCATTTTACCAGCAGTTGGGGGTCTCCCTCAGCTACGAGCAGTATCTGGGGGACAATGTCGACCTGTTCAACAGTGGCACCACCGGTACCAACCCCTCGGCTGTTGAGCTGGGCGTCAGCTACACGCCGGTGCCACTGTTCACCATGACCGCCTCGCGGAAAACGGCGGATACCGGTGAAACTCAGGATCTGTTTGGCCTGAAAATGAATTATCAGATCGGCGTGGCGCTGAGTAAACAGCTCTCCGCCGATAACGTCGCCGCGGCCCGTTCGCTCAGCGGCAGCCGTTATGATGCAGTAAGCCGGAATAACTCGCCGGTGATGGAGTTCCGCCAGCGAAAAACTCTGTCCGTGTTCCTTGCTACGCCGCCCTGGCAGGTGCAGCCGGGCGAAACGCTGCCGCTTAAATTGCAGATCCGCAACAGCAACCCGATCACTGCTATCAGCTGGCAGGGGGATACGCAGGCGTTAAGTCTGACCACGCCGGCGAATAAAACCGATTCACAGGGCTGGAGCATCATTATCCCGGCATGGGATAATTCGGTGAATGCCAGCAACGAATATCACCTTTCGGTCACGCTGGTGGACAGTAAGCAACAGCGAGTGACCTCAAACTGGATCACCCTGAAGCTGGTGCAGCCAGTCACGTTGCAGAGCAGTCAAACCGACCAGTTTGACCTGATGGCTCCCTGACGGAGTCGTCACCACCTCACTGCCTTAAGTGTGGGCAGGCAGGCATAAAGCCGCTGCCTTTCGCCACAGCTGTTAGACTCTGTTCACCAGGGCAAAGGGGGAATGATGAAAACTGGCTTCGCATGTAAATTTCTCGGGGAGGACCTGAAACAGGTTTTTCCTTTCAGGGCGACCACTCGCACGCGGTTTCTCGGCATGGAGACTAACCAGCGGTTCGCACTGCTGCATGAGATCACCCAACATAATCTTAACGCACTCTATCAGGTGTTGGAGCAACTGGCCGGGCTGCCTGAAGATCGGCGGATGTTCCGGATTGGCAGCGACCTGCTGCCGCTGTATACCGTGCCGGAAGCCCGTCCACTCTTCGGCGCTTTTTTACCGGATTTCCATCCGCAGTTCGCCCGCTGCGGCGAGCTGGCGCGGGCACAGCAAATCCGCCTGTCATTCCATCCCGGACAGTATTCCGTGCTGGCTTCGGACAATCCTGCGGTGGTGGAGAGGGCGCTGGAGGATGTGGAATACCACGCCCTGTGCGCCACCCTGTTGGGTTACGGTCGGACCTTCCAGGATTTCAAAATCAATATTCATATGAATGGCAAAGGCGGTTTTGCCGGTTTTCGTCAAGCCTTCGGCAGGCTGAGCCCGGAAGCCAGGCTGATGCTGACCGTGGAGAATGATGAGATATCCTGTTCACTGGATGACGTTCTGCAGGCCAGGGATCTCTGCCCGATAGTCCTGGATATTCATCACCACTGGGTCAAGGAAAACGAGTTTATCCAGCCTGACGATCCGCGTATTGAGTTGATCAAACAGTCGTGGCGGGGAGTCAGACCTGTTTTGCACTATTCGATCTCACGCGAGGGGCTGATCCCTGAACAGGGTTTCCCGGACCGTGATGCGCTGGACGTTCCGGCGACAAAATTGCGGGCGCATGCGGATTATTACTTCAATGACACCCTGAATGACTGGGCATTGTCATTTAGCGATTTTGATATCATGTGCGAGGTGAAAATGAAGAACATTGCCCGCGACCGGCTGGCTGATTATCGCCTCAAGGGGCGAATTTCTTCGCCCCGAACCCAGACACCGCTATCAGGGGGGAACAATTAAAACGGGTAAGTCAGACCCACAGCAGTGATATCGTCGGTTTTCAGCTCCAGTGGATTGCGGTCACTCAGCTGGTTGATGCGATATTCCGCATAGGCCAGCATGTTCTTGTTGAAGCAGTAAGTCCCGCCGACGCTGACATATTGGTAGAGGTCGGCGCTGCCGATGTTCTCAATCTCCTTCCCGCGAGAAGCCATGTAGCCCAGACGGGGTTTGTTGCCAGCCTGCGCATCGCTGCCTTCTGAGTTAGTGTCCTGGAACTGATACTCCCAGCGGCCATAACCGGTCAGACGATCGCCGATCTGGGTCTGACCTTTGAAGCCCTACCGGGTGTGGGAAACATCGCCATTATTGACTGCGTCAGAAGAGATAAAGTGACCCGTGTTAATTTTTCTCAAGCTTATTGCCGTCTTTATTATATATTTCGGCTGCGCTGACACTGCTGATCCCGAGCAGGGCAGGGAGAGTCCATGCCACTAAATTGCGCTTCATCATTTCTACCCTGTTCATTATTTATATTATCGACCTCGAACTGCGTCGTGAAATAAAATGACATAGGGTGGCATGTCATAAAAATTAAATTATTGTAACTTAATGTAACAGTGGCGTAATCATCATTCTTTCCGATGATTAAAGACGGTTTTGCCAGATCACAGGCAATTTACTTATTTGATAGCAGGCTTAACTTATGAAATAAAGGCAATACAGATGGCTGTTTTAACGCGTAATTATTATTTTTTTATTACCTTATTTTAACAAATTACTATCAATTTAACCGTCGTAAAAATAATGTCAGGATGTCTGATTTTTGTTCAGTGCAGTCATAATTCTACCGGGAATAATCTGCGGTTTTCGCATTTTCAGTTAGCTCTGTATTTCATTATGTTTCTCTCTGAATAAAGGCCGTTTTAAAAATTGGTTTACAGCGTGATAATAATGCCCGATTGCAGCTGTTAATTTAATTAGCCGAGAAACTAATTTCATTGAGTTATTTCGTATGACTTGCGGCTTCTTTTATCCCACCCACGGTGAAATAAAGGCAATAAAATTCTCATCTGCCCGGTGCTGACTTAAGTTTTCGCTTTGAGGTTAACATTCACAACAGGATGAATACGCCTGTGCTCTGGCGGCGACACATGTTTTATTCTGGCGAGTTTTGCGCGTTTACGGTGCAGCGTGCGCCAAAAAGGTGCGCTAATGGCCTCTTTTTACGGCTAAATTTCAGGAGCGATCACAAAAGCAATATATTATTTTCTTATTGCATAATTCTTCTCTTTTTTATTCGGTAAACCTGCCCGCCTCACGACTTTATTCACTTTTTATGCATTATAAGTGAATAGTAAACGTACTTAACTTATTGATTTTCTGTGCAATGAACCGGTTTATGCAATTTTATCGCTGGCTGGCACGAACCGTGCAATTTACAGTAAGGGCGTAATGAATCTTTTCGTTAACACTTATTAAACTTATTGATTACCTGTCAGCGGGCAGGACTAACGAGGCCGTCATGCAACCAGAAGTTACTCGCCAGAATTTTGATCGGTGGATCGTTCCAACCTATGCGCCGGCCAGCTTTGTGCCGGTGCGGGCGGAGGGCTCCACGCTGTGGGATCAGCAGGACAATTCCTACATCGACTTTGCGGGCGGCATTGCAGTCAATGCGCTGGGCCATGCTCATCCCGATCTTCAGCAGGCACTGCAGCAGCAGGCTGCGCGGCTGTGGCACACTGGTAACGGCTATACCAATGAACCGATCCTGCGCCTGGCGAAACAGCTGATTGACGCCACCTTCGCCGACCGGGTGTTCTTTTGTAATTCCGGGGCAGAAGCTAACGAAGCCGCGCTCAAGCTGGCCCGGAAAGCCGCACATGATGCTGCCGGTGAGCAGAAGAGCGGCATTGTGGCATTTAAAAATGCCTTCCACGGCCGCACGCTGTTTACCGTATCCGCGGGGGGGCAACCTGCTTACTCAAAAGATTTTGCGCCATTGCCGGGCGGGATCCAGCACGCGGTTTACAACGATCTCGCTTCGGCAGCGGCGTTAATCAATGACCAGACCTGCGCAGTGATTGTCGAGCCAATTCAGGGCGAGGGCGGCGTAGTGCCTGCTGAACCCGCCTTCCTGTCAGGCCTGCGCGAGCTTTGTGACCGGCATCAGGCCGTGCTGATTTTTGATGAGGTGCAGAGCGGCGTGGGTCGTACCGGCTCGCTGTATGCCTATATGCATTATGGGGTGACGCCGGACGTACTGACCACCGCTAAAGCCCTTGGGGGCGGCTTCCCGATTGCTGCCATGCTGACCACTGAAAAACTGGCTGGCGTGATGGGGGTAGGGACCCATGGAACGACTTACGGCGGTAACCCACTGGCCGGCGCGGTGGGAGGTAAGGTGATGGAGTTGATCAATCGTCCGGAAGTGATGGCGGGCGTGGCGTTACGTCATCAGTGGTTTGTGCAAGGCCTGAACGCCATTAACCAGCGCCTGCATCTGTTCAGTGAAATCCGCGGACTGGGCCTGCTGATTGGCTGCGTGCTGAATGAAGACTACGGCGGTAAGGCCAGGCTGATTAACCAGGCGGCGGCTCGTGAAGGGGTGATGGTGCTGATTGCCGGCGCCAGCGTGGTGCGCTTTGCACCGTCGCTGATCATCACCGAACAGGAAGTGAAAGAGGGTCTGGCTCGGTTTGAAAAAGCCTGCCGCGCCGTGGTTGAAGGGGCCGGATCATGATGATCATCCGCCCTGTTGAGCGTGACGACCTTGCTCAGCTGATGGTCCTTGCCGGGAAAACCGGCGGGGGGCTGACTTCTCTGCCTGCCGACAGCGCCACGCTGTCGGCGCGTATCGACCGCTCGATCCTCACCTGGCAGGGCGCGCTGCCACGGGCCGAGCAGGGCTACGTGTTTGTGCTGGAAGACAGCGACACGCACCAGACGGTGGGCATCTGCGCCATTGAGGTGGCCGTGGGGTTACAGGATCCCTGGTACAACTTCCGTGTCGGCACTCAGGTGCACGCTTCAAAAGAGCTGAATGTCTACAACATGTTGCCGACACTGTCGCTGAGTAATGATCATACCGGCAGCAGCGAGCTTTGCACACTGTTCCTCGACCCGGATTACCGTAACGGCAAAAACGGTTATCTGCTGTCGAAGTCCCGTTTCCTGTTTATGGCGGCTTTCCGCGATCGTTTTATGCAGAAAGTGGTGGCCGAAATGCGCGGCTGGATTGACGAACATGGCCATTCACCGTTCTGGGAAAGTGTCGGCAGCCGCTTCTTCTCCATGTCCTTTAGCGCAGCAGATTACCTGTGTGGCACCGGGCAGAAATCTTTTATCGCCGAGCTGATGCCGAAGCATCCGCTGTATATTGACTACCTGTCGCCCGATGCGCAGGAAGTGATTGGTAAAACCCATCCGCAGACCTCGCCAGCCCGCGCGGTACTGGAAGCGGAGGGCTTCCGATACCTCAACTACGTCGACATCTTCGACGGCGGCCCGACGCTGGAGTGCGATATTGATCGCGTGCGGGCGATCCGTAAGAGCCGTCTGCTGCCGGTCAATATTGGCGCAGTGCAGGGCAGTCATCACCCTTTGTGTCTGGTAGGCAACGAGCGCTATGACGATTTTCGCGCGGTGCTGCTCAATGTTGATCCACAGGGAGAAAGCCTGGCCATCACCCCGGAACAGGCAGAAATTTTACGCTGCGGGCAGGGCGATGCCCTGCGCGTAGTGACATTATCAGGTTCGGAGAAAAAAGCATGACGCACTGTATAAACGGACAATGGCTGACCGGCGGCGGTGAGAGTTTTGATAAGCGCGATCCGGTCAGTGGAGAGTTGCTGTGGCAGGGCAAGGCTGCCAGTACAGGCCAGGTCTCATCTGCCTGTGAGGCTGCCCGCGCCGCGTTTCCGGGCTGGGCCCGCCGTCCCTTTGCCGAACGTCAGACGATTGCGGAAAAATTTGCCGCGCTGCTGGAAAAGAGCAAAGAAGACCTGTTGGTAACCATTGCGCATGAGACCGGGAAACCGCGCTGGGAAGCAGCGACGGAAATTCAGGCGATGATCAACAAAATCGCCATCTCGGTAAAGGCCTATCATGCGCGTACTGGTGAAACGCTGGCGGCTGACAGCTCGCTGCGCCACCGTCCACACGGCGTGATGGCGGTGTTTGGCCCCTATAATTTTCCCGGACATCTGCCGAACGGACATATTGTTCCGGCGCTGCTGGCTGGAAATACCGTGGTGTTCAAACCCAGCGAACTGACGCCGGTGATTGCGGAAAAAGTGGTGAAGCTGTGGCTCAATGCCGGTTTGCCCGGCGGCGTGTTGAATATGGTACAGGGCGGTCGCGACACCGGTCAGGCACTGGCGCAGGATCATGAAATTGACGGACTGCTGTTTACCGGCAGCGCCGCTACCGGTTACCAGCTGCACCGACAGTTTGCCGGACGCCCGGACAAAATGCTGGCTCTGGAAATGGGCGGCAACAACGCGCTGATTGTGGAAGATCCCGAAGACACAGATGCGGCAGTCAACATCGCCATCCAGTCCGCCTTTATTACCGCCGGTCAGCGCTGTACCTGTGCCCGCAGAATGCTGGTGAAGCGCGGCGCAACCGGAGATGCTTTCCTTGCCCGTCTGACAGAGGTCGCGGCAAGAATTCGTACCGGTCGCTGGGATGACGAGCCGCAGCCATTTATGGGGAGCGTGATCTCATTGCAGGCCGCCGAGCGGATTTTCAGCGAATGGCAGGCCCGGGTTGATGCCGGTGGCAAAGTGCTGCTGCCGATGCGCTGGCCAGCAAGGGACAGTGCTATCCTGACTCCGGGTATTATTGATGTCACTGCCCTCAAAAACGTGCCGGATGAAGAGGTCTTTGGCCCGCTGCTGACGGTCATTCGCTATGATGATTTCGATCAGGCCATCCGTCTGGCTAACGCCACGCGCTACGGTCTTTCTCTGGGGCTGATTTCCGGCCAGCGTGAGCTGTTTGACCGTCTGCTGATTGAGGGCCGTGCGGGGATCGTCAACTGGAACAAACCGCTGACCGGTGCGGCCAGCAGTGCGCCGTTTGGCGGCATTGGCGCTTCCGGTAACCACCGTGCCAGCGCATTTTACGCTGCGGATTACTGTGCATGGCCGATGGCTTCACTGGAGAGCGCCGATCTGTCACTGCCCGTGACGTTGTCACCTGGGCTGGACTTCGGCCAGACGGGAGGCGAGCAATGAGCGCCCGCGAAGCGAACTTTGACGGCCTGCCCGGGCTGACCCATCACTACGCCGGCCTGTCATTTGGCAACGAGGCTTCCACCCGTAATCAGCATCATGAGTCGAACCCTAAGCTGGCGGCACTGCAGGGGTTGCTGAAGATGAAGGCGCTGGCCGATGCGGGTTTTGTGCAGGGCGTGATCCCGCCGCATGAGCGCCCGAACGTGGCCGTTCTGCGGCAAACCGGCTTTACCGGCACAGATGCACAGGTGGTGGAAAAAGCCTTCCGCAGGGAACCGCAATTACTGTCAGCAGCCAGCTCAGCCTCGGCGATGTGGGTCGCCAATGCGGCTACCGTTTCCCCTTCAGCTGACAGTGCCGATGGCCGCGTGCACTTCACCGTGGCTAATCTGAACAATAAATTCCACCGGGCGATGGAAGCACCCACTACCGGGGCTTTATTGCGTGCAATATTCCGCGATGCGGAGCATTTCAGCGTGCATGATGCTCTGCCGCAGGTGGCGATGTTTGGCGATGAAGGGGCCGCCAACCATAACCGCTTCAGCCGCAGCTACGGCGATGCTGGCGTGCAGCTGTTTATTTATGGCCGTGAGGAGCGCAGCAGCGGGCTGGTCCCTGTACGTTATCCAGCCAGGCAGACGCGTGAGGCCAGTGAAGCCGTTGCCCGTTTGCATCTGCTCGATCCGCAGAAAACCGTCTTTGCCCAGCAGAACCCGGCGGTAATCGATCAGGGGGTCTTCCATAATGACGTGATCGCCGTCAGCAACCAGCAGGTGCTGTTCTGCCATCAGCTGGCGTTTCTGCACCAGCCCGAACTGCTGGCGACCCTGCGGGAAAAAATGCCCGCCTTCACGCCGGTGGAAGTGCCGGACAACCTTGTCAGCGTGGCGGATGCGGTTTCGACCTATCTGTTCAACAGCCAGTTGCTCAGCAAATCCAACGGAAAAATGCTGCTGGTACTGCCGGAAGAGGCACGCAGGCATCCGGGCGTCTGGCGTTACCTGGGCGATCTGGTGGAAAGCGGTGGGGTTATCGACGAGCTCAAGGTGTTCGATCTGCGGGAAAGCATGTGCAACGGCGGCGGCCCGGCCTGTCTGCGTCTGCGCGTGGTGCTCAATGAGGCCCAGCAGGCTGCCGTCAATCCTGCGGTGATGATGAACGATCGGCTGTTCGCCACGCTGAACGGCTGGGTGGAAAAACACTACCGCGATCGTCTGCGCCATGAAGACCTGGCCGACCCGCAATTGCTGACGGAAGGAAGGGAAGCGCTTGACGAACTCACCAGGCTGCTAAACTTAGGAAATGTCTACCACTTTCAGCAGTAAACACGGAATCAGGCGTGCGTCGTGATACTCTGCGACGCACCTGGCTATTTTCGAAGGAGCCGATATTCATAACAAGGAGAATGCATGCAGGATTTTCTGAAACAAACCCTCTCCGGAGAGCCGCCCGCGAACTTCTCAGGCCGCAACGACCTGCTGAGCTGGCAGTGGCTGGATGACGGGATCCTTGAACTGACCCCGGTCAACGCATCATCGCTGGCGCTGGTGATCTCCGCCGGGATCCACGGCAATGAAACCGCCCCGGTTGAAATACTCAATCAACTCTCTGGCCAGCTGTTAGCCGGAGAGCGTCCACTGTTGCCGCGGCTGCTGTTGATCCTCGGCAACCCGGTAGCCCTCAGAGCGAACAAACGCTACCTGCGCTGCGACGTCAACCGGCTGTTTGGTGGCCGCTGGCAGCAGTACGAAGATTCGCCGGAAGCGCGGCGGGCATGGCGACTGGAACAGGCAATGGAAACTTTCTGGCAGGCAGGCAACAGTGATGAAGTGCGCTGGCATCTTGATTTGCACACTGCCATCCGTGGCTCCTGGCATACCCGATTCGGCGTGATGCCGCTGCGCGAAACGCCGTGGCCTGACGATTTTCTGCACTGGCTGGCGGCCGCCGGTCTGGACGCACTGGTGTTCCATCGTGCGCCGGGCGGCACCTTCACTCATTACAGCTCTCAGCACTTCAGCGCCGCCAGCTGCACGCTGGAACTGGGCAAAGCCTTACCCTTCGGCAGCAACGACCTGAACCAGTTTGCAGCGACCAGAGAGGCTCTGGCCGCCATTCTGTCCGGTGAAGCGCTTCCTCAACCCATCGGAGAACCGGTACGCTATCGTGTCTCACAGCAGATCACCCGTCTCTCTGAAGCTTTTGTCCTGCATATGAGTCATGACACGCTCAACTTCACCGCGTTTCCGCAAGGTACCCTGCTGGCTGAAGATGGCGAAAAGCGTTACTTCGTGCAGCAGGCAAGGGAATATGTGATGTTCCCCAACCCCACTGTGGCGCTGGGGCAGCGGGCAGGCCTGATGCTGGTGGAAGATAATGCCCATAATAAAGCCACCGGAGCAAACTAAGGTTGTCCGGATGTTTGAAGGCGCAATGAGTATTTCACCCCCGCAGCCGTCCTGAACTGCAATTTGCCTGGCGTAACCCGTTGCGGTGATTTCATCGCCAGGCGAAAACCTGTTTTGCACTTACTTTATCCTTTCCCAATACTGTCGCTTGTATTACACTTCTCCATAATCTCTGCATTAACCGCTTCAAATTCATATTCTTTTGCAATTCTTCACCCTAATCTTCGCATTCTCTCCATGATCGCCGCGTTTTTGTCTTTTATGCTTTCAGGGTTTTACTCAGCCTCTGAGTACTTGACGTTCAGCACAATAAACTTGTTTCCGACATCGCGACATAGCGTCGCCATTGAACTGAAAGATAAGGACACTATTATGCGTAAATTCACTTCTCTTGTTGTTGCTATGACTCTGGCTATGGGCGCGGCAAATATCGTTCACGCTGCGGCTGATAACATCACACCCGCTCCGGCCGGGGCAGACAAACCAATGATGCATAAGCCACCGCGCCACCAGGGTCCGGAGCATGAAATGTTTAAAGGTCTGAACCTGACCGATGCGCAGAAACAGCAGATGCGTACCATCATGAAAGATGCGCACAAGGATATGAAACGTCCATCGCTGGAAGAGCGTCGCACCATGCACAGCATCATTGCTTCTGACTCTTTCGATCAGGCAAAAGCCGAAGCGCAGGCCAGCCAGATGGCCGCGAACGGCAAAGAACGTGCACTTAACATGATGGAAACTCAGAACAAAATGTACAACGTGTTGACGCCTGAGCAGAAGAAACAGTTCAACCAGAACTTTGAGAAACGTCTGTCTGAAAAGCCGCACCACGATGGTAAAATGGCACCTGAAGAAGAGTAACGTTTCACTGCCAGACTGAATGGAGACCGCCGACGTTGTTCACAATGGCCCTGATGCCGTGGACAGCGTCGGCGGTTTTATTTTGGCGCTCAGGAGAGCGGGATGACCGGAAATTTACCGCTGATTACCGGGCGGCAAAGGATCTTGTAGCCATCGCTGTCGAAGCCCTGTGGCGTTGAGGTCAGTTGGCTGGCGGAGGCAATATCTTCCACGGAGCCAAGATAGAACCAGTTATTGATTATATGGATTTGGGTCTGCAGCGCACCTTGTTCCACCACACCCACCGCTCCCTGCCATGGCCAGCACTGCACGCGCACTTTCTCCAGCGCCGCCAGCAAACGCTGATGATGTTGCTCCAGCGATTCCCGGCCGCAGCAGGCGCCGGCACAGCGGCCGAGACTTGACCTGAAACATGCCCGGCCTTTGCTGAGCTTTTCCAGCCCCAGTAACCCCAGGCAGAGACGCTGTTCATCGGCAATTTTTTGCAGCGTGTCCAGCGCCGAACGACGGCTGGAGTAGAGGCCGAACAGATCGGGCGTGTGGGAAAAATCCACCTCTTTGGCATAGACCACGGCGGGCTGCATATTGCTGATATGCAATGAGCACAGCTGGCGGTTTTTACGCAGACGCTTATTGAACAGCGGCTGCTGATTTTTGATCATCTGCGCTTCCAGCAGCAGCGCGCCCAGCTCTCCGGCGGTGGTGATAAAGGAGACATGTCGCGCCTGGCGCAACATTCTGGCTTCGTCAGCGGTACGAAAGTGGGACATCACCCGGCTGCGGATATTCACACTCTTGCCAATGTAGAGCGGCAGAGTATCGCTTTCGCCGTGAAAAATATAAACGCCCGGCAGGGAAGGTAGCCCTTGCAGTGAAGGGCGCAGATGCTCGGGATACTGATAAAGGGCTGCCGGTTCAAACTCCAGGCGATGGCTTGCTGCACGTCTTGCCACATTGCACTCCGTTTACTGGTTACCTGTACAGTGTAGCAGACGCGCAGTGGAGAACAAAGAGCCCGTCAGCGCGTGGCCCGCCAGCCAATCAGCGAACCTGCCGTGACCATTGCCACGCCCTGCCAGAAGCCGAATGACGGCGTAAGCTGCAGCCAGAGGGAAGCCAGCAGCGCGGAAAAGACCGGTGTAAAGTAGGAAGCCGTTGCCAGCAGCGTCATATTGCCATGCTGAATGCCGGTGTTCCATGCGGAGTAGGCAATCGCTGTTGAGGCCGCCATAAACAGCGCTTCCAGTACCACACCGGTACTGAATTGCATCGGCTGGGGCTGACCGGTAATAAAAAATTTTGCCCACAGAGCGAGGGCGGTGATCACAAAGAACAGCGTGACGCCGCTCTGGCCTTCGGCATACCGGAGGGTGACGTTGTTGTACATTGCCCATGCAAAGGCGGCAAAGAACGCCAGACCGTAGGCCAGTGGATTATCCATGATGTTGTGGCACAGCAACAGCGGCGTCCATGCGCTGTCGCCCTTCAGCACCCAGACGATCCCGCCCAGCGCAAGGATCAGGCCAGGCCACAGCCACCAGCGAAAATGTTGACGGTTAAGAGGGATGGCAAAGACGATGGTCAGGCTTGGCCACAGATAATTGATCATCCCCAGCTCCAGCGCCTGTGGACGGTTATGGGCCAGACCGATAGACACAGCAAGGCAAATTTCATAGCTGACAAACAGCAAGCCGCCCAGCCACAAATAACGTGCCGGGAGAGTGCGCCAGCTCGGCCACCCCCGAGCGAGGCAGAGGAACAGGGCGCTGGCACTGTAAATCCATGCTGCGCCCCCGGTGGGGCCGAGGGATTCAGAAATGCTGCGGATTAACCCGACGGTGGTGCTCCATAACACGATGGCGCAGAGGCCAGTCAGCGTTGCACGTTGCGGTGTCAGAACCATGTGTTCCCTTTCACAAAAAAAAGGCGCCTGTCGCAGCGCCCGTTGATACTCTGTGAGGCTATTTTTTCCAGAAATCGTCGAAAACGGTAATCGGTGGACGTCGCTTGTGCTCTGTTTTCAGGTACCAGCCCTCAATAACTTTGGCGGCCGCGGCCTCGATGGTCTGTCCCTCCAGATACTGGTCGATCATCTCGTAAGTCACTCCCAGCGCCACTTCATCCTGCAGGCCCGGGCGGTCATCTTCCAGATCGGCAGTTGGATGCTTGAGATACAGATGCTCAGGGCAGCCCAGCGCTTTCAGCAGCTTTTTCCCCTGGCCTTTGTTCAGGCGGAAGATTGGGTTGATGTCGGTGCCACCATCACCGTACTTGGTAAAGAAGCCGGTCACCGCTTCGGCGGCATGGTCGGTGCCCACCACCACACCGGCGGTCATCCCGGCGATGCTGTACTGCGCCTTCATGCGTTCGCGGGCTTTTTCATTGCCGCGAATGTAATCTGACAGGCTGATACCCGCGTCGCGCAGCGCCTTCTCACTGGCCAGTACGGCTTCTTTGATGTTGACGGTCAGCACGCGGTCCGGCTTGATAAAATCAATCGCATCCTGACAGTCCTGTTCATCGGCCTGTACGCCATACGGCAGGCGTACGGCAATAAACTGCAGGCTCTGGTCGCCGGTCTCGCTGCGCAGCTCGCTGATGGCGAGCTGGCTCAGTTTACCGGTCAGAGTGGAGTCCTGGCCGCCGCTCAGGCCGAGCACCAGCGTCTTGATAAACGGATAAGTCTTCAGGTAGGACTTCAGAAACTCAACGCTGGTACGAATTTCCTGCTTCACGTCGATGGTAGGTTTGACGCCCAGCGCGTCGATAATTTCCTGTTGCAGAGCCATTTACTTCTCCTCAGAGTCAGTGCCTGCCCGACAGGGCAGTGGCGAAATCATTTGCATTAAAACTAACTCGCCAGGCGAGAAACAACAAGATTCAATCCGGTTGTTTGCTCGCCCGTTGCTGATTAATCAGACGTTTTCGGCTTTTGCGCCAGTAAAGCGAACATTACGATCGCCAGCATATAGCAGCCGAAGATGGTGGCGGTCATGGTCAGCACTGAAGTCCCGCCAATCCCTGTAACCGGGACAGAGATGCCGCCCAGCGTAAACATGGTGACGCCCAGCACCGCTGAAGCGCTCCCCGCGCGGTGCCCCTGGCTTTGCATTGCCAGCGAAGCCGCTGCCACGCCGACCGCGCCGTTACTGGCTACGCTGAAGAACAACGCCACCAGCACAACCGGTAGCGCCGCGCCGCTCAGCCCGGTGATCAGCAGGCTGGCCGAAGAGACAAACGCCAGGGTCAGCGCGCCTTTCAGCACGCGATATTCACCCCAGACAGGGCTGAGACGCGCACTGGTTTGTGAAGCAAGAATCAGACCGAGGCCATTGGCCGCGAAGCACAAGCTGAAAGCCTGCGGGGAGAGGCCATAAATCTGCTGCAGCACGAACGGCGAAGCGCCGATATAGGCAAACATGCCCGACATCATAAACCCCTGAGTCAGACAGAAGCCCATAAACGGCCGGTATTTGATCACCTCACCCAGCGCGGTCCAGGCAGAGAGAATACTGCCCTGGCTGCGACGTTCAGCGGGTAGTGTCTCATGCAGCTTGATTTTTGCCAGGATAAACAGCAGCGCGGCGATGGCAGCGATCACCATAAACAGGCCGCGCCAGCTGAGCAGGGCCATCAGGGCGCCTCCCATAACCGGTGCCGCAATCGGCGCCAGGCCGTTCACCAGCATCAGCAGCGCAAAGAAGCGAGTCAGATCGTGACCGCTGTACATATCACGGGCGATGGCGCGTGACAGTACCGCGCCACCAGCACCGAACAGCCCTTCAAACAGGCGGGCAAGGAGCAACTGATTGATATTCTGAGCCAGCGCACAGCCCACTGAAGCGATTAGCAGCAGAACCAGTGAAATCAGCAGCGGACGGAGGCGGCCATATTTGTCACTCATGGTCCCGAAAATTAACTGTCCCAGACCCAGTCCCACCAGCCCGGCCGTGAGGCTGAGCTGCGCCGTGGCAGTGGGGGCATCCAGTTCTTTTGCCAGCGCGGGCAGAGCCGGGAGATAGAGATCGATGCAGAGCGGCCCGAGAGCCGCCAGCAGGCCGAGCGTGATGGCATAGCCAAGACGATTGGGATGTGCAGGTGTCATTTTTCCTCTGTGTTAAAAAGCAGATCGTTGAACTGTTGGTATAAGGAATACAGGCGCTCCGCTGACGCTTTCTGCGGTGTCAGGCGTCGCCATGATGTGCCCTCCGTCAGCACGGCAAGGATCTCCACGCAGGCGCGGATATGCTCATCACTGAACTGCGGATGGTCTCGTTTCACATTTAAACAGGCGTGGGTGAACATGCGATTATCGGCTTCAGTCATCATTGCCGCCACTATCGGGTTACGGGTTGCTTCCGCTGCCACCTCCATCATCAGCGCTTCATCGTCTTCATTCAGCGCGTGCCGCCAGGCCAACATCTTCGGCAGGCTGACGGTGGCCGTCGCCTCCATATGGACCAGGCGGGTATCGATGATGCGCTTAACCATCTCTTCAATAATTGCGTCTTTACTGGTGAAATAGCGGTAAATCTGCCCCACGCTGAGGTGGGCTTCTGCCGCCAGTTGCGCCATGCTCGCTCCATGAAAGCCGTACTGGCGAAAACAGCGACGGCCTGCGGCAATGATTTCATCCTTTCGCTGGCGATGTCGGGCATCCCGGGCTTCAGCTGAGGTATTCATGGTCATCTCACGCTCCAGTGTGGTCTCTGCCGTAGCCGCACGCGGGTTTCCGGGCTGAGAGCGAACGTTCATTCTCAAAGCAGCCATTATAATCATGCATCAGGCGAACCCTTAAGGAGTTTTTCTCCGCCATAAAGTTGATTAATCTACCTTTATGTTCCAGGCTTATGCGGACATGGAAAATAAATGAGGAATAAAATCATGAAGAAGGTAACAGGATTTATTGGTGCTGCTGTGGCTCTGGCCGTTTTATCCGGCTGTACAGCCTATGACCGCGCGGAAAGCTACGTAACGAAACCGGTTGTACAGGACGTGAAAAAGGGCATGACCCGTCAGCAGGTACGTGATATTGCTGGCCCACCTTCTACTGAAATCACCATGGTACACGCCCGCGGTACCTGCCAGACCTACGTCCTGGGACAGCGTGATGGTAAACTGCAGACTTACTTCGTCAGCTATGGTGATACTGGTCGCGTAATGAATTACGGTTTCCAGAGCTGCAAAGAGTACGACACCGATCCGCAGGCTGCTCAGTAACCTTTTCCCGCCGCGCTGAAAGAAAAACGGTCACCTGGGTGACCGTTTTTTTATGCTTAATTACAGCCCCGGCGGGCGTGGCACTTCAAGATAACGGCCGTCAATGTCACGACGGTAGTAGTGTCCGTCCTGCACGTAGAATCGCTCACCGTTATAGTCCAGCGCCCGCATAGCGCCACTGACGCGCTCTACAGGCGGCTCTACCACAACATAAGTATTGTCGTTCTGACGCTGGTAGTAATTACCGTTCAGCGCGTAATAGGTCAGCCCGCCGATGATCACCGCAGCTGCCGCATCCGGCAGGAAAGAGAGCCGCCCCGGACCGTGATCCCATCCATGGCCCCAACCTGGCCCCGGCCCCCAGCCACCTGGGTGTGCGGATACCAGCGCGGGTGATAACAACGTTAAGGCGAACAGAGCACTTATCACCTTTTTCATACAGTTTCTCCTGGTTCTGACTGAGGGTAACATTACTCCGGGCCAGTCAAAACACAAGGGGCAAACGCCCCCTGTTGTCTGTTGCTTACAGTGCTTAACGATTTCTTAACCCTGACTGCACTATCCCTCTAAGATCCAGCATGTTACAGACAAAGGCTTAAGCAGGAACGCTCAGCGCCTTTTGACTGCGGGACCAGATGCGATGTGCAGCCAGCGCTGACAGGAACTCGCTAATCAGCACGCCTTCAGCCTTGCTGTCTTCCACAATGCCTTCTTCCTGCTCGCTGTCAGTCAATCCAAACTGGGATTTGAAACGGCGGGCATCACCACTCAGGCCTATCACCTTCAGGTGCTTGTAGGCCTCCAGCAGGAAATAGCGTGCATCGCCGCTGAGCAGCAGGGCATCAATATTGCCGTCAGGCACGATCACCGCATCAAAGGTCAATGACGGCAGGCCGCTGAATGTGGCGTCGATCGGCAGGTGCGAACCGTCATTGGCACGCACTTCGCCCATATGGGGAGCCAGCAGTTTGGCATGCACACCCTGAGCCTTTAACGCCTGCAGAATGGCCAGCACGTCAGCCGCCACCACCCCATCGCTCACCAGTAGCGCCACCTGGCGGCCTTTAATTGAGCCGCTCGGCACGGCATACAGGCTCAGGCTGGCGTCTTTCTTCAGACCATTAACATCTTTCGGCGGCGCAGTGTGCATTTTCTCGTCGGAGAGGGCGATACCCAGATTTTCCGCCACGCCGTTTGCCAGCGACACGTCGATATGCACCAGGTGATCGACCACTCGCTCACGAATATAGGCTCGGGCAACTTTACTCAGTTCAAAGGAGAATGCATCAACAATGTGTTGCTGCTCGACCGGGGTCTGACTGTTCCAGAACAGGCGCGGCTGTGAATAATACTCACCGAATGACGGGCTGCGCTCGCGCACCTTATGACCTTCAATTCGCTCCTGATAACTTTCAAAACCACCGCGATGTGGAGAAGGTGGCGTTTCGCGCGGCCAGTTATCATTGATGGAATTGGGCTCGTAGTTGGCCGGATTGGTATCAATATCCATCCGGTGCATCCCCTGACGCTGGAAATTGTGATACGGGCAGACCGGCCGGTTGATCGGAATTTCATGAAAGTTCGGCCCGCCCAGACGGCTGATCTGCGTATCGGTATAGGAGAACAACCGTCCCTGCAGCAGCGGATCGTTAGTAAAGTCCATACCGGGCACGATATGGCCAGGGTGGAAAGCAACCTGTTCAGTTTCAGCAAAGAAGTTGTCCGGGTTGCGGTTCAGCACCATTTTGCCGATCAGCTCAACCGGTACCAGCTCTTCCGGGATCAGCTTGGTGGCGTCCAGCAGATCGAAATCGAATTTAAATTCATCCTCTTCGGGGATTAACTGCACACCCAGCTCATACTCCGGGAAGTCTCCGGCTTCAATCGCTTCCCAAAGGTCACGGCGGTGGAAGTCGGGGTCACGACCAGTGAGTTTTTGCGACTCATCCCAGAGCAGCGACGCTTTACCGGCAACCGGCTTCCAGTGGAAGCGGACGAAGGTGGCTTTACCTTCTGCATTGATAAAGCGGAAAGTGTGGATGCCAAAGCCTTCCATGGTGCGGTAGCTGCGGGGAATACCGCGGTCGGACATTGCCCAGATAACGTTATGCAGCGTTTCCGGCTGCAGCGAGACATAATCCCAGAAAGTGTCGTGCGCACTCTGCCCCTGGGGAATTTCATTGTGCGGTTCAGGTTTCACTGCGTGAACAAAATCCGGGAATTTATGGGCATCCTGAATAAAGAATACCGGAGTGTTGTTGCCCACCAGATCGAACACGCCCTCTTCGGTGTAGAACTTGGTTGCCCAACCGCGAATATCGCGCACGGTATCGGCCGAGCCTGCGCCGCCCTGCACGGTGGAGAAACGCACAAAAACGGGCGTCAACTGCTCAGGATCGCGCAGGAAGTCAGCTTTGGTGACGTCACTCATATCACGGTAGGGCTGGAAGTAGCCGTGCGCGGCCGAACCACGGGCATGGACGATACGCTCGGGAATACGTTCGTGGTCAAAATGGGTAATCTTTTCACGCAGGATAAAATCTTCCAGCAGCGTTGGCCCGCGTGTCCCCGCCCGCAGCGAATTCTGATCGTCGGCAATACGCGTGCCCTGATTCGTGGTCAACGGGAAATTTTCACTGCCCTTACGAAACGTTTCCAGCGCATCAATTTTGGCGTTATGGATGTCGGGTGCCTTCAGGCTGCCAGGCGCAGTAGGCTGTTTCCCGGGAGGGGTGGGCTCCGCAGCAGGTTTATGCGATCCATCTGCGGGTGCCAGAGAATCCATGCCCGGCTTCGCTGAATCTGGTCCGGTTAATGGGGCGTTATGGCTTATTTCATTATTATCGGTTTTTTTCGACATGCTCACAGCTCCTGTTAATGTCGTTTCAGACTCCAGTAACTATAGAACAATTAAAAAAAAGGCTGACACCTGGTCAGCCCCCGAGAAACAGTAACGAGACAGTTAACGGTGCGCTAACTCCACGTCATTTTCCACTTCACTGTTCAGCAGCGACTTGTCGGTCTGCTTCAGCCACTGGCTGGTCAGTGTTCCGGCGGTCATCGAACCGTTGACGTTAAGCGCGGTACGGCCCATGTCGATCAGCGGTTCAATCGAAATCAGCAGCGCCACCAGCGTGACCGGCAGACCCATGGTTGGCAGCACAATCAGTGCGGCGAAGGTGGCACCGCCGCCCACACCGGCCACACCGGCAGAGCTCAGCGTCACAATTCCCACCAGCGTGGCAATCCACACTGGATCAAAGGGGTTGATGCCAACGGTTGGCGCAACCATTACCGCCAGCATGGTCGGATAGAGACCGGCACAGCCATTCTGACCGATGGTGGCACCGAATGAGGCTGAGAAGCTGGCGATGGATTCCGGAATGCCCAGGCGGCGGGTCTGTGCTTCAACGCTCAGTGGAATGGTTGCGGCGCTGGAGCGACTGGTAAAGGCAAAAGTAATGACCGGCCACACTTTCTGGAAGAAGCGCTTAGGGTTCACGCCGTTCACCGACAGCAGCAGGGCATGCACGGCGAACATCATCGCCATACCCAGGTACGAAGCGACAACGAAGCCACCCAATTTCACGATGTCATTCACGTTGGAGCTGGCGACCACTTTGGTCATCAGCGCCAGCACGCCGAATGGCGTCAGCTTCATGATCAGACGAACCAGCTTCATCACCCATGCCTGCAGCACGTCAATGGCAGCCAGGACGCGTTCCCCTTTTGGCTTGTCATCCCGCAGCAGGTGCAGGGCGGCCACGCCCAGGAAGGCAGCAAAAATCACCACGCTGATAATAGAAGTTGGGCTGGCGCCGGTCAGGTCGGCAAACGGGTTCCTGGGCACAAACGACAGCAGCAGCTGCGGGGTGGTCAGGTCAGCCACTTTGCCGACATAGTTTGACTGCAGTGCGGCCAGACGGGCTGTTTCCTGCGCTCCCTGGACCAGGCCATTAGCATTCAGACCAAACAGCCAGGTGACGAACACGCCCACCAGCGCGGCAATAGCCGTGGTGAACAGCAGAACACCAATGGTCAGCAGGCTGATTTTCCCCAGCGAAGAGGCATTATGCAGACGAGCCACGGCGCTGAGGATCGACACAAACACCAGCGGCATGACAATCATCTGCAGCAGCTGGACGTAGCCGTTACCCACGATATTGAACCACGAAATGGATTCTTTCAGCACCGCGCTGTCCGCGCCGTAGATGGCATGCAGGCTCAGACCGAACAGCACACCGATCACCAGGCCAACCAGAACACGTTTAGACAGGCTCCAGCTGGCGCTGCCAGTTTTAGCAAGGATCGCCAACAGGGCGATAAAAGCCGCCACGTTAGCAATTAATGGAAGGTTCATCCCCAAATCTCCAGTGGTGATGGGGTTTGTGCTCACCCCGTCAGGTTACAGATAATTTTCAGCGCGCAGCAAGTGCGCCAATGGGCGAATGGTAACAGTTCAGTGGGATGCAGCTATATATCCAAAAAGAATGGGTTATAACTTATTGGCTTTGATCGTCTGTTTAATGCGCCATCTGGTGATTTATAAAGCGGTTCATGCTGTTTTGTACTGAATTAACCATCTGCGCAGGCCAGCCGTTTGCCCCGAAGGGGGGCATCCCGGGCGGAAACCACATGGCATAGCCGACCAGCGCCAGGCATAAAACCCGCTCCAGCTGATTCCCTTTCTGGCTGTGTAACAGCGGCAGGCGAAAACGCCACCGGCATGGCCACAACAGGGGCACGCCCGCCGGGGTCAGCATATCCGCCGCAATATGGCTGAGATAGCCCAGCACCAGCCCCTGAAAAGCATCGGCGGGGATCAGCCATTCAGCGGGGATTTTAAGCTGGAACAGCACCACTCCGCCGATCACTGCCAGCAGGCTGTGGGTAAATCCCCGGTGACCAAAGGCTCTGGCGATAGGTTGTGACAGCCATTTCAAACGCTGGCCGAGGGTGGATTTAGGATGATCGATATCCGGCAGCAGGCAGGTCAGCAGGGCCGCGGGCACAATATGCCACCAGTCGCCATTTGCCAGCTCGGGCGTCAGTTCGGCCCGTTTGGCAAAAATTGCGCTGGCAATGGCAAAAATAACGTGGCCTTCGGCCGTCATGGGGAACACCTGGCTGCAGAACTGTCGATTCATCCAGTATAGGGGATATATACAGTGGAATAAATATGTGACGCTGTAACAAAGCTAAATATTTTACTGTTTTGTCAGCGGGCTGCCGCAAGGCGCGGCGGGCAGGAGAAAATCTGCCCGCAGAGGGATTATTTGCCGTGCAGGGCAGCCGACGTCAGGTCATTCAGGGAGGAGAGTTGCACATCTGCCAGCGCCCAGCGCGGATCGGCAGCGAATTCCGCAGCTGGCACCACAATCGATCGCATACGCGCTGCTTTGGTGGCAATCATGCCATTAAAGGAGTCTTCCAGCGTCACGCAGTTCAGCGGATCAACGCCCAGTCGCGCTGCAGCATCCAGATACACCTGCGGATGCGGTTTACTGTAGGGCAGCGCCTCAGCGGAGACAAGCACTTCAAAATAGTCGCGAAGGTCAAACATCTCCAGCACCCGCTCCAGCATAGGCAAGGGCGAAGCTGAGGCGAGACCGATTTTCAGCCCCTCGGCTTTACACAGGCACAGTGCCTGTTCCACACCGGGTAATAAAGGTCGGGTTTCTTCCACCAGGCTAAGGGCACGGGCAACGATGCGACGGGTGACTTCCTGCTGGTCCGGGCCAGTCCAGGGCAGCGTTTCGTACCACATGCGCACTACCTGATCGATGCGCAGGCCGAGAGTATCAGGCAGCTCGCTGCGCCGGGAGAGATCGATATCCAGCGAAGCAAAGATATCCATCTCGGCACGTTCCCACAGGGGTTCGGAATCAATCAGCAGACCATCCATATCAAAAATTGCAGCCAGCACCGGGCGGGAGTAAGACATATTTCGGCTCCGTTAAAATTTGCACACACCTTAGCATGAAGTTTTCGCTGACAACATCCGGGGGGTGACACGGTTAATTCGCCATTTGTGGCGACAGGGGCACTTTTTTCAGGCACATTTTGCCCCCTGCGGGTAAACTTACAGCTTCACACCATAAGGATTGAGAAAGCATGACTTATCAACAAGCTGGGCGGGTCGCGATACTCAAGCGGGTCGCTGGCTGGATTATTTTTATTCTGGCGCTCATTTCAACGCTGATTTCGCTGATGGGATTCCTGGAAAAAAGCCGTGAGAAGCGGGAAGGGATCAATGCGGTAATGCAGGATTTCTCCCACGTGATGATTGATATGGTCCGTTTCAACACCGGCTTCCTGAACTCGTTCTGGAACAATTCGCCGGTGCCGGACTTCAATCAGGGGGGTAACGTCTCTTTCTGGATTATTTATGTGCTGATCTTCGTGGGCCTGGCATTGCAGGCTTCGGGGGCCAGAATGTGGCGTCAGTCACGCCATCTCAAGGAAGGGATTGAAGATCAAATGATCCTTGAAAATGCCAGGGGAGCAGAAGGGCGCAGCCGCCAGCAGCTGGAAGAAAAAATCGTCGTACCGCGCCACACTATTTTCTTACAGTTCTTCCCGCTGTACATCCTGCCGGTCGTCATTGCCGTGGCGGGCTACTTCGTGCTCAAGCTGCTGGGCTTTATCTACTGAACCTGTGGCCTGATGCGGCATCAGGCCGGCCGGGCATGCTGTTTGCCCTGTTCATCTTCGTCCAGCAGGGCCCCGACCGCCCGCTGGGCTTCTCCCAGCCAGTGACCGCCAAATACGTTAGCCCGGTTCAGCAAATAATAAAGCTGATAGATTGGCTGGCGATGCAGGTAATCGGCAGGCAGCGGCCAGACCGACTCATAGCCTTTAAGAATCTCAACGGGTAACCCGGCAAACCAGCCCAGCATCGCCATGTCACATTCCCGGTCTCCCCAGTAGCAGGCTGGATCGAAAATCCACGGGCCGCTGGCACTGGCACCGCAGTTAGCCGGCCAGAGATCGCCATGCAGCAGGGAAGGTTGGGGATGATGGGAGCCGAGCACATCCTGGACACAGCGGGTGATCAGCTCGATGTTGCCGTACTGAATGCCTTCTTCTGCGGCCAGTTGCAGCTGCCAGCCAATGCGCTGTTCGGCGAAAAAAACCGACCAGCGACGCAGCCAGCTGTTAGGCTGGGGCGAAGTGGTGATGTTGTTGTCATAGTCGAGGCCGAACTGCGGTTGTTCACTCCACTGATGCAGCCTGGCCAGTTGCTGGCCGAGCTGGAAA
Organism: Erwinia amylovora; assembly: GCA_050311775.1. Lineage (GTDB taxonomy): Bacteria > Pseudomonadota > Gammaproteobacteria > Enterobacterales > Enterobacteriaceae > Erwinia > Erwinia amylovora_A. The sequence goes on along the minus strand of JBNONK010000006.1, from coordinate 167,031 downwards.
GCACTCCGGGGATCGAGAGGTTGCAGTGGGATATATTCCAGCAGTAAAAAACTTACCTCGCGGTCGCTGCCCACGCCATACACCTCGGGCACGCGTACCGTTTCGCTGCGGGCCAGTAGTTGCAATTGATCCGCTTCCCAGGTAAAAAGATCCAGCATTTCGCGGTTATTGCACTTCACAAATACATCGCGGTCTCCATAGCGGATACGCCAGGCCGGGTGGACATCGCCGCCTGGTAACTCTGTACGCTGACTGATTTCAGCTACACCTAACTGCTCACTCAACAGACGACCAATGGCTGACCACATAGGGGTTTCCTCTTTTCGCTGTGTCTTGCAGGACAGGGTGATACTACCGCTTAAAGAATACTCAAAATCAGGGGTTGCGCACAGCATTGCGCATTATTTACAAAAACTTAGTTTTGGGAGTCCTGTCTGAACTCATCCCAGGTCTGCACTTCAACTTGCGGTTTTTCGCCCAGCACCATTTCACCAATGCCTGCGGCCTGCTCGCGAATTTTTTCTTTATCCATTGCGCTAACGATGCCAAAACTGTTGGTGCCCAACTCGTGCGGATGCCCCTCTTTATCACTCAGGGAAGTCTGAAATCCTCCGGCGGTCAGCGCACTGTTCAGCTCCAGAATTTCGCTCAGCCCATCTTCCTGATAGCGGAAGGTCACTACATATTGCGTCACGCTTGCGGCACTCATAATTCACCTCATTGTTGAACCGTAACTTTTCAGCATAGTCCATGGGAGAATAATTCCCCCTGGTTAAAACGTCATTAACCTCATTTTTACATGAAAAATTAACATTTTGAGATGTTTTGACGCATCCCGAAATGCGCCAGGGTCATTCTCGGAAATTTTCTTATTTACAGCCCGCTGCAAATCGCGTTAATAACCTTTATAATACGCGTCGTTAATGGGAATGCTCTCATTCAGAGAGCTGATGCGGCAGGATGCCTGGCTATTAGAGCGATTTAACAAAATGTTACGATTATTACCGTAAAATGCGTTGCGAGTCCTCTAAAACTCTTCAGACTCACTCTTTTTAAACTGTCGTACGGGTCACAATTAATGAAAGCGCTTAACAAGCTGTCTGTCGTACTTTTACTCTCCGGTGGCGCAATCTGCCATCAGGCACTGGCGGATAACAACGTCTTTACGGTCATGGATGATCCCTCCACGGCAAAGAAAAGTTTTGAAGGTAATGCCGCTGCCGGTTATCTGGCACAAACCGGTAATACCACCAGCTCTTCACTGACGGCCAATACCAATATGACCTGGTACCAGCCCTCTACCGCCTACAGCTTGTGGGGCAATGCCAGCAATACCTCTTCCAACGATGAGCGTTCTTCCGAAACCTATCAGCTCGGTGCCCGTTCCCGTTACAACCTCAATACCGCTGACTACCTGTTTGGTCAGACCAGCTGGCTGAGCGATCGTTTTAACGGTTATGACGGACGTACTTTCCTGGCCGCGGGTTACGGTCGTCAGATCCTTAACGGGCCGGTGCACTCACTCCGTGTGGAAGCGGGTCCTGGTGTGCGTTATGACGATTACCACGACGGCGGGCATGACACTACTGCTCTGGCCTATGGTGCGCTGAGCTACCAGTGGCAACTGACCGATACCACCAAGTTCATTCAGGGTGTGTCAGTGCTGGGCAGCGATGACACCACGGTGAACTCCGAAACCGGTCTGCAGGTGGCTATTAACAACCACTTTGCGCTGAAGCTGGCTTATAACGTCACCTGGAACCAGAATCCGCCGTCCTCTGCGCCCGACCGGACCGACACCAAAACGACTATTCAGCTCTCTTACGCGATGTAAGACTGCATGACGGGCCGGGATCCTCCGGCCTGTTTCTGCGCCCCGTTCAAAAACTCCGCCGTTCATTCTTTGACGTACCGTCTGTAGCGTGTAAGATGTTTGTCCTTCAGGATTTTTTAGCCTCTGGCTGATCTCTGATGATGTGTACCTGGCCTGGTACCAAACCGACAACTGTGAGTGGGTTTCAAGTACCAATGGCCTGACGTATAAAATAAAACCCAATTTTGTATGTAACCTTTCGTGTGGGTTACCACTGCAACTAAGGATGTAACATGCCGGTAATTACTCTTCCTGATGGAAGTCAGCGTACTTTCGACCACGCTGTCAGCGTGATGGATATTGCTCAGGACATCGGTCCGGGGCTGGCAAAAGCCTGTATCGCAGGCCGCGTAAATGGTGAACTGGTGGATGCGGTTGATCCGATCACCGAAGACGCCAATGTTGCCATCATCACCGCCAAAGACGAAGCGGGGCTGGAGATTATTCGCCACTCCTGTGCTCACCTGTTGGGTCATGCGATCAAACAGCTGTGGCCAGATACCAAAATGGCGATCGGCCCGGTCATTGATAACGGCTTCTACTATGACGTGGATATTGACCGTACCCTGACCCAGGAAGATATCGAGCAGCTGGAAAAGCGGATGCACCAGCTGGCCGAAACAAATTATGACGTTATCAAGAAGAAAGTCAGCTGGCAGGAAGCGCGTGATGCCTTTGCCGCCCGTGGCGAAACTTACAAGATGACCATTCTTGATGAAAACATCAGTCATGACGACCGTCCTGGCCTGTATCATCATGAAGAATATGTCGATATGTGCCGTGGACCGCACGTGCCTAACATGCGCTTCTGCCACCACTTCAAGCTGCAGAAAATCTCTGGCGCTTACTGGCGTGGCGACAGCAACAACAAGATGTTGCAGCGTATTTACGGCACAGCCTGGGCGGATAAAAAACAGCTGGCGGCCTATCTGCTGCGTCTGGAAGAAGCGGCTAAACGCGACCACCGTAAAATCGGCAAGCAGCTTGATCTGTACCATATGCAGGAAGAAGCGCCGGGCATGGTGTTCTGGCACAATGACGGCTGGACAATTTTCCGCGAGCTGGAAGTGTTCGTCCGCAGCAAACTGACTGAGTATGACTATCAGGAAGTGAAGGGTCCGCTGATGATGGATCGCGTGCTGTGGGAAAAAACCGGTCACTGGGAAAACTACAAAGAAGCGATGTTCACCACCTCTTCGGAGAACCGTGAATACTGCATCAAGCCAATGAACTGCCCGGGACACGTGCAGATTTTCAATCAGGGGCTAAAATCGTACCGCGACCTGCCACTGCGCATGGCCGAGTTTGGTAGCTGCCATCGCAACGAACCCTCAGGTGCGCTGCACGGCCTGATGCGTGTGCGTGGCTTCACCCAGGATGACGCCCACATCTTCTGTACAGAAGAGCAGGTGCGCGCTGAAGTGAACAGCTGTATCCGTATGGTTTATGACATGTACAGCACCTTCGGTTTTGAAAAAATCGTGGTGAAACTGTCTACCCGTCCGGCGAAACGCATCGGGTCTGACGACCTGTGGGATCGTGCAGAGGCCGATCTGGCAGCCGCGCTGAAAGAGAACGACATTCCGTTCGAATATCAGCCGGGCGAGGGGGCGTTCTACGGGCCGAAGATTGAATTTACCCTGCATGACTGTCTGGATCGTGCATGGCAGTGTGGCACCGTTCAGCTCGACTTTTCTCTGCCGGGCCGCCTCAGTGCTTCGTATATTGGTGAAAATAACGAGCGTCAGGTGCCGGTGATGATTCACCGCGCGATCCTGGGGTCAGTGGAGCGCTTTATCGGTATTCTTACCGAAGAGTACGCCGGTTTCTTCCCAACCTGGCTCGCTCCGGTACAAGTTGTGGTGATGAATATCACCGATGGCCAGTCCGAATATGTTGCAGAATTGACCCGAAAACTTCAGAATGCGGGCATTCGTGTAAAAGCGGACTTGAGAAACGAGAAGATTGGCTTTAAAATCCGCGAGCACACTTTACGTCGTGTCCCGTATATGTTGGTCTGTGGTGATAAAGAGGTGGAAGCAGGCAAGGTTGCCGTTCGCACCCGCCGTGGTAAAGACCTGGGCAGCATGGACGTAAACGAAGTGATCGCGAAACTGCATGACGAAATACGCAGTCGCAATCTTCATCAATTGGAGGAATAAGGTATTAAAGGCGGAAAACGAGTTCAACCGGCGCGTCCTAATCGCATTAACAGAGAAATCCGCGCCACAGAAGTACGACTGACTGGCGTCGATGGCGAGCAGATTGGTATTGTCAGTCTGAATGAGGCTTTGGAAAAAGCTGAGGAAGCAGGCGTTGATTTAGTTGAAATCAGCCCTAACGCCGAGCCGCCCGTTTGCCGTATCATGGATTACGGCAAGTTCCTCTATGAAAAAAGCAAATCTTCTAAAGAACAGAAGAAAAAGCAAAAAGTTATCCAGGTTAAGGAAATCAAATTCCGTCCTGGTACCGATGATGGCGACTACCAGGTAAAACTACGCAACCTGGTTCGCTTTCTGGAAGAGGGCGATAAAGCCAAAATCACGCTGCGGTTCCGTGGTCGTGAGATGGCGCACCAGCAGATCGGTATGGAAGTGCTTAACCGCGTCCGTAAAGACCTGTGTGAAGACATGGATCTGGCGATTGTCGAATCCTTCCCTTCGAAGATCGAAGGTCGTCAGATGATCATGGTGCTCGCTCCTAAGAAGAAACAGTAGGCCATAAAGTAATGAGAACCGCTGCGGCTCTGGTCGCAGTGTTTTTGATTCGCCTGTCTGATTCATTTTATTAACAATGCGAAGTGGATGTTTTAAATGCCAAAGATTAAAACTGTACGTGGCGCGGCCAAGCGCTTCAAGAAGACTGCCTCTGGCGGCTTCAAGCGTAAACACGCGAACCTGCGTCATATTCTGACCAAAAAATCTACTAAGCGTAAGCGTCACCTGCGCCCGAAAGGCATGGTGTCCAAAGGCGATCTGGGTCTGGTTATTGCCTGCCTGCCGTACGCATAAGTCATTTTTTTTAAACAGAATATTAAACAGGAGAGCTAAATGGCTCGTGTAAAACGTGGTGTAGTTGCTCGCGCACGTCACAAAAAAATCTTAAAACAAGCTAAAGGCTACTACGGTGCACGTTCACGTGTATACCGCGTTGCCTTCCAGGCTGTTATCAAAGCTGGTCAGTATGCTTACCGTGACCGTCGTCAGCGTAAGCGTCAGTTCCGTCAGCTGTGGATCGCGCGTATCAACGCAGCGGCTCGCACTAACGGTATCTCTTACAGCCGTTTCATCAATGGCCTGAAAAAGGCTTCGATTGAAATCGACCGTAAGATTCTGGCTGACATTGCCGTATTCGATAAAGTGGCATTCTCTGCCCTGGTCGAAAAAGCGAAATCAGCTCTGGCGTAAGTCAGGTGAAAGAGGGAGCTTGCTCCCTCTTTTATTTTTTCTAACTGTTGCAAAACATTGACATTTCTGTCCGCGGCCTTTAAAACAGGCACGGTAAACCATGAAATCCACACCAGCCTTAAGGTAACGCCAGCATGAGTGCCAGTTTTCGTTTCTTTTTTTACTTTAGCACCTGATCACCGGGAGGCTTGCGCTAAGAAAAGAAACGAAAAATCGCGCTGAAAGCCTCCCCTGTGGAGGCTTTTTTGTTTTCTGCGTGTCGGATCCAGGGCGAAAATCGTCCCCCTATAAAAACAGACCGGCCACGGCGGCTGGAAGAAGAGGAAAGCATGTCACATCTCGCAGAACTGGTGGCGAACGCGAAAGCGGCCATTATTGATGCACACGATGTTGCCGCGTTAGACACGGTACGCGTTGAATATCTTGGAAAGAAAGGGCATCTGACGCTCCAGATGACCACACTGCGGGAACTGCCTGCAGAAGATCGTCCGGCAGCGGGAGCAGTGATCAACGAAGCGAAGCAGCAGGTGCAGGAAGCGCTGAACGAGCGCAAGAACGACCTGGAATCTGCCGCCCTGAACGCCCGCCTGGCGCAAGAGACCATCGATGTCTCGCTGCCCGGCCGTCGTATTGAGAACGGTGGCCTGCATCCGGTTACCCGTACTATCGATCGTATTGAAACCTTCTTTGGTGAGCTGGGCTTTGCCGTGGCGACCGGCCCGGAGATTGAAGATGACTACCACAACTTTGATGCGCTGAATATTCCGGGTCATCACCCGGCACGTGCTGACCATGATACTTTCTGGTTTGATGCCACCCGCCTGCTGCGCACTCAGACTTCCGGCGTGCAGATCCGTACCATGAAAAACCAGCAGCCGCCAATTCGTATTATCGCGCCAGGCCGCGTCTACCGGAATGACTACGATCAGACCCACACGCCGATGTTCCACCAGATGGAAGGGCTGATCGTGGATAAGAACATCAGCTTTACCAACCTGAAAGGCACGCTGCACGATTTCCTGAATAACTTCTTCGAAGAGGATCTGCAGGTTCGTTTTCGTCCTTCCTACTTCCCGTTCACCGAACCGTCCGCCGAAGTGGATGTGATGGGTAAAAACGGCAGGTGGCTGGAGGTGCTGGGCTGTGGCATGGTGCACCCGAACGTGCTGCGCAATGTCGGCATCGATCCGGAAGTGTACTCCGGCTTTGCTTTCGGCATGGGCATGGAGCGCCTGACCATGCTGCGCTATGGCGTGACCGATTTGCGCGCCTTCTTCGAAAATGATTTACGTTTCCTCAAACAGTTTAAATAAGGGCGGGTAACAGCAATGAAATTCAGCGAACTCTGGCTACGTGAGTGGGTTAACCCGGCCATCGATAGTGCAGCCCTGTCCGAACAAATCACTATGGCCGGCCTGGAAGTGGACGGCGTTGATGCCGTTGCCGGCGCTTTCCACGGCGTGGTAGTGGGTGAAGTGGTGGAGTGCGGCCAGCACCCGAACGCAGACAAACTGCGCGTAACCAAAATCAATGTCGGCGGAGACCGCCTGCTGGACATCGTCTGCGGCGCGCCAAACTGCCGTCAGGGTCTGAAAGTGGCCGTAGCGACCGTGGGCGCGGTGTTGCCAGGCGATTTCAAAATTAAAGCGGCCAAACTGCGCGGTGAACCATCCGAAGGGATGCTGTGCTCCTTCTCCGAGCTGGGTATTACCGACGATCATAACGGCATCATTGAGCTGCCGCTGGATGCGCCGGTGGGCACCGACATCCGCGATTTCCTGCAGCTGGATGACAGCACCATAGAAATCAGCGTTACACCCAATCGTGCGGACTGCCTGGGTATCATTGGCGTCGCCCGTGATGTGGCCGTACTGAATAAAATGGCGCTGACCGAGCCGGAAATCACCCCAGTCGCGGCAACCATTCAGGACACTTTCCCCATCCGTGTGGATGCGGTGGACGCCTGTCCGCGTTACCTCGGCCGCGTGGTAAAGGGAATCAACGTCAAGGCGGCTACTCCGCTGTGGATGAAAGAGAAGCTGCGTCGCTGTGGTATTCGTTCAATCGATCCGGTAGTTGATATCACCAACTTCGTGCTGCTTGAGCTGGGTCAGCCAATGCACGCCTTCGATCTCGATCGTATTGATGGCGGCATCGTCGTGCGTATGGCAGAAGAGGGCGAAACCCTGACGCTGCTGGATGGTTCTGAAGCGAAGCTGAATACCGATACCTTAGTGATTGCCGATCGCCATAAAGCGCTGGCAATGGGCGGTATCTTTGGTGGTGAGCACTCCGGCGTTAACGAAGAAACGGCCAACGTGCTGTTTGAGTGTGCCTTCTTCAGCCCGCTGTCGATCACTGGTCGCGCACGCCGCCATGGCCTGCATACCGATGCTTCTCACCGTTACGAACGTGGTGTTGACCCACAATTGCAGTTCAAAGCGATGGAGCGCGCCACGCGCCTGCTGCTGGATATCTGTGGCGGTGAAGCTGGCCCGATCATTGATGTGACCAACGAAGCGACCCTGCCAAAGCGTGCCACAATCAAGCTGCGCCGTGAGAAACTGGATCGCCTGATTGGACATGTGATTGCCGACAGCGATGTCAGCGACATTCTGCGCCGTCTGGGCTGTGAAGTGACCGAAGGCGATGGATTCTGGCAGGCGACCGCGCCAGGCTGGCGTTTCGACATGGAAATCGAAGAAGATCTGGTGGAAGAGGTGGCCCGCGTCTATGGCTATAACAACATCCCTGACGTGCCCGTACAGGCCGGTCTGGTGATGACCGCTCACCATGAAGCCAACCTTTCTCTGAAGCGTGTGAAAGCGATGCTGGTGGATAAAGGGTATCAGGAAGCGATCACCTACAGCTTTGTTGATCCGAAAATCCAGGCGCTGCTGCACCCTGGCGATGAGCACCTTGTGCTGCCAAGCCCCATTTCGGTGGAAATGTCCGCGATGCGACTGTCACTGTGGACCGGGCTGCTTTCTGCGGTGGTTTACAACCAAAATCGTCAGCAGAGCCGGGTGCGTCTGTTTGAGAGTGGGCTGCGCTTTGTGCCTGATACTCAGGCAAACCTCGGCATCCGTCAGGATGTTATGCTGGCTGGCGTCATTAGCGGTACCCGCTATGAAGAGCATTGGGATCTGGCGCGTCAGGCAGTTGACTTCTATGATTTAAAAGGTGATTTGGAGTCCGTCCTGGATTTGACCGGCAAATTGTCTGACATTCAGTTCCGCGCAGAAACCAATCCGGCCCTACACCCGGGACAGAGCGCCGCAATTTATTTGCAGAATAAGCGCATCGGCTTTATCGGTGTTGTGCATCCGGAACTTGAGCGGAAACTGGATCTTAACGGCCGTGCCGTGGTGTTTGAGCTGGAGTGGGATAAGGTCGCAGACCGCGTCCTGCCTGACGCGAGCGAGATTTCCCGATTCCCGGCAAACCGTCGTGATATCGCCGTGGTGGTGGCTGAAAACGTCCCGGCAGCAGATATCATCACAGAGTGTAAGAAAGTTGGCGTAAATCAGGTAGTTGGCGTAAACTTGTTTGATGTGTACCGCGGTAAGGGTGTAAATGACGGTTTTAAGAGCCTCGCTATCAGCCTGATTTTGCAAGATACCGGCCGGACACTCGAAGAAGAGGAGATTGCTGCAACCGTCGCCAAATGTGTTGCGGCATTAGAAGAGCGATTCCAGGCAACCTTGAGGGATTGAACCTATGGCGCTTACAAAAGCTGAAATGTCTGAATACCTGTTTGAGAAGCTGGGGCTTAGCAAACGAGATGCCAAAGAGCTGGTAGAGCTGTTTTTCGAAGAGGTACGCCGCGCTTTGGAGAATGGTGAACAGGTCAAACTGTCAGGATTTGGCAACTTCGACCTTCGCGACAAAAATCAACGTCCGGGGCGTAATCCCAAAACCGGTGAAGACATTCCGATTACGGCGCGCCGGGTGGTGACCTTCCGGCCTGGGCAGAAGCTCAAAAGCCGGGTTGAGAACGCCACACCGAAAGAAGACTGATTTCTGCTATCTAAAAAGGCCGCTTTTGCGGCCTTTTTCATTGGCAACGATCGGCCGGGATGCGTTTTTGTGGAAAAAAGTTTTACCATTAATCCATCGTTCACCATGAAAACTCACTTATGACCCTGCTCTCCAGACAGAAGGCGCTGGCCTGCAGACACCAGCGATACTGGCTGATCGGGCTGATATTTTTCAGCCTGATGATGGGGTTTATCAGCCTCAGCGCGGGCGATCGCTGGTTATCACCGGCCAGCTGGTTCACGCCTGACGGGGAGCTGTTTGTCTGGCAGTTGCGACTACCGCGTACGCTGGCCGTGCTGCTGGTGGGCGCCTCTCTTGCTGTCGCCGGGGCTGTCATGCAGGCATTGTTTGAAAACCCTCTGGCAGAGCCGGGCCTGCTGGGCGTCTCTAACGGCGCGGGTGTGGGGCTGGTGCTGAGTATTTTTGCCGGGGCAGAGACGCTGTGGCAGCTGAGCCTGTGTGCCATTGCGGGCGCGTTGCTGATTACCGCCATCCTGCTGCACTTTTCACAACAGTTTCTGTCCAACAACCGGTTATTGCTGGCCGGGGTGGCGCTTGGCATCATCTGCAGCGCAATGATGACCTGGGCTGTTTATTTCAGCTCCAGCCTCGATCTGCGCCAGCTGATGTACTGGATGATGGGGGGATTCAGCGGTATCGACTGGCGGCACGGCTGGCTGATGCTGGCGCAGTTACCGGTGCTGTTGTGGCTTTGCTCACGCTGGCAGGTGCTGAATCTGATTGCGCTGGGGGAAGTGTCTGCCCGCCAGCTGGGTCTGCCGCTCATTCTGTGGCGTAACCTGCTGGTGCTGGCCATCGGCTGGCTGACCGGTGCTAGCGTGGCGCTGGCAGGGGCGATTGGCTTTATCGGGTTGGTCATACCGCATATCCTGCGCCTTAATGGCGTCAGCGATCATCGTATGCTGTTGCCGGCCTGTGCAGTGGCCGGTGGCGGCGTGCTGCTGGCTGCGGATGTTGTGGCCCGGGTGGCGATGACCTCAGCGGAATTACCCATCGGGGTGGTGACGGCAACGTCAGGCGCCCCGGTCTTTATCTGGTTACTCTTACGCAACCGGCCTTGAATGCCGGACGGCAAATTCTCCCTACTGAAACAGGAAAAACCAATGAGTATTTTCGACACAGAACTGGTTACGCTGGATGGTGAACACACAACGCTTGCGCAATGGAAAGGAGAGGTACTGCTGGTGGTGAACGTGGCCTCGAAATGCGGCCTGACCTCGCAGTACGAACAGCTGGAAAAACTGCAAAAGAGCCTTCACGGACAGGGCTTCTCCGTACTGGGTTTCCCGTGCAATGCCTTCCTGGGCCAGGAGCCGGGCAATGAAGAAGAGATCAGAACCTTTTGCAGCACCACATATGGTGTAACTTTCCCGATGTTCAGCAAAATAGAAGTCAACGGTCCACAACGTCATCCGTTGTACAAACAGCTGGTGGCGGCACAGCCTGACGCTATAGCTCCGCAGGACAGTGGATTTCTGGAGCGTATGGTAAGCAAGGGACGGGCACCCAAAGAGCCGGGCGATATCCTGTGGAACTTCGAAAAATTCCTGATCGGCCGCGACGGGGCGGTGATCGAGCGCTTCTCCCCGGATATGGAACCTGAAAAACCGCTGATCGTCGACAGCATCAAACAGGCACTGGCAAAATAAATGCTGCTGCAGTGTGAAGGCGTTGCGGTTGCGCAGCGCCTTGCTCCTTTTACCGCAACGGCTGAGCAGGGTGAACTGATCCACCTGCTGGGACCCAATGGCGCGGGCAAAAGCTCGCTGCTCACCTGTCTTTCCGGGCTGCTGCCGGCACAGGGGCACATTTTGTTTAACGGTAAGCCGCTGACCGAATGGTCTGGCACCGCGCTGGCCCGCCAGCGGGCCTGGCTTGCCCAGCAGCAACAACCGGTCGGGAATATGCCGGTCTGGCACTACCTGAGCCTGCACCTGACGGGTCGCCCCCCTGCCGGTGAGCAAACCGTGATGGCCATCTGTGACCTCTTTCAGCTGACAGATAAACTGGCCCGTCCTTTGAGTCAGCTTTCTGGGGGGGAGTGGCAGCGAGTGCGGCTGGCAGCAGTGTTCAGCCAGACCGCTCAACCTGAAGGAAGGCTGCTGCTGCTGGATGAGCCGCTGAGTGGGCTGGATCTGGCGCAGCAGGCTGCGTTTGACCGCTACCTGAACAGCAGAGTCGCGGCGGGACTGACGGTGATCATGAGCGGCCACGACATCAACCACAGTCTCCACCATGCGCACCGGGTATGGCTGCTGAAAAATGGCCAACTGGTGCAAAAGGGCAGCGCCAGTGAAGTGCTTCAGCCGGAAACGCTGAGCGCGACTTATGGCGTTCCTTTCCGGAGGCTGACCGTTGAAGGTCACGAGATGCTGACCACATTCCTCTGACGGTGTTGCCTGTCAGACTATTTTCCAGGTAGAGTAGTCGTCTCCTCAGAAGGATCTTCGTTATGCGCTACTGGCTTCTGCTGATCATGGTCATTCTCGCGGGTTGCAGCAGCCATGCCCCGCCGCCAAACGGCCGCCTTTCCGATTCTATCACCGTGATTGCCCAACTCAATGAACAGCTGGGGCAGTGGCGTGGTACACCTTACCGCTACGGTGGCATGAGCAGGGGAGGAATTGACTGTTCGGGCTTCGTTTACATGACCTTCCGCGATCGCTTCGATTTGCAACTGCCAAGAACCACCGAGGCGCAGACCGATATTGGCACCCGCATCAGCAAGAATGAACTGTTACCTGGCGACCTGGTTTTCTTCAAAACCGGTGGAGGAGAGAATGGGCTGCACGTGGGTATCTACGATACCGATAACCAGTTTATTCATGCCTCTACCAGCCAGGGCGTCATTCGCTCCTCGCTAAATAATGTCTACTGGAAAAAAGTTTTCTGGCAGGCAAGACGCATTTAAAATACTGCTTATATAGTATGCTGAGCATTTGGGAAAATGCTCATTTATTCGGCATTTGATTTATGGGATGATAATAAGCAATAACTACGTTTCTCTCGCGTATTTGAAACAATTGCCCTTCAGGGTGTTTCCAGAAACAACCTTATGTCAGATTTTTGTAAAGGGTGATTAAAGTAAATGTATGAAGAGATCTTAATCGCTGAATTTTGATTCAATTGTTAAGCATCTTTCATGTGGGAGTTGTGGTAGTTTAGCGTTTTAGTCAGGGGCTCTTCTCCCTGTTTATGCTCTCTCGCGGCGACTGAAATTTAAATGGCACTGATTGGGTCATGACTCTGTCGATTCAGGCTGCCCGAATTGCCACTTCATCACGGCTGAATAAAAATGAAAATCCATCTGGAAGCGGATTATAAGAGTTACACAGCATTCTACCCGGTCTACAGCTTCGACGGACAGTTGATCTCGGTCGAACTACTGACGCATTTCTCGCACAGCACCGCCAACGTGGCAATCCCTCAGCATTTGCTGCTGCCACAACTCACCACCGATCAGCGCATTACCCTGCTGCAAACCCAAATCAACAGCATTGAAAAACATCATGACTTCTTTCGACTGCAGGGGGTTAAAGTTGCTCTGAAAATAGATGACATTCTGGCAAAAGCGATTCTGGAAAGTGATTTTCTGACTCGTAAACTGGATGCGCTGGAATGGCTGGAGCTGGAAATTAACGAAAGTTTCCCTGACCTGAAATGGGGAAAAGACAATCCCAGCTTAATGGCGCTGAGTCAGAGATATGACTTAAGTCTGGAAAATTATGGTGCGGGTAAGGCCCCATCAAAAGCCGTGTATGACAATCTGTTTTCGCGAATCAAACTGGATAAAGGCTTTATTCAACATAATATTAATCGTCTCTCCTTCAGGCCATTCATTAGTACAGTTCTGGATCACATTAAACCCCATTGCCAGCAAGTTATCGTGCAGGGAATTGATGATTTACCCGGCCTCGAAAAGATCAGTCACTATGATTTCGATGGGATTCAGAGTTCGCTCTTCTCACCCGTAGGAGAAGAAGCCCTTTCCTCTTTGATTTATCCTCCTAAAGAGTTGGTTGGCGACCCGCACTAATACCCCCTGAATGAGTCCGTGTTTACCTCCCGTTCGGAGGTTTACACTGGAGGTCAGGCTGAGCCCGGTCACCACTATGGCCGCGGCAAATCGTAAGGGGAAGTCATGCAATTCAACAATACCTGGTTCCGGGAACTGACGGGATTCTACACGGCGCTGCAGCCAACGCCGCTAAAAAATCCGCGCCTGCTGTTTCATAGTGCGGCACTGGCGCAGGATCTGGGGCTGGATCAGCGCTGGTTCACTGAAGAGAAGATCGCGCTCTGGAGCGGGCAGGAGCTATTGCCAGGCATGCAGCCTCTGGCACAGGTTTACAGTGGGCATCAGTTTGGTGTCTGGGCAGGTCAACTGGGTGATGGGCGCGGGCTGTTGCTGGGTGAGCAGCAGTTGAATGATGGCCGCAAAATGGACTGGCATCTGAAGGGCGCAGGCCTGACACCTTATTCACGCAGAGGGGATGGCCGGGCAGTGTTGCGGTCCACCCTGCGTGAATTTCTGGCCTCTGAGGCCATGCATGCCCTTGGCGTACCAACATCCCGGGCGCTGACGGTGGTGACCAGCGATGAGCCGGTCTACCGTGAAACCGCCGAGCGCGGCGCAATGCTGCTGCGCGTGGCGGAGAGTCACGTCAGATTCGGTCACTTTGAGCACTTCTTTTATGCCGGACAGCCAGACAAAGTGCGTGAGCTTGCTGACTATGTTATCCGCCACCACTGGCCGCAATGGCAGGAAGAGGCCGAACGTTATCTGCTGTGGTTCAGCGATGTGGTCAGGCGCACGGCCCGCTTAATTGCGCACTGGCAGAGCGTGGGTTTCGCCCATGGGGTAATGAACACCGATAATATGTCGATTCTGGGACTGACGCTGGACTATGGCCCGTTCGGGTTCCTCGATGACTATCAGCCGGATTTTATCTGCAACCACTCGGACTATCAGGGGCGCTACAGTTTTGATAATCAGCCAGTGGTTGGGTTGTGGAACCTGAATCGGCTGGCGCACTCGCTGTCGGGGTTACTGGATGCCTCGCAGCTGAAGCAGGCGCTGGCAGGGTACGAGCCGGAGCTGATGCGCTGCTGGGGCGAGCAGATGAGGGCCAAGCTGGGACTGAAGACTCAGGACCGTGATGACAACACCATCCTGACCGGGCTGTTATCGCTGATGACCAAAGAGAGCAGCGATTACACGTTGACCTTCCGAAAGCTGAGCGAGACGGAGCAGCAACAGTCGAGATCCCCGCTGCGCGATGAGTTTATCGATCGCGAGGCTTTTGACAGCTGGTACAGCATTTACCGGCAGCGGCTGATCATGGAAGATCGCAGCGATGAGGCACGTCAACAGGCGATGAAGCAGGCGAACCCGGCGGTAGTGCTGCGGAATTACCTGGCACAGCAGGCGATTGAGCGGGCGGAAGAAGACGATATCGGCGTGCTGGCGCGGTTGCATCAGGCGCTGAGCACGCCGTTCGACGACACGCCGGAGTTTGCCGACCTTATGCGCCGCCCACCGGACTGGGGAAAAAAGCTGGAAGTGAGTTGTTCGAGCTGAGGAAACCCCGGGGAGTCAGGTCGCTGTCGAATCTGAGGGGGAGTGGTGGGGGTATCCGGATACCCCTCCCTGCCAATAGTTGCGGTATTACAGCCAGGGGGCGTTGTTTGTGAATTGAATGTTCAACTCATAAACTACGCCTGAATTCGCGGCGTAGTTTGTGAGTTAGCCGTCGCCGGCACCGATTACAGAGGCCGGCCTGGACTTCTTCAGCCCCGATTCCCCTCAGAAACGAGAATCCACGGCCTCAGCCAGCAGCGCCAGCACTTCCTCGCTGTCTTCCCAACCCAGGCACGGATCGGTAATTGACTGGCCATAAGTCAGTGGCTTACCCGCCTCAACTTTCTGCGCGCCTTCCTGCAGGAAACTTTCAACCATCACGCCTGCAATTGCCTTCGACCCGTCACGGATCTGCTGTGTCACGGATTCCGCCACGTCTTTCTGGCGGCGATGCTGCTTCAGGCAGTTTCCGTGACTGAAGTCGATGACCAGCTGTTCTGGCAATGCAAACTGACGCAGACTTTCTGCGGCGGCAGCGATATCTGCCGGATGATAGTTTGGCTGTTTACCGCCGCGCATAATCACATGGCCGGAAGGATTGCCGCTGGTCTGGTAAATCGTCATCTGGCCGGATTTATCCGGCGATAAGAACATATGGCTGGCACGAGATGCGCGGATCGCATCCACGGCAATCTGAATATTGCCATCCGTACCGTTTTTGAAACCGACCGGACAGGAGAGGGCGGACGCCATTTCCCGGTGAATCTGGCTCTCGGTCGTCCTGGCGCCAATCGCGCCCCAGCTGATCAGATCGGCAATAAACTGACCGACCACCATATCCAGGAACTCGGTGGCGGTAGGCATTCCCAGCGCATTAATGGCGAGCAGCAGCTTACGGGCGACCTCCAGACCATGATTGACGCGGAAACTGCCGTCCAGATCGGGATCGGAAATCAGGCCTTTCCAGCCCACCACGGTGCGGGGTTTTTCGAAGTAGGCACGCATGACGATTTCAAGACGCGACTGATACTTTTCACGCAGCTCATTCAGCCTGGCAGCATACTCTACGGCTGCTTCGGGATCGTGCAGCGAACAGGGTCCTATCACCACTAACAGGCGGCGATCTTCGCCAGAGAGAATACGGGCAATACGTTTACGGGACTGTGTGACGTTGGCTGCAATGGCCGGGGTGATCGGATGCCGCTTCGCCAGTTCATCAGGCGTAATCAGGCTCTCGATGCGCGCGGTCCGCAGTTCATCTGTTTTGTTCATAACCATCTCTGAAATTTTTTTCTTCGCAGCGGCAGGAGTGCCGGGAAGTGATGGGGATCACAATAAACCTGACGCGGCAATCATTTCAACCCGAAACGCCCTGAATTCGGGCATTACGGGAGAATTATCACTGTTTAAGCAGAACGATCAATAAACCGACGGGCTCCGCGTCAGTACATCCTGCGGGTGAGTCCCATAATGTCGAGGATTTTAGTGGCAATCTCTTCCACCGAATAATTGGTGCTGTTCAGATAGCGGATTTGGTTGGTGCGGAACAGCGCTTCCACTTCCCCTACCTCCAGCCGACACTGACGCATTGAGGCGTAGCGGGTGTTCTCTGCGCGCTCCTGACGAATGGCTGCCAGTCGCTCCGGATCGATGGTCAGGCCAAACAGTTTGTGCTGGAAGGGCTTCAGGGCGGGGGGCAGTTTCAGATTATCCATATCGTCAGCAATAAAAGGATAGTTGGCCGCGCGAATACCAAACTGCATTGCCAGATAGAGGCTGGTAGGGGTTTTACCACAGCGTGAGACGCCCAGTAATATTACCTGCGACTCCTCCAGCCCGCGTAATGAGATCCCGTCATCGTGGGCAAGGGTGTAATCAATCGCCGCAATGCGTGCATCGTACTTGCCGAGATTGCCCGCCGTCAGCCCGTGCGTGCGGTTAGCCACCGGTGCCGGATCGATCCCCAACTCCTGCTGGAGCGGCGCCACCAGAGACTGCACGATATCCTGGCAAAAACCGTCGCTTTGCAGAATAATTTCGCGGATCTCCGGGGTGACGATGGAAATAAACACCAGCGGGCGCACGCCGCTCTTCTGGTATAGAGCATTGATCTGAGCCTTTACCGCCTGCGCACGCTGCACGTTCTCGACAAAAGGGAGCGTGACGCTGTTGATGCCCACGGGAAACTGCGACAGCACCGCGTGCCCCAGCACTTCAGCCGTGATTGCCGTGCCGTCTGAGATATAAAAAACACTTCGTTCGCTGTTCACGTCCATTTCGTCTCCCAACAGATTGTTCTCAGCAGACTAAATTAATGCCTGGCGAGAAAGCAAATAATGGCTTAGTTTGCAAAACAAAACAAATGATTCATAACTCAATTAGATGAACTTTTTATTTTTATAAGGTGGCGAAGGGGGTAAAAAACCGCATAAATGAAATGACGTTTCTTTTTCTTATTCGTAAAAATAGAGGTTGTTCAAAAAAACATTCTCAATATGAATCAACATCGCGTTGCGCAAACAGATTGCGCTGATTAGCTTATGGGTGTGTACAGGTCGATGATTAACAGGGATTTATCTTATTCCATTCGTTGCGCAACGCCATAAAAGCAGGCGGAGTTTTCTTAAAAACGTTTTTTTCATCTGCTTGAACGATTCAACAGTTTCTTTCCTTCACCGTATTGTGCCAGGCTCAAAAAGTATCGCTCTGTCCTCATATTCTTAATTAAATCTGAAAAGGATTGCTTCAATGTCCAATAAAGGCGAACTGCCGCTTGTGCTCTGGTATAACCAGCTAGGCATGAACGATGTTGATCGGGTGGGGGGCAAAAATGCCTCCCTGGGTGAAATGATTACTAATTTGTCCTCGCTGGGTGTTTCCGTTCCGAACGGCTTTGCGACGACCTCAGATGCATTCAATCAATTCCTCGATCAAAGCGGTGTCAATCAGCGTATCTACGACCTGCTTGATAAGACCGATATTGATGATGTTGACGAGCTGGCCAAAGCGGGCAAACAGATCCGCCAGTGGATTGTGGACACGCCATTCCAGCCGGAGCTGGAAGCTGCTATCCGTGAAGCGTACCAACAACTCTCCTCTGACGATGCAAAAGCCTCGTTTGCCGTGCGCTCCTCAGCGACGGCAGAAGACATGCCTGACGCTTCGTTTGCCGGACAGCAGGAGACCTTTCTTAACGTGCAGGGTTTTGATGCCGTGCTGATTGCGGTTAAACACGTTTACGCTTCACTGTTCAATGACCGCGCCATCTCTTACCGCGTGCATCAGGGGTATGACCACCGTGGCGTGGCACTGTCTGCCGGTGTGCAGCGGATGGTGCGTTCTGACGTTGGTGCAGCGGGCGTGATGTTCACAATCGATACCGAATCCGGATTCGATCAGGTGGTATTTATTACTGCAGCGCCTGGCCTTGGTGAAATGGTGGTCCAGGGGGCAGTGAACCCGGATGAGTTTTACGTGCATAAACCGACCCTTGCCGCAGGTCGCCCGGCCATCGTTCGCCGCAACATGGGCTCCAAAAAAATCCGCATGGTGTACGCCGATTCGCAGGAGCACGGCGAGCAGGTGAGGATCGAGGACGTACCAGAAGCAGAACGCGATCGCTTTTGCCTGAGCAGTGAAGAAGTGGAAGCGCTGGCGGCACAGGCCGTGCAGATCGAAAAACACTACCAGCGTCCAATGGATATTGAGTGGGCGAAAGATGGCCATACCGGCAAGCTGTTTATCGTGCAGGCCCGTCCGGAAACCGTACGCTCTAACGGTCAGGTGATGGAGCGCTATACCCTGCAGGGTAAAGGCAAGGTGGTGGTGGAAGGCCGCGCCATCGGCCATCGTATCGGCGCTGGTGAAGTCAAAGTCATCCATGACATCAGTGAAATGAACCGGATTGAAAAAGGCGACGTGCTGGTGACCGACATGACCGACCCGGATTGGGAACCGATCATGAAGAAAGCCTCAGCAATCGTCACTAATCGCGGCGGCCGTACCTGCCATGCGGCTATCATTGCGCGTGAGCTGGGAATTCCGGCGGTGGTAGGATGCGGCGAGGCGACGGACCGGCTGAAAGATGGCCATAAGGTCACCGTATCCTGCGCGGAAGGTGATACCGGCTACGTGTATGACGATTTACTGGACTTCGAGGTGAAAAGCTCGCAGGTCGATGAAATGCCCTCTCTGCCGCTGAAAATTATGATGAACGTCGGTAATCCGGATCGCGCGTTTGATTTCGCCTGCTTACCAAACGAAGGTGTCGGTCTGGCGCGTCTGGAATTTATCATTAACAGAATGATAGGGGTGCACCCTAAAGCGCTGCTTGAGTTTGACCAGCAAACGCCGGAACTGCAGCAGCAGATCCGCACGCTGATGAAGGGTTTTGACGATCCGGTTGAGTTCTACATCGCCCGTCTCACTGAAGGGATCGCCACGCTGGGTGCTGCATTTGCGCCGAAACGGGTTATTGTGCGTCTCTCCGACTTCAAAACTAACGAATACGCCAACCTGGTGGGCGGCGAGCGTTACGAACCGGAAGAAGAGAACCCGATGCTGGGCTTCCGTGGCGCAGGTCGCTATGTTGCTGACAGCTTCCGCGACTGCTTTGCCCTGGAGTGCGCCGCCGTCAAACGGGTGCGGAATGAGATGGGGCTGAGCAACGTCGAGATTATGGTGCCGTTTGTCCGTACCGTGGCTCAGGCGAAGGCCGTAGTGGAAGAGCTGGAAAGTCAGGGTCTGAAGCGCGGTGAAAACGGACTGAAAATCATCATGATGTGTGAGATCCCCTCCAATGCCCTGCTGGCTGAAGAGTTCCTGCAGTACTTTGATGGCTTTTCAATCGGTTCCAACGACATGACGCAGCTGGCGCTGGGGCTTGACCGTGACTCTGGCGTGGTTTCCGAGCTGTTTGATGAGCGCAACGACGCGGTGAAAGCACTGCTGTCGATGGCGATCAAAGCGGCGAAGAAACAGGGCAAGTACGTGGGTATCTGTGGTCAGGGCCCATCCGACCATGAGGACTTTGCTGCCTGGTTGATGGAAGAGGGCATCGACAGCCTGTCACTGAACCCGGACACGGTAGTTCAGACCTGGCTGAGCCTGGCAGAAATGCCGAAGAAATAGCGCAGCCAACTTTGACATCCTTTAAAGGCCAGATTATCTGGCCTTTTTACTTTTCTGCGGGCAAAAAAAAAGCCCATCACATGGGATGGGCAAAGACTACACACAGCAATTCTTTACTTTACTCAGGGGAAAAAGGTTGTTTAGAAATCAGCACGTTGATCGTAAACATAAGGTTCATACTATTCAGACGGGCGGGTTGAGTCATTAAGAATCCTCTTATTAGTTTAAAACCTATAATCTTTTGTGACAGAAAAGTCGCCATCTCACTGTCAAAACTGTACGGATGATAATCAATTTACCCTGGCAGAGACTGAAAAGGGCGGAATGGCGGGAGTTCTGGTAAAAGATATTTATCAAAAGTATTTAAAACGTGACGTGAGGTTTTTGGGTAAAAAAGGCGGCCAGGCAGGCTGACCGCCTTGAAAGGATTATTTTTCCGGACTTTTAGTCAAATTCGGCCAGTTCCTCCACCACATCCTGTGGATCTTCTTCCGGTGCCGGAGCCTCATGAACCCAGACAGAGACAAGGCGGTAAGAAACCGCGAGCACCACCGGGCCGATAAACAGGCCTATCATGCCAAAAGCGACCAGACCCCCGATAACACCAGAAAGGATCAGTATCATTGGTAAATCTGCTCCCATGCGGATCAGCATAGGGCGCAACACATTATCCAGCGTGCCCACCACGCAGCTCCAGACCAGCAGCACTGTGCCCCAGGTGGTGTCACCGCTCCAGTACAGCCAGATAATTGCCGGGATCAGCACCACCAGCGGCCCCAGTTGAACAAGGCAGGAAAAAATCATCAGTACTGTGAGCACCGTAGCGTAAGGAATACCGGAGATCGCCAGCCCAATGCCGCCCAGCACGCCCTGCACCAGCGCCGTTACCACCACCCCCAGCGCCACTGCACGAATGGCCTGACCGGCCAGCAGCACTGCCGCATCGCCGCGGCGGGATGCCAGGCGATAGGCGAAATGGCGGATGCCGTGACCGACCTGCTCGCCACGCCAGTAGAGCAGCACGCTGAACAGCAGCATCAGCCCCAGATGCATCATAAAGCGGCCAAAATGACCGGCCTGGGCAAACAGGAAGCCGCTGGTGCGCCCGATATAAGGTTGTACGCTGGCCAACAGCGCGCTGCCGCCGCCCTGCACCAGGTTGTGCCAGAAAGAGGCGAGCTTCTTGCCGACCAGTGGAATGCTTTTCAGCCAGTCCAGCGCCGGCAACTGCAGATGTTTTGAGGTAGCCCAGGCCACCACAGGGCCGCTGTTCTCAATCAGGCTGTTGACCAGCACGGCAATCGGGATAATAAACAGCAGCAGCAGGATCAGCGTCATGGCAACCACGGCCAGCGAGCGACGTCCCCACAGCCAGCCCTGAATTTTGATCATCAGTGGCCAGGAGGCGATCACCACCATACTGGCCCAGGCAAAGCCCAGTACGAATGGCTGCACCACCCAGAAGCAGGCGACGATCATCAGTGTAATAAACAGCAGGGAGAAGACGATTTGCGGCAAATCCCATCCTTTGTGCGCATTCTTCATGTATGAACTTTAACCTCTGATAAAAAAGAGCGGGTGGTCCCTCACGGACGCAGGCCTTTTGATGCCCGGACCCTGAGCATGATGTATTAGACGCATTTTCGACAGAAACGGCACGTTATTCTTTTCACGGGTTTTTTGAAATCGCGGCAGGTCATAAAAAAATGTGATAAAACTTTTGCCAAAGAGCATTCGTTATACACAACATTTTGGTCACCCGATAATGATCCCACAGATTTCCCAGGCGCCGGGCCTCGTGCAACTGGTGCTGAACTTTTTGCAGGCGCTGGAGCAGCAGGGCTTCACCGGCGACACCGCCACCAGCTATGCTGATCGTCTTATCATGTCCACCGACAACAGCATTTATCAGCTTCTCCCCGATGCTGTGCTGTTTCCCCGGTCCACCGGTGATGTCACCCTGATTGCCCGGCTGGCAGGTGAAGCGCGCTTCAGCAGCCTGGTGTTCACACCCCGCGGCGGCGGTACGGGGACCAACGGACAGTCGCTGAATCAGGGTATCGTGGTGGATATGTCCCGCCACATGAACCGTATTCTTGACATCAACGTTGAGCAGGGGTGGGTGAAAGTCGAAGCGGGCGTGATCAAAGATCAGCTCAATGCTTACCTCAAACCGTTCGGCTATTTCTTCTCACCTGAACTGTCGACCAGTAACCGCGCCACGCTGGGCGGGATGATCAACACCGACGCTTCGGGACAGGGCTCGCTGGTCTATGGCAAGACGTCGGATCACGTGCTGGCTCTGCGAGCCGTGTTGTTAGGGGGAGAAATTCTGGACACGCGCGCGATCCCGGTTTCTCTGGCCGAACAGCTGGCCACCGAACAGAATACCGAAGGAAAGATCTACCGTACCGTATTGGAGCGCTGTCGCGACCGCCGTCAGCTGATCCTCGAGAGATTTCCCCGGCTCAACCGCTTCCTGACCGGCTATGATTTGCGCCATGTGATCAGCGACAATCTGCAGCAGGTCGATCTGACCCGCCTGTTGTGTGGCGCCGAGGGAACCCTGGCCTTTATTACTGAAGCCCGGCTCGACATCACGCCGATCCCGAAAGTGCGCCGTCTGGTGAACATCAAGTACGATTCGTTTGATTCGGCCCTGCGTAGCGCGCCCTTTATGGTTGAAGCGAAGGCGTTGTCGGTTGAAACGGTCGATTCCAAAGTACTTAACCTCGCACGTGAAGATATCGTCTGGCACTCGGTCAGCGAGCTGATCAGCGATGTGCCTGACTGCGATATGCTCGGCCTGAATATTGTCGAGTTTGCCGGGGATGATAAGGCGCTGATCGATGGCCAGATGGAATCCCTTTGTGAGCGGCTGGAACAGCTGATGGCAGCACGCGAAGCCGGGGTGATTGGCTATCAGTTGTGCGACGACCTGGGCGGTATCGAACGCATCTATGCGATGCGCAAAAAAGCGGTGGGTCTGCTGGGCAATGCCAAAGGCCGCGCCAAGCCAATCCCTTTTGTGGAAGATACCTGCGTGCCACCTCAGCATCTGGCCGACTATATCGTTGAGTTTCGTGCGTTGCTGGACGGACATAACCTGAGCTACGGCATGTTTGGTCACGTTGATGCCGGGGTCCTGCACGTGCGTCCGGCGCTGGATATGTGTGATCCCCAGCAGGAGATGCTGATGAAGCAGATCTCCGACGAGGTGGTTGAACTGACCGCCCGCTATGGCGGATTGCTGTGGGGTGAACATGGCAAAGGTTTCCGTGCTGAATACAGCCCGGCTTTCTTCGGTGAAGAGCTGTTTAATGATTTGCGCCGGATTAAAGCCGCTTTCGATCCGGCTAACCGACTCAATCCGGGGAAAATCTGTGCGCCGTATGGCGTCGATGACCCGATGATGAAAGTGGATGCGGTCAAGCGCGGCACCTGGGATCGCCAGATCCCGGCCAACGTCAGAACGGACTGGCGCGGAGCGATGGAGTGTAACGGCAACGGGCTGTGCTTTAACTTTGATGTGAAGAGCCCGATGTGTCCGTCGATGAAAATAACCAGCAACCGCATCCATTCTCCAAAAGGCCGCGCAACGCTGACCCGCGAGTGGCTGCGCTTGCTGGCCGGGCAGGGGGTCGATCCGCTTGAACTGGAAAAACGCCTGCCGGAGACCAGGGTGAGCCTGCGTGGCATGATTGAGCGCACCCGCAACAGTTGGTACGCAAAGCGCGGCGAGTATGACTTCTCTCATGAAGTGAAAGAGGCAATGTCAGGCTGTCTGGCCTGTAAAGCCTGCTCCACCCAGTGCCCAATCAAAATTGACGTGCCGGGCTTCCGCTCACGCTTCCTGCAGCTGTATCACACCCGCTATCTGCGCCCGGCCAGTGATTATCTGGTCGCCGCCGTGGAAAGCTACGCGCCGCTGATGGCAAAAACGCCTAAATTCTTTAACTTTTTCCTGCGTCAGCCACTGGTGCGCGAGATGAGTAAACAGCATATCGGCATGGTCGATCTGCCGTTGCTTTCATCCCCAAACCTCAGGCAGCAGCTGGCCGGGCAACGCGCCATTACCACTACCCTGGAGCAGCTGGAAGCGATGAGCCCCAGCGATCGCCAGCGCCATGTGCTGGTGGTGCAGGATCCCTTTACCAGCTATTACGAGGCGCAGTTGGTCACCGACTTTGTCTCGCTGATTGAAAAACTGGGTTATCTGCCGGTGGTGCTGCCGTTTTCACCTAACGGCAAAGCCCAGCACATTAAAGGCTTCCTGCAGCGCTTCGCCCGTACGGCGCAGAAAACGGCTGACTTTCTGAACCGTGTGGCAAAACTTGAGCTGCCGCTGGTGGGGGTCGATCCGGCGCTGGTGCTGTGCTACCGCGATGAATATAAGGAGATCCTTGCTGAAAAAAGAGGGGATTTCCATGTTCAACTGGTGCACGAATGGCTACAGCAAGCGTTGCCTGAAGTCGCAGCAGCAGACCGCGGTCAGAGTGGCGAAGCCTGGTATCTGTTCGGACACTGTACCGAGGTCACCGCATTACCGGCTTCCGCTAAACAGTGGCAAACTATTTTCGCCAGATTTGGCGCAAAACTCGAAAATGTCAGCGTAGGCTGCTGCGGAATGGCAGGAACTTATGGTCATGAGGCGAAAAATCTGGATAATTCGCTGGGCATCTATGAACTCTCCTGGCACCAGGCGTTGCAGAAACTGCCGCGTCAGCGTTGCCTGGCTACCGGGTATTCCTGCCGTAGCCAGGTAAAGCGCATTGAGGGTAACGGAATGCGGCACCCCCTGCAGGCTTTACTGGAGCTAATCTGATGGCTATCTGGAAGCGAAACAGTACGCTGGAGCAGATAAATCTGCGCAGCCAGGGTACAATGGCGGCGCATGTTGGTATCGTTTTCACCGCGATGGACGCGCAGACCCTGCAGGCCACCATGCCGGTCGATGAACGCACCCGGCAGCCGTTTGGTCTGCTGCACGGTGGCGCTTCAGCGGTACTGGCGGAGACGCTGGGATCGATGGCCGGCTACCTGTGCACCGATGGGGATGACTATATCGTCGGACTGGAGATTAACGCCAACCACGTCAGGTCAGCGCGGGAAGGGCTGGTGCGCGGAGTTTGTCGCGCGGTCCATCTTGGTCGTACGCATCAGGTCTGGCAGATTGAGATCTTTGACGGGCAGCAGAGGCTTTGCTGCACCTCCCGGTTGACCACGGCGGTGATGTCCGCGAAGGCAGAAGGGTAGCCCTTTAAAAGGCCCCTGCTGGCCTTACATAATCCAGGATGCATGCTTAACAAAATCGCTTTGCAGGACGGTCGCTTTGTCCCATTCGCCATTCATTGCCAGCTGGTGACACAGTCTGGTCAGCGAGTGACGGGCCAGTTGCCAGGCCTGCATACGGAACAGCCGCTCACGATCGGTGTTGCCTAACTCCTGTAACAGGCGCTGGTGTAATTTGCCCAGTGCGTGCAGATAGCTTTGGTCATCACCGTTGAGCTGGCACAATTCAGCCATATCCAGACAGGTATCGTTGAATCTGCGCAGCTGCTCCAGAGTACACTCCGGCCGGTTCAGTTTGGCCTGAGCCATATAGTAATCGACGGTGATATCGCGGACGGAAAAGTTGTACTCGTCAATCTTGTGTTGCAGCCAGGCACTCATCGACAGATTCATTCCAGGACCTATTCGCGTTAATGATAATCATTATCATATTATAACTGGCGTATTATTCAACGCCGTCGCGAAGAAAATTTATCGATTCATGCTGCCTCTCAGATAAATTGGTAATAACGATACGAGGTTGAGGTTGAGAAGTTAAAATATCCATTATTCCCGATCACCGCGAAGCCGCCGTTATTTACTGGTCACTTTTCAATGTGTTACCATTTCGTTAAATCTCTGCGTGACACAAATCGCTATCCTCTTCACAGGGTCTAAACTGAATAAAGAGGCCCTAAAAACCCCTGTTGGCGCTTATCCCTGCAAAACAAGAGGTTGAAGAGACTTTCATTATCACTAACATAGGGGTATTAGCCCGCAGGGCTATCGACTCGCGAGGTAATGTTATGCCATCAGCAACGACTGCTTCTTTTTCTCCGGATGACTATGTCTGGAAGGGCCTGACGCTCACTGACAGCGCCGCTAAGCAAATTATCACCCTGGGCGCCGGCGATCCGGGGGTTGTGGGGCTGAAGCTGGGCGTGAAGACGTCGGGTTGCGCCGGTTTTGGCTACACCATGGATTTGATCAAAGAGCCTGCTGAGGATGATTTGGTCTTTACTCACGAGGGTGCATCGCTGTTCGTGCCCCTGCAGGCTATGCCGTTCATCGACGGTACGGAAGTGGATTTCGTCCGTGAAGGCCTGAACCAGATTTTCAAATTTAATAATCCTAAAGCTCAACACGCCTGTGGCTGTGGTGAGAGCTTTGGCGTTGAGTAAAATTTATGTCCCGAAACACTGAAACATCAGACGATGTGCAGGTCTGGGAAGGAAACCATCAGAAGTACAAAGAAGGTTTCTTCACTCAGCTGCAGACCGAAGAGTTTGAACATGGCATCAGCGAAGACGTCGTACGCGCAATTTCTGCCAAGCGTAACGAGCCTGAGTGGATGCTGGAATTCCGTCTGAAAGCCTACGCTGCATGGCTGGAAATGGAAGAGCCGCACTGGCTGAAGGCCAACTACAAATCACTCAACTATCAGGACTACAGCTACTATTCAGCACCGTCCTGTGGAAACTGTGATGACAGTTGCGCTTCGGAACCCGGCGCTCAGCAAACGTCTGGTGCTCAGGCTCCAAATTACCTGACTGAAGAAGTGGAAAACGCCTTTAAACAACTGGGCGTGCCGGTTCGTGAGGGTCAGGAAGTGGCCGTGGATGCGATCTTCGATTCGGTATCCGTCTCCACCACTTATCGTGGCAAACTGGCAGAGCAGGGGATCATCTTCTGCTCCTTCGGTGAGGCGATCCACGATCACCCGGAACTGGTGAAACAGTATCTGGGTACCGTGGTGCCGGCCAACGACAACTTTTTCGCCGCGCTGAACTCAGCCGTGGCCTCTGACGGTACCTTCGTTTACATCCCAAAAGGCGTGCGTTGCCCGATGGAACTGTCGACCTATTTCCGCATCAACGCGGCAAAGACCGGCCAGTTTGAACGCACCATTTTGATTGCTGATGAAGGCAGCTATGTCAGCTACATCGAGGGTTGTTCCGCTCCGGTTCGTGACAGCTACCAGCTGCACGCGGCGGTGGTGGAAGTGATCATCCATAAAGATGCTGAAGTAAAATATTCCACCGTGCAGAACTGGTTCTCCGGCGGCGAATCCGAAGGCGGCATCCTTAACTTCGTGACCAAGCGTGCGCTGTGCGAAGGCGAGAACAGCAAAATGTCCTGGACGCAGTCCGAAACCGGCTCGGCGATCACCTGGAAATACCCCAGTGTGATCCTGCGCGGTGACAACTCCATCGGTGAGTTCTTCTCCGTGGCGCTGACCAGCGGTCATCAGCAGGCCGATACCGGCACCAAGATGATCCACATCGGCAAAAATACCAAATCCACTATCATCTCCAAAGGGATCTCGGCCGGAAAAAGCCAGAATACCTACCGTGGGCTGGTGAAGATTATGCCAACCGCCACCAATGCTCGTAACTTCACCCAGTGTGACTCGATGCTGATTGGTGCCGAGTGCGGTGCGCACACCTTCCCGTACGTGGAAGCGCGCAACAACACCGCGCAACTGGAGCACGAAGCCACTACCTCACGAATCGGCGAAGATCAGTTGTTCTACTGCCTGCAGCGTGGAATCAGTGAAGATGACGCAATTTCAATGATTGTGAACGGCTTCTGTAAAGACGTCTTCTCCGAGCTGCCGCTGGAGTTCGCGGTTGAAGCTCAGAAATTGCTGGCGATCAGCCTCGAACACAGCGTGGGATAATTCCCGTTTACGATCATTGCGACATGCCGCAGAGTATTGTTCAGGAAACACTATGTTAAGTATCAAAGATTTACAGGTAAGTATCGAAGATAAAGAGATTCTGCGCGGGCTCAACCTCGAGGTAAAACCGGGTGAAGTTCACGCCATCATGGGACCTAATGGCTCCGGGAAAAGTACCCTGTCCGCCACGCTGGCAGGCCGTGAAGAGTATGAGATTACCGGTGGTTCGGTGAGCTTTAAAGGCAAGGATCTGTTGGAGCTGTCACCGGAAGATCGCGCCGGTGAAGGGATCTTTATGGCCTTCCAGTACCCGGTTGAAATTCCGGGCGTCAGCAATCAGTTCTTTCTGCAAACAGCCGTTAACTCGGTGCGTAAATATCGCGAGCAGGAAGCGCTGGATCGTTTCGACTTCCAGGACTTTATCGAAGATAAAATTCACCTGCTGAAAATGCCGGAAGATCTGCTGACCCGTTCGGTCAACGTGGGTTTTTCCGGCGGTGAGAAAAAGCGCAACGACATCCTGCAGATGGCGGCGCTGGAACCTGAACTCTGCATTCTCGATGAAACCGACTCTGGTCTGGACATTGATGCGCTGAAAATCGTGGCTAATGGCGTCAACACGCTGCGCGATGGCAAACGCTCATTTGTTATCGTCACGCACTACCAGCGTATTCTGGACTACATCAAACCAGACTTCGTCCACGTGTTATATCAGGGCAAAATCGTGAAGTCCGGCGACTTTACGCTGGTGAAACAACTGGAGGAGCAAGGCTATGGCTGGCTTACCGACCAGGAGTAACGATAACGCGCTGCAGCAGTGGCACCATCTGTTTGAAAGCCACGGCGAGCAACGCTCACTGCAGGCGCAGCAGCACTGGCAGCAGGTTCTGCGTCTGGGTCTGCCGACCCGTAAGCACGAGAACTGGAAATACACCCCGCTGGACGGGCTGCTGGCGCATAATTTCGTGCTGCCAACGGCGCCCGGGCTGACGGCAGAGGACGTTGCCTCTCTGGCGCTGGATGTTGACGCGGTGAAAATGGTGTTTGTTGATGGCCGCTTCAGCGCGGATCTCAGCGACAAAGCGTTTGACCTGTTCAATGTTCAGGTGTCTCAGGCGGCAGAACGCCGTGAGCTGAGCGCACCGGTACAGCCGGAAGTCTTTCTGCATCTGACCGAAAGCCTGGCAGAAGAGGTGACCACCATTCATCTGCCGCGCGGTAAGTCTGCCGCCCGTGCGCTCTATATGCTGCACATCAGCAGCGGCAGTGCGCAGGAAGAGATGAACACCTCACATTATCGTCACCATCTGCAGCTGGACGATGGCGCAGAAGCCACGGTAATTGAACATTACGTCACTCTGAATGCAGGCACGCATTTCACTGGCGCGCGCTTTACCGTCGCCGTGGGCAACAATGCTCAACTGACGCACTACAATCTGGCTTTTGAACACAGCAGCAGCTATCACTTCTCTCACAATGATATGGTGATTGGTCGTGATGCCCGAGTGCAGAGCCACAATTTCCTGCTGGGCAGCGGTCTGGCCCGCCATAACACCAGCGTGCAGCTGAATGGCGAGGGCGCTGAGCTGGGTATCAACAGCCTGATGCTGCCCGTTGAAAAAGAAGTCTGCGACAGCCGGACCTATCTGGAGCACAACATGGGCCACTGCCTGAGCCGCCAGATGCATAAAACCATCGTGCGTGACAAAGCTCGCGCGGTGTTTAACGGGCATATCAAAGTCGCCAAATACGCGCTGAAAACCGACGGACAGATGACCAACAACAACCTGCTGTTGGGCCGTCTGGCAGAAGTGGACACCAAGCCGCAGCTGGAAATTTATGCCGACGACGTCAAGTGTAGCCACGGAGCCACCATTGGCCGCATCGACGACGAGCAGATGTTCTACCTGCGCGCCCGCGGTATCAGCGAAGCGTCTGCCCAGCGCATGATTATCTTTGCATTCGCCGCCGAACTGACCGAAGCGATCAAGGATGAAGTGCTCAAGGAAGCGGTGATGCAGCGTATCGCTCAGCGTTTCCCCGGAGGCATTAAATGAGTTTTGACCTGACGCGCGTCAGGGCTGATTTTCCGGTTCTTGCGCGAGAAGTGAATGGCCAGCCGCTGGCCTATCTCGACAGCGCGGCCAGCGCCCAAAAGCCGCAGGTCGTGATTGATGCGGAAAGCCATTTTTATCAGCATGGTTATGCAGCGGTGCACCGGGGTATTCATACCCTGAGTGCTGAAGCAACCACGGAAATGGAGAACGTGCGTGAGCAGGCCGCGCGTTTCCTCAACGCGGTTTCACCGGAAGAGATCGTCTTTGTTAAAGGCACCACTGAAGCGATCAACCTGGTCGCCAGTAGCTGGGGTGGCAGCCAGCTGCAGCCAGGTGACAATATTCTGATCACCGCGATGGAGCACCACGCTAACATCGTGCCGTGGCAGATGGTTGCCCAGCGTACCGGTGCCGAAATCAGGTTTATTCCGCTGACAGAAACCGGCGAGTTGGATCTCACTGCACTGCCAACGCTTCTCGACAGCCGCACGCGTATGCTGGCGGTGACTCAGGTTTCCAACGTACTGGGTACCGTCAACCCAGTGAAAGAGCTGGTGGCGCGTGCAAGAGCTGCTGGCGTTGCCACGCTGATTGATGGCGCTCAGGCAGTGATGCACGAGCAGATCGACGTGCAGGCTATCGGCTGTGATTTCTATACCTTCTCCGGGCATAAAATTTACGGCCCGTCCGGCATTGGTATCCTGTATGGCCGTAAAGCCATGCTCGATCTGATGCCGCCGTGGGAAGGCGGCGGTTCAATGATCGCCACCGTAAGCCTGACGGAAGGGACTACCTACGCTGCCGCACCCTGGCGCTTTGAAGCGGGCTCGCCTAATACCGGTGGCATTATCGGTCTGGGCGCGGCATTAAGTTATGTCAGCGAGCTGGGGCTGGATGTGATCCACCAGCGTGAACAGACGCTGATGCGTTACGCCATGGATAAGCTCTCTGCCGTGCCTGATCTGAAGATCTACGGGCCAGCAGCAAGAGCAGGTGTGATAGCCTTCAACCTGGGGCAGCATCATGCCTATGATGTTGGCAGCTTCCTCGACCAGTACGGGATTGCCATTCGTACCGGCCACCACTGTGCGATGCCGCTGATGCACCATTACGGCGTCCCGGCGATGTGCCGTGCCTCCTTTGTTCTGTATAATAGCGAAGAAGAGGCCGATCGCCTGGCGGCTGGCCTGACACGTATACACCGCCTGCTGGGGTAAACCCGGCAGCAAGGGAGGAAGAATGGCGACCCTGCCAGACAAAGAAAAACTGGTGCGCAACTTTACCCGCTGCGCTAACTGGGAAGAGAAATACCTGTATGTGATTGAACTGGGCGCGCGGTTGCCAGAATTGTCCGAATCATTACATCAGCCGGAAAACACCATCTCAGGCTGCCAGAGCCAGGTATGGATCCTGATGGATATCGATGAAACAGGGCGCGTGCTTCTGCGTGGTGACAGCGATGCCGCTATCGTTAAAGGCTTGATTGCCGTGGTGTTTATTCTGTATCAGCAGATGACGCCGGCAGAAATTCTGGCTTTTGACGTCCGTCCGTGGTTTGCTCAGCTGGCCCTGACCCAGCACCTGACGCCGTCCCGTTCACAGGGGCTGGAAGCGATGATCCGTGCCATCCGTCACAAAGCGCAGGCCTTTTCCGCGGGCTGACTTGCTACACTTCTCGACAGGCTTCCCGCCTCGCTGGTGGGAAGTTATCTTATCCTGACACGAGAAATATGCATGAAACCATTGTTCCCCTTCGCCTCTCTGTTGCTGATTACCCTCTCTTTTGCGCAGACCGCACGCGCTACAGAATACCCTTTGCCACCGGACAACAGCCGCCTGATTGGTGAGAACAGCATCTACACTGTGCCCAACGATGGCCGTTCACTGGAAAGAGTGGCGGCGCACTACAAGATTGGGCTGCTGGGGATGCTGGAGGCAAATCCCGGCACCGATCCGTGGTTGCCCAGGGCGGGATCGCAGCTGACCATCCCCACTCAGATGCTGTTGCCGGATACCAAAAGAGAAGGGATTGTGGTGAACGTGGCCGAGCTGCGTCTTTATTACTACCCCAGGGGCGAGAACAAGGTGATCGTCTATCCGATAGGGATTGGCCAGCTCGGAGCGAACACCCCGGCAATGGTCACCAGCATCAGCCAGAAAATCCCTAATCCGACCTGGACACCTACGCCAAACATCCGCAAGCGCTATGCCGCTGAAGGGAAAAAGCTGCCGGTCACCGTGCCTGCAGGGCCGGATAACCCGATGGGGCTTTATGCGATGCGTCTGGCATACGGTAAGGGGCACTATCTGATCCATGGCACCAATGCTGATTTCGGTATCGGGATGCGCGTCAGCTCAGGCTGTATTCGCCTGCGACCCGATGATATAGAGTCACTGTTCACCAGCGTACCAGAGGGCACACGCGTACAGATTATCAATCAGCCGATCAAGTATGCCGTGGAGCCGGATGGCAAGCGCTATCTGGAAGTGCATCAGCCGCTCTCACACAGTGACAAAGACGATCCGCAGACCCTGCCAATACCTTTGACTGCCCAGGCTAAAAAGTTCGTCAGAAGCGACGACAGCGATGCTGTGGTGATAAAAGAAGCACTTGCACGCCGTTCGGGAATGCCGGTGCTGGTAAATACGGGTGAGAAGGTCGATGACAGTCAGAGGATGCCTGTCCTCGTGCAGCAATAAACTCAGGGCAAAAAAAATGGCGCACAATGTGCGCCATTTTTAGTACCAGAACTCTTACTTACGGTAAGAGTGAGCCTGGTTGTCCAGACGCTGGTTAGCACGAGCTGCGTCATCTTTAGCAGCCTGAACGTCAGAACGCATTGCGTTCACGTCGTTGCTCAGCTGGTCAACTTTCGCGTTCAGAGTCTGAACGTCGGTAGACAGCTGGTCGATTTTAGCGTTGCTTGAGCAACCAGCCAGCAGAGTTGAACCCAGGATTACCGCGCCCAGTACCAGTTTAGTACGATTCATTATTTATACCCTCTAGATTGAGTTAATCTCCATGTAGCGTTACAAGTATTACACAAAGTTTTTTCTAATGAGAATAAATTTTTAGTGAGAAAGTGCTTAAATTTGATCGTTCGCTCAAAGAAGCACCGTCTTTCCAAAATGGTGCAAAAAATTTAGCTAAAACAGGCTGCTTTAATCGGAACAACCCACACTTATGGCAGACTTGAATAGTTTATTTCGATTGGAAGTTTTAAGAAAAGTCTTTATTGAAGTTGTAAAAAAAGCGCCACTGAGGGCGCTTTATTACTGCAAGGCGTAATCTTTGACTACAGCACGTGCACAGAGGCAGTATTGGTGGTTCCGCTTGGTACCAGAGCACCAGAAACCATCACCACCACATCGCCACGCTGGCCGTAGCCGCTGGCAACCGCTGCTTCCTTACCAATCCGGTAGAAATCATCGGTAGAGGCAATCTCTTTCACCACGGAAGTGATGATGCCTTTGCTGAGGATCAGCTGACGGGCCGTCTGTTCGTTAGTGGTCAGCGCCAGGATCGTCGCGTTAGGGAAGTACTTACGTACGGATTTGGCTGACTTGCCACCTTCGGTCGCCACGACAATCAGTGGCGCTTCCAGGTTCTCGGCAGTTTCAACAGCGCCACGGCATACTGCTTCGGTAATGCGCATTTTGCGATTGTCATGCTGAGAATCGATACGGCTTTTCATCACGCGATCGGTACGTTCGCAGATGGTGGCCATAATGGTCACAGACTCCAGCGGATATTTGCCTTTCGCACTTTCACCAGACAGCATTACTGCATCGGTACCGTCGAGGATGGCGTTAGCCACATCGCCAGCTTCAGCACGGGTAGGGCGCGGGTTCTTGATCATGGAATCAAGCATCTGGGTAGCGGTGATGACCACTTTACGTGCGCGGTTACATTTTTTGATCATCATCTTCTGAGCGAAGATCACTTCTTCGACCGGGATTTCCACGCCGAGGTCACCACGAGCGACCATGATGCCGTCAGAGGCGTCGAGGATCTCGTCGAAGTTGTTCAGGCCTTCCTGGTTTTCGATTTTAGAGATGATCTGGATATGCTCGCCGCCGTGCTGCTTCAGGTGCTCGCGAATTTCCAGCACGTCAGAACGCTTACGGATAAAGGAAGCGGCAACAAAGTCCACGCCCTGCTCACAACCGAAGATCAGATCGCGTTTATCTTTCTCTGCCAGCGCTGGCAGCTGGATTGAAACGCCCGGCAGGTTGACGCCTTTGTTTTCGCCCAGGTCGCCGTTGTTCAGTACTTTACAAACTACGGTGTTCTCGGTGACTTCAGTCACTTCCATTCCGATCAGTCCATCATCCACCAGCACGGTGTTACCGATTTTCAGGTCAGAAGCGAAGCCAGGGTAGGTGACCGCCACGCGCTCGGTGTTACCGATGACGGACTGGTCAGTGGTGAAAGTGAAGGTCTGGCCAGCTTTCAGCGCGGCATCAGCACCGCCTTCCAGCTTCATGGTGCGGATTTCCGGACCTTTGGTGTCCAGCAGGATCGCGGCCTGATGGCCGGTTTTGCTCATGACCGCACGCAGGTTAGAGATACGTTTACCGTGCTCTTCGTAATCCCCGTGTGAGAAGTTCAGGCGCATGACGTTCATGCCCGCATCCAGCAGGTTGGTCAGCATTTCTTCCGATTCGGTTTTTGGACCGATAGTACAAACAATCTTGGTCTTTTTCATGACGAGTTATCTGTTAAGTTGTGATGGATGAGAGAAGCGTGAATCCGGGGCCTGGTGTTTCGCGCCGGAGAAGAATTTTTGCCTGAGCGGCGAACTGCGATACAGAATAAGAATAGGTGACAGTAGAAAAGCGTGCAGAGGAAGTTGTAACGCGGTTTCAACGCGAGCGCAAAACTCAGTTGCGCAGCAAGTTATCGTTTTTGCTAAAGGGTCAACCATACGCTGAAACCATTCAAGTGAAACAACGTTCCGTATTATAGTCGCTCACCGCACGAAAACCAATTAAAAAGCTAACCGGTAACCAAAAGGTTGCGTCAGATCAGGTTGTTGCGCAAATAAAGGAGACGTTTTCTGGAAAGTATTGGTGAGGCACGGAGGGAAGAGCAAATGGTGCGTTCTAGAGGACTCGAACCTCCGACCCCCACCATGTCAAGGTGGTGCTCTAACCAACTGAGCTAAGAACGCAATGTTATTGGTGCGTCCGAGTGGACTCGAACCACCGACCCCCACCATGTCAAGGTGGTGCTCTAACCAACTGAGCTACGGACGCACTGTGGTGCGTTCTAGAGGACTCGAACCTCCGACCCCCACCATGTCAAGGTGGTGCTCTAACCAACTGAGCTAAGAACGCACTGATTGATGTCATGTTGACAGCGGGGACGAATATTAACGACAGCCTTACCACCTGGCAAGGGGAAATCCGTTTTTTTCAGTGCAACTGCTGCGCAACTGTGCGAAGCGCAGCAATTTTAGGCACGGAAACATCAAAATCGCCGAATAATTAGCGGGCTGCGCGCGCCATTATCAGCTCTGCCGGTTGTCTTTGCATCCGGCGCATCCGCCACACCATCATCACCGCTGAAGAGGTCAGGCCAATGATAAAGCCAATCCAGAAGCCCGCGGGGCCCATTGCCGGCACCACCCAGTCGGTCAGGGCAAGAATGTAGCCGCTGGGCAGACCGAGGATCCAGTAGGCGGTAAAAGTAATAAAGAAGATCGAGCGGGTATCTTTATAGCCGCGCAGGATGCCGCTGCCGATAACCTGTATAGAGTCCGAAAACTGATAGATGGCTGCCAGCAGCATCAGGTGGGCTGCCAGCGTGACCACTTCAGGGTTATCATTATACAGTAACGCAATTTGCTGCCGGAAGGTGACGGTAAACAGGGCGGTCAACAACGCCATGGTCATCCCCACTCCCTGCGCGGTCCATGAGGAAACTCTGGCCCCCTCAACTGAACCCTGCCCAAGACGGAAGCCGACGCGGATAGTGGTGGCGACGCCCAGTGACAGCGGCAGAACAAACATCAGCGAGCTGAAGTTCAGGGCAATCTGGTGGCCGGCCACGTCAACGATGCCCATCGGAGACACCAGCAGCGCCACTACCGCAAACAACGTCACTTCAAAGAACAATGCCAGCGCAACTGGCAGACCCAGTTTAAACAGCCGCCAGAGCACGCTGACATCGGGCCTGCTGAAGCGTGCGGTCAGGCTGATATCACGCATCGAGCGGGCACGGCTGACCCAGTATTTCATGGCGATAAACATCACCCAGTATACTGAGGCGGTCGCCACGCCACAGCCCACGCCACCCAGCGCAGGCATGCCGAAATGGCCATAGATAAAGATGTAGTTAACCGGGATATTGACCAGCAGGCCGAGAAACCCCATCACCATGCCGGGCTTAGTTTTTGAGAGCCCTTCACACTGGTTTCGGGCGACCTGGAAAAACAGGTAGCCTGGCGCGCCCCACAGCAGTGCGTGCAGATAACCCACTGCTTTATCCGCGAGTGACGGATCGATATCGTGCATGGCGCGGATCATAAAACCGGCGTTATACAGGACAACCATCACCAGAACGGCGGCGAAGGCTGCCAGCCAGTAGGCCTGACGAACCTGATAAGCCACACGGTCACGGCGACCTG
This sequence comes from Erwinia amylovora, assembly GCA_050311775.1. Taxonomy (GTDB): domain Bacteria; phylum Pseudomonadota; class Gammaproteobacteria; order Enterobacterales; family Enterobacteriaceae; genus Erwinia; species Erwinia amylovora_A. Next base: position 130,338 of record JBNONK010000006.1, on the reverse strand, counting down.
AACCGTTATACTGCGCAACTACGGGCGTCAGCGAGAGCAGCAGGCCGTGGCCGAACAAAATGGCCGGCAGCCAGATAGAGGTACCCACGGCAACTGCCGCCATATCGGTGGCGCTGACCGAACCGGCCATAATGGTATCAACAAATCCCATGGCGGTTTGCGCAACCTGCGCAAGAATCACCGGGATTGCCAGCGCTAAAAGTTGACGCGCTTCTGTCAGGTACTTCTGCACAAATACACCTTATTATTTTAACGGAAGGGGAGAGCGCTGCGATGGCAAACACGCTGACTTTGCAAATAAACAGCAGGGCAGGCGGCATAGTGTAATGTTCGCAGTGCAATAAGCCAATCACCAGCGAAAAGAATAGCTCTTTGTGCCATGCAAGATTGTGCGCCGCTATTTGGTTTTATACCCTGCCCAGGGCAAACTAGGGCAAGGATAATATTAATGAGGCCACAACTATGTTTACCGGTATTGTGCAGGGCACCGCTGAGGTGCTGGCAATTGAAGAGAAACCAAATTTTCGCACGCATATCGTCCGCCTGCCTGCGGAGATGTTACCCGGACTGGAGCTCGGTGCCTCTGTTTCTCACAATGGCTGCTGCCTGACGGTTACAGAAGTCAAAGGCGACAAAGTGAGTTTTGATCTGGTTAAAGAGACGTTGCGTATTACCAATCTGGGCGATCTGCAGCCTGGGGATAAAATTAACGTCGAGCGTGCGGCGAAGTTCAGTGATGAAATTGGTGGCCACCTGATGTCGGGCCATATTATGACCACCGCCGAAATCAGTAAAATTCTGACCTCAGAAAATAACCGGGAAATCTGGTTTAAACCCCGGGACTCTGAGCAGATGAAATTTATCCTTCATAAAGGTTTTATTGGCATCGACGGCATCAGCCTGACCGTGGGTGAAGTCACCAAAACCCGCTTCTGTGTGCATCTGATCCCGGAAACGCTGGCGAGAACCACACTGGGCAATAAGCGCCTGGGCGACAGGGTTAATATTGAAATTGATCCACACACGCAGGCAATTGTGGAAACCGTAGAGCGGGTTCTGGCGCAGCGTGAAGCCGCATTGCTGGCCGCAGCCGCTGCAGAAACTGAAGCAGACTAAATAATAAAAAAGGGCCGGTCATGTTCACTCTTACCGGCCCTCTTTATTGGCTTGTCTGTCGGTCAGTGAGGAACGCGCAGCCCGCCTGCTTTACCGTGGGTAAAGACCACCTGCCAGAGCTGAATGTCGCGTGCGCGGAAGGCCCCGGCGCAGGCGTTCAGATAGTAGGTGAACATGCGTTTAAAACGGTCGCCATAGTTCTCTGCCAGCTGCGGCCATGCTGCAATAAAGCGTTCATACCAGGCCATCAACGTAGTGTCATAATCCGCGCCAAAGTTATGCCAGTCTTCCATCACAAAATAAGGTTCGTGCGCTTCAGCAATGTGCCGGACGGATGGCAGGCAGCCGTTAGGGAAGATATATTTGTTGATCCAGGGATCGACATTATCGTTGGTTTTGTTGGCCCCGATAGTGTGCAGCAGGAAAATGCCATCCGCTTTGAGGTTGCGGTTAACCACGTCGAAATAGGTGGCGTAATTTTTCGGCCCGACGTGTTCAAACATTCCTACTGAAACTATCCGGTCAAACTGTTGACTCAGATCGCGATAATCCTGCAGCAAAATAGTGACATCCAGTCCTTCGCAACGCTGTTGCGCCAGTTTTTGTTGCTCGGCTGATATGGTGACGCCGAATACGGTCACGCCATAATTTCGCGCCGCATATTCTGCCAGTCCACCCCAGCCGCAGCCAATATCCAGCAGGGACATTCCCGGCTCAAGCTGAAGCTTCTCGCAGATCATTTTTAATTTCGCATGCTGTGCCTGGTCGAGTGTTTGCGCCTGTTTCCAGTAGCCACAGGAATACTGCATATGCGGATCGAGCATCAGGGTGAAGAGATCGTTACCCAGGTCATAATGCTCTTTACCCACTATCCAGGCACGCTTGCGTGACTGAAGATTAGTCAGGCGGGCTGCCGCAACGCGAAGGGTATCTTTAAAATGATGGGGAAGTTGCTCATCCAGTTTAGCCTGCAACACGCGATGAAAAAAAGTATCCAGCTGCTCACACTCCCACCAGCCATCCATATAACTTTCACCCAGTCCCAGCGAGCCTTCCTGCAGGACACGCTTAAAAAACTCGGTATTAATGACCTGGATATCCCAGGGTCGGGTACCGTTGATTTTAATATCTGCGCTAAGCAGCATTTCCTGGACGATTCGGTACCACTGATTCTCTCCCAGATTCACTTCTTCTATACACGATGAACTCATAGCTTCTCCATCACCCTGTGTGATTGAAACCTGAGAAATAGAATAGTCAATTTCTGCAGGATTGTGAGAAAACGCACGGAATAGCCTCGCAATTAGCCGGCGCGACAGAGGATTGATTTGAAATTTGCAGAGTACTTGTGAGGATGACGCGGAAGCCTGCCATGACCACCCTGTCAGGACTCAAAAAAAGCTACGCACTTGTTATTTTTTTAACGTCTGGGATGAGTATATGCTCACCCTGGACACAATTCAATTGTTTATTGTTAGGTTGCTAACTATGTAAAAACAGGCAATTAGCGGTGGTTGTGAGCGCTGGAAAGTGCCACCGCTTCTGCCTTCGTCCGCTGCAAAATATAGCCAATGATTGCCAGGAAAACAGTCACCAGCATCACTCCTGATGTGGTGAGTAACGGCGTGATGATAAAGGTGGAAACCACAAGGCTGGCTGCGCAGCAAAGCCCCAGCTGGAGCGTGTTCTGCAGAGCAGCAGCTTTACCGCTGGCCTGTGGAAAAGGCAGTAAAGCACCGGCAACCACCACCGGATAAATCGCACCATTTGCTAATGCCATGCCACAAAATGGCAACAGCAAAGCGTACACCGACGGCTGTTCCATCTGTGCGGCGACGAAAAATGCCACGATGCTCAGGGTATAAACGGCCAGTAGCCAGGGGAGCAGTGAAGCGCCTTCCATGTGCTTTAGCAATGTACGGCATCCATAGCCTCCAATCAGGAAGGCCAGCGTCTGTGGAACATAGCTCAGACCAATATCGCCTGGTGACATACCCAGTGACCCCAGGATAAACGGCGAGCCGGTCAGCCACGCAAAAAAGCTGGCGGAACAGGCGGCGTAGATCAGCACGTTACCGCTGTATATCGGTGATTTCAGCAGGGTGAAAAAGCGGGTTTTTTCGCTTTTTTCTGCCCGGGACTGGCTGCCTGGCGTGGCAAGAAACAGGGTGCAAATCAGCAGGCAGACAGCGACCAGTAATAGGGCAATAAAAATGGCCCGCCAGGTAAAATGGTTCAGTAGCCAGGCACCGAGCAGGGGAGCGAGGGCAGGAGACAGGGCGACCAGCGGCATAATAGTGGCAAATACCCGGTTGGCCTGGCTGGCTGGATAGCGGTCAATCACCAGCGCCTGCCAGGTCACCGCAGCGGCACAGATCCCCACTGCCTGCAGGAAGCGCAGCGTCAGCAGAGCCACGGTGGAGTCAACCCACCACATTGCGCCACAGCTGACGGCAAACAGACCCAGCCCCATCAGCAGTACAGGCTTACGACCAATCCGGTCAGAGAGCGGCCCCCACAACAGCTGGGCGCTGGCAAATCCGGCCAAAAACAGACTCAGACTGGCGCTGATTGCTCCGGCTTCGCTCTGCAGATCCCGCTGCATTGCTCCAAACGCTGGCAGGTACATATCGGTGGCGAGAAAACCTGCGACGCTGAGCAGCGCGAGGTAAATAATAAATCCTTTAGATGGCATTCTTTTGCTCTTTATCAGGTGAATGGAACGCTGCGCAGTGTAATTGAGTGGCAAAGCGCTTGTGAAACGGTAATATTTGCTGGTTGCATTCAAAAAAATTGCAGGCAGATTATGTGGTCAGAACATTCCCTGGAAGTGCTCGATGCCGTGGCGCGCACCGGCAGTTTCACTGCGGCAGCGGCAGAGTTACACCGCGTGCCTTCCGCCATCAGCTATACCGTCCGTCAGCTGGAGGAGTGGCTGGCCGTTCCGCTGTTTGAGCGTCGTCACCGCGACGTGATGCTGACGGATGCGGGTCGGCTCTTTATCCAGCAAGGACGGAGTGTCATCAAAAAAATGCTTGTCACCCGTCGCCAGTGTCAGCAGGTGGCTAACGGCTGGCGGGGACAGATCAATATCGCCGTCGACCGCATCGTTAAACCGGCGAGGACCCGCCAGCTGGTGGTGGATTTTTATCGCCATTTTCCGGATATGGAGTTGCACCTGACACCGGAAGTGTTTAACGGCGTCTGGGACGCGCTGGCCGACGGACGGGTGGATGTGGCAATCGGCGCTACGCAGGCCATCCCGGTGGGGGGGCGCTTCGCCTTTCGCGATATGGGGATGCTCAACTGGCGCTGCGTGGTCAAAGCCGGTCATCCGCTTGCGCAACTTCAGCGAGAGGTCAGCGATGAGGCAATCGGCGAGTGGCCCTCGCTGGTGCTGGAAGATACCTCCCGTGCTTTACCCAAACGAACCACCTGGACGCTGGATAATCAGCGCAGGCTGGTGGTGCCTGACTGGGAAAGTGCGTTTGATTGTCTGCTGGCCGGGCTGTGTGTTGGCATGGTGCCGGGGCATTTTGCCCGGCCATTTTTGCAGAGTGGGGAACTGGCTGAGCTGGCGCTTGTGTCAGTCTTCCCCGACAGTCCGTGCTGTGTCAGCTGGGCGGAGCAGCAGGCTTCACCGGCACTAAGCTGGCTGCTGGAGTATCTGGGAGAAACCGGCACGATGAACAGTGAGTGGCTGCGTGAAAACCTCTGAGGGACGAATAAATTCACCCCTCAGATAAGATCTGCCCAGACAATCAGGCAGAATCTGGTCTACCCTAGACTTTCTAGCGGCGGTAGTCGACAAACGGGCCATCGGCCACCGAGCGTCGCTCGATCAGGCTGGGATGCACTTCAATGGTCTGCGGCTCTTCGCGCTTGCTGGTAATGCGGTCCAGCAACATCGCAAAAGCGGTTTCACCTAACTGCTCTTTGGGCTGGTGAACCGTGGTCAGCGCCGGGGTAAAATAGCGGGCGTTGCGCACGTTATCATAGCCGATCACTGAAATATCCTGGGGTACGCGCAGGCCCATTTCATCCGCCGCGCAGATGGCGCCCATGGCCATCACATCGCCGCCGCAGAAGACTGCCGTAGGCCGCTGCTTTTGAGCAAGGATCTGCTGCATGGCACGGTAGCCGGATTCCGGTTCGAAATCGCCCTGTACCAGCCATTCATCGCGAACCGCGATCCCCGCTTCAGAAAGCGCCTTGAGAAAGCCGGCATGGCGACCGCCACCCGTGTTTCGCTCCATCTGACCTGGGATCACCCCGATATCACGGTGACCGCGGTCAATCAGATACCGGCCCGCCATGTAGCCTCCTTCAAAGGCATTATCCAGCACGGTATCGGTGAAATCGCCGCGTGATTCGCCCCAGTCCATCACCACCATGGGGATATTGCGGCTGTCTTCCAGCATTTTGATCAGTGGCTCCGGGTACTCCGAGCACATGACCAGCAGGCCATCTACGCGCTTTTGCGCCATCATCGACAGATAAGCCTGCTGCTTTTGCAGATCGTTGTGGGCATTGCCCAGAATCAGGGTATAACCTTTGTCAAAGCAGCAATTCTCCACCGCCTCAATGATTTCGGCGAAATAGGGCGCTTCGCTGGAAGTGGCCAGCAGGCCAATGGTTTTAGTATGGTTAACCTTCAGGCTGCGGGCGACAGCGCTGGGAGAATAGTGCAATTCTTTGATTGCGGCCCATACGGCTTCCCGCGTCTCTTCAGCGACAAAGCGGGTTTTATTGATGACGTGGGAGACAGTGGTGGTCGAAACCCCTGCCCGTTTGGCCACATCTTTTATTGTTGCCATTAACTAGCTACTCCTGCACTTACCGTAACTTACTGATAAGTATATTGTTAAACGTTTGCCTTAATACTTAAAAACCGGACGTCTGGGGGCACTGTAAGTGGTGAATTCCGGAGACGTCATGAGGGGAAAAAGGTTATTTTAACCCGGCGTTGCGCATGGGACAGGCGGTCTGACCGGGGGTTGCGCAACGGAAAAGAGAATTCTAACAAGCCTGTGCACAGAAAACGAGATTTTTACCGACAAGTGTGGGAAAATTGATAGCGTTATAAACGGTAAGGGTATTAAGGAGTACTGATGGATACCGATCTGAAGTTTTCAATACTGACAACCATTTGCGCTTTGCTGGTGATTGTTGCTTTCAGTTTTACCGCAGTAATGCACTGAGCCTGACGGGCCGCTCGTCAGAACGGCCCCATTTCTTCTGCTTAACCCGGTCAGCGGATCGTTTTTGGTGTCATCATCCGGCGGGCGCCAATATAGTGACGCTGCCAGTAATCATCACTCAGGGCGCTGACCTGAATATCCTTGCCGGTACGCGGTGACTGAATAAATTTGCCATTCCCCAGATAGACGCCAACATGGTCAGCGGTGCCGCGACCATTGATGCGGAAGAACACCAGGTCACCTTTCTCCAGTTCGCCACGTTTGATATTGGCGGCATCGCGCAGATGATACATTTCATTGGCGGTGCGGGGGATTTTGAACTTCACCAGGTCTTTATAGGCATACCAGACCAGGCCGCTGCAGTCGAAACCGGTTTTCGGAGAGGTGCCACCCCACTGGTAAGGCTTACCCAACTGGCCCATCAGTTTGTTCATCGCCGTTTGACGGGCTTTCTGATAGCGTGCACGGTGTACTTTGCTGAGCTTCAGCGGGGCGGCTGCTCCAAAGGTCAGTTCTTCAGTCTCCTCAACCGGATTGCCGCGATGGCGACCGTAACGTCTTTTATAAACCAGCTTTTCACGCTCTGCCGAGGCCGTTTTGAGGGAATCTCGTTTTTTGAGTTTGAATTTCTGCACAGAGGTTAAGCGGGATTTTTTCGGGCTGGCTTCTTTAATTTTTTTGCCGGAGCTGATTTTAACAGGCGTTTTTTTGGTGGCGCTGGCTTTGACCGGACGGCGCTTACGACGCTGATCGTCCCGTGCTACCGTATTGTTGTCCACTTTATGGTGATTGGCATTAATAGGGGAGTGTGGCGATGCGTGCGCCATATTCAGAAACAGCTGGGCAGTGGCCAGCATGATGAGCGTGATAAGTAAACGCATCGTTACCATTAACAGTTTGTGCTCCCGCCGGGGCCAGAGCGTGATGAATTTAAAAGGATCTGCTAACAGGCAGACAGCTAAGACGATTCTAATCGAACTTCTCGATGAAAGGTAAGGCCTTTTTTGTTTCAATGATCCAGAACAAGTAAAACCTGTAAAAATAAGCCTAATCAGCTGGTTATCTGCACAATTTTGGTCACCATTTGACAACGCCGGGCAGCGCAATGCACAGGAAAATGCTATTTTGGGTTGACGCGTTGCGCTGTGGCACCAGAACCTGGCAGTAACAGGGCTGAAAATGTCGTTTTCATCGGCGGTTCAGAGTCGCTACAATAAATAGACACGAAGTATCCGATTAAGGAAGCCATTTATGAGTACTGTTGAGAAAATTGAGCGCCAGATAGCAGAAAACCCGATCCTGCTTTACATGAAAGGCTCACCTAAACTGCCAAGCTGCGGCTTCTCCGCTCAGGCCGTACAAGCTCTCTCTGCCTGTGGCGAACGTTTCGCTTACGTCGATATTCTGCAGAATCCGGAAATTCGCGCCGAGCTGCCAAAATACGCAAACTGGCCGACTTTCCCTCAGCTGTGGGTGGATGGTGAACTGGTTGGCGGCTGTGACATCATTATCGAAATGTATCAGCGCGGCGAACTGCAGCAGCTGATCAAAGAAACCGCTCAGAAATATCCTTCTGACGCGGCTGAATAAGCCTCGTTATCGTGCTGAAAGGGCAGAAGTCTGATGATTTCTGCCCTTTTTTGTTGCCCGTCGCCCGGCAACGATCCCGGCTATGCCTGTAAAACAGCATTGAGCAGGGGCATAAAATCCTCATCACGCTGCTGATCCTCTGCCATCTGGAGGCAAAAAGTGGCCAGCGCCTGAAACAGCGCCTCGCCGGAAAGCTCTCCGGCATTCAGGCTGGTTACCTCTTTTATTTCCGGGGCAGACCAATAATCGCTCCGTCGACAAATCCCGCCCCGGTTGAGGTAACCACCGTATGACCGGTTTCATCCCTGCTTTTTTGCCCGTCCGCCGGGGCGGAAGAACGCCCATTCAGCCGGGGCAATACTTTCAGATGAGGATGATTCAGCCCCCTGCAAGCGCTGAGTCCGTCGCACCAGGTGCAACGGTAGCAAGGGTTTTCATTTGGCATATCCAGATTAACTGAAGCGGAGTAGGGTTGAAGGGGAGAGGCAAAAAGCGTAACAAGGTTTTCCGGTTACGCTGTCACTTATTGTGGCGGTGTACAACCAGTGAAAGTCAGTTGCCGCCAGCGATGTCAGGCAGCGGCCAGCCGCCGAGACGTTTCCAGCGGTTAACCAGCTCGCAGAACAGGTCTGCGGTCTGCACCGTATCGTAAAGCGCCGAGTGGGCCTGCGTGTTGTCAAAAGGCATTCCGGCGACCGTACAGGCTTTGGCCAGCACGGTCTGACCCAGCACCAGGCCGCTCAGGGCCGCGGTATCAAAGGTGACAAAGGGGTGAAACGGATTGCGCTTGAGGCCAGCCCTTTCCGCTGCGGCATTCATAAAATTGAGATCGAAAGTGGCGTTATGTGCAACCATAATGGCACGGTTGCAACCCTGATCTTTGATGCCTTTGCGCACCAGCTTAAAAATGGCATGCAGCGCTTCATATTCGCTGACCGCACCGCGCAGAGGATTGTGCGGATCGATACCGTTAAATGCCAGTGCTTCAGGCTGCAACACCGACCCTTCGAACGGCTCAACGTGGAAATGGAGCGTTTCGTCTTTCTCCAGCCAGCCCTGCCGATCCATTTTAAGCGTGACGGCAGCCACTTCCAGTAAAGCATTGGTTTTTGAGTCAAACCCGGCGGTTTCCACATCAATGACTACCGGATAAAAACCGCGAAAACGGCTGCTGAGGGCGTTCAGTTCGTTCGATTCAGACATCAGGATCTCACAGGCGAAAAAATGCAGCGCGTATTATGGCAAATTTCAGCACGGGATGCAGCAGGGGAAAGGAGGAATGAAGGGTGCCAGGGCACCCTGAACATTATGCACTCAGGCCGTGACCCGCGTGTTTATTCTCGATCAGCTCGATTTTGTAACCATCCGGATCTTCAACAAAGGCAATAATGGTAGTGCCGCCTTTAACCGGTCCCGCTTCACGAGTCACGTTACCGCCATCCTGACGAATACGGTCACAGGTGGCTGCAACGTCATCCACGCCCAGTGCGATATGGCCATAGGCATCACCAGGGTTGTATTTATCCACGCCCCAGTTGTAGGTCAGCTCGATCACCGCACCTTCACTCTCTTCGGTATAACCCACGAAAGCCAGAGTATATTTGTATTCGGTGTTCTCGCTGGTGCGCAGCAGGCGCATCCCCAGAACTTTGGTATAAAAATCAACGGAGCGTTGCAGATCGCCAACGCGCAGCATAGTGTGGAGTAAGCGCATAACATCCTCTTTATGAAAGCGTCACCGTCTGATGACGCAAAAAACAGTATAGATTAACCCCTGAGAGTCGGGTAATCAGTATAGCCCTCAGCACCACCGCCATAGAAAAATTCCGGGCGCTGCTCATTCAGCGGAGCATTCTGCTGCAGACGCTCTACCAGATCAGGGTTGGCGATATAGTCCCGGCCAAAGGCAGCGGCATCAATTAACCCTTGCTCAATCAGATCTTCAGCTTTTTCAGCGGTGTAAGCACCGGCACCAATGATCACCCCGGGATACACGGCCCGAATGGCTTTGCGGAACTCAAGACTGTAAGGCTTGCCCCCAGCCCAGTCCGGCTCGGAGATATGCAGGAAGGCGAGGTGACGCTTTGCCAGCTCGGCGATGTAATAGAGCGCTGCGGCTTCCTGATCTTCGCCATTATCCAGACCATTAAACGGACCCAGAGGAGAGATACGGATACCGATGCGGTCAGCGCTCCAGCCGTCGATAGCGGCATCAACCACTTCCAGCGCAAAGCGGGTGCGGTTTTCCACGCTGCCACCATAGGCGTCAGTACGCTGATTGGACGCCGGTGACAGGAACTGATGGATCAGGTAACCGTGCGCGGAGTGCAGCTCCACCAGGTCGAAATCAGCTTCACGGGCATTGATCACCGCCTGACGGAAATCATTGACTACCGTGCTGATTTCATTCAGTTCCAGCGCGCGAGGCGTGGAAGTGGCTTCACGCACAGGGTTGCCGTTGGCATCACGCAGTGAAGTGCGGGTTTCGGCATTAATGGCAGAAGAGGAAACGGGGGCTTTGCCTTCCGGTTGTACGCTGTTGTGCGAGATACGGCCGGTATGCCACAGCTGAACCGCAGTGTGACCGCCCTGCTGATGGATTCCGGCGTTAATGGCTTTCCAGGCGGCAATCTGTTCAGAGGAATGCAGGCCAGGCGCACCGGCATAGCCTTTGGCCTGGAAGGAGATTTGGGTCGCTTCGGTAATAATCAGACCCGCGCTGGCGCGCTGGCGCGCTGGCGGTAGTATTCGCCCATCAAAGGAGTTGGGACATCGCCCGGCTCAATGCTGCGCAGGCGGGTCAGAGGGGCCATAAATACGCGATTTGGTAAGGTGATCGCCCCGGTTTTTAATGGGGTAAACAGCTTTTTCAGTTCCATGCTTCACTCCTGGTAGACCGGTCGACTAGTAACAGTGTTTTTTTTAACGTGGCTCAGGCAGCATCCGCGTCATCTCCTGCAAAGCATTGACCAGCGGCGTGCTGTCACGGGAGATTTTGCTCTGCAGACTGGCGCCCAGCCACAACGTATACAGATTCTGCGCACAGGCTCCGGGGGTATTCAACAACCGTAAACTCCCCTGTTGCTCAGCACGTTCCAGCGCTGAGGTCAGCGTGGCAATCAGCGCTTTTGACCCGGCATTGAGCGCGATACGCATCGGCTCCGACAGATCACAAACTTCCGCAGAAAGTTTTACCGACAGGCAGCCAGCAAAGGCATACTCCTGGCAGAAAGTATTCAGCGACTGCTGATAATAATCAAGGATGCGCTGACGCTGATTGCCCTGGCTCTCTTCCAGATAATCACGAAGACGCTGATGGTAAAGGGCAAAATAGCGCTCAAGCATCGCTACCCCGAACGCCTCTTTCGACGCGAAGTAGTGGTAAAACGACCCTTTCGGCACCTCAGCCACTTTCAGCAGCTCGATCAACCCCATGCCGTTGAAGCCGCGCTGCACGCAGAGCTGCTCACCGGTCATCAGGATATGTTCGCGAGTATCGTATCGGGTCGTTTTCATGGCAGTTACCTTAACAGACCGATCGGTCTGATACAAATCGCCGGGATTAAACCTGGCACGATTTGATCAAATCCAGTGACGGCTGATACGCCTTGGTCTGCACGTTCATCATGCCCAGCAGGGTATGGAAAATATTGTCCTGCGACACGGCGGAAGATTTCGCCGACTGCTGCAAGCATTGCTGATTAATACCATAAGTGCTGGCGTAATCCGGTGACATCCATAGCAGGAACGGAATGTGCGTCTGCTGACTCGGAGCGAAAACGTAGGGTGCGCCGTGCAGATACATGCCGTGTTCGCCCAGCGATTCGCCGTGATCGGAGAGGTAGACCAGCGCCACGTTGAATTTGTCGTTGTGAGCCTTGAGCAGGCTGATGGTGTCGTCGACCATTCTATCGGTATAGAGGATCGAGTTGTCATAAGTGTTCACCAGCGCCTGCGGGTCGCAATCCCGAATCTGGTTGCTGTCGCAGGTTGGGGTAAACTTGCGCATCTCCGGCGGGTAGCGCAGGAAATAGGCGGGGCCGTGGCTGCCCATCTGGTGCAGCACAATGACCGTGTCATCCTTCACGCTGTCAACGTAGTTATTCAGACGGTGCAGCAGCACGTCGTCCAGGCAGTAGTCGCTCTTGCACAGCTCGCTGATTTTCCATTTGGTCATATCGGTATGCGGCACGCGGTCACAGGCTCCTTTACAACCTCCGTCGTTTTCACGCCACAGTACGTTTACGCCGGCATGGGCCATTACGTCCAGCACGCCTTCCTGGTGGTGAGCCAGATTGGCATCGTAGTGTTCACGCGGCATGTTGGAGAACATGCAGGGCACCGAAATTGCCGTTTCCGTACCGCAGGAGCTGGCGTTGGGATAATAAATGACATTGTCCTGCTTCAGCTTCGGATTGGTTTCCCGGGCGTAGCCTCCCAACGAAAAGTCTTGTGCACGGCCGGTTTCACCCAGCACATCACCAGCGTTTTTTTCTTTTCGGCGCTGATCCGCGGGCCTTTTTTCGCATCGAGGCCAATTTTCACCAGTGTCTGATCGCCAGCAAACCAGCGGTTATCAGCATAGTGACCCACGCTGCTGACCACGTTGGCCGGCGTGATCATCTTCACCAGCCCTTTGTTGTTGCGCACCAGCGAGGCGTAATCTTTATAGAACAGCACCGCCACCAGCAACACCAGCAGCACTGAACCCAGTGCCGTTACCGCGCGGAAGGCCATGTTCATCCACCATGGGCGGTGGGTGCCGATGCGGGTCAGAGCGATCAGGACTGCCGGGATCATGCCAAAAACCGTCATCCACACCAGATAGCGAAGGCTGAACAGAGCGGAGGCTTCCTGAGCATCCGTCTCAAACACGTTCTGAATCATATTGGTGTCGATGACCGTACCGAAACTGTAGATAAAGTAATTCGCGGCGGCGCTGGCTAACACCAGAATGATAAGCAGGGGTTTACGGATCCATGGCACGGCGGCCACGCTGAAAATAAAGAGAAAGGCACTGAACAACACCACGGGCAAAGTGGCGGCAAAAATACCGTCCCGCGCCGAATTGTAGGGAATAGTTTCCCAGGCACGACTGAGAAAGACGGCATTGAGAACAAAAGTGAAGAACAGCGCAGCGCAAAGATTAAAAGTGTTTTCGTTACAACGTAACTTACTCAACAGGTTCATGGCTTTCCAGGGACGAAATAATTCTGCCAGCAGAATAGTTTTGTAACCTTAGTGAAACCTTAACCGCGTTCAGTAATGAGAAGTTACTAACACTACTATTACAATATTAGCATCAATAGCTTACAGTTTGTTCAGAATGGAGGTCAGGTGAGGACGTTCAGAACATGCCGGCGGACACTTGCGCGGAAAGAATAACCGATCTTCAATTAGAGAACGGTGAATGCATCAGGAGTGACAGTGGCTGAGCAGTTAGAGTTTTTCCCGGTTCCAAGTCCCTGTCGGGGGATTTGTCAGTCCGATCAACGCGGTTATTGCCGTGGCTGCCTGCGCAGTCGCGACGAGCGTTTCAACTGGATGAAATTCAGCGACGCGCAGAAGCGAGAGGTGCTGCGCTTATGTCGCCAGCGTTTTCTGCGTCTGCAGCGCGCCGGGAAAACAGCGCTTCCCGACGAGCCGGATCAGCCTTCGCTGTTTTAACTATTTCACCACGCGGATATGGTCAACATCGATTTCGGTGTGGCCGTCATCCCTGTCCGTATCGCCCACCACTCGCACTGTTTTGCCAATGGCGACGTTTTCATCGTCCCAGTCATCATCATCAACATCAATCCTGATGCGGCCGGTACTGTCCTGCAGCCAGTATTTGTCATCATCACCCGCATGGCCGGTGATTTTTCCTGTCAGCGAAACACGGCTGTCATCGCGCATTGACTGGGCTTGTTTTACGGTGACGGATTTAGCGCGTTCATCGGCGGATGCGGTGAAAGCGCAGGCAAGCAGGCAGGTGGTAATAAGCAGTTTCTTCATCGTGTATCCTTACTAATTGAAGTCCATTGAAAGGGGTTCTGAACTATAATTCAGAACCAATGATTTATGTAGTCGCCGGTGCGCGGGCAAAGCATAATCCGGAATTTTCCTGATTACGCTGGCTTGCTGACCCGATGATCAGCGAACGGCTTCCCGCGCATTTTCAGGCAGTGCCTGCTTCAGCTGCGCCAGTGAGCAGTAAAGCCGCCAGATGATACCTGCCAGCTCGGTTTCCCGCGTGTTGCCATCTGCTGCGAGCGCCGTCACCATATCCTGCAACTCATCCAGCGTTTCACTCAGTGAACTGTGCTTAACGCCGCGCTCACTGATGATCCGGTGTAAATCTTTCAGCGTTGCATCGCGCATGCTGGCAAGCGTGGGGGAATCGGTTTTCCAGTCGCGTAGCTGCCAGACGATGTGAGAACAGTTCAGCAGTACCACGCCCCAGCGCAATAGCCAGACCCTGGCGGACTCATCGCGGCTGGCCACCAGCTGATTAATGCGATGATAAATCCGCGACTCAAACCGGCTCTGGCTCAGATGGGGATGACGGCTGAGCTGGTCGAGAAACTCGCGGCGCAGGGCGCGGATATGGCGACGGCTGCGGCGTTTGTCGGAACTGGGCCGCAGGATCTGGAAGGCCAGCCACACCAGCAGCACGCCGCAGACTTTGGCAATGTTGTCATTGAGAAAACTTTGATAATCGTAAGTTGGTGGGTTTGTGACCGCCAGGAAAGATCCCCCAAAGACGATCAGCTGAGCCCACAGGCTGGCCCGTTTTTTTTGCTGAAGCTTAAACAACTGCAAAGTGATCAGCAGGGGGAACAGGAAGATCAGGAACTGCCACAATACGCTGATCTGCACCATCAGGCCGAATTTGATCAGGAATGTGGCGACCGACAGCAGCAGCAAGGTTTTCAGCAGCAGGGAAACGCTGCTGGTCGGAGAAGGTACCGATGAATAGAGCACGCAGCTGATTGCTGCCAGCGTGAGAGCCGCGTCACCGGAATCCCACTGGGTGGTGAGGGTAAAAGCACAGCCCAGCAGGATCACCACGAAGGTGCGGAAAGCGCTCCAGCTCGCTTCGGCACTGTCGCTGTGTCTTGCCAGCGCCGGAACCGGAGGGGGAGAAAGGAGGGTCTCCGCATCGGCCCGCTCAAACTGGCGCAGCCAGCGGCTGATGTTCAGATACATCCAGCAGAAGTAACGCAGGCGGTGCCAGAAAGCATGATGGCGAAAGTCACCCTGATCCACCGGCGCGGCACTGCTCAGGACCTGCGCCAGCCGGTATTTGTTACAGTCGCTTTTCGCCAGCTCAGTGAGCAACTGCTGCATTGCGGTAAACAGAATTTCGGGGGGCTCGGGCCAGTTCAGCAGCATCCGTCGCAGGCTGGAGATCACGCTGGTCAGGCGCAGCTGCTGGTGGAGCACATAATTCAGCACGTTGTTCTGGCGACGAAAGCGGTAGTGGCTCCAGAATGCCTGAATACGCAGCAGGTTCATGGTCAGGATCTGGCTGATGACCGTCTCATGAGCGCTGCGCACGTTATCGGTAGTTTCCTTCTGCAGCAGCAGGCCCGCGTGCTCCAGCAGCCGGGTGTGCATATCCTTCAGGGATGTGATCAGCGTGTCGCCGTCCGAGGTGCTGGGCAGGATCATCATCATCAGTCCGCCGCACAGAATGCCGGAGATCACCTCACATACCCGGGCCTGGGTAATGTCCCACAGATCGTTGATATCAGTGATATTCACCGTGGTAAAAGCGATGATTGCAGCGGTGTATCCCGCCAGAGAGAAAGCGTAGGCGACGTTGTTCTGATAATGGTTGGCAATATAGGTACAGAGCGCCAGCCATGAGGCGATAGCCAGCGCGAACAGCCAGGGCTCATTCAGCGTATGGCCGGCAATCAGCAGCGCCGCGCTGGCCCCCATCAGGCTGCCAGCGATACGCCCCAGGCTTTTGCTGATCACGCCGCCCACCGTAGGAAAACTGACCACCGCCGCTGAGGTCATCGCCCAGTAAGGCTCATCCAGATCCAGCCCGTAAGCAATACTCAACGCCAGGCACATCGCAATCGAGTTGCGCAAGGCATAACGCCACTGGCCGCCGGTGGCCTTGATCCACGGCAGCTGCTGCCACTCCAGCCAGCTCAGATTCATGGCTGAATTGAAACGGTGCAGGTGGTCCCGGCAACCAGCGGCAGATCCTGCGGCACGTTGGTCAGGCGGATGCGCACCGGTACCCGCTGGGCAAGGCGTACCCAGGGCACGTTAGGTTTGATATCCGGCACCAGACCGCTGTCGGTTTCCACGCTCTGGTCATATATCGCCCGGCCAATGCTTTCCACTTCTCCCGTTAACTGACGATTGTCGCTGAACAGACGGATAGCGGCTTTATAACCGGGGCGGATATGGCGCAGCTTGGTCTCCTCGAAATACCCCATCACATAAAAAGAGTGGCTGTCGACCAGAGCGAAAATCGGCGTACCGCTGGTGGCATAATTACCGGGCCGTACCACCAGATTGCTAATCCAGCCATCTGTCGGGGCGTAGATCTGTGTCTGCGAAAGATTCCACTTCGCCTGCTCAAGCTCAGCCTGAGCCGCTTTCGCAGCCGCGTCCATTGATTTGGCATTGAGATTGGCAGCGTCCAGGTCTTCGGCAGAAATCACGTTGCGCGGCAGATTCTGACGGCGGCGTGCCTCATGCTGTGCTTTCAGTAAATCTGACTGAGCTTTGGCCAGCTGAGACTCGGCGTTAAGCACCGCGATACGGTAAGGCTCATCATCCAGCGCCAGCAGTTTGGTGCCTTTGGTGACAAACTGATTATCTTTAATCGGCAGCTGTTCAATGCGGCCGGACACCTGCGGGGTAATATTGACCAGCTCGGCGCGGACCTTACCGTCGCGTGTCCACGGCGACTGCATGTAGTAGTTCCACAGCCACCAGCCGGCCAGCAACGCTGCGGCAAAAAAAATCAGGGTAGAAAAATATTTTAACGTGCTGAATTTCATGAGATCACCAGGTGATAAGCAGCCAGAGCGAAGCGCTGACGCAAAGAATAAAAAGAGAGAGATCCAGGAGGGTGGGATGCCAGATTTCGCCGGAGTAGATCCAGTTCCTCAGCAGAGGATGGATCAGCAGCCAGAAGAAAAATCCCAACAGCACGGCTTTAAACAGCGGTGGAAAATAGACCGATGCACCGAAGATCAGATCGGTCAGCGGTGAGGCAGAGGTGTAGACTGAATGGCTCACTAATTAATCCTTCTCTCCTTGCCTGCAGTTGCGGGCAGGGTAATCAATACGGTTTCATAGCTGATGAATTTGTATTTTGTCCTGTAAACTCGCAGAATAGTCTAAAATGAGGCTTGATAGGTAGCAAGCTAATTATAAGGAGATGAAATTGGATACCCCATTAGGAACGGATCTCGCAAGATTAGTGCGCATCTGGCGGTCGTTGATCGATCAGCGCCTGAAGCCGCTGGAACTGACCCAGACACATTGGGTAACGTTGCATAATATCCATCAGTTGCCGCCGGAGCAGTCGCAGATTCAGCTGGCTAAGGCAATTGGTATAGAACAACCGTCACTGGTGCGCACGCTGGATCAGCTGGAAGAGAAGGGGTTGATTACCCGCACCACCTGCGCCAGCGATCGCCGGGCCAAACGAATCAAGCTGACGGAAGAAGCCGCGCCGATTATCTCTGAGGTTGAGCATGTGATTGACGCCACCCGGGATGATATTCTTTCCGGGATCTCTCAGCAGGAGATCGACAAAATGGTGACGCTGATTGCCCGGCTGGAAAAAAATATCCTCGAGCTGCAAAATCGCGACGAATAAAAAAACCGGCATCAGCCGGTTTTTTTATGTTTTAGCGTGGTGAAACTGTCACCTGGCTGCCGTTGGAAGCGATTGCTACACGCATCCCTGCAGAGAAGCGGCTGGCGGCTTGTTTCTGCACCACCATAATGGTGTTGCCGTCATCCTTGCGGATTTCCAGTTCCACACCCTGGGTCTTATTCATTGCGCCCTGGACGCCCTGTCCGGCTACGCCACCGGCAACGGCACCTGCGGCTGTCGCCAGACTACGACCGGTACCGCCACCGAGAGTGTTACCGAGGAATCCACCCAGTACCGCACCACCGATTGCGCCGATCACATTATTTTCATCGCCGCCCTGAATCTGCACCGGACGAACAGAAACCAGCGTACCGTAGGTGACGTTCTGCACCTGGCGGGCTTCAGAGGCACTGTAAACATCGCCTGAAAGGGTGCTCGTGTTGGTGCATCCTGCTAATGTTACACCGGTCAGTGCCACGATTAGAATACGCTTAAACATCGTCAGAACTCCTTATTTTCTCATTGCTGCAGTCAATTGCGCAGCGATCAATAGCTTAATTATATGGCACAAGCAATGCTTGTCTCTTATTTCCGGTAAAAAAATGCTGTTCAAAAGATAGCTTAGTCGGATTAAACCGGTATTCAATCAGCCAGGAATAACGGTTAACGAACAGAAGAAACGTCACCTTGTTTTAAAATGCACAGTTAATCATAGAATTGCACCGCCAATTTTGCGACGCTGTACGGACAGAATTACCAATCCTGGCGGGTAAGGCAGAAAAAACATGAAATCAGGACGCTATATCGGGGTGATGTCAGGGACCAGTCTGGACGGTGTGGATGTGGTTATGGCAGCCATTGACAGCCAGATGGTGGCGCAGCAGGCCAGCTACTGTCATCCCATCCCGCCAGAATTGCGGCAGGAGATTCTGGCCATCTGCCAGGGGCAGCCGCTGACGCTGTCTCAACTGGGGCAGATGGACACCCGTCTGGGCCGCCTGTTTGCCGAAGCGGTAAAGACGCTGCTGCAGCGGGAAGGGCTGGACAAAGAAGATATCACGGCGATTGGCTGCCACGGGCAAACCGTTTGGCACGAGCCGCAGGGCGATGCACCTAACACGCTACAAATTGGGGATAATAACCAGATCGCAGCGGCCACAGGTATCACCGTTGTGGGGGATTTTCGCCGCCGTGATATGGCGCTTGGCGGGCAGGGCGCACCGCTTGTGCCGGCCTTTCACCAGGCTATTCTGATGCATCCGGCCGAGCGGCGAATGGTGCTGAATATTGGCGGCATTGCCAACCTCTCTCTGTTGATTCCCGGCAAGCCGGTAGGCGGCTACGACACCGGCCCGGGTAACATGCTGCTGGACGCATGGATCTGGCGAAACACAGGCCAGAACTATGACCGTGACGGTGCCTGGGGCAGCAGCGGCACGGTGGTTTATCCGTTACTGCAACACATGCTGGCCGATCCCTGGTTCTCACTGCCCCCTCCCAAATCAACCGGCCGGGAATATTTCAATATGGGGTGGGTGGAACTGCAGCTGGCCCGCTTCCCCGGTTTGCCTGCGCAGGACGTTCAGGCCACGCTGGTGGAGCTGACCGCCACAACAATTGCCGGGCAGGTGATGCTGAGCGGTGGCTGTGAGCGGTTGCTGGTCTGTGGCGGCGGCAGTCGCAATCCGCTGTTGATGGCGCGACTGACCAGTCAACTGGCCGGAACCGAAGTCAGCACCACCGACCAGGTCGGCATCAGCGGTGACGACATGGAAGGGCTGGCTTTTGCCTGGCTGGCCTACCGGACACTATCCGGAGAACCCGGGAACCTCCCCTCGGTAACGGGTGCACGGGAAGCGACGGTGCTGGGGGCTATCTACCCGGCAAACACGCCGCGTGATTACTGAGCGCATCGCGGCGGATCTTTAGCGGTTTGCTGACGTTACTCTTCACCTCCAGGAGACAGCATGAAAAAAATTCTGATCGCGTCCAGTCTGGTGCTGCTGTCGGGCTGCGCTATGTTTCACTCGCAGCCGGATAAGCCCATAACGTTGCACTATACCTGCGGCACCCTGCCACTGACGGTAAGGCTGGACAACTCACGACAGGAAGTTAACCTTATTCTGGACGGCAATCCGCTGACGCTTAAACAGCAGGAAGCGGCTTCCGGCGCGCGCTACAGCAACGGTAACTACGTATTCTGGTCCAAAGGCGACGGGGCTTTTATCGAGCGTAATGGTAAAATCATCATTAATGACTGTCGTCTTAAGGCCAGTTAACCCGTTGAAATCCATCAGGGTGAGGCGCACAATGCCGTATCCCCTTCCAGCAGAAGCCCGAACGATGAACGAAAGCGATAACCTGCAGCAGATTGCCCATCTGCGCCGTGAATACACCCGTGGCGGCCTGCGCCGTCACGATCTTCCTGACGATCCGCTGGCCCTGTTCGAACGCTGGCTTGGTCAGGCCGTGGATGCGCAGCTGCCCGACCCAACAGCGATGAGCGTGGCGACGGTTGATGAGCGCGGCCAGCCCTATCAGCGCATTGTTTTGCTGAAGCACTTCGACCCGCGCGGGATGGTGTTCTACACCAACCTGGGCAGCCGCAAGGCACAGCATCTGGAGAAAAATCCGCGCATCAGCCTGCTGTTTCCCTGGCACATGCTGGAGCGACAGGTAATGGTGCTGGGCACGGTGGAGAAGCTGTCGATGCTCGACGTGGTGAAATATTTTCACAGCCGCCCGCGTGAAAGCCAGATTGGTGCGTGGGTGTCGAAGCAGTCCAGCCGGATCTCTGCACGTGGCGTGCTGGAAGGCAAATTCCTCGAGCTGAAGCAGAAGTTTCAGCAGGGCGAGGTGCCTCTGCCAGGTTTCTGGGGCGGATATCGCATCAAAATCGACTCAATGGAATTCTGGCAGGGCGGTGAACACCGACTGCATGACCGTTTTTTCTACCAGCGTGAAGGTGAAGCCTGGAAAATTGATCGTCTCGCCCCTTAAATCCGCGAAATAATCCCGTTAAGCGCTGGCACAGAGTCCGTCAGCGCTTTATTCTATATGCCTTATTTTTTTGTCCGCGAGTAGCGGAAAGCTGTGTACCAGCAAAGGTGCAGACTTTTCTACATGGAGTCACAGATGGCCAGCAGTAACCTGATCACACAATTGCAAGAGCGGGGCTTAGTCGCCCAGGTAACGGATGAGAACGCGTTAGCAGAACGACTGGCGCAAGGGCCAATCGCACTCTATTGCGGCTTCGATCCGACTGCCGACAGCTTGCATTTGGGCCATCTGGTGCCGTTACTGTGCCTGAAGCGTTTCCAGGATGCGGGTCACCGCCCGGTGGCGCTGGTGGGTGGAGCAACCGGCCTGATTGGCGATCCGAGCTTTAAAGCTGCCGAGCGCAAGCTGAATACCAGCGAAACCGTCAACGAGTGGGTGGAGAAAATTCGTCATCAGGTGGCACCGTTCCTCGACTTCGACTGCGGTGACAACAGCGCCGTTGCGGCCAACAATTACGACTGGTTCGGTAGCATGAACGTGCTGACCTTCCTGCGTGATATTGGCAAGCACTTCTCGGTCAATCAGATGATCAATAAAGAAGCGGTTAAGCAGCGCCTTAACCGTGACGATCAGGGGATCTCCTTTACCGAGTTTTCCTACAACCTGCTGCAGGGTTACGATTTTGCCTGCCTGAACGATCGTTACGGCGTGGCGTTGCAGATTGGGGGTTCCGACCAGTGGGGCAACATCACCTCCGGTATCGATCTGACCCGTCGTCTGCATCAAAACCAGGTCTTCGGCCTGACCGTGCCATTAATTACCAAATCCGACGGCACCAAGTTCGGCAAAACCGAAGGTGGTGCGGTATGGCTGGATCCCAGCAAAACCAGCCCGTACAAGTTTTACCAGTTCTGGATTAACACGGCGGATGCTGATGTCTACCGCTTCCTGAAATTCTTCACCTTTATGAGCCTTGAAGAGATCAATGCGCTGGAAGAAGAAGATAAAAACAGCGGTAAAGCACCCCGTGCCCAGTACGTGCTGGCCGAGCAGGTCACCCGCCTGGTTCACGGTACCGAAGGGCTGACTGCAGCCGAGCGCATCACTAAAAGCCTGTTCTCCGGCAGCCTGAATGAGATGACCGAAGCGGACTTCGAGCAGCTGGCACAGGACGGCATGCCATTCGTGGAGCTGGCGCAGGGTGAAGATTTGCAGCAGGCGATGGTGGCAGGCGATCTGGCGCCTTCCCGTGGGCAGGCCCGTAAACTGATTGATTCCAAAGCGGTTAACATTAACGGCCAGGTGCAGTTAAATACAGAATATGCTTTTGAAGCGGCTGACCGTCTGTATGGTCGCTTTACTCTGCTCCGTCGCGGCAAGAAAAACTACTGCCTGATCGTCTGGAAATAAGCTCTCCCAACAGGCCGGTCTGACCGGCCTCTTTTTTTGGCAAGGTTCGGGTTTCGCTATGAAAAATATTCTTTCTGTTCAGTCGCATACCGTTTACGGTCATGCGGGCAACAGCGCGTCTGAATTCCCTATGCGCCGCATGGGCGCAAACGTCTGGCCGCTGAATACCGTGCAGTTCTCTAATCACACCCAGTACGGACACTGGACCGGGATGGTGATGCCAGCCAGCCACCTCACGGAGATTGTTAAGGGGATTGCGGACATTGACCGCCTCAAAACCTGTGATGCGGTACTGAGCGGTTATCTTGGGTCCGCCGAACAGGGGGAGCAGATCCTCGATATCGTTCGTCAGGTGAAACAGGCTAACCCTGCTGCGTGGTTCTTCTGCGATCCGGTGATGGGACATCCGGAAAAAGGCTGCATCGTGGCTCCGGGCGTGGCAGAGTTCCACAGTCGTTCGGCGCTGCCAGCCAGCGACATCATTGCGCCCAACTTGCTGGAGCTGGAAATGCTCAGCGGCCATGCAGTGAGCAATGTGGAGCAGGCCGTTGCCACCGCGCGTGAGCTGATCGCCCGCGGGCCGAAAATCGTGCTGGTGAAGCATCTCGCCCGTGCCGGTCAGCGCAGCGATCGCTTTGAGATGCTGCTGGTCACCGCTGATGAGGCCTGGCACATCAGTCGTCCGTTGGTGGATTTTGGCGTGCGTCAGCCGGTAGGCGTGGGCGATTTGACCAGCGGACTGCTGCTGGTAGACCTGCTGCACGGTAAACCGCTGAAAGAGGCGCTGGAGCACGTGACGGCGGCAGTCTATGAAGTGATGCTGAAAACCCACCAAATGGGTGAGTATGAGCTGCAGCTGGTGGCAGCTCAGGACGGCATCGCCAACCCGCAACAACATTTTGATGCGGTAAAACTGTAACGCAGTGTCCCTGTGCGGCAGCCCCGCACAGGGGATTAATCACCTAGAACCCTTCCGCTTTAAGCGCTTCTTCCACCGCAGGACGAGTGGCCACCCGGTCAAACCACGCCTGCAGGTTACTCATCTCAGACAGATCCAGCTGGATAGCCTTCGCCCAGCGCGTTACCGTGAACAGATAAGCATCGGCGATGGTGAAGTGCAGGCCCATCAGCCACTGCTTCTCCTTCAGCTCTTCATTCACCCAGCTGAATTTCTGCAGCAGTTGCTCACGCATAAGGGTTTTGTAGTCCTCCGGCGTGGCAGGACGGAACAGCGGGCTGAAGGTTTTGTGCAGCTCAGTGGCGATATAGTTAAGCCACTCCAGCGTGTGATAGCGCGTCATGCTGCCAACAGGTGCCAGCAGTTTACGGTCCGGTTTCTGGTCTGCCAGATATTGGGCGATAGCCACGCCTTCGGTCAGAATCGTTTCATCGTCGAACTGAAGCGTGGGCACCTGGCCCTTGGGATTGATCTGCAGAAAATTGTCGCCCAGCTCCGTGACTTTGGTCTGTAAATCCACTTTGATCAGCGTGAAGTCCAGCCCGGTTTCCCGCAGAATAATATGCGGGGAGAGGGAACAGGCACCGGGTTTAAAGAACAGTTTCATTTCTTGCTCCTTTGATTCAATGGCAAAAGATCCTTTCAGCTTACTGCCGCAGGGCGGAAAAGTCAGCGACTCAGCAGAGGCCGGACGGGATTATTTCTCCATTATCTGATGCCACGCAAACTCTGCGCGCGCAGGCTGCTCAGCTCAGGTAATGTGGTACGGGCCAGCTCCCAGAATGTGCGGACTTTGGCGGGCATATACTTTACGTTTTGCGTCACCAGATGGACCGGAACAGCAGGGGGGCGGAACTCCGCCAGCACTTCACACAGTGAGCCCTGCTGAATATCGTCGTAAACCTGGTAAGAGAGCAGGCGGGCAATGCCTTTACCGGCACGGGCGGCAACCAGCTGCGTCTCAACTTCGTTAACGGTCAGCCTCGGTGTGATTCGCACTCTTTCCTGCTGCGCCTCAGGCCCAAAGCGCCATTCCCGCTGTGAACCGGGGGGGCTACCGGCAATCAGACGATAATCGGCCAGCATCACCGGAGTCAGCGGCTCTCCGTTCCGCGCGAGGTAGTCCGGGCTGGCCACCAGCATCCGCTGCACGCTGCCCACTTCGGTCGCCACCAGCGAGGAGTCGCGCAGCTGGCCAATTCGTACCGCCATATCCAGCCCCTGCTCAATTAAATCCTGATAGCGATCGCTGAGCAGCAAATCAATCTGAATATCCGGGTATGTTTCTAAAAAAGTCAGCACCAGCGGGACGATATGCTTGCGACCAAACTGTACCGGCGCCGTCAGGCGAAGTTCGCCGCTCAACTGATTGCGGGTAGAGGTCACCAGCGCCTGCTGATAATCCTGTAGCAGGCTTTTAGCACGTTCAAACAGATCCAGCCCGGCTTGAGTGGGCTGCAGGCGGCGGGTAGTGCGCTCAATCAGGCTGACGCCAAAACGGTTTTCCAGAGCCGCCAGCGTGCGGGTAATGGCAGGAGGAGAACGTCGCAGCATGCGGGCCGCTCCGGCGAGGCTCCCCTGCTGTACCACGGCGACGAACACCGCCAGCTCGTCAAGCTTGTCCATGATCATTCCACTTATCGAAATTATGAATTGCTATTTTTGCCTGTTTACGCTGTTTTCAGCAAGAGTAAGCTGGCTGAAACCACAGGAGACGAAAATGAGTTCATTAACACTGTATGGCAGTGAACTGTCCGGCCACACTCACCGCGTCAGATTGCTACTCAACATGCTGAAACTTGAAGTGAAATGGGAGGAAGCAGGAGCCGGGGTGCGCAAAGGGAAAGATTTTATTGCCCTGAACCCGCTCGGCCAGATACCGGTGCTGGTGGACAACGGCACGGTGATTGCTGACAGCAACGCTATTCTGATCTGGCTGTCGAAGCGTTATGCACCCAACAGCGGCTGGTTGCCGCAGGATTTGCTGCAGGAGGTTCAGGTGCATCAGTGGCTGGCTAAGGCCGCCGGAGAAATTCGCTACGGTGTTGCATCCGCGCGTCTGATTAAGCAGTTCAACGCCCCGGAAAATTACGATTCTGCAGTGAGCGTGGCAGGAAAATTTTTACCGCAGCTCGAGGCACATCTGGCCGGGCGTCAATGGCTGGTCGGCGACAGAGCGACTCTGGCTGACCTGTCCTGTTACGCCTATGTAGCCTGTGCGCCTGAAGGCGGTATTGCGCTGCGCCCTTATCCTGCGGTGAAGAGCTGGCTGCAGCGTGTGGAAGCCCTGCCGGGTTTTATCGCGTTGCCGGCACTGCCTCAGCCAGCGGAATCCTGAGCGTGTTTCACCGGGGTGAACAGCTGGCGCAGGAGAGGGCGGGCTACCAGCGGGTTAAATCCGCCCTCTACCCTGCAATGCCCGGGCAGCACCGTCTGTTTTATCAGGGATTAACGCAGTTTTATCTCACGGTGCAGGACGAGGGGGGTTATCCGGTTGCCGCCCTGCTTCAGGGGGCGCCAGGTTTTTTGCAGACGCCAGATGATACCCATCTGGCGATCCCACTGGCGGCAGTGGAAGCCGTTCCCTGGCTGCCTCCGTTGCGGCCGGGAATGCCGGTAGGAGGCCTCGGTCTAGAACTCTCCAGTCGCCGTCGCAATCGGGTCAATGGCATGGTCGAAAGCGCTGGCGAAGGCCAGTTATGCATTCGGGTGCAGGAGAGTTTTGGAAACTGCCCGAAGTATATACAGCGCCGGTTACTGCCGGCAGCGGATCCCCGCAGAAAAGTCGAAGTGGAACAGCTTAACGGGCTGGATGCTGATGCGCGCTATCTGATCTCAGCGGCTGACACGTTTTTTGTAGCCAGCCATGCGCAGCGGCAGAATGAAACTGGCGGGGCGGATATCTCTCACCGTGGCGGCCTGCCGGGCTTTGTGCGGATGAAGCAGGGCAAGCTGTTTATCCCGGATTATTCCGGTAATCGTTATATGAACACGCTGGGCAATCTGCTGCTTGAACCACGCTGTGCTCTGCTGATGATGGATTTTCATCAGGGGGCAGCGTTGCATATTCAGGGGCGGGCAGAAGTGCTCTGGCAGGAGCCGGGTGAGGGGCTGGTGGAGCGCTACTGGACGGTAGAGCCGGAGCGTGTTTTGCGGATCCGACAGCTGTTGCCTGCCGCCGGGAACCGCGTGGAGTATGCTGGCTCCTCTCTGAACGCCGGTCAGGCGTAAGCCATAAAAAAAGGGCGACATCACTGTCACCCTGTTCGTTAGTGCCTGAGCAGAACTACGCTTTCACCTCGTGCGGCTGCGCTTCCGGCTGGTCGTCCTGAGTCATGCGGTTCAGCTTAGGTGCTGTCAGCATCATCAGCACCGCAATCACGGCGGTGGCAACACCAATCTGCAGGAACACATCACCGTAGACGTGCAGTGACTGCAGGGGATCGGTGATGTTTTCCGGCACCGCCATCAGGTTTGCCACTTTACCGGCGATCATCGCCGCGCCAGCGGTGGTCAGGAACCAGGAGCCCATGATAAAGCCCATCAGGCGCTGAGGCACCAGCTGCGCCACCATCGCCAGGCCCAGACCGGAGATCATCAGCTCACCGACGCTCTGCAGCGCATAGCTGAGGATCAGCCAGTTAACGGAAACGATACCCATCTGGTTGGCAAACTTCGCACCCAGTGGCAGAACCAGGAACGCGGCTGAACACAGGGTCATGCCGAGAGCAAATTTGTGCGGCATCGGCAGGCGGTCGCCCATTTTGTTATACACGGCGGCGAGGATCGGGCTGAAAATCATGATCCAAAACGGATTCAGTGCCTGATACTGCTCGGGCTCAAATGCAATACCCAGAATGCTGTGCTCAACATTACGGATGGCGAAGAAGTTCAGAGAGGTAGGCATCTGCATATAAAGCACGAAGAACACTACCGCTTCCACCATCAGCAGGAAAGCCACGATCATCTTACGGCGGGCAGCCCCTTTCAGCATAAATGCCTCTTTGGCGAAAATCACCACAATGCCCAGAGCAACCAGTGCCAGCACCATACGGGCAATGCCCTGGTTGTGCAGCAGCCACGTGGCAACGGACACCAGCACCGCAATACCCACGACAGTGGCCAGCAGTTTACCAATGTGCAGAGGGGCGAAATCTGGTTTGGAACCGAAGTTTTTCACCCACTTGCGGCACAGCATAAAGTTTACCAGCGTGATCAGCATACCCACCACGGAAAGTGAGAAGGCCACGTTCCAGCCGTAATGTGCGGCCAGCCACGGTGTTGCCAGCATCGAGAAGAACGAACCGATGTTGATCGCCATGTAGTACATGGTGAAGGCACCGTCGAGGCGCGGGTCATCTTTTTCGTAGCAGGTAGAGAGCAGTGAAGAAGGGTTAGCTTTAAACAGGCCATTCCCGACGGCGATAGTCGCCATGCCGACATAGACCACGCCAACGTCATGGCCGGAGAAGGCCACCAGCGCATAACCCAGCGCCAGTACCAGCGTACCCAGCACAATCACGCGTTTGGTTCCCAGCACCTTATCACCCAGCCAGCCGCCGACGGCCACCAGACCATAAACCAGCGCGCTGAACGAGGAGAACAGGGTGATCGACTCGGCTTCTGACATGCCCAGCATCTTGACGAGATAAACCGCCATGATGCCCTGCAGGCCGTAGTAACCGAAACGTTCCCACAGCTCGATCGAGAAAATCAGATAGAACGATTTGGGTTGCTTAAATGCATTGAGGCTCACGGCCTCGGAATGTTTGTTTGCAGTTGACACTAGTACCTCTGAAGTCAGTATCCTGATTCGACCCGAAAATTAAGCCGATGTCATACAAGGTGGGCATTCGCCGCATGGTTATAAGATGGGAAAAACGGCGACCAATTTCGCCGATCATCCCCCTTCAGGCAAGTCTTTTTTCATCTATTGCTGGAAGGGGAAGTGAAAGTGTTAACAGGAAGATTCAGAGTGGATAAATAGTGCTAATGACTGGTTATGAATTATTTTTTGGCATAAACGCCTTAAATAAGACGGTAGTTTATTCTTTTAGCAGAATGTCTCTCCATCCTCCGCGTTATGGTCAAAAATATTACTGGATGATTAATGAGTAATATTATCCTCCGAAAAGACCCTTTATAGTGTGGCAAACACAGGTCAGGTACCGCTGGTGGTCAATTCTGAAGCAATCACGCCTGTTAAATGTGATTCAGATCACTATAAGACGGCATAATATTTGTTGAAAAATAACATTCATTACCTGGCGGGTCGCAAATGTAACGCACGGTATTGCTGTTGAAAAAAGGTGCCATGCTTGTAATAAAAAAGTGATCTCTGACGCCCTGTATCCTTATGTTACTTCCTGTGCCAGCGTCGTTTACAGTTAATTAACGCAGCCCGGTTCGCAGTAAAATTTTATTATTGATTGAACGTTCAATATAAAATGACTATAATCATCCTCATTCGATAGCTAAAACCGATGAAGCGATGCCAAAAGTTGGAATGAAAGCCATCCGTCAGGCGCAACTGATTCACGCCACCCTGACGGTGATTGATCGGGTGGGTCTGGCTGATGCCAGCCTGGCGCTGATTGCCAAAGAAGCCGGGGTATCGACCGGAATTGTCAGCCACTATTTCGGCGATAAAAACGGTCTGCTGGATGCCTGTATGCGACAGATTCTTTCTGACCTCTATACGGCCGTTGAGCACTATCGCCAACAGGCCGATGACCGGCCGGAAGCACAGGTCCGCGCCATAATTGATGGCAATTTTGATGTGTCGCAAATAGCCGGGCCTGTGCTGAAAACCTGGCTGGCATTCTGGACCAATAGCCTGCACCAGCCCGATCTGCAGCGGTTGCAGCGGATTAACGATCGCCGCCTCTATTCCAACCTGGCCTCGCAATTTGCCAGGGTGCTGGAACCGCAGCAGGCACGCAACGCAGGCGCCAGTATGGCGGCGCTGATCGACGGCCTGTGGTTACGCATGACGCTGGCACCGCAACCCATGGAACAGGGACTGGATAACGCAAGGATGCTTTGCTACCAGAATCTCGCGCTGTGGCTTTCAGCCGCGGCGAAATAAACCCCCGAAGGAGGAGGCATGGCAGATATGCAACGCCGTGGACTGTACATAAATGGTCGGGAAGAAGCCGGCCAGGGCGATACATTTACCACCATCAACCCCGCCAATGGCGAAGTGCTGGCAGAGGTCACCGCGGCCAGCCAGCAGGATATCGATCGCGCCGTGGCCTCAGCCGCAGCCGGTCAGCGCATCTGGCGCAGCTATACGCCGACAGAGCGCAGCCGTGTGCTGTTAAAAGCCGTAGCTCTTCTGCGTGAGCGCAATCAGCAGCTGGCCGAGCTGGAAACTGCTGATACCGGCAAGCCAATCAGCGAAACCGCCGCGGTGGATATTGTCACCGGTGCGGACGTCCTGGAATACTACGCCGGCCTGGCCGTGGCGGTGGAAGGGGAATCAATCCCGCTGCGCGACAGCACACTGGTTTATACCCGCCGTGAACCACTGGGCGTTTGTGCCGGGATTGGCGCGTGGAACTACCCGATTCAGATTGCCATGTGGAAAAGCGCCCCGGCACTGGCAACCGGAAACGCAATGATTTTCAAACCCAGTGAAGTGACGCCGCTCAGCGCGCTGGCGCTGGCAAAGATCTTCACCGAAGCCGGCCTGCCGGATGGCGTATTCAACGTGGTGCAGGGTGCCGCCGCCGTGGGCCAGGGTCTGAGCCAGCACCCAAAAATTGCCAAAGTCTCCTTCACCGGTGAAGTGAACACCGGCAAACGAGTGATGGCCGACGCCGCACTGGCCAACCTGAAGTCTGTGACCATGGAGCTGGGGGGCAAATCACCGCTGATTATCTTTGAAGATGCAGAGCTGGAGCGCGCGGTAGACGGTGCGATGATGGCTAACTTCTACAGCAGCGGCCAGGTCTGCACTAACGGTACCCGCGTATTTGTGCACCGTTCACTGCTTCCCGCATTTGAAAAGCGTCTGCAGGAGAAAATGGCGGGGATCAACTGCGGCGATCCGCTTGACCCGCAGGTTAACTTCGGTCCGCTGGTCAGTGAAGAGCACTGCCAGAAAGTGGTTTCCTATCTGAATATCGGGAAAGAAGAGGGGGCTCGCCTGCTGGCCGGGGGGGCTCGTATTACCGAAGGGAAGCTGGCAAGTGGCTGTTATGTTGAGCCCACGGTGTTCACTGACTGCACCGATGAGATGCGTATCGTGCAGGAAGAAATCTTCGGGCCGGTGATGAGCGTGCTGGTCTTCGATGAAGAGCAGGAAGTGATTGAGCGGGCCAACAACACCGAGTACGGCCTCGCGGCAGGTGTTTTCACCACTTCGCTTAACCGGGCGCACCGGGTGATCCATCAGCTGGAAGCCGGGATCTGCTGGGTCAACAGCTGGGGTGAATCGCCTGCACCGATGCCGGTTGGCGGTTACAAGCAGTCCGGGGTTGGCCGTGAAAATGGCATTGAAACCCTGCATCACTACACCCGCACCAAATCGATCCTGATCGAAATGGGTGAGTATCCGTCAGCGTTCTGAAGCTGAAATTGACTATGTTGCCACGGCGCTCCCGCCGTGGCTGTCTGGAGGTTTAATGCAGAAATTTGATTACATCATTATTGGAGCCGGTTCAGCAGGCAACGTGCTGGCCACCCGACTGACTGAGGATGCTGACGTATCGGTACTTTTACTGGAAGCGGGCGGGAAAGATCACCGCTGGGACTTCCGTACCCAAATGCCAGCCGCTTTAGCGTATCCGCTGCAGGGCAAGCGCTACAACTGGGCTTTTGAAACCGATCCCGAGCCGAAAATGAATAATCGTCGCATGGAGTGCGGGCGCGGTAAGGGGCTGGGCGGTTCCTCGCTGATCAACGGCATGTGCTACATCCGTGGCAACGCGATGGATTATGATAACTGGGCAAAAAAAGAGGGGCTGGAAAACTGGTCCTACCTCAATTGCCTGCCTTACTTCCGTAAAGCCGAAAAGCGTGATATCGGCGAGAACGACTACCACGGCGGCGAAGGTTATCTGAGCGTCACCACGCCGAAAGCAGGTAACAATCCGCTGTTCCGTTCATTTATCGACGCGGCGAAACAGGCCGGACACCATGAAACCGACGATCTCAACGGCTATCGTCAGGATGGCTTTGGACCGATGGATCGTACCGTAACCGCTCAGGGACGCCGCTCCAGCACCGCCAGAGGCTATCTGGATGTGGCGAAGCAGCGCGCAAACCTGACCATCGTCACCCATGCCCAGACTGACCGTATTCTGTTCAGTGGCAAAACCGCCACCGGGGTGAGTTGGTTACGTGGTGGCAAAGAAGAGCAGGCGGAAGCCACTCGTGAAGTGCTGCTGTGCGCCGGGGCGATTGCTTCTCCGCAGATCCTGCAACGTTCTGGCGTGGGGCCGGAAGAGTGGCTGCGCGAGCTGGATATTGATGTGGTGCATCCGCTGCCGGGTGTCGGCCGTAACCTGCAGGATCACCTGGAAGTGTATATGCAGTTCCGCTGTAAAAAGCCGGTCAGCCTCTATCCTTCACTGCAGTGGTGGAACCAGCCAACAATCGGCGCTGAATGGCTTTTTAACGGCACCGGCATCGGGGCCAGCAACCAGTTTGAGGCAGGCGGTTTTATCCGCAGCGATGACCAGCCGGACTGGCCGGATCTGCAGTACCACTTCCTGCCGGTGGCGATAAACTACAACGGCAGTAGCCCGGTGAAAGAGCACGGTTTCCAGGCACACGTCGGGCCGATGCGTTCAATGAGCCGTGGTCGCGTAAAGCTGACCTCAAAGCATCCGTATGCCGCGCCATCGATCTTCTTCAACTACATGTCTGAAGAGCGTGACTGGGTGGAATTCCGCAACGCGGTGCGCCTGACCCGTGAGATTATGCGGCAGCCAGCACTGGCTGAATATTGTGGTGATGAAATTCAGCCGGGGGCAGAGGTGCAGAGCGATGAGCAGATCGATGCTTTTATTCGCGACCATGCCGAGACGGCCTATCATCCTTGCGGCAGCTGCGCAATGGGTAACGATGAGATGGCCGTTGTGGATGCAGAAGGGCGCGTGCACGGTATGCAGCGTCTGCGCGTGGTGGATGCTTCAATCATGCCGCAAATCACCACCGGCAACCTGAACGCACCCACGGTGATGATCGCCGAGAAAATGGCGGACCTGATCCGTGGCCGCACGCCGCTGGCGGTTTCCAGCGCGGAGTATTATCAGCTGGAGCGTGAACAAGCCGAGGCTGAACGGAGTATCGAACAACCCTGAGGCAGGATGTCATCTGAAACGCGGCAAAGGATTGCCGGATATCTTCTTTGCCGCCGCAGATCGGCTTTGTTATTGATGTGAAGTTTTTTTTATTTCACACCAGACAAGGCAGGATATTGTGGAAATCTACTGGTATTTAACCGCACCCGACGGGCACAAGCCCTGGTCTGCTGGCGGCAGCCGTCATATTGATTACGCCTATTTTCAACAGGTCGCCCGTGCGGTGGACCACCTTGGTTTTACCGGCGCACTTCTTGCTACCGGCGCGCACGATCCCTGGATCCTTGGCGCTTCGCTTATTCCCTTTACCGAAAGAATGAAATTCCTGATCGCTATTCAGCCCGGGCTGATTTCCCCGACGCTGCTGGCGAAAATGGCGGTGACATTTCATCAGTTTTCTAAAGGAAGAGTGCTGCTCAACGTGGTCAGCGGGGATAAAAATACCCTTGGCGCTTACGGGATGCACCTTGAGCACGACCAGCGATATGCGCTGGGCGACGAATTCCTCAGCGTGCTCAGGCCACTGCTGGCAGAACAGTTAGTGAATTTCTCCGGCGAACACTATCAGATCACCGATGCCAGACTGGCACTGGGCAACGGAGGGTATCCACCGCCGCCGCTGTGGTTTGGCGGTTCCTCCGATGCGGCACAGGAAGTGGCAGCAAAACATATCGATACCTACCTCTCCTGGGGCGAAACACCCCCGCAGGCCGCTGAAAAAATTGCTCAGGTGAAACAACGCGCGCAGCAGCATCAGCGCACGCTGCGCTATGGCATCCGCCTGTATGTGATTGTGCGGGAAACCGATCAAGCCGCCTGGGCTGCCGTTGATGAGCTCTATCGTTCAATGGATTCTCAGGCCATCGCTGCCCGTCAGGCACTGGCGCAGAACTCTGATTCGGTCGGGCAGGCCCGTATGGGCGCGCTGCACAACAATGCCCGTCCTGAAAATCCGCGTGATCTGGAAATTTACCCGGGTCTGTGGGCAGGGATTGGGCTGGTGCGCCCGGGACCGGGTACGGCGATTGTGGGCAGTCCCGACACCGTGCGCAAAACCCTGCGGGCCTATCAGGAGGCGGGTGTGGAGGTCTTTATCCTCTCTGGTTTCCCGTTGCTGGAAGAGGCATACCGGTTCAGCGAGCTGGTCATGCCAGGACTGGAACTGGACAACGCAGACCCGGTTCGTGAACAGGCGGGAACGGCTAACACCTTCACCTGGGGTAATCTCTGGGACCGCCCGATAGCAGAACAGGAGCCGCAGCAATGACCCTGAGAATCGGCTGTCATCCCAGCAATCTTTCCCTGTTTATCCTGCGCCATCGCGGCGCGCTGGAAGCCCGAGCGGAAGCTGAAGGCTGGCAGGTGGTCTGGAAGGATTATCATCACGGCGGCGACAGCGCGGACTACCTGCGGCATAACCAGCTGGACGTGGTAGGTACTGGTTCAACGCCACCGGTCTATGCTCAGGCCAGCGGGCTGGATGTGGCCTATCTGGGCGCTTCTCCCAGCCGTGACGCCAACTGCGCGTTACTGGTGATGAAGGAGAGTGAACGGCAGGCGGTGCAGCAGATTGCCGGTGCGCGTATCGCCTGCATGAAAGGCTCCTTTACCGATCATTTTATTGCCCGACTGCTGCAGCAAAATGGCCTGTCGCTGAAAGATATTACGCTGGTGGATCTGGGCGGCAGCGACTCTGCCCGGGCTTTAAGGCTGGGTGATGTCGACGTCTGGGCAGCGATTGACCCATGGCTGGGCGTGGCGCAGGAGGCTAAACGAGTCAGAACGCTGGCGCGGGTGGGAGACTATGTCGCCAACCGCTCGGTATTCTGGTGTCGACGGGGGTGGCAGCAGCAGCATCCGCAGCAGGCGCAACTGGTGCTGGAGGTGCTGGCTGAAAACGATCGCTGGGTTGCTGAGCATCCGAAAGCGGCGGCTCAACTGCTGAATCAGCATCTGCCAGACAGCATCAGCGCAGCCAGCTGGCTGACGACAATCTGCGCCCGTCCCTGGGGGATCAGCGCGGTTTCCGCCACGCTGCTGACTGAACAACAGCAACAGGCCGACGATCTTTACGCTACGGGTTTCCTCGACCAACCGCTTACGCTTACCGCACCGACCCTGACAGGGAGCCAGGCATGAATAAGGTAAAAAAAAGGGTGCTGGGTTTGCTGCTGGCGATGGGCTCTCATGCCGCCGTGGCTGAGACAACGCTGAGAATTGGTTTTCTGAAGGGGCCGACCGATCTGGCGCTGGCAAAGGAAAATGGCAGCCTGGAGAAGGCGCTGGCGGCGCAGGGTGTGAAACTGGAGTGGGCAGGAAACTTTACTGCCGCTGCGCCAGCTTATGAAGCGTTGAACGCAGGGTCAATCGACATGACCACCGGCAGTTCAACCGCTTTCGTTACCGCCATTGCTGCCGGGTCGCCGCTGCTGTTGTTTGGCTATCAGGCTATGCCTGCAGACGGCGAGGGAATTGTGGTTCGTCAGGATTCTCCCATCCATACCCTTGCCGATTTACGCGGCAAAAAGGTGGCCGTCAACAAAGGCGGCACCGGAGAATATCTGCTGTCGAAGGCGCTGCAGCGCGCAGGGATACCGGAAGCAGAGGTCAATAAGGAGTATCTCAGTCCGGGCGACACCGGTACGGCATTTGCCGGCGGCCATGTTGATGGCTGGGCAGTCTGGGATCCTTTTCTGACCCTGGCAAAACAGCGTTTCCAGGGACGGTTGCTGATTAACGGCAAGGCGCTGGGATCGGAAAATGCTGCCGGTTATTTTGTCAGCCAGAGCTACTACAAAGCGCATCCTGAAGTGGTGAAGTGGGTCTGGGAGGTGCTGAAGCAGCAAAATGCGTGGGCGAAACAGCATCCACATGAAGCCGGAGCCGTCTGGGCTCAGCAGATGGGTCAGTCAGGCAAGGGAGTGGGTAATCTGCTGGGTGAAGTGAATACCGTGCCGGTTTGCGGGGTTGGCAGCGCCGAACAGCAACATATTCGCCATATTGCAGACTGGTACCTGCAGCAGAAACTGATTAACAGCGTGCCGGACATTGCAGCTCATACGGTGAACCTGGAGCCGTAAGGCAGGAAAAGCAGGCAGACTGCAAAGGTCTGCCTCTCTTACTCGCAGCAGCGGAGTGATCGATCCTGCTGGTAAAACGAAGAACCCCACTCTGCTTCTCAACCCGTCCGATGCCGGGAGATCAGCCCTGGCCGCCTGACTCAGCTGACGTTGTTGAACTTGTTGCCTGGCTGGTGCTGTTGGCAGAGTCTGAATTTGTGGATTGGGTGGCACTGCTGGATCCTGTGTCAGTGCTTTTGGCACTGCTGGCAGCAGAATCGGTCCCTGTGGTTGCCGGAGTGGTACTGCCGGTGGTTGCCGCAGTCGTTGTTGTCGTAGTAGTCGTTGTTGTAGCGGCAGTGCTCGCAGGGGCTGTACTGGTTGTTGTAGCGGCAGTGCTCGCAGGGGCTGTACTGGTTGTTGTAGCGGCAGTGCTCGCAGGGGCCGTACTGCTGGTAGTGACAGCCGTGGTTGCCGGAGAGGGGCTGGTGGTGGTTGCAGCAGTCGCCACTGGAGTGATAACGGGTGTCGGAACCCCTGTAGCGGCCTGGGCGACAGGGGCTGGCGTAACCGGAACTGGCGTGGCCTTGCCGGCGGCAAAGGTCGGCTTGTTCTTCTTCATCGAATAGGTGATGTGCTGCACCGTATTCTGTGTGGCGGTAATCTCAACCGGCGGGATGGTGACTCGCCCGTAACCATACAGCGTTGACACATAGCCGCCCACTTTATGTTTGCCTGGTGTGAGGTGTAAATCTGTCGTCTGACCGCGCACCAGCGGACCGGCATCATCGCCATCGATGGTGACATTGATCGTCGATCCATCATCGGTCCGGCTGTTAGCGTGAGAGACGGTGACCAGCGCAGGGCCGGTAGTGAAATTGTTTACGGCTGGTTGAGTGATTTGTGCTACCGGCTTTTCAGCCGTTTTCGCCGCCGACTGTTCGCCAGTGGGTAAAATCTTCGCACAACCAGTCAACGTCAGGGCGGCCGTGATGGCGGCCAGTGTAAAACGGTAAACCATAATGCCTCGTTCTGTTTACAGCTCAGGAACGGCCATTTTAACCAGTCTGGCCGGGCAGTTACAGGGGGTTCCGGTTCAGCATGCTCTTAAAATTATGAGCAGGTGTGAAACGTTTAGCGATCTCCTGACACCCGGCGCCCACCCGCCCAGCCTGAATCAGGGCACAAAAGGTTCCCCCAGCGTCAGCATTAACCGGTTGGCCCAGGCAAAAAAGGCCGCGCTTTGCACCAGGTCCAGCAGGGCTAATTCATCCAGTCCCGCCTCGCGCAGGGGCGCTAACTGCTCAGCCCCGAGTGAATGAGGTGTGGACGACAGCGCCGCAGCAAACGCAATCACAGCCTGCCAGCGGGGAGTCTGATTGCCCTGCAGTGGTTTCCCCGGTGGCGTGTCGATCAGCTGCTGCACGGCATCACTTTTCTTCGACAACTGGCTGGCCTTGCGGGCATGCACTGAGGCGCAGAAAATACACCCGTTAACCTTGCTGGCCACCGCCGCTGCCAGTTCACGTTCCGCGCGTGGCAGGCCATTCGCGGTGTAGAAAATGCCTTTATCGGTGAGCGTGCGTTGCTCCAGCAGGGGCAGATTACGGCCCAGCAGGCGGAAGTAGTCTGAGTCACTGTGACCGAACTTTGCCAGCGTGGCCTGTTCAACGGCGTTAAATTCCGCCAGAGGTTTAGCCGCTATCCAGGGTTCCCAGCCCAGTGCCTGCTGGGTAAAAGCCACCGGAGCTTTTCGGCCGGAAACGGTCTCCGGTGTGGTGTGCCACACTGCCGCAATGGCCGGTCTGGCAGAGGAGGATATTTGCTGATTATTCAGCAACCTTAATCCGGTCAGCAGCCTGCTCTGGAAGCTGACAAAAGCGATGAGTTGTGACAGTGTCACGACGGTGTCCTCGCGCCAGCCCGCCTTTTGCAGCTTCTGAAGATGCTGCGGGCCGGATGCGGCAGGCGTAAAGGTCAGAGTCTCGGCATGAGCCACGGCCAGATGATATTTTTCGCTGTCGGGTTGCTCGCCAGCCCGAGACGCGTAGTGAGCGGAAAGGCGTTCATCCTGATGCCATGCGGCGATCTGTTGCGCCAGGGCCAAACGCCAGCTGAGCGGGAAATCGCGATCCTCAGCGGTAAACAGCACTTCATAGCTGCCCTGAGCATGTTTGGTGGCAGCCTCACGAACCGCACGGGCTTCGGCCAGCGGGCTGCCCGGGACGATTTCTGCCAGGTGATCGAGCAAATCTGTTGTCTGTGTCACAGGGTTTCTCCGGTTGTCAGTGTGTCTGCGGCATTCCGCCAGCCGAGTGCGGGGGCGACCTCGCTGGCCAGTAACTCAATGGATCGCAGAATGTAAGGATGGGGAGGATCAATGGAATGCACCTGGAAAGAGATATCGGTGGCTCTGGCCAGTGTCGTATCCTGCCGCAGCGAGTGAGCCACCTCTGCGGATGAACCCAGGTGCACATCAAAAGCCGCAATATAGTCGTCCAGGCTGGAGCCTGAAATCAGATGGCCAGCGGCGCGGTGCTGTGCCGCCTGTGCAGACAGTCCGGTGACCGCCAGCGCCCGGGCTTCGGTGCCTTTATCGGTGACGAAAGCAGTCCTTGAGGCAAGGATGCGCGGTTCAGTCACGGCAGGCAGCGCGGCCAGATAGGCATCAATCATCGGATTCTGTATAGCATCGAGTGGCAACAAAGGCTGATCGGGCGGACGGGGCTGAGTCCGCGACAGCATCAGACCGTGACCGGCCGCTCCGGCTCGGGCTGCGCCTTCCACAGAGAATGTTGCCTGCCAGACCCGGTCGACCAACTGCCGCGCGGGGGGATACAGATGGTTATCCGCATGCGACAGTGTCTCTCCGCGCCAGGCTACCAGCAGCGTGGCAAGGTTTTTGGCAAAAGCGTCGGCACGTTGTTCGATCGTCAGCTCAAACGGCAGGAATGAAGTGGGCGTACCACCGGATCCGAGACCGATCTCCAGCCGGTGATCAGCCAGAAGATCGAGCACTGCAGCATCTTCCGCCACGCGCAGGGCATTCTCCAGCGGCAGGGTGATAATCGCTGTGCCCAGCCGGATGCGCGAAGTCTGTGCCGCCACGCTGGCAAGGAACAACAGGGGAGAAGGCAGACCACCTTCATTTTGGTGAAAATGGTGCTGAGCTATCCATGCACTATCAAAGCCCCATTTTTCCGCATGCTGGATCTGCAGCGTCGCCAGACGGTAGCGCTCCTGAGCGCTGGTTTTATCCAGCAGGCGGGTAAAAAAGCCAAGTCGTTTAGTCATAACGCTTCCTTCCTGATGGGCGCGAAGCCGGGGATAGCAGCGATCAGCTCGCGGGTATATTCACTGGCTGGTTGGGTGAAGACAGACTCTGTTGTGCCGTGATCAACCAGCTGCCCGGCACGGAGCACCGAGACGCTGTGGGCCAGTTGACGGACCGTGGCTAAATCGTGCGAGATAAACAGATAAGTTAAGCCAAGTTCCTGCTGCAACTGCCGGAGCAGGGCGAGAATTTGTGCCTGAACCGTCACGTCCAGCGCGGAGGTTGCTTCATCAAGCACCAGAATTTCCGGTTCGAGGATCAGTGCTCGGGCAATTGCCACCCGCTGGCGCTGTCCGCCCGACAGCTCACGGGGTTTACGCGGGAGTAATTCCAGCGGCAGGGCCACACGCTGAGCAATATTTTCCACCCGTGCCTGTCGCTCTTTTGAGGTCAGCCGTGCGAAGTTGAGTAAAGGTTCCTCAATCACCTTAAACAACGTCTGCGAGGGGTCCAGTGAGGCAAAGGGATTCTGGTACACCAGCTGAATTTTTTTCCGGAGCCGCCGCTGAGCCTCACCGCTTAAGCCTGACACCTCAATGCCATCAAGCTGAATTTTGCCGTTGTCGGCCTGCTCGAACCCCAGCAGGATCCTCGCCAGCGTGGTTTTACCCGAACCAGACTCGCCAACCAGCGCATGGGTGGTGCCCCTGACGACCTGCAATGAGACGTTGTCCAGCGCCCGCAGGTGCTGCTCCTGTCCGCGACCCAACGCAAACTGCTTATGCAGCCCGTCGATTTCAATCGCCGGCAGCGCCGGGGGGAGGTTACTCACACAGAGCACTGGCGCAGCAAACGCCGGAGCATCGGCAAACAGCTGTCGCGTATAGGCACTCTGTGGATCAGACAGCAGCGCTGCCGTGGTGCCCTGTTCCTGGATTTTGCCATGACGGAAAACCACAATCCTGTCCGCCCGCTGTGCCGCCAGGGCCAGATCGTGAGTGACCAGCAGCACCGCAGTAGCCGTTTCGCGACAGAGTTCAGCAATCAAATCCAGAATGCGCTTTTGCACGGTGACATCCAGCGCGCTGGTTGGCTCATCGGCGATGATCAGCGTCGGCTGCAGCGCGACGGCAATGGCGATCAGTACCCGCTGCTTCATACCACCGGAGAGCTGGTGCGGATACTGGCGGGCGCGTAATTCCGGATGTGAAAGCCCGACGCGAGCCAGCAGGGCAATGACCCTCTCTTTTTCCTGCTGGCGGCTCAGACGCTGATGCAGACGGATCACCTCTGCCACCTGATCCCCGATGGTTTTTACCGGGTTGAGCGAGCTGCCGGGATCCTGCGGGATCAGGCTGATGCGGGCGCCACGCAGCTGATCAAGCCGCTTCTGCGACCACTGGCTGATATCCTCGCCGTTCAACAGGATCTCACCGCTCTCGCGCTGACCATTCTCCGCCAGCAGGCCAATTATAGCCTGCGCAGTGGAGGTTTTGCCGGAGCCGGATTCGCCCACCAGCGCCACCATTTCTCCCGGATACAGGGCGAAACTGATGTTATGTACCACGCGTTTTTGCTGGCCGCGGCTGCGGTAGCCAACGTTAAGATTTTTCACCTCAAGGATCGGTAAGGCTGCGTTGCTCATCGGCGTTCTCCTGCAAACTGCTGACTGATGCGGTTAGCCGCCAGCACCACCAAAACCACGACCACGCCGGGGAAGGTGGTCAGCCACCATGCCGTGGAGAGAGAGTTACGGCCTTCTGCAATCAGCAGACCCCATTCTGGCGTCGGCGGTGGCGTGCCGTATCCCAGGAAGCTGAGGGTGGACATTGCCAGAATCGCATTGCCGAACTGCAGCGCGGCGAAGGCAAGCACCGGTGCCAGGGAGTTGGGTAAAATATGCCGCCACAGCACGGCCAGAAAGGTACCGCCGCTGCCGTAAGCCGCTTCAACATAGTCGGAATGCCGTACGCGGAGCACTTCCGCCCGCGTCAGCCGTGCAAAGTTCGCTACCGACGTAATGCCGACGGCGATGGCAGCATTGACCGTGCCAAAGCCAAGCAGAATGATAATGCTCAGTGACAGCAGCAGGCCAGGAATGGAGAGCAGGACATCGACAATGCGCATCAGCACCGTCTCTGGCCAGTCACCGGTAGCACCGGCCAGCAGGCCCAGCAACGTTCCCACCACCAGGCCCAGCAGCACCGCCACCAGCGCGCCGGAAAGCGAGTGCGAAGCTCCCCAGACAATGCGGGCGTAAACATCACGGCCCAGTTGGTCGGTACCCAGCCAGTGTCCGGCCTGCGGTGCCAGGCGCTGCGCACCCGCTACGCCTTCAGTCCCGCTGTAGTGGGTGAACCATTCCGGTGCCACGGCCCAGAGTA
Source organism: Erwinia amylovora (assembly GCA_050311775.1). Lineage (GTDB taxonomy): Bacteria > Pseudomonadota > Gammaproteobacteria > Enterobacterales > Enterobacteriaceae > Erwinia > Erwinia amylovora_A. Next base: position 89,197 of record JBNONK010000006.1, on the reverse strand, counting down.
TGGCAATCAGCATCACTGCCCAGGCCAGCAGCAGGCCTGGCTGAACCGGCCAGCGCCGTAGGGGACATACGCGGCGGGTGCGGGATGAGGTACGATCGGTCAAATCGGCAAGGCTCATACTGAGGGCTCCGGAGCAGTCACAGGGGCAGGTTCACTCATGCTGGGATCCCCTTACAGGGTGAGAGACGGGGATCCAGCAACGGCGTCGCCAGGTCGGCCAGCAGATTAACCAGCACAAAGCCGGTGGCGGAAATCATCACAATGGCCTGCAGTACCGCGACATCCTGATTATTCACCGCCTGCTGGGTCAGCTGTCCCAGCCCGCTGAGGCCGAATACCGTTTCAGTGATCAGTGCACCGGCAATCAGCTCACCCAGTAGCAGGGCAGCGAGGGTCAGCACCGGGATCAGTGCATTTCGTGCCACATGAGATAGCAGCACGCGGCGCTGGCTGGCGCCTTTGGCCCGTGCCACCGCGACAAAAGGCTGCGTCTGAACACTGTCGATGCTGCGGATCAGAATCTGAGCCAGAGGGGCGGAGAGGGGCAGCGCAAGGGTGATCACCGGCAGGATCAGACCCACCCATTCACCGGGATTGATCACTGGCACCCAGTGCAGTTGAAAAGAGAAGATCTGGATCAGCGCAATGCCGAGCCAGAAGGTGGGCAGGGCGATAAACAGCGAAGGCAGAGACTGCAGCGCGTTTTTCAGCCAGCGCAGCCCCAGCAGACTGCTGGAAAACGCCAGCAGCACGGCAATCACCACCGCCAGCAGAAAGCCAGGGATCGCCAGCCGCAGCGTGGCCGGGAAGTTCTCCGCAATCAGCTGAGCGACCGGTACCCCAGCCTGGACGGAAAAGCCAAAATCGCCGCGCAGTATCGCCAGCAGCGTGTGCAGATACTGCTGCCACAGCGGCGTGCTCGCACCATAAGCCTGACGCATTTCCTCGATTTGCGCCGGGCTGAGGCCGAGATCCGGGTTCTGAAACTTAATCAGGATGGCGTCCCCCGGCAGCACTTGCAGCAGCAAGAAGGAGACGGTGAATGCCGCCCAGAGTACCAGCAGTGCCTGCCCGGCACGTAAAGTCAGATAGCGCGTCACGGTTGCTTCTCCCCTCAGTGTTTTTCCAGCCAGACGCCGTAGAAACTCGGACGGCCGACCGCTTCAAAACTCAGCCCCTTCAGCCACGGAGCACCGGCGAAGACCTGCGGCTCTTCGAAAATCGGAATGTTATAGGCCTGCTCAATCAAATAGCGCTGTGCGTCGGCGGTCAGCGCCAGACGTTTTTGCGCATCGGTCTCGGCGGAGATGGCTGCCAGCAGCGTGTTAAGCTTGTCATCACGGAACTGCTTCACGCTGCTGCTGGAACCGCCTTTCTGCAACAGGGCATCGCGATTCGTCGGGTAAAACAGACTTTTCACTACGTCCGGATCGGCGCGTCCCACTTCGGAAACGGTCAGCGGAGTTTTAAGCGGATCGAGGTTATCCACCGTATGGCTGCCTGCATCGCCTGCTCTGACGGCAAGGCTGACGCCAACCTGTTTCCATTGCTGGGCAACCAGCTGCAGTACTTCCTTATTCTGCGGCTGTGGCAGGGATTCGTACACCGTCAGCGCAAGGCGCACGCCGTCTTTCTGACGGATGCCGTCACTACCGGGTTTCCAGCCGGCTTGATCCAGCAGTTTTTTTGCCCGCTCGGGGTCATAGTTCAGCTGCTGACTGAGGTCGACATAGCCTGCGGCCGACTTCGCCAGTACGGAGGTGGCGCGGGGATAGTTTGGTGAGAACAGGGTATCGACAATTTGCTGGCTGTGGGTGGCGTGCAGCAATGCCCGGCGAACGTTCAGGTCGGCCACCAGCGGGTTATCCGGACGGAAACTGATGCTGTCGTTCACTCCACGCGTGGGCGCAGCATAGATCGGAAATTTCTGTGCGGTGGCCTGTTTCTCGTCATAGGCCTGTACCTGGCGGATCAAATCGGCCTGGCCCGCCAGCAGCGCACCGATGCGCACGCCGTCTTCCGGCGTGACGATCACTTTTATCGCATCAAGATTAGCACGACCCTGCTGCTGCAGGCTTTTCGGCCCCCAGCGATAATCCCTGCGCGCCACCAGATCCACTTCACGTCCCAGCTTCTCATCGCTGACCACAAACGGCCCGGAACCGATAATGTGCCGCGCATCGCCCAGCGCATCAAAACTGCGGGCCAGCGTGCTGAGCGAAACCAGCCCGGAGCCAATCGTGGCAGTGCCCTGCAGGAAACCGGGTGAAGGTTTTTTAAAGAAGAATTTCACCGTTAACGGATCAATCACCTGGCTGTGATCGTAGTTATTGATCACTTCGGAGACGGGCAGGCGGTTTTGTTTGTTGCCCAGCCCGTAAGTATCAAAGTTCCTGGCCACCGCGTTGGCATCCAGCGGCGATCCGTCGGAGAACGTGATGCCGGGGCGCAGTTTAAAGGTGTACTCCGTCTTATCCGCATTGCTGCTCCAGCTCTCCGCCACCCAGGGCTCTACCTGCAATGTCGCCGGGTTTTGCCAGGTGAGTTTGTCGGTGATCTGATTGAGAATGCCGCCGTTGGGATAAAACCCCCCGGCCGGCGGATAGAGGTTGGTGTGCGCCTGCTGTTCCAGATAGATCAGCGTGCCGCCCTGAACAGGCTGGTCGGCCGCGGTAACATTCCCGGCAAATAACGCTAATGAAACACTCAGGGCCAGCGGGCGGTACAGCGCCTGCAGACGAAAAGAAGAGGGCATGATCGATCCTTTATTGTCAGTTATAACCGTGTCGTGACAATAAATATCAGCCTGCAGAAGGGGTAAGGTGAACCAGGAAAATCAGCTAAGGTTAATCACTTGCTGAATAAACGCCGGTCGGGCGCGCTCCCTGTTATTGGCATCCTGTCCGGTCACAACGTGGCTAATGGAAAGTCAACGGAGAGAACAGGGATAAAGCCATTTTTTCACTAAGGTTATCCGGAAGATAGCATAACACCCCGCGGTAGTTTTCAATTCTGTTTCGCTATAAGTCATGCTTTTAAAATCTTTTCTTCTTTATTGTCGCGTCCCTACTATCCCGTGGACATCAGTATTTCCAATAATGTATTAAAAATCATCAGTTCATTTAATCAGCGACACAGCTGAAGACGGGTAGACAGCTCCATGATCGTTTTGCAAAACGTATTTAAAACTTTTCAGGCCAGCAGTGGCCCGATAACCGCCGTAGAGGACGTCAGTCTGCGGGTCGGAAAGGGACAGATTTATGGCATTATTGGCTACAGCGGCGCGGGAAAAAGCACCCTGATCCGCCTGCTCAATGGGCTGGAGAAGCCCACTTCAGGCAGCGTAACCCTTGCCGGACAGGACATTGCCCAGGCGAAAGGCGAGGCGCTGCGCAGAGCCCGGCTAAAAATCAGCATGGTGTTTCAGCATTTCAACCTGCTCTGGTCGCGGACCGTCAGCGAAAATATTGCTTTTTCCCTGCAGATTGCCGGGGCGCCGAAAGCAGTGATCCAGGCACGGGTTAAGGAACTGGTGGCACTGGTCGGGCTGAGCGGCAAAGAAAATATCTATCCGTCACAGCTGAGCGGCGGGCAGAAACAACGCGTAGGGATCGCCCGCGCGCTGGCAAACAGCCCGGAAGTGCTGCTCTGCGATGAGGCGACTTCCGCACTTGACCCGCAAACCACCGATGCGATCCTCGATCTGCTGCTGGATATTAACCGCAAACTGAATCTGACTATCGTGCTGATCACCCATGAGATGCACGTGGTGCGCAAAATCTGTCATCGAGTGGCGGTAATGGAAGCCGGAAAAATCGTTGAGGAGGGCGAAGTCCTGACGGTCTTTACCCATCCGCAGCAGCCCATCACCCGGCAGTTTGTCAGGCAGACAGCGGGCTACGACAGTGCTGAAACGCCCTTTAACGCGGAACGGGTGGACAGCCATGCCGGGACCGTGCTGAAGCTGACTTTTGTCGGGAAAAACACCCAGCAGCCCGTCGTTGGCGAACTGACGCTGAAATACGCGCTGCCGTTTATTATTCTGCACGGAAAAATGACCCAGACCGCCAGTGGCACCTTTGGTGAGCTGTGGCTGCAGGTAGCCGCCCGCGGCAGCCAGCTGGAAAATATTCTGAACGACCTGCACGGCTATGGCATCACGACTGAGGTGGTAACAAATGACTGAGACTCTTTTTCCTCATCTGAAGCTGGACCAGTTGTGGGCCGCCACGGCAGAGACGCTGTACATGACCTTGCTGGCCGGCGTGGCGACGTTCTCTTTAGGGATTGTACTGGGACTGGTGCTGTTCCTGACCGCACGCGGCGGATTATTCCAGTACCGCATCCTTTACAGCGTGATTTCCGTGCTGGTGAACGTGTTCCGCTCCATTCCGTTCATCATTCTGATTGTATTGCTGATCCCGTTCACCAAAACGCTGATTGGAACCATTCTCGGTGCCAACGCGGCCCTTCCCGCGCTGATCGTTGGCGCGGCACCGTTTTACGCAAGGCTGGTCGAAATTGGCCTGCGTGAAGTTGATAAGGGCGTGATAGAGGCGTCACGGTCGATGGGGGCGCGTCTCAGCACGTTAATCTTCCGCGTACTGCTGCCGGAATCTTCCCCGGCACTGGTTTCCGGCATCACGGTAACGTTGATCGCGCTGGTCAGTTACAGCGCGATGGCTGGCGTGATTGGCGCAGGCGGCCTCGGCAACCTGGCCTATCTGGAAGGCTTCCAGCGTAACCACGGTGACGTGACGCTGGTGGCAACCGTCACCATTTTGCTGATCGTTTTTATCATTCAGTTTTTAGGTGACGTGATCACCACACGGCTCGATAAACGTTAACTTTGAGGGAATGAATAATGAAAAAAACACTGACGCTGCTGGCTGCAGCAACGCTGGGTGCGCTGAGCCTGAGCGCCTGGGCAGACACACTGACCGTGGGGGCTTCTAACGTACCGCACGCGGAAATCCTTGAGCAGGCCAAACCAATCCTGGCCAGGCAGGGCATCGATCTGGAAATTAAACCCTTCCAGGACTACATCCTGCCAAATACCGCGCTGGCCAGCCATGATATCGACGCCAACTACTTCCAGCATGTGCCATACCTGAACAGCGTGCTGAAAGACCATGCCGGTGATAAGTCCTATGATTTCGTCAGCGCTGGGGCGATCCATATCGAGCCAATCGGGATCTATTCCAAAAAGTACAAATCGCTGAAAGACCTGCCGCAGAACGGCAAAGTGATCATGCGTGACGCGGTGGCGGAAGAGGGACGTATTCTCTCAATCTTTGAAAAGCAGGGGGTGATTAAACTGAAGCCGGGCGTAAGCAAAGTTGACGCGCGCATCAGCGACATCGTTTCTAACCCGAAACACCTGCAGTTCCTGGCCAACGTTGAGGGTGCGCTGCTACCGCAGATGTACAACAATGACGAAGGTGATGCGGTGGTGATCAACGCTAACTACGCCATTGATGCTGGCCTTAACCCGGTAAAAGATCCTGTGGCAGTTGAGAGCGGTGAGAACAATCCGTACGCCAATATTATCACCGTGCATCGCGGTGATGAAAATAAACCGGATATTGTCGCGCTGGTGAAGGTGCTCCACTCAAAACAAATTCAGGACTGGATCCGCAATAAATATAAAGGCGCCGTTATTCCGGTGAATAACTGACAGCAAAAAGGGCCGGTCATTCCGGCCTTTTTTTATTCCATCACCCTGACCGCTCATTTCCCCCGTGCGCGTGGCGATTTCCGCAGGGGATAGAACGATTTATCAGGCGTTCAGTCAGACATGTTTCATGTTGTGATGGCGGTTAAGCGGGGATCGTAGGGTGCTGATGGCTGCCGATATGCAGCAGCGCCTGTTCGGCCAGCTGGCTGAAGTAGCGGGCGGCCGGGTCCAGTATCGCTTCATCGGGATCGAACTCAGGGTGATGCAGGCCCGATTCGCTGGCACTGCCGATGCTGACAAAGGCGCCGGGGATCTGCTGCAGGTAAAAGGCAAAGTCTTCACCGCCCATCTGCAGTCCGGCCTCTTCGACCAGATAGCCGCTCTGCCGGGCGACATTCAGGCTGAAATCGGCCCACTCCGGCGTGTTGTACAGCGCAGGTGGGCCAGGCTGCCAGATCAGCTCGGCTTCCCCCCCAAACGTGGCAGCGACGCCGTTTATCACCTGGCGGATTTTGCCCGGGATCTGTTCACGGATGGTGTCATTGTGCGTACGCACCGTCCCTTCCAGCTCAATGGTCTGCGGCAGCACATTCCAGGTATTTCCGCCCTCAATGCGGGTCACGCTGATCACCACAGACTCCAGCGAGCTGAAGGTGCGGCTGGGCAGGGTTTGCAGAGCGGTAACAATGCTGCTGGCAATGACGATTGAGTCGATGCCTTCCTGAGGACGTGCGGCATGGGCACCTTTGCCCGTCACGTGAAGAGTGAAGCGATCGACATTGGCATAGTAAGCCCCGCCACGGGTTTTCAGCGTGCCAACCGGATATTCCGGTGCGTTATGCATACCAAAAATAGCCTGCACGCCCTGTAAAGCGCCGGCTTTAAGCAGCTGCTTTGCGCCGTTGAAAGCCTCTTCGGCAGGCTGGAAAAGAAAACGTACGCGGCCTGGCAGGGTAGCTTCGCGGGCTTTTAACAACCGGGCCACGCCCAGCATCACCGAGGTATGGATATCATGCCCGCAGGCATGCATCACTCCCGCGTTGACGGACTTAAAGGGCAGGGACGTGGCTTCCTCAATCGGCAGCGCATCAATGTCGGCCCTCAGCGCAATCAGCGGTTCACCCTGGCCGATTTCAGCCACCACGCCGGTTTTCAGCCCGAAGTCGATTTCGCGGATCTGATCCTGCTGCAGCCACTTGCGAATGCGTTCAGAGGTGGCGAACTCCTGGTGAGAAAGTTCAGGGTTCTGATGCAGCTCCCGTCGCCAGGCCACCAGCTGATCAGTAAAAGTGCTCATATCTCCTCCGGGAAAAGTCACAATACGCGCTGTAAAAAGCGCTGAGTGCGTTGATGTGTCGGATGGCTGAGCACCTGCTCAGCACTACCAGTTTCGACAATTTTGCCGTCAACCATAAACACCACGTGGTCTGCCACCTGGCGGGCGAAGCCGATCTCATGGGTCACCACCAGCAGAGTGACGCCAGACTCGGCCAGATTTTTAATCACGTCCAGTACTTCGCCAACCAGCTCCGGATCCAGTGCCGAAGTGGGCTCATCAAACAGCAACACCTTTGGGTTGAGTGCCAGCGCCCTGGCGATGGCGATCCGCTGCTGTTGTCCACCGGAGAGCTGGCGCGGCCAGGCATCTGCCTTGTCAGCCAGACCTACCGTTTCCAGCAGGTGATGAGCACGCAGTACGGCCTGTTTGCGGGTCAGCAAACCATGCACCACCGGGGCTTCGATAATGTTATCCAGCACCGTCATATGTGGAAAAAGATTGAAGTTCTGGAACACGTAACCGACCTGAATACGTTGTTTCAGGATTGCCCGCTCCTTGAGCTCATACAGGCGGTCGCCCTTGCGGCGGTAGCCCACATAGTCGCCGTCGATTTGAATAAAACCTTCATCGACGCGCTCCAGATGGTTGATGGTGCGCAGCAACGTCGATTTGCCTGAACCGGAAGGACCGAGGATTACCGTTACGCTCCCCGGTTCAATGGTCAGGCTGACGTTATCCAGTGCGGTGAACGCGCCGTAGCGCTTGCTAATGTTGCTGATTTCCACTCTTCCTGCTTGTGCCTGCGGACGCAACGAACGAGCCACGTTGGCTGCAGGATGCAGGGGATAGAGTTCAAAGGCTTCGGACATCAGGTCACTCCTCTGGGTTCAGGCTCTGAGCGCGCGGCGAAATAAATTCAGCCGACGGGAAACGGTGGGGCGCAGCACGCCGCGTGAGAAAAAACGTTCGACGAAATGCTGCAGGATAGAAAGTACGGTGGTGATCAGCAGATACCAGACGCTGGCCACCATCAGCAGCGGGATCACCTGCTGGGTTCTGTTGTAGAGCACCTGCACGGTATAAAACAGTTCCGGCATCGACAGCACGTAAACAATCGCGGTGCCCTTGGCAAGGCTGATCACCTCATTAAAGCCGGTGGGCAGAATGGCCCGCAACGCCTGTGGCAGGATGATGCGAAAGGTGCGGCGGCCAGGAGGCAGACCCAGTGCGGCGGCCGCTTCATGCTGACCGTGATCGACGCCGGTAATACCGCCGCGGATAATTTCAGCAGTATAGGCTCCCTGAACCATAGACAGGCCAAGCACCGCCACGGTGAACTGATCCAGCAACTCGGTGGTGGCATGGGTGAAAAAGGTCACCGAAGTAAAAGGGATGCCCAGCGACAGGTTATCGTAGAGATAGGAGAAGTTATAAAGGATGATCAACACCAGCAGCAGAGGCAGCGATCGAAACAGCCAGATATAGCCCCAGGCCAGCGCCTTGAGCAGCCAGGACTGCGACAGGCGGGCCAGCGCCAGCGCGGTGCCGATCAGCGTGCCGAACACCGTACCGAGCAGGGTAAGTAGCAGCGTTTTGCCCAGCCCGCTGAGAATGGCAGGGTCGAAGAACCACCGGGCAAAGACCTGCCACTCCCAGCGCGGGTTGGTGGCTATCGACTGGAGAATGCCCAGCAGGATAAACAGGGAGAACACGGCACCAGCCAGCCGCAGCGGATAGCGCGCCGGAATGACCTTCAGGGAGGGGACAGCCTGTTGTGTTGTCATGGCGGGTTCCTTATGTGCAGTGGACCAGGGCGTTCAGTGCTTTGGTGAAGGGTAGCCGGCCATCAAATGGGGGCAGCGAGTAGCGTTCCGGATCGACCGTGGTATCAAACTGTGGCTGATAACCGTGCGACAGGTACAGGCCCACGGCCTCCGGCTGGCGAAAACCGGTGGTCAGGTAAAGCTGCTGGTAGCCCTGGCGGATGGCCAGATTTTCCAGCTCAACCAGCACCTTCTGTGCCAGTCCCTGCCGGCGCATGGAACGGTGTGTCCAGATGCGTTTCAGTTCGGCGGTCTGTGCGTTATAGCGTTTGAACGCCCCCATTGCGATGGGCGTTCCGTGCCGCAACAGGACGATAAAAGCGCCGTCCGGAGGGGCATACAGCCCCAGCGTCTCCTCCTCCTGATCGCCGAAGTAGTCGCCGTAGCGGTCACGGTATTCGGCAAACAGGCCGTCAATGATCGGTTCAATCAGCGGATCGTCAGGACGGGTATGAATAAAGCTATCTTCGATCATTGGTTACTCTCCGGTTATCAGTCGCCGAGTCCCGGTGGGTTAATCTCGGAATGGTCGATTTTCTCAACGGTTTCTCCCCAACGATCCAGCACCTTCAGATAACTGCCGCTGGCGATGGCGCTGTTCAGCGAGGCCTGCACTGCATTGACCAGTCCGCTGCCTTTTTTCAGGGTGACCGCAATATTGGCGGTCTGCGGCCAGCCGCCGGGCACCGTGCCAACCAGGCGGGTGGTGCCGGTCAGGCGTGATTTATAAGCACCGGCAACGTTTGGACCGAAAGTGGCCTCCGCCCGTCCAGACTGAAGCGCGAGGGTGGCCGCTGCATCATCAGTGACGTACAACGGCTGCATAGCCGGTAAGCCTTTTGCGCGGTTCTCCTTGTCCCATGCCAGCAACACGGCTTCCTGATTGGTGCCGGAACCGACAATGATCTTTTTACCGGCAATATCCGGCGCTTCGCTTATTTTGGTTATTTTGCTGTTGGTTTTAACGTAAAAGCCCAGCGTGTCCTGACGATAGGTCGCAAAATCAAAACGAGACTTGCGATCTTTAGTCACGGTAATGTTATAAACCGCCGCATCATATTTCCCGGAGCTCACCCCCAGCGGCCAGTCTTCCCAGGAGGCAGGAACAATATTCAGTTTCAGTCCCAGCCCGTCTGCCACCAGGCGGGCAATATCCGCTTCGCTGCCGATCACCGTTTTATTATCGCGGGCATACAGACCAAATGGCGGGCCGCTGCCCAGCAGGGAGATGGCCACGGTCAGGGTGCCGGGATGCACAAATTTATAGTGCGCCGGGATCAGTGCGGCGGCGTCGGCGCTTTTGGGGGTGTGGATTGGGGTTTCATTGGCTGCCAGGTCAATACCTGGCGCGGCGATGGCGGCGGAACTGAGACCCATAAGCAGGGCCAGCGCGGTGAAACGGGTGATATATATCATTTTATTATTGTTCCCTGTCTGTATTTCCGGTTTGTCCGCACTATTCCGGATGGCCCCGATGAAGTAAAACAACAAAATGAAATAAACAAAGGGATAAATAACAAAAGGAAAAAAGAAATGAACAATAAAGCACAGGGGCGTGGGTTTATTTGCCGGCCAGTAATGCTAAGTCAGAATTAATATTTAGGCTGCGCCGGGTTATATGAAATTCTCGCGTTAAACAGTGCCATAAGGAACGCCTGAATGAGTTATCGCCTGAGTTTGCTGGATCAAAGCCCGCTGGCTGAAGGGCAGGGCCCGGAAGCGGCGCTGGCCGCCACGCTGACGTTTGCCCGCGAGGCAGAGCGGCTGGGCTATCACCGGCTGTGGGTATCTGAGCACCACGACAGCGATCGGCTGGCGGGCAGTTCGCCCGAGGTGCTGATTGCCTGGCTGCTGGCACAAACCTCCCACCTGCGCATCGGCTCCGGCGGGGTGATGCTGCAGCATTACAGCCCCTATAAAGTCGCCGAAAATTTTCATTTGCTGGCCTCGCTGGCGCCTGGCCGGGTAGATCTGGGGGTTGGCAAAGCGCCGGGTGGTTTACCGCTCGCCACCAGAGCTTTGCAGGGTGTGGCCGGCGGGCGCGATGATTTTCCGGCGTTGCTTGAGCAGCTCACCCACTACCTGAACCCGCCCGATCCTGAGCAGGCAGGAACCGAAGCCCGCGCGTTGCCCACGCCGGCCCGGCCACCTGAGCGATTCCTGCTGGGGGCCAGTAAAGAGAGCGCCAGACTGGCCGCCTCGCTGGGCTGGAACTTTGTTTTCGCCGGGTTTATCAACCCTGCCGAAGCGGCAATGACCGGGGCTATACTGGCTTACCATGAATTCTCACAGGGCAAAGGCCAGGCGCTGATCAGCCTCGCCGCTTTCGCTGCGGAAACCCGCCAGCAGGCCGGGGATCTGATCGCGGAGCAACACAATTTCCGTGTGACGCTGGGTGAACGGCACGTCACCGTGGGCACCCTGCAACAGGCCGAAGCATTTGTCCGCCAGTCCGGAGCCAGTGATTATCGCATTGAGAAGCAGCCGCTCGCCGTGCTACATGGCACCGCACCCGCCATTCATCAGCAGCTGGCTTCCCTGCAGCAGCGTCTGAACGTTTCTGAATTTATTCTGCACACGCCGCTGGTCGATCCCGGTTTGCGTTTGCGTTCCATTGCATTGCTGGCTGGTCAGCAGGTTAAGGAGATCTGATGAGTAAAAATATTAAGCTGGGCCTGATGCTGCATGGCGCTGGTGGGCATATGCACGCCTGGCGTCATGAGAAAGCGCCCGCGGATGCCAGTGTGAACTTCCGTTATTTCACTGAACTGGCACAGCGTGCTGAAGCGGCAAATTTTGATTTCGTGTTTGTCGCCGACGGCCTGCACATTAACGAGAAATCACTGCCGCATTTCCTCAATCGGTTTGAGCCGGTGGCACTGCTTAATGCGCTGGCCGGGGTGACGGATAAAATTGGCCTCGCAGGGACTGTCTCCACCTCCTACAGCGACCCCTTTACCGTCGCCCGCCAGCTGGCCACGCTGGATAACATCAGCGGGGGGCGGGCCGGATGGAACGTGGTGACCTCGCCGCTGGCCGGTTCGTCAAAGAACTTTGGTAAAGAGCACCCGGATCATGCCCTGCGCTATCAGATTGCGGATGAGTATATCAGCGTGGTGCAGGGGCTGTGGGATTCCTGGGAAGATGATGCTTTTGTCCGGGACCGTCAGAGCGGCGTCTTTTTCGATGCGTCTAAACTGCACAAGCTCAATCACCAGGGGCGTTTTTTCTCCGTCGAGGGGCCACTGAATATTCAGCGCTCGCCGCAGGGACAACCGGTGATCTTCCAGGCTGGGGCTTCCGATACCGGTATCGGGCTGGCGGGAAAATCCGCGGATGCGGTCTTTACCAATGCCCGCACGCTGCAAGAAGCCAAAATCTATACGGCGAAATTGCAGGCGGAAGTGGAGAAGTATCACCGCGAACCGCCCGGTATTTTTCCTGGCATCAGCCCGATTGTCGGTAAAACGCCTGAAGAGGCAGAAGCCAAATATCAGTACCTGCTCTCGCTGCTGTCGGCGGAAGATGCGCTGGCTTACCTCGGCCGATTCTTTGATCACCATGACTTCAGTCAGTATCCCCTGGACGGGCCCTTCCCGGAGCTGGGTGAACTGGGGCAAAACACCTTCCGCTCCACCACCGACAGCATCAAGCGCCGGGCCAAAGAGCAGCAGTTAACCCTGCGTCAGATAGCCTTTGAAACCACGCTGCCAAGAGGCGAGTTTTTTGGCACGCCGCAGCAGGTAGCCGACACCTTTATCCGCTGGGTGGAAGAGGGCGGCGCCAGGGGGTTTATTATCAGCGGCCCGGTGTTGGTGGAGGCTCTGGATGATATCACCCGCCACGTGTTGCCAATCCTGGCAGAGCGCGGCTACTGGCAGCCATCGGAAGAAACGACCCTGCGTGGAAGGCTGGGGATCCCGTTTAAAGTTAATCGTTATGCCAGCAAGGTAGAGGCGAAGCAGAGTGAGGCCGGGCGGGTGGATAGATGATTTTTTTTTTCACGCTGTTAAAACGCAGCCTTGCTGGCGGGCAGGCCTTGCTGCCGCCAGGTGCTGGAACCTGTCTGCGAAGGGAAACGGCCAGCTACTAACCTCCGCGTAAAGCCCCTGATTGAATCGCCCCCCTGACGCCAGATAGCTGACTCAATAAGGTGCGATTCAATGAGGAATTCAACGTATTCCCCGAAACCACTTCTGCTGGTATTCAGATAGCGCCAGGTTAACGTTCGCGAGAAAATGACTTCTTATCCAGCGACCAGGTGGCCGTGCGGACATCCACCTTCACCGGCAGCAGCCCAACCTGAGTGAATTTGTCGGCCAGCTTCTGCTGCTCGCTGAACACATCCGGCGTCATACGCTCTGAACCGAACGGCATTCTGCCGATCGCTTGCTCCCAGATTGCCTGCGGCAGACCGGTGGAAGTCGAGAGGATTTTAGCCGCTTCCTGGGGATTCTTATTTGCCCAGTCGCTCAGCGTTCCTAATTCCTCCACCACCTGTTTTGCGGTCTGCGGCCAGCTATCGGCAAACTTCCGACTGGCAAGGTAGAAGGTATAGTGGGGCACCAGGCCTTCAGCGTTCTTCAGCAGTCGCGCGTTGGCATGGGTTTCCACTTCGGAGAGGTAGGGCTCCCAGATAACCCAGGCATCCACCGCGCCACGCTGGAAAGCGGCACGGGCATCGGCAGGCGGCAGGTAGACTGGGGTGATATCTTTGTAACTCAGCCCGGCATTTTCCAGCGCGGTCACCAGCAGATAATTAACATCCGAGCCTTTGTTCAGCGCCACCCGCTTGCCTTTCAGGTCGGCTACAGATTTGATGGCGGAATTTTCCGGCACCACGATCGCTTCGGTTTTCGGGTTAGCCGGGGAGTGCGCCAGATAAACCAGATCGGCTTTGGCGGCCTGAGCGAACGCCGGAGGCGCGTCACCGGTGGCAGCCAGATCGATGCTGCCAATGTTCAGGCCTTCCAGCATCTGCGGCCCGGCCGGGAATTCGACCCAGCGCACGCTAATTCCCTGTTTTTTAAAATCGGTATCCAGCGTGCCACGGTATTTCAGCAGCGCAAAGATATTGGCTTTCTGATAGCCGACAGTGACCGTTTTGGGTGCATTTTCCGCCAGCGCTGTGGGCATCGTTCCGGTCAGAGCCGCGGCAATAAAGCCGCCGATAAGGTATTTTTTCACGTTTTTCCCTGAATAAAGGTGGTGTCAGCGCAACATAGCAAACTGCGTGAAAACGGCTTAACGAGTAAAAAGCATATCCTTAGCTGAAAAATTCATTCCCGCCACACCGCATCCCCTACCTTGATCGCTCTTGGCAGCAGGCCCAGCGCGTAAAATCGATCGGCTATCGCCTGCTGCTGGCGAATGATGTGCAGATCCATACGCTGCGTCTGGTGGCTGCGGCGGGCCAGGGCGCGGCTCAGCGAGGCGGTCGCCAGCCCCAGCTCGGATGAAAGCAGAACGGCCGCTTCTTCCCGATTGCTGTCGATATAGCGCCCGGTCTGCTCCAGTGCCGACATCAGCGCATGCAGTAAATCGGCGGAACGGCTGGCGAAATCACGGTGGGCGAGATAGAACTGATGGTTGTTAACCCGCTCAACGCCATTGGCAATCGCCCGCAACTGTCCACTCTCTTCGGCGTCGCTCAGCAGCGGATCCCACATCATCCAGGCATCCACGGCGTGATGATCGCTGGGCGTCAGCGGGTATTTCGGCGGTGCATAGACCACGCGCACGTCATCCAGCGTCAGGGCTGCCTCATCCAGAATTTGCAGCAGCAGGTAGTGCACGTTGGATCCTTTATTCACCGCTATCCGCTTGCCTCTCAGATCGGCGAGAGTCTGGATTGGGCTGTCACGGGCGACCATTAACGCCACGCTCTTTGGCGCGGCCGGTTCCCAGGCCACATACAGCAGCGGCTGATTGCTGGCCTGCGCAAACAACGGTGGGACTTCACCGGTGGTGCCAAAATCGATTTCACCGTTGTTCAGGGCGTGCAGCAGCTGCGGCCCGGCGGGAAACTCGCTCCACAACACGCTGACGCCCCGGCTGGAAAACTGTGCTTCCAGCGACTGGCGGGCTTTGAGGATCCCCAGGTTGCCGAATTTCTGATAACCCACCCGCAGTTCACGTTCGTTATTCGCTTCCATCAGGCTGGTGCGGCTGTGGGGACCCGCCAGGCTGCGGCGGGGTTTAATCAGCCCCAGATGACCAAGGTGGGTACGCAGCGTATTGCGGCTGATCCCGAGCAGAGAGGCTGTCTGCAGCTGGTTGCCATCGCTGAGTTCAAACGCGTTACGTACCAGCGAAGAGAGAACGCGCTGGTAAACCGGGCTGGCGTTATCCTGCAACTGCTGCCGCATAAAGTTATCCAGCGACGCTTCGCGAGCGCTTCCGGCGGCAGCATTTATTGGCGTAAGCCGCAGTTGTGCCGGCGTAATCAGAGGGTCCCTGCTCAGTAACACCGCGGTATGCAGAGTATTCTCCAGCTCGCGGATATTGCCCGGCCAGGTATAGTCCATTAGCGTGGCCAGTGTCTCTTCACTCAGGCGCAGCTGCGGGCGGCCCAGACGGCGGCCATACAGCTGCAGGAAATGGTCGGCCAGCAGCGGAATATCCTCACGCCGCTGGCGCAGGGGGGGCAACGTCACCGCGGCGACATTCAGCCGGTAATAGAGATCTTCACGGAAGCGGCGCTCGCGAATGGCACTGGCCAAATCCACATGGGTCGCGGCCACCACGCGTACGTTCACTTTAACCGGACGATGCGAGCCCACCCGCGTCACTTCCCGCTCCTGCAACACCCGCAGCAGCTTCACCTGCAGCGGCAGGCTCAGCTCGCCAATCTCATCCAGCAGCAGCGTGCCGCCTTCCGCCGCTTCAAACCAGCCCTGATGCCGCTCGGCCGCGCCGGTAAAGGCGCCTTTTTCATGACCAAACAACTCTGATTCCGCCAGACTTTCAGTCAGCGCGCCGCAGTTGACTGCCAGAAAGGGCTGCTGTCTGCGCGGGCTGTGATGATGCAGATAGCGCGCCACCACCTCTTTCCCGGTCCCGGTTTCACCGACGATCAGCACGGTGGCATCGGTTGGGGCAAGCCGGTCCAGCACGGCCTGAAAAGCGATCGAGGCGGGATCGATCAGCTCGGGACCCTGGTTTTGCATCTCTGACTCCTGGCGGGGGAAAGTGCGAAAACGATACCGTCAGAGTGCGGCTTTGGCGAGGGGCGTATCAGGGGAAAAGTGGCAAATGCAGCAGTAACCTGGCAATACCTGCTGCATTTGCAGCAGGCTGATGGCGCGGCAGAAAAATATAACTTATTGATATTGAGTAATAATTAACTTATTTAAAGCTGGCATACATTCTGCAAGGAGGGTTATAACCAAACATGATGAATCTATAAAAAAAATTCAGATAACGTTATATAGGAAAGTGATAATGACTGAGGCCTCGCAGGAAAACATCAACGTCTTCTGGTTTCTGCCGACCCACGGCGACGGACGCTACCTGGGCACGACCGAAGGCGGACGCGCGGTCGACCTGCCTTACCTGCAACAGGTGGCGCTGGCGGCAGATAATCTGGGTTACTACGGCGTGCTGATCCCCACCGGAAAAAGTTGCGAAGACTCCTGGCTGGTGGCTTCAGCGCTGGCTCCGATCACCAAACGGCTGCGCTATCTGGTGGCTGTCCGGCCTGGCCTGCAGCCGCCGAGCCTGGCCGCGCGGATGGCCACCACTCTCGATCGCCTTTCTGAAGGCCGTCTGCTGATTAACGTCGTCACCGGAGGAGACCCGGTAGAGAACAAAGGCGATGGCATTTTCCTCAGCCATGCGGAACGCTATCAGGTTACGCGGGAATTCCTTGAGGTTTATTGCCGTCTGCTGAAAGGCGATAAGGTCGATTTTTCCGGAGAGCACATCCGGGTTGAGGGGGCGGAAGTGCTGTTTCCGCCGGTGCAGGAAAACGGCCCGCCTCTGTACTTTGGCGGCTCTTCGGATGAGGCCATCGACGTAGCCGCCAGCCAGATCGATACTTATCTGACCTGGGGTGAGCCGGTGGAGCAGGTGGCGGAAAAGCTGGCAGTGGTTCGCCAGCGTGCAGAGGAGCGGGGGCGTAAGCTGAGTTACGGCATCCGTCTGCACGTGATCGTCCGTGAAACAGAACAGGAAGCCTGGGCCGCTGCAGATCGGCTGATTGCCCATCTGGATGAAGACACGATTGCCAGCGCCCAGAAGATTTTCTCGCGGATGGACTCAACCGGGCAGGCACGCATGAGTGCCCTGCACGGCGGGACGAAAGACCGTCTGCGTATTGCGCCGAATTTGTGGGCCGGGGTCGGCCTGGTGCGGGGCGGGGCGGGTACCGCGCTGGTAGGCAACCCTGAACAGGTGGCTGAACGTATCCGCGAATATCAGGCGCTGGGCATTGAGAATTTTATCTTGTCCGGCTACCCGCATCTGGAAGAGGCGCACCGCTTTGCCGAACTGGTGATGCCGCTACTACCACTGACAGCTCATGCGGAAAAACGCCAGCGCACGGTCAACACCGGGCCTTTTGGCGAAACCATTGGCGGCGACCGTCGCCCGGTAAAAACAGGCCAGTAAGGAGCCAACGATGAACCCTCAACCCTTAAAGTTTGCTTACTGGGTGCCGAACGTGTCGGGTGGGCTGGTGATCAGTCAGATCCCCCAACGCACCAGTTGGGATGCCGACTATAACCGTAAGCTCGCTCAGATTGCCGAGCAGGCTGGTTTTGACTATGCACTGACGCAAATACGCTTCACTGCGGGTTACGGCGCGGATAATCAGCATGAGTCGGTCAGTTTTTCGCAGGCCCTGCTGGGCGCAACGGAGCATCTCAAGGTGATTGCCGCGCTGCTGCCCGGCCCCTGGAACCCTGCGCTGGCCGCCAAGCAAATCGCTACCATCAGCCACCTCAGCAACGCGCGAATTGCGGTCAATATCGTCAGCGGCTGGTTTCGCGGCGAGTTTAAAGCCATCGGCGAGCCCTGGCTCGATCATGAAGAGCGCTATCTGCGTTCCGAAGAATTTATCCGTTGCCTGCGCGGTATCTGGCAGCAAGAGAGCTTCAACTTTTCCGGCGATTTTTACCGCTTCCGCGACTATTCGCTGAAGCCAAAACCGCGCGATCCACAGCCGGAAATTTTCCAGGGTGGCAGTTCCCGTGCGGCGCGTGACATGGCCGCGCGGGTTTCTGACTGGTATTTCACCAACGGCAACACGCCTGAAGGGATCCGCCTGCAGGTGGAGGATATTCAGCAAAAGGCGGCGGAGAATCAGCATCAGGTGAAAATTGGCGTCAACGGCTTTGTGATTGCGCGCGAAAGCGAGCAGGAAGCGCAGCAGGTGCTGAAAGAGATCCTGCAGCACGCTAATCCCGAGGCAGTGAAGGGCTTCCAGCATGAGGTAAAAAATGCTGGCAGCGCCTCGCCGGAAGGCGAAGGCAACTGGGCAAATTCCACCCTGGACGATCTGGTGCAGTATAACGACGGATTTAAAACTAACCTGATCGGCACACCGCAACAGATCGCTGAACGGATCATGGCGCTGAAACATGCCGGAGTGGATTTGCTACTGCTCGGCTTCCTGCACTTTCAGGAAGAGGTCGAATTTTTCGGGCGGGAAGTGATCCCGCTGGTGCGGGAGCTGGAACGTCAGCAGCAGCCGGAGCCCGCTCATGGCTGATCGGCACATTGTTATCATCGGCGGCGGGTTCACCGGCACGGCGCTGGCGATCCACCTTGCGCGTCTGGCCACTGCCGGGCTGAAGGTGACGGTGATCGAACCCCGCGAACAGCTGGCGCAGGGCGTTGCCTATGGCACCCGCGATCCGGCACACCGTATTAATGTGCCTGCTTCGCGCATGCAACTTTCTGCCGCTGAAGAAGGCGATTTTGACCGCTGGTATCGCGCCTCGGCCGCACTGAAGGCCGATGCGGATGCACAGTGGTATGACGGTAAAGTTTACCCGCAGCGCGGACAGTTCGGCGCTTATGTTGCTGCACAGTATGCCAAAGTTAAAGCAGTTTCAGCCGCTTCCCTTGATCACGTTCATGACAGAGCCGTGGCGCTGACTGATGGTGACGTTGTCACGCAGTCTGGCCAGCGGATCCCGGCAGATGATGTGGTGCTGGCAATCAGCCACCCACCGCCAGCGGTGCCGCCTGAACTGGCAGCAGCATTGAGCGGGCATCCGGGATTGATCGCCAATCCGTGGCGGCATGATGCTCTGGCCGGTGTGGCGGAAAGCGATCGCGTGGCGATTATTGGCAGTGGCCTCACGATGTCTGATGTGGTGGCCTCGCTGCAGCGGCGGGGACATCGTGGCAGGATGGTGGTCTTCTCACGCCGGGGACTGTTGCCCCAGAATAATCTCAGCGGTGATTTCGACCCCCGCCCGCTGGATTACACTCGCCCGCAGCAGGCCACTGCCCGCGCCTGGCTGAAACGGATCCGTGATGAAGTCCGCGAGGCCGCCGCCGAAAATCTGCCCTGGCAGCTGGTGCTGGACGATATCCGCCAGAACGGCCAGCGCATCTGGCAGCAGCTGTCGTTAAAAGAGCAGCGCCGGTTTTTGCGTCATCTTCGTCCATGGTGGGACGTTCATCGCTATCGCATTGCGCCGCAGGTCAGCGAAGTGCTTAAACAACGCCAGCAGGGCGGACAGCTTCGGGTGATGGCTGCCCGTCTGAGCCAGGTCTCGGCTGAGGGCTGCGCGATTAACCTGACCCTGGCACCGCGTGATGGCGAGGCAGAGACGCTGACTGTGGATCGGCTGATTGTCACTACCGGTCCGGCACATGGCGCACTATTGCAGAGCGATGCATTGCTGAGCCAGCTGGCCGGAGAAGGCACTGTTCAGGCCGATCCGCTGGCACTTGGCATCCACGTTAATGCCGCGTCGCAGACACTGAATCAACAGGGAGAGGTGAATCCTCATCTGTATGTCGTGGGGCCGGCGGCTCGTGGCCGGTTTGGCGAGCTGATGGGGCTGCCTCAGGTGGCCGCGCATGCGGAGTCGCTGGCCCGCCAGTTGCTTGGCGTTCCCCCCCTGACTGCCAGGGAGCGATGTCCCGCTTAACGACTCCCGTTTTTTCTCAGAACGCCTCTTTTTTAAAATAATTGCCGCGACGGACGGAGAGTCTCTGCCCGCCGCCGCTGTGGAGCCCGTTATGCCATCGCAACGTGAAATTCGTCTTAACGCTTTTGATATGAACTGTGTCGGTCACCAGTCTCCCGGTCTGTGGGCGCATCCGCGTGACCGCTCCTGGCAATACAAAGACCTTTCTTACTGGACCGATCTGGCCCGCCTGCTGGAGCGCGGCAGGTTCGACGGACTGTTTATCGCCGACGTGCTTGGCGTGTATGACGTGCTTAACGGCAATAACGAAGCGGCCATCCGTCACGCCACTCAGGTGCCGGTCAACGATCCGCTGGCACTGATCACGCCAATGGCGCTGGTCACCGAGCATCTGGGCTTTGGCCTGACGGCTTCGCTATCCTTTGAGCACCCTTATCCTTTTGCCCGCCGTCTCTCCACGCTGGATCACCTCACCAGGGGCCGCATTGGCTGGAATATCGTCACCTCCTACCTGGAAAGCGGCGCCCGTAATATCGGCTACCAGGCACAGACCGATCATGATGCCCGTTATGACTACGCCGACGAGTATCTGCAGGTGATCTACAAGCTGCTGGAGGGAAGTTGGGAAGAGGGGGCAATCCTGCGCGACCGCGAGCGCCGTATCTTCAGTGATCCGAAAAAGGTCCACCCCATTAATCATCAGGGCACCTTTTTCCAGGTGCCAGGGATCCACCTGTGTGAACCCTCGCCGCAGCGTACACCGGTACTGTATCAGGCTGGTGCATCCAGCCGGGGCAAGCAGTTCGCCGCGGAACATGCCGAATGCGTCTTTGTTGCTGCACCGTCCAGAGTGCTGCTGAAAAAAACCGTGGCCGATATTCGCCGCCGTGCTGCTGAAGCGGGCCGGGATCCGCGCAGCATCCTGATTTTCAACCTGCAAACGGTCATTGTCGGTGAAACGGACAAAGCTGCGCAGGCGAAGTGGAAGGAATACAAAAGCTACGTCAGTTACGAAGGCGCACTGGCGCTGATTTCCGGCTGGACCGGCATCGATTTCAACCAGTATCAGCCAGAGCAGGTGTTGAAGCATCTGCACACCAATGCCATTCAGTCGGCGGTGGAAACCTTCTCTACCGCCGATCCCAACCGTCAGTGGACGGTACAGGCGCTGGCGGACTGGGTGGGCATTGGCGGCTTTGGCCCGCTGCTGGTGGGCAGCCCGGAGACGGTCGCAGACGAGCTGCAGAGCTGGGTGGAAGAGACCGATGTGGACGGCTTCAACCTTGCCTATGCCGTGACCCATGAAACCTTTACCGACGTGGTGGAACTACTGATCCCGGAACTGCAAAAACGCGGTGTTTATAAGCAGGAGTACCAGCCCGGTACGCTGCGCGAGAAGCTGTTCCGTCAGGGGCCCAGGCTGGAGATTCCGCATCCGGGAGCGGGTTACCGTCGTGCATCCAGTGACCATTTAACGCCCGAGAACGCGGGGGCCGTATGATCGAAATCGACGGCCTGAAAAAACATTACCGGGCACCGGGAGGCAAAGTGATTGAGGTGCTGAAAGGCATTTCCCTGACCGTACCGTCAGCATCAATCACCGCAGTGGTCGGCCCCAGCGGCGCGGGTAAGTCAACCCTGGCCAGGTGCATCAGCCTGCTGGAGAAACCGTCATCAGGCAGCATTCGCGTCAACGACGAGGATCTGTCCCGCCTGTCGGGCGAAGCCCTGCGGCGTGAGCGACGGGCTATTGGCACCGTATTCCAGTCCTCGGCGCTACTGCAGCGTAAAACGGTCCGGGAAAACGTCGCGCTGCCGCTGGAGTGGCTGGGCGTGGTGCCGGGCGAGATTAAACGCCATGTCGGACAATTGCTGGAAAGCGTCGGGCTGCAGGATAAGGCTGATTACTATCCGGCGCAGCTTTCCGGCGGACAGCGGCAGCGGGTTGGGATCGCCCGTGCACTGGCGCTGAAGCCTTCGGTTCTGCTGGCCGATGAGGCCACTTCAGGGTTGGACCCGCAGGCTACCAGCACCATTCTCAACCTGCTTATACAGCTGCGCGATCGGTTTGGACTCGCAATAATTCTGATCACCCATGAGATGGACGTTGTCCGTCGCGCGGCCGACGCTGTGGCTGAAATCAGCGACGGGCAGCTGATCCAGCAGGGGGGGCTGAATGAGCTGCTGGCGCGGCCAGACTCACGGCTGGCTCAGCAGTTGTTCCCGCTGCAGCCGCTGGAAGCTGCAGGCGATCTGCATCTTCAGTTAACCTATGGCGACCGCCCGCTGGCTGCCGACTGGATCAGCCAGCTCAGCCAGCATTATCAGCTGCAGATCGTTCTGCTGGCCGCGCATGTCGAGCGGGTCGGTGAGCGGCTTGCCGGGCGGATGCGGATTGCGGTGCGCTTCGGCCAGCGTTCCGTTCAGCCACAGACGCTGATCCAGCACCTCTGGCAGCTGGGCATTAATGTGGAGCGCACTGACCAGCCTCCGGCTTTACAGGAGGCAGGATGAAACCCGCAGACGTCATGGGCCACGACACGCCGTGGAGCCAGATCCCTACCCTGATGCTGCCCGCCTACGGTGAAACCTGGCTGATGGTCGGCATTGTGATGCTGTTTGTGGTAACGCTGGGTGGCCTGCTGGGCGTGGTGCTGTTTAACACTTCTCGGCGGGGACTTTTTCCGCAGGTCACGGTCAACCGCAGCCTGAGCTGGATAGTGAACATGGGCCGATCGCTGCCGTTTCTGGTGCTGATGGCGGCCATTATTCCGTTCACCTTTTGGCTGACCGGGACCAGCATTGGCATTCCTGCGGCGGTGATCCCGATGATTGTCGCCGGAACGCCTTTTTTTGCCCGGCTGGTGGAGAACTCACTGCGTGAGCTGCCCGCAGAGGTGACCGCCGTCGGGCTGGTTTCCGGCGGTTCCGGCTGGCAAATCATTACCCGCGCGCAGCTCAGTGAGGCACTGCCGGCGATTGTTGCCGCCATTGTACTGAACCTGATCTCAATGATTGAGTATTCGGCCATTGCCGGAACCATCGGCGCCGGGGGGATTGGCTATCTGGCGGTAGTTTATGGTTATCAGCGTTTCGATAATCACATCATGATCGCCACGATTGTCGTACTGATCGCCACCATTCAGCTTATTCAGTTTGCCGGTGACCGACTGGTTGCCGCATTACAACACTCAGGAACACATTCATCATGACGCAGCAGGATTTTGAGATCAGGAAGAAGAGAATATGGCCGTGGCTGGTGGGGGTGGCGATGATCGTTATTGCCGGGCTGGCCTGGCACTTTATCGCGCAGAAACGCAACGCCGTGACGTTCAGCACCACCCTTAAAGTGCATTTCGAGCCAGCGATGGCCGGAGAGCAGCGGCTGATTGAATATGTTAACCAGCATATTGCACCGGATTACGGCATCAGACTGGAGGCGGCAGGGCTGCAGGATCCGGTGCAGGCTGACCGGGCAGTGGCAGAGGGGCAATATGCGGCCACGGTATACCAGCATCAGTGGTGGCTGAAGCAGGTGGTGGAGGCCAACAAGTTTGCGCTGACGCCCACGCAGCCGCTGTTCCAGTGGGCATTCGGCATTTACTCCGACCGCTACAAATCAATCGGTGAGCTGCCACAGGGCGCGGAAATTATCGTGCCCAATGACGGGGCTAACCAGGGACAGGCGCTGTGGCTGTTGCAGCGTATCGGCTTGATTGGGCTGGATCCGGCAGTAGAGCCCCGCACGGCGCAGTTGAAGGATATCAGACAAAATCCTCATCACTTCAACTTCAAAGAGCTGGATCTGCTGACCATGCCCAGGGCACTGAATTCCGTTGATGCTGCCATTGGCTATGTTTCCCAGTTTGATGCCGGGAAAGTGCCACGTGAGAAGGGGATCCTGTTCCCACCCGCGCCACGGACCTTCGCTTCACAGCTGGTGATCGGTACGCCTTACCTCAATGATGAGAATATCATCAGGCTGAAAAAAGCTTTTGCCGATCCCCGCCTGCAGCAGTGGCTGAAAGAGACGGACGATCCGTTGGTGAAGGGGGTGCTGGTGCCTGTTTCTGCCCAGTAAAGTGCCACTGTCACCCTGACCAGACCGGATTAGCCGCAGGCTAATCCGGCGTTTGTGTTGGTAATAAAATCAATTCAACTTATTGAATTTTATGTATTTTATAGTACTTATTGTTGTTTGTTTTATGCCGCCATCCTTTCTATAACAGCTCATCACCTGCCAATAATAAAATTGAGGATACGATGAGTACAATCAACCTTGACGGCGATCTGGGTTCACCGCCGCCGCACTCAACGCCGGTCCGCTCCGTCAGCGACGTGGCGAAACTGATCAACGGTAATACCCACAAAAACAGCTACGCACGCTTTATCGTCTTTCTGGCGCTGGGCGGCGTGTTTCTGGATGCTTATGACCTGACCACGCTCTCCTACGGCATTGATGACGTGGTGAAAGAGTTTGGTCTGACGCCGACCCTGACAGGGGTTGTCACCTCGTCAATTATGATCGGCACCCTGTTTGGCAACCTGCTGGGCGGCTGGCTGACCGACAAATATGGCCGCTATTCGGTGTTTATGGCCGATATGCTGTTCTTTGTGGTTTCCGCTATTGCCGCCGGGCTGGCCCCTAACGTCTGGGTGCTGATTGGCGCGCGTTTCCTGATGGGGATCGGCGTCGGCATTGATTTGCCGGTGGCAATGGCCTACCTGGCAGAGTTCTCGAAATTTACCGGTAAGGGAAATAAAGCCGCGCGGCTGGCCGCCTGGTGTCCGATGTGGTATGCAGCCTCTTCAGTCTGCTTCTTTATTATCTTTGCACTCTATTTCCTGCTGCCGAAAGAGCACCTGGACTGGCTGTGGCGTGCTTCACTGCTGTTTGGCGCCGTTCCTGCGCTCCTGATCATCGCGGTGCGCAGCAAATTTATGAATGAATCGCCGCTGTGGGCCGCCAATCAGGGTGACCTGGCCGGCGCAGTGCGCATTCTGCGTGACTCTTACGGCATTGCGGCGCACGAAGCAAAACCCACCGCCGCGCAGCGGGTGAAAAAAGCCCCCCCTGAAGTCAGCTTCAGCGTGTTATTCAAGAAACCGTATCGCGAACGGACGATTGTCACCGCGGTGATGAACATCTGTATCTCCTTCGAATACACGGCCATCGCCTTCTTTCTGCCGTCAATCCTTGCTCAGTTCCTGGGCGCGGGCGTGTTTGAAACCCTCTCCGCCTCGCTGGGGCTGAACGCGCTGTTCGCTTTTACTGGCGGGTTACTGGGGATGCGCCTGGCGTGGAAATTCCCGTCGCGTCACGTAGCGATTGCCGGCTTTGCCCTGCAGTTTATCGCGCTGATTTCGCTGGCGCTGGTCGGGCATCCGCAGGCGGCTGTTGGCGTGGTATTTGCCATTCTGATGCTGGGACTGTGGCTGTTCGCCGAAGGTTTTGGCCCCGGCGCGCAGATGATGATCTACCCGGCGCTCTCCTATCCGACCTGTATTCGCGCCACTGGCGTGGGCTTTGGCCGTTCGCTGTCCGGTATTGGCAGCGCACTGGCGCTGTTTATCCTGCCGATCATGCAGGCTTCCTTTGGCACCAACATGTTCTGGATCGTTTCGCTGGCGGCCATTATCCCCATCTTCTTCCTGCTGATTATCCGCTTTGAACCGACCCGCCAGGATATCGATGACCAGTCTGAACCCGGAGAAAACCATGTCTGAATTTAACACCCCTGACGACACCGAACTGGCGTCACGCTTTCGCCCGATCTTTGCCCGCATCGCCGAAGGTGCAGTGGAGCGGGAGGGCGCCCGCAAGCTGGCTCACGAACCGATCCGCTGGCTGAAAGAGGCGGGGTTCGGCACCCTGCGTATTCCGGTCAGCGAGGGAGGCTTTGGTGCGACGTTGCCACAGTTGTTCCAGCTGCTGACCGAGCTGGCGGAAGCTGACTCCAATCTGCCGCAGGCGCTGCGTGCCCATTTCGCGTTTGTCGAAGATCGCCTTAATCAGCCGGACAGTGAAGAGCGTCGGCGCTGGTTTGGTCGTTTCCGCGACGGTGAGCTGGTGGGCAGCGGCTGGAGCGAGATCGGCAACATCCAGCTCGGTGAAGTCTTAACCAAAGTCACCCCGGCGGAGCACGGCTGGCTGCTGGAGGGTGAGAAGTTTTACAGTACCGGCACGCTGTATGCCGACTGGATCGATGTTTATGCCCGCCGCGGCGATAACGGCCGGGATGTGATCGCACTGGTCAGCACCCATCAGGCCGGGGTGGAGCGTGAGGATGACTGGGATGGGTTCGGCCAGCGGCTGACCGGCAGTGGCACCACGCGTTTCAGCAAGGCCACGGTTGAGCAGACGCACGTATACGACTTCAGCGAGCGCTTCCGATATCAGACCGCTTTTTATCAGCATGTGCTGCTGTCAACCCTGGCTGGCATTGCGCGGGCCATCACCCGGGATGCAGCGCTGGGGGTGGCCCAGCGTAAAAGGATCTACAGCCACGGTAACGCCAGTCTGGTGAAGCAGGATGTACAGGTGCTGCAGGTGGTCGGGCAGATTGCCAGTCAGGCCTGGGCGGTGGAGGCTACGGTACAGCGCGCCAGCCACTCGCTGCAGCAGGCGTTTGAGTTGCAGCAGCGTGGCGGCAGCGAAGGGGAAATTAAACAGGCGAATATCCTGGCAGAAGTTGAGGCGGCCAAAGCGCAGGTGATCGCCAGTGATTGGGTGCCACGCGCGGCGACCGAACTGTTCAACGCGCTGGGCGCTTCCGACACGCGCGTCAGCAAAGCGCTGGATCGTCACTGGCGTAACGCCCGGACCGTCTCCTCGCATAATCCGGTGATTTATAAATCCCGCAATGTTGGCGACTGGGAAGTGAACGGCAACGAGCCGACTTATATCTGGCAAATCGGCAACGGAGGCCAGTGAAGTTGGTTTGTTACTCGCTTGCAATTGCGCCCGGCCGTGGCATTATACGGTTCATATATAAAACGTATAAGGTCCGGCATGGGCATTGTAAAAATATCCGACCTGATGCATGAAAACCTGCGTCTGGCCAGTAACGCGTTGAGCCGCTCGATTAACTCGCAGGCCGAGCACTGGCTGAAGATGGGGATGCTGGCCGAGCTCTATCCCCACCTGACCCATCAGCAGCTGACGCGGCTGTTGATTGAGAGCGAACTCGACGGCGGCACTGAAATCAACAAACTCGTCCGCCGTGAAGCCGGGCAGTCACATAAGGAACATGAACCCCAATGAGTGATATCAGAATACACACCCGGCAAGAGATCGAGCTGGCACGTGCGGCAGGCCATGCGGCAGCAAAAGTGCTGGAGATGATCAAACCTCACGTCCGCGTCGGGATCACTACCGATGAGCTGGATCGCCTCTGCCATGACTATCTGGTCAATGAATTAAAGGTTGTTCCGGCAAATATTGGCTATCACGGCTACACCCGCACGCTCTGTACTTCCGTCAATCACGTGATTTGCCACGGCATTCCCGGCGATAAAAAGCTGAAGAATGGTGACATTATCAATATTGATATCGGCATTATCAGAGAGGGCTGGTACGGCGACACCAGCAGGATGTATTACGTGGGTGAACCGTCGGTTCGCGCTCGACGCCTGGTCAATATCACCTATGAAGCAATGGTCGCAGGCATTAAAACGGTAAAGCCAGGCGCGACGCTCGGTGACGTTGGCGCGGCCATCCAGCGCGTGGCGGAAGGGGCGGGTTTCTCAGTGGTCAGGGAATACTGTGGGCACGGTGTCGGGCTGGAATATCATGGCGCGCCGCAGGTGTTGCATTACGGTACGCCGGGTACCGGCGTGGTGCTGCAACCTGGAATGATCTTCACCATTGAGCCGATGATCAATGCCGGCAAGGCGGCAACCAGCTTGCTTTCCGATGGCTGGACGGTGGTCACTAAAGACCGTTCACTGTCGGCGCAGTGGGAGCATACCATTGCAGTAACGGAAACGGGATACGATCTGCTGACTCCCTGGCCGGACGGGACGGGCGATTATGCTGCGCTTTGAGGCTGCAGTGGCAGGCGCTGACTGATATGTTTCGTCAATAATTGTAAATATTGATAACGTTAAGAAATAGATTAAGCGTGGTACTTTCACATGGCGATCAATAGGATGACTTTATCTCACACACTCTGGCCGCCCTGAATCATCATGTGGAACTGTAAATCTCCCGTCATTCCCGTTTTGCTGTGGGCAATTTTGCTCAGCGGATGTGCCTCTCATTCGTCTTCCACAGCGAATAATGGCAGGGGCAGAGATTCACAGCAAAACGGCCAGCAGCCGGATTTGATCCCGATTCTGGCTGCATTGCATGACCAGATGCACTCCTGGGAAGGCACCCCTTATCAGTGGGGGGGCACTCAGCTTTCGGGGGTGGATTGCTCCGGCTTTGTCTGGCGAACGCTGAAAGACCGTTTTAATATGCCCGTTGGCCGCCTGACCACCGCGGACCTGATCCATATGGGAGAAAGGGTGGAGCCGGCCGATCTGCAGCCGGGAGACCTGGTATTCTTCAGGATTAATCATGAAATGCATGTCGGGTTTTACGACACCGATCGGCAGTTCCTGCATGCCTCTTCAAGCAGAGGGGTAATGCGGTCATCGCTCGCCAGTCCTTACTGGAAATCGGTGTTCCTCGAAGCCCGCAGGCTGCATAAAGAGTACGGCGCACAGATCTCTTTTAACCACGATGTGGGCCAGACTAAACTGGTGAATGGCAACTGATTGCCTGGTCAGACCTCGGTCTTCTCTCTGAACTCACATAAATCTTCAATCATGCAGGATCCGCAGCGCGGTTTACGGGCAACACAGGTGTAGCGACCGTGCAGGATCAGCCAGTGATGGCAGTCAACTTTGTACTCTTTCGGGACCACTTTCAGCAGTTTTTCTTCCACCTGCTCGACGTTCTTGCCTGGTGCAAAATTGGTGCGGTTGCTGACGCGGAAGATATGCGTGTCCACGGCGATAGTCGGCCAGCCAAAGGCGGTATTCAGTACCACGTTAGCCGTTTTACGTCCCACACCGGGCAGGGCTTCCAGCGCTTCGCGATTTTCCGGCACTTCACCCTGATGCTGTTCCAGCAGGATGCGGCAGGTTTTAATGACGTTTTCCGCTTTGCTGTTAAACAGGCCGATAGTTTTGATGTACTCTTTCACTCCGTCCACGCCCAGCGCCAGCATCGCGGCGGGCGTGTTCGCCACCGGATAAAGCTTTGCGGTCGCCTTGTTGACGCTGACGTCGGTGGCCTGAGCCGAAAGCAGTACGGCAATCAGCAACTCAAACGGGGTAGTGAACACCAGTTCCGTGGTGGGGTGCGGATTATTGTCCCGCAGTCGGCTTAAAATTTGCTGACGTTTTTCCTTATTCACAGCGCGCTCGCTTTGCCTTCCAGAGACGCCTGAGCTTCTGTCTCTGCCCGGCGGGCAGCTCGCTCTTTCATCTTGTTATCAATCAGATATTTTGCGGCCAGCAGCATCCCCAGACCAATAAAAGCGCCCGGCGGCAGCATTGCCAGCAGCATCGGTGAGTCAAAGTGGAACACCTGAATGCGCAGCACTTTTGCCCATGGGCCCAGCAACTGATCGGCTCCGTTAAAGATGGTGCCGTTACCGATAATTTCGCGAATGGAGCCCAGTACCACCATGACGCTGGTGGCGCCCAGCCCAATCGCCATACCGTCCAGCGCCGATAAAGGCACGCTGCTGCGTGAGGCGACGGCCTCCGCACGGCCCACCACGATACAGTTGGTGACGATCAGCGGGATGAAGATCCCTAACGACTGATAGAGACCGTAAGCATAAGCGTTGATCAGCATCTGCACGCAGCTGACGACCGCGGCAATGATCATCACGTAGATAGGAATACGAACGTCAGAAGGCACCCAGCGTCGCGAAGCGGAAATCGCACTGTTGGTGCAGGTCAGCACCAGGGTGGTGGCCAGTCCAAGGCCGAGGGCGTTGGTGGCGGTGGAGGTTACGGCAAGCAGCGGGCACAGTCCCAGCAGCTGAACCAGCGCCGAGTTATTTTTCCACAGTCCGCCGACCAGCAGCGTTTTGGCTTCACTCATTGGAATCTCCACAGGTTGGCAGCGAGGCAAACTGGCCTGGCAACGTTTCAATATACAACGTGGTGCGTTTAGCTGCATTCACCACGGCACGCGGCGTAATGGTTGCGCCAGTGAACTGGTCAAAGTCACCGCCGTCCTTTTTCACCGCGAAGTGCTGGTCGTCTTTACCGCTCAGATGGACACCGTTAAAACTGTTGATCCAGTTGGAAATTCGCAGCTCAATTTTGTCTCCCAGGCCGGGGGTCTCATGATGCTCAACCACGCGTACCCCAAGCACCGTGCCTTTAAAATCGGCCCCGACAATCATCTGAATAGCACCAGAATAGCCGTCCGGCGCGGTTGTCTCAACCGCTACCGCCACGGGCTGATCATCTTTACGCGCCAGATAAAGATGATGTAGGCCCGCACCCAGCGCCGGACTGGTCACCAGGTAGCATTCCTGCTGGATGGAGTTATTGTACATCTCCGGCGGTACCACCTGATCCAGCAGAATTTTCTGCTGCACTTCGGTCTGGTGGGCAATGGTCGGTTTGGTGACGGTGTTGATCACCGCTGTCAGGCCGGTAGTCACCGCAGCAAAGATCGCCAGCGTCACGCCGTTTTTACGAATCGCATCCAGCATCACTTCTCCTTACGGTGGCCGTAAACGCGCGGCTGCGTGTAGTAGTCGATAAGCGGCACGGTGATGTTGGCCAGCAGTACAGCAAAGGCCACGCCGTCAGGGTAACCGCCAAAGCTGCGGATCAGCCAGACCAGCAGGCCAATCAGCGCACCGTAAATAAGGCGGCCTTTATTGGTGGTGGAGGCGGTGACCGGGTCGGTGGCAATAAAGAAGGCGCCCAGCATGGTGGCACCCGAGAACAGGTGGATCACTGGCGAAACCAGACCGTGTGGTGAGAACAGCCAGCCCAGGGTGGAAAACAGGGCCAGAGAGGCCAGCATGCTGACCGGAATATGCCAGCGAATGGTAGTGGTGAACAGCAGGAACAGGCCGCCGATCAGATAGCCAAGATTAATCCACTGCCAGCCCAGACCGGCAATCACACCGGTATAAATTGGCTGCGCGAGAAGTTGCTCTGCACTGTGTCCGGCACGTAAACCGGTCTTGAAGGTGTCCAGTGGGGTGGCCTGGCTGATGCCATCCACGCCAATCTGCAACTGCTGCATGGTGTGCCCCTCCACGGTAGTTCCGTGGAAAATCATGCTCAGTGAGTCCATGAAATGGGGAGGGATTGACTGCAGCGTATCCGGTGGCAGCCAGCTCGTCATCTGAACCGGGAAGGAGATCAACAGGACCACATAGCCAACCATTGCCGGGTTAAACGGATTCTGACCCAGACCACCGTACAGCTGCTTGGAGATCACCACGGCAAAAACGGTCCCGATAACAATCAGCCACCACGGGGCCAGCGGGGGGATGCTGATGCCGAGCAGCAGGGCGGTCAGCAGGGCGGAGTTATCCCCCAGCGTTTTTGCCAGCGGCAGCTTACGCAGCTTCAGTATCAGCGCTTCCGCACCCATACCGGCAAGGGCGGCAATCGCTACCTGGATAATGTTGCCCCAGCCGAAAAAGTACCACTGGGCGGCAATACCCGGGATAGCCGCAAGCAGGACCAGCAGCATAATGGTGCTGGTGCTGCGACGGTTGTGAGTGTAGGGCGAACTAGCAATACGAAAAGCCATTTAATCCTCTTGCGTGGAATGCTGCTGCGCTTTGCGCGCTTTGACACGAGCGATGGCCGCCGCCACTGCCGCTTTGCGGGGATCGTCGGACTGCTCCGGCGCCGCTTCATCTTGATGTTCTGGTTGTGCTTCAGCTTCGGCCGCTTGTTCTGCTGCCTTTGCCGCTTTCTTCGCCTTAGCGCGGGCGATGGCGGCTTCGACCGCGGCTTTACGCGGATCGGCCGGTACAGCAGACTCGGCGGTTTCAGCTGTGGCAGGCGCTGCCGTTTCCTCTTTCACCGGTTGGGCATTGCCAGCCAGTGCGGCCTTCTTCGCCCTGGCGCGGGCGATAGCGGCTTCGACCGCAGCTTTACGCGGATCGGCCGGTACAGCAGACTTGGCGGTTTCAGCTGTGGCAGGCGCTGCCGTTTCCTCTTTCACCGGTTGGGCATTGCCAGCCAGTGCGGCCTTCTTCGCCTTAGCACGGGCGATAGCGGCTTCGACCGCGGCTTTACGCGGGTCGCCTGCCTGGCGGGTCGCTGGTTCGGTCTCTGACTGGGTTTCAGCGGTTTGGGCGCGGGCCAGCGCATGGCGTGCTTCGCGCCGGGCAAGGGTGGCAACGTTGTCCGGCGGGAGGTCATCATTAACCGGATTAGCCTGTTCGGCCTGCTTTTTCGCTTTCACCCGCTCAAGCGCGGCGTTGATTGCTGACTTGTCGTTCTCGTTGACGGTACGTTTTGCCTGCTGGTGGCGCGCTTCACGCGCCTGCTTCTCGCGTTCCAGACGTTCCTGCCGCGCCTCAAAGCGGGCTTTGGCCTGCGCGGTTCGCTCTGCTTCCAGATCGATAGCCCGGATCTCTGCCTTCTCCTGCCGGTAGTACTGCACCAGTGGAATATTGCTCGGACAGACATACGCACAGGCACCACACTCAATGCAGTCGGCAATGTTGTGCACGCGGGCCTTATCATGGTCGCCACCGCGGCTGTACCAGTAAAGCTGCTGTGGCAGCAGGGCGGCCGGACAGGCATCGGCGCAGGCGCTGCAGCGAATACAGGATTGCTCTTCTTCCGGCTCACCCATTTCGCTGGCGGAAGGGGCCAGAATACAGTTGGTGATTTTCACCACCGGCACATCAAGCGTCGGCAGGGTGAAGCCCATCAGCGGTCCGCCCATCACCACCATCTGCCCGGCAGCCGGCGTAAAATCGGCGTTGTGCAGCAGATGGCTGACGGGCGTCCCCAGGCGGCCCCAGACGTTACCCGGCTTGCTCACCGATTCGCCGGTCAGCGTTACCACGCGTTCGGTCAGCGGCTCGCCGTCAATAATGGCGCGTTTAACCGCATAAGCCGTGCCGACGTTTTGCATCAGAACGCCAATATCGGTCGAGCGGCCGCCGTGCGGAACTTCCAGCCCGGTAAGGATTCTGGTCAGCTGTTTGGCACCGCCGGAAGGGTATTTAGTCGGGATGACGCGGATTTGCAGATCGCCAGCGCTACCCAGCGCTTTCTTCAGAGCGGCAATGGCTTGCGGCTTGTTGTCTTCGATGCCGATCAGCACCTGCTCTGACTGCAGCAGCCAGGCCAGAATACGGCTGCCTTCCAGTACCTCTGCGGCGCAATCCTGCATCAGACGGTCATCGGCGGTGATATAAGGCTCACATTCCGCCGCGTTAATGATCAGCGTGTTAACGCCGCGGATACCGCCTTTCAACTTGGTGGCGGTCGGGAAACCGGCACCGCCCAGCCCGGCCACGCCAGCCTGGTGAATACGCTCAATAATCTCGCTGCGCTCAGCCTGCTGATAATCCGCCACCGGCTGGCGCTCACACCAGCGGTCTTCACCGTCAGGGGTGATAAAAATGCACATTTCGGCCAGCGCGGAAGGGTGCGCGGTGATATGGGGCGCGATAGCCTCGACGGTTCCTGAAGTGGGGGCGTGGACAGGCAGCATCCGGCCACGGCCAAAGGTCAGCGGCTGGCCGCGCAACACCTTATCGCCGGGGCTGACCAGCAGCTCGCCTTCATGACCGATATGCTGCTTAACCGGAATAATAAACTGAGCGGGCAGCGGCAACTGGCGCAGCGGCGTGCCGTTGGACTGGGTCTTCATCTCAGGCGGATGAATGCCGCCTTCGAAATCCCACAAGCGATCTTTTTTAAACAATCTGAACAAATTACGCATGGTGTTCCACAGGAATAACCCTGACCGGGATGGTTTGCAGATCCCACTTCCAGTTCGCCGTGGTGGTGGCGACCGGACGCATCTCAATGCAGTCAGTTGGGCAGGGCGCGACGCACAGGTCACAGCCAGTACAGACATCGCTGAGCACGGTATGCATCGCGCGGGTGGCACCGACAATGGCATCAACCGGGCAGGCCTGAATACATTTAGTGCAGCCGATGCAGTTTTCTTCATCGATCCACGCCACTTTGCGCTCCGGCTCGCGGGCGACTTCATCACCCAGCGGCTGCGGCTCAACGTTCAGCAGCGCTGCCAGTTTGAGCATGGTCTGCTCGCCGCCCGGCGCACACTTATTGATCGTCTCGCCGTTGTTGCCCACCGCATCAGCGTAAGGACGGCAGCCGGGATAGCCGCACTGTCCGCACTGGCTCTGCGGCAGGATCGCATCTATCTGCTCAACAATCGGATCCTCTTCAACCTTAAAACGACGCGAGGCATAGCCCAGCAGGCCGCCGAACAGCAGGCCCAGCGTGCTCAGTACTGCAACAGCAATCCACACCGCACTCATCAGAATTTCACCAGCCCACTGAAGCCCATAAAGGCCAGCGCCATCAGCCCGGCAGTCACCAGCGCAATGGATGACCCTTTAAACGGCGCGGGCACATCGGCCAGCACCAGACGCTCACGGATACCGGCAAACAGCACCATCACCAGCGAGAAGCCGATGGAAGCACTGAAGCCATACAGTGCGGCCTGCAGAAAGGTGTGGTTCAGGTTAACGCTCAGCAATGGCACGCCCAGCACCGCACAGTTAGTGGTGATCAGCGGCAGGAAAATACCCAGCAGGCGGTAGAGGTCCGGGCTGGTTTTACGCACCACCATTTCGGTGAACTGCACCACCACGGCGATCACCAGGATGTAGGCCATGGTACGCAGGTAGACCAGGTCCAGCGGCAGCAGAATAAGATGGTTCACCAGCCACGCGCAAATCGAGGCCAGGGTAATCACGAAAGTGGTGGCGAGTCCCATGCCAATTGCCGTTTCCAGTTTTTTGGAAACGCCCATAAAGGGACAGAGGCCGAGAAACTTCACCAGAACGAAGTTGTTCACCAGCACTGTGCCAATAAAGAGAAGCAGGTAATCGGTCATTATTTCGCCTGATAAAAATGAAAGCCGCCTATTATCAGGCATTGGCGGCCTGACGACAACATCTGTGCAGTAAGGATATTCCCTAAACGCACTGAGAATTAAATTTGCGCTGATTTTATCCCCGATCCCCGTCTGATTTCGCCCTGGGTTGTCCTCAGACTCTTCACTTTAAAGGGTCAAATGCCCGTAAAACCCACGATGGACTGCCTTTGATGAGTTATTGGCAGCCCGTTTACCAGAAAAGAGGGGGTACGGATTCACCGTAAAGCGTTTTTTAAGCAAATGGGGTGTTCAGGTTCCGGATGCAGCTGGAATGGACTGGTGCCTGTGTGCAATTGGCTGATCGGGTGCTGTGCCTGGAAGTCACCTGATTTTTTCAGGGTTCAATAAACGTGTTTTTAACGCGTTGTGAACGTGTAAAGTAGGGCACCAGGATTGCCGCGGCGAGCAGCGCGATAAGCAGCGTTCTGATCGCTGCCGCATCGCTGACGGGCGAGAACGCAAAGGTTTTAATGGCCAGCAGCACGGTTACCAGCAGCCAGATAATGTAGTGCTTCGGCAGGCGGCGCGAGCGCCTGCAGAATATCCAGGTGACCCAAAGGCTGTAGCACCAGACAATCAGTGAGGTCCCCAGCGAGAGACTCCACTGCAGGGTAAAAGCCTGAGTATTGTTGAACAGGGCATTGCGCAGGTCAGGCGTCAGTAACGCGCTTAAATACATGGCGACAACCAGGGCACTGGTCAGCATGGTCATCAGTAGCCAGGCGAGCGGAACCAGCAGAAGCCCGGCGATGCGCGGTTTTGAATCTACAGACACTCTGAATCCTTATGAACGGGTGAGGCTGACCGTTTGCTGTGCAAACAAGTTACGCTTGATCAGGCGTGATTATACGTAAAAAACCGGGCAAATCATTACCAGAGCAAAAGTTTATACCACATAGCGCCAGACAGATTTAGGCACACAGCCCAGATCGAACAGGCGGCCGCCAGAGGCCAGTTCTGCACGACGGTGATCGGCAGCACGATACATATTTACAATCTCATTATTATCCGTCAGCGAATAATTAAGATGATCAAACAACTTCTCGAGGGTTTCCAGCGAACTAACTTTACGAAACTTCAACAGGTATTCTTGAACTGTCATGATGGCCGATACGGTCAAAGAGTTAGGGGAACCAAGTATATGGC
Organism: Erwinia amylovora; assembly: GCA_050311775.1. Classification (GTDB taxonomy): domain Bacteria; phylum Pseudomonadota; class Gammaproteobacteria; order Enterobacterales; family Enterobacteriaceae; genus Erwinia; species Erwinia amylovora_A. The sequence goes on along the minus strand of JBNONK010000006.1, from coordinate 53,025 downwards.
TCGCTGCCAGTGTGTCCATAGTGATAATTGCAAAAACCGCGTAAATTCGGAATAAAGAGTAAGGGTTTAGCTTATTTTTTAACGTTTATTGTTATTCCGGTGCAATTTTCATTCAGTGGCAAGGCCATATGTGTCTCAGCTCACAAATTAAGGAAATAACCCCGCTGATTATTTACCCGGTGGCAATGACAGAACCTGATCCGGTTTTGTAATCGCTTCCATTCCTGCCATGGTTAAGCGCTTATCTTTATTACAGTTATTTAACATGACCCGGTCAGATCTCAGGTGTTTTGTCCATATCTCATTGATAATGCTCTCTTCATGCGAATGACGTAACTCCCTTTAATTGTTGTGATTTGTGAGCTTTGTCGAAAATGTTTTTCCTCTGTTAGTCCAGGCTTGAGTGGCGTTTTACCCTACACGACTTAATCCCATCAGAGGAAATTTGACCATGTGGAAGCGTTTACTTCTCACCACACTCATCAGCGCCAGCCTATCCGGCCCGGCGCTGGCGGAATCCATGACGGTCGGTTTTTCGCAGGTTGGCTCCGAATCGGGCTGGCGTGCGGCAGAAACCACCGTTGCCAAAAGTGAAGCTAAAAAGCGTGGAATCACGCTGAAAATTGCTGATGGTCAGCAGAAACAGGAGAATCAGATCAAAGCGGTACGGTCATTTATCGCCCAGGGTGTTGATGCCATATTTATCGCACCGGTGGTACAGACAGGGTGGGAGCCGGTGCTGGAAGAAGCGAAGGATGCCAAAATCCCGGTCTTCCTGCTTGACCGCGCCATCGTGGTGAAAGACAAGTCGCTGTATATGGCGGTGGTCACGGCGGATAACGTTTACGAAGGTAAATTGATCGGCGACTGGCTGGTTAAAGAGCGTGCCGGCAAGCCATGTAACGTGGTGGAGCTGCAGGGGACTGTGGGTGCCAGCGTCGCTATCGATCGTAAAAAAGGGTTCGCTGAAGCGATAACCAACACGCCAGGTATTAAAATAATCCGTTCTCAGTCAGGCGACTTTACCCGCAGTAAGGGTAAAGAAGTGATGGAGAGTTTTATTAAGGCAGAGAACAACGGTAAAAACATCTGCATGGTTTACGCGCACAACGATGATATGGCTATCGGTGCCATTCAGGCGATTAAAGAGGCAGGGCTTAAGCCGGGTAAAGATATTTTGACCGGTTCTGTTGACGGCGTACCGGATATTTACAAGGCCATGCTGGCCGGTGAAGCGAATGCCAACGTTGAACTGACGCCAAATATGGCAGGCCCGGCATTCGATGCGCTGGAGAAATTTAAAAAAGACGGCACCCTGCCGCCGAAAATTATCAAAACCGAATCCCGGCTCTACCTGCCCGCCGACGCGCAGTCTCAGTTAGACAAGAAAAAAGGCATGGGTTACTGACCCCGGTGCCGCCTGCCCGTCAGGCGGCTTTTTTCATGGTTGAGGCGAAGCCCAATGACAATCCGGACAACGACATCTGACGTGCTGCTGGCTATCCACGGCGTCAGCAAAGCCTTTCCCGGCGTTAAGGCGCTGGATAACGTCTCTTTTGCGGTACGCAGTGGCGAAATAATGGCGCTGCTGGGTGAAAACGGCGCGGGTAAATCGACGCTGATTAAAGTGCTGACAGGGGTTTATAAACGCGATGCCGGGACGATCGCTCTGGCAGGAAAAATGATTAACCCGCACAGCACGGCGGAAGCGCAGGATGCCGGAATCGGTACCGTTTATCAGGAAGTCAATCTGCTGCCGAATATGTCGGTGGCGGATAATCTTTTTATTGGACGGGAACCGCGACGGTTTGGGTTTATTGACCGTAAGACGCTGGTAAAAAAGGCGCAGCACCTGCTGAGAAGCTATGGGTTTGAGCTGGATGTGACCCGGCCGCTCGGTCAGTACTCTGTGGCTATGCAACAGATTATCGCCATCTGCCGCGCCGTGGACCTGTCTGCGCAGGTTCTGATCCTTGATGAACCCACGGCCAGTCTGGACGCCAGTGAGGTGGAAATGTTGTTCACGCTGATGAATCAGCTGAAGGCAAAAGGCATGAGCCTGATTTTCGTCACCCACTTTCTCGACCAGGTTTATAAAGTCAGCGACCGTATTACCGTGCTGCGCAACGGCCAGTTTGTGGCCACGCGGGAAACCAGTGAGCTGCCGCAGATTGAACTGATCAAACTGATGCTGGGGCGTGAGCTGCTGGAGACCGCGCTGCAGCGTGCCGGCAGCACGCTGAAGAGCAATCAGCCGGTGGTGGAATTTAAAGAGTACGGCAAGAAAGGGACCATCGAACCCTTCAGCCTGAGCGTGCGTCCCGGCGAAGCGGTCGGTCTGGCCGGTTTGCTGGGCTCAGGACGCACCGAAACCGCGGAATTGCTGTTCGGCATAAAACGAGCCGACAGCGGCAGCGCCTTCATAAAGGGAAAAAAGCGGACCATCCGCACGCCTGCTCAGGCGTCAAAACTGGGGATGGGCTTCTGTCCGGAAGATCGTAAAACGGACGGTATCGTCGGTGCGGCATCGGTACGGGAAAACATTATCCTTGCGCTGCAGGCTCAGCGTGGCTGGTTACGTCCGATCAAGCGACGTGAACAGCAGCAGATTGCCGAGCGCTTTATCAAAAGTCTCGGCATCCGCACGCCGCACGCCGATCAGCCCGTCGAGCTGCTTTCCGGCGGCAATCAGCAGAAGGTGCTGCTTTCCCGCTGGCTGGTGACCAAACCGCAGTTTCTGATCCTCGATGAGCCAACGCGCGGCATTGATGTCGGAGCACATGCCGAAATTATCCGTCTGATTGAGTCGCTGTGCGCCGATGGTCTGGCGCTGCTGGTGATTTCATCGGAGCTGGAGGAGTTGGTGGGCTACGCGGACAGGGTAGTGATCCTGCGTGACCGTCAGCAGGTGGCGGAGATCCCTCTGGAGCAGCTCTCGGTCGCCTCCATTGTTAATGCTATAGCGGCGGGAGGGGTACAACATGCTTGAGTCACAGCTGGTGCCGGGGAAATCGCCCATGTCTAAGCGTAAACTGCCCGCGGGACTGCCGCAGATCGCCGCGCTGGTGCTGGTGCTGATCGTCGACAGTCTGGTGGCGCATAACTTCTTTGCCATTCATCTGCAGGATGGCCGCCTGTTTGGCAGCCCGATCGACATCCTTAATCGCGCAGCGCCGGTCGCGCTGCTGTCGATTGGGATGACGCTGGTGATTGCCACCGGCGGTATCGATCTGTCGGTAGGCGCAGTCATGGCGATTGCCGGAGCCACGGCGGCGACGCTGACCGTTTCCGGGCACAGTTTACCGGTGATTATTCTGCTAACGCTGGCGACTGGCGTGCTGTGTGGGTTATGGAATGGTGTGCTGGTGGCACTGCTGAAGATCCAGCCGTTTGTTGCCACTCTGATTCTGATGGTGGCCGGGCGTGGTATCGCCCAACTGATCACGCAGGGGCAAATCGTCACGTTTGACAGCGAGTCGCTGGCTCGCCTGGGCAGCGGCACGTTGTGGCTGTTCCCGGTGCCTGTGTGGATCACGCTGGTGATGGCGGTGCTGGTCTGGCTGCTGACACGTAAAACTGCCCTCGGGATGTTTATTGAAGCGGTGGGAATAAACCTGCGGGCAGCCCGTAACGCCGGGGTAAACGGCTGGCTGGTGGTGATGAGCACCTATGTGATCAGCGGGCTGTGCGCGGCGGTGGCAGGGTTGATCGTGGCGGCAGATATTCGCGGCGCGGATGCCAACAATGCCGGATTATGGCTGGAGCTGGACGCGATTCTTGCGGTGGTGATTGGTGGCGCTTCACTGATGGGCGGGCGGTTTAATCTGCTGCTGTCGCTGATCGGTGCGCTGATTATTCAGGCGATGAATACCGGTATCTTGCTGTCTGGCTTTCCGCCGGAGCTGAATCAGGTGGTGAAAGCGGTGGTGGTGATGGCTGTGTTGTTAATCCAGTCACCGCGCTTTATTCAACTGTTTAAAAGAGGGCGCACACGTGTTTAAACGTCATCTGCCGTTAACGATCGCGCTACTTGTGTTTGTGGCGGGGTATCTGTTCTGTCTGAGTCAGTTTCCGGGCTTTGCCTCCACCCGCGTGATTGCCAATATCCTCACCGATAATGCCTTCCTTGGCATTATTGCGGTGGGCATGACCTTCGTCATTCTCTCCGGCGGGATTGACCTGTCGGTAGGGGCGGTAATTGCCTTCACCGGCGTGTTTCTGGCGAGAATGATTGGGGACTACCATCTGGATCCGTGGCTGGCATTTTCGCTGGTGATGGTGATGGGCTCCGCCTTTGGCGCCATGATGGGCTGGCTGATTGATGCGCTGAAGATCCCGGCGTTTATTATCACTCTGGCGGGAATGTTTTTCCTGCGCGGCAGCAGTTATCTGGTGGCGGAGAGTTCGATCCCGATTGACCACCCGCTGTATGAAACGTTGTCCAGTATCGCCTGGAAGATCCCCGGCGGCGGCAGGCTGAGCCTGCTGGCGGGAGTCATGCTGTTAGTGGTGGTGGTGGGGATTGTGCTGGCGCACCGCAGCCGGTTTGGTAATCAGGTGTATGCAATTGGCGGCAACGTGACTTCCGCACGGCTGATGGGAATTTCGACGCGCAGCACCACGGTGCGGGTTTATATGCTGTCATCGGCGCTGGCGACGCTGGCCGGGATTGTCTTTTCCGTCTATACCTCGGCAGGCTATGCGCTGGCAGGTATGGGCGTGGAGTTGGACGCGATTGCTTCAGTCGTGATCGGCGGGACGCTGCTTTCGGGGGGCGTCGGCACGGTGCTGGGGACGTTGTTTGGGGTGCTGATTCAGGGGTTGATTCAGACCTGGATCAATTTCGACGGCACGCTGAGTTCGTGGTGGACCAAGATCGCCATCGGAATTCTGCTGTTTGCCTTTATTGCGCTGCAAAGATTGCTGACGGTGATGTGGGATCGGCAGCAGAATGCCCCGGTGAAGCGGCTGTCTCTGTAGAGACGCGGTGATGACGGGTCTGAGCCTGTACGACGGTGGCATTTATCACAGCCACCGTCATTTGACGACCGGTCCCGCAATCGGTGGATTGCAGTTGCGGGTGGGCTTTTATCGCTGATTCAGCCGGTAAAAGGCCTCGTTCCAGCGCAGCGCATCCTTAAAGCCGTGCAGCGTGGTCTCTTCATCAATCACCAACACTTCAATTCCGTGCATCTCGCCGTACTGCCGCATATCGTCCACCGTCAGTGCCTGGCTGAACACCGTGTGATGCGCACCGCCGCCGAGGATCCAGGTCTCCGATGCAGTGGCCAGCGACGGCTGGGCTTTCCACAGGGCTCGGGCAACCGGCAATTTTGGCAGCGGTTTGGGCTGCTCAATGGCATCCACCACGTTGACCAGCAGGCGGAACCTGTCGCCCATATCAATCACGCTGGCGTTCACCGCGCGGCCCGCTGGCGTTGAGAAAATCATCCGCGCCGGATCGGCTTTGCCCCCAATACCCAGATACTGCACATCAATCAGGGGGCGGGACTCGCGGGCGATCGACGGGCAGACCTCCAGCATATGGGAACCCAGCACCAGCTCGTTACCCGGTGCGAAATGATAGGTGTAATCCTCCATAAATGAGGTGCCGCCCGGCAGGCCAGTCGCCATGACTTTGAAGATGTGCAGCAGCGCGGCGGTTTTCCAGTCGCCTTCACCGGCGAAACCGTAGCCCTGCGCCATCAGCCGCTGTACCGCCAGCCCAGGCAACTGCGTCATGCCGTGCAGCGTCTGGAAGTTGGTGGTAAAGGCCATGCAGCCTTCGGCTTCCAGAAAGCGCTTGATCCCGAGCTCAATTTTCGCTGCATCCAGCACGTTCTGTCGTTTCTCCCCGTTGAGCGCGGCAGCCGGGCTGAACTCATACAGGCTCTCGTATTCATCGACCAGCGCATTGATGTCGCCATCGGTGACGCCGTTGATCACCTCAACCAAATCGCCCACGCCCCAGCCATTCACGGCATAACCAAACTGGATCTGCGCAGCCACTTTATCGCCTTCCGTCACCGCCACTTCCCGCATATTATCGCCGAAACGGGCAACCTTCAGGGTCTGGCTGGCCTGTTTCGCTGCTGCTGCCCGCATCCATTTGCCGATGCGCGCCTGTGCGATCTTATCCTGCCAGTGTCCGGTGATCACGCTGTGTGGCAGACGCATCCGCGCACCGATAAAACCAAACTCACGGCCACCGTGCGCCGTCTGGTTCAGGTTCATAAAGTCCATATCCATGCTGTCCCACGGGATCTCGGCGTTAAACTGGGTATGGAACTGCAACAGTGGCTTATTCAGAATTGACAGGCCGCCAATCCACATTTTGGCCGGTGAGAAGGTATGCAGCCAGGTGACAATTCCCAGACACTCTTCAGCATGGTTGGCCTGGCGGCACAGCGCCAGCGCCTCGTCGGGGCTTTTCACCAGGGGTTTCAGGGTGAGGGTGAACGGCAGGTTGCCCGCCCGGTTAAGCCCGTCCACCACCTGTTGGGCATGGTGTTCAACCTGACGTAATGTCTCCGCGCCATAAAGATGCTGAGTACCAATCACAAACCACACGTTAAGCGCGTTGAGCTGAGCCATACAATTCTCCTTAAATTTTGGAAAGGCGCGCGGCGAACAACGGTTCGGACGCTTCACACCACTGAAGGTAACGCTGATAGAGCTGCTGATAGTTTTCGACGCGCGTAGCGTCGGGCTGCAGGGTGGTGGCTATCGGACTTGCCATTTTCCGCTGGGCCGCAGGTACATCGGCATGGACGCCGGCAGCCACGGCGGCAAAAATCGCCGCACCCAGTGCACAGCACTCATCAGAGGCGACGATATCCAGCGGCCGGTTCATCACGTCGCAGCACACCTGCATGATTGCCGGGGATTTGCGGGCGATGCCGCCCAGCGTCAGCAGGCTTTCAACCGGGATATCCTGCTGCTCGAAGCACTCCATAATGGCGCGGGCGCCGAAAGCGGTTGCGGCAATAAATCCGCCGAACAGTGCCGGGGCATCTGTGCCCAGGTTCAGGTCGGTGATAACGCCTTTCAGGCGCTGGTTGGCGAAAGGCGTACGACGACCATTAAACCAGTCAAGAACCACCGGCAGGTGCTCCAGCTGCGGATCGGCAGCCCAGGCTTTGGTGAGTTCGTTAAGCAGATTCTTTTGCAGGGCAGACAGTTCTGTCTGCAGGTGAGGGTGCTTCTCAGCCGCCTGGACCAGCGGCCAGCTCAGCAGGCGGCTGAACCAGGCATACATATCGCCAAAGGCCGACTGTCCCGCCTCCAGCCCAATCATCTCCGGTACCACGCTCCCGTTAACCTGTCCGCAGATCCCTTTGATCGCGCGGCTGCCCACACGGTTCTGGTCGGCAATTAAAATGTCGCAGGTGGAGGTACCGATCACTTTCACCAGCGTATAGGGCCCGGCACCCGCGCCGACCGCGCCCATATGGCAGTCAAAAGCGCCGCCGGAAAGGGTCACGCTCTCCGGGAGCCCCAGACGAGTGGCCCATTCGGCGGTGATTTTTCCTACCGGAAGATCGGCGGTCCATGTCTCTGTGAACAGGGGGGAATCGAGATGCCGGGTCAGAATCGGGTCAAGCGCGTTCAGAAATTCCGCTGTTGGCAGCCCATGCCAGTGCGGATGCCACAGCGATTTATGTCCGGCAGCGCAGCGACCACGGCGAATCGCCTGCGGAGCAGTGGTGCCGCTCAGCAGGGCCGGAACCCAGTCGCACAGTTCAACCCATGACACTGCGGCCTCGCGCACTGCCGCATCTTCACGGCTGACGTGCAGGATCTTGGCCCAGAACCATTCTGAAGAATAAATGCCGCCGATAAAGCGTGAGTAATCCTCAAACTTTCCGCTGTGACACAGGGCGGTTATCTCCTCTGCTTCTTTTATGGCGGTGTGATCTTTCCACAACACAAACATCGCATTGGGGTTTTCTGCAAACTCCGGGCGCAGTGCCAGCACGTTGCCATCGCGGTCGATGGGTGCGGGTGTCGATCCGGTGGAGTCCACGCCGATCCCAACAACGGCCAGACGCTGTTCAGGGGATAACCTGGTGACAACGTCACTAATTGCCTGTTCGAATGCGTCGATATAGTCCTGTGGATGGTGACGGAACTGGTTGATGCGGCTCTGACAAAACTTGCCTGCCTGCCAGCGCGGATAGGCAACAACCTCAGTTTGCAACTCTGCGCCAGTGGCACAGTCAACTGCCAGTGCGCGAACGGAATCGCTGCCAAAATCCAGCCCTATTGTGATGGCACCCAACTGCATACTCTGTTCTCCGGATGTGAGTTAACTGCTGTCTTACTACCCTAAGAATCCGCGGCCGGAACGGTTAGGAAGCGAACGCTGTTCATATGCACATTTCTGTCATCGGCGGTACTTTTGTGACCGCCGTCAAATGTTATGGGTTGGTTAAACTGGCTGTATATATGCACTGATCTGCTGTTATCTCAGGGTGTGATAACGCTCTCCCTTTCACGATATTAATCCCGATACAACTAGAAGTTATCGGTGCCATCACAGGTGTTTTGGCCCGAAAAAATCGTGATTACAGCCTGTTAAGAGCCAGGCATGCCGATTGATACCGTTTACATTAAACCGCGAAAAGCGGTGACTTTGCCGGAGAGCCTCATGCACAAAATTACCCACGCGCTGGCCATCGTTGGCCTCGCTGCCGTTATGTCACATTCGGCTGTGGCCGACACCCTGAAGCTGGGTTTTCTGGTCAAGCAGCCGGAGGAGCCCTGGTTTCAGACCGAATGGAAGTTTGCCGATAAAGCCGGTAAAGAGCTGGGTTTTGAAGTGATCAAAATTGCCGTTCCCGACGGTGAGAAAACCCTGAACGCCATTGACAGCCTCGCCGCCAGCGGGGCCAAAGGTTTTGTAATCTGTACGCCTGACCCGAAACTGGGCTCTGCCATTCAGGCCAAAGCGCGCAGTTACGACCTGAAGGTGATTGCAGTTGATGACCAGTTTGTCACCGCGAAGGGTAAACCAATGGATACCGTGCCACTGGTGATGATGGCGGCCACCAAAATCGGCGAACGTCAGGGGCAGGAGCTGTACAAGGAGATGAAAAAGCGGGGCTGGGAGGTGAAAGATACCGGCGTAATGGCCATTACCGCCGATGAGCTGGATACCGCACGCCGCCGCACGACCGGTTCAATGGATGCGCTGAAAGCGGCTGGTTTCCCGGCTGCGCAGATTTACAAAGTCCCCACCAAATCCAACGATATCCCCGGCGCGTTTGATGCCGGTAACTCGCTGCTGGTGCAGCATTCCGGCGTTAAACACTGGCTGATCCTGGGCATGAACGATAACACCGTCCTCGGCGGTGTGCGGGCCACTGAAGGTCAGGGCTTCAAGGCACCGGATGTGATTGGTATCGGCATCAACGGCGTGGATGCGGTCAGCGAACTGTCAAAAGGTCAGCCAACCGGCTTCTTTGGCTCACTGCTGCCAAGCCCGGACGTGCATGGCTATAAGAGTACCCAAATGCTCTATAACTGGGTAACCAAAGGCACCGAACCTCCAAAATTCACCGAAGTCACTGATGTGGTGCTGATTACCCGCGACAACTTCAAAACTGAGCTGGCTAAAAAAGGCCTGATGTAACGCTGCCGGAGGCCGCACAGTGGGCGGCCTCAAGGTTACAGCGTCACCTGTACAGGAGGATCAATGAGCACGCAACCCCCATACCTGAGCTTTCATGGCATCGGCAAAACCTTCCCGGGTGTTAAGGCGCTGCAGGATATCAGCTTCGAATGTGCGGCGGGCCAGGTTCACGCGCTGATGGGCGAGAACGGTGCCGGCAAGTCCACGCTGCTGAAGATCCTTAGCGGCAGCTATCAGCCCAGCAGCGGTGAAATCCGGGTAAAAGGCCAGCCGGTCAGCTTTACCCACACTACCGATGCGCTGGACGCCGGGATTGCCATTATCTATCAGGAGTTGCATCTGGTGCCGGAGATGTCGGTGGCCGAAAATATCTACCTTGGGCAACTCCCGCAGCGGGCAGGTTTTGTCAATCGCTCACTGCTACGTTATGAAGCGGGACAGCAGTTGCAGAACCTTGGTATGGATGTCGATCCCGATACGCCGCTGAAAAATCTCTCGCTGGGGCAGTGGCAGATGGTGGAGATAGCCAAGGCGCTGGCGCGTAATGCCAAAGTCATCGCCTTCGATGAGCCGACCAGTTCACTCTCTGCGCGCGAGATTGAACATCTGTTCCGGGTGATCCGCAAGCTGCGGGAGCAGGGAAGAGTGGTGTTGTATGTCTCACACCGGATGGAGGAAATTTTTGCCCTGAGCGATGCCATTACCGTGTTTAAGGACGGGCGCTACGTGCGGACGTTTGAAGACGTCAGTAAAACCACTCATGACGAGCTGGTGCAGGCGATGGTGGGTCGTGAAATTGGTGACATCTACGGTTATTCACCGCGAAAAACCGGTGAAGTCAGACTGCAGCTGAATAACGTACAGGCAAAAGGGGTGCGTAAGCCGGTTTCCCTGACCGTGCGTGCCGGGGAAATCGTCGGGCTGTTTGGCCTGGTAGGGGCCGGGCGCAGTGAACTGATGAAAGGGCTGTTTGGCGCCACCAGGCTCACCGGGGGTGAACTGTTACTGGATGGTGAAAAGCAGGTAATCAGAGAGCCTGCTCATGCTATCCGTGCCGGAATTTTGCTCTGCCCGGAAGATCGCAAAGCTGATGGCATTATCCCGGTGCATTCGGTACGCGACAACATCAATATCAGCGCACGGCGCAATAACCTCACGGCCGGATGCCTGATTAATAACCATTGGGAGAGCAAAAATGCGGAGTCCCATATCCGCTCGCTGAATATCAAAACCCCGTCGGCGGATCAGCCGATCATGAATCTTTCCGGCGGTAATCAGCAGAAAGCGATCCTCGGACGCTGGCTGTCGGAAGAGATGAAAGTGATCCTGCTGGATGAACCCACCCGCGGCATCGACGTGGGGGCAAAACATGAAATCTATAACCTGATTTATGCGCTGGCGGAGAGGGGCATTGCGGTGCTGTTCGCCTCCAGCGACCTGCCCGAAGTTATGGGGCTGGCCGACCGTATCCTGGTGATGCGCGAAGGGGAAATCGCCGGTGAGCTGAGCCACTCTGAGGCCACTGAGGCGCAGACGCTGAGCCTGGCTATGCCAAAAACCACCCAACAAACCGCCGCTGTGGCCTGATCTGAAGGAGATCTCCGATGTCATCTTCCACCACTTCCTCCGCGACGCCGCCGGCACGCTCCCAGCGCGTTAACCTGGGCCGTATCTGGGATAACTTTGGCATGCTGGTCGTGTTTGCCGTGTTGTTTATTTGCTGCACGCTGTTTGTACCGAACTTTGGTTCGCTGATTAATATGAAAGGGCTCGGACTGGCGATGTCGATGTCCGGCATGGTGGCCTGCGGCATGCTGTTCTGCCTGGCCTCCGGCGACTTTGACCTGTCCGTTGCCTCGGTCATCGCCTGTGCAGGGGTCACCACCGCGGTGGTCATTAATCTGACCGAAAGTTTATGGATCGGCATTGCTGCCGGTCTGTTGCTTGGCGTGGTTTGTGGTTTCATTAACGGCTTTGTAATTGCGAAGCTGAAGATAAACGCGTTGATCACCACGCTGGCGACAATGCAAATTGTGCGCGGGCTGGCCTATATTTTTTCCGATGGTAAAGCGGTGGGGATCGAGGATGAGCGCTTCTTTGCGTTGGGTTATGCCAACTGGCTCGGCGTGCCCGCGCCAGTGTGGCTGACGATAGGTACCATGGTGATTTTTGGCTTCCTGCTGAATAAAACCACCTTTGGCCGCAATACGCTGGCGATTGGCGGCAATGAAGAAGCCGCAAGGCTGGCGGGCGTGCCGGTGGTGCGTACCCGCATTATCATTTTTATTTTATCCGGGCTGGTGTCGGCCGCTGCGGGCATTATCCTTGCCTCGCGCATGACCAGTGGACAGCCAATGACCTCTCTGGGCTATGAACTGATTGTGATCTCTGCCTGCGTATTGGGTGGCGTTTCACTGAAGGGCGGTATCGGCAAAATTTCCTACGTGGTCGCGGGGGTGCTGATCCTCGGTACCGTTGAGAATGCGATGAATCTTCTCAATATCTCGCCGTTCTCACAGTACGTGGTGCGCGGTCTGATACTGTTAGCGGCGGTGGTTTTCGACCGCTACAAACAGAAAGCCAAAACGGCCTGAGGAGGCGTCATGTATCATCGCTTAGCGCCGGTGGCGCAATCAAACCCGCTGCTTCCAGGTTACCCTTTTAATGCGTGGCTGGTGGCCGGGCTGACGCCGATTAATGCGGGTGACCCTCTCGACTTTTTTATAGACCGACCTCAGGGTATGAAGGGGTATATCATTAACCTGACCACTAAAGGGCGCGGCCGGGTGTTCAGCGGCGAGGATGCTTTTGACTGTGAACCCGGCGACCTGCTGCTGTTTCGCCCAAAGACGCCGCATTACTATGGCCGATCACCGGAAAGCGACAGCTGGCACCATCGCTGGGTATACTTTCGCCCCCGGGCCTACTGGAGCGACTGGCTGGTGTGGCAGGATGAAACCCGCAGCGTCGGGCGGCTCCGCTTACCGGAACGGCTGCAGGGAGAGTTTGAAAGGTTGTTCGCCAATATTGAACAGACCCACACCTCAGGACGGCGCTTTGCTGAAGAGCTGGCGATGAACCTGCTTGAAAGGCTGTTGCTGAGGGCGGTGGAGGAAGATCCCCGCAGTCATCAGCAGATCCGCGATCCGCGGGTCATTGAGGCCTGCCAGTTTGTTACCAGTAATCTGGCCGGAGAGCTAAAAATCGACGAGGTGGCTAATCACGTCTGCCTTTCTCCTTCGCGACTGGCGCACCTGTTCCGCGAGCAGATGGGGGTGAATTTGCTGCGCTGGCGTGAGGATCAGCGGGTGATCCGTGCCAAGATGCTGCTGCAGAATACTCAGGAGCCCATCGCCACGGTTGGCCGCATTGTCGGCTATGACGACCAGCTCTATTTCTCTCGCGTGTTTCGCAAACGGGTTGGCGTCAGCCCCAGCGACTTCCGCCGCCGTTCGCACGATGCCCATGATGCGCTGGTCGCCCGGGAGACCTGGGATTTACCCAGAAGTGCCAACCAGTAATCTATCCTGCCCTGAATAATTCGGCTTTCAGGCAGGTGCGCAGCGAGGGGATCGCCCTGAGCTTACTCAGATTAGTGGCCGGTGCGCTTGTGCAGCCAGTGCAGAGGCAACTCGAAGTAGAGGAGAATTATTTAAGGTAATTCCCGCTTGTTCTTACTCTGCTGATGGTCTTAAATCATCAGGGTCAGAGACAAGAGGAATGCAAATGAGCGACAAAATTCGTGTAGGGCTGGTCGGTTACGGCTTCGCCAGCAAAACCTTCCATGCTCCGTTAATCGCAGGTACCGCCGGGATGGAACTGGCGGCCGTCTCCAGCAGTGATGCCGGCAAGGTCCATGCCAACTGGCCCTCCACTCAGGTGGTGGCGGACCCACAGGCGCTGTTTGACGACCCTTCGCTCCAGCTGATTGTGATCCCCACACCAAACGACACCCACTTCCCGCTGGCGAAAGCCGCGCTGAATGCCGGAAAGCACGTGGTGGTTGATAAACCCTTTACCGTGACCCTGTCACAGGCTCGTGAACTGGATGCGCGGGCCAAAACCAAAGGACTGCTGCTGTCGGTGTTCCATAACCGCCGCTGGGACAGCGATTTCCTGACGCTGAAAACGCTGCTGGCAGAGGGTACGCTGGGTGAAGTGCGTTATTTCGAATCGCATTTCGACCGTTTCCGCCCGGAAGTACGCAACCGCTGGCGCGAACAGAAGGGCGCGGGCAGCGGCATCTGGTACGATCTGGGGCCACACGTGATTGACCAGGCACTGCAGCTGTTCGGTTCGCCGGTAGCAATCAATGTTGATATGGCCGAACTGCGTCCGGGAGCACAAACCACAGATTACTTCCATGCCGTGCTGACCTATCCTCAGCGTCGTGTGGTGCTGCATGCCAGCATGCTGGTGGCTGCAGAATCTGCGCGTTACCAGGTGCACGGCACCAAAGGCAGCTACGTGAAGTACGGTCTTGATCCTCAGGAAGATAATCTGAAAGCAGGCGCCCGCCCGCCACAGGAAGACTGGGGTTACGATATGCGTGATGGCGTGGTGACATTAGCTAACGGCGATATGATGGCGGAAGAGACGCTGCTGACCACGCCGGGTAACTATCCAGCGTACTATGCCGGGATCCGCGATGCGATTAACGGCGACGGAAATAACCCGGTGACGGCCGAAGAAGCTATCCAGGTGATGGAGCTGATCGAGCTGGGCCTGCAGTCGGCTGAAAAACGCCAGACGCTGTCACTGAAATAACTTTTTCTGCACTGAGCGTGGAATGCTGCCGCTAAAGCCGCCTCGCTGGATAAACAGGCGGCTTTGCTTACCCGGGCTTTGGACACTGTTGAACTTGCCTGATAAAAACGCCCGTCAGGGCGTTTTTATCATCAGAGCAGGAAAAGTCAGGCCGCCACTGTGGCGCGGATAGCCTGTTTTTCCGCCTCGCTCAGGAAGGCGATTTTCAGGCCATTCTCCTGTGCGGTTCGGATCTGCGCCTGGCTCAGGCCCGCTGCAGGTGCAGCCACCTGATATTCGTGCGCCAGTTCGATCCCCTGGACTGCCGGATCGTCGGTGTTCAGGGTGGCGAGGATGCCGTGATCAAGGAAGGTCGCCAGGGGGTGGCGAGCCAGTGATGACACGGTGCTGGTCTGGATGTTGGAGGTCAGGCAGGATTCAATGCCAATCTGGTGGACGGCCAGGAAATCCATCAGCGCCGGATCCTCCACCGCCTTCACGCCATGACCGATACGCTCGGCACCCAGCTCGCGGATGGCCTGCCAGATACTCTCCGGGCCTGCGGCTTCGCCGGCATGTACGGTGATGCGGAATCCGGCATCGCGTGCCCGGTTAAAGTGGCTGAGAAACTGACTGCCCGGAAAGCCCAGTTCATCGCCGGCGAGGTCGAGGGCAGTGATGCCGTCGCGATGAGCCAGTAAACCTTCCAGTTCGCGCAGGCAGGCTTCCTCGCCAAAGGTCCGGCTCATTATGCCTGTCAGCCGCACCACAATATTATGTTGCTGACAACCGACGCGGATCCCGTCGATTACCGCTTCCACCACGCCAGCGATCGGCAGATGGTGGGTCATGGCCATATAGCCGGGTGAGAAACGCAATTCTGCGTAATGGATGCCTGCACGGGCAGCATCCTCAACGTTTTCCATCGCTACGCGGCGACAGGCATCCAGTGAACCCAGCACTTTTACGCCCCAGTCCAGTTTTTGCAGGAAGCTGACCAGATCCGGTTCGTTCTTCGTCACCTGCACATGCGGGCGCAGCGTCTCCAGGGTGGAGGCGGGAAGGGTCAGATTAAACTCGCGGCCTAAATCAAGAATAGTTTGTGCACGAATATTGCCATCAAGGTGGCGATGAATGTCGGTGAGGGGGAGCTGGCTGTCAATCATGTCGGTGCACTCTGTTGTTAAGCGTAAAGTGCAGAACATTATAAAAACATTTTGCGCAACTCCGCCAGCGAATTGCGCAATCCCGTCTTTAACTGCCGATTATTTGACCCTGATTGTGCGGCAGTGCGCAATACCCGCGATTTACTGCAAAGAATGGCCATACCCGAAGGTACCGTGCAGAACGTAATCCTGCCCCCGGTGCTGATTGAACGCGGGTCGGCATAAAAGGGCGCAAAATTCGCGCCCACTGAGAGCGGTTTTATCACTGAACAGGTTCAGTGTGGGAATCAACGGCATTAAAAAGCCGCCATCATTACTGTTCATTACCACATTGCGTGAAGTTTGCTTCACCATATATTGCTGAAGATGGCCTGCCGCGGTTCAGCAGAATCAGCCTGCTCATCCAGCCACATTCAGAAAAGGTAACCTACTCTCAGACTGATATTGGTATCCTGCCGGAAACCCTGCTCTGCTGCGATATCGCGCCCCCCTGAGAACTGAACCTGAACGGCCGGTGTCACGAAATGCGAAGCAGAGAGACGGACATAGGTGCTGTCCAGCCGGTCATGCTGAGAAACACCGTTAACCCTGCTGCTGGCCCCGGTTATCCCTCCGCCGCCGAATCCAAACTGCGTGGCCGGTGTAGGATTGTAACTCAGATAAGCCTGGTATTCGTAACGCGGACTCTGACTGAGTCTGGCATTATTGTTACCGTACTGGTTATTTGCTGTCGTCCAGGAGACATCAGCACCCGTAGTAAATGCCCAGGCATCTGAGAAATGATGGATCCAGACGCCCTGCAGAAGATAGCGCCAGCGGTTTTCTCCGACATTCACTGCTTGCTCATGATTGTAAGCTCCGGTAGGCGCATAAATAAAAGGTGCCAGGGCAAGAATGTCACCTCCTTCGTTGTCCAGCCTGAACTTGAAAGGCAGACCTGTAATGATATCGCCCATACCTGACGCGCTGCCGAGTGGGCTGGCATCTCCCAACGCGTTCACCCTGGCAAAAGGAATGATGATCTGTGGCTCAATGCTGACGTTTTCCGCAGGACGAAATCCATGAATAAAGCGCAGCAGTGTGGCCTCAGAACGTAATCTGTTATCACCAGCTGCTTTATTGCCCTGAGAAGAGAATTCATCGCTGTGGGCATATTGAAAGTAGGCCAGCGCAAAGGAGTTGTTCGCCGGCAGCATTTCGTAATCCCCGGGAGAAAACTCAAGGGCATCAGCAGGCAGGCTTAATGCTGCTGCAAGCGCAATACCGGTATGGCAAAAAAACTTTTTCATCATGATTCTCCGCTGGCCTGCCGTATCAAACCTGTTGCCAGGTGACAGTTAACATATTCAAAATACTGTGATTCTGCAGGCACAACGACAATTTCATGCCACAGACGCAGTGCAACATTAAAGTTCAGCTCTTTCACGTAGCGCATGAACCCGCCAAATATTGCCACGTGTGTCGGATGGCTTTTTGCCCAGAGTTCCAGAGCGGCCATATCGATAAAATGTGCCAGACCACATGTTTTTTCTGTCAGCGCATATGATGAGGGATCTAACACCTGCATATACCGGCAGCTCAGGCAGCCAATGTCCTGGCCCTGGTCACTCAAAAAATTCATTCCCTGGTGCAGCACAGGCTCTATTTCCGTGAGATATTTTTGCCTTTCTTCCTGTTGCGTGGCTGACCAGTCCTGCCCGGAGCGAATAAGGCAGAGGTTGTTCCTTCCTGACAATACAATTCGTTTTCCGCTTGCTGTGCCAGAACGGGGATTACCGCCTCCCCGGAGAGGGGTGTGCTGAGCTGCAGGCAGGCGATCTCGGGCACTCCCCCAGTAGCCATGCTCGCGTATTTCACCGCTCATGCCTTCCGCCAGCCGGGCGGCACCTTCCGGAGATGCCCGGTCTGAAAACAGGGTCTCAAAGCTTTCAGGCTGTGGGCTGACAATTTCCAGAAAGAAACCATACTCGCCGTTCTCCCTTTCCAGATCGTTCCACCATTCAGTGAACAGGCTGCTCTGTTTCCAGCTCTCAAACTGCTCTGCGGTCGGCCAGTAGGCGATGGCCATCAGGTTATAAAAGCCCGCCTGGTCTTTGCATAACGCGATGTCCCAGTGGCCGGGTCCATTCGCTTGCGAAAAACGATCGGTGACTTCATCCAGAGCAGCCTTCTCCGGACAGCTCCTCCCCTGAATGCCGAAGTAGGCCATGACTATTCGTCCAGTCAGGGGGGAGAACCGTGCGCACCAGGCCGGGAAAGGCGGCTTATGTTCTTTTGGCAGGGCTGAGGGACATTTACGCCGGGTACGCAGATGTGCCGGGATGGCAGATTCCATTACTCCTCCTCCTTTTCTTCTGCAGCCTGTTCGGCAACTGGCTCAGGAGGCGAATGCCGCTTAATCACCGTCTTGTTGGCTGAGGGATTAAAAAGGAGGCGGGTCACGTCAGGGCGGGAGTAGTGGCCTACCGGGTCTGCCGCCAGTTTGGCAAAGGTAATCGCAGCAGGGTCGAGTTCAGCGATAAGCAGGCCTTCCTCATTTTCTCCCAGAGGTGTGACGAGTTCTCTGCCGTCCGGGCCGTAAATACGGGCATGTCCCCCCCCGGCGCTGAGTAACGCTCTCCGGTCATCATCAGGACACAGCAAATCAATCATCTCATCAGACACCACGGCACAAGGGGCTATCACGAAGCACTGTCCCTCTGCGGCATACAGGCGGGAAGCCGCCGTATTGACCTCGGGTCCCAGCGCAGCCGTTGCGCTGGTGTAGAGGCTGAAGCTTGGCCAGGCGGCAATATGGATCTCTTCATGCTGGGAATACATCGCATAACGGGACAGCGGCTGAAGATGCTCCCAGCAGCAGAGGGCTCCAACATTTCCCAGCGGTGTCTCCCAAGTCGTCAGGGAGGAACCGTCGCTCTCACCGAACAGCGTTCGCTCCACGTGCGTGGCCTTGAGCTTGCGTCGGATACCAATGGTTTCCCCGTTACTGCCAATCAGCCATTGTGAAATATAGAGGCTCCCATGATCGCGTTCGCTGAAGCCCAGAACCACAACGATATTATTCTGCTGCGCTGCATCAGCAATGCGCTTCGCCTGGGCACTCTCCAGCACCAGGGAGTTCAGATGATACTGATAAACCAGGGGCATGTTAGTGGCGGGCGAGTTAAGCCATAAGAACCACGGATAGCCGGGTATCCAGGTCTCCGGAAAGGCAATAAGCTCCGCGCCTTTCTGTGCGGCTTCAGAGATGAGGACGATGGTTTTATCTATGGTGCCTTCAAGATCCATAAAAACGGGAGCGGCCTGGACGCAGGCAACGGTAACCGGTTTGTTCATCATGTTCTGTCTCCTGGTGAAATAATTCAGCAGACACAGATATATCCTCCCGGACGCACACGGTGTTATGACATGAAGGAAAGGATGCTTGTCTGAAAAGGAATTGGTCTGATGTTTGCATTTAATGTCCAACCAGGGCGGAGGATGCTGACATGAATACCTATAACACTGCTGATGTTTTGTATGCTGACCGGGGTGAATACTGGCGTCATGCCATCAGCCGCACGTTTGTTCCGCTGGAAAGCACTTTTTCCGGAAACGATCGCTACGGCGTTATCAGATCCGGTAACTGGGGTAACCTGAGGGTTTCAGAAGTCTGCTGCAGTGCGCAGCACGTCGTAAGATGCCGAAAAGGGGCTGATCATCATCCTGATAATGCCATGCTGCTGAGTTTTATCAGCCAGGGAAAAACGTCGGTGATTCAGGCGGGCAGCCATGCTGGTCTTGGTCAGGGTGAATTCGGACTTTATGACACGCGCTTTCCTTACGAACTGCACCTTCGTGGTGAAACGCGTCAGCATGTGGTGCAGTTACCCATAGAACATCTGAGAAAGGAACTGGGAAACACGGAACACCTTGTTGCGTATTCCTTTGGCAAAACACATTCCCTGACGCCATTTCTTCACACCCTTCTGAATAACCTGATGGTGCAACCGGAAGATATTGCATCACTTCACACCGGCGTCTTATACAGGCAGCTTCTTGAACTCCTGACAGTGATTGTCTCAGATGAATGCAAAATAAAAAGATCGTCCCGTTCATCATCAGGACTACTGCTTCAGATTAAAATAATGATCGATCAGCAGCTGTCGGATACTACGCTGTCAGTATCAAAAGTGGCTGAATCATTTCGTATTTCACCGCGTTATCTGAGCATGCTGCTGAAAAGTGACGGTACCACCTTCGGACGGTATGTCCTGACTCAGAGGCTGAATAAAGCTTCGCTGGCGTTGAAGTCACCTCTGTATTCAGATATCCCCATCAGCCAGATTGCATGGAAGTTTGGGTTCAGTGATATGGCTTATTTTTCTCGTGCGTTCAGGGAAAAATTCAGTTACTCGCCAACGGAATACCGCCATCAGGCTGGCAGGGCTTAGCTGGTGATGGTCTTACGACAGACTTCAGTGCAGGAAATGAATCTGCTGCCTGTTGCGATAACGGGATTTACAGAAATTAAGTAACGTGATTTTTCACGCCACAGAGCAACAGAAGCAACCACGCAGGAGAGAGAAGGGAAGCACGGTATTCAGCCAATGCACAGTTGCAACTGGCAGAGAGCGGGTCGGCCAGCCACTTTCATCACATGGCTGAACCACTGCAGCTGATTAAAGTGACGACCGGTGGGAAGTCTGTTTTCCAGAGAGCTGCCCCCAGTGCTGAGGGCAGTTGAACAGGAACGCCAGCGTTACTGTGGCATCCCGGCAGGCGCCACTCCACCGCCCAGCATATAGCGGGCAAGGAACTGGTCGAGCGGCATTTTCTCACCGTTCATCGTCACCTGGCCGGTAGCATACTGCAGGCTGGTGATGATGTTGTTATCCTGTTGGGTGGTCAGCTTGAACATCTGGCCCATCGCCGCCACGCCTTTCACCTGCTGATCCGCCAGTTTGGTCGCATCTTCCTGCTTATAGCCTTCGGCCATGGCCACGTGGGTCATCAGCTCGGTCGCCATATCCATCGAAATGGTCAGCTTGCCGTCCAGCGTTTTCAGCACGTTATCCACCGCCTGGGTGAGGTTCTGTGGCTGAGGCGCGCCGGTTGCCGGGTCCTTGAAGTGTACTGAGAGGTTAAAGCTGCTCTCGCCCTTATCATTTTTCCAGCTCAGCGGTGCGATGTTTACCACCGGATCGCCTTTCAGCAGCAGCGGCAGGTTAGCGCTGAGCACCTGGCTCATGCGCTGTTGATACAGTTCCGGGTTATCGCTCACACCCGGCTCATTCATCAGCGCCTGTACCTGACGGTTATAGTTCTCAGAGAAGGCTTTCATGCCGTTGGCATCAAACTGCGACAGCTTGATTGCCAGCTTGCCCTGACCGAAGTCCTGATTCTGGATCTTCAGCGAGTCCAGCGCGTAATCAATGGTACCGGAAATCAGGCTCTTCTCTGAATTGAAAGAGGATTTCCCATTCAGGCCCTGAGCCGTGAAAGCTTCCTGACCGTTCACCGCAGCGGTCAGTTTCTGCAGGTTGATGCTCTGATCGCCGATGCGCATTCCTTCGGGGCTGAGGCGGGTGCTGGCATCCAGCTTCAGGCCGTTGGCGGTAAACAGTATCGGCATATCCAGCTGATTTTTGGTGGTCAGCGCCAGGCTGTCCAGATGACCGCTGAAATCAACCTTGTCGCCTTTGTCATCAGCACTGACGTTCAGCGTTCCGCCGTTAGAGGCAAAACGTTCGCCGGTCTGGGCATTGTTGTAATCCACCGGCAGCAGGGTGATGTCTGACGCGGTTGCGCCGCCGTAGCCAATACGGGTATCCGCCTGAATCACTGATTTGCCCTGAGCCATTTCAAACAGTTTTTTCACCGCATCGGTGTTTTCCAGCTGGGTATGGACCGAAGCCATGCTTGGGATCAGGTTGAATTTTTTCAGCTGGGCAAACGGGAAGGGACCATGATCGATTTTTTCATCAAACACAATGCTCTGGCCCGGTTTGATCAGCGAGTTGTCTTCAGTTTGCGAGCTGGACTGCAGCACAAGGCGGGCGGTACTGCTGAACACGCCGCGCTGGAAATCCTGGTAGCTCAGCCGCAGGCGGCTTTCTGGTGCCATATTGTTCATCTGGGCATTGGCGTTCTGCACCAGTTGATCCATGTTCTTTTCCAGTTGTTTGCCGGTGAACCAGGCGGCTCCGGTCCAAATCACGCCAAGGGCAACAACTACGCCGACAGCTATCTTGGTTTTCTTCATCTGTAAAGTCGTCCTTATCAGTCACTGGCGCCGGCAATTTCTTCCTGCTGGCAAAAGCCCGGCGAAGTAAAAACGCCATAAAGGCGTTTTTGTTTAATAACTTAAACCATAATAGCAACTGTGGCCTTTCACGTCAGCCGTAATCGCTGAGATCGTTGTAAACCCGGGCCACGCGGCCATTCCCGGCCAGGGTCACCGGTGACTGATCTGCCGGAATAAAACAGGATTCGCCCGGCTTCAGCGTCAGCTGAGTGCCGCCCTGGCTAATCACTGCCTGCCCCTCAACGCAGAACAGAATGGCGGCACTTTGCTGACTGACAGCCTGCGGCGTGGCGCTGAGCTGATGCAGTGAGAAGGCAAAATCCTTTACCGGTACCGGGAAGCTGAGCGTCTCGCCCTGTTTCACTGGCTGGGTGAGCAGGCTGGCATAAGGTTTCGCTTCAAATTTCAGGTTAGCCATCAGCTCCGGAATATCAATGTATTTCGGCGTCAGGCCCGCGCGCAGCACATTATCAGAGTTCGCCATCACTTCCAGTGCCACGCCTTTCAGGTAAGCGTGAGGGGTTTCAGCAAACAAAAACATCGCTTCACCCGGCTGCAGCTCAATCACGTTCAGCAGCAGCGGGGAGAACAGACCGCTGTCTTCCGGGTAGAATTCAGCAATCAGCTGCACGGTATCCCAGGGTTCGCCATGCTGGCTGTGCAGGGCGGCTTTGAGAATGTCCAGCGCAAGGCTTTTCGCTTCGCCCTGCATGGAAAGCAGGGAACTGAATAACAGTGAAAGGCCACTCATCTCCGGAGCTTTCAGAAAATGGGCAATGGCAGGGTGCGCACCGGCTACCGGCTGTAGCAGCGAAATGATCTCCTGCAGCTCGCGGAATCCGTTGATTGCCCGGAACGGCGTCAGGGCAAACACCAGCTCAGGTTTGTGGTTGGCATCCTTATAATTACGTTCAGCCGCGGAAAGCGGAATGCCTGCGGCGTTCTCTTTAGCAAAGCCCACTTCAGCGGCTGCTTTGCTGGGATGTACCTGGATGGAAAGAGGCTGATCGGCACAAAGAACTTTAAACAGGAACGGCAGTTCGCCGAACTTTGTCGCTACGGCGTGACCGAGCAGCCGGTCTTTATCCTCTTCGATCACTTCACGCAGTGAACGCTTCTGACCTTCAACGTCTGTAAAAGAGGGACTTTTAGGGTGTGCACCCATCCACAGCTCGGCCATGGGTTGCTGGTCAGGATTGGCAATACCATAAAGCTCGGTCAGGGCCCGGCGACTGCCCCATGCATAATTTTGCAGCGAATTGACTAATTTTTGCATGTTCACTCACAGATAATCCGGTTATCACTGCGCATATTAAAGCAGAAAACCGCGTAAAAAAGACAATCTTCAGTGCAGGAAGGACGAATGGGTCGCATAATGTTAAATTATTGTATGTCAGACTACGGCCCGCACTTTACGCCCGCAGGGGCGGATAAAGGGGCATTATTCCTGTAATTACCAGAGGAGACACTCATGGCTGCGAATCGCGTTGAAAAAGACTCAATGGGCCCCATCGATGTACCTGCAGATAAACTCTGGGGCGCACAGACTCAGCGCTCACTGGAACACTTCCGCATCTCCACAGAAAAAATGCCCGTCGAACTGGTCCACGCGCTGGCGCTGACCAAACGCGCAGCGGCAAAAGTTAACAATGATTTAAAATTGCTGCCGGACGAACGGGCGCAGGCCATTATCAAAGCCGCCGATGAAGTGCTTGATAATCGTCACGGCAGTGAGTTTCCGCTGGCTATCTGGCAGACCGGCTCCGGCACCCAGACCAACATGAATATGAATGAGGTGCTCGCCAACCGCGCCAGTGAACTGCTTGGCGGCGAGCGCGGCATGTCCCGCCTGGTGCACCCGAATGACGATGTGAACAAAAGCCAGAGCTCCAACGACGTCTTCCCAACCGCGATGCACGTTGCCGCAGTGATTGCGCTGAAAGAACATCTGTTGCCGCAGCTTAAGGTGCTGCAGAAAACCCTTAACGACAAGGCTGAAGCGTTCAAAGACATCGTTAAAATTGGCCGTACTCATCTGCAGGACGCCACACCGCTGACATTGGGCCAGGAGATTTCCGGCTGGGTGGCCATGCTGAACCATAATCTCAAGCATATCGGGCAAAGCATTCCACACCTGGCCGAGCTGGCACTGGGCGGCACTGCAGTGGGAACCGGGCTGAACACCCACCCGGAATATGCCGTGCGTGTGGCAAAAGAGTTGGCAGAACTGACCAGCCAGCCTTTTGTCACTTCACCCAACAAGTTTGAAGCGCTGGCCACCTGTGATGCGCTGGTGCATGCTCACGGATCGCTGAAAGGCCTGGCAGCCTCACTGATGAAAATCGCTAACGATGTGCGCTGGTTATCCTCCGGTCCACGTTGTGGGATTGGCGAAATATCCATACCGGAAAATGAGCCTGGCAGCTCGATCATGCCGGGCAAGGTGAACCCGACCCAGTGTGAAGCGATGACCATGCTGTGCTGCCAGGTGATGGGTAATGACGTGGCGGTGAATATGGGCGGCGCCTCCGGCAACTTTGAGCTTAACGTTTACCGTCCGATGATCATCCATAACTTCCTGCAGTCTGTGCGTATGCTGGCCGATGGCATGGACAGTTTTAATCACCACTGTGCGGTGGGCATCGAACCGAATCACGACCGTATTTCGCAGCTGCTTAATGAATCGCTGATGCTGGTAACGGCGTTAAATACCCATATCGGCTATGATAAAGCGGCGGAAATAGCCAAAAAAGCGCACAAAGAAGGCCTGACGCTGAAAGGGTCTGCATTAAAGCTGGGCTATCTGACTGAAGAGGAGTTTGAAGCCTGGGTTCGTCCGGAAGATATGGTCGGCAGCATGAAGTCATAATTGCCCGGTTTACGGCAGAGCGGAAAATATTCCGCTCTTTTTTTTGCCTTTCGTCTGGCTTTAATCGGTATCAGGCCAGTGTGTCGCTATAAAGGTGCAGGCGCGGGATAACAGGATAAAGGGTCTGAGCCTGCGGTTTAAAACGATGGACTACATTTCCCACATCATAATTTAATAACTCACCCAATTTAGGAAGCTGACCGGTATCGGCACAAAGGACCAGCAGGGGGGAAGGACAGGCAAGCTGAGTTTGCTTTTGTTGCCGTTTATTCCATACCCTGGCGATAGGCTGAACCTTAACCGGCCGCTTAATCTTCAGCCGGGCCTTCGCAGGCAGAGAATTAAGGACGGCCATCTCCTGGTCTAATTTATCCGCCCACTGTTCACGCGTCCAGGGAGCCATTGCACGGCCGGACTGCAGGCTTTTTTTTAGTTTTTCGAGGATTGAATCACGACTGACATTCTTAATGATGTGCTTATTCGCCCAGCCAAAACGTACTGATTCAACTCCCTCCACCACCGTTATTGTCCGGTAAGCATTCAGGGTTATAAGCCCACGCAGGTGTTGATGCACAAATTCAAATCGTTCTTCGCTGGGGACGCCGGACTCAACGGTTATTATCTGTTCCAGCCTTGCTTTCAGCGTATTAATCGTGTTGATTTTCTGTTTCAGCTGGCTGGCTTCATCCGCGGCAGCTTCAACACAAATTGCGCCAGGCAGGCGAACGGCGGATTTAGTGCTCAGCGTTTCCGACTGATGCTGCATAAAAAGGCGGCTGTAATGCGTGAGTGCCATTTGTAACGCGGGATGTGCCAGATGTTGCACGACTTTAATTTCATTCAGCGGCTCATGCTCCTGACCTTTTTTTATCACAGGGAGCTCGAATACCCGGGCGGCCAGCAGACGCAACTGCGGGAGCTGATCGGTAAAAGAAGCGAGGGCAGTTTCCAGGGCAGCCACGCAGCGGTGCAGCTCATCAACAACATCATATCGGCTCATAGCAACTCTCTTAGTTACAACATACTTACGGGGCCAGCAGAAGCTGAAATAATTAACAGCGGCGGGGACAGAGGGAATGAATATATCACAACAAAAAAAGAGGGGGGTAAAAGAGAAATCACAAAGGGGAAGGAGAAGCCACGCTGGCGATAACCAGCGTGGCGGAAGATTAGATCAGGAAATCTTCCAGTTTCTTACCTGCATCCAGCGCCTGCTTAATCACGGCCGGGGTACGACCCTGACCGGTCCAGGATTTGGTTTCGCCGTTTTCGTCAGTGTACTGGTATTTAGCCGGACGTGGAGCACGTTTAGCACGAGATTTACCGGAGGTATTTTCAGCCGAAGTCAGTTCGCTTAAATCAATACCATCGTCCAGCAGCATCTGGCGGTATTTTGCCAGTTTCTCTTCTTTTTCCTTGATCTCAGAAGCGATAGCGGCTTCTGCATCACGGCGTTCGTTGACAACCGCTTCGAGTTTTTCCAGCATCTCTTCAAGTTCAGTTAAAGAAACTTCACGAGCCTGTGCACGAAGGGTACGAATGTTATTTAATACTTTCAGAGTTTCGCTCATAAAGGAATCCGTAGCGTTGGGTGGTTTAAAATTAATCAGTGTATGAATCGGAGACCAGTGTACAGAGAAATTCTTCAGTAAAAAACACCTGATCAACAAAATATCCCTTTATTTAAGCGCTTTTTCATATTTTTTGCGAATGACCCCGAAGAAAACAGAAATATATTTACATTTATTGGGAATAGTCTTACACCATAAAACCTCGCTGGCGCTAAGCCAATGAACAACCGGGCCGTGGGATTTCGCCGATAATTGCAGCGGATTTATGTCACAATTGTATATTGAATTAAGGGGCCACGATTTGCGCTATCACCTTCTTAAGAACCATAAAATTATTCAACTTACGACAGCAGCATGACAGTTTCTGTATAAGGGGGTCACCCGGCGCGGTTACGATTAGTGGATTGTTGGTCACGCAGGGCAGCGAACTGTCCTTCATCAACAGCTGAGACTTTCCCCACTTTAGTTACAACATACAACAGGTGGGATTTATATTGTCGCGTCAGCAACCGTGTACACAGTGGAGAATACATGGCTGCGAGCACAGTGAACCCGCGGGGCAGGGAAAAGATATATATGAAGCTAACCTTTGTAGTTTACCTGAGCTTATGTCAGGATGATCTTCTGACTTTTTCGGAATGAAAATCATGAAAAATCTCCCGGAAACCGCTGCCGATCTGCGCGATGTCATTGGCCGTTTGCGCCGCCGCCTGCGTGAACAGGCGCCCCCTGGCGATCTGACCTGGTCACAAATTTCAGCACTGGGCCATCTTTACCGCATGGGGGCGGCGACCGTTACGGAACTGGCTCAGCTGGAAGGAATGCGTCCGCAGTCAATGGGAGCCATCGTTAGCGCACTCGAAAATGCAGGCTTGCTGGATGCTTTGCCCGATCCTGCCGACGGCCGTAAAAAAGTGTATTCCCCCAATGACGCCTGCCGGAAACTGATTGAAGAGAACCGGGCACAGCGGGATGACTGGCTGGTGAAAACCATCCAGAAGAAATGCTCAGCTGAAGAGCAGCAACGACTCAGCGAGGCGGTGGAATTATTAACCCGACTGGCCGACGCTTAATTCCATACCGGAAAAGATGATGAAAAACCCTCCCTTGCGCTGGCTCTGGCTGATCCTGTTTTCAACTGTGGCCGTTGTCGTACTGGAAAGCCTGCATTTACCTGCCGCCCTGTTATTAGGACCAATGGCTGCCGCAATGGCTTTTGCCGCCAGGGATAATCCGCTCGTCATCCACCGCCATTTGTTTTATCTGGCGCAGGGTGTGGTCGGCAGTATGATTGCCCGAGCCATTCCATCTTCGGTATTTATTGAAATGGCAAAAAACTGGCCGCTGTTTGCTGCCAGCATTCTTTCAGTGATTGTCGCCAGTACCTTTCTTGGCTGGTTGCTGACTTATTATCAGGTATTACCGGGTTCCACGGCGATATGGGGATCTTCTCCGGGCGCGGCAACCGCAATGACATTAATGGCTGAAAGTTATGGTGCTGATGTTCGCCTCGTCGCCTTTATGCAATATCTGAGAGTGGTGATTGTGGCCATTGCTGCAACATTAGTTGCAAGGATTTGGGCACCGTCACCCACGGCTGCCCCCTCCAGCTTTGATATCATCCAGCCGGTTGCCTGGGGCCCATTCGGCGTGACGCTGGTATTCATTGTCTGCTGCGTGATTTTCAGCCGCTACCTGCGCATCCCAGCCGGGCCATTATTGCTCTCTCTGGCAGGTGGAATTATTGCTCAGGAGACTCATCTGCTAAAAATTGAGCTGCCACCGCCATTACTGATGGTCTCTTACGCCGTGACAGGCTGGAGCATCGGCCTGCGATTTGATCGCGCGATACTGTTATACGTCGCCAAAGCATTGCCACGACTGCTGCTTTCTATTTTCTGCCTGGTGGCGATTTGTAGCGGCTTCGCTTTTCTGCTGGTGCATTTTGCGGGTATCGATCCGCTGACCGCCTATCTGGCAACCAGTCCCGGTGGGGCAGATTCAGTGGCGATTATTGCTTCTTCCGGCAACGTGGATATTTCGTTTGTGATGTCGATGCAGACGGGTCGTTTTCTGCTGGTGCTGATCACCGGTCCGGCGCTGGCAAGGTGGGTGGCTAATACCCTGGCTGCCCGCCAGGCGAAGCAAAGTGATGATGCTTGAGAATAAAAAAGGCCAGACTGTGGAAGTCCGGCCTGAATAATTATGACACATCGGGGAACGGCATGGTGTTACCCGGCGCTTCCCGATGGATATGCAGGAAGGTCAGGTGACGCTCGTACTGGTCAAGAATGTCATTGATGATTTGTTCTTTGGTGTAGTCCATCAGGTCATTACCCTGGGTGCCTTCCAGCAGGAAGGTTTCCAGACGGAAGTAGTCAGACTTGCCGCTGCGTGCCCGATAGGTGAATGCCGGAACGGAGTAGCGCTGTGGCCAGATCTGATACAGGAAGCTTTGCTCCTCGCCCAGATTGACCAGCATCTCAAGATGGTTGAGGCGTTCATCTTCCACCGGCGGCAGTTCGCTGACCTGTACCTGCGCCCCGCGACGCTCCAGTTCCAGCGCCACTTCTTCCATCGCCGGGCGGCATACGGTGTCCAGCATCTTACGGGTATGCGTGCTGCCTGGATAGTTCATCACTCGCGAGATACGCTGTTTCCAGTTGAGACGATCTTCACGTGAAACCGGCACCGGAGGAGTGCTGACGGTGCTACTTGCCCGACGATGGTCTTCAACCCGCAGGGATTTGTACAGCCCGGCCATCACAAAGAAAATCACAAAGCTGAACGGCAGACCCATAATCACCGTGGTCTTTTGCAGTGCGGTAACGCCGTTGACCATCAGCATTCCCAGCGTCAGCAGACCAATAGCCAGTGACCAGAAGATCCGCAGCCAGTTAGGCGCATCATTATTAATGTCGCTCAGACGCGAGGTGAAATTACCCAGCACTAACGAACCGGAATCCGCTGAGGTCACATAGAACAACAGGCCGGTAATAGTTGCGACGGAAGCACTGAAGGTGAATGCCGGATACTGCGCCAGCAGGCTGTAAAAGCCGCGCTCAGGGTGTGCCAGCGTCTCCTGCGCAAAGCCCAGATTGCCGTGGATGATCTCATTCAGCGCGCTGTTGCCGAAAATCGACAGCCACAGCAGGGTGAAGATAAACGGAATGGTCAGCGTTCCTACCACAAACTGGCGGATGGTGCGGCCACGGGAGATTCGTGCCAGGAACAGCCCGACAAACGGCGACCAGGCCACCCACCATGCCCAGAAGAACAGGGTCCAGTTGTTCATCCACTCGGTTGGACGGTCAAAGGCAAAACTGTTCAGCGTCATGCCCATAAAGCGGTTGATATAGTCGCCGACATTCAGCACCAGCGCATTCAGCAGGAAGCTGGTATCGCCCATAACCAACACAAACAGGATCAGCCCCAGCGCCAGCAACACGTTCAGTTCCGAGAGAATACGGATACCTTTATTCACCCCGGAGGTGACCGAAATGGTGGCCATAATCACCGACAGCGCAATTAACGCCGCCTGAGCGGTCAGCCCTTCAGGCACGTGGAACAGAACCTTCAGACCATAATTCAGCTGCACCACTCCAATACCCAGCGTGGTGGCAATACCAAAGATGGTGCCGATCACCGCGGCAATATCAACTGAGTGACCAATCGGGCCGTTGATGCGTTTGCCGAAAATAGGGTAGAGGGCAGAACGTATGGTCAGCGGCAGACCATAGCGGTAGCTGAAGTATCCCAGCGCAATGCCCATCAGCGCATACATCGCCCAGCCTGTCAGGCCGTAGTGGAACAGTGTCCAGACCATCGCCTGGCGCGCAGCCTCCATTGTCTGGCCCTGGCCTTCCGGCGGCATCATATACTGCGTGACCGGCTCTGCTACAGAGAAGAACATCAGGTCAATACCGATGCCAGCGGCAAACAACATCGCCGCCCAGCTCATAAGGCTGAACTCGGGTTTAGACTGTTCCGGCCCGAGCTTGATAGAACCGAAGCGCGAGGCGGCTATCAGCACCACAAAAACGATATACACGGTGGCCGCCAGTAGATAATACCAGCCAAAAGTATTGGAAACCCATTCAAGGGTGTTGTTGATCCATCTGTCGGATAAATCGGTGAAGAAAATCGTGGTCAGGGAAAATAGCAGGATCAGTACCGCGGAAGTATAAAAAACCACGGGATTAATGCGGTCTTGCTGTTCTTTTTTGGGTATTTCAGTTAACGGCATACCATCTCCGAAAAAATGAACGGGAAGCCGTCTCTCTTCGCAAAGCGTGCCTTAGCGCATACTGGGAAACATCCGCCGCATATCCGCTAACTACACTGGGGAAGTTGACAGGCGTTACAGGTTATCTGACTGATTCGAGTCTGTTATTTAATCATTTCATACCCTTTTTTCACCAAATTTGTTAACAAAGTGGAGGTTATCATAGTTTTTATTGATTGAGCATTCAATTAAAAATAAAGAGTGTTGTGAATTTCAACTAATAACCCTACAGAAGGTGTGATTTATTTTTTGTTATGAAACATCTGATTGTCAGTAAATAACCGGGGGGATGGGGGATATTTTCTCGAATGGGATAAGTGAAGGGTGGTGAACTAATGAACGAGCTTTTACCGCGCATATTCAGAGAGAAATAGAACCGCCAGCGGCTTAGCACTGGCGTCAATCGGGATAATGATGGCAGGCAGGCGATTAATTATAGATGACGGCTGTGCCATGCAGGTTGTTCTGACCAGAGGTCGAAGTGATGCGAAACGATTTCGCGCCCGCCAGTTCGGCCTTCTCCGAGAGCTGATTCTCCAGAGAGGTGAGGTTAGTGCTGCCCGTCGCGCTGATCACGCCAATTTTCTGTTGATTGACTGGAGCGCTATCAACCTGTTCGGCAGCCAGGCTGGCAAAAGAAACGGAACCTAAAATGACTGCCGCCAGGGCTAATTTGATATTTTTCATGACGATACCCTTAATGTTTAACATTCTGATTTGATAGCAAAGCTCTAACGGTGCAATTACTGATAAATCACTGCAGTACCATGCATCCGGTTATTACCGGTGGTGGAGTTAATGCGGAATGATTTAGCACCCGCTGCATCTGCTTTAGCAGCCAGACGCGATTCCAGTGATGACAGGTTGCTGCCGCTGGCAGAAACTACGCCGATCGCTTCCTGCTGAGCAGGTTCAGTGCCGACCAGATCGGCGGCAAAACCGGCGAATGAAACGGAAGTCAGGGCGATGGCGGCCAGGGTCATTTTGATGGTTTTCATGATTTTTTCTCTCTCAGTATTCAGTTAAATCGATGTTCGTGTCGTTATTAATTAACGATCGATAATTAAATGTTATTCCCCCGCCTGGTGTTCGTCAATATTATTTTATTAATGATCACTAATTTAATCGCCAACCCTATGATAAGTAATAAGTTAAAGTTCAGAACATTCCCTCATCACAGGTCACAAGGCAAAGCGTTTGCCTTGTCACGGCGTGAACCTGACTCTTAGCGAGAAGGGACTCGACAGCGACGGCTGATTGTTTTTATAATGATTGGTAATTTATTCGCCGATGGCTGTAAGTGAGGAACCATGAGTGACCAGGACATCTGTGCACGTAAGGGGCGGGGACGGCCAAAAACGTTCGATCGGGAAGCTGCGTTAGATAAAGCGCTACTCCTGTTCTGGCGTCACGGCTATGAAGCCACTTCACTTTCCGATCTTGTGGAAGCAACGGGCGCCAAGGCTCCCACGCTGTATGCGGAATTTACCAATAAAGAAGGAATGTTCCGGGCGGCGATTGACCGTTACATAGAAAAGTATGCCGACCAGCGTAAAGCCGCGCTTGCCTGTCCCGAAAGCTGTGTGGCCAGGGGCGTTGAAAGTTATTTCCGCTCGACGGCTGCCTGTTTCACTGAGGGAGGCAAACCGGCAGGCTGCTTCTTTATTTGTACTTCCACCGCGCTCTCTGCGGAGTCGACAGAAGTGGCGGATATGCTGCGGGCTCGCCACACCAGTCAGGAAAACGATCTGATGGCCTTTCTGCTGGCCAGACAGCAACTGGGGGAATTGCCTGCGCAAACTGATATTGCTGCGCTGTGCGCTTACCTTGGCTGTTTGTTGCAGGGGATGTCGGTGCGGGCCCGTGAAGGGGCAAGCCGCGCGGAACTGGATAGCATTATTGATACA
Source organism: Erwinia amylovora (assembly GCA_050311775.1). GTDB lineage: Bacteria > Pseudomonadota > Gammaproteobacteria > Enterobacterales > Enterobacteriaceae > Erwinia > Erwinia amylovora_A. The sequence goes on along the minus strand of JBNONK010000006.1, from coordinate 20,561 downwards.
CTTATGCTGCAATGGCCCGCGCTAAGCAAGCTTGGTACCTGAATACCGGGCGGCGTTGTAAAAGAGGAGTTAACCATGACAATTGAGTATGCAACCATCGCCGGGGGCTGCTTCTGGTGTACCGAAGCGGTGTTTAAACAGATCAATGGCGTTGAGTCGGTGGAAAGTGGTTATATCGGCGGCCATCTGCCAAATCCGACCTATCGTCAGGTTTGTGCCGGGGATACCGGTCATGCTGAAGCGATACGTCTGGGCTTTGACCCGGAAAAAATCAGCTACGGCGATCTGCTGGATATCAGCTTCGCCACCCACGATCCGACCCAGCTGAATCGCCAGGGTAATGATATTGGCACCCAGTATCGTTCGGCGATTTTCCCGGCCGATGAAGCGCAGGCGGTTGCAGCAAAAGCAGCTATTGCCCGCGCCCAGACCGAGCACAGCGATCCGGTGGTGACCACCATTGAAACCGGTGAGTGGTATCCTGCTGAAGATTATCATCAGAACTACTGGGAAGGTGAAGGTCAGGAAAACCGTTACTGCCTGGCAGTGATCCCAGCAAAATTGCAGAAGCTGCAGAAGCGATACGCTAACCGCACCAAATAAGGCTCTGCCTCCAGGGGGGCCGATCGGAATCATAAAAGCCCTTCGTTGCAATCAGTCCCGCGCTCTTCATCGCGTGGGACTTTTTTCTGTCGTCTTAAAGCTTTTTGCTCCTCAAACGCACAGCCACCAGCAGTGCAATCGTCAGTAGCACAGTAATAAAGGTGGCGATGCCATGCCAGCCAAAGTGGTGCCAGAACACGCCCCCCAGCGTTCCCGCCAGGCTTGAGCCCAGATAGTAGCTGAACAGATAGAGCGACGACGCCTGCCCTTTGGCGCGGCGCGCGCGCGGGCCAATCCAGCCACTTGCCACTGAATGCGCGGCGAAGAAACCGGCCGTAAACAGCATCATTCCCAGCAGAATCAGCCACACCGAGCTGAGCAGAGTAACCAGCACCCCCACAATCATCATTGCTGTTGAGAACAGTAACACCGGCGCACGGCCGAATTTTGCAGTCATCGATCCGGCCTTAGGTGAACTCCATGAACCGGTGAGATACACCACGGAGAGCAGCCCCACGATCGCCTGGTTCAACGAATAAGGCGGAGCCAGCAGGCGGTAACCAATGTAGTTAAAGAGGGTGACGAAAGCGCCCATCAGCAAAAAACCCTCGGCAAACAGCAATGGCAGACCGCTGTCGCGCCAGTGCAGGCGGAAGTTAATCAGCAGGCTGCGTGGTTTTAGCGAAGCAGGGCGGAAATGCCGGGATGGGGGCAATATTTTCCAGAACATCAGCGCCGAAGCCAGCGCGAAGCAGCCGATAGCGGCAATTGCCACACGCCATGAGCTGAAGTCGGTGATCACCCCGCTGAGCAGACGCCCACTCATTCCCCCGATGGAGTTTCCGCTGATATACAGCCCCATCGAGAAGGCGATTACGCTGGGATGGACCTCCTCGCTGAGATAGGTCATGCCCACGGCAGCCACCCCGCTCAGCGCCAGCCCGGTCAGCGCACGCATGATCAGAATTCCATGCCAGCTGGTCATGGTGGCGGAAAGCAGGGTGCAGACTGCCGCCAGCAGCAGTGCGCTCACCATCACCGATTTTCGGCCAATGGCATCTGACAGCGGGCCGGTAAACAGCAGCCCAAGCGCCAGCAACCCGGTAGAAATAGACAGTGAGAGGCTACTGGTGGCCGGAGAAACGCCAAACTCCTGAGAAAGCACGGGCAGAATTGGCTGCACGCAATAGAGAAGGGCAAAGGTGGCCAGCCCTGCGGAGAAGAGTGCCAGGGTAACGCGCATATACTGCGGCGTGCCCCGCCGGATGTATTCATTAGCAGAGGTGTGTGCGTAGGGCCGCTTCACGCTGTCATCCAGCGTGGCGGTTTGCGGGGAGCGATTCACTGCAAATCCTTGGAAAGAGGGAAAATCATACTCTTCACTGTAATAAGTGATTAATATGATGTCTAATCTATTAATAATCTTGATTGATATTTTAAAAATATGAATATAGAGCTGCGCCATCTGCGTTACTTTATCGCCGTAGCGGAAGAGCTCCATTTTGGCCGCGCCGCGCAACGGCTGAATATCTCCCAGCCACCGTTGAGCCAGCAGATCCAGATTCTGGAGCTGCAAATCGGGGCCAGACTGTTCGCCCGAACTAACCGCAGCGTAAAGCTGACGGCCGCAGGCGTGCAGTTTCTTACTGATGCCCGGCAAATTATGCAGAGCGTCTCCACTGCAGCGGATAAAGCCGCCAGGCTGCATCGGGGTGAGGAAGGTGAACTGCGGGTGGGTTTCACCTCTTCTGCGCCGTTTATCACTGCGGTTTCTGATGCGCTGTTCACCTTTCGCCAGCGTTACCCCGGCGTTTATATCCGCATGCAGGAGATCAACACCCGGCAGCAGATTGAGCCGCTAAATGAAGGCCGTTTAGATCTGGGCGTTATGCGCAACACGCCGCTACCTGAGACGCTGGACCACCAGTTGATGTTGCGTGAACCGCTGTTTGCCGTGGTTCACCATGCCCACAGACTGGCGCAGCGGGAAACGATCTCGGTGACAGATCTGGATGGCGAACCTTTTGTGTTTTTCGATCCCCAGGTCGGCACCGCGCTGTATTCGGAAACCCTGTCGCTGCTGCAGCGCTATGATATCTCCCCGGCAATTGCCCAGGAAGTGGGAGAGGCGATGACCATTCTGGGTCTGGTGGCGACCGGACTGGGGGTTTCCATCCTGCCTGCGTCATTTCGTCGCGCCCGTCTGGAAGAAGTCAGCTGGATCCCACTACAGGAAGAGGATGCCTGGTCCGAAGTCTGGCTGGTATGGTCGAAGCGCCATGAGACGAGTGCGGCAATGCAGCAGATGAAAAAGCTGCTGCTGAAAGTCGCTGAGTGAGCGTTAATCGGACGTTTAACCTGCTTTTATGTGCGGCAAATCACACTCCTAATCAAATATTTGACGCAGTCCGGTAAGTGTTTCACCATGACCAGAAGGTTTATTTAGAAGCGCGAAAATAAGTGAGAGCAGGGGCGTGATAACCGACAGTCAACCTGGCCATATCGACCAGATTAAACAGACTAATGCAGGCGCAGTGTACAGGCTGATTGATCGGTTTGGTCCCATTTCGCGTATTGAACTGGCCCGCAAAGCACAGCTGGCTCCTGCCAGTATCACCAAGATTGTACGCGAAATGCTGGAAGCTCACCTGGTGCAGGAAACGGAATTTCAGGAAGCGGGCAGCCGGGGGCGCCCGGCCGTTGGGTTAATCCTCGATACCGTTGCCTGGCACTATCTGTCTGCCCGTATCGGTAAGGGTGATATCACCCTCGCCCTGAGAGATTTAAGCAGCCAGCTGGTTGTGGAAGAAACGTTGCCGCTCCCTGTTGACAATCCCCAGCCGTTGTTGAACCGCATTATCAGTGAGATAGATAGCTTTTTCGTTCGACACCAGAAAATACTGGAGCGGCTGACTGCAATTGCCATCACTCTGCCCGGTATTCTGGATGCCGGAAAAGGGAGGGTTCATCGTATGCCTTTCTACCACGTCAGCGATATGGCACTGGGGCCGGAGCTGGAAAAGCGGACTGGCCTGCCGGTTTACATTCAGCATGATATCTGTGCCTGGACCCTGGCGGAGTCGCTGTTTGGCGCCTCGCGGGATACCAGCAACGTGATCCAGGTGGTGATCGATCACAATGTTGGGGCTGGGGTGATCACCGGTGGCCGCCTGCTACACAGTGGCAGCAGCACGCTGGTTGAAATAGGTCATACGCAGATCGATCCTTACGGCAGGCAATGCTACTGCGGTAATCATGGCTGTCTGGAAACAGTGGCCAGCACTCAGAGCGTCCTGGAGCTGGCAGTCCAGCGTATGCAGACCTCGTCCGGTTCGCTGCTACACAACCAGCCGTTGACCACTGAATCGCTGTGTGACGCTGCGCTGGCAGGCGACAGGCTGGCTAAAGATATTATTACCGGCGTGGGGCACAGTGTCGGCCGTATTCTGGCCATTATGGTTAACTTATTTAATCCTCAAAAGATCCTGATCGGTTCGCCTTTGAACAGGGCGAAAGTGATTTTACATCCGGCCATTGCCGACTGCATACGTCGTCAGTCTCTTCCCGCTTACAGCCACGAAATAGTCGTTGAGTCTACTCAGTTTCATAATATTGGCACCATGCCAGGCGCCGCGCTGGTGAAAGATGCGCTCTATAACGGCACGCTGCTGGTGAAATTGCTGCAGGGCTGACGATGTCACTTTATTGCAAAAAAGATTGCGCTAACGCAAGCTGCTTTTCAGGCTCATAGCCTAAGATATTCGCTTTGAAATTGTTAATTATTATTTATCATTTATCATTTCTCATCGGAGCGGAGTGTGGAGAGCGGTATGTTAAAGCGTTTATTTGTCACTGGGACCGATACTGAAGTAGGTAAAACAGTGGTCAGCCGTGCGCTCCTGCAGAAGCTGTCCGCAGGAGATAAACGGGTGGTTGGTTACAAGCCTGTTGCCAAGGGGAGCCAGCAAACTGAAGCCGGCCTGCGCAATAAAGACGCGCTGATCCTGCAATCTTCCTCATCTCTTGCCTTACCCTACACCGCCATCAATCCGGTGACATTACAGGAAGATGAAATCAGCACCAGCCGCGATACCATCATTGACTACCGCACCCTGAGTCAGGGGCTGCATTCCCTGTGTGAACAGGCAGATCACGTGGTGGTGGAAGGAACCGGCGGCTGGCGCAGCCTGATGAATGATATGCGGCCGTTGTCGGAGTGGGCGGTGGAAGAGAAGCTGCCGGTAGTGATAGTGGTGGGCATCAAGCTGGGGTGTATCAGCCACGCTCTGCTGACCGCGCAGGCGATTATTAATGACGGGCTGCCTTTACTGGGATGGGTGGCGAACCGCATCAACCCCGGGCTGGCGCATTATGCAGAAATCATCGAGGTGCTGAGCAACAATATTCCGGCGCCGCTGATGGGCGAGTTGCCTTACCTGCCAAGGGCAGAAACGCGCGATCTGGCGAAGTATCTGGATCTGAGTGGTGTTGTCAGCAGGTAATTCAGGGGGCAGGCGAACAGAAATGGCGGCTTCCCTGCCGCACTGTCCGCATCAGGCCATATTCAGCGCGCGACGAGTACGCCCGGAGCTGAGATAGTCAGCAATGTAATCCTGAGAAATCTCACCGCTGTAGCGGCCATCCTCATCGACAATCGGCATCCAGGTGGTGTTGTGCTCATACAACTTCGACAGCACCACGCGCAGGTTTTCTTCTGCGCGGCCGGTCACCTTAAACGTGTGCAGTATATCAATGCAGGTGCCGCTGGCGTTACGTGCTTCGCGACGTTTCACAAAGCCCAGCGGTTTGCCCTCGTCATCCACCACGGTCACTGAACGCATATCGTTGTCATCCATGGTGCCAAAGGCCTCCGCCAGAGGGGTCGAGCGCTTAACGGTGATGGTTGGCTGCTGGTCGGTGACGTCGCCAGCCGAGACCAGCAGCAGGCGTTTCAGCGTGCGGTCATGGCCGACAAACGAGCCGACGAAGTCATTGCGCGGCGTTGCCAGCAGCTCATCCGGGCTGGCGCACTGCACAATTTTCCCCTGGCCAAACACCGCAATCCGGTCACCGAGCTTCAGGGCTTCATCAATATCGTGGCTGACCAGCATTACGGTTTTCTTCAGCTGACGCTGCATATCCAGGAACTCATTCTGGATCACCTCACGGTTGATTGGGTCCACTGCGCCGAACGGTTCATCCATCAGCAGTACCGGAGGATCAGCGGCCAGAGCACGGATCACGCCGATACGCTGCTGCTGTCCGCCGGACAATTCACGCGGATAGCGCTGCAGGAAGGTTTTCGGGTCCAGCGCCACCATGCTCATCAGCTCACTGGCTCGGTCACGACAGCGTCTTTTATCCCAGCCCAGCATCCGCGGCACCACGGTAATATTCTCTTCAATGGTCATATTCGGGAACAGGCCAATCTGCTGGATCACATAACCAATATTACGGCGTAGCGTCACTGTATCCAGCCCACTGGTATCCTGGCCATTGATAAAAATTTTGCCACTGGTAGAGGGGATCAGGCGGTTAATCATTTTCAGCGTGGTGGATTTACCGCAGCCGGAAGGGCCGAGCAGCACGCACATTTCGCCTTCCGGCACGTTCAGGCTGACATTATCGACGGCGTTAACAGCGTTACCGTTTTTTTGCGTGAAAGTTTTAGTCAGGTTTTCCAGTTTTATCATTATCGAATCCCCTTAGGAGTCAGCGCCAGCTGCATACGGTGCAGCAGCCAGTCGAGAATTATTGCCAGCAGACAAATCATCAGTGCGCCTGCAATCAACATACGGATGTCACTGCCGCTGATGCCGTCAAGCAGCAGCAGGCCCAGACCACCCGCACCAATAACGGCGGCAATCGCCATCACGCCAACGTTCATGACTACCGCAGTACGGATACCGCCGAAAATTACCGGTAGCGCCATCGGAATCTCCACCCAGCGCAGACGCTGCCAGAAGGTCATCCCGATCCCCCGGCCAGCTTCGCGCAGCCCGGCGGGTAAGTTCTCCAGCGCGGTATGGGTATTACGTACAATTGGCAGCAGTGAATAAAGAAATACGGCGGTCACCGCGGGCAATACGCCAATACCCTGTCCGATGATCGAAAACAGTGGGATCATCAGGCCAAAGAGGGCAATAGACGGGATCGTCAGCACAATGGTTGCCAACCCCAGTATCGGGGTTGCCAGCCATTTATAGCGCACAATCATGATGCCCACCGGCACACCGATGATAATGGCAAAACCGACGGCCAGTCCGACCAGCCACAGGTGCTGAAGGGTGAGGCTGCCTAAATAACTCCAGTTATCAATAATATAATGGATAGTGTCCATTCATCCTCCTCAGATCAGGCCTTTAGATTTCAGAAAATCGCTCGCCACCTGCTGTGGAGACTGATGGTCAATGTCCACACGCTTGTTCATTTCGGTGATTGCTTCATCGGTGATCAGGGGCGACAGGCTGTTCAGCGCATCGGCCAGACCCGGATGGGAGTCGAGTGTTTCTTTGGTGACAACTGGCGTCACGGCGTAGCTTGGGAAGAAACCTTTGTCATCTTTCAGCACCTTAAGGTCGAAGCCTTTTACGCGGCCATCGGTGGTGTAAATCAGTCCTGCATCAACAAAACCCTCGCGCACCGCGTTGTAAACCAGGCCAGGGTCCATCTGGCGGACCTGCGGACGATCCAGCGGCATGTTGTAAGCTTTCTGCAGAGGCTTAAGACCATCAGAACGACCGGCAAACTCCAGGTCCAGCCCCAGCATCCAGTTGTGGTCTGGATCCTTTTTACGCACATCTTCAATTTTCGCCACCAGCTGTGACAGGGTGTCGATATGCTCGGCATCAGCCCGTTTACGCTGCATCGCGAAGGCATAGGTATTGTTCATTGGGGCAGGGTTGAGCCATACCAGGCCCAGTTTTGCATCCAACGTTTTCACCGTGTCATAGGCCTCCTGCGGGGACATCGGCTTGTTGATATGGTTGAAAATAATCAGCGAGGTGCCGGTATATTCCCAGGTCATATCAATCTGTTTGTTGATCATCGCATTACGCCCAATGGTGGTGGCGATGTTGGTTTTAGGTTCTATCTGGAATCCTTTCTTGCGCAGATACAAGGTGGTCAGCGCAGAAAGGATGTGCTGCTCGGTAAAACTTTTGGTCGCCATTACAATCGGCGCGGCGGCCGAGACGGTGGCCGTGCCTGCCATCAGCACACTCAGTGCCAGCGCGGTGTTGCGTACCCAGCGGGTCAAAGGGGTGGCCTTCGCCATAATCAGCTCCTGATTGTTATTTTATACGGCGGTATGTGGGCTGAGCAGGCGGCCCAGACCCGCCAGCAGCATATCGAGGATCAACGCAAACAGAGCGGTTGCCGCTGCACCAAGGATCAGTGACGGGAAGTCGTTCAGATAAATGCCCGGGAAGATCAGCTCACCGTAGCTGCTGGCGCCAATCAGGAATGCCAGCGGCGCGGTACCCACATTGATGGCTGTCGCCACGCGGATCCCGGAAAGCATCACTGGCCAGGCGTTTGGCAACTCGACCTGACGCAGCCGCTGACCTTTAGTCATACCAATCCCGTTGGCTGCCTCAATCAGAGAAGCCGGAACCGAACAGAGGCCGGAATAGGTATTGCGCACAATTGGCAGCAGCGAGGCCAGGAACAGCGCAATAACGGCCGGTCGATCGCCAATCCCGATGATGACCATCGCCAGAGCCAGAACGGCCAGCGGTGGAAGCGTGTTGCCGACGTTAAAGATCTGCATGACATATTCTGCCCAACCGCGGGCAAAGGGGCGACTGAGCAGGATACCGCTGGGAATACCAACCAGCAGCGCGAACAGCATTGACCAGAACACCAGCTTCATATGCTGTTGTCCCAGATAAACAAGGTCGACCTGGCGGGCTTTGATGGTGTCCAGACCCAGGCCATAAATCAGCAGGGCGACCACCACCATAAGAAACAGCACGGCAAGTGCGGCACGGCGCAAAAGCGTTGCGTTTAACATGAAATCTACTCTCCCTGAAAATCAATAAATACATCTTATGGCACTTTTTGGTTATCAAGCGGTAAAAAATGCTTTAAAAGCTATAGCAGGCTCCGTCTCGCTGTGCCAGTTTCAGGCCAAAAATCAGCAGGATAGAATTTCAGCGTTTTCTCTGGCAGCCCCTGTAAACGCTGGGCTGGAGGTCAATAAAAAATATTTATCGTCATGTAAGTGACAATGTCACTTATACCCACCGCACAATTCGGAAACTCTTCCGTGAAAATCAGGCCAGAATGAGAGGACGTTAAGAAAGGAGACCTATGTCAGAAACAACACATGCACCACTGGCACACCGCCACTGGATCCTGATCGCCTCAATGCTGGCGATGTTTATGGCCGCGATTGAGGTCACCATTGTCGCCACGGCGATGCCCACGATTATTGCGGAACTTGGGGGTTTTTCTCAGTTTGGCTGGGTTTTTTCCATCTACCTGCTGACTCAGGCAGTGACCGTCCCAATTTATGGCCGTCTGGCCGATTTGTGGGGCAGAAAGCGGGTCTTTTTTATCGGCACTTCCCTGTTTTTACTCGGGTCGATTTTGTGCGGTTTTGCCTCACAAATGAACTGGCTGATCTTGTTCCGCGCCTTTCAGGGGCTGGGGGCTGGCGCCATTATGCCGCTGACCGCAACAATCATTGCCGATGTTTATCAGCCAAAGGAGCGGGCCAACATTCAGGGCTGGCTCTCCAGCGTCTGGGGGGTGGCGGCGATTATTGGTCCACTGACCGGCGCGTGGATTGTGCAGCATTTTAACTGGGCGCTGATATTTTGGGTTAACGTGCCAATCGGTATTGTTTCAATGCTGATGCTGGCCCGCTGGTTCCCGGAATCACGCAGTCAGCAGCGGCAAAAACTCAATCTGGCGGGCAGCGGCTGGCTGATGCTGACAGTGGCTGCCTTGCTGACGGCGCTGTTGCAGGCTGAAACGCTGGGCTACTGGGTAGTGGCGCTGCTGCTGCTGGCGCTGTTTGCCGGATACGCTTTGTTGCGCCATGAAAAGCATTCCGGTGAACCGCTGTTTCCGCTGGCGCTGTGGCGGAATCGTACTATTGTGGCGGGCAATGCCGGAAACCTGGCGATCGGGGCGGCGATGATGGGGATCAGCGCCTTCCTGCCGACCTGGATCCAGGGCGTGAACGGTGGTACGCCGCTGCAAGCGGGCAGTGCGCTGGCGATGATGTCAATCGGCTGGCCGCTGGCAAGCACGCTGAGCGGGCGGCTGATGCAGCGTACATCATACCGTTTCACCGCACAGACCGGCTCATTTCTGTTAATTGTTGGCACGGCAATGCTGCTGACGCTGCACAGCGACAGTTCCATTTTCCACGCGGGGTTTTCAGCTTTTGTGATCGGCACGGGAATGGGGATGACCAGCACCACGTTTCTGATTGCGGTGCAGAATGATGCTGAGTTTGCAATCCGCGGAATTTGTACCGCCTCGATTATGTTCAGCCGGATGTTGGGTTCGGCGCTGGGTACGGCGGTAATGGGGGCCGTGCTCAATTATAACTTGCTGCTGCGGCTACCCGATCACAGCGACCCGGTTCAGCAAATTATGTCGCAGGCTCAGCGCGAAGCACTTAATCCGGGCAGCCTGCAGCAAATGATTGCTGAAATTGCCACCTCGCTGCACTGGGTGTTTGCTGTTTCGGTAGTGATTGCACTGAGCAGCCTGATTATTGCCCGGCGGATCCCGGCTCGCAGGCCAGAGTAACGGAGTAAAAAAGGCTGCGCAAGCAGCCTTTTCAGGGAAGAACTTAAGAAGACGGTGCGTCCTGTGAGGTCCCCGTAGTGGCCGGAGCGGGTGCCTCACTGTCACTGCCATTCCGTTTGTAGACAATCTTCTGCGAGTCATTTTCGCAGTGTCCCACCACCTGACCGCCAGCCTGATCTGCCTGGTCATTTGGCACTATTTCCAGAGAAAAACCGGAAGCAGGCACGCCATTGTTGATAATTTTCTGGTTAATATCCGCTTTAACCGTTTCGCAAGATGCCTGTACTGCCAGCGGAGTGGCAATAATCAGCGCAGTTAATATCCACTTCAACCTTTTCATCATCCTTTCCTTTTGCATCAAACCAGCGATAACTATAGCAGCATTACAGTATCAGGGCGCAACCGGACGGCCGGTTCGACGATCCAGGCAACGCAGGGTGTTGGGTTCCCAGTAGGCGTTGACGTTCAGGCTTTGATCGCAGGCATCACGGGTATCAATAGCCCGATCGCTTTTATCGAAGTTTTTCTCATCTCTGAGATTCTCTTTATTACGCAGGCGCTGAGTAGCGTCCCACTGCTGTTTCTGCTGGCGTGCCTGTTCATTGGTCAGAGGGCTGTTGCCGTTCTGAATGATCAGGGTATCCGTCTTCGCCTCGGCGGTGTGTTGAATGCTGAACAGGGTGCCAAACAACACCAGTGGCAGAGCGGCAGCGCTCAGCTGTTTTTGCCATTTATTCATCGTCATCTTCATCATCGGTTCCTTTGTTTGTCCTTCACAGCAGTTATACACAGCAGCGACGATCTCTGCTTTTAGTATATCATCTGGCAAGCCGGGCCCGCACTCCAGCCGGTGACATCGTTTAGTATTCAGAGAGATTAGTATGTTACTAAAAACAACACTGCTGTTTTTTCTTACCGCGCTGATGGAAATTATTGGCTGCTTTCTCCCCTGGTTATGGCTGAGAAAAGGGGCGTCGGTGCTGCTGCTGTTACCTGCGGCGGCAAGTCTGGCGCTGTTTGTCTGGTTGCTGACTTTACATCCGGCAGCAAGTGGACGGGTTTACGCCGCCTATGGCGGCGTGTATGTGGTAACGGCGTTATTGTGGCTGCGTTTTATTGATGGGGTAAAACTCAGTCATTACGACTGGCTGGGGGCTGCGGTGGCATTCTGCGGCATGTTAATTATTGTGGCAGGATGGGGAAGGGCCTGAGCTGGCTCACCCCGATTGTGAAGGGCTCTGACCCGTAATGTGGCGGACCTGCGGCCCGCCACACCAGTCTTGTCAGGGTTTATGCACTTTCAGACCGGCCAGCGTCTGACCTACCGGCATCATCTCCAGCGTATTGATATTGACGTGTCTGGGCAGCGTCGCCACCCAGTAAACGGTTTCAGTCACATCTTCAGCCGTCAGTGGTTCGGCACCTTCATAAACGCTGTCGGCTTTGGCATCGTCACCTTTAAAGCGCACGTTGGAGAACTCTGTGCCGCCAACCAGGCCGGGCTCGATATCCGTGACGCGCAGGGCGGTGCCGTGCAGGTCGGTACGCAGGTTAAGGCTGAACTGACGGACAAAGGCTTTGGTTGCACCATAAACGTTGCCACCGGCGTACGGCCAGCTGCCGGCAATCGATCCCAGATTAATGATATGACCAATGTTGCGTTCCACCATCGCTGGCAGCACGGCGCGGGTCATATACACCAGGCCTTTATTGTTGGTATCAATCATCGCTTCCCAGTCATCCAGGCTGGCCTTGTGCGCGGGTTCAATCCCCAGCGCCAGTCCGGCGTTGTTAACCAGCACGTCAATATTGCGCCAGTTGGCTGGCAGGCTGGCCAGCGCCTCTTCAATTCCGGCACGGTTGCGGACATCCAGTTGCAGAGTCAGAAGGCTGTCACCGAGTTCGTCTTTCAACGCCTGCAGTCGTTCCTGACGGCGACCGGTCGCAATGACCTGATGGCCCTGAGCGATAAAGCGCCGGGTGATACTTTCGCCAAAACCAGCGGTGGCACCAGTAACAAATACAATCATCTCACTGTTCCTCAACACATTTCGGGTTCACATCACCATATCACTTCCTCCGGAGCGTGATAAGAAAGGAAATGGGATGAGTGATAAGAAATGTTGCACGATGACGGTGCGCAGCGGCGGCAGTTCGCTTTCCGCTGGTGCATAAAAGCGCCAGTAACGTAGCCGTCACCGTTAGCAGGTGCGAGGATTTTGCGCGGCAACCGTTTGCTTATCAGGGCAAACGGTTGCGCATACGATTACGTGGCTGAGAACTTTATTTGCCGGTCTTTATTGTTTTAATTAATTGATATTGTTAATAAAAAATCAATAATTAACTGGCATGATATTTGCTGTAAATTTCATTAACGCGTCATCATCTGCATTAACACTCAGAGAGAGCGGCACAGGCTCTCACAAGGAACCACTATGTCAGTGTCCATAACTCAGGCTGTTCGTGGCAGCTTTTTTGATCTCACCGCGACGGTAACCAATCCTCAGCAGCTGCCTGAGCATGCCCGCTATATTGAAGACGGTGTGCTGCTGCTTAACGGCGGTGAAATTGTCTCGCTGCAAAGCTGGGAAGAGGGACGTCATCAGTTAACTGATGAAAGCGTGGTGACTGACTATCACGGTAAACTGATTGTGCCCGGCTTCATTGACACGCATATCCACTATCCGCAAACGGAAATGATCGGTGCTTTTGGAGAGCAACTGCTGGAATGGCTCGAGCAGTATACTTTTCCGGTTGAGAGTCAGTATCACTGCCCGGCGCATTCGTCAAAAATGTCAGCTTTCTTCCTGCATCAGCTGCTGAGTAATGGTACCACCACGGCGCTGGTATTCGGCACCGTTCATCCGCAGTCAGTGGATGCGCTGTTCAGCGCGGCGCAGGCACTCAACATGCGCCTGATCGCGGGTAAAGTGATGATGGATCGTAATGCGCCGGATTATCTGACCGAGACACCGGAAGAGAGCTACCAGCAAACCCGTAAACTGATTGAGCGCTGGCACAATCACGGCCGCCTGAGCTATGCACTGACCCCACGCTTTGCTCCAACTTCCTCCCCGGCGCTGCTGGCAAAAGTACGTCAGTTGAAGGAGGAGTACCCCGACATCTGGATGCACACCCATCTGAGTGAAAACCCGCAGGAAATTGAATGGGTCAAAGCGCTGTTTCCCGAGCATGAAAATTACCTTGATGTTTATCATCACTACCAGCTTACCGGCCGGCGCAGTGTTTTTGTCCACTGCCTGCATCTTGAAGAGAAAGAGTGGGATTGCCTGCATCACACCGACTCGGCGGCGGCCTTCTGCCCGACCTCAAATCTCTTTCTGGGCAGCGGCCTGTTCAATCTGAAAACCTGCTGGGAAAAGGGCGTTAAGCTGGGAATTGGCACTGATATCGGTGCCGGAACGACTTTCAGCATGCTAAAAACACTGGGCGAAGCCTACAAGGTAGGGCAGCTGCAGCACTACAAACTGGCGGCCTGCGAAGCGTTTTACCATGCCACGCTGGGCGGGGCGCAGGCCCTGGATCTTCAGGATCGCATCGGCAATTTTATGCCGGGAAAAGAGGCCGATTTTGTGGTGCTGGATCCGGCCGTTTCCGCGCTGCAACAGATGCGTTACGGCAACAGCCGTGATATCTGGGAAAAACTGTTTGTCCTGATGACACTGGGCGACGATCGTAATATTGCCTGCACCTGGGTTAATGGGCAGTGTGTCTGGTCAATCAGTCATCAGGAAAAAGCCGCCTGAAACGTCGTTGGGCGCCTTACAGCGTGGAGGCCATCTCTCTCAACGAAACAGGCCAGTCGCCAGGCCAGACGTAATTGTCTTTCAGGATCCTTGCGCTGTATTCAAGGCAGATTTTTACCGGCAGATGAGGGTAAATTCTTTCCATTTCGTGGATCAGCTCTTCACTGCTCTCAACCCGGTGCAGGGCATTGATAAAATCCTGAATATATCTGCGGGTGAAGCCAATCGCCGAAGGACTTAACGAGGGCGTCACGCCAGAATGGCCGGGAACAAGAACCTCAGCCTGCAAACTCTCCAGAGTCTCCAGGCTTTTCATCCATAGCGCTATTCTCTCAGGGCTGCGCATATCCGCAATCCAGACGTGGGCATCAGAAAAGACGATATCACTGGCAATCAGCGTTTTTATGGATGGGATCCACAACGGGGTAACGGTAATGCAGTCGCCGCTCATTAAGCCTGCTATCCTGATCTCCTGACCTTCGAGGTAGAGCGTGTCTTCTTCGATTTGTTTAATCGGGAATTTATGCTTCGCCCCGTTTTCTTTCAATACTTCGCGCCCCCAGTAGTCGATTTTAAAGTCATAGGCATCATTGACATCATCAGCGACGCTTTTATACGAAATGATCTCGGCATCAGGAAAGACCGACATGATCACTTCCAGCCCCAGGAAATGGTCCGGGTGCAGGTGGGTAATAAATATTCTCTTTAACTCAAGGCCGGTTTCAATGATCTCCGCGACCAGTCGATGCGCGTTAGCCAGAGTGAACTGAGCATCAACCAGCATCGCCTCTTTTTCACCCATAATAATGGTTGAACTGACGCCGAAACCGTCATGTTTATCGTTGCTGATAAAGACTTTGATTGATAATTCCATTTATACACCTTCCACAGTGTAGTGAGGGGAGGCCCCTCACAAACAGTTCAGATTTATTTAAGGTTACCAGGGAAATCTTTTGGCAGTTCACTGGCCGCGCAGGCGATAACGTCCTGATTATCACGGCCACACTCACGCACGAAAGTGATGGTGGCGAATTCATCGATCACTTCAGTAGGATACGCCGGCCCTGCTTCACGATAACGCGCCATCTCTGCCAGATGATCATTCTGGAAACAAACGGTTTTTTCCGGATTATTCATGACCCAACGCGGGAAGAAGATCGTGCCGTGGAACAGGCGGTCACCCAGATTGGCGATCAGACTGACGTCAGTGCCGGTTGGCTCGGTCCAGGAAATTTTATAAATATCCCTGCCGACGCGAACGATATAAACCCGCTGGTCTCTTACCCAGCGGTTACCTACCAGCCCGCTGTGAATGCGGTAATCGACCGTCTGCTCATTTTTAATATAAATCTCGTAATTCCAGCCGTTGTCATAGGTGTACACCAGATGTTTACCGACAAATTCAGTCAAATCGTTTTTATCAAATGCGTTCATCATACGTCTCCTTAATGGCGTGAGAAGACGATACCATTTCACTTTTCCGATGAATAATGCTAGTTATGGATGATTATGTTCTGAAATTTAGATTAATTATGCATAAAACCACCCTCGAACAGTGGAGCCTGTTAGACAAGGTCACCGAACTTGGCAGCTTCGCCCGGGCAGCTGAGGCGACCCACCGCAGCCAGTCTTCCGTCAGTTACAATCTGTCCTTGTTGCAGGAACGGCTTGGCGTGACGCTGCTACAACCGGCAGGGCGAAAAACAGTGCTGACGCCCGCGGGTGAGCTGATGCTCAGCCAGGTCAGGCCATTACTGAAAGCATTCGATTATCTCGAAGCCCATGCGCTGTCATTGCGCGACGGTGTCCGTACCCGACTGAATCTGGTCGTGGATGGCATTTTTCCCCGCTGTCGCCTTTTTGCCATTCTACGTCAGTTCCAACAACAGTATCCCCATACTCAAATCAACCTGACCGAAGTGCTGGAAAGTGAGGCGGATCTGACGGCAGAAGCTGACATTATGGTGCTTCCCCGCCGACAGGACATCAGCGGGCGGGGGCAATGGCTGACCAACATTGATTTTGTGGCCGTTGCCCACCGGGATCATCCGCTGAATCAGCAGGCGTACCCTCTGCATGAAGAGGATTTGACCCGTTATCCGCTGGTGCGTCTGGCTGGCCGCGAAGCAAGGCCGCGACCTGATGATGCCAGCCCGGCGGAGTATTGGACATTCTCCACTATCGAGGCGGCGATTGAAGCCGTGATGGTTCAGGTAGGCTATGGCTGGCTTCCGGAGGAGCGAATTGCTGCGCAGCTGGCGGCCGGAACCCTGAAAGTATTACCTCTGGCTCACGGAATAAAACGCGCCACACCATTGCACTTAATTGTTAATAAAGATCTGGTGCCGATTGACCCGCAGACCCAGGCCTTACTGACGCTGTTCAGCGAAAAAGGATGAGGTAACCCCTGGCTTCTGCCAGCAGCAGCTGGCTTGCGCAGTTTCTACTCCTGTGCTGAAGTGTTCAGGAGACAAGGAGATAAATCATGCCAAACAATCCGTTCAGTCAGCAGAGTACGTTGCCTTTTCAGGCACCGCCGTTCGATAAAATCAGCGAGAGCGATTACCGTCCCGCGCTGGAAGAAGGCATGCAGCTGAAACGTGCAGAAGTGCAGCGCATCGCTGATAACCCGGATGCGCCTACGTTTGAAAATACTTATCAGGCTCTCGAATTGTCCGGGCAGATGCTGAAACGCGTCGTGGCGGTATTTAGTGCAATGACTTCCGCCAACACCAGCGATACCCTGCAGGCTCTGGATGAAGAGATGTCGCCAAAGCTGACCGCGCTGGAAGATGATATTAAACTGAATGCAACGCTATTTGACCGACTGAACACGGTCTGGCAGCAGCGGGAAAATTTAAAGCTGGATGCGGAATCGCTGCGTCTGGTCGAGGTGACCTGGCAAAGTTTCCAGCTGGCCGGGGCCAGTCTGGATGAGGATCAGAAAGCCAGACTGAAAGTCCTCAATCAGCAGGCGGCCAGCCTGAGCACTCAATTTACTAACAGGCTGCTGGCCGCGACTAAATCAGGCGGGTTCTGCGTGGAAGATCCTGCGCTGCTGGCAGGGTTGAGCGAAGCTGAGCTGAGCGCCGCTTCCCAGGCTGCCGGTGAAAAAGGACTGCAGGGGAAATGGCTGCTTGCTCTGCAGAATACCACCCAGCAACCAGTACTGCAGGATCTGAGCAATCGGCAGACGCGTGAAGCGCTGTTCAGCATTGCCTGGAACCGGGCAGAGAAAAACGATGATTCAGACACCCGCAATCTGATTACCCAGCTGGCAAGTGTGCGTGCCCGCCAGGCGCAGCTGCTGGGCTTCGACAGCTATGCGCAGTGGAGTCTGCAGGATCAGATGGCGAAAACGCCGCAGGCAGCGCTGAATTTCATGCGTGAAATCGTGCCGGCCGCCACTGACCGCGCCATGCGTGAAGCCGCAGAGATTCAACAGCTGATCGATCGGCAAAACGGCGGTTTTAATCTTGCCCCATGGGACTGGCTGTTCTACGCCGGGCAGGTCCGTAAGGCGAAATACGACCTCGACGACAGCCAGATCAAACCTTATTTTGAAATTAACAGCGTGCTGGAAAACGGCGTTTTCTATGCAGCCACTCAGCTGTTTGGCATCACCTTCCGCCCCCGTTCCGATCTTCCCGTATACCATCCTGATGTGAACGTTTATGAGATTGTCGACAGCAACGGTGAGCCCATGGCGCTGTTCTATACCGATTTCTTCAAGCGGGACAACAAAGGGGGTGGCGCGTGGATGGGCAACTTTGTTGCACAATCTACCCTGCTGGAAGCTAAGCCGGTTATCTACAACGTCTGTAACTACAGCAAACCGGTTGCTGGCCAGCCCGCGCTGATCTCCTGGGATGATGTCATCACCCTGTTCCACGAATTTGGCCACACGCTGCACGGCCTGTTTGCAGAACAGCGCTATCCTGGACTGTCAGGAACGTCCACGCCGAGAGACTTTGTGGAGTTCCCTTCGCAGTGCAACGAGCACTGGGCAAGCGATGCGCAGGTGTTTAAAAACTTCGCCCGCCATTATCAGAGTGGTGAGGCAATGCCCACAGACCTGCATGAGAAAATCATCAAAGCGAGTAAATTCAACAAGGGTTACGACATGACCGAGCTGCTGGCTGCTGCGCTGCTGGACATGCACTGGCACAGCCTGTCAGCGGGTGAGTTGGAGCAGGATGTCGACAGTGTCGAGAAAAGCGCTCTGCAGGCCGAACGGATTGACCTGGCTGCAGTGCCACCTCGCTATCGCTCAAGCTATTTCAGTCATATCTGGGGAGGAGGCTACGCAGCGGGTTATTACGCCTATCTGTGGACGCAGATGCTGGCCGATGACGGCTTCGAGTGGTTCAGGGAACGCGGTGGTCTGACCCGTGAAAACGGCCAGATCTACCGTGAGAAGATCCTGTCGCGCGGCAACAGTGAGGACCTGAAAAAACTCTATTCAGAGTGGCGCGGTCACGATCCTGAGATTGAGCCGATGTTGATAAACCGGGGCCTGAAAGAGGCCTGAATATTTCTGGCCCGTGTCATCCCACTCATGAGATTGATGGCGGATTTGGATCGAGACAATAACGGGGGGAGTTTCTCCCCCCGTTGCTTCAGGCCAGTGGGCCGCCCTGAATGGTGTCACACATGCCATTGATGATGCGCTCGCCGGTTTCGTTCTTCAGATCCTCATACCATTGCTCGGTGACTGCCATCTCTTTGCCGTGCGTCACGTCGCAACGTTTTCGAGCCTTCAGCACCAGATCTTTTACCCGGTCAGCACGTTTATGCTGGTAGCGCAGCAGGGCATCTTCAATTCCCAATGAATTGGTCTGCAGGACGTTAGCCAGCACCACCGCATCTTCCATTGCTGCGCAGCCACCCTGACCGATGTCCGGCGTGGTGCTGTGCGCGGCGTCACCCAGCAGGGCAACCCGGCCTTTTACCAGCTGCGCGAAAGGATCAATATCGTGGATTTCCACACGGTTGGTGGTTTCCGGATTGATCAGGTCAATCAGCTTCTGTACCGGCTCAGCCCAACCGCTGAAATAGCGCTTCAGATCGGTACGCAGGGTGCTGCGATTTTCCTCCAGGCCCGCGGGAAGCGGCACATCAAAGAAGAAATAGAAACGATTGTTCGCAACGGGCATCAGCGAAACGCGTTTACCCTCGCCAACAAAGGTGGTCCATTGCTGTGCAGGGGCGATGCTCTCATCGATCGCCACCAGGCCATTCCAGTTGACATAGCCCGCATAACGGCGTTCAACAGTCCTGCCCAGCACATATTTGCGCACCACGGAGTGAGTGCCGTCACAGGCAATCAGCAAATCGCCGTGGGTTTCACTGCCGTCTTCAAACCCTGCGGTGACGCCATTTTCATCCTGCTCCACGCGGGCGACTCGCTTACCGAACTGCACCTCTTCACGGCCATAAGTGTCCAGCAACATCGCCTGTAACTCGGCACGCGCGACGGGATAGGGTCGTTCGCCGGAGTCTGCCACCAGCGGGTCAAGGCTGAAGCGGGTGAGGGGGTTGCCGTGCAGAAAATCGTTATAGGCCATTGCGCGCATCGGACCGCCAATCGCGCGCAACTGCTCTTTCATCCCAAGGAAATTCAGGCATTTGACGCCGTTAGGCCAGATTGAGATTGCCGCACCGACGGGTTTGATCTCTTTGACCGCTTCATAAACCGCAGTGTCGATACCAAAACGCTTCAGGGCAATCGCGGTGCACATGCCGCCGATCCCCGCTCCAATCACTATCGCTTTCATCTGTCTCTCCTTATGGACTCCTTAGCAGTCAAGCAATTTCCATACCAGTTTCTTATGAATCAAAAGCCCCGTGGTGACGGGAAACTCTCATAAAATGAAACTAAGGTTTCATGGGATTGTGCATCAGAGCAGGGCATTGCACTTTTTTGGTGACTCTTCGGTGAAACATTTGCACTTCTTACGCCGGATAAGTTGGCAAAAGCCGGGGAATTTGCCACAGTGTGAGCATCACTCTGCCGGAGAGACCTGCATGGCGACCATAGCCTGTCTGCATGCTGCAAGAAGCAACATTGACGTATTTGAAGCAGCGGTGCAGCAGCTGGATTACGAAGNAATCCAGCTGCTGAAAAGCCGGGGAATTTGCCACAGTGTGAGCATCACTCTGCCGGAGAGACCTGCATGGCGACCATAGCCTGTCTGCATGCTGCAAGAAGCAACATTGACGTATTTGAAGCAGCGGTGCAGCAGCTGGATATCTTCGTAATCCAGCTGCTGCCTGCTGGCAAGCGCCATTGCGGCCAGTGAGGTGACGCCTGCCATTGCCGAAACCACCCGGCAGATCATTGAGGAGATGTGCCAACATGCTGATGCGGTGATTGTGACCTGCACCACGCTTTGCGTGGTGGCGTGGGACGCAAAACAGTTC
>JBNONK010000005.1:0-274676 GCA_050311775.1 Erwinia amylovora | reverse complement strand
AACACGCGGATTTTTATGCTGCTTTTAAGAAAGCTCTTTCTTTTCATTCTGTTGGACAAAGATAGAAATAATCCTAATTTCCGCCATGCGCACACATAATTAAGACAATTGATCATTAAACAGATTAACAATGAATCTGATGTTTACTGTGATAGTCAATAGAGGGAGTGCTGGCGCCTATTTTCTGTACAATCAGCGCCAGGTTTGCGCCATCAGGTAAATACTGGGTGTAGTCTTCAACCGGAGTAGCGTGAGCATTCAGCATAAATGCGCAGGTTAAGCCGGTAATTGACTGAGTTTACAAGCACARCCAACGCAGCATCGGCGTAAAATAAACGGGACAGAGCACAGGAATTTGCCTGGCGGCTGTAGCGCGGTGGTCCCACCTGACCCCATGCCGAACTCAGAAGTGAAACGCCGTAGCGCCGATGGTAGTGTGGGGTCTCCCCATGCGAGAGTAGGGAACTGCCAGGCATCAATTTAAAACAGTAAATGCGTGTACTCCGTTTGCTGTCAATGATAAACGTGCTGATATGGCTCAGTTGGTAGAGCGCACCCTTGGTAAGGGTGAGGTCCCCAGTTCGACTCTGGGTATCAGCACCACTAATATGGCATTGAGTTCGGTAAAAGAATTTGCCTGGCGGCTTTAGCGCGGTGGTCCCACCTGACCCCATGCCGAACTCAGAAGTGAAACGCCGTAGCGCCGATGGTAGTGTGGGGTCTCCCCATGCGAGAGTAGGGAACTGCCAGGCATCAATTTAGGCCATTTATGGTCATGACCTTCCAGTGACGTGGAAAGGGCGAAACACCTGAAATCAGAAGCAGTCATCTGGTTTGAGTACAGAATCGGTGGAGCGGTAGTTCAGTTGGTTAGAATACCTGCCTGTCACGCAGGGGGTCGCGGGTTCGAGCCCCGTCCGTTCCGCCACTTTACATAAAGCCCTGAGTCATAAGACTCAGGGCTTTTTTTTGTCCTGCAAACACTCATAGCCCGCAATCAGATTCTCTGGTCACGCCTTCAGCGCTGTGCCGCAGGGCCTGGCATCACTTGTTTTTCAAATCTTATTAGCATGCTCTGATTGAAACCGGGCCATAAAGCCCCTATAACTGAAAGACAATATGATTCCAGCATCAGTTAAGGCCAGGCGGTAAAGTGCGAAAAAAGACCTATGCCATGAGATATGTAGCAGGACAGCCAGCGGAGCGTATTTTTCCGCCAGGTGCTATGCTGCACGTCGGCAAGGCTCTGCCGCCCGGCGCACCGCTGACCACCGAGTCCTCCCTGAGGGTACTGGTATGGAACATTTTTAAACAACAGCGCGCTGACTGGCTTTCGGTTCTGCAGAACTTCGGTAAGGATGCTCATCTGGTTTTACTGCAGGAAGCGCAGACCACCCCTGAGCTGGTGCGTTTTGCCACCACGAATTATCTGGCGGCAGATCAGGTCCCCGCGTTTGTGCTGCCTCAGCATCCTTCCGGAGTGATGACGCTGGCCTCCGCCCATCCCGTTTATTGTTGCCCTCTGCGCGAGCGCGAGCCGTTATTACGGCTGGCTAAATCCGCGCTGGTAACGGCGTATCCGTTGCCAGACGAGCAGATGCTGATGGTGGTGAATATCCATGCCGTTAACTTCAGTCTGGGGATCGATGTTTACAGTAAACAGCTGGGGCCAATTGGTGAGCAGATCATGCATCACCAGGGGCCGGTGATTATGGCCGGGGACTTTAATGCGTGGAGCCGTCAGCGGATTCATGCCTTATACACTTTCGCCCGTGACATGGGGCTGAAAGAAGTGAACTTTACCGACGATCACCGGCGAAAAGCCTTTGGTCGTCCTTTAGATTTTGTGTTTTACCGCGGCATGGGCGTGGCAGAAGCTTCCGTCCTGGTCACCCGCGCCTCCGATCACAATCCTCTACTGGTTGAATTCAATCCCGGCAAGCCTGCGCTTCTCTAAGGAATGTTGCCCTGCCGCCACTCACGGGCAGGCCAAACCATCGTTCTGCCCATACTCACTCTACAGGCAAAGGAAACAGCGATATGGCAAAGCATCATCATGACAACGTCGAACAGCAGTTTGGTGAACAGGCCAGCGCCTACCTGAGCAGCGCTGTACACGCCAGCGGCCGCGACCTTGTCCGGCTGGGAGAACGGTTGCTTGCGGAGCCGGAAGCGGCAGTGCTGGATTTAGGCTGCGGTGGCGGCCATGCCAGCTATGTTGCGGCTCAGCATGTAAAAAGCGTGGTGGCTTACGATCTCTCTGCCAGAATGCTGGAGGTGGTGGCCGAAGCGGCCAGAGCGCGCGGTTATCCTCATCTCACCACCCAACAGGGCTATGCCGAACAGCTGCCTTTTGCTGACCAGCAGTTTGATATCGTCATCAGCCGCTATTCCGCCCACCACTGGCACGATGTGGGTCGCGCACTGCGTGAGGTTAAACGGGTGCTGAAGCCCGGGGGCAAAGTCATCTTTATGGATGTGAATGCGCCTGGCAACCCGGTGCTGGATATCTGGTTACAGACGGTGGAGGCATTGCGTGATACTTCGCACGTCCGGGATTACGCGCCTGGCGAATGGCTGACGATGTTTACCGAAGCGGGGCTGTCTGTCAGCGCTGTTCAGCATGATCGGCTGGATCTTGAATTTTGCAGCTGGACAGAGCGGATGCGTACCCCTGCGGTAATGGCAGAGGCGATCCGCGCTTATCAGCAGTCGGCATCTGATGAAGTGCAGCACTACTTTGCGCTGCAGCCGGACGGCAGCTTCAGCACTGACAGTATTTTTATTGAGGCTTTCAGGCCCTGAGGATAAACAGCAGCCCCACAGAAGGCTGCTATTTCACCAGAGCAATCGCCCGGATCGGGGAGGCTGATGCCCCCTTGATCCTCAGCGGCAGCGCGATAAAAGTAAATTCTGTCGGCAGGGCTTTCAGATTAGCCAGATTTTCCAGAATCAGGCATTCTGCTCCCAGCACGGCCAGATGCGCCGGATGTGCCTCGTTGCTGTAGCGATCCAGCGACATGGCGTCCGTACCGAAGACTTTCACTCCTTTGCTAATCAGATAATTCGCTCCTTCGCCCGACAACCCCGGCCAGTCGGCCAGAAACGCTGCCTGATGCGGACGGCAGCGCCATTTTTCATCATAGCCGGTGCGGAAAATCACGATATCACCCGCTTCTATTGCTCCATGCTCCGTTTCCCAGCCCTCAATCATCCGCAGGGTGACATCGCTATTGGCGGCCAGAAAGGACATATCCAGACAGCGTCCACGTCCGGTCAGCTGACGGACATCAATCTGTTCAATGGTTTTACCGCCCTCAATAAAATGCACCGGCGCATCCACATGGGTGCCACAATGGTCACCCAGGCTCAGCTGGCAATTGTAGTTCCCGTCTCCGGCGACATAATCCTCCGCACGGCTGCAAAAAAACTTCCCGTGGGTTGGCCAGACCGGCATAAATTCCTCATAGAGATGATTCAGCTCAATCAGGCGGTGCTGTTGTAGCAGCGAAACCAGGTCATTTCTCATATCAGGCCTTTTGAACGTTAACGGTTTCTTTGATAAACCAGAGCGGTACGCAGGAAAGCAACAGCACGCAGGCAATCACAAGATAGTGCACGGTGAAACCACAGGTATGGATGATCCAGCCGCTAACCGGGGCCACCAGGATACCTGCGATCCCCACCGCCAGACCAATCATCAGGCCCATGCTGGAGGCGGCGGCACGCGGCGATGAGTCGATCAGCAGTGCATAGGCAACAGGATAAGGCGAGTTGCGGAACAGCCCCCAGAAGATCAGGATTGCCCAGCCCAGAGCGGCTGAGTGGATAAAGGTGCACAGCGCTGCCGCCAGGATCCAGCCCGCGATGATAAAGCTGAGAGAACGCTTACGACCCTTCACGTCGGAAAAGCTGCCCCACAGGATCTGCCCAATCCATCCGGTCAGGCCGGATGCCCCGGAAATGATTGCGGCGGTGGAAAGGTTCAGGCCCACCTCCCGCATCAGCTGCAACGTCAGGAAGTTAGCGATGCCCATCTCCGCCCAGGTAAATCCGAAGATCAGCAGGATAGCCAGCTGGCAGTTACGGTTCTTCAGGCAGGCCGCGACGTTAGACCAGATTGAAGCCCTTTCCTCCGTCTTGTGCAAAGACTCGTTAACCGGTGGCGTGAGCTTGTTCTCAATGATCCAGTCGTTGACCTTCTGATGATTCCTGCGGGTACCCAGGATCAGCTGAGCAATAAGGATCACCAGCCCAATCATTGGGATAAACAGGAACGCTTCACGCCAGGTGGCAAAGGCCAGAATGGCGGCAATCAGGATCGGGCCGACCAACTGACCCAAAGGAAAGCCGGTGTGGTGTACGCCAATCGCAAAACCACGGTTCTCCTTCTGCCACCATTCACCGAGCAGCGCAACGTTAACAGGCTCTGAGCCGCCGGTGCCCATGCCCATTGCCACACGCAGCGCCTGAAACGCGCCGAGGGATCTACAGAACGCCGTCGCCACGCCAGAGACGATTTCCACCAGTACGGCTACGCACCAGCTATAGCAACGTTTATGCCCGGTTCCCCACCAGTCGGAAAACAGCCCGAACAGTACCGCCCCGGTGAGCGTACCGACAAAACTGAGTGAGTTCAGCCAGCCCGCCTGCACCTCGCTGAGGTGGAACGAGGTCATGATGGCCGGGAGCAGGGTGGGAAGGATAATTCTGTCGATGGAGTTCATCAGGATCGCCAGGGTGGTGATAACCAGCATCCACCAGGAGAGCGGGTGGGCTCGCGGAAGAAAACGCATCAACCCGCGTCGTGGCTGTTCCGGGATCGCCTGTACGGCTGTTTTAGCCCGCTGCTGTGCCGGTTCTGCCTGTGAAGCAACTTCAGCCCGCTTTTGGGCCAGTTCAGATGAAGGGATTGTCATGCCCGATGCCTTTTAATGGGTTATTGCCAGTACGCCCCGCACGTCAAGTCGCGAAGGTGTGGTACGCCCTGTTAATAAATTGTTTTTTTATGAGGTGTTATGATTAAAAAATAAACACAAGATTAACATTAATAACCAGATGTACTACCATACAAGATGCAGGTTATCATTAGGCGATCCCGATCACAGTTGGTATCGGCTAAGCGTGTCAGGGATCACATCCTGACCGGCAGGAGAGGGGGGAAGGCTGTGAAATGGGCATAAAAAAAGCCAGTCACAAGACTGGCTTTTTATCGGTCTGAAGACGTTTTAACTGTCAGGCGTACGGGTGTTACTGACAAACAGCGTCAGTTTGTCGCCGGGCTGAAGGTCCGCGGTGTCACCATTATTCCAGCGCATCAGGTCCCTCGCATTCACTCCATGACGTTTCGCAATGCTGGCCAGAGAATCACCTTTACGTACTTTATAGGTGATGCTGTTGCCATTATCGGCCAGTTTGGTGGCGTTGCCGCTACCGCCCAGACTCAGCATCTGTCCCGGTTTGATGTTGCCGCCACGAAGATTGTTCGCACGCTGCAGATCCTTCACCGAGACATTCAGGCGATTGGCAATTCCTGACAGGGTGTCGCCGTTGCGCACTTTGTAGGAGCCTGCCGTCGTATTGCTGGCCAACGCTGTGGGCTGCACGGCGGCAATATCGCCTGTTGCCAGAGAGTTACGCAGCTGCGCGACGTGTGACTTCGGTACCATAATGTACTGAGGACCGCCTTTTGGCGCCGTCGCACCGCGTTTGTAACCCGCGTTAAAACTTTTCAGCTTGCTCAGAGACATGCCCGACATTTCTGCCGCCTGCGTCAGTTGGATCTGCTGGCCTACTTCCACGCGTGCCAGAGCACGGGCTTCATTAGGTTCCGGCAAGCGTACACCGTAACGCTTGTTGTTCTTCAGGATGTCTCCTAAAGCCAACATTTTTGGCACATAAATCGTGGTCTCGCGTGGCAGCGATAAATGCCAGAAATCCGTTGGTTTCCCGCGGGCTTTATTGGCTTTAACCGCCTTCATCACACGTCCTTCACCGCTGTTATACGCGGCGATGGTCAGTAACCAGTCTCCGCCAAACATGCCGTTCAGGCGTTGCATCATATCCAGCGCAACCCTGGTAGAGGCGACAACATCACGACGCCCGTCATACCACTGACTCTGCTTCAAACCGTAGTTACGCCCCGTTTGCGGTACTATCTGCCAGATACCTGCGGCATTGGCAGCAGACGTTGCATGGGGGTCAAAAGCGCTCTCCACTATGGGTAGTAGTACTAGTTCCATCGGCATCTTACGTTGCTTAATCTGCTCGACTATCCAGTACATATACGGCTCTGCCCGTAATGTTACATCGTGGAGATAGCTCTTGTTGCTCAAATATTTTTGTTTTTGTTCGCGTATCCGGGGGTTATCCGGAACCTTCATCTTCAGCTCGTCGCTAATGAAATTCCACAGATCCTGTTCCTGCGTAAGGCTGGTTCCATCATCCTGCCAACGCGGAGACAATAAACGGTCTGCGGTTTTACTAGTTTCACTTTGACTTGCCGAAGACAAACTCTGTGCATGCTGTTCAGGATCGTTAGCGTCATGCCCTGACGCCTGGCAACCCACCAGCAAGACCGAGGCGAATAATATCGCTTTAGCCTTCATGTGTGTGTCATAGTTCGCTTAAAAGACGAGCAACTATACGTGGTCGCTTTGCGCAACACAACCTGAAAAATTAAAAATGGTCTTTCTTCTCGCGTAGAGTTGCAAATACTTGCCATTCATGTTGTGGAGATGTTTCGTACCCGATAGTCTTTTGTAATTCAGTATCTTGCGTTCGCAGAAAAACATTTATTTTCCGCTCCAGTGCCAGCTTTGTGGGCACCGAAACCCCATTTTTCGCGCGTAACTCCTTAATTTCACGATAATAGCGCGCTATCTCCACATCCTGCGGCAAAATGGCGTGGGAAAACTTCAAATTGGATAACGTGTACTCATGTGCACAGCAAACCAGCGTATTATCAGGCAGCTTATTAAGTTTTTGAAAAGATTCGAACATCTGTTCTGGCGTGCCTTCGAATAACCTGCCGCATCCCCCCGAAAACATCGTGTCACCACAAAAAAGGTAAGGGAAACTGAAATATGAGATATGTCCTAAAGTGTGCCCTGGGGTAAGAAAAATACTAAATTCGAGCCCCAAAACAGCCACCTTATCTCCGTCAGTGACGATCTGGGTAGCTCCTTTATCTTGCGTCTCATCTGGGCCATACACCACAAGATCAGGGTATTTTTTCACCAGTTCCTTCACGCCGCCGACGTGGTCGTGATGGTGATGAGTGAGAAGAATCGCTACCGGTTGCCACTGGTTCTTTGCCAGTGCCGCAAGAACCGGAGCCGCTTCGCCTGGATCGACAATCAGGCATTCGCCCCGATCGTTATTGAGTGTCCAGATGTAGTTGTCCTGAAGTGCCGGAATACTGGTAAGATTCATCATCGCCTCTGGATTGCCCGAAATGGAAAGAAGATGGTAAAGCATGAAGCCCGCTAAAACACGCCAAATTCGTTACGTGCCTCAATCCTGGTCAGAGATCCCCTGGGGTGAATTTTATCGTGATGCGCTGACGCAGCACCTGCAGCCGCGCCTCGATAAACTCTACGGTTTCCATTTGCTGAAAATAGGCAATCTCAGTGCGGAGATTGACACGGAAAACTGTGCCATCTCGCATCAGGTCAATGTCGGGTTAAGCGGCGACGATCTGCATGTCAAAGCCGACCCGATGAGCCTGCCCTTTGAATCCAAATCTGTTGATGCCTGCCTGCTGGCGCACTGTCTGGCATGGAGCAGCGATCCGCACCGTATTCTGCGTGAAGTGGATCGGGTGTTGATCGACGATGGCTGGATGATTATCAGTGGCTTTAACCCGTTCAGCGTACTGGGCATTGGCAAGCTGATCCCCGGCATCCATCGCCGCGTTCCGTGGAACAGCCGCATGTTTACCCAAACGCGGCTGATGGACTGGCTGAGCCTGCTGAATTACGAAGTGGTACAGCGCACCCGTTTTCAGGTATTGCCGTGGAACCGGCAGGGCGGCAAGGTGATCAGCACCCATTTTCCGGCGCTGGGCTGCCTGAGTATTATCGTGGCGCGCAAGCGGACTTTTCCGCTGATCATCAACCCGGCGAAGAAGGCCGCAGCGAAAAGAAGGCTGAGCCCGGCAGTGGGCGCAACCAGTCAGTTTCGTTCGCGCCAGCGTCATCAGGATTCGGACTGATAACCCACATCTTCAAATGCGGGGCTGCCGGCTGCGGCACGGGCTAATTCGTCACAGCGTTCATTCTCCGGGTGGCCCGCATGGCCTTTTACCCATTCCCACTTGATCTGGTGATGGCTCAGCGCGGTATCGAGCCGCTTCCACAGGTCGACATTCTTTACCGGTTTTTTATCGGCCGTTTTCCAGCCGCGTTTTTTCCAGTTATGGATCCAACTGGTGATCCCCTGGCGGACATACTGGCTGTCGGTGCTCAGCACCACTTCACATTGCTCCGTCAGGGCTTCAAGCGCGACAATTGCCGCCATCATTTCCATGCGGTTATTGGTCGTTAAGTAGTAACCGGCGCTAAAGGTTTTTTCGTGTTTGCCGTAGCGCAGGATCGCGCCATAACCGCCCGGACCGGGGTTGCCAAGACAGGAACCGTCGGTGAAAATTTCTACCTGCTTAGGCATCTCTGGTAGACTCCCTGCTGAAAAACGCCAAGTCTGACATAAACGGGTCCTATGAGCACAGTAAATACCACACGGCAGATCGTACTCGATACTGAAACAACCGGCATGAACATGATCGGGGTCCACTACGAAGGCCACCGCATCATTGAAATCGGTGCCGTGGAGGTGGTGAACCGTCGCCTGACGGGGAACAACTTCCATATTTATCTGAAGCCGGACCGGTTGGTGGATCCGGAAGCGTTCGGCGTACACGGTATTGCCGATGAGTTCCTTGCGGACAAACCCACCTTTGCCGAAATAGCGGACGATTTTATCGCTTACATCGACGGTGCGGAGCTGGTGATCCACAACGCCTCGTTCGATATCGGCTTTATGGACTATGAATTCGCCAAACTGGGGCGCAATATCCCGAAAACGGACACCTTCTGTAAAGTCACTGACAGCCTGGCGATGGCGCGTAAGATGTTCCCCGGCAAGCGCAACAGCCTCGATGCGCTCTGTTCGCGTTATGAAATAGACAACAGCAAACGAACGTTGCACGGCGCACTTCTTGACTCCGAAATTCTGGCAGAAGTGTTCCTTGCGATGACCGGTGGGCAGACATCGCTGACCTTCTCAATGGAGGGTGAACGTCAGGAGCAAAGCAACGGCGATACCATCCACCGTATTGCGCGTCCGGCTTCCGGCCTGCGAGTTGTTATGGCCTCGGCAGAGGAAGTGGCCGAGCACGAATCCCGGCTGGATCTGGTGATGAAAAAGGGTGGCAGTTGCCTGTGGCGGGCTTAACTGCCTCAAAACGGGTAATAAAAGCGCGGCAAGGTGAAAAAATACGCACTCGCTCTTAAAGGCGTATAAAAAGCATTGACGGCCTGGACCGCTGCCCGTAATATTCGCCCCGTTCCCGACGGGGAACATCGGTGGAGCGGTAGTTCAGTTGGTTAGAATACCTGCCTGTCACGCAGGGGGTCGCGGGTTCGAGCCCCGTCCGTTCCGCCAAGCATTTAAAAAGCCTGATTCAGCAATGAATCAGGCTTTTGTCGTTTCAGGGCCGGGCTGACGCTGGCCTGTTCAGTTATCTCATTCACACCCTTTTCAGTGAAGCATCACTGACCAGATGCACATTCACCGCCTGCTTTTCCAGACTAACCCGGTGTTCAGGCTTTATCCCCGTATCGGTGACCACATGCTGAAACTGATGATTCAGCGCCAGCGGGTAGGGGTGAATTTGCCCGAACCTGGATGAGTCGGTCAGGGCAATCGTCTCAATGCCTTTGTCCATCACCGCATTGATGGTGTCACAGCGCAGCATATTCTTGCCGGTAAATCCGGTATCCGCATGCCAGCCATCCACGCCAATAAACGCCTTCTGGAAATGAATCTGCTGCACGCAGGCCCGGGTCAGCGGGCCGACTACCGATTCACTGCCTTTCTGATACAGACCGCCGAGAATAATCACCTCACAGCGGGCCTCTTTCAGCAGCCCGGCAATGTAATGGCTGACCGTGACAAGGGTGAGTGTTTCATTGTCGGCAAGTGCTCGGGCCAGCAGGGCATTGGTGCTCCCCCCTTCTATAAAAACCGTTTCCCCCTCGCTGACCAGTGAAGCGGCATAGCCTGCCAGCGCCTTTTTCAGCGTGAAGTGTGTCTGCATTCGGGTGCCGACATCATCCTGGCCGACAGAGTGGGCGAAGCCGTGTGCCCTCTTTATATAGCTGTTGCGCGCCAGCGTGGTCAGATCCTGACGAACCGTCACCTCCGATACCTGGGTAAGCTGGGCCAGCTCGCTGACGCTGACCGTGCCGCGGTCATTAACCAGCTGAACAATTTGCAGCTGTCTGGAATTGATCATCTGTTCAGAAGCCCGTTACGCCGAAAGTGTTTAACCACTCTTGCTCAAATTTCTCCACTGCAGCGGTAACCGCTGGGGTGAGGATGATCTGCTCTGCGACGTCCAGCGGCAGGGTCACGGACTGGCAACCTGCCAGCAGGCAGGCCATCACCTGACGGGGTGTCTTGAAACTGGCTGCAAGAACTTTTGCGCCGGGCGCGTGCAGGCTCAAAAGCTGCTGTAAATCTTTTACGGTCTGAGTACCGTCGCCGCCCTGGGCATCCACGCGGTTAACATAAGGGGCAACATATTCTGCTCCTGCCAGCGCTGACATCAGTCCCTGTGTGGCACCGTAGACCGCGGTGCCCAGCGTCGGGATCCCTTCTTTTTTCAGCAGTTTGATAGCTGCCAGCCCCTCAGCAGTCACCGGCACCTTCACCACCAGATTCTCGATCATTGCGCGGAGGGTCTTTGCTTCCTCCACCATCCGCTCTGCCTCTGGTGCCAGAACCTGTGCAAACAGTCGTCCCTCACCGCCCAGCGCTTCCTGTAGCTCGGGCAGCAGCACATCCAGCGGCTTTTTACCGGCGGCAACAATGCTGGGATTGGTGGTGACCCCGGCCAGCGGAAAAACCCTCGCCAGGCGTTTAACTGCGGCGACATCAGAGGTATCCAGAAAGAGTTCCATCGCTTGTTCCCCGAAATGTGATGAGTTGCAAATTGATGACAGTATAGCCACATCAGCGTCAGTTTTATTGTTCGTAATCAATATCGCTTTCTTTCGAAAGGATATAAATCTTCGTACGTAATATGCAAAAGGCCGGACAATGATCTTCAATATCCAGCGTTACTCCACCCATGACGGGCCTGGGATCCGCACCGTGGTTTTTTTGAAAGGCTGCTCACTGGGCTGCCGCTGGTGTCAGAACCCGGAAAGCTGCACCCGGCAGCAGGAACTGCTGTTCGATAACCGCCTCTGCCTGCAGGGCTGTAGTCTCTGTCAGCAGGCCACGCCGGATGTGGTAAGTAAATCTGCGGGTCAACTGCAGATCGATCGGCAGAGGATCGCGCCAGAACATCTGGTCGCGCTGGAAAACTGTTGTCCCACGCAGGCGCTGACAGTATGTGGTGAGGCAAAAACGGCTGAGGAGATCATGGTTGTGGTCAGACGTGATAAGCCTTTCTACCGGCGCAGTGCGGGTGGGATGACGCTTTCCGGCGGCGAGCCTTTTATGCAGCCCCGGCTGGCAATGGAGCTGTTGCGCACCAGCCATGAAGAAGGCATCCACACCGCAGTGGAAACCTGTCTGCATGTGCCGTGGCGCTATATTCAGCCCTCGCTGCCCTGGATCGATCTCTTACTGGCCGATCTGAAACATGTCGACGAACAGAAGTTCAGGCTCTGGACTGCCGGTTCGGCAAGAAGAGTGATGGAAAATCTGCGAAAAGTGGCGGCCACTGGCAAAGAGATCGTTGTGCGCGTGCCTTTAATCCAGGGCTTCAATGCCGACGAAGAGTCGGTAAAGGGCATTGTCGATTTTGCCGCCGACCAGCTGCACGTCAGCGAAATTCATTTTCTGCCCTACCACACGCTGGGCAGGAATAAATATGCCTTACTCAACCAGCCTTACCTCGCACCGGATCTGCCGCTCGACTGCCCTGAACTCCTTCAGTTCGCGCAGTCATATGCCGCGCATAAAGGTCTGGCTGCGACCTTAAGAGGATAAGATCATGACCCAACTGAAACTTGATACCTTAAGCGCCAGAACTCAGGCACACAAACAGGCACTGATCCGCATTACTAAGCCACCGGTTTGTACCGAACGCGCCCGCCATTACACAAAAGTGTATCAGGAAAACAGGGATAAACCGCTGCCTGTACGGCGGGCACTCGCGCTGGCTTATCATCTGGCAAACCGCACCATCTGGATCAGGCACGATGAGCTGATCGTTGGCAACCAGGCCGGCGAAGTGCGTGCAGCGCCGATCTTCCCGGAATATACCGTGTCGTGGATTGAGAAAGAGATTGACGATCTGGCGGATCGTCCCGGTGCGGGGTTCTCGGTCAGTGAAGAGAACAAAAGGATCCTGCATGAGATCTGCCCGTGGTGGCGGGGTCAGACCGTGCAGGATCGCTGCTACGGTATGTTCACTGATGAGCAGAAGGCGCTGCTGGCGACGGGGATCATTAAAGCGGAAGGCAACATGACTTCCGGAGATGCTCACCTGGCGATCAATTTTCCGCTGCTGCTGGAAAAAGGGCTGGCAGGAATGCAGGAAAAAGTGGCCGGTCGCCGTTCCCGCATCAATCTGACCGTGCTGGAAGATCTGCATGGCGATCAGTTTCTGAAGGCGATTGAGATAACCCTGCAGGCGGTCAGCGATCATATCCGTAGCTTTGCGGCGCTGGCGCGGGAAATGGCAGTGAGAGAGAGCCGCCCTGAGCGACAGGGTGAACTTCATGCGATAGCAGAAAATTGCGATGTTATCGCCAGCGAGCCGCCCAAAACATTCTGGCAGGCACTGCAATTGTGCTACTTCATGCAGCTGCTATTGCAGATAGAATCCAACGGTCACTCGGTTTCATTCGGCCGGATGGACCAGTATCTTTATCCGTGGTATCGCCGTGATGTGGAGCTGGAGCAAAACCTGGGGCGTGAACAGGCTATTGAGCTGCTGCACAGCTGCTGGCTGAAACTGCTGGAAGTGAACAAAATTCGCTCCGGCTCGCACTCCAAAGCCTCGGCTGGTAGCCCGCTGTATCAGAACGTGACCATTGGCGGACAGAATCTGCTGAATGGCAAAGCAGTGGATGCCGTGAATCCGCTCTCTTATGTGATTCTTGAGTCCTGTGGCCGGCTGCGTTCAACCCAGCCGAACCTGAGCGTGCGTTATCATGCCGGGATCAGCGATGACTTTCTGGATGCCTGTATCCAGGTGATCCGTTGTGGCTTCGGCATGCCTGCTTTTAACAATGACGAGATTGTCATTCCGGAATTCATCAAGCTGGGCGTGGAACCGGAAGATGCTTATCAGTATGCCGCCATCGGCTGTATTGAAACCGCCGTGGGGGGGAAGTGGGGCTATCGCTGTACCGGGATGAGCTTTATCAACTTCGCGCGGGTAATGCTGGCCGCGCTGGAAGGTGGCCGCGATGCCACCAGCGGCCAGGTGTTCCTGCCTCAGCCTGAAGCGCTGTCCGCCGGTAACTTTGAGCATTTTGACCGGGTGCTGGCGGCCTGGGATCGGCAGATCCGTTATTACGCCCGCAAATCGATTGAGATTGAGTATGTGGTGGACACCATTCTGGAAGAGAACGCCCACGATATTCTCTGCTCGGCGCTGGTGGATGACTGTATTGAGCGGGCGAAGAGCGTTAAGCAGGGGGGCGCGAAATATGACTGGGTATCCGGTCTGCAGGTGGGGATTGCCAATCTGGGTAACAGCCTGGCGGCGGTGAACAAACTGGTTTTTGAGCAGGGTGTGATAGGGCAGAAAGCGCTGGCACAGGCGCTGGCGAGTGATTTTGACGGGCTGACCAATGAGCAACTTCGTCAGCGGCTGATTAACGGCGCACCGAAGTATGGCAACGATGATGACCAGGTTGATATGCTGCTGGCGCGGGCTTATGAAACCTATATCGATGAACTGAAGAAGTATCATAACCCGCGTTATGGTCGCGGGCCGATCGGTGGGAACTATTACGCCGGGACTTCTTCAATTTCGGCTAACGTGCCGTTTGGTGCTCAAACCATGGCAACGCCGGATGGCCGTAAAGCGAAAACGCCGCTGGCGGAAGGGGCCAGTCCGTCTTCCGGTACCGATCACCTGGGGCCAACGGCGGTGATTGGGTCTGTGGCGAAGCTGCCGACCGGCTCGATTCTGGGCGGCGTTTTACTTAATCAGAAGCTGAACCCTGCCACGCTGGATAATAACGCTGACCGGCAGAAACTGATGCTGCTACTTCGCACCTTCTTTGAGGAGCATAAAGGGTGGCACATTCAGTACAATATTGTGTCGCGGGATACACTGCTCGCCGCAAAGGCGCATCCGGAAGATCATCGGGATCTGGTGGTGAGGGTGGCCGGGTATTCAGCTTTCTTTACTGCGCTATCGCCGGATGCGCAGGATGACATCATTGCGCGTACCGAGCATATGCTGTGAGGGTGAAAGGCGCATAAAGCTCCCTCCCTGGCAGAGCGTCCCGCACCGTTAATGGTGCGGGGCGCTCTGTTTCCGGCCTGTGTTCCCCCTGTTGTCAGTCAGGAGTTGTTCGTGAGATAAAGACAGACAAAGATTCTCAAGAGACTCAGCGTGAATGCTTTCAGCGTTTCTGCACTGCTACCTTGCCGCTATAACTTTGTGAGCTGGCAACACGATCTTCCCGGGCAATCCAGCGATAGCAGCCTGCCGACAGGCCCGCACCGATAAACCAGCTAAAGTTAGCCACCTCATGCAGTGACGGAATAAAGCTGATCACCAGGCCAATCAGCACGGAGGGCACCAGTGCTGCAATGGCTTTCGGGTTAAAGCCGCCCCGGTACCAGTATTTTCCTTTTGGGGTGTCATCGAACAGGTCATCCACGGAGATCTGGCTGCGTTTGATCAGGTAGAAGTCACACAGCAGGATACCGAACAGAGGACCAATAAAGGCACCCAGCACGTCCAGCGTGTAATGGATCAGCTCCGGCGACTGAAACAGGTTCCATGGCGTCAGCAGTACTGAACCCACTGCGGCAATCATCCCACCGGTACGGAAGCTGATTTTCTGCGGAGAACAGTTAGAGAAGTCAAAGGCCGGAGAAACGAAGTTTGCCACGATATTAATGCCAATAGTGGCGGTGATCATCGTCAACAGGCCAATAGCCACGGCCAGATCGCTGCCCACACGGCTGACGGTTTCGATCGGGTCGGTGATCATCTTGCCAAACAGGGACTGAGTGCCGGAAACGATCACTACGGTAACAATGGAAAACAGCAGGAAGTTAAACGGCAGCCCCCAGCGGTTACCGCGACGAATTTCACCCAGGCTCTTACCGTAGCGGGAGAAGTCGCCGAAGTTCAGCAGCGGGCCGGAGAAGTAAGAGACAACCAGCGCCGTGGCGGTGATCATTTCCCACACCTGCTGTCCACCGCTCAGCTGCCTGCTGGCCAGCGTCAGCGAAATGCCGCCAAAGCCCGTCTTGTACACAATCCACCCTGCCAGCGCCAGCATCACCACATAGACCGCCGGACCCGCCACATCAATAAAGCGCTTGATGGCGCTCATTCCGTGCCAGAACACCAGCGCCTGGGCGAACCACATCATGCCAAAGCAGATCCAGCCCAGCTGCGACAGGCCGAGCCAGGAAGTTTGGGTCATCGGGGCCAGCGACGGCCAGAACTTCAGCGACACCAGCATCAGAGCGTTGGCGGCCAGATAGGTCTGGATACCGTACCAGGCAAAGGCAATCAGTCCGCGGATCACCGCAGGAATATTGGCACCAAACACGCCAAAGGCCTGGCGGCTGATCACCGCATAGGGCACACCTGCCATCTGGCTGGGCCTGGCCACCAGGTTAGCACACATCTGTACGATACAGATCCCGACCAGCAGGCACAGCAGCACCTGCCAGCTGGCAAGTCCCAGGGTAAAGAAGCTGGCGGCCACCACATAGCCGCCCATGCTGTGCACATCCGACATCCAGAATGAGAAGATGTTGTACCAGCTCCAGGTCTGGTCACGAGTCGGTGCCAGATCTTCATTGCACAGCCGTGGGCTGTAATTGGCATTGGCAGCAGCCGACGCCGGAGAAACATTCTGACTATTTGGCATGAAACCTGCTCCTGTGAATTCAAGTAAACGCAAACTGGGTTAATGTCGTATTGCAGGATCCAGGCCAAAACGTTTTTTCATGTATACAAAAGTAAAGAAACATGTGTACGATTTCTGACGGATCTGTTGTTTATCGGAGTAGGTAATGAAGAGTGAAACCGGCCTGAGAACGGCCTCTGACCTGACCGACAGGGACGAACCCATCTATCAGGCGTTGATGACAGCGATAGTGGAACATCAGCTGCCACCGGGCAGTAAGCTGCCGGAAGAAGCGCTTTCTGAGGTCTTCGGCGTCAGCCGTACCGGCATTCGCAAGGTACTGCAACGCCTCGCTGCAGTGCAATTGATCGTGCTGGCGCCCAAACGTGGTGCACAGGTGGCCACACCTTCGGTGGAGGAGGCCCGGGATATTTTTCGCACGCGGGAGCTGATTGAATGCGCCAACCTGCCTGCAGTGCTGGCGCGCTGTCAGTCCACTCATCTGGTGGCGTTGGAGAAACTTAACCGCCAGGAGCAACAGGCGCATGAGAATAATGACGGCCCGGCCGCGATCCGCCTTTCTGCTGCTTTTCATGTGCAGCTTCAGGCTATTTCCGGCAACCAGGTGCTGACAGAAATGGTCACGCGCCTGACTCAGCGTTCCTCTCTGGTGATTGCCGCCTGGGGCGCGCCGTGGCAGCAGGGATGCCGCTGTGACGATCATGACCGCCTGATCGATTTGATCAGAAAAAAAGAGCCGGGGCCGCTGGCTGAAGCAATGCGGCAACATTTTGCGCATATTGTGGCCAGTCTGCACTTTGAACGCAGTGGCGAGACGTTGCCGGATTTCGCCAGATTATTCGCAGGATTTACCGCTAAACCGGGAGCGCAGGAATGACGGCTAAGCAGATAGTGCAGGTCATCAATCCCAATACCAGCGTGGCGATGACACGCACTATTGGTGAGGCGGCCCGCGCCGTGGCAGGGCCAGCAACGGAAATCCTGGCCGTTTGTCCTTCGCAGGGCGTGCCTTCCATTGAGGGACATTTTGACGAAGCGATCGCCGCAATTGGCGTACTTGAACAAGTGAAAGCCGGACGTGAGCAGGGAGTCTGCGGGCACGTAATCGCCTGTTTTGGCGACCCCGGGCTGCTGGCCGCACGTGAACTGGCCCAGGGGCCGGTTGTTGGCATTGCGGAAGCCGCAATGCATATGGCGACCATGGTGGCGACGCGTTTCTCCATCGTCACCACTTTGCCAAGAACGGTGATTATTGCACGGCATTTGCTACAGCAGTATGGCTTCGAACATCACTGCGCCGCACTGCATGCTATCAATCTGCCGGTGCTGGCACTGGAGGACGGCAGCGGGCTGGCGCAGGAGAAAGTCCGGGAAGCTTGTATACAGGCGAAGCACCTGGATGGCAGCGGGGCCATCGTGCTCGGCTGTGGCGGAATGGCGACCCTCGCCCGTGAGCTGACCCTTGAGCTGGGTATTCCGGTGATTGATGGTGTGGGCGCCGCAGTAAAAATGGTGGAATCGCTGGTGGCGCTGGGTTTATCGACCAGTAAACATGGCGATCTGGATTACCCTATTCGAAAAACGCTGTCGGATCAGTTTGAGCGCCTAAACTGAGGGAACTCAGTCGGCCCGACAACAGGACTTTGACCATGAATGATGCCGTAGAGAAAAAAGAGTACAGCTTTAACAAAAGCTACCCGC
Organism: Erwinia amylovora; assembly: GCA_050311775.1. Classification (GTDB taxonomy): domain Bacteria; phylum Pseudomonadota; class Gammaproteobacteria; order Enterobacterales; family Enterobacteriaceae; genus Erwinia; species Erwinia amylovora_A. The sequence goes on along the minus strand of JBNONK010000005.1, from coordinate 256,665 downwards.
GAGACCTGATTGGTTATGCCGGGAATCCGCCCGATGCCGCATGGCCCGGGAAAGCGAAAATTGCCGTGCAGTTCGTGCTGAACTACGAGGAGGGTGCGGAAAATAATGTGCTGCATGGCGATGCCGGTTCTGAGCAGTTTTTATCGGATATTATTGGTGCGGCAAGCTATCCTGAGCGCCATATGTCGATGGATTCACTTTACGAATACGGTTCCCGCGCCGGTTTCTGGCGCATTCATAATGAGTTTCAAAAGCGTGGTCTGACGCTGACCGTCTTCGGCGTGGCAATGGCGCTGGCCCGTCATCCTGAAATCGTTGAAGCGATCAAGGCCGCCGACTATGACGTGGTCAGCCATGGCTGGCGCTGGATCCATTATCAGGCGATGGATGCTAAAACCGAACGCCAGCATATGCAGCAGGCGGTGGACACGCTGACGGACCTGTTTGGAAAAGCGCCGACCGGTTGGTACACAGGGCGTGACAGCCCGAACACCCGCCGTCTGGTGGTCGAGCAGGGCGGATTTACCTATGACAGCGACTATTACGGCGACGACCTGCCGTTCTGGTCGCAGGTGGCCTGCCAGGACGGCACGGTGAAGCCGCATCTGATTATTCCGTACACGCTGGAAACCAATGATATGCGCTTTGCGACGCCGCAGGGGTTCAATACGGCCGAACAATTCTATACCTATCTGAAAGACAGCTTCGACGTGCTGTATGAAGAGGGCGAAAGTTCGCCGAAAATGATGTCGATAGGGATGCACTGCCGCCTGCTGGGCCGCCCGGGGCGTTTTAAAGCGCTGCAGCGCTTCCTCGATTATATTCAGCAACATGATGCGGTGTGGATCTGCTCACGTCAGCAAATTGCCGAACACTGGATTAAAACGCATCCGGCCCCTCAGTCCTGATGATTTCCTGAAGGCTATTTGATTATCTGGAAAGAATAGCCTTTACTCCTTGAATAAAACGCATTTCGCCACTCATTTTCAGAACTGAACCGCCCGGCTGCACAGGCATATCCTAAAAATGCTATAGCAAAACAGGATCGTTTTGGAGTTGTATTACACTCTTTATAAGGATGTGACTAATGAAAGTGCTGCGTTTGATAATGGGTTTGTCTCTGCTGATTTCTGTTTGTACTGCATGTAATGCAACGAGTCATGCTTCACAAGAGCCGTGGGCTGGCCAAATCACTAATTTTACTGGTTCGATGCCAGATAATCTCGAAGGTTATAAAACGCTGGTATATCCGATTAAGGTTATATCGGGTAAGAAAGAGACAGGGTTCTATTACTCGCAATATGTCTTCTTTAAAAATGGGCGGACGGGTAATGGCGCTTATTATATGGGCGTCCAGCCCTGGGGCAACAATCAGGCTAAAGTGATTTTTTCTGTATTTGGCTCAGGTGTCGAAAAGCAGGATGACAGATGTACTGCGGAAGCAGATCGAAAAAGCGGCGCAAGTTGTTTTGCCTTTATGCCTTTTGAATATGGTGTGGAATATAAATTTATCGCCACCCTGGTCAGCTCTTCCTCATCCGGAAATATTTGGGAGGGATACGCCGTGAATACTGTCAGTAATGAAGCGCGTCGGATAGGCTCGTGGAAAACACCGGTAGCATGGGGCTTGCTTTCAGGGAATAGTATCGGGTTTATTGAACATTTTCTCAGTGTGGAAAACTGTGCCTCACTTCCCGCGACTACCGCGATCTTTGGGCTTGGTGTGGGGAGTGTATCCACCACCGAATCGGTTACCGGGAAACTGAATATTGCTTATTCGGCTATTTCTGACCCTTGTAAGAATAAGCTACCTTTTAAATCAACTATCCAGACTGACGGCAGCCTTTTGGTTGTTCAGGATAAAGGCATAAACTGATATTTTTCAATGTATTCTGAGATTTTTTTTGCTTTTTCCTCCCATTTAATCCGGTCAGAACATGGCCGGATAAAGAATATTAAAATCATGTTAGCGATTGACTGGGATTTTATCGACAAGGTTGTCTATATCAACTTAAAGAAAAGAACTGACAGAAATGAATCGATGCAAAAGGAACTCCGCAGTGTCGGGGTGCCAGAGGAAAAAATTATTCGCTTTGAGGCTGTCGAACGAGAAAAAGGCGGCATGGGTTGCACTCTGTCCCATGCTGGTGTTTTAGAGATGGCGGAATGTAATCAGTGGCCGAACGTGCTGATTCTTGAAGATGATATGATGTTTAATAAAGACGATGAGTCTTGCAGGCGACTGAATGATTTTCTTTTAAATTTGCAGGAGGTTCCATGGGATGTAGGTTTTTTCTCAGCCAGTTACTACATTATTAAAAAAGTAAAACAAGAAATTTTACAAAGTTGAATTTGCCTACCTGGCCAACAGTTACCTGGTTAACCGGCCTTATTACAAGAAGCTGATGCGGAATTTTCATGAATCCGCCGTTATGCAGCAAAATGGTGTTTCCTACGATAAATCGAGCCTGGATTATCACTGGTTACAGTTAATGGCTAAAGATCGATGGTATAGAGTTTATCCCTGTACGGGTTATCAAAAGCCGGATATGAGTGACATCGAAAAGAAGATGATGGACAGAACGGCTGATTTTGCACGTCATATTGATGAGATAAAAAAGTATGGTTCATGTTGATGGCGTGTTGATTTATTTTAGTGAAGTTTGAAGTTGATCGTAATTCAGTGTTTTTTTCTTCTTCCGTTCAATGCCATTTTCTCCCGTGGATTCTGGCGGTCATTCCCTTTCCAAATTTCTAAATTGTGATGAACTTCAATAAATAGCCGAAGTAATGTCATGTTTGGCCCATTTTTTTAACTTGTCCTCCGCAAATATTGTTTTTTATCTTTCCTCTCTTCGCGTCCAGGATAGGTACATCAATGATAAGGCAGGAGCCGAAACCTGATGGATGACATTATTAGCCGGGAAAATATTCGTCTGCGGATCGAAGTCAGCAACTGGCGGCAGGCCATTACCGCTGCGGGTGAACTGCTGGTCGCCAGCCAGTACAGCTTTCCTTCCTACACGGCAGAGATGATTGGTGCGGTTGAGACGCTGGGGCCGTATATCGTGGTGGCTCCGGGCATCGCCTTTGCCCATTCCCGACCTGGTCCTGCGGTGATCAGGACCGGCATCAGTATGGTGACTCTGGCGCAGCCGGTCTGCTTCGGCAATGAAGAGAACGATCCGGTGCAAATTGTTTTTGCCCTGTGTGCGACCGATAAAAATAACCATATCCATTTGCTGGCCAGATTAGTGAGCTATCTGGACAACGAAGAAAACCTGCCATTTTTAAAACAGTGCGATGACGCTGAACAGGTGTATCGCGCTATTAATCATGCAATACCAGGAGAATAAAAATGAAAATTGTCTGCGTGTGCGGCATGGGCCTGGGCTCCAGCGTCATTGCCAAAATGAACATTGAGCAGGTACTGAAAAAAATGCAGATCGAAGCTCAGGTGGATACCTGTGATGTCGGCAGCATTCGCAGCATCAGCGCTGATGTCTATGTTACCACCCGCGAGCTGATCGTGCCCACGCCGCCAGCACATTTCGAAAAATCGTCTCAGGAAAAAGGACATCAGCATGAGCAACGTAAAAGAGATCACCCGCGAATCGTGGATCCTCAACACTTTTCCTGAGTGGGGAAGCTGGCTGAATGATGAGATTGCGGCAGAGCAGGTGGCAGCCGGTTCGGTGGCGATGTGGTGGCTGGGCTGCGTCGGGTTATGGGTAAAAACGCCGGGAAATGCCAATGTCTGCATCGACTTCTGGTGCGGTACTGGCAAACGCCGCAAGGATCTGCCCGCCATGAAACCCAGCCATCAGATGGCGCGGATGAGCGGTGCCCGTATCGCCCAGCCGAACCTGCGTAACACGCCATTTGTTCTGGATCCGTTTGCCATTCGTGAAATTGATGCGGTGCTGGCGACGCATTACCATGCCGATCATATCGATATTAATGTTGCCGCTGCGTTACTGCAGAATTGCGGTGATGAGGTGCCGTTTATCGGCCCGCAGGCCTGTGTGGACCTGTGGGTGCAATGGGGTGTACCGGCCGGTCGTTGCAAGGTAGTGGCGCCGGGGGATGTGCTCAAAGTGAAGGATATGGAGATCGTGGTGCTGGAGTCCTGCGATCGTACCATTCTGATCACCGATCCGCCGGAGCCGCTGGCCGACTGCGGCTCCGGCGACATCCCGGATATGGATCTGCGTTCGGTCAGCTATCTGCTGAAAACACCAGGTGGCAATATTTATCACTCCGGCGATTCTCATTACTCAAATATGTATGCACAACACGGGCGGGAGCACAAAATTGACATCGCGCTGGGATCATTTGGTGAAAACCCGATCGGCATCACCGACAAAATGACTGCAGTTGACATCCTGCGTATGGCGGAAGCGTTGCGTACTGAAGTGGTGATCCCGGTTCACCACGATATCTGGAGCAATATGCTGGCCGACTGCAATGAAATTCTGACGCTGTACGCCATGCGTCGCGATCGTCTGCAGTATCAGTTTGTTCCTTTTATCTGGCAGCCGGGCGGAAAGTTTGTTTATCCACGGGATAAAAACCGGCGGGTTTACCAGCATCCACGGGGTTTCCCGGATATTTTCGAGGCAGAAACGGACCTGCCATTCCCGTCATTTCTCTGAATGGAACCGCCGCCGGTGCCAGCCCGCACTGGCAGTTGAGGGAGAAAGCATGCAACTTGATCATCTTGCCATCACCATCCTGAAAGAGGTGGCAACCGATCCCGGTTTATCTGTTGACGGTCTGTGCCAGCGGATTGGCCTGCGGCAACGCAATTTCTATTATCGCTGGGGGAAAATTAACGACTGGCTGAGCCAGCAGGATTTTTCTCCTCTCACCCGGTTGCCAGACTCCGGGTTGAGGTTTGGCGTGGGGGAATCCGGCCCAATCCTGAAAAAGATTGCCCAGCTGGGCGGTCCCGGCTACAAGCTGCGGGCCGATGAACGTCGTGACCATATTCTGCTCTTTCTCGTCTGCAGCCACGTCCCACAGTTTACCCAGTCGGTTTCTCTGCTGAATCACGTCAGTCGCAATACCACGCTTCACGATCTGCAACTGCTGAAAGAGAGCCTGAAGCGTGAGCATGGTTTGACGTTGTCGGTGAGCAGGAAGAAGGGCTATCAAATCACCGGTAATGCATTACAGATCAACCTGTGCGTGATGCAAACGCTGCAACACACGCTGAAATACGCCGACGGGCAGGCTGAAAAGCGGATTACCGGTATTTTACTGAGCCAGTTGCAGGCGTTGGGGGTTTCATCCGGGCAGGTACAGCAGGTCACCGACAAGGCCATTGCGGTTGCAGGAGAGTATCTCTGGCGCGACTTCACCGACAAGGATAAGCGACTGATGCACCATATGGTGCTGTTCTGTTTGTTGCAGACGCAGCAGGGAAAACTGATTATCTTCAGCCCTGCTCAGGTGAGCTGGCTGCGCCGCAGGCCGGAGTGCGAAGCGGCGGCGTTGCTTAACGCCAGGCTGACCGAAGCGCTGGGTTGCAAACCCCACTCCTGCAACACTTTGTTCTTCTGCCTGCTGCTTTCTACCAGTAAAAGCCTGAACAGCCAGCCGGGCAATGGCGAGGAAGATCGCCGGTTAATCGCCTGTATTCATCGTCTGATTGACGATTTCCAGTCCCTGTCAGGCGTGTATTTTGTGGATATTTCCCGGCTGGTGACGCGATTGTTCGCCCATCTTGGCCCGGCGCTGCAGCGCTGCCTGTTTCATATCCACAGTGAGAATGTGCTGCGGCAAGAGGTGATCCAGCGTTACCCGCTGATATTCCGCCTCTGTCGCCAGGCGGTTGCGGGGCTTGAGCAGGCTTATCAGGTGGTCTTCAGCGATGATGAGTTGAGCTATATTGCCATCAGTTTTGCCGCCTGGCTCGATAAACGCCGGGAAACCCGCGAACAATCTCTGCTTCTGGTCACCGAAGGCGGCCTCTCATCCACGGCGCTGCTGGAGAATCAGCTGCGTAACCTGACCATTGTTCCGCTGGCAATTGAACACTTTTCCGTCAGCCAGCTGGAGCACCAGGGGGTGCCGGAGGACACCCGCCTGGTGGTCAGCACGGTTGCTCTGCCACAAGGTAAGTATCCGGGAGCAACGGTCATTCGCGTTCAGCATATGCTGGATGCACGTGAAAAATTACAGCTCCGCCTGCTGCTGGAGAGCGGGGATGATGCGTCTCCGTCTGAGCAACTGCCGCATAAAAAGACGCTGGCGGAGTATCTGCAGGGACGGGTCAGCTACTGTGGGCGTCATCCCCGCTGGCGGGCAGCCGTGCAGCTTGCGGCCAGGCCATTGCTGGAACAGGGAGTAATTGGTCAGGAGTATGTCGCGCAGATTGTGGCGACGATCGAGCGGGAAGGGTTGAATCGCTATCTGTCGGCCTGGATATTGCTGCTGCATGCTGAACCGCCAAAGCAGAGCGGGACGGGGGCACTTTCTTTGCTCAAGCTGAAGCACCCGTTGCAGTTTGATGACGTGCCGGTCAGCATCAACCCGCTGATGATCGTGGTGCTGGTGCCGTCCTGCAACCTGTCGCATATCGGGCTGCTGGAGGCGCTAAATGAAGTAGTCAGCGATGAAAGCCGCCTTGAAAGGCTGTTGAAGGCCAGCTCCTGCGAAGGGGTGCTGGCCGCTATGCAATAAAAGAGCTGGGGCAGAGGAATGCCCCAGACGGTGACAGGATCTGAACTGTATACACCGATCGGGACTACTATTCTGGCAAGGCTGAGCTGAAATCATTCAATTGCTTAGCCCTTCTTTCATTCAGCTCTGCCTGGCAGGCAAGCCTTCCTGTCTCTAACGCATTGCCAACAGCACCACCACCGAGAGAAGCGGCGAAATTACATTGCGCATCGCGGTAATGACTGAACACCCTGTTAGCCTCAATAAGATTCTTTTTTGCCAGTCTTACAAATTTCTGATTTTCATCCCATCGGGACAGCGTATTCTCTGCATCAACTTCAGCTTTTTTTAAAAGTTCGCTGCTTTTTTCTTGTCGCATCTGAACACATTTTTTTATGCCAACAGGGCTAAATGAGCATTCTTCGCGAATTTCAAGTTCTGTCTGGATATCAATGCTGCTTTTAGCTATTACGTTTAAAGAGGTTAATGCAGCGATTATCGCAACGGTAAGATTCAAATTTCGCATCTTTTTACGACTCCATTTTTTATAGCATTGAGCGCATAATCAAGTTTTCTGGCGTAAAAAGGGTCTCTGCCACCGTTATATAAAATTGCGATTGTTGAGGTGGAAATTGAACGCCATTCTCTTATGTAGCGCTGGATGCGAGCTTTACGCACTTTCAGAACCTGTCCGGGTTTGAGGTTAACGGCTCCTGGATTTAGCTCCTGCAATGCAGCAAGGGTACTGCCATTTTTTTTGGCTATTTTGGACAGGCTGTCACCTGATTCAACCGTTATTTCGAAAATCTCAGTATTGGGAACCATCACGCTTTTATGATCAAATTTTGCCAATCTCATCAGTAAGTAGCCTGTACCTGCCCGGATATTATCTTCAGGATGTGCTCTGGCTTTAGAAGAAGTTAACCTTCCTTTCCAAAGCGCAGGAATGATTAATTCACCACCTTCATGGCCGGATAAAAATGATTCTAAACCGGGATCGCCAGCAACACCAATTTGCATGGGTTTAACTTTCCATTCACGGTGTAAAGCTCCTGATTCTACCCATAACATTGCTTTGATGATTTTCCAGTCGAGAGGAGTGAAGCCTGAAGTGCCAAAAAGATGGTGATTATAGTCGTTAACAGTGGTCTGAATTGTGCAGTCCCACATGCTCCAACGTGCATCTTTCGTTGCTGCATCAATGCCACCCTGCCATTTTTGGAAACTGCTTTTTTTTATGTTTTCAATGATCATATCCATTCCTTTTTGTAATAAATCCTGAACGAATAATATTCGATTGAAAGTAAGGTCGCAATGAGTGTCTGAGTATGGATTTAAATAGCGGGGATTGCGGTTTAATCGTTTTCAGGAAAATATAAACCTTGTCGAAAAAAGGCGAAATGGCTTTCGCCTTAATGAATAAGTCAGACCATCAGGCTGACCTGTGCCGCGACAATCCGCCAACCGCAGGGCAGTTTCACCCACGTCTGCTGCTGGCGGCCGATTTTATCGCTGCCTTCACGGGTAAACTCTGTGCTGCATACCGCGTAATCTTCCCCAAAGGTCGTGATCACCGTATTGCGCAGCTCGCGATCCAGGCCCTGTGCCGGGCGGGAGGCGCGATAGGCACGGATCGCTTCAATGCCATAAAGATTCTCTCCGGCACCTAACCGCACGGTGCGGTCGTCATGCCAGAACAGCTCATCGAGCACGGCGGTGTTGTTGGTGATTAGCGCCTCTTCATAGCGGTAAAAGGCCGTAGTCACTTCGGCCAGGATCGCTGGGCGATCAATGTGTTCAGTTTTCATTTTATGCACTCAGGTTAGCGGGCAGCACGCGGGCGATACCCATTTTTTCCAGTGCCCAGGCTGCACGCAGACAGGCTTCTTCTTTAAACGGCGCGGCAATCAGCTGCAGGCCAATCGGCAGGCCGCCCGCCGTCTGCAGTGGCACAGTGGTGACCGGCAGGCCAGAGAACGAAATTGGCTGGGTCAGCATGCCCATGCTGGCGCGAATTGGCAAATCAGTGCCATTGATACGCATTGTTTCCTGGCCGAGAGGGGTGGCGGCAGTCGGTGTTGCCGGAGCAATCAGCACGTCGAACCGATCGAACAGCGGCAGAACCTGCTGGCGGAAATGATGACGGAAGCGCTGAGCCTGAACGTACCAGGCTGACGGCACCATCGCCCCGGCGAGCAGACGCTCACGTGAGAACGGCTCAAAACGTTCCGGGGCGCTCTTCAGAGCGGGCAAATAGTGATTGCCGCCCTCGGAGGCGGTGATAATGAATGCTGCGGTGCGGGCCAGTTCGGCCTCCGCCAACGTCACTTCATCCTGAGCATTCAGCGCTTTTGCCGCGGTTGCCACGGCGGTGCGGGCTTCCTCGCTGCACCAGGTCTGAAAATACCCGCCCAGCACGCCGCAGCGTAAACCTTCCAACCCGTGCTCCAGCAACCGGTGGGTGGGGTGAACCGCTTTTTCGGCCTGGAAGCTGTCCTGCGGGTCGCGGCCCTGCAGCGCATCGTAAACCAGCGCCAGATCTTCCACCGAACGGGTGAATGGCCCGATGTGATCGAGACTGGCAACAAACGGATGGCTGCCACTCCGCGAAAGACGACCAAATGTCGGCTTTAGGCCGAAGATGCCGCACAGCGAAGCGGGGACGCGGATGGAACCGTTCGTGTCGGTGCCCAGGGAAAAGTGTACCAGACCCGCCGCGACGGCCGCTGCCGACCCCCCGGAGGAGCCTCCGGCAATCCTGCTCAGGTCACGCGGGTTCCTGGTCGCGCCGTAATGGCTGTTTTCAGTGGTGAAGCCGTAAGCATAGGCATCCATGTTCAGCATACCGGAGAGCAGGGCGCCGGCATCTGCCAGTTTGTGGACTGCCCAGCCATCCTGCCGTGCCGCCTGACGATCGCTGAACAGGCTTGCACCCGCAAGCGTGGAATGACCGGCAACATCAAAGAGGTTTTTTACCGCGTAGGGAATAGCCGCCAGCTCGGGCAGTGGCAATCCCTCTTTGCGCAGGCGATCGATGCGCTCCGCTTCCTGCAGCATGCGGTGCCGGGTCACCTGGGTCCAGGCATTGATCGTTGGATTGTACTGCTCAATCTCCTGCAGGGTCTGGCTGGCGATTTCACGTGCGCTAAGCTCGCCTTTCACCAGCGCGCTCTTCAGTCCGGTAATGGATAACGAGGCAAGATTCATGCTTTATATACTCCCGCCACTTCCAGACGGTCATCGAGAGGAAAGGCCATCAGCGGTTCCGCCATTCCGGCGATACGGGTGAACTGCGCCAACAGCTCGGCACGGCGTTGGTCATCCAGCGTGACGCCCAGCACCTGCTCCATCTGTGCCACATAGGCTGCCCAGTCGGGCGACGTTTGTTTCATTATCTTTTCCTGTTAAAAACCGGCGGCGCTGCCGTTGCTGCGAGGGTCCCATGCGCCTTCCAGCATGCCGTTGGTGTGCCGGACAATCGCCCCGGCGTGGCCGACTGCTTCACTGAAGGCGGGAAGTTCTTCGACGTCATGGCCCAGCGCGCGAAGTTGGTTAAAGGTTTCAGGGGCAAAGCGGCCTTCCAGTTTCAGCGAGTCGGAAGATTGTCCCCAGGTGCGGCCCAGCAGCCAGCGAGGGGCGCTGACGCACTCCTGCAGCGGTTGACCCTGCACCACATGTCGGGTGAACAGTGCGGCCTGAGTCTGCGGCTGACCGTCACCGCCCATTGAGCCATAAACCAGAGTGCGCCCGTCATTCAGGCGTGCGGCGGCCGGGTTGAGAGTGTGGAATGGCTGCTTGCCCGGTGCCAGCGCCAGCAGGTGATCGGGATCGAGGCTGAACGCTGCGCCGCGGTTTTGCCAGGTAATACCGGTGCCCGGGATCACTACACCGCTGCCAAACTCGTGATAGATGCTCTGAATAAATGATACGGCCAGCCCGCTGCTGTCCATTACGCCCATCCACACGGTATCGCCAGGGCCTTTACTGGTGCCCCATGGCGCGGCCTGCCGGGGATCAATTTTGGCCGCCAGCTCTGCCAGCAGGCCGGAATCCAGCAGCGTCTGCATGTGTTCCTGCATATGCAGCGGATCGGTGATGTAGCGATCGCGCAGGCCGAACGCCAGCTTGGTGGCTTCAACGATGCGGTGGATGGTCTGCGCCTCATCGGCTTCTGCCATGTCCAGGTGGTCGGTAATGCCGAGGATCGCCAGCGAAACCAGCCCCTGAGTGGGTGGGGTCATATTGAATACTTCACCGGACTGATGCTCAATTCGTAGCGGAGTCCGGCGCTGTGCGTGATGATGGTTCAGGTCTGCAAGAGTAATCGGCATGCCCAGGACTGACATCTCACTCGCCAGCTTGTCAGCCAGCGAGCCACGATAGAAACTTTCCAGCCCCTCTTCGGTCAGGATACTCAGCGTGTCAGCCAGCTCCGGTTGAGTGAAGCGGCTTCCGGCGCGCGGAACTTCGCCGTCCGGCAAAAAAGTGGCAGCAAAACCGGGCTGACTCGCCAGCTCGTGGTACTTGCTCTGGGTGGCGGAAGCCTGAGAGTGGGTAACCGGTATACCGTCTGCGGCGTAGCGAATGGCATCGGCCAGCAGGCGGGAAACCGGCATGGCGCTGCCGCCAAATTCGGCGGAGACTTCCAGCGCTTCTGCCCAACCGCTAACGGTTCCGGCCACAGTCAGCGCCGCTTTCGGGCCACGGTGGGGGATAGTCGCGGCGTTTTCATAAAAGGAGAAATCGGCCAGTGAACCTGCTGCACCGCTGGCATCAATGGCAACCGGATCGCCCTGCGGGGGGACAATCAGCCAGAAGCCATCCCCTCCCAGCCCGTTCATATGTGGATACACCACCGCGATGGTGGCCGCGGCGGCAACCATTGCTTCAATCGCATTGCCCCCTTCACGTAACACAGCCAGCGCGCTTTCACTGGCCAGATGATGGGGTGCCACGGCCATGCCGAGTGGGGCGATATTACTTTGGATCATCACAGTCTCATTTTTTTCGGGTTACAGGGGATCACTGAAGCAAGAGATGTTCCAGTTTGTTGGCCGCCGGAAAAAATCTCAGGCGACAATCAAATGCTCGCTGAGCGAAATAATTTTTCAGCAGGCACGTTATTTGTATAGGCTATGTTCTCTGAAACGAAAGTTACAAAGGTCAGAGATATGAAGCAGCTCGATGAACGCCTGAAAAGTCACTACCCGCAACTCTCCCCGCAGGAGCAGCGCGTGGCTGATTTTGCTTTCGACCATTTTGACGACCTGATCAGTTATAACAGCGCCGAACTGGCCAGGCTCAGTGGCGTCTCTAAGGCGACGGTCAGCCGCCTGTTCAGGCGCCTGGGCTATGAAAAATACAGGGACATGCGCGATGAACTCCGCACGCTGCGCCAGAGTGGTATGCCGCTGACCGATCACCGGGATGCGGTACAGGGAAATACTCTGCTGGCTCGCCACTACAAGCAGGAGATGGCCAATCTTACCCAGTGGGTAAACAGCATGGACGCTGCCCAGTTTGGTGAAGTGGTGCAGCAGCTGGCGACCGGAAAACGCATATTTATCATTGGCATGCGAAATGCCTATCCGGTGGCATTGCACCTTCGTCAGCAGCTGCTACAGGCGCGCGGTGGCATTCATCTGTTGCCGCAGCCGGGCCAGACACTGTCGGAAGAGCTGGTGGAAGTGACACCGGAAGATATGGTAGTGGTGATGGCTTTCCGCCGTCGTCCACGGATCATCAAACCGTTATTACAGCAGTTGCAGTGCGATAATATCCCCACGCTGGTGATTTGCGAACCGCAGGCGCAGGCGGTGATTGCACTGGCTCGCTGGCAGCTTTGCGCGCCGCTGGACAGTGTCTCCGCCTTTGACAGTTACGCTTCGGCCAACAGCTTAATCAATCTGCTGGCTAATGCCGTACTGCATGAATTGCTCAGTGAAGGGCGCCAGCGCATTCACCACATTGCCGACCTCTATGGCCATCTGGACGAGCTGGAGCAACGCTAGTGGGGCACCATTTTGGTGCTTTGCCTTATTATGGGGCGAAACGTGAACCGCCCCGTTCAACCCGTTCTTTTCTGCAACTCTCGTTTCTTCTTGCCACTTCGGCAACCGTTTACTGTGCAGGAAATCTGGCCGGATAGGGCTAAACTTCTGGATTTAACACCGTTTTTTTTCCTGAATCTCCTCTCAAAAGGTCTGTCATTCTGCGGCCAAAAATAATTAGCTTATTTTTCCTGTCGCTGGCACATTAGTTGCAAACACTCTCTTAAAGAATCTTTTGTTTCATGATGATTAACCGGGGAAGAGAACAATGAAGAAAGCATTACTGGCAGTGGTGGGTGCAGTGCTGATGTTGACTCAGGTCACTCATGCGATGGCGGATCAGCTTCAGGACATTGAAAAACGCGGTGTTCTGCGCGTAGCCGTGCCGCAGGATTTCCCGCCGTTTGGCTCCGTGGGCACTGACCTGCAGCCACAGGGTTACGACATCGACATGGCGAAGTACCTGGCGAAACAGATGAAACTTAAGTTGCAACTGGTGCCAGTAACCAGTGCCAACCGCGTCCCTTATCTGCAGACTGATAAAGTGGATCTGGTGATCTCCAGCATGGGGAAAAACCCGGAGCGCGAGAAAGCGATCGCATTCAGCCGCGCTTATGCACCGTTTTTCCTTGGCGTGTTCGGCCCGAAAGATGCTGACCTGAAAGATGCCGCCGGACTGAGCGGCAAATCCATCGGCGTGACCCGCGGTGCGGTGGAGGACATGGTGCTGAGCGATGTTGCACCGAAAGATGCCCAGCTGAAACGCTATGAAGATAACAACACCACGCTCTCCGCCTACCTGTCCGGTCAGGTGCAGTATGTGGCAACCGGTAACCTGGTGGTGGCTGCGATTGCCCGCCAGAATGCAGACAAAGCACCCGTCGCGAAATTTATGCTGAAGGATTCTCCGTGCTTTATCGGCATGCGCAAAGATGAACCTGCGCTGAAAACCAAAGTGGATGCGCTGATCGACCAGGCAATCAAAGACAAGACGCTGAACGGCATGTCTGAGCAGTGGCTGAAAGCGCCACTGCCGGCAGATCTCGGCGCGTAAGGGCAGGCGATGATTGGGCAACTCAACTTTCCTGCGCTCTGGCCCCACTGGCCGGAGCTGCTCTCCGGGCTGTGGGTCACCATCCAACTGACCGTGCTGGCTACCGCAGGTGGCGTGTCACTGGGCATCCTGGGGGCGGCCCTGCGCAGCGGCAGACCTTCACTGCTCAGCGGTCTGTGGGGCGGCTATGTTGAGCTGATCCGCAACACGCCGTTTGTGGTCCAGCTGTTCTTTATCGTCTTCGGCCTGCCGAATCTGGGGCTGAAACTCACCGCGGGTGAAGCGGCGCTGCTGGCGATGCTGATTAACCTCGGCGCTTACAGCACCGAAATCATTCGCGCCGGCATTCAGGTGACCCCAAAAGGGCAGTGGGAGGCCGGGCGGGTGCTCGGTCTTACCCGCACGCAGACTTTCCTGCGGGTCGTGTTGCCACCCTCGCTGAAACGTATTTATCCGGCGCTGGTCAGCCAGTGCATTATCGTGATGCTCGGCTCATCGGTGGTATCGCAGGTCTCCTACGAAGAACTGACCTTTGCGGCCAACCTGATCCAGTCGCGCACTTTCCTGAGCTTTGAGGTGTATCTGGTGACTACCGTGATCTACCTTGCGCTGTCGATTGCAATGCGTCAGCTATTGCTGGCAGCCGGGCGAAAATGGTTAGGAGGAGCGCCGGGATGACAACATTCACTGACTGGGACATCCTGCGCAACCTGCTGCTGGCCGCGCGCTGGACCCTGTTACTGTCACTGACCGCCTTTTTCGGCGGCACGGTGGTGGCGCTGCCGCTGGTGACCATCCGGCTGACCGGCCGTCGCTGGCCGAACCGGCTGATCCGCGGCTATATCGAACTGTTCCAGGGCACGCCGCTGCTGATGCAGCTGTTCCTGGCTTTTTTTGGCGTGGCTCTGTTCGGCGTGGATGTTTCCCCCTGGACTGCGGCCTCGCTGGCGCTGACGTTCTATACCAGTGCTTTTCTGATCGATATCTGGCACGGCAGTATCAAAGCCCTGCCCAAAGGACAGTGGGAAGCTTCGCGTTGCCTGGGCCTGACTTTTGGCCAGACGCTGTACCGAGTGGTGCTGCCGCAGGCGCTACGGATAGGTATCGCGCCGACGGTGGGATTTGCGGTGCAGGTGGTGAAGGGCACGGCGCTGGCGTCGATAATCGGCTTTGTCGAGCTGACCAAGGCCGGCACCATCCTTAACAACGTAACTTATCAACCGTTTAAAGTCTTCGGGCTGGTGGCGCTGGGCTACTTCCTGATGTGTTATCCGCTGTCCCGTTACAGCCAGTATCTGGAGAAGAAATTCAATGCCGCTCATCACCATTAATCAGGTGCAGAAATACTACGGCGACAATCACGTGCTGAAAGGCGTGGATCTCGACGTGGAGATGGGTGAAGTCATCTCAATTATTGGCCGCAGCGGCTCGGGGAAAAGTACTCTGCTGCGCTGCATGAACGGGCTGGAAGGCTATCAGGAGGGCAGTATCAAGCTCGGCGGCATGACCGTGACCGACCGCGATACCCAGGCACGTGAAATCAGCCGCTCGGTCGGCATGGTCTTTCAGAACTTCAACCTGTTCCCGCATATGACCGCGCTGGAAAACGTGATGCTGGCTCCGCGCAGGGTACTGAAGAAGAAAGAGTCAGAGTGCCGTGAGCTGGCCGCGCAGATGCTGCAGAAAGTGGGGCTGGCCGACCGCATGGATTATTACCCGGCTAACCTCTCCGGTGGGCAGCAACAGCGTGTGGCGATTGCCCGTGCCCTGGCGATGTCGCCGAAGGTGCTGCTGTGCGATGAAATCACCTCCGCCCTTGATCCGGAGCTGGTCGGGGAAGTGCTTAAGGTGCTGGAGCAGCTGGCCAGAGAGGGGATGACGCTGATCCTCGTGACCCACGAAATGAATTTCGCCCGTGAAGTGGGTGACCGCGTGGTGTTTATGCATCAGGGCCGCGTGTGGGAGCAGGGCGACAGTAAAACGGTCTTCGCCAGCCCGCAAACTCAGGAACTCAAACAGTTTATCTCGTCGGTGCGCGGCCTCAACTGAGTGCGCCGGGATCACAAAAGAAGGACAGAGAAGATGGATTTATCAAAGTACCCACAAATCAACCCGCCACCGCGCCTGCTGATGGGACCGGGGCCGATCAATGCCGATCCGCGGGTATTGCGTGCGATGTCCAGCCAGCTGCTCGGGCAGTACGATCCGGCAATGACGCAGTATATGAACGAGGTGATGGAGCTGTATCGTGGCGTGTTCCGCACTCAAAACCGCTGGACTATGCTGATCGACGGCACCTCCCGTGCCGGGATTGAAGCGATTCTGCTGTCGGCGATCCGCCCCGGCGATAAAGTGCTGGTGCCGGTGTTTGGCCGCTTTGGCCACTTACTGTGTGAAATCGCCCGCCGCTGCCGTGCCGAAGTGCACACTATCGAAGTGCCGTGGGGTGAAGTTTTCACTGCGGATCAGATTGAAGATGCCATTAAAACCGTGCGTCCACGCCTGCTGCTGACGGTGCAGGGCGATACCTCCACCACCATGCTGCAGCCGCTGGAAGAGCTGGGTGGGATCTGTAAAAAGTACGGAGTGCTGTTCTATACCGATGCCACCGCTTCGTTTGCCGGTAATGCGCTGGAAACCGATGCCTGGGGACTTGATGCGGTTTCCGCCGGAATGCAGAAGTGCCTTGGCGGCCCGTCAGGTACTTCGCCAGTCACCCTCAGCCCGGAGATGGAAGCGGTGATCCGCAGGCGTAAATGCGTGGAAGAGGGGATCCGCACTGCGGCGCATCAGGATGGCGATGACGAGATGATCTACTCCAACTATTTCGATCTCGGGATGATCATGGATTACTGGGGGCCGGAGCGTCTTAACCACCATACCGAAGCGACCTCTGCCCTGTTTGGCGCGCGTGAATGCGCCCGGCTGATCCTGCAGGAAGGGCTGGATAACGGCATTGCCCGGCACAAGCTGCACGGCGATGCGCTGCTGAAAGGCATTCAGGGCATGGGGCTGGACACCTTCGGCAACCTGAAACACAAAATGAATAACGTGCTCGGCGTGGTCATCCCCCAGGGGGTGAACGGCGATCGGGTTCGCAAGCTGATGCTGGAAGATTTCGGCATTGAGATCGGCACCTCGTTTGGCCCGCTGCACGGTAAGGTCTGGCGCATCGGCACCATGGGCTATAACGCCCGTAAAGACTGTGTGATGCAGACGCTGAGTGCGCTGGAGTCCGTGCTTAACTATCTGGGTTTCAACACCATCCAGGGCGCGGGCATGCAGTCAGCCTGGGACCATTACACCAACGGGAGCTGCTGATGAGCGACGGCCTGATGAGTGCTGCGCAGGCAGCACAGGCGGCCGCCAGGGTGATGGCCCGCTGCGACCAGCTGGCAGAAATCAGTGAAACGCCGGCGTTTCTGACCCGCGTTTATCTCTCGCCTGAGCATCTGCGCGCCAACGCGCTGGTCGGCGAATGGATGGCGGCGGCGGGGATGAATGTCTGGCAGGACAGCGTCGGCAATATTTGCGGCCGCTATGAAGGCCTGGAACCGGGTGCGCCAGCGCTGCTGCTGGGCTCGCATCTGGATACCGTGCGCAATGCCGGGCGCTATGATGGCATGCTCGGCGTGCTCACCGCGATTGAAACCGTGCAGTCGCTACAGGCAGAAGGTAAACGGCTGCCACTGGCGGTAGAGATCGTGGGCTTTGGTGATGAAGAGGGCACGCGCTTTGGCATCACCCTGCTGGGCAGCCGCGGGATTACCGGAACCTGGCCTGAAAGTTGGGTCAGCCATCCGGATGGCAACAGTATCACCGTAGCGGAAGCGATGACGGATGTCGGACTGGATGCCGGTGCCATTCAGCAGGCGGCGCGGGAAGTGAAAGACATTGTCGCCTATCTGGAACTGCATATTGAGCAGGGGCCGTGCCTGGAGCAGGAAGATCTGCCGCTGGGCGTGGTGACGGCAATCAATGGCGCCCGCCGCCTTAACTGTCGTTTTATTGGTGAGGCGGGGCACGCAGGCACGGTGCCGATGACTCACCGAAAAGATGCACTGGCCGCGGCCGCCGAGTGGATGGTGTTTATCGAACAGGCCACGCCGAAACACAGCCCACAACTGGTGGCGACCGTGGGCACGTTACAGTGCTCACCGGGCGCAGTGAACGTGATTGCTGGCGATGTGGCGCTGACGCTGGATGTGCGTGGGCCGGAAGATCAGCCGCTGGCCGAGTTGCTGTCGGAGTTACTGACTCAGGCGGAAGCCATTGCCCTGCGTCGCGGGCTGAGCTTCAGTGCAGAGGAGTATTATCAGATCCCGGCAACCCGCTGTGACGAAAGTTTGCAGGCCGCGCTGAGCCGCGCGGTAACGCAGGTGCAGGGCCGAAGCCTGTCGCTACCCAGTGGCGCGGGGCACGATGCCATCGCCATCGCCGAACGCTGGCCAGTGGGGATGCTGTTCGTGCGTAACCATCGCGGCATCAGCCACCATCCGGCAGAATCGGTGATGGAGCAGGACGTCGCCTGCGCCATTCAGGCTTATGCGCGGGTGGTGCGGGATGTTGCCGGGAGCACGCGATGAAGCTGGAACAATTTAATCAGGCGTCGGCAGATGAAGCAAAAAAGCTGATTGCCCACTGTGTGGCGTTGAATGACTGGATTACAGCGTTGGTGTCGCAACGGCCTTACGCCTCGCTGGACGAACTGTTGCAACAAGGCGATGCGTTGGCCCGGCAGTGGAGCACAGAATCACTGAATCAGGCACTCGCCGCCCATTCCCGTATCGGTGAAAAGGCCCAGGGGAGCGGCAAAGAAGCAGAGCTCTCCCGTGGCGAGCAGTCCAGTGTTAACACCGAAGATCACCAGTTGAAACAGGCGCTGAACGCGGGCAATGCCGTCTATGAGCAGCGCTTCGGCCGGATATTTTTAATTCGTGCCAAAGGACGCAGCGGCGAAGAAATGCTTTCCGAGCTGGTGCGTCGTCTGGCGAATGATCCGATGCAGGAACAGCAGGAGGCGCTCGATCAGCTGCGGGACATCACCCGACTGCGCCTCAGGGAGACCTTTCAATGAGTACTGTCACCACTCACGTACTGGATACCGCGCTGGGCAAACCGGCGATCGGCGTGGAAATTTCACTGGAGCAGAACAGCAGTCAGGGCTGGCTGCCAGTGGCCCAGGGCAGCACCGATGCTGATGGTCGCATCAACGATCTGACGCCTGAACCGCTGGCTCCCGGCCATTACCGGCTGATTGCCGAAATCGGTGACTACTTCGCGGCAACGGGACGCGATGCGCTTTACGTCAGCGCACAGATTGATTTTGTGCTGTCGGAAGCGGGCAGCCACTATCATCTGCCTTTCCTGATATCACCGTGGTCGTGGTCGACCTACCGGGGCAGCTAATTAAGGGGAAAACTATGGTCAGGCCAGAAGATACGCGTTATCCGGCAGGGAAATCCTTTGCCTGGGGTTTGCAACACGTGCTTACCATGTACGGCGGCATTATCGCGCCACCGCTGATTATTGGCTCGGCTGCCGGGTTGCATGCTGCGGAACTGGGGATGCTGGTCACGGCAGCGCTGTTTGTCAGCGGCTGCGCCACGCTGCTGCAGGCGCTTGGCGTGCCCGGTTTTGGTTCCCGTCTGCCCCTGGTGCAGGGCGTCTCCTTTGCAGGCGTGGCGACCATGGTAACGCTGGTGACCGGAGGCGGCGGGTTGCCAGTGGTGTTTGGCGCCGTGATCGCGTCGTCGCTGATTGGCCTGCTGATCGCCCCGTTGTTTGCGCATATCATCCGCTTCTTCCCGCCAGTGGTAACCGGAACGGTGATTACCGTGATTGGCCTGTCGCTGATGCCGGTGGCTGCCCGCTGGGCAATGGGCGGCAATCCTGCGGCGCCGGAGTGGGGTTCTACGTCGAATATTGGTCTGGCTGCGCTGACGCTGGGCATGGTGCTGCTACTTAACCGCATTGGTAATGCGGCGATGAAAAGGCTGGCTGTATTGCTGGCAATGATGCTGGGGACGCTGTTCGCTGTCGCCGAAGGCAAAACTCATTTCTCCTCAGTGCTCAACGGCGACATGCTGGCTTTGCCTGGCGTGCTGACTTTTGGCATGCCAGTGTTCAATGTCGCGGCGATCCTGTCGATGACGCTGATTGTGCTGGTGCTGCTGACGGAAACAACCGCCGGGCTGATCGCTATCGGTGAAATCGTTGGCACCAAAGTGGACAGTCAGCGCATCGCCCGCGGTCTGCGGGCGGATATGCTGACCAGCGCGCTGGCGCCTCTCTTCAACTCTTTCCCGCAAAGTGCTTTTGCTCAGAATATTGGGCTGGTGGCCATTACCGGAATTAAAAGCCGCTATGTGGTGGCCGCGGGTGGCATAATCCTGGTGCTGCTGGGTTGCCTGCCGGTACTGGGCAGGATTGTGGCTGCGGTACCGATGCCGGTGCTGGGCGGTGCAGGCGTAGTGCTGTTTGGTACTGTCGCGGCAAGCGGCATCCGTACCCTGGCAAAAGTAGATTACAAAGAAAACATGAACCTGGTGGTCGTGGCGACGTCCATCGCTTTTGGCATGATCCCGATAGTGATGCCTTGCTTCTACGACCAGTTCCCCGGCTGGGTACGCACTCTTTTCCATTCCGGGATCAGTGCGGCCTGTCTGGTGTCGGTCACGCTGAACTTTATCTTTAACAACGTGGCGAAGCGCCCGGTCAGCGTGTATTGATTACAGGCTGAACGAGTCCGCATCGCGCCATGCGGGGAAACGTTCGCGGTATTCGCGCAGAGCCTCCAGCGACAGTTCTGCATTCAGCACGGCTGGCTGATGGGGTTCGCCCGCTGCCAGGATCTCTCCCTGTGGGTTGATAATCTGGCTGTCGCCGCTGTACTGATGGTTATTGCCATCACTGCCTACGCGGTTGCATCCGGCAATATACGCCTGGTTTTCTATCGCACGTGCCAGCAGCAGCGCCTGCCAGTGTCCGGCTCGCGGGGCAGGCCAGTTGGCCACGTACAGCGCCAGATCGTAATCATCGTTATTGCGTGAGAACACCGGGAAACGCAGGTCGTAGCAAACCTGCGGCAGGATGCGCCAGCCGCGCCACGAAAACACTTCACGGCTATCCCCCGCCAGATAATGATGGTGTTCGTCGGCCATACGGAAAAGATGGCGTTTGTCGTAGCTGTGGACCTTGCCTTCCGGCTCGACCAGCAGGAAACGGTTTACTGCTCCTTTATCGGTCTGAATTGCCGCGCTGCCGCCAACCAGAGCGTCAGTGGCCCTGGCTTTTTCATGCAGCCACGCAATCACGCGGGCTTCTGGCAGCGAGCTTTTAGCCGCTTCCATTGCAAAGCCGGTGGTGAACATCTCCGGCAGGAGGATCAGATCGCGGTCGTGCAGGTCGGCAATCAGCGTATCAAACAAGCTCAGATTGGCTTCACCGTCCATCCAGACCAGCGGTTGTTGTAAGACGCTGAGTTTTAAATTTGGCACAGGCGCTCCGCAGCAGCAATCAGCGTGGCTTCCTGTTTGGCGAAGCACAGGCGGATCAGTTTATGGGGAAAGGCATCGGCGCAAAATACCGACAGTGGAATCGCCGCCACGCCGACTTCTCTGGTCAGCCACTGGCAGAACGCCACGTCGTCCAGATCGGAGATGGCGCTGTAATCGGCCAGCAGGAAATAGGTTCCTTCGCACGGCAGCACTTCCAGACGACTTTTCGACAACGCCTGTACAAAGCAATCGCGACGGGCACGGTAGAAGTCTGGCAGCTCGCGGTAATGTTGCGGCTCGGCGTTCAGCATATCAGCCAGCGCCAGCTGAGCAGGCGTGTTGACCGAGAAAGTCAGATACTGATGCACTTTTCGAACTTCTGCTGTCAGGGCCACCGGCGCCACGCAGTAACCCACTTTCCAGCCGGTCATATGGTATGTCTTGCCAAAGGAAGAGACGGCAATGGCGCGTTCACGCAGCTGAGAGTGAGCCAGAACGCTGGCGTGGCCCGCTTCTGCGAAGCAGATGTGCTCATAAACCTCATCGCTCAGCACATAGATTTCCTGCGCCTTCACCGCCTGCCAGAGTGACTCAAAATCGCTCTTTTGCCAGACGGTGGCCGAGGGGTTATGCGGGGTATTGAGGATCACCAGCCGAGTGCGGGGTGAAAGCAAAGCCGCAAACGCCTGCCAGTCAACGCGGAACAGAGGCGGTTGCAGCGCGATGCGTTTCATCACGCCGCCAGCCAGCGTCACTGCCGGGGCATAGCTGTCATAGCTTGGATCGAAGCAGATCACTTCGTCGCCCGGACGGACCAGCGCGGTAATCGCCGCATACAGCGCTTCGGTCGCCCCGGCGGTCACGGTCACTTCACTCTGGCTGTCCGGCTCGTAGCCATACAGCTCAGCGGTTTTTGCGGCAATCGCATCGCGCAGCGGCTGTACGCCGGTCATCGGAGCATACTGGTTCGCGCCTTCTCTGACGTAATGCGCCAGGCGATCTTTCAGATAGTCCGGGCCATCAAAATCCGGAAAGCCCTGGGACAGATTGATGGCGTTGTGCTGTGCCGCCAGCGCACTCATTTGCGTGAAGATAGTGGTGCCCAGAGCGGGAAGTTTGCTCTCGGGAGTGATCGACGTCTGGCTCATGAATATAACCCTTTTGTCACGCAGTATTTATGATGTGTTAACTCGTTGCCGCCACTATAGCGTCGATGCTACTATTTGGCAATCGAGACGCTTAGACGTCTAAACGTGGATGATAGGCCAGCCCGAGGCGGCTGAGAACAGGAAGAAAATGAGCGTAATTTCACAGTTGGATCAGCTGGTGGCGACCTGCCACTGGATTGGGGCCAGAGGCTGGGCCCCGGCGACTGGCGGTAACATGTCGGTGCGCCTGGACAGTGAGTTCTGCCTGTTAAGTGAGTCCGGCAAGGATAAAGGGGCGCTGACCCGTAATGACTTTATTCAGGTGGAGATTGCCACCAATAAAGTGCCCTCGGGCAGAAAGCCATCGGCTGAAACCGGGCTGCATACTTTGATTTACCGTCTGTTTCCGGAAGCCGGTGCGGTGCTGCACACTCACACCGTCAATGCCACGGTGCTTTCCCGTGTTGAGAAGGGCACCGCATTAGCACTGCAAGGCTATGAAATGCAGAAAACGTTAGCAGGACAAAGCTCGCATCTGGACTGCGTACCCGTTGCGCTGTTCGATAACGATCAGGATATTGATGCTCTGGCTGTGCGAATCGGGCAGTTTGCTGCTCAGACCCCGCTGCGTTATGGTTTTCTGTTGCGAGGCCATGGGCTGACTTGCTGGGGCAAAGATGTTACTGAGGCGAAGCGCCATCTTGAAGGGCTGGAATTCCTGTTCCAGTGTGAATTACAACGACGTGTGCTGGAGGGCAAATGATCCGCGCAATTGTGACCGATATTGAAGGGACCACCAGCGATATTCGCTTTGTCCACAACGTGCTGTTCCCGTACGCGCGGGAAAACCTGGCGGCCTTTATCGCCGCCTTCCAGCAGCGACAGGATGTGGCTCAGTCACTGAATGACCTGCGTGATGAAATTGCCCAGCCACAGGCGACGGTTGAAGATTTGATCGCCGTTCTGTTTGATTTTATGGATGAGGATCGCAAATCAACCTCGCTGAAAGCCCTGCAGGGAATGATCTGGCGTGATGGCTACGTCAACGGTAGCTTCACCGGCCATCTTTATGCGGATGTGCTGCCCGCTTTCAACGCCTGGAAGGAGCAGGGGATTGATCTGTATGTTTATTCATCTGGCTCAGTCGCAGCGCAGAAATTGTTATTTGGCTACAGCGATGCGGGTGATATTACTCCTTTGTTCAGTGGTTATTTCGATACCCATGTCGGCGCGAAGCGTGAGACGCCGTCCTACCGAAATATTGCCGGAGAAATAGCGCTGCCAGCGGGCGAGTTGCTGTTTTTATCGGATATTCACCAGGAGCTGGATGCCGCACAGGAAGCGGGCTGGAACACCGTGCAGTTACTACGCGGCGAAGCGGACGCAGCAAGCCGTCATCGTCAGGTAAACCGTTTTGATCAGATTAACCTGGAGCTGTTTTCCTCATGAGTGCACTGACTATTTTTACCGACAGCGAGGCCACCACGGCCGTGTGGCACAGTACCGATGCTGAAGAGATTCGCCAGCAACTGAATGCCAAAGAGGTGCGTTTCGAGCGCTGGAAAGCCGATCGCGATCTTGGCGCTAACCCGGAGCCGGAAACGGTGATCAAAGCCTATCAGCACGCCATTGATAAGCTGGTGGCCGAGAAGGGCTACCAGAGCTGGGATGTGATCAGTATGCGGGCAGATAACCCACAGAAAGAGGTGTTGCGCGATAAGTTTCTCTCAGAGCATACCCACGGCGAAGACGAAGTGCGTTTCTTTGTGGAAGGGGCAGGGTTGTTCTGCCTGCATCTGGACGGGCACATTTATCAGATCCTGTGTGAGAAGAACGATCTGATCTCGGTTCCGGCTGGCACGCCGCACTGGTTCGATATGGGATCTGCTCCGCACTTCACGGCGATCCGCATTTTCGATAATCAGGAAGGCTGGATCGCTAACTTCACCGGCGACAAGATCGCAGACGCTTACCCGCGTTTGCCGTAGCCGCTGCTAAACACGCTGGGTGGTGGAAGTCGCTGTTGAATCTGATATCAGTTGAAGGGGTTATCCGGAACACGGACACGCCGTAAACTCGTCCATGAGGGCTTGATTCGCGCGTCCATGCGCTCAACAGTCCGCTTATCCGGATAACCCCTTCGCCTCAAAGTCATGGCGTTGCTATGAAGAGGTGTTGTTTTTGAATCTGATGTTCACCTCATCAACAGCCCAGAAGTTTGTGAGCTCGCTGAGGTCTTTGACCTGTGCGACCCCGGCCTCATCCACCACTCTGAAGTTTTTGGGTGGCGGCTGGCACCAAACCCGGTTTTGACCTCCCGCTTCCGACCTCAAACCCTTACGCTGGTGAAGGCTGGAAAATCCCGTTATTCACCTGAACCGGCGTCACCACCCCGGTATCCAGCACCCAACCGCTAATCAGTGCTGCTGGCGTTACATCAAAGGCCGGGTTGTACACCTTCGCCTCTTCTGGCGCCCACTGCACCTCGCCAAAGCTTCCCGTTACGCCCGTCACCTCGCTGGCAGCACGCTGCTCAATTGGTATTGCGCTACCATCCGGACAGGCCGGATCGAGCGTGGTGTGTGGGGCCGCAACGTAAAACGGGATATTATGGTAGTGCGCCAGCACCGCCAGGCTGTAAGTGCCGATTTTATTGGCAACGTCACCGTTAGCCGCAATCCGGTCAGCGCCGACCCAGATGGCATCAACCTGCCTCTGCGCCATCAGGCTGGCTGCCATGCTGTCGCAAATCAGCCGGTAGGGCACGCCCAGCTCGCCCAGTTCCCAGGCCGTCAGACGGCCACCCTGCAGCAATGGACGAGTCTCATCCACCCAAACGTTTTCCACCTTGCCTTCCTGCCAGCCACGGGAAATCACCCCCAGCGCGGTACCCACTCCCGCCGTCGCCAGACCACCGGTATTGCAGTGAGTCAGCAACCTGCTGCCCGGTTTTATCAGCTGTGTTCCTGCTGCTGCGATGTTGTCACACAGCGCTTTATCCTCCCCGACAAGACGAAGCGCTTCAAAGGTCAGCGCGGTGGCAAAGTTCTCCTGCGCCAGCGCCAGTTTCATCCGGTCAAGATTGTTCATCAGGTTAACGGCGGTGGGACGTGAAGCCCGTAAAACCTCCAGCGCCACGGCCAGCTCAGGCTTCGGCATCCCCTTCTCCGCCAGGAGCGCCAGCAGCAGGCTGGCAGAAAGCCCAATCAGCGGCGCGCCACGCACCCGTAACGCCTTGATATGGTCGACCAGCTCCGCCACGCCGGGCGTGGGGCACCAGATTTTTTGCTGGGGAAGGGCTTGCTGATCGAGGATCCACAGCTGGTTGTCACGAACTTGTAAGCTGGTTGTGCTCAGTGTCTGCATGGAAGTTAAATCCTGGTTGCGTTATCAGGGCATATTGTGCCAACATGCCTTGCGGATGTATAGACGTCTGAACGGCTTACTCGTAATTAAAAGCGCAAAAAAAAGCGCCAAAAAACACCGCAGTGCCAGTGGCCGGGCAGACCAGAAAGTTTTGATGAGGGTGAATTAATGTCGCAATACCGTACATTCACTGCAGCGGATGCCGTGGAATATGCACGCCAGTTTGGCGGCGTTGAAAATCCGGAAAGTCTGGTCACCTCGCAGGAAGTGGGTGACGGTAACCTGAACCTGGTGTTCAAAATTTTCGACCGCGCAGGCCGCAGCCGCATTGTCGTCAAACAGGCTCTGCCCTACGTGCGCTGTGTCGGCGAATCCTGGCCGCTGACTCTGGATCGCGCCCGCATCGAAGCGGAAGTGCTGCAAATTCACGCAGAGTTCAGCCCTGAGCACACGGTTAAAATCCTGCATTACGATCCGCAGCTGGCAGTGATGGTGATGGAAGATCTCTCCAGCCATGCGATCTGGCGTGGTGAGCAGGTTAAGGGCGTTGATTATCCACAGGCCGCCGCTCAGCTGGGATCCTACCTGGCGCAAACGCTCTTTCACACCTCCGATTTTTATCAGCATCCTCATCAGAAAAAAGCGGATGTTATTCGCTTCACCAACCCTGAACTCTGTGACATCACCGAGGAGCTGTTTTTCAACGAGCCTTATGAAGAGCATGAACGTAATGGCTACCCGCGTGCACTGGAACCGCTGATTGGCACGCTGCGCACTGACGATGAGCTGCGTCATAAAGTGGCGGCCCTCAAGCATCGCTTCCTGTCTAATGCTGAAGCGCTACTGCATGGCGATGTTCACAGCGGTTCGATCTTCGTTGCACAAGGCAGCCTGAAGGTCATTGATGCCGAATTTGGTTTTTACGGCCCGCTGGGCTTTGACGTTGGCAGTGCGCTCGGCAATTTGCTGATCAACTACTGTGCGCTGCCGGGTCTGCTGGCGCCGCGTGAAGCAGCCGATGCCCGCGAGAAACGTCTGAATGATGTACGGGCCACCTGGCAAAGCTTTGCCGAAGGCTTTCTCGCGCTGGCCGCAGAAAAAACTCGCGATCGCGCCCTGGCTTATCCGGGTTATGCGGCTGAGTTTCTGCGTAAAGTCTGGGTTGATACCCTTGGTTACTGCGGCACCGAGCTGATCCGTCGTACCGTCGGCATGTCTCAGGTGGCCGATATCCAATCCATTGGCGATGATGCCATGCGGAATGAGTGCGTTCGTCAGGCGGTGATGCTGGGTCGCACGCTGATTCTGGCTGCAGACCATATTGAAGATATCGAAGCGCTGATCGCCCGCGTGCGGCAGAATGGCTGACATCTGATTTGTCAGGCTGGTGGGAATAACTGACCACCAGCCATTTTATATTTCCCCTTCGCATACTCCCCGGATCGCATTCTGTTTTTTACGCCCGGCTTTGTGATTATTGCAATTGCCAGTGGCTCCCCTACGCTGGAGTGAGTTCAGTAAGCGGCCGGACCGATTTTTAGCAGGCCATCATAAAAAAAGCTCAGTCGGAGGGAGGATCCCCGACTGAGCTTCACTGTTTTCAGGCCCGGTGAATCAAGCCGCTGCAATCTTACGGGGTTGTTCAGCCTCTTTTACTGGCTGAGTCGCCAGCGCATCAGCCTCAAACTCGTCAACGTTAATCGAACGCAGGCGGCTTGCTTCGGCTCTTGTCAGCACTGCGGCTTCCTCAGCACTGATCTCGTTTTCCTGCAGAGCGCGTTTCGCCAGTTCATCCAGACGGGTGAAGGACAGATGTTTTTTCTGCTGTTTGCACAAACGTTCGTGGATCGCTTCTGCAGCCATCACATCCTGTAGCGCTTCTTCCAGCTGGCCAGCCGGGTTGTGCTCACCCGGTGTGAGGTACTGACCACGGCCTAAACGTGTACGGGTGGCAGACGGGATCTGCAGAATACGCGCCAGCTGATGATCCAGACGGTCAGAAGGGGCGCGGCAGTGACGGCCCAGCGGGAAGATCGTCAGGCGAAGCACGCCTGCCACCATCCGGTTGGGGAAGTTGCGCAGCAGATCGTCAATGGCGATTTCCGCCTGGTTGAGCGCATCCTGCACGCCCCAGTGCACCAGTGGCAGGTCGGCTTCATGACGGCCTTCATCCTCATAGCGTTTCAGCGCTGCCGAAGCCAGATAGAGCTGGCTCAGCACATCGCCCAGCCTCGCCGAAATGCGTTCACGGCGCTTCAGGCTGCCGCCCAGCACGGACATGGACATATCCGCCAGCAGCGCCAGGTTGGCACTCAGGCGGTTCAGATGCTGATAGTAGCGGCGGGTCGCATCGCGGGTCGGCGTTTTACTGGTACGGCCCCCGGTCAGCCCCAACCACAGGCTGCGCATCATGTTGCTGCCAACGTGACCGACATGGCTGAACAGCGCCCGATCAAAAGCAGCCACGTCATTATTCTGTGCGGCAGCCATCTCTGTCAGCACGTAAGGATGGCAGCGAATCGCTCCCTGACCAAAGATGATCATGCTGCGTGTCAAAATATTCGCACCTTCCACCGTAATGGCGATGGGTGCCCCCTGATAAGCCCGGGCGAGGAAGTTGCTGGTGCCAAGCATAATGCCTTTGCCGCCGGCAATATCCATCGCATCAACAATCGCCCGCTGACCGCGATGGGTACAGTGGTATTTGACGATGGCAGACAGCACTGCCGGTTTCTCGCCCATCACGATACCGTAGGTGATCAGCGACGCGGCAGCATCCATTACGTAAGCATTTCCGGCGATACGTGCCAGCGGCTCTTCAATCCCTTCCATCTTACCGACAGGCAGGCGGAACTGACGACGGATATGGGCATACGCGCCAATCGCCAGCGCAATGCTTTTCAGGCTGCCCGTGGAGTTAGAAGGCAGGGTAATGCCGCGCCCAACAGACAGGCATTCAACCAGCATCCGCCAGCCCTGTCCGGCCATTTTGGGGCCGCCAATAATGGTATCAATCGGCACGAAAATATCTTTACCGCGGGTCGGACCATTCTGGAACGGTACGTTGAGCGGGAAATGACGCTTGCCGATTTCCACGCCCGGGGTCTGGGTCGGGATCAGTGCGCAGGTAATCCCCAGTTCTTCGGTTTCACCCAGCAGATGCTCAGGATCGGAGAGTTTAAAGGCCAGGCCCAGCACGGTGGCAACAGGCGCCAGGGTGATATAGCGTTTATTCCAGGTCAGGCGCATACCCAGTACCTGTTTGCCCTGCCACTCGCCCATGCACACCACGCCGGTGTCCGGAATGGCTCCGGCGTCGGAACCGGCCTCCGGGCTGGTCAGCGCAAAACAGGGGATTTCCTGTCCGCGAGCCAGACGAGGCAGATAGTGGTCTTTCTGTTCGGCAGTGCCGTAATGCTGTAGCAGTTCGCCCGGTCCGAGTGAGTTAGGCACGCCCACTGTAATGGCCAGAATGCCTGAAACACCTGCCAGTTTTTGCAGCACGCGAGCCTGCGCATATGCCGAGAATTCCAGACCGCCGTACTCTTTCTTGATGATCATCGCGAAGAAGCGGTGCTCTTTCAGATAAGCCCAGAGCTCTGGCGGCAAATCGGCCATTTCATGGGTGATCTGGAAATCATTTGCCAGCCGGCAGGCCTCGTTAACCGGCCCCTCCAGGAAGGCCTGCTCGTCGGCGGTCAGGCGCGGCTGTGGGTAATTGTGCAGTTTCTGCCAGTCCGGCTTGCCGCGGAACAGATCGCCTTCCCACCAGGTGGTACCGGCATCGATCGCTTCTTTCTCTGTCCGTGACATTGGCGGCATCACCTTCCGGAAGGTGCGCAGGACTGGTTTTGAAAACATCGCCCGGCGCATCGGCACAAAATTAAAGGGCAGCAGGATTATTGCCAGCGGGATGAGCAGCCACGGGGTCCAGACGTCCGCCATGGCCCATGCGGCTGTCCATGCCAGCACGATCAGGCTGCTCAGCAGCAGATTCACGCGGTGATAAAACAGTGCGCCAATCAGCACAATTGTCGCAATGCAACTGAGAACCATCATAAACAACGCTCCGAAAGTAGTAAGAGGTCTGACCTGTTGTTTACAGGTTTAGATGAGAAGCATTTTGTTAGCAACGTGTTTACATAATAATTACAACCTGGGTCACAATCCGGCCGCATCAAAAGTCAAAGCTGCAGAGAGGCGGGAAGGGCGCTTTTCGCTTAACCTGCAACTTGATAAACTGGCTCAGACCTCACCTAAAAGGACTCCCCTATGTATCAGGACATCATTCGCGCCGAACTCAACGAAGCAGCGGACACGCTCAATAACTTCCTCAGCGATGAAGCCAACATTCATGCCATTCAGCGCGCGGCCGTACTGCTGGCTGACTCTTTTAAAGCGGGAGGCAAAGTGCTCTCCTGTGGCAACGGCGGATCGCACTGTGATGCGATGCACTTTGCTGAAGAGCTGACCGGCCGTTACCGTGATAACCGCCCAGGCTACCCGGCAATTGCCATTTCTGACGTCAGCCACCTCTCCTGCGTGAGTAACGACTTTGGCTATGACTTTGTGTTCTCACGCTACCTTGAAGCGGTGGGCAAGTCGGGCGATGTGCTGCTGGGCATCTCCACCTCCGGCAACTCGGCTAACGTGATCAAAGCCATCGAAGCTGCCCGTGCTCAGGGCATGAAAGTGATTACGTTGACTGGCAAAAATGGCGGGAAAATGGATGGCATGGCCGATGTGGAAATCCGCGTGCCGCACTTTGGCTACGCTGACCGCATTCAGGAAATTCACATCAAAGTGATCCACATCCTGATCCTGCTGATCGAAAAAGAGATGGCTAAGTAATTTTTCCGGTCGTGTGTGCATGACCATGAAGCGAGGAATTTCTATGTGCGAACTGCTCGGGATGAGCGCGAATGTCCCTACGGACATCTGTTTCAGCTTTACCGGGCTGGTGCAGCGGGGCGGAGGAACCGGCCCGCACAAAGACGGCTGGGGGATTACCTTTTACGAAGGGAAAGGCTGTCGCACATTTAAAGATCCCCAGCCCAGTTTTCATTCGCCTGTGGCCCGCCTGGTGCAGGAGTACCCAATCAAATCCTGCTCGGTCGTGGCGCATATCCGTCAGGCAAACCGTGGCGAAGTCTCGCTGGAAAACACCCATCCCTTCACCCGTGAAGTCTGGGGACGCAACTGGACCTACGCACATAACGGGCAGCTGAAGGGCTATCGCCGCCTGGATACCGGGCCGTTCCGCCCGGTTGGCGAAACGGACAGCGAGCAGGCGTTCTGCTGGTTGCTGCACAAACTGACCATGCGCTATCCGCGCACGCCGGGTAACTGGCCCGCCGTGTTTCGTTATATTGCCGAACTGGCGGCGGAGCTGCGTGAAAAGGGCGTGTTTAATATGCTGTTGTCAGACGGACGCTATCTGATGGCGTTCTGCTCGACCAATCTGTTCTGGATCACTCGCCGTGCGCCTTTCGGCAAAGCCACGCTGTTGGATCAGGACGTTGAGATTGATTTCCAGAAGCAGACCACGCCGGACGACGTGGTCACCGTGATTGCTACCCAACCCCTGACGGGTAATGAAACCTGGCACAAGATTGAGCCAGGTGACTGGGCGCTATTTTGCCTCGGAGAGCGCGAGCGCTGATCCGCTGGCAGGCGTGCTGTTCAGCACCGGGCTGTTCAGCACGTAGTGGCCGTCGCTGACGCTGACGGCTGGCGGCTGCTTGTTCTGAACAAACTCGGCATAGCCGGGTTGCAACTGCCGCCAGAAGGCGTAATACACTGAGTTACGATGACGCTGCAGGTTGCTGTCAGTCATGCGGAACGGATAAATACTCACTTCCACTCGTGGCTGACCATTGCGTAGTGCGGCTTCCACATAGTGATAAATATCGTCAATGCCGGCATCGGTCATGGCGTAGCACCCGATAGACACGCAGTTGCCGTGGATCATCAGGTATTTACCTTCATAACCCTGCTGGCGGTCGTATTCGTTAGGGAACCCAACGTTGATGGCGCGATAAAAGCGGCTGTCCGGCTTCAGCTGGGAAAGGCCCACGTTGTAAAACCCTTCCGGACTTTTAAAATCACCCTGACGGCGTTTGGGGCCAAGGCCACCAGAAAAATTACAGATGCGGTAACTGTCGAGTAAGCGATACTCGGTGCCGACTTTGCCGTACAGCTCCAGCGTGCGCTCTTCTTTGAAGATCTGAATATACACGGGAGTGCCGAGTAACTGCTTTTTTAACTCTTTGCTTACCGGTGCCAGCGGGGTGACCTGTGCAACAGGTGCGCTGGCAAAAACGACGGCTGGCAGAAAAAACATCGCAAACAGCAGTGCGATTTTGCCCATTCTGGTTCCCTTGATAGTAGGGGTGGATGCTACGTCCGGGGACGCTGTAACTTGCAATTTGGGAAAATTCCGCTATCGCAGCGTCACATTAGCATTGTCTGTTTTTTTATCAAGAGAACCGCCGCTAAAAAACAGATAAAATGTTATGTCAGCCCGCTACCGCTGCGCTTTGCAGCGAAATTGCAGGTTGAAATCAACCGCTCTGCCTGTATACTTATCCAGTGTTTCCGGAGGGCATATGCGTAAGATCATTCACGTTGATATGGACTGCTTTTTTGCCGCAGTGGAAATGCGCGACGATCCCAGCCTTCGTGATATTCCCATTGCGATTGGCGGCAGTCATCTTAAGCGCGGAGTGATCAGCACCGCTAACTATCCGGCCAGAAAGTTTGGCGTCCACAGTGCCATGTCCACGGCAATGGCGCTGAAGCTGTGCCCGCATCTCAGAGTGATCCCCGGCCGTTTTGAAGCTTATAAAGAAGCCAGCAGCCATATTCGCCAAATCTTCTCCCGCTACACCTCCCGGATTGAGCCGCTGTCGCTGGATGAAGCCTATCTGGACGTTACCGACAGCCCGCACTGCTACGGCTCTGCTACCCTGATTGCGCGTGAAATCCGCCAGACCATTGCCCGTGAATTGAACCTCACCGCATCAGCGGGGATCGCACCCATTAAGTTCCTCGCCAAAATCGCTTCCGATCTGAATAAACCGGATGGCCAGTTTGTGATTACGCCCGGCGAGATGCACGGTTTTCTGCTGACACTGCCGCTGGCGAAGATCCCCGGCGTGGGCAAGGTAACGGCAAAAAAGCTTGGGGAGCTGGGGTTGCTGACCTGCGCCGACGTGCAGAAAACCGACCTGGCGGTGCTACTTAAGCGCTTTGGCAAGTTTGGCCGGGTGCTGTGGGAGCGCTGCAACGGCATTGATGAGCGCGAAGTGGTGACCGGGCGTCTGAGGAAGTCGCTGGGTGTGGAGCGCACGCTGTCGGAGGATATTCACAGCTGGGAAGCTTGCCTGGAGATTATCGATTTCCTCTACGAGGAGCTGGAGCGTCGCTTAACCAAAATCAAACCAGATCTGCAGATCGCCCGTCAGGGGGTAAAACTAAAATTTAATGATTTTCAGCAGACGACTCAGGAGCATGTCTGGCCTGTGTTAAACAAGGATGATTTTATTACGGTGGCGAAGAAGACCTGGGAAGAGCGCCGCAGCGGGCGAGGGGTCAGGCTGGTGGGCCTGCATGTGATGTTGCTGGATCCGCAGCTGGAGCGACAGTTGTTACTGGGGCTTTAGCACAGGTCGAATAAATTTGGCCCCTGCATTTGCGTTGGCGCAGGAACCGAACTGTTCCGCCCGGGCGGATACATGCCCGGGCGAGACGACTTATTTCGCCGGGATCGCTTTCAGCAGCTCGGTCAGCAGTTTCCAGTACAGGCCAACGCTTTCGATATGCACCTGCTCATCCGGAGAGTGAGGGCCGGTGATCGTTGGGCCGATTGAAACCATATCCATCTCCGGATAAGGTTTTTTGAACAGACCACACTCCAGACCCGCGTGGATCACCTGGATGTTCGGCGTTTTATTAAACAGCTTTTTGTAGGTCTCACCCACAATCGCCATCACCGGTGAAGAAGCATCCGGCTGCCAGCCAGGATAGCTGCCTTTCGCCACGGTTTTGGCGCCGGCCAGTTCGCCCAGCGCGGTCAGCGACTCCACCAGATACTCTTTGCCACTGTCGATCAGCGAGCGGACCAGGCAGTTAATCTTCGCTTCTTCCTGAGTCATGACCACCACGCCAACGTTGAGCGAGGTTTCAACCACGCCTTTCATGACGTCAGAGTTGCGGATCACGCCATTTGGCATGCTGTTCAGCAGCGCAATAAAAGCATCACGGCTCTTCGCGGTCAGGGCTTGCTGGCCCGCAGCCACGTGTTCCACCACTACGTTGATGTTTTTCTCTTTCAGGCTCAGCTCGTTCTGCAGCGTTTCCACATAGCTCAGCGCCAGGCTTTTTAATTCATCCACTCTGGCGGCAGGAACGGCCAGCGTGGCAATGGCTTCACGTGGGATAGCATTACGCAGCGTGCCGCCGGTGAAGTCCACCAGGCGCAAATCCCACTCTTTAGCATGAGCAAACAGGAAGCGTGCCAGCAGCTTGTTGGCATTGCCCAGGCCAACGTGAATATCCGCGCCGGAGTGGCCGCCTTTCAGGCCTTTCAGGATCAGCTGCAGATGCTCAAAACCGGCCGGAACGGCTTCACGGCTCAGCGGCAGCGTGGAGGTAAAATCGATCCCTCCCGCACAGCCCATGTAAATCTCACCCTCTTCTTCAGAGTCGGTGTTGATCAGGATATCTGCCTGCAGCCAGTTCGGTTGCAGACCAAAAGCGCCCACCATGCCGGTTTCTTCGGTCATGGTCAGCAGCACTTCCAGCGGGCCGTGTTGCACGGTCTTGTCTGCCAGTACGGCCAGCGCAGAGGCCATGCCGATGCCGTTATCGGCACCCAGCGTGGTGCCGCGAGCTTTCACCCATTCGCCATCAACCCACGGCTGAATAGGATCTTTGGTGAAGTCATGCACGGTGTCGTTGTTTTTCTGCGGCACCATATCAAGGTGCGCCTGCAGGGCAACCGGCTTGAGGTTTTCCAGACCTGGCGTGGCAGGTTTACGGATCAGGATATTGCCCACTTCGTCTCGGTCGGTTGAAAAGCCCTGCTCTGCAGCCCAGGACAGAATGTACTGTGCCAGTTCTTCTTCATGATAAGAGGGATGCGGAATAGAGCAGATTTTGGCGAAAATGTCCCACAGCGGCTGTGGTGACAGTTGAGACAATTCAGACACGATAAATCTCCTGTGTCGGCACCATCGTGCCAGCTGTGGCGGTGGATGGTGAACATTTACGAGTAAGTTGGCTCCCGTCAGAAGGCCTGACGTGCCAGAGAAAGAATATCACCGTTTACAGGGCGATGCTTACTTCGCGGGAGGAAAAAAGGCTTCCGCAGGCCACCTGGTGCTGGTTTTTAGCGGCTCAGATCTCTATAATTCCGCGCAACCCCTCCCATTGTACATATTTAAGCCAGATAGCCTGGCCGGGACACCTTTATGAGCGAAAAATACGTCGTCACCTGGGACATGCTGCAGATCCATGCCCGTAAACTGGCTCAGCGCCTGCTTCCTGTTGAACAGTGGAAAGGCATCATCGCGGTCAGTCGCGGGGGGCTGGTTCCGGCTTCTTTACTGGCTCGTGAGCTGTGCATCCGCTACGTTGATACCGTGTGTATCTCCAGCTATGACCATGACAATCAGCGCGAAATGAAAGTGCTGAAGCGTGCAGAGGGCGACGGTGAAGGTTTTATCGTGATTGACGATTTGGTGGATACAGGCGGCACCGCTCAGGCGATCCGTGAGATGTATCCGAAAGCGCATTTCGTCACCATTTTTGCCAAGCCGGCCGGTCGTCCGCTGGTGGATGATTATGTGGTTGATATCCCTCAGAACACCTGGATCGAGCAGCCGTGGGACATGGGCGTGGTCTACCTCCCGCCAATCGTCAAAGGCTGATTGATCGATATCATTGCAACGCCCGGTTCTGCCGGGCGTTGTTGTTTTTACGGTTAGCGAAGCGGAGCGCGCTACGATAGACTGGAACGATGCCCCGTGCGCTGGAGGAGCCTCACGCCATGACAGAAAAAAACCTGAGCGAGGAGCTGTTCAAACCCCGCTTCAAGCATCCTGAAACCTCATCACTGATCCGCCGACTTCATCATCACAAACCGTTGCCCATTCACTCCGCACTGGAAGGGGAAAGCCATGCTGGCTGGTATCGCATGATTAATCGCCTGCTGTGGACGTGGCGCGGTCTGCCACCGCAGGAAATCGGCGAAGTGCTGGCACGCATTGCCTGCAGCAGTGTGGAACACACCGATGACCAGCTGCTGGACACCGTGGTGGGTTATCGGGGCGGCAACTGGGTTTATGAATGGTCAAAACAGGGCGCGCTCTGGCAGGAAAAAGCCGCCAGCGCAGAAAATGATCAGGAAGCGGGTCATTGCTGGCTACACGCTGCCAATCTGTACAGCATTGCGGCTTATCCCCATCTGAAAGGTGACGAGCTGGCCGAGCAGGCTCAGCTGATGGCCAACCGCGCTTATGAAGAAGCCACGCCGCGGCTCTCCGGTGAGCTTAAGGAGCTGGAATTCCCGATCCCCGGCGGCAGCCCGATCTCTGGCTTCCTGCATATGCCTTCTCAGGCGAGCGCGCCTTATCCCACCGTGCTGGTGTGCGGTAGCCTGGATGCGTTGCAGACCGATCATTATCGCCTGTTCCATGACTACCTGGCCCCGCTCGGCATCGCGATGCTGACCATTGATATGCCTTCCGTCGGGTTATCTTCAAAATGGACACTGACCCAGGACACCAGCTTCCTGCATCAGAATGTGCTGAAGCATCTGGAAAATATCCCGTGGATCGATCACACCCGCGTGGCGGCATTTGGCTTCCGCTTTGGTGCCAACGTGGCGGTGCGGCTGGCTTATCTGGAGTCGCGGCGCCTGCGAGCGGTGGCATGCCTGGGGCCGGTGGTGCACAGCCTGCTGAGCGACCAGTCGTTGCAGGATCAAGTGCCGGAAATGTATATGGACGTGCTGGCCAGCCGGCTGGGTATGGCCAACGCAGCAGATTCGGCGCTGCGAGTGGAACTGGGGCGCTATTCGCTGAAAACTCAGGGTCTGCTGGGCAGACGCTGCCCGACACCGATGCTCTCCGGTTACTGGCCAAACGATCCGTTCAGCCCGGAAGAGGAGTCCCGCATGATCGTGCAATCCTCCGCCGACGGCAAACTGCTGCCGATCACGCTCACGCCTGCATTGAGCAACTTTGATAAAGCATTACGTGATATTGTCGACTGGTTAGCGAAACGACTGACCCGCTGACTGGCGAAACTGCCGGAATTTGCTATACCCATCAGGTTTCAGGCCGCCGTTGCGCTGCCTGATTGCTGGGGAAAAAAGACGCAATAAAGGAGGTTATACGATGGCATTACCGAGTGGGCTCCCTAAAAGCCGCTTAATGAAGCGTTTCGGTTCTCTGGGACCGTACATCCGCGAAGCCAAATGCGTGGACGATCGCTTTTTCTTTGACTGTCTGGCCGTTTGCGTCAATGTGAAACCTGCCCCTGAGCTACGTGAGTTCTGGGGCTGGTGGATGGAACTGGAAGCGCAGGACGATCATTTCACCTATGAATATCACTTCGGGTTGTTTGATAAAGAGGGCAACTGGAAGGCTTCTGCGGTCAAAGGAAAGGAAAACAACGAGCGGCTGGAAGAGACGCTGCGAAACTTCCATGTGCGTCTTAAAGCGCTGCTGGAAGAGAACAAACTGGGGCTGAAACCGGCCGCAAATTTCGCCGATGAACCGGTAAAACTGACCGCCTGAGTGACATTGTGGTGATAAAAAAGGCTGGCAATTGCCAGCCTTTGTTTTAGACACATAACGAGGGGTGGAACAGGGGACAACCTTAGAACTGGTACACCAGACCAACGGCCACAATGTCATCGTTGTTCAGAGCGAGTTTGTTGTCGTTATCCAGCTGGTTGATTTTGTAATCAACATAGGCGTTCATGTTCTTGTTGAAGTAGTAAGTCGCGCCAACGTCGATGTATTTAACCAGGTCAACGTCGCCGATACCTTCGATGTCTTTACCTTTGGTCTGCACGTAGCCCAGAGAGGGGCGCAGGCCGAAGTCAAACTGATACTGTGCAACCAGTTCGATGTTCTGTGCTTTGTTGGCAGCGCCAGCAACAGTGGTTGAGACGTTGTTGATGACTGCCGTGCCGCTGATCGGCGTCATGTTGCGGGTTTCGGTGTAGATAGCAGCCAGGTAAACGCTGTTCGCGTCATACTTCAGACCGGTACCCCATGAATCGGCTTTCTCGCCTTTACCCCAGGTACGAGCCTGCTGTGCGTTCGTGCGATCGGAAGAGGTGTAAGCACCGCTGATGCTCACGCCAGAATCACCCAGTGCGTACGCTGCAGAAGCACCGTAACCATCGCCATTTTGTTTGCTGACGTCAGTACGGGTGTTAACAGACGTCGAGTCGTTTTTACCCTGGTATTGCAGGGCGAACTTCAGGCCATCAACCAGACCGAAGAAATTGGTGTTACGGTAAGTTGCCACACCGCTGGTACGCTGAGTCATGTAGTTATCGGAACGAGCGGTACCGTCACCACCGAATTCAGGGAACATATCGGTCCAGGCTTCCACGTCATACAGCACGCCATAGTTACGGCCGTAATCCACAGAACCGTAATTGCCAAATTTCAGACCGGCAAAGCCCAGGCGGGTTTTGTTACCGGTGTTGGCATCAGAACCTTCGGAATTGTTGGTATTAAACTGATATTCCCACTGGCCGTAACCGGTCATCAGGTCGTTGATCTGCGTCTGACCTTTAAAGCCCATACGCATGTATGACTTGTCACCGTTGTTTCCAGCGCTGTCGCTGAAATAGTGCAGACCTTTGATTTTACCGTACAGATCCAGCTTGTTGCCGTCCTTGTTGTAAACTTCTGCGGCCTGAGCAGCGGTGGTCAGAGCCAGTGCGGCGGTTAAAATGGCCAGTGCGCTTTTCTTCATTTTGCTATCAATCCCGAATGAGTAAGTTTTATTGTGGTCTTAGGATTCCTCTTAAGACGTGAGATGTTTTACCTTGCAAAGATTAAAGATTTATTACAATCCCACGCATTTCTTGTTATTTGCGAACTTTTGGTCTACTTCCCTGTCAGGTGTTTTTCCTCATTTTCCCGCGCCGCCTGTTGGCTTACGCCAGCACACCTGATACAAAGACTTTCTCACCATCATTTTATTGTTACGGCAGGATATAATGAGCAGCAGCCAGACCCTGGTAGTGAAACTGGGGACCAGCGTATTAACCGGCGGATCGCGTCGGCTGAACCGGGCACATATTGTTGAGTTGGTGCGCCAGTGCGCGCAGCAACATGCGGCAGGCCACCGTATTGTGATCGTCACCTCAGGCGCGATGGCTGCCGGACGTGAGCACCTTGGCTACCCGGAACTGCCGCCGACCATCGCCTCAAAGCAGCTGCTGGCTGCGGTGGGGCAGAGCCGGTTGATTCAGCTGTGGGAGCAGCTGTTCTCTATTTACGGCATTCATATCGGCCAGATGCTGCTGACCCGCGCGGACCTGGAGGATCGTGAACGCTTCCTGAACGCGCGGGATACGCTGCGTGCGCTGCTCGATAATCACATCGTGCCGGTTATTAACGAAAACGATGCGGTGGCCACGGCGGAAATTAAAGTCGGCGATAACGACAACTTGTCAGCTCTGGCGGCGATTCTGGCCGGAGCAGATAAACTGCTGCTGCTGACCGATCAGGCAGGTCTGTTTACCGCCGACCCGCGTAATAACCCGGAAGCGGAGCTGATCCGTGATGTGCATGGCATTGATGACGCCCTGCGTGCGCTGGCCGGGGACAGTGTTTCCGGGCTGGGAACGGGCGGAATGGCCACCAAACTGCAGGCCGCAGACGTTGCCTGCCGCGCGGGGATTGATACCATCATCGCAGCGGGAAGCCGGGCAGGGGTGATCGGCGACGTGATTGACAGCAATCCAGTGGGAACCCGTTTCCATGCCCTGCAGTCTCCGCTGGAAAACCGTAAACGCTGGATCTTTGGTGCGCCACCTGCGGGTGAAATCACCGTGGATGATGGTGCGCTTTCCGCTATTCTGGAGCGTGGCAGCTCATTGCTGCCAAAAGGTATTCGCGAAGTCAGTGGCAACTTCTCGCGCGGTGAAGTCATCCGAATCCGCAGCCTGCAGGGGCGTGACGTGGCGCACGGCGTGTGCCGCTATAACAGTGATGCCATGCGCATGATTGCCGGCCACCACTCTCAGCGGATCAGCGAAGTTTTGGGGTACGAATATGGCCCGGTTGCCGTTCACCGTGACGATATGATCGTCAGTTAAGGAGCAGAGCATGAGCATGCTTGAAGAAATGGGGAAAGCCGCCAAAGCCGCGTCTTACCAGCTGTCGGTACTCACCACCGCGCAAAAAAATCAGGTTCTGATCACTCTCGCCGACCGCCTGGAAGCGCAGAGCGCCGACATCCTCGCCGCTAATGAGCTGGATCTGGCGGATGCCCGCAAAAATGGGCTGAGCGAAGCGCTGATCGACCGTCTGATGCTGAACCCGGCGCGGCTGAAAGGCATTGCCGATGACGTGCGTCAGGTCTGCCATCTGGCCGATCCGGTGGGCGTGGTGATTGATGGTGGCCTGCTGGACAGTGGCCTGCGTATTGAACGTCGTCGCGTGCCGCTGGGTGTTGTCGGGGTGATCTACGAAGCACGGCCTAACGTGACCGTGGATGTCGCTTCGCTGTGTCTGAAAACCGGTAATGCGGTGATCCTGCGCGGCGGTAAAGAAACTTATCGTACCAATGGCGCAACCGTACGCGTTATTCAGGAGGCGTTAAAACAGCACGGCCTGCCAGCCGGTGCCGTTCAGGCTATCGAAAGCCCGGAACGCGAGCTGGTCGGGCAACTGCTGAAGCTGGATCGCTACGTGGATATGTTGATCCCACGCGGCGGTGCTGGTCTGCACAAGCTGTGCCGTGAACAGTCGACTATCCCGGTGATTACTGGCGGTATCGGCGTTTGCCATATTTTTGTCGATCGCGAGATTGAGCTGGAGCCGGCGATGAAGGTTATCGTTAACGCCAAGAAACAGCGTCCCAGTGCCTGTAACTCGCTGGAGACCCTGCTGGTGCATTCCGCCATCGCCGAGAGTTTCCTCCCTGCTTTAAGCAGCCGGATGAAAGAGGAGGGCATTAAGCTCCATGCCGATCCTCGTTCTTTGCCGCTATTGCAAAACGGCCCGGCTGAAGTGAGCGCAGTGACGGAAGAACAGTATCGTGATGAATGGCTGGCGCTGGATCTTAACGTCAGGCTGGTGGACAACCTTGACGACGGGATTGCTCATATCCGTGAATACGGTACGCAGCACTCAGATGCCATCCTCACCCGCAGCATCCACAACGCAGATCGCTTTGTTAATGAAGTGGATTCGTCAGCGGTGTATGTCAACGCCAGCACCCGCTTTACCGATGGTGCCCAGTTTGGCCTGGGAGCGGAAGTCGCGGTCAGCACGCAAAAGCTGCATGCCCGTGGCCCGATGGGGCTGGAAGCGCTGACCACCTATAAATGGGTGGCCTGGGGCAACGATACTGTTCGCGGCCAGACCCTGTGATCACGCTCTCTCAGCTGCTGACCTTCGCTGCTATTGCTCTGGGCCTGGTTCTGACGCCAGGCCCGAACATGATCTACCTGATCTCCCGTTCATTATGTCAGGGGAGAAAAGCCGGTTACATCTCGCTGACCGGTGTGGCGCTGGGCTTTATGTTCTATATGGTTTGTGCCGCGATGGGGATTACCGCGCTGATCATGGCCGTGCCGCTGGCGTACGACGTGCTGCGTATTGCCGGAGCGCTTTACCTGTTATATATGGCCTGGCAGGCCATCTTCGGTGGGAAGTCACCGTTTCAGGTTCGTGAGCTGCCTGCCGACAGTCCCCGCAAGCTGTTCACCATGGGGCTGTTGACCAATCTGCTAAACCCGAAGACAGCCGTGATCTATCTCACCCTGCTCCCGCAATTTATCAGACCCGAGCAGGGCCACGTGCTGGCACAGTCGCTGACGCTGGGTTTTACTCAGATCTTCACCAGTATGCTGGTGAACAGCCTGATTATCTTTGCCGCAGGAACCATTGCCAGCTTCCTCGCCCGTCGCCCTGCCTGGCAGAAACTGCAGCGCTGGCTGATGGGCGCGGTGCTGACAGGACTGGCACTGAGGATGGTGCTTGACGGCCGGAAGTAGCTCCAGAGAATTGAGCAATCGGTAAAGGGCACCTTACCTGGCCATAATACTCAGGCCGTCGACGGGCCTGGCGTCAGGCCGATCAACCCCTCGCTGGCCTCCTTTCCGGCATAAAAAACGGGCGCCTTAAGCGCCCGCTGTTTTGCCACTGAACAGCGTTACTTCAGGCAGCTGGCACACTGGCCGCTCTGGATCTGCTGGAAGAAGTCATTCCCTTTGTCATCCACCAGAATAAACGCCGGGAAGTTCTCCACTTCGATTTTCCAGATCGCTTCCATCCCCAGCTCAGGGTATTCCACGCACTCCAGGCTCTTGATGCTCTGCTGTGCCAGCACCGCTGCCGGACCACCGATACTGCCAAGGTAGAAGCCGCCGTGTTTTTTACAGGCGTCCGTTACCTGCTGGCTGCGGTTGCCTTTTGCCAGCATGATCATGCTGCCACCATGGGACTGCAGCAGATCGACATAGGAGTCCATGCGTCCTGCCGTGGTCGGGCCGAGTGAGCCGGAAGCATAACCTTCCGGCGTCTTGGCCGGGCCCGCGTAGTAGATCGGATGATCCTTGATGTACTGTGGCAGACCTTCACCGTTATCGATACGCTCTTTCAGCTTGGCGTGGGCAATATCACGGCCAACAATGATGGTGCCACTCAGCGACAGGCGAGTGGAGACCGGGAAATCGGAAAGCTGGGCCAGAATCTCTTTCATCGGACGGTTAAGGTCAACCTTCACTGCCTCGCCTTCACCAGCCTGACGCTGGCTTTCCGGGATGAATTTGCCTGGGTTATCTTCCAGTTTTTCAATCCAGATGCCTTCACGGTTGATCTTCGCTTTAATGTTACGGTCAGCTGAACAGGAAACGCCCATGCCCACCGGGCAGGAAGCGCCGTGACGCGGCAGGCGGATCACGCGGATATCGTGGGCGAAGTATTTGCCACCGAACTGTGCGCCAAGACCAAGGTTCTGCGCTTCTTTCAGCAGTTCCTGCTCCAGTTGCACATCGCGGAATGCCACGCCGTGTTCGTTACCTTCAGTTGGCAGGCCGTCATAGTAGTGCGTGGAGGCCAGCTTCACGGTCTTCAGTGTGGCTTCCGCTGAGGTGCCGCCGATCACGAACGCCACATGATACGGAGGGCAGGCTGCAGTTCCCAGGGTACGCATCTTATCGACCAGATAAGCCTGCAGTTTGCCCGGAGCCAGCAGCGCTTTGGTCTCCTGATACAGATAGGTTTTATTGGCTGACCCCCCGCCTTTGGCCACGCAGAGGAATTTGTATTCGTCGCCATCCACGCTGTACAAATCGATCTGGGCTGGCAGGTTGGTGCCGGTATTCACCTCTTTGTACATATCCAGCGCGGCATTTTGCGAGTAGCGCAGGTTATTTTCGATAAAGGTGTCATACACGCCTTTAGACAACGCGGCCTCATCACCGCCGCCAGTCCACACGCGCTGGCCTTTTTTACCCATGATGATGGCAGTGCCGGTATCCTGACAGGTTGGCAGGATGCCTTTGGCGGCAATTTCGGAGTTGCGCAGGAACTGCAGCGCGACATACTTATCGTTTTCGCTCGCTTCCGAATCGTCAAGGATATCGGCAACCTGCTGCTGGTGGTCCGGGCGGAGCATAAAGGAGGCGTCGTGAAAGGCCTGTTTTGCCAGCAGAGTCAGCGCTTCCGGTTCCACTTTCAGCACCGTCTGGCCGTCAAATTCTGCTTCAGAGACGTGATCGGCGGTCAGCAGGTAATACTGGGTTTCATCATGCTTCAGCGGGAAAGGGTTCTGGTAATAAAACGGTTTGTTCGGCATCGCTTTTTTTACTCCTAAAATTTAACCGCCGGGGGGCTCTCCCCGACGGTTGTTAATCAGAACATCATTGCCATCCACGGATAACCAATTACCAGCAGGGCGACCAGGAAAATGGCACCGAAGATTGTACCCAACCGCCAGTAATCTTTCGTCGGCAGATAGCCACTGCCATAGTATATAGGGCTTGGACCGGTCCCGTATGGGGTAATGATCCCCATAATACCCAGCGAGGTGACGGTCAGCAGACAGAACACTTCCATATTCATGCCCGGGATGGTGGAGGCGATGGTCAGCACCGCAGGCAGCAGCGCGGTGGTATGCGCAGTGGTGCTGGCAAACAGGTAGTGCAGCAGGTAGAACGCCAGCAGCAGAACGATGGTGGCTACGCCCGGAGAGATACCGCCCATCAGCGCACCGCCTTCTTTACCCAGCCAGGCGATAAAGCCGGTGGAGGAGAGGCCATCAGCCAGCGCAACCAGCGTGGCAAACCAGGCGAAGGTATTCCACGCTGCTTTGTTACCGGTGATGTCGTTCCACTCCAGCACGCCGGTCCACAGCATCAGCACAATCACCAGCAGGGCAGCCAGAGCCGGTTCGATAAAACTGGCGGCGAAAATCCACATCATCAGCGCACAGCAGACGAACACCAGCAGCAGGATTTCATTACGGGACATTCTGCCCAGTTTTTCCAGCTCGCGGCTGGCCCACAGTGGCACCTCGTCGTTCACTTTCACTTCCGGCGGATAG
Organism: Erwinia amylovora; assembly: GCA_050311775.1. GTDB lineage: Bacteria > Pseudomonadota > Gammaproteobacteria > Enterobacterales > Enterobacteriaceae > Erwinia > Erwinia amylovora_A. The sequence continues at coordinate 212,072 of JBNONK010000005.1, read as the reverse complement.
AACCAGTATGCCAGCAGCGGCATGGTCAGGATCAGCAGCACGCCCAGCGGCAGGAAGGCAATAAACCAGGTCCCCCAGGAGATGTTGATGCCCACGATGCTTTTCACCAGCGCCAGCGCCAGCAGGTTCGGTGCCAGTGCGGAAAGGAACATTGAGCTGGTGATACAGGCCGCGGAAATGGCAACCCACATCAGATAAGAGCCAATTTTGCGGGCGCTTGGGTCATTGGGTTTGGAACCGTACAGCGGAGGCAGGTTTGAGATAATCGGGAAAATTGTCCCGCCGCTACGTGCGGTGTTGGATGGGGTGAACGGTGCCAGCAACAGGTCAGCCAGGGTGATGGCGTAACCCAACGTCAGACTGCGACGGCCAAGATATTTCACCAGGATCAGTGCCAGGCGGCGGCCAAACTGGGTTTTATCGTAACCGGCGGCGAACATGAAGGCCCCAAAGATCAGCCACACCGTGGAGTTACCGAAGCCGCTGACAGCCCATTTAAACGACTGGCCAGCCAGCTTGAAGGTCGGATCGGCCAGCTGTTCAGGGCTGAATAACAGCCACTGACTGCCCAGCGCGATGACCACCACACCGGTCAGGCCGACCACGGCACCCGGTAGCGGCTCGAAAATCAGGCCAACGATAACGCCAACGAAGATCGCGAAGAAGTGCCAGGCATAAGGCGGAAGCCCATCTGGTACCGGCACTAACAGCAACAGCAGGGCCACGATAATGGGGAGCGCCATCATGACCAGGCGGTTTTTTTTACCTGCCTTTGCATTGCCTGCTTTATTCAGCGGTAAAGAGAGTGATTTATCAGTCATAGTACACTTCTGCTGGTAGTTTAAGATTCGTTTTCTCTATTCAAAGGGTCTTCGCTTTTTTTAGTTTCAAAAGAAACTTTAGTTATTTTAAAGTGAAATTTACCCTTGTAATGAATAGCCATTCATCGCGTTAACTGGCGGTGAATTAAAATAAGATGATATTTATATTCTGCGCTTTTCCGGGTAATGACATTTGATCAGGATCAAGAAATGACACTCATCAGACCACAATTTATTTATTTTAATACCCGACAAAACATTAAGGTTTATTAGCCGTGAGCGGATGATAAAGCCAGGTTGAGAATACTCTTATGTTGTCCGAAAGAGGTAGGGGGTAGAAAGCCGATCTCTTCGCAGGCTACACCACCAGCGGGCTTGGTGGGCGTAGTGAAAAGTAGCATAAAAGTTATATTTATTTAACGGAATGTGAATGTTTTATTTTAAAAAGATTTATCCGATAGGGTTATTCGTGTTGCTGAAGCGCTTTAATAGTTTTATAACTAACGTAAATATTTTAGTAACTAAAAAAAGGATTATATTAGCGTCATGCCATCGACAAATAATCAGAACTAAAAATAATGTCGGCAACCGAATTTTGAATTTAATTTTTTTAAAAGTTTGGAGTTGACAATTATGAGCACTGAATCGCTTATGTTTAGCCCATTCACTTTACCGAATGGCACAGAACTGAAAAACCGCCTGCTGATGGCACCAATGACCACCTGCACCGGTTATTTTGACGGCACGGTAACCAGCGAGCTGGTGGAGTATTACCGGGCACGCGCAGGCAGCATTGGCACTATCGTGGTGGAATGCTGTTTTATCGATGACCTTGGGCTGGCTTTCCCGGGTGCCATCGGCATTGATAACGATGAAAAAATCGCCGGCCTGGCCAAAATTGCTGAAGCAATCAAAGGCAAAGGTTCCAAAGCGATTCTGCAGATTTACCATGGTGGCCGTATGGTCGAGCCGAAGCTGATTGGCGGCCGCACCCCGGTCGCGCCGAGCGCAGTACCTGCTCCGCGTGAGGGTGCTGCCACTCCGATAGCTTTAACCACAGAAGAAGTGGCGGGCATGGTGAACAAGTTTGGTGAAGGCGTGCGCCGTGCCATTCAGGCTGGCTTTGACGGCGTCGAAATTCACGGCGCCAATACCTATCTGATTCAGCAGTTTTACTCTCCTCATTCCAACCGGCGTGATGACGAATGGGGCGGCAGCCGCGATAACCGGGCGAAATTCCCCCTGGCCGTGCTGGAGATCACTCACCAGATGGTGCGGCAGTACGCTGATGACGCCTTCATTATTGGCTATCGCTTCTCCCCTGAAGAAATGGAAGTCCCCGGCATTCGCTTTGATGACACTCTGTATCTGCTGGAAAAACTGGCGGCCCGTGGTCTGGACTATCTGCATTTTTCTGTAGGCTACTCTCTGCGTTCGTCCATTGTTGACACCACTGACCCGACGCCGCTGATTGATAAATATGTCGCGATGCGCTCCAACACTCTGGCGCAAATCCCGGTGATGGGCGTGGGCGGCGTGGTGAATGCTGCCGATGTTGAGCAGGCGCTGGAACACGGCTATGACCTGGTGGCCGTGGGTCGCGCCTGCATTGCTTATCCCGACTGGAGTGACCGTATCGCCAGCGGTGAAAACCTGGCGCTGTTTATTGACAGCACCCAGCGGGAAGAGAAGAACATTCCGGAACCGCTGTGGCGCTTCTCGCTGGTCGAAGCAATGATCCGCGACATGAGCATGAGCGCGAAGAAATTCAAACCCGGCACCTTTATTGAGAAAGTGCAGGATGAAGCCAACGAGTTGGTGATCAGCGTCAGCCTGGAGACGGACCGCATTGCGGCAATTGAACTGACCGCCGGACCTGATGACGATGTCAGCTTCGTCACCCACTTTGAAGCGATCCGTGGCCGTATTCTGGATGCCAACAGCCCGCACGTGGATGCCATTTCCGGTGCAACCTCGCAGAGTGAGGCGGTGAAAAAAGCAGTCTCCAAAGCTATGGTGAAATCCAGCAAGGCGCGGGTACTGGAAGAGGGCGGTAACCCCGCTGTTCCGCAGGACTTCGATGTGGTGGTGGTCGGCAGTGGTGGCGCCGGGCTGGCCGCCGCCATTCAGGCACACGATGAAGGTGCCCGGGTGCTGATCGTGGAAAAAATGCCTACCATCGGGGGCAATACGATCAAAGCTTCCGCCGGGATGAACGCAGCAGAAACTCGCTTCCAGCGCGTCAAAGGCATCAACGACAGTAAAGAGCTGTTCTATGCCGAAACGCTGAAAGGCGGCAGAAACAAAAACAATGCTGCACTGCTGCACCGCTTTGTTGAGAATGCGCCGATGGCTGTTGAGTGGCTGGCCGACCGTGGCATTATGCTTAACGATATCACCACCACCGGTGGCATGAGTATTGACCGTACTCACCGTCCGAGAGATGGATCTGCCGTCGGCGGCTATCTGATCAGTGGGCTGGTGCGTAACATAGCTAAGCGCGAAATCGAGGTGATGCTGGACACCTCAGTAACCGGGATCTTAATGGATCAGGGTGAAGTTTGCGGCGTGAGCGTGCTGAATGATGAAAACGAAGAGCTGACCATCCGGACCCGCAGCATAATCGTGGCTACCGGCGGCTTCAGCGCCAACAGTCAGATGGTAGTGAAATACCGTCCGGACCTGGCGGGCTTTGTAACCACCAACCACAAAGGCGCAACCGGTGGCGGCATTGCGCTCCTGGAGCAAATTGGTGCGGGCACGGTGGATATGGGCGAAATCCAAATTCATCCAACGGTCGAACAGAAAACGTCTTACCTGATTTCTGAATCTATTCGTGGCGGCGGGGCTATTCTGGTGAACCAGCAGGGCGACCGCTTCTACAATGAAATGGAAACCCGCGATAAAGTGTCGGCACAGATTATCGCGTTGCCGGAGAAATACGCTTACATCGTGTTTGATGAAAATGTGCGGACGAAAAACAAAGCCGCCGATGAGTACCTCGCCAAAGGTTTTGTGGTCAGCGCGGCTTCCCCTCGCGAGCTGGCGAATAAGCTGGGAATGGATCATCATCACTTCCTGGCGACGCTGGAACGTTACAATGGTTTTGTTGAGCAACAGAACGACGAAGACTTTGGCCGCAAAACCGCGATGCGTAGCCCGGTGAAAGAGGGCCCGTTCTACGCGATCCAAATCGCGCCGGGCGTGCATCACACCATGGGTGGCGTGACTGTCAATACCGAAACGGCCGTGCTGGATAAACAGCGCCAGGCTATCCCCGGGGCTTACGCCGCTGGCGAAGTGGTTGGCGGTATCCACGGTGGTAACCGCATTGGCGGAAACGCCGTAGCCGATATTATTATCTTTGGCACCCTTGCGGGCCATCAGGCGGCCAGCCGCGCGAAACGTTAAGCCATCAACGCCCCGGACTTACCTCTCCGGGGCGCCATTTACAAGGAGCCCGTTATGTCATCTGACAGTCGTGTTTATGGGTATTCCGCCGTCTTAATGGGTTCGCCCATCCTGCTGAAACTGTTCGAAAACAATCAGGCGCTTGCCTCTCAGGTATTTCGTCTGATTAAAAAATATGAAGATCTGCTGACCGTAAACCGTGCTCACTCTGAAGTGATGGAAATCAATCACGCGGCGGGTCGCGTCCCGGTTGCGGTCAGCGCCCCGGTTTTTGAATTGATCCGGTGTGCGCTGGCAGCCAGTCAGGTTAAGGACAGCTGTTTCAACCTGGCCATCGGGCCGCTGGTGAAGCGCTGGCGGATTGGTTTTAAGGGGGACAGCGTGCCACCCGCCGCAGAGATTGCTGCCTTATTGCCCCGCACCCGGCCAGAGCAGGTGATCCTGAATGAAACGGCAGGAACTGTCTTTCTGACTCAGCCCGATATGGAGATTGACCTTGGCGCAATAGCCAAAGGTTTTATTGCCGACCGGGTGCGTGATTATCTTCTGTCGCAGGGCGTGGAGCAGGCGTTGATCAATCTTGGCGGCAACGTCCAGACGCTGGGGTCACCGCCAGGCGGCTGGACGGTAGGGCTGAAGAAGCCGTTTGGCGAGGCGGATGCGCTGGTGGGAGCCATCACCGTGGAGAACAAGTCGGTGGTCACTTCAGGCATTTATGAACGGTATTTTACCCAGGATGGCCGCCGCTACCACCATATCCTTGATCCACGCACCGGCTACCCGCTGGATAACGAGCTGGACAGCGTGACCATTATTTCCACCGACTCACTGGATGGCGATATCTGGACCACGCTGATTTACGGCATGGGTGTGGAGAAAGGCTGTGCGGTGCTCAGGCATCAGCCCGGTATCGAGGCCATTTTTGTCACGAAACAGCGTGAGATAATATTCTCCTCCGCCAGCCAGTTCAGCTTTACCCTGCTGGATAATGACTACCATCAGATCACTGGCAGTACTGCTTAAGCAACTCGTGGTGCTCTGCCTGCAGGCGGTAATGATAAACCGGCCGGCCGGTCAGGCCGTAATGCACACTGGTGAACAAAATATTAATTTGCGCCAGCCAGATCAGATATTTACGGCAGGATACCCGCGAGATATTCACCGCGTTTGCCAGCTCATCGGTCGAGAATTCAGTCGCCGGATGCTCATCAATCCACTGACAAAGGGTACGCAGCGTTTGCTGGGTCAGCCCTTTTGGCAACCGACGGGCATCTGCCACCACCGGCGCGCCACCGTGTATCAGACGATCGACATCAGCCTGCTCGTAATACTGGTGCGATCCTTTGAGGTTCTTCTTCTCGCGCCAGCTGGTCAGCGCTTCTTCAAAGCGGGGGAACTGGAACGGTTTGATCAGGTAGTCGACCACGCCGTAATGCATGGATTTCTGCACGGTCGCTGCATCAGAGGCGGAAGAGATCACAATCACATCAATGTTGCTGGCGGTAGCACGCAGCATCGGCAGCAGGTCCAGACCGTTATTCTGCTGCAGGTAGACATCCAGCAGGATCAGATCGATGCTCAGCGCCGGATCGTTAATCATCGTTTCGGCCTGCAGGAGTGTCGCGGCATGTCCACAGCAGCTGAAGCCCGGGATCTGACTGATATAGACGCGGTTAAGCTCGGCGACCATGGCATCATCATCAACTATTAATACATTAATCACGCACTCTTCCTTTCACTGTCCCAGGGTAACTGCACAAAAAATTGGGTAAACACACCTGGCTCGGATTCCACCGCGAGACTGCCGCCGAGATCCTCCGTTTGCTGCCTGGCCAGCGTCAGGCCCACGCCGTGTTCGCCACCTTTGGTGGTAAAGCCTTTGTCAAAAATAGTCTGGATATGCTCTGGCGCAATACCGGGCCCGTCGTCGCTGACTTCACAGCCCAGCCAGCCATTATGGTAATGCAGCAGTACGCTGACTTCACCATCAGGCTGAGCCGCCATCGCATCCAGCGCATTCTCAATCAGATTACCCAGCACGGTAATCAGCACCGCAACCTGTTGCTCATTGGGATTATCGGGCACCAGGCACTCTTCGGCCAGCGCCAGCGTATGGCCAGTCTCCTTTGCGCGGTTCATTTTGCCCAGCAGGAAACCGGCAATCACCGGCGATCTGATTTTGTGCTGCAGCGCGCCGATCTCCTCCTGATAGTTATTGGCAGTCTGCAGGATGTAATCCTCCAGCTTGGGATAATTCTTCATATACAGCAGGCCAAGGATAACGTGCAGTTTGTTCATAAATTCATGAGAACGCTCGCGCAATGCATCGACATAGCTGACCATACCGTCCAGCCGCTGCATCAGCAGGCGGATCTCGGTCTTGTCGCGGAAGGTACTGATGGCGCCAATCACCTGGTTATTGCTGCGGACCGGCAGGATATTGCATAAAAACAGTCGGCCATAGCTGCTGATCTCCCGATCCTGAACGGGTTTGCCGGTGCGCACCACTTCACACAGCGTGGCAACCAGTGGCCCCGGCTCCACCCGCTTGCCCGCCAGCAGATCATCAGGGGAGAGCAACATTTTGCGGGCCGCGTGGTTAATCAGCGTCACATGTCCCTCGCGATCGACTGCAATCACGCCTTCTTTCAGCGACTGCAGCATCGCCTGGCGCTGCTCAAACAGTGAGGAAATTTCATAAGGTTCAAAGCCGAACAGAATGCGCTTCAATACCCTTACCAGCGCCCAGATGCCCAGCGTGCCGACCAGCGCACTGAAAAGTACCGTCCACAGTACGTTCCAGCGGCTGCGGTTAATCTGCTCTGACACTTTGCTCAGGGAAATGCCGACTGATACCACGCCGATTTGCTGTTGCTGGTCGTCAAAGACCGGTGTGAACACGCGCATCGCCTCATCAAGCATGCCGCGGTTAACGGAAGCGTTCTCTTTGCCCACCAGCGCAGGTTTGATATCGTCGCCAATAAAATGCGCTCCGATAATGCCTGAGTTGGGGTGGGAGTAACGGATGCCGTCCATATTGGTCACCACCACAAACAGCAGGTTGTTGCGCTGTTGTACCCGGCTGGCCACTGGCTGGATAAGATTTCTGTCGGGAGGGTAAGCCAGACCCTGTTTCACCACGGGATCGTCCGCCAGCGTTCTGGCTACAGCGAAAGCGGCCGCTTTCACCCCATCGCGGGTGGCATTGCTGACCTGCACAAAGTACAGCGCACAGACCACCACCAGTACCGAGACAATCACGCTACTGACCATCAGCGTGACGGAAGTACTGAGTTTCATCGGTCGCTTACGCGCGTGCCTGCTTTGTTGCAAGTCGCTCATTCTCTTCCCACTGAAAGGCGCAAACCGCGATTATCGCTGATGGCAGGGGATTGATAAAGCGGAGCGATGAAATGAGGCTGCAGGAATTCCCGGTTCACCGGTCAACACTGTTTTCCTCAGCCACTTAGCCCACTACACTAGTCCCGTGCCTGGGGATGAAATAAGGAAAGAGCGGATGCTCAAAGAAAACTTCAACGAGTTGCAGATTTTTTTTGTCGTGGCAAGAGAGAGGAGCTTTACCAAAGCGGCCGGCAAGCTTGGCGTGTCGCAATCGGCACTCAGTCACGCCGTAAAAGCGCTCGAAGATCGTTTGAAACTCCGCCTTCTGACCCGAACGACACGAAGTGTTGCGCCAACAGAAGCTGGCGAGAAGATTATTGCCTGTCTTGAACCCCGCATTGCCGATCTGGAACAGGAGCTGGAAACGCTGCTTCAGCTGAACGGCACTGCCTCGGGGAATATACGGCTTTCGGCAGGAGAACACGCAGCCCGCAGCCTGGTATGGCCTAAGTTAAAACCTTTTCTCAAAGCGTATCCGGAGATCAATGTCGAGCTGGTGGTCGATAATGGGTTTGTCGATATTGTTCAGGGACGTTTCGATGCCGGAGTTCGACTTGGCGAAAGTGTCGATAAAGACATGATTGCCGTCAGGATTGGACCGGATATGCGTATGGCCGTGGTAGGTTCGCCTGCCTACTTTGCGGAAAATCCCGTGCCTGTCACACCGCATGAATTACAGTCTCATCGCTGTATCAATATGCGGCTGCCGACTGCCGGCGGTTTGTATCACTGGGAATTTGAGAGGGAAGGGAAACCGCTGCGTGTGAGAGTGGAAGGGCAGCTGACGCTGAATATCCTGCCAGAAAGGATCGATGCGGTGTTGTCGGGGTTTGGTCTTGCCTGCGTTCCGGAGGATGCAATTCGTTCCCATGTGCAATCCGGTGAGCTGATTCAGGTTCTGCAGGACTGGAGCCCTTCTTTCCCCGGCTATTACCTTTACTACCCAAGCCGAAAACAGCATCCTGCCGCTTTTGCTCTGATGATTGAGGCGCTGCGTTATTCTGAGTAGCGGGCTTGCAGATTACCGCAAGCCCGCTTAAGCCTTAACGACCCACACGAGCCTGTAAGGATGCCGGATAACGCTCGCCCACGATTTTCACTGTTTCAAGCGCCTGGCTGATTTTCTGCAAATCCTGCTGAGTAAGAATGATGTCAGTTGCCCCCAGGTTTTCCTCCAGCCGGTGTAGCCTGGTGGTGCCCGGAATCGGGACTATCCACGGTTTTTGCGCCAGCAGCCATGCCAGCGCGATCTGCGCGGACGTAACGCCTTTTTCTGCGGCCAGTTCTCCCAGCAGGGAGACCAGTTTTTCATTGGCTGCCAGCGCTTCAGCCGCAAAACGCGGCACTTTGCTGCGGAAATCGTCCTCACCGAATGTTGTTCCGGTCTTGATCGCGCCGGTGAGGAAGCCTTTACCTAACGGGCTGAATGGCACAAATCCAATACCCAGTTCTTCCAGCAGCGGCAGGATTTCCCGTTCCGGTTCCCGCCACCACAGTGAGTATTCGCTCTGCAGGGCGGTAACCGGTTGTACAGCATGAGCACGACGAACAGTTTCCGCCCCCGCTTCGGAAAGCCCGAAATGTTTCACCTTGCCTTCTGCAATCAAATCTTTCACCGTGCCTGCAACGTCTTCAACAGGAACATCAGGATCGACACGGTGCTGATATAACAGATCGATAACGTCGGTGTTGAGACGACGAAGCGACCCCTCGACCGCCTGACGGATATGTTCCGGACGGCTGTTTAATATCTGCTGCTTATTGTCATCGCCAAAGGTAAAGCCAAATTTAGTGGCGATAACTACCCGCTCGCGAAAGGGTTTTAACGCTTCGCCGACCACTTCTTCGTTCAGGTACGGGCCATAGACCTCGGCGGTATCGAAAAAGGTGACGCCACGGTCAACCGCTGCGCGAATGAGCCCGATAGCCTGACGAGTTTCGGTCGCCGGGCCGTAGCCGTGGCTGAGGCCCATGCAACCGAGCCCGAGCGCGGACACGTCGAGTCCGGATTGACCCAGATAACGTTTTTCCATTGAATAAATACCTCTTTTATCGCGGCTTAAACATCAAGTTTGCGGCCAGTCTGTCAGGGGGGAAGTTACTGACGCCAATAGCACGACTCTTAGCTGTCTGTTGTGATGCCTCCATGGCACGCCATGCACATCGCCATAATTAGCTAATGTCCAGGCAAAGCATAACGCAAAGTGATTTATTCAATTAGACAGGCTAATTAGCTAAGGTTTATCAGGTGTGCTCATCAATCTGGCGATGCCAGTCCTGGTGCCATCAAAAGAGTTTATTCTTTCCGTAAGGAATGCAAAGAGTAATCTGCATTCCTTACATAGGCTCAGAGTATTCCCGGCTGGTTATTTTTAGCCTCGATTTTAAGGTGTGTGTTTAGCTTATTTTAATATCATCCAGATCGATATCTTCCTCTTCATGCTCATTGTTTACAATAACATCGCGGGGAACATCTTTTTTAATGACGGCATAGATTGTTGCTGTAACTAATATGTTAGCCAGCAGTGCCATAATACCCGCCATTGGATGTGACATTGTCGGGATCATCAAGATACCGCCAAAAGGCACGGTAGCATCAGCACCATATACCATGGTGATTGCACCGCCACAAGCACCGCCAATGGCAGCAGCAGCAATACCACGAACAATATCATTCATTACTATAGGTATAGACCCTTCAACAATATTCACTACCCCCATTGGGACTGCCGATTTTAACATTTCAATTTCTTCATTATTATAGATATTTTTGCGAAGAAGTTTAGCGATAAAAAATGCCAGCCCAAAACCGACAGGTGTTGCTGTGTTAACTAACTGAAGGGCCGTGATTGGCTCATTTATACCCTGTGCCTGGAGAGTTAAGACGAATGCGAAACAGGTTTTATTGACTGGTCCGCCAAAGTCAATGATACACAACGCCCCAATAACCGCACCCAACAGTAAATTAGATGAAGTTCCCATACTTCTCAGAAACGAGGTGAGGGCCTCTGTAAAAAGACCAACAGGCGTACCGATGATATAGATTATGATCAGGGCACTGAGGAGGGAAGCAAAAAATGGCACAACCAGGGTAGGCATTAAACCCCGAGCCCAGCCAGGAACCACTACATTTTTAATGATAGCAAGAGCAATATACCCGGAAATGTAGCCGCCGATCATGCCACCGATAAAACCCGCCCCAATAGCATTAGCGGCCAGACCGACGACAAAGCCTGGGGCAATACCTGGCTTACCTGCGATCGATCCGGAAATCCCGATAGCAATAACGACGGGTAACAGGCCGAGTGCCTTTGCCCCCATGGTCGCGAAGGCCTGCCACAGATCAAATTGACCCGGAACCAATGCATCCTGAACCGTGCCCCCAAAACCCATACCGATTGCAATAATAAATCCAGCACCACAGACAATGGGAATCAAGAATGAGATGGCAGTCAACAGATGCCCCTTAGGGTTTGCTGCTTTCCATATTTCTTTTATATTCATAAATTACGCCCTTTAATTTATACAGGATACGCACAGCTAAAGATTATGAATTTGCTATTTCACTGAGTTTTTCAATGAGTTTGTTAGGAGATTTAATTGCAGTTTCAGTTGGTACCTTGACGACTCTTTTTCCGGCAAAACGTTCTTCACCAGAAACCTTCACATCGGCGGCTAACAGGACGATGTCGGCTTGGGCAATTTCATCATCGGTTAAGGCATTCTCGATACCGATAGTCCCTTGCGTTTCAATTTTTACATTATGCCCGGCTTTTTTTGCTGCTATTTCAATTTTCTTTTGTGCAATATAGGTATGGGCAATCCCCACAGTACAAGCGGTAACGCCAACAATATTCATAACTATTCTCCAGGGGTTAATTATTTGCTATGTAGTGACAGCGCTAATGATTATATTAATCGTTAATGACTTCATCTTTAGGAAGTAAAAGATCGATGATTTTTTGCGGGTTTTTTTCTTTGAGTAGTTTGTCAATTATCTCCTCATCGGCTAATGAGCCAGAGACTTGTGATAATAATCGAATATGATTGGCATTTTGATCCACTAAACAAACCGCAAATAAAATAATGCAGCGAACATCACTCCCATCCATCGTTTCCCAGGGGATTTGATGTTGAGTTCGTCCAATGGCCAATGCGGTATGGGCAACTCCTGAGGATTTCCCGTGTGGGATCGCAATATGATTTTCGAATCCCGTGGAGCCTTGCTCCTCGCGTAGCCAGACATCTTTCAGAAAGTCATTTTTATTAATGACGGCCCCATCAAGGACGAGTAAGTCAGTTAATTCTTCAATGGCTTCTTCTTTCGTTTTAGCCATCATATTCAATTTGATGTTGTGGGCATTGAGTACATTCGAAATGTCCATGCGTTACCTTCATAAATATAAGATATTGATTGATTATCATCGGCATGTATCACTGCCCATGAAAATAAAGGCGTTTGCACCATGCTTTATTCTTTCGGCAGAACGGATTCACGTTAAGCAGTATCCTGCCTGTCACCCGCGTGGGTAAACGGTATGGAAACCACGCGATTACAGGGTTACAGCGTCCTCAACCGTATAAATCAGGCTGCGACTTCGCGCCGGTAGATATCGATCATTTTATCCCAGGCATCGCTGACATTATCCGCCAGCGAGAACAGACCCGAGGTCCCCACAATCAAGACGTCAACGCCTGACCGGGAGATGACATTAAAGGTTTTCTCGTTGCAGGAGCCGTCAATTTCAGTCAGGTAGTGGTCACCATGAGCTTCCCGCATTGCAATCAGTTGTTTGATTTTGTTCAGTGATGCCGGAATAAACTTCTGGCCTGCATAGCCTGGATCAACCGACATAACGGTCACTTTATCCAGCAGGTGCGCGTACTCTTTAATCGCATCAGCCGGCGTGGCTGGGTTCAAAACCACGCCACAGCGACGACCCGCATCTTTAATCTGATTCAGAAGACGGAAGATTTTATTATTCGCCGTCTCCGGATGGAAGCTGATAATATCGGCTCCTGCATCAATGCACATTGGAATAATATCTTCCGGGTGATTCACCATCAGATGCACATCAATCGGCACATCGGTGATTTTTTTCAGGTTTTCGATAAAGAACGGTGATAGCGTAATGTTCTTCACATAGCTACCGTCCATGATATCGACGTGATAAAAATCAGCCCGGCCGTTCATTGCCGTAATTTGTTCCCTGAACTGTGTTAAATCCATACACATTAACGAGGGCGAAAATTTAGCTGCCATACCTCACCTCCAGAAAAATTAGTTAGTTAAACAGTGACACGACATGCCCAAGAATAATGCCCACAACGCCGAAGTCCGCATCGCCAAAGGTGGTGGATGCCAGACCCAGGTCACCCATCAGAGGCAGCAATATCGCAGGCAAAAATGAAATCAACAGACCGTGAGCGAATGCCCCCACCACCGCGCCACGACGGCCTCCACAAATGTTGCCGTAAACGCCTGCCGTCGCGCCACAGAAGAAGTGCGGCACCAGGCCGGGAACTATGACGCTTAAACCAAACAGTGGGCACAGGAACATACTCACCAGACCGGCGGCAAAGCTTGACAGAAAGCCGACAATCACCGCGTTCGGGGCGAACGGAAAGACGGTAGGGCAGTCGAGTGCCGGTTTGGCGTCTTTCACCACTTTGTCGGCGATGCCTTTAAAGGCCGGGACAATTTCGGCAATAATCATGCGCACACCCGCAAGGATGATCCACACGCCCGCCGCGAAGGTCAGTGACTGGATAATGGCGAAGATGATAAAGTTCTGACCACCACTGATGTTGTCCTCAACAAACTCTTTGCCTGCTACCAGTACCAGAATCACGAACAGGATCATCATCGTCAGTGAGATGGCAACCGAGGAGTCACGCAGGAAATTCAGCGATTTCGGTACCTTAAGCTCTTCAATCGACGGGCTACCTTTACCCACCACCTGGCCCACCAGCGCCGACAGCAGATAGCCGGTTGAACCAAAGTGGCCCAGCGCCAGATCATCAGTACCGGTTATTTTGCGTGTGAACGGTTGCAGAATGGCCGGAGAGACCACCATCATGATGCCGAGGATCACCGCCCCCACCAGTATCACCCAGAACGGCGACAGACCTGCGACAGAAAGGATCACAGCCAACATCGCCGACATATACAGCGTGTGGTGTCCCGTCAGGAAGATGTACTTCAGGGGTGTCACACGGGCAAGAACAATGTTGAACAACATCCCCAGTACCATGATCATTGCCGTCGCGGTACCGTAGTTTTTCTGCGCCAGCGCTGCCATGGCATCAGTGTTTGGGACAACTCCCTGAATATGGAATGAGTGCTCAAACAGCTGGCTAAAGGTAGTTAACGTCGTGGCGATAATCGCCGCCCCGGATGTTAATATCACAAAACCCATAATGGTTTTAAGCGTTCCGGAAATAACCTCGGAAACTGCTTTTTTCTGCAATAATAAGCCGATCAGGGAAAAAATACCGACCAGTATTGCTGGTGTGCTCAACACATCATGAATAATGAACTGCAGCATAGAATGACTCCTTGAGGCCGCAAATAATCAATCAGAGATTCTCGGAAAGAATGTCTTTTATTTTATTGTTATCCAGCAAATTAGATAAGCCAAATACCTTTGCAGAATGGCTTGACAGATGTTCAGCAATATCCCTGGCGCTAAGAATAATATCGGCAGTTTCGCTTTTTGCTGAAGTGAGATCGGTATGAGAAATCTCTGCTTCTATATTCAACTCTTTAATGATTTTTTTCACGTTCATTTCAACGATAAAGCTACTGCCTAAACCGTTACCGCAAACAATCAGAACCTTTTTCATCTCTGCCTCACTCTCCGATGATAACAGCTTGAATCGTTTCTATTGATGATGCTTTCAGAAGTGCCGAGAGTCGTTCATCGTCGCTAAAAATACCTGCCAGTGCGGTGATCATAGTGATATGTTCATCTCCAGAAAGCGCAGACAACATAATTACAACATGAATAGGGTCATTCTCTTCTGCGTCAAAATAAACGCCTTGTTTAATATGTAAAAGAGACAACCCGTTTTTCATTGCTCCTTGCTCCGGGCGAGCATGAGGCATCGCCAGACCAGGTGCTAAAACGTAATAAGGACCCAGTTTCTGATGGCTGTTAAAAATAGCCTGGAGATAGCCTTCATTAATCACCTCTTTTGCTAATAAGGGCTGAGCGGATAACCTGATGGCTTGTTTCCAGCCGCTGACTGAATCCACAATCTGGATATTTTCCGTTGGTAACCAGGTCATCATCATAAATACCCCGATAGCGTTGAAAGTGAGCCTACTATAGTGGAAGGCCTTTACGGTTTACCGTGATCTTCCTCTCAAAGTTAGCGCTAACATACCATTAATGTTAAAATGAGTGTTACCGCTAACTTTATTAGCCATACTTGTTATTACTTTGCAGTTGGGCAATGCGCAAAACGCTAAACATCATTTACAATGAGTGCCCAGTCAGGTGAAAGGAGGAGATCTGTGCAGACGTTAGGAGCGGACGATAGCGCAAGAGAAAAACGCCGGAAAAACACCGGTAAAATTACGCTTGCCGAAGTGGCAAAACTGGTCGGTGTTAGCACAATGACTGTGTCGCGCGCATTACGCATGCCTGAAAAAGTGAATCCTGAACTGCGCACCCGTATTGAAGCGGCGGTGAGCGAGTTGGGCTATGTTCCTAACCTGCAGGCCCGCAGCCTCGCCTCTGCCGACTCCAGTCTGGTCATGGGCGTTGTCCCTTCATTTTCTTCTCCAGGATTTCTTGCCGTCTCAGAAACCCTCCAGACCGTGCTCGCGACCCGGGGCTACAGCATGATGTTTATTGAGTCCGGCCAGGGTGGACAGCGCGAAGAAAAAGCTTTTGAGCAAATGCTCGCCTACAATCCGGCGGCGATTGTTCAGTTCAATATTGATAACATCAGTAGTTGCTCGCAAATGATAAGTAACTGGGGTGTGCCGGTGGTGGAGATTGGTGCTATCAATCGCGCTGCAAGCTGGGTCAGCATTGGGGTCGACTACGCTGCCGCGATCAAAAAGTTGGTCACATCGCTTGTACAGGCCGGATATAAGAATATCGGCCTGCTTTGTACTGCCTCCAATAACATTATGTTTCGCCAGATACTGAGCGGTTGGAACAGTGCTATGCTCTCCGTTAACCACTCCCCACATCGCGTGGTGACCTCTCACCTGCCAGCAGGCATTACAACTGGTTTAAACCTGCTGGGTGATATTCGGATCACCTGGCCTGAGCTGGATGTACTGATTTGCACATCAGATGAAATTGCCTGTGGCTGCATTATGGCCTGCCAGGGGGCGGGGCAAAAAGTCCCTGACTCTCTGGCACTGGCAAGCCTGAGTGGTGGTACCCTTGCTGCAGTTTGCTCACCGGCTCTGACTGCAGTCGAATTCCCGTGGAGTGAAACGGGAACTGTCGCAGGGAAAACGTTGCTAGATCTCCTGGCTGGCAAATCGACAGATAAAGTCATTGAATTACTGGCAACGTTACAAGTTCGCGCCAGCACCAGAAAACAGTAGCGCGGGTAAGCTATTGATTTGCTGT
Source organism: Erwinia amylovora (assembly GCA_050311775.1). Taxonomy (GTDB): domain Bacteria; phylum Pseudomonadota; class Gammaproteobacteria; order Enterobacterales; family Enterobacteriaceae; genus Erwinia; species Erwinia amylovora_A. Next base: position 195,841 of record JBNONK010000005.1, on the reverse strand, counting down.
CCCGCCATCGCCTGACGTACGCATTCAGGTAGCCTCAACACCGGTGTCTGTTTACCGGCTCGCATGCTTGCCAGCACCCGGTAATCATCTATTTCCGGCAGCATCACCATCAGTCAGTACCCTGAGGTTGATACCGCTCGCATTAGCTCGTCTGGTCGTTGAGGTGGGGGAGGCTATTCATTGGATGGCATGACGTATTTGTTTACCCGAACCGTCAGTGCCATCACAGCGCTGGCTAAGGTAAATACGGCTATTATCCAGCCCATTGTCCACGGCGTGCCATCACTGAGAAGTGCCAGTAACAGCGAAGAGATAATGCCGCTGCCATACTGCAGCGAACCGACCAGTGCTGAAGCAGAACCGGCGACATTTGGCACGGCGTCCAGTGCGCAAGCCGTTGAGGTTGCTGCAATGATTCCGTTCATGGAAAAGAAAATGAATACCGGAGCGATGATAAATATGACTCCACCGGAGGTCAGCTTTGATGCAGCGGCAAGGGCAATTGCGGCCAGTGCGGCGATAACCACGGCGAATTTAAGTAATGTTTCAAGTGGATAGCGGTGGACCAGGCGTCGGTTTGCGATGCTCACTGCCATCAATCCGACAATATTGACGGCAAACAGCCAACCGTAATGCTGCGGCTCGACACCATAATAAGTGATATAGACAAAAGGAGAGCCGGTAATAAATGCATAAGCCGCGACGTAATAAAACGCCAGACATAGCGTGAAACGCATAAATTTTATGTTGGTCAGTAAGGCGTAATAATTATGAAATGCGCCGGATACGGAAGCTTGCGAGCGATTTTCTTCAGGCAAAGTCTCCGGTAACCAGAATAAAGAAATCAGCAGTAAAGTGCCGATGATCCCCAGCAGCCAGAAAATAGCATGCCACGAGGTGATCTTAATCATTTGCCCGCCAATAAGTGGACCGGCAATCGGCGCGATAGCCATGATGACCATCAGGGTCGACAGCATCTGTGCTGCACGGGTTCGGCTGAAAAGGTCGCGAATCATAGCTCTCGCCAGCATGGGGCCTGTACATGCCCCTAACGCCTGAAAAACACGCCAGAAAACGATGTGTACGATATCAGTTGATAGCGCACAACCCACCGCACCTGTAACAAATAAACCCATGCCAATGAACAGCGGCAGGCGTCGGCCAAAGCGATCGCTGATTGGCCCCCAAATCAGTTGTGCAATACAAAAGCCCATTAAAAACCCGGTGATTGTCAGTTCCGCATTGCCCTGTAAATCGCTTGCCATGACCGGCATGGCGGGTAAATAGATATCGGTTGATAAGGACGTGACCGCCATTAATGCACTGAGGATGATGATAAACGTCAGTCCTGTCGTTTTAACGGGCAGGGCGTGAGAATTGAGCATGGCTGTCCACTGAGTCGAAGTTATTGTGCTGATTTTATCGATTCAGGCGCTGCTGATAAGGGGCATTAATGGGATTGGCTTAATGAATTATGTTCATAAATTAATACGCTCTCAGGGGCATGAGTCTTTTGGTTTTTGGTGTGGGAGCCAACCGGTGCTCTGCAAAAACACTGACGTCTGATTGGTTGGTTAATTTTTGTTAGCTTGTTAATAGTAACCATAGCAATTAATGTTAAGAATTGTCCTGGCCATTGCGGCATGATTGTTTTCGCCCCCTTCAAGAGCTAAGCCAACGAGAGTGCCGGAGATAAGCGCCGGGTGGGGACAGTATTTTAACAGGCCGCCTGATGGCGGCCTGAATCTTTGTAAAAGAAACAATGACGGCAGCAGGGCAGAGTGTTAGTGTGGTCAATCAGTCAGCAGAAAAATGAAGGTTTATATCACTCGTTTAAAGTATCAATGTCCCGCCTGTAGCGGCAGCCAGTTCCGTTTCTCTCTCCATAGTGTTACTGCCAAAAATCCGCATGGCGCAGTGTGTATCTTCTGCAAAACCATCATGAAAGTGAGTTATCACTCGTTTATCTGTCGTTGAAAACGACCCTCTGTGGGTCTGAATTCAGCCGCTTGCACAGGATAAGAAAAAACAGCAATCTCAGGTCGATGCCTGCAGACAAATTACAGGAATCTCAGCAGAATATACGGTTTCTGTGGTATGTCTGAGCGAGGCTAAATCCCACCAGCGGTAATCACTGCTGAGCGTATTTTCATGTTCGCGCCCTCCTGCTGCGCTTATTTCCGGGCTGTCGGTTCGCACCAGAAAAAAGTGTTCATCGCCGGTAACTTCCTTACCAATGGGCAGCCCCATCTGGAAGAGTCTTCGCACAAGAATTTCACCAACCTGTTCACCAACGATGGCGGTTTCTTCATCTGACATCTCAGATGTCGTTGTCCGCAATCTGCAAGAAGAATCCCGTAACGGCTTGAAGTAAGCATCGTATTCGCTGGCCAGAATGGCTTGCAGACAAACAGGAATGTTGAAACTTTATCTGACGTTCAACGAATGACAGCAGTGTATCAAGGCTTCGCCTTCCAAAGCACACAGCATGATTTACTTTTCTCTGGCCCGGCACCTGAATCCTGGGGGTTGCCTTATCGTCATGCTGACTAATGTCGCTGAAGGTAATGGGCGATATGCAGAGGAAGGACTGTTTCGCTGTAGTGCAAGAGTTAATCATTATTATGAAAACCCGTCTCAGTCGCAAAAAGCACGGCTGGCAAACGTGCTGAACGGGAACCATTAACTCTTGTAGAAGCATAAAGAGATACTGACCTGGCATGCGGGCGAATATTTCAATCTCGCATGATTGTGGCCTCAATACCTCATCGCAGCGGCGGCAGGCAGGCTACCAGAACCACGATGACATAGCGCAGCAGTAAGCGATTGTAATTGATAAAAATACAAGTTCGAGTGGTTTAATTAATGGCATCATCGTGGCTGGCGGTTTTGGTTAAGTATTCATTACATCGGTCTGATTTCAGGAAACTTTAGTAAAAGGTTTGGCACTGGAGTTTTCCGGTCTGTAGATATTACGAGTGGTTTTTTTCCACCAGAGTAGCGTGCTATTGTCGTCATCCCGCAATCTACGGGGCAATGGGATGAGGCTCGCAGGGCAATTTGGGCAGGGGTGCGGCAGGTGCAGACGGTTAATTCAGCGGCTTTTTGCCGAACACAGGGAGTGACGCGACGAGTGTTTACACCGGCGGATACAGAAGCAACGTAACAGGCATAAGTCGGTTAGGGTTTGAGAATCCTCCGCAAGCCAGCCAGGAAGCTTGCCCGCTCAGGGGAAATCCGGCTACAGTTTGGATTCAGAACCCTTTTTCCGGATTGAAGACCACAGGGAGCCGTCATTGAAAAAAGTCCTCGGCACTTTTTTACCGCTGTACACCACCACACTTCTGATGCTGCTGGGTTCCGGCCTGCTGACCACTTATGTTTCGCTGCGCCTGGCCCATGAGCAGGTTAGCGGTGGGGTGATTGGCGGGATCATCGCGGCTAACTACATTGGCCTGGTGATCGGGGGCAAAGTGGGCCATAACCTGATTGCCCGCGTGGGGCATATTCGCGCTTACGTTTCCTGTGCCGGGATTATTACCGCTTCGGTGCTGGGGCACGGCATCACGGAATATCTGCCGATATGGATTTTCCTGCGGCTGATTATCGGTCTGTGCATGATGTGCCAGTATATGGTGCTGGAGAGCTGGCTGAACGACCAGGCGGAGACGGGTCAGCGGGGGCTGATTTTCGGCTTCTACATGGTGGCAACCTATCTTGGCCTCTCATCGGGTCAGATCATCCTGATGACCCAGATTGGATCAGGCAGTACCAGTCTGCTGATCGTGGCGCTGTGCTTCGCGCTCTGCCTGGTGCCGATCGCGCTGACCACGCGAACCAATGCACATCCGATGACGCCAGCCCCGATGGAACTGGGCTACTTCTTCCGCACTATCCCTAAAATTTTGGTGATCACCCTCGCAACGGGCATGGCTGTGGGAGCGTTTTATGGCATGGCGCCGGTATATACCAGCCTGCTTGGTTTCAGCACTCAGCAAACCGGCCTGTTTATGGGCATCACCATATTTGCCGGGCTGATCTCACAGTTTCCGCTGAGCTGGCTGTCAGACCGTGTTGACCGCCACCGCCTGCTGTTTTATACCGCGCTGCTTTATGCCCTTGCCGCGCTCCCCCTGACGCTGCCTGTTCACTTTGATTTTTTATGGGTGGTGGCTGCCGCGTTTATAACCAGCATGATGCAGTTCTCCCTTTATCCACTGGTGGTGGCGATAGCCAATGACAGCGTGGTGCCGGAGCGTCGCGTCTCGCTGACCGCCTGCCTGCTGATGGCGTTTGGCGTGGGGGCCTGTATTGGTCCGCTGGCGATCGGGGTGATAATGCAGCCGCTGGGCGGCAACATGCTCTATCTGTTTTTCTGTCTCTGCGGGGCCGGGATTGCGGTAATGAGCGGATTCCGTGGCCGGGTGCGTCAGGACAGCAATGAAGCTCTCGTCCCGCACGTGGCCATGCCGGACAGCCTGACCAGCTCACCGCTGGCTGCCGCGCTTAACCCGACTATCACGGAAGAGGAGATCCAGGCCGTCATGGTCAATACCGAAGAGGATCAGGAGAGCCAGCCCGTTTCTCCGGGGAATTAATCTCAGCACGGACGATAAATTTCTGGCCGTATTTTAAATATGAATAAAATACGGCTCCGTATTTTTATTTTTTTTGCTGGATAAATTTGACGGCAATTGGTCTGACCGGGTAAGCTTACACCGTGTTATTCCCTGGTTTTAATAGAAATAGCTGAGGACATATCTAATCCGTACGGATGCAAGCGGATAAAAGACTGGTAATCATGATGATTATAAATAAAGCCCGCATTAACTCTTCCTTCTCCCGGCTGTTCCTGTCAGCCATTCTCTCCAGTGAACATCACTGGTGTAGCGACCTGTAGACCGATTCTCCCAGTTCAGGCCGGTAATCCTGCGTGGTTATCTGTCATAAAAATATTTGGGTTTCGTATCCTCTTTTCAGTCATCATAATTACGGTGCCGAAAGATGATGCCTTACGCCCTGAATAAATAATCTTTTTGGGTGAATAAAAAATGAAATACTGGTTTTTTTTAATTTTCGCTATTATGACCGAAGTGACCGGCACGCTGTCGATGAAATATGCCAGCGTCAGCGGTGACCTCTCCGGTCACGTGGTGATGTATCTGATGATCACCGTTTCCTATCTTTTGCTCTCCGTGGCGGTTAAACGCATTGCACTTGGCGTGGCTTACGCACTCTGGGAAGGGGTGGGATTAGTGCTGATCACTCTGGGCAGCGTGCTGGCCTTTGAAGAGGCGATCGGCCCGATGAAGCTGGCTGGCCTGGTGGTGTTGGTGGCCGGGATTTTCCTGATTAAATCCGGGTCATTCATGCCGGAAAAAGGCCACGGTCAGGAGGAGGGTGATCATGCAATCCTATGATTTTATTCATATAGTCTGGCTGGTTCTGGCCGTCGCGCTGGAGATTGTAGCGAATATTTTCCTCAAAATGTCGGATGGCTTTCGCCGCCCCGGTTACGGATTGTTTTCACTGCTTTGTGTGCTGGGAGCGTTCAGTGCCCTGGCGCAGGCAGTAAAAGGGATCGACCTTTCGGTGGCGTATGCCTTGTGGGGCGGATTTGGCATTGCGATGACGCTTGCTGCGGGGTGGATCCTGTTCGGACAGCGCCTGAATGGCAAAGGATGGGCCGGAGTGCTGCTATTGCTGCTGGGCATGATTATGCTCAAGCTGGCCTGAGTGGGAAGAGAAAATCATGAATCAGAAATAATTTCCAGAATTATTTAGTGAGGATAATCTGAAATTTTGTTGGCGCTTGTGGTAGTTTATACACCCACTCACGATAAATTATGATAAGGAAAGTCAATGAAGTATCGGTTGTCGACCCGTGGAAGGGTCATGATTGCAGTGCTGGTGGGATGCGTGGCCTTCTGGGCGCTCATCCTGCTCTGGGGGTTTGGCTGATGACGGACTCCCCTGGCAAGAAGGATAAGAACCACAGCCCTGAAGAGAAAGATCGCCTGGAAGGGTGGCAAATGACTGAAGAACAAAGGCGGTTTATTGAGTCTTTACTGCCTGAGAAAAAACTAATAATACCGCCAGAAGCGGAAGAATAAGACTACAGCACAGAAAAAATCTTACCCTTGTCCCCCTTAGTAACACTCACCCAATCACCTTGCCCTGCCAGTTTATCAATAAGGGAGAATAAGCTGTCATCTTCTCTCCACGAATCTGTCATCCCGCAGTGCCAGAGTGGTCATGTTTGAACAGCCCCGTGTTGGTTACCCGTTCACTACCCGGTGAGTGGTACTCATCCAATTTTCGACATGGAGGCTAACATGGCCGTGATTGAACTGCACCAGCCAAAGCTTGCCGAAACCTTGATTGATGACAGCGTGATGCTGCGGGAAGCCGAAGTAGGGCGCTGTTGTGAAATCCTGCTCACAGCCATATGGAATACGCCACGCTGGGGTTACCAGTCCCGCGCCGCATCAGCCAATCCCTGACCGGCTTCAGTGATTGACGATTTGCTTACGGGTAAACAGGCGGGTCATCATTATGGCAAACAGGGCAAATACTCCGCCGAGCGCGGTGGCCTCCAGCCGGTGAGTGGCAACATCCGTCTGTGAAATGCCGAGGCTGGAGATCATAAACACCACCATCATCGTGACGAAGAAGCTGAAGATAAAATAGGATTTTGAGATCAGCGTGTACGAGAAGGTAAAGGCGATAAAGCCGAACAGGATAAAGCCGCCCACCAGAAACAGCGGACTGTGGCAGTAGTCGATCAGCGTGGCAGCCAGAATGCTGCCTGTCAGCGTACCCAGCACCCTTGCCTGCACCCGTGAAACGGTATCCCGGTAGTTATTTCGCAGGCAGAACAGCAGGGTCATGCCCGCCCAGTAGCCGTTTTTCAGATGAAACAGTTCCACCATGCTCAGCGCCAGGCACATGGTCAGCAATGCACAGAAAATCGACCACTGCAGGTGGATTTTATGTTTGTACTTGCCAGTGGTGATGCGCAAAAAAGTCAGCCACGCTCGGGGGCTAAAATCCTGCAGCCGGAATGTGTAGCGGCGAAAAACCAGCGCAAGAAACAGCATCTGGATCAGCCCGCCCGCACCGGTCATTGCCGCGCGGGCAGCAGCGTGTTCAACGGAACCGGCATAGTAACCAGAAACCAGATAAGCAATTGACCACTGCAGCAGCATCCACCAGGCGCTGCTGTCGACGTTGGCCATTGTAACGTAAAGCCCGGCATACAGCATCGCCCCGACGATATACAGCGGCAGCACGTTGCCTGTCAGGCAACCCAGCCAGGAGGAGAAGGCCAGTCCCAGCGTGGTGGTCAGCAGCAGCGGGAAGGAGGAACCGCCCCAGGTCTTATTAGCCCCGAAGGCCAGCGTCAGTGCACCGCTGGCGATAACGCTGGCGGCGGGAACCTGATTAAAGGTGAAACCCGCCAGGTAGATGGCGATAATTGCGGGCAGGCAGCACAGACCCAGCAGGGTATCGTGTTTCAGTTCGGGAGAAAGTCGCATTGGCTTACTGCATCTCCGGCGTTGATTGTTATCGGCATAATGTTCAACAGCATAGTGGAATAAGCGGCCTTACGGAATGAGCCTGCTTAACGACGGTTCTTTTTTATCTCTGCTTTTGAGAGGCTTGCAAAAAACGACATCGCTGATTACGCTAGTGCTTCAAGGTGATGGTGTTCCACCTTTCCCAACCGCCCTGCTCGTAAGGGGCTGATGACGCCTGATACTGCCATCTTTTCATTAAGAAGAGGATTGCGTATCAGGCGTTTTGCAACCTGCCTGCTTCGCAATCCTCGTAATAATCTTTGAGGACATAATGCTGAAACCATTACTCGCCGTGATTATTGGCGGCTCTGCTGGTTGTGTGATCCGCTGGCTGCTGGCTGTGCGGCTGAATTCGCTGTTTCCTAATCTGCCGCCCGGCACGCTGATCGTGAACCTTGTTGGCGGCTTTATTATTGGCGCGGCAATGGCCTGGTTCCTGCGCAATCCCCAGCTCGATCCTGCGTGGAAGTTGCTCATCACCACGGGGCTGTGTGGGGGGATGACGACCTTCTCCACTTTCTCGCTGGAAATTGTCACCCTGATGCAGGCCGGTCATTATCTCTGGGCGATGATCTCGGTGATGACCCACGTGCTGGGTTCGCTGCTGATGACCTTTGCCGGTTTCTGGCTGGTGACGCTGCTGGTGGGGTGAAAGATTGTCCGCTGGCGCTGAAGGTGCCTGACGCCAGAGGGCCGCGTCAGCAGGACGTCAGGCGTGGTTTTCCTCAGCGTCCAGCGCCAGTGCGCTGGCACTGGCGGCATCAAACAGCGACAGGCTTTCAATTTGATCCAGCATAATGACCTTGCGGAAGGCCATTGCCGACTTCGGCTCAGAGTCCAGCGTGATATTGTGCTCTGCGTACCATTTCGCATAGTTATGTTCGATGCACAGATTCAGCGTTTTGCCGTCACGGTAGCCGCTGAGCATCGGGATCAGCACCAGATTGGAGGTTGAGGTATTTTCATAAGACGCGGTGTGGACCATACCAATATAAATACGCCGCGATTTCAACGTTACCCAGGCCAGCTCGCCTTCATCCATACACTGGAACAGCAAACCTTCCACCCCGTTCGCGCGCGAAAGCTTCTGGTACAACTTCTTGCGATTGCCGCTGTTCAGCCGTGCGCTGCCCGACCAGTTGGAGCGGTAGATGCAGAACACCACGGCAAAGGCCAGCATAATCACCACCGGAGCCTGAATCCCCAGAAAGCTCCAGGTCATAAATTCCATCTGCCAGTGATGATACAAACCACCATCCAACTGCGGCAGGGTATTCAATAAGGCGGAGAAGCCCAGCAGCACCAGCCAGATCAGCCCGGTTGCAATCACCCCCTGCAGCACGAAGATGCAGCCGTAAAGCGCCACCAGAAAGTAAACATCCCAGCCAAAAGAACGTTTGATTTTGAAGCGGGTGGTCAGGTCACGGCTGGTGTACCAGTATCCGCAAACCATCAGAACCATAAATATTGCCGTTCCCATCTCACGCCCTCTTCAGGGCATTGACGTGACGGGTAAAATCTTCATGGACTTCGGGGCTGGAAATATTCACGGCGGCGCTGCCATCTTCGTCAATGAGAATGCGTTCGCCTTCCTCAATCGATTCTTCGATGTCGCGCTGGCTCATAACCTGTAGCAGGGATTCCGGACTGGAAAACAGAGCGAACAGTAATCTGAACATAGGTTTCTCCCTTGAATGGCAAACGGTAAGCCTGGCAGCCTTGTACCGAAAGCACTATGAGATGATGATTAAAGAAGGAAAGTGCGCCGTCCCTGGCGCTGATGAGTCTCAACTGCCGGTTTGCGGCGCGGGCTCGTCCTGAAGGTGTTTTTTGAAGTGTTTTTCAATCTGTTCCAGCGTCTTGCCCTGGGTTTCCGGCGCAAAGATCACCGCAAAAATTCCGCCTGCGATGCCAATCGCGGCGAACCCGAAGAAGGTCATCGTCAGGCCAAACGTTTCCAGCAGGATCGGGAACATAAAGGCAATCGAGAAGTTAGTCATCTGCATGGCAAAGACCGAAATGCCGTTGGCCATACCGCGGATACGCATCGGGAACATTTCCGACAGCAGCAGCCAGGTGACCGGCGACAGTGCGCCCTGCTGGAAACACAGGAACACCAGCATGCCCGCCAGCACCAGATAACTGCGCAACACGTCAGGGTGGCCGTTAACGGTCTCCGGCATCAGCCACGTTAGCAGGCCAATCGCCAGCAGCGTACAGGTACAGCCAATTTGTCCGACCAGCAACAGGGGGCGGCGGCCGAAACGGCTGAGCAGCATGATGCCGACAAAGGTCATAATAACGGAAATCACGCCGTTGGCGATGGTTGCCAGCAGTGAGGCGTTGGTGCCCAGCCCGGTAGCCTGCAGCATGGTGGGCGCATAAAACATGATGGTGTTAACGCCTGAAAGCTGCTGCAGCATGGCGATACCGATACCCAGCGCCACCAGACGCTTCATCCAGACAGAGATGGTTTTCTGACGGCGGGCGTTCTTCTGGCTTTTTGACTCCATGGATTTACGGATTTCGCCCATTTCACGCTCAACCATCCGTGAGTGGCGGGTGCGCTCCAGCACATCACGCGCTTCGCGGTAGCGACCATGCATGGCGTACCAGCGTGGCGTATCCGGCAGAAACAGCATTCCCACCCATAAGATCACCGCAGGCACACAGGCAACGCCCAGCATCCAGCGCCAGGTGGTTTCACCGCCCCAGACTTCGTTAATGGCTGCGTTACTGGTGTAGGCAATCAGCTGGCCGGAGACGATCATCAACTCCTGCAGCGTAACAAACTGCCAGCGCCGGTTGGCAGGAACGATTTCGGCAATGTAGATCGGCACGATAGCGGCTGCGCCGCCTACGGCCAGACCGAGGATAAAGCGGAAGGTGATCATGATCACTACGTTGGGCGCCATGGCGCAGCCCAGCGACCCAATCATAAATATTACCGCCATCACCAGGATGATTTTTTTACGGCCAAAGCGGTCAGCCACGCGACCGGCAAAAACGGCGCCGATGGCGGAACCGAGGATCAGGAAGCTGGTTACCATACCGGTGGTCAGTGAAGTCAGATGCAGATCGTGCTTCATGAAAAGCAGGGCACCGGCAATCACTCCGGTATCATAACCAAACAGTAACCCCCCAAGTGTGGCAATAAACGCAATTACTTTCACCAGCGGCTCGGTCGACTGCGGCGAGCTTGCCGCGGTGCCGGATTGCCCGCTGTTCGATGTATCAGTCACAAGTTACTCCCTGCTATCTCTATTATTGTGGTTGTGGTTATGATGTGACGTAAGTCACACCAGAAATAAATCTACTCTACGCCGGCTATTTTGGTAGGAAAACGACGAAATTTAATTTACGAAAAGGGACGATGGGCTGTTAAGGGGGAAAACTGCCGGAGAGATCCCGGCAGTGAATCAGTTATCTTTGCGCATTTTGCATCATCAGGGGAGCCGCTGAGGGAAATGCCTGAGCAGGGCTGGCAGGTGACCGTCGACAATTCTCTGTGCGCAATACGCGTTGAACAGGAAGGTTTTCCTGGCTAAACGTCAGTGCCTGGTTAACCGCCTGCGCGTTATACTCGCTCAGCCAGGCCAGGTACTGCTCAGTCACCAGCAACGTATTTTCCTCGGGCTGGGTAGTGCGGATATACAGCTGCGCGGACAGGCGCGTATTATCCAGGATGTAAATTTCGTACTTTTTGTTCCATGCTGGCGTGTCGGGACGTTCACGTAACACAACGTCATTGAAGCGCAGGTGCTGCCAGCGCATCAGCCGTTCGTAAAAATGTGCTTTATCCATGACGGATTAACCTCTCCGTTTTTTTAGTGGTTTTGATTTTTCTAATGTTTGCCTGCGCCAGTGCAGTGGGACGCCGGCAGAGTAAATCTAGCCGAAAACAGGGACTTCGCCAGCAGGCGGCTTTTTTTCAGAAAAATCTGTGCGGACTCATTTCAAAAGAGTTATTTAACTGTATGAAATTAATGAATAATTTTTCGTAAACCTCAATAAAAACAGAATGCATTTTACGCTATAAATTGTTTACTCATTGCCGTGCGTGATGGTAATTTCATGGACAAACATTAAGGGGCGGAATATGAAGCAGTTAGTGATCGATATTTTAATGAAAATGGCAAAAATGGATGTAGATGCTAAAGAGCTGACGGCGCAGGTGGAAGCCCAGTCGTTGCTGCTGGCGGCGCTGTTGCTCACCGCCGGAAAAGAGGGGCCGAACAACATTTCTGAAAACATTCAGAATGCCATCGTGGCCGCGTCCAGCAATGGTCAGACATTCCTGCAGTCTGACATCGATCTGCTGCTGACCCATGTTAATCGCCTGCTGGCGGTGACCCGCTACGTGGATGAGAAGGCTGGCGCCGATGCGGAACAACAGCGTTAGTCAGGCCCAATAAGCCGCTTTGCCGGACAATAAAAACTCATTTCCCACCACGGGGCTTACAGGAGAACCCGATGTCCAGTGAGATCGACCGTCGTTTGCCGTTGCCGCCATTCACCCGTGAAACTGCCATTGAAAAGGTTCGCCTGGCCGAGGATGGCTGGAACAGTCGTAATCCGCAGAAGGTGGCGCTGGCCTACACCCTGGATACGCAGTGGCGTAACCGGGCTGAATTTGTCACTAACCGTCAGGAAGCGGAAGCTTTTCTCCGCCGTAAATGGGCGAAAGAGCTGGATTACAGGCTGATTAAAGAGCTGTGGGCCTTTGAGGGTAACCGCATTGCGGTGCGCTATGCCTATGAGTGGCATGACGACTCCGGCAACTGGTTCCGCTCCTACGGTAATGAGAACTGGGAATTTGACGAGAACGGACTGATGGCCCGGCGCTTTGCCTGCATCAACGATCTGCCGATTCAGGAATCTGAGCGTCAATATCACTGGCCGTCCGGTCGCCGTCCGGACGATCACCCGGGCCTGAGTGAATTGGGACTGTAGCTGCTTTGGCATTGCCCTGTGTACCGGCATCAGCCAGGCAGATGGCCTCCAGTGCGAGGCCATCGTCATTTTATTTCACCGCACCTTCCGTCACGCCGCTGATAAATTTCCGCTGAAACACCAGGAACACCGCGACCAGCGGCAGAATAACGATCATTGCGCCCGCCATCAGTACCGGAATGTTCACCGTATTTTTGTTCTGAAAGAACATCATGCCGATCGGCAGCGTGCGCAGTTCGTCTTTGTTCACCAGAATCAGCGGGATCAGGAACTCATTCCAGGTCCAGATAAACAGCAGCAGTGCCAGCGTGGTCAGCGTGGGGACAATTGCCGGGACCAGAATGCCCCATAAAATCCGCGAACGTTTTGAACCGTCCATGACCGCCGCCTCCAGTAATTCCTTTGGCACCTGCTGGAAAGCAGTGGCGATCATCAGCGTGGTAAAAGGCAGCGACAGCGCCACCTGTGGCAGGATCAGCGCCAGATAGGTATTGGTCAGGCCCATCCAGTGCAGCTGGTGGTAGAGCGGGATAATAAAGGCTTCGCTTGGCAGAACCATGCCCAGTGCCATCAGGGCGGCGAACAGCCGCTTGCCGGGAATGCGCAGAAAGGCAAAGCCAAAGCCGGCGAGGATGCCCACCAGGATACTGGCGATCACCACCGGGAACACCACCAGTACTGAATTAAGGAAATAGGTACGGAAGTGGCCTTCCTGCCAGGCCGCAATATAGTTAGCGACGCTGAAGTGAGAGGGCAGGGTGAACACCCCTGCAAACAGTTCGCTCTGGGTTTTAAATGAGGTCATCAGCGCCATCAGAAAGGGCAGGATGGTGATAATCGCGATCGGCCAGATGACCGCCCGTGAAACAACGGAAGTCCCGCGCATCAGTATCGCTCCCTGATTGCATAGTGAATAATGCTGTTAATCGTGAAGACCAGAATCATCCCGACAATGGCGACTGCCGATGCATAGCCGTAGTGACGCAGATCGAAACCCTGCTGGTACATATAGAGGTTGGTGACAAGGGTGGAGGTGCCGGGTCCACCGTGGGTCATCACGTAAACCAGATCAAAAGCCTTCAGGCTGGAAATCACCGTCAGCAGCAGAGCCACGCGGATTTCAGGCCGCAGGCCGGGCAGAGTGATACGCATAAATTTCTGACGGCGTGACGAGCCATCCAGATCGGCCGCTTCCAGCAGGGACGGATCCATGCGCTGCAAGCCGGACATAAACAGTACCAGACAGAAGCCGAAGAAATACCAGGTGGCCACAAAGCCCACTGCCGGTAAGGCCCAGTTAAAATCTCCCAGCCAGGACAGCGCAAACTGCGGCAGACCCACTGCGCGGAAAAAATGATCGATCGGGCCGAACGCCGGATTATACAGCCAGCGCCACACCACGCCGAGAACTGCCATCGGCATGATATACGGCAGGAAAAACAGAATGCGCAACACGCTGCGTTCCCGGTTGCTGCGGGTGTCATTCAGAAAACTGCACAGCAACAGGCCAATGCACAACGGGAACAGGGTATAAAACAGCATCAGCAGGGCATTGTTTTTGATCGACACCCAGAACACCGGATCGCGAAACATCTGGATAAAATTATCCAGGCCGATAAACAGCGGACGCGTGGCCCCGTCCCAGGAGGTAAAACTGACGCCCACCGACACCAGTAAAGGGAACAGTAAAAAAACAGAATAGATAAGTATTGAGGGCAAAATATACAGCGCATTTTGCAGTCGTGACTTATTAAGCATGGCAGTGTTCTCGCAGCGCACTTCTGAATAACGCGCCCGGACTTTCCGGTCCGGGCCGGGAGATTACTTTTTCAGGCTGGCCAGATACTGCTGATAGTTAGCGTCCAGTTTTTCAGTCATCTCTTTTGGCGACAGCTTGTCCGCCAGCAGCAGCTGCACATTCTCGTTCAATGCGTTGCCCATGGTCGGTGTCGCCCAGTCAACGTAGTGGCCCAGGCCGTCATGCTGGTTGACGGTGGTCCAGACGTTGTAGACATCGCCCAGCAGCGGATTATCTGCCGGGAGTTTAGCGTCCTTGTTGGCACTGGCCGGCAGGAAGCCGGCTTTTAGCCATTTCTCAGCCATCCTGTCGGAGGCGATGTAGTCGATATATTTCGCTGCCGCATCCTGTTGGGCTTTGGTTTTCGCCGTCAGCGTGATCGAGAACGGCAGGTCGGTGCCACCCACCATTAGCGGCTGCTTCACGCCGTCGAACTGAGGGAAAGCCGCGAAGTGAATGTCTTTATTGTCTTTGAACTGACCCATGTACCAGGTGCCGCTGACGAAGAAGGCCGCATGGCCGCTCTGGAACAGCGTGGCGGCATCATCTTTGCCAATCCCCTGGAAGCCCGGAAAGAAGTAACCCTTTTTGTTCCAGTCCTGCATCATCCCGGCGGCTTTCTCCAGCTTCGCGTCTTTAAACGTTCCACCAACGTCATAAATCAGGTTGTCCATGCTTTTGCGGTCGGCGCTGTTGATCTGATCCTGCCACAGCGTGGTCAGCATCTGCTGCCCGGCTGAACCATCCAGAATGCCGAGCATCAGCGGCGCGGTGCCTTGCTCTTTCAGCTTTGCCATCGCCGCTTCAAATTCGGTGAGGGTTTTCGGGAGTGGGATCCCGGCTTTATCCAGCAGCGCTTTGTTGTAATAGAGGCCGACCATTTCACCGAGGCTGGCGACGCCGTACAGTTTGCCGCTGCCGAACTCCAGCGAGTCTGACCAGCGGTTACGTTTCAGGATTGAATCCGGGAAGCGGGTGGTCCAGCCGTACTGCTTCGCGTAACCGTCCAGCGGGATGAGCAGCTTTTCTTTTACCAGCGCTCCCATATCGCCGCCACCCTGGTTAACCTGAGCAATCTGCGGGCCATCACCGGCATTCAGCGACAGCTTGAGGGGAATGCGGGTGTCATCGAAGGAGTGTACCGATCGGTCAATGGTCACGCCGGGGTTCTTAGCGGTGAACTCATTGATCGCCTGATCAATGGCTTCGGTCTGCGCGGGATAGTTATAGATGTCCCATTCGGCCAGCGTGGGGGTCGCCTGAACCGGAGCGTGAAACAGAGCGGTCAGCAGCCCAACGGCCAGCAGCGACAGCGCCGGGCGGGCACTGCGGGAATGACGGGTAACCCTGGAAGCAGTAAACATGGATCTGTGTCTCCAACATCAATGGAGCATCCTTTCATGATGGCAACCGACTCTCCCGCAGGTTGCATGGGGGCCTTTAGCGCAGCCTTACTTCATACTTACTTTAATGATTAAATAAAGTCAAACACCCTCATAGCGACTTTTTAAAAAGGTGATGCTCGGCAGAAAAACTAAAATAAAGGGCTTTTTCAGGGCTAAAAACTGGCGAACCGGCAGATCCCTGTTTAATGCGGCGGTGTGACAGTGAATCAGTGTATTCTGTCTGGTACCAGACAGGTATCGCTAACGCCATGAATGGTCATATGAAAATAATATGTCCTGCGCTTCAGATAACGGCTGGTCACCCCTTTTCGTCACGCTGGCAGGCGGGTTAACCGGGATCGGCCACTTTGCGCGGCATGCAGGCACAGACGAAATTTAAAGACTGTGATCGCTGGCATAAACTGTAAAGGTTAAAGCCGGTCATGGGGTAATTATTTTCTCTTGAAAACTAAGTCGGGTTTATTTAAGTTGGTGGTTTGCTACTCACTGACGGTATGAGCGTTGACTATGACTTCTCCTGAAGCACGTATTCGCCCGGCAACGGCCAGCGACACTGACGCACTGTATGAAATCTGCCTGAAAACCGCCGATGCGGGAAAAGACGCCACCGCACTCTATTCCGACCCACAGTATCCTGGCCTGCGCTTCTCCGTGCCCTATGCCCGCTTTGCTCCTGACTTTGCTTTTGTGCTGGAAATGGGCAGAAAGGTGGTGGGTTACGTGGTTGCTGCACCAGACACTGTGGCGTTCGAAAAACAGCTGGCGAGCGAGTGGTGGCCGCAGCAGGCACAGCGCCTGCGCTCGCGCCAGCCTGAGAAGCCGCTGGACAGTAAAGTGCTGGATTCCGTGCATCATCCTGAACCGGCCTCCGAAGCGCTGACCGGCCCCTTTCCCGCCCACCTGCATATTAACCTGCTGCCTGAGGCACAGCGTGGCGGCTGGGGAAGAAAGCTGGTAGAGCACCAGCTGGCCGCGCTGAAGGCCGCCGGCGTGAAGGGAATTTATGTCGGCATCAGCCTGCAGAATGAGCCGGTGACCGCTTTCTATCAGCGTCTGGGTTTCCATCCGCTTTTCCGCAGCAACGCCATCTATATGGGGCAGGAACTCAACTGAGGATGCTATGGCCACACTGCAATTAAGCAACGTCAAAAAGTCATACGATCACGTTAACGTGATCCACGGTATCGATCTTTCGATCGAAAATGGCGAATTTATTGTGTTTGTCGGGCCATCAGGCTGTGGCAAGTCAACGCTGCTGCGGATGATCGCCGGGCTGGAAGAGATCACCAGCGGCGAGCTGTCTATCGATGGCAAGGACATGACCCATCAGTCTGCCACAGAACGCGGTATCGCAATGGTGTTCCAGTCTTATGCGCTCTACCCCAACATGACGGTGAAAGGCAATCTGGCCTATCCGCTGGAGGTGGCGAAGCGCCCGAAGGCGGAGATTGAGCGGGAGATTGCCATCACGGCCGAAAAGCTGCACCTGACCGAGTTGCTGGAGCGCCTGCCAAGAGCCCTGTCTGGCGGGCAGCGTCAGCGCGTGGCAATTGGCCGCGCCATTATCCGTCAGCCGCGTATCTTCCTGTTTGATGAGCCGTTATCTAACCTCGATGCGGAGCTGCGTTTGCAGATGCGTATTGAGATTGCGAAGCTGCATGAGTCACTGGGCAACACCATGATTTATGTCACCCACGATCAGCTGGAAGCGATGACGCTGGCCGACCGGATTGTGGTGCTGAGGCAGGGGAGAATTGAGCAGGTCGGCGCACCGCTCGATCTTTATCACGACCCGGATAACCAGTTTGTGGCGGGCTTTATCGGCTCACCTAAAATGAATTTCATTGCTGCGCGGGTGGTTTCGGCCACGGCGGGCGCGGTGCAGCTGGCGGTGCCGGAGCTGGGACTGACTTCGCTGATCCTGCCGCTGCAGGAGCCGCTGGAGAGAGGGCAACAGCTGACGCTGGGGATTCGACCTGAGCACTTTACCAGCGCGGAAGAGGAAAACAGGGACTGGACGTTCTCTGCCTCCTTGTCGTTCGCCGAGCGTCTGGGGCACACCAACTACCTCTATCTGGACTGTGGCCGCGAAAGCCTGCTGGTGATTGAGGCGCGGCGGATGGAGGAGGTGGAGCTGGGAGAGAGGGTCAGCCTGGCGCTTAATCCCGCGCACTGTCTGGTGTTCAGCCCGGACGGCAAGCGCGTGCGTTAATTCGCCCCTGTTATTATCGGGTCAATACGGACGACGTCAGAAACGGCGTCCGTAGCCACCTGATCAGCTTTCGCCATCCGCCTGCGCGGAAAGCACATCGATCAGCCGGTTAACGGCAAAGCCAGCTGCGCCCAGCGCCCACATGCGGTTCGACTCGGTCAGGAACTGCAGCGGGGTGACCTGAGGCGTCAGCTTCAGGCGATACTCCTGAAAGCTCTGACTGATTTGATCGAGCAGAATACGCGATGCCATCTGCGGCTCCATCGCCAGATAAATGATATCGGGATCGTAAGCTACCGCCAGATTCGCCAGCGATATCCCCAGATGCTGGCCTGCGGTTGCCAGCGTTTTCAGCGCCAGCGGCGAGGGATGATGATCCAGCGCCTGCAGATTTGCCGCCGCCGTTTCGCCTGCCTGCTGAAGTGTACGCAGGATCGCCCTCGACGACGCCACTTCTTCCAGCGTGCTTTTCGAACTATCACCCAGCAGCGCATTACCTATCTCACCCGCCGTACCGGTGCGGCCGCGGTACAGGGTGCGGTCCAGAATAATACCTGCGCCAATACCTTTGCCGTAAGTGGCAATAATCGCCGACTGCGCGGTGCCCAGCTGACCGAACACCAGCGTGGCCAGCGCCAGCGCGTTAGCATCGTTTTCAATATATACCGGGATGGCAAAGCGGTCCTCCAGCAGTGAGGCAATAGCCACATGCTGCCAGTTGAGAACGGTGGAGCGAATACAGTGCCCGCTGACCGGATCGACCAGCCCGGCCAGTGCCAGCCCGATAGCGGCCACGTATTTGTCATCCACCGTCCTGAGGAAGCGGGCGAGGGCATCGCTCAGCTGTTTTGGCGTCAGCTCGCCAGAAGGGATCTGCTGCTCGCCAATCAGGTTACCGGTCAGGTCGGTGAGGACAATCAGATTGCGCTCGGCATTCAGCTGGATGCCTACCACGGTAGCATAGTCAGGATTCAGGCCCAGCAGGGTTTTCGGTCGCCCCATTGAAACGCGTCGCAGACCTTTCTCATTAATGATACCGCGGCTTAGCAGGCGGTTGGTGGCCTGTGAAACGGTCGACATGCTAAGGCCGCTGCGCACCTTCAGATCGGACTGGCTGATCGGGGCGTTTTCAACAATAAGCCGCAAAATGCGTGCGGTAACGTTCGGAGCCATCATAACGGGTGGTAGTCTCAACGAAAAAAGTGGCCGGTAAGCTCTGCGACCGGAAGCACGGCTGCGTATCCTCAGCCGCCTGTGATTATCACCAGACGCGCGCCAGTTGCAATGCCCCTGACAGCGCATCTTCGCGGGCCGGGACAATTTGTTCTCTGATCAAGTGTGGCAGCCAGGGTAGGATGGGAGCGGCCAGACCGCCCATCAGGGCCAGCGGGCCGTGGCTGCTGCGGATCAACGCTTGCGCCATCACCACTATCTCTGAGGCATTTTCGGCAATCAGTGCTTCTGCGAGCGGATCCTGCGCCTGTGCGGCCTCGAATGCCCAGGGAGAAAACTGCCCCCAGTCGCCCGGTGTGGCGCCTTTGCTCCAGCTCAGCAGCCGGTCCGGCGTGTGGCTGAAGTAGCCCATGACCCGTTCAGTCAGCGCCGTGCCAGGGATCAGACCCTCATGCGCCTGCAGGGATTTGCGCAGCAGCCGCTGGCCGAGTATCGCGCCGGAACCCTGATCGGCCAGGGTGAAACCCCAGCCGCCAATGTGGTGAAAATGTTCGCCATCCCAGGCAACGCCCTGGCTTCCGGTGCCGATGATTAATACCGCACCGGGCTCACCGGCATGCGCCCCGATACAGGCAATCTCCACATCTGAAAGCAGCCGGACCCTGGCGAACGGAAAGGGAGAGAGGCGCAGGCGCGCGCTGACTGAAGGCACATTCGCCCCTGCCAGGCCCAGCACTGCTGAGGTGTTTTGCCGTGCGGCGGGTGGCAGTCCGGCACTCAGAAAGGTATTTTCAATCAGCGAGTTAAGCCTCTTCAGCGCCCCGTCAAAGTCGGAATACACATTCGCGGGTCCGCCTTTACACTCTGCCAGTAGCGTGCCATCAACAGCCACGAGTCGGGTGCGACAATGGGTACCGCCGCCATCTACTCCGATCAAAAATTCTGATTGCATGATCCTCCCGTGACCGGCGCTGATGCACTACACAGTGAAAACGACGGGCTATTTTGAGCGAAACGATAAGATAAAAAAACTTAAATCGCAATAACAAATAAATATGGATATTTTGTTTTATATAAATATGATATTTATCAGTAAATTAATATTTAATTGTGGTTTTTGTTGTGCTCTGGTTGTTGACATTAGTTTTTCTGTCGTAATAAGTTGGTGTCCAACATTTGCGCACTTCTGTGGGCCTGAACGCCTGTTTATCCCACGAAGTCATCTCCCTATGGCGTGACCAATACTGGCAGGGGCCAACATGAAAGTAGCAATCATCGGACTGGGCTTTCGTCTTTCAAATGTGGTAAACGAGTTTAAAAAAGCAGATCCGGATTTCAGTGTTGTCGGCTATGTCGATCCGGCACCGGCCGGGCTGCCTAACATGGCAAAATTTGGCATTCCGGCAGGCACGCCTTTTGCCACGCTGGACGAGATGCTGGCGACTGGCGGTTTTGACATGCTGATGGTTGGCTCACCGAACTATCTGCATCTGGAACATATTCATGCGGGCCTGCAGGCTGGGTATCGCGTTTTTACTGAAAAACCCGTGGTGATCAATGAAGAGCAGACCCTGGCGCTGGCAAAGCTGGTGGCTCAGTATGGTCAGGAGAATATTCTGGTCGGGCTGGTGCTGCGCTATTCGCCGCTATACGACGATCTGTTACAGGCAAAGGCGGAAAATCGTCTTGGAGAAATCACTTCCATCGAAGCCACCGAACATATTAAGCCTTATCACGGCGCTTTCTTTATGCGTGACTGGCGGCGCTATGAGCGTTATGCCGGACCCTATATTCTGGAAAAATGCTGCCATGATATTGACCTCTACCAGGGGCTGATGGGAGAGCGGCCGGTGCGCGTGGCCAGTTTTGGCGGCCGTAAATCTTTCACCCCTCAGCATGCTCCCCTGGGCGTGGTAACGGCGGATTCTGAGCTCTATCATCTCAAGCCGAGCGGCTGGTCCAGCACCGATGCCGTGTTTGAAAGCGATGCCGATATTGTCGATTATCAGACGGCGATCGTGGAGTATGCCGGTGGTGCTACGATGGCCTTTCACGCCAACCTCAACGTGCCGGATGAGTTTCGTCGCTTCTGCGTTATGGGCACAGATGGCATGGCGGAAGGGGATTTTGTCCGTAACTACTTCCGCGTGCATGATGCCCGCACCGGCGAGAAAACGGTTTCCACCACTTATGAAGGCAATGCTTACGATGGGCATTACGGTGCAGATGCACTGATGGCAGAAGAGATTGTGAAGCACATTAAAACCGGTTCACCGCTCAAGGTGTCGGTAATTGATGCGCTCGAAGCGGGTCTGACGGCGATTAAAATCGATGAGGCGCGCAAGACGCGTAAGGTGATTGATCTGACGGACAGCTGGAAGACCTTCGACGCCAGTCTGGGGCGTTAAGGGCTTAACTCATCTCGCAGGCTGGCAACCCCCGCTGGCCTGCGCTTCCAATGGCTGTCTGATTCCCTCTCCCGGCTCCGCTGTGAAGGTTTTCTTTGAATTTATATTTATTTTTTGTGAGTATAAATTCATTTTTTTAAAACAGAAAAAACCATGGGTTCGGAAATTTCTGCGTCAGGTGCTAATTTATCCCTGTGGGTCAGTTTACCTTTGTCTGTTCACCGCCCTGATTACGGTAAACCTCACCGCAAAGTAGGACCGCATTGGGACGCCGTTCATGAATGCGATCGGCGATACGTTGGCATGCCACGCGGGTAGGAAAAATATGCTCGGACACTGGCAGGGCGTCACAGGCATCATGACCACAGGCGCTGACGAGTAATACGAAGCCAATTAACATAGCTCACTCCTTTGACGTACCGGATCAGCGTTAAGTATAGGTCAGGAGCGAGGCGGCTGTTTTCTCAGGGAGATCAATTAATGAATTTTCGTGGACTTTCGGCTTTTCCTCTCACGCCCTGCAACGCCCGGGGCGAGGTGGATGTGGTGGCACTGGAAAACCTGCTGGCGCGGCTCAGGATAGCCGGAGTGGATTCAGTAGGATTACTTGGCAGCACCGGCCTGTATGCCTTTCTGTCGCGTGACGAGAAGCGTAACGCTGTGGAAGCGGCGGTAAACTATTTAAATGGCGACATTCCGGTGATGGTCAGCGCGGGTGCGCTGCGTACCGACGAAGCCGTCGCGCTCGCCCGGGACGCGGAGCAGGCAGGTGCCGATGGGATCCTTCTCGCGCCGGTTTCCTATACGCCGCTGACAGAGGAAGAAGTGTTCCAGCATTATGCTGCGGTAGCGCAAAGTACCTCGCTTCCCGTGTGTATCTACAATAATCCGGGAACAACTCACTTCACCTTCACTCCGGAACTTTTGACCCGGCTTGGCACTCTCGACACGGTTCGGGCGCTGAAATATCCCGCCCCAGCGCAGGTAGATTCGGCTTTCGTCGCTGCTCTTCGCGAACGGTTTCCTGCTGATTTTGCCGTCGGCTTCAGCGTAGACTGGCACGCAGCGGATGCCATGCTGGCCGGGGGCGACCTGTGGTTCAGCGTGCTGGGGGGATTACTGCCGCAGCAGGCTCTGGCGCTGACACGGGCGGCGCAGGCTGGCGACAGGGAGAGGGTGCTGAAGGTGTACAGGGATCTTCAGCCCGTGTGGGATCTGTTCACGTCATTGAGCAGTTTACGGGTGGTCTACTGCGCCGCGGAGATACTGGGGATCTGCCAGCCGGTGCTGCCTCGTCCTCTGCTGCCGTTACAGGCTGGGGAAAGAAAGCGGGTGGAGCAGGTGCTGGTTCAGCTGAACGTGCAGTAATGATTAGCAGACAAGCAGCCGTTGAGGGCTGCTTTTTTAGTGCCACTGCTTATCCTGAAATTTCCTCTGGCCGGTGAAAAATCAGTGAGCCATTGTCGATGTGGTCGTGGTGGTGGTGCCGCTGGTAGTTGAACCGTCGCCACCGTCGCCACCGCCGCCGCCCATGGTGGCGAGAGCAATACCCAATACGGCAGCCACAGCGCCCACACCGACGGCATTTGAGTCGCCGTCAGACAGTGTTGTTGCGGTACTGCCAGCGGCTTCACCGGTAGCTGTCGCGGCAAAGACGCTGCTGCTGCCGGTGACCATCAATAACAGAAAAAGCGCGGTAATTTTTTTCATTTTTATTTATCCCTGAGACGGTGTGTTGAAACCATAGTCAGAGGATAATTTTAAATTTCAGGCTTGGATACAGCGCCAGATGGGCGTTATCGTCGGCTTTCTAATTACCTGGTATCATAAACAGATCCGTTTATTTTCTGACAAATTACTCCTCTTTTTCCAATGCCTGAGTGAGCGGTGTGCAGCAGGTGGCATCAGGCTGAGAGTCAGCTCAATTAACTGCAGAATTACCTTAACGAGACGGCGGCGGAACAGCCAGGACGAGTAATAACATTTGGGTGTAAATAAGCGCCATTAGTTAGCATAATGTAACGTCATTTTTAAGAATAAACGTTGGTGCAGTTTTTTATCATTTTTAGTAACGTGCGGAACTTTTTAAGGCCGGGTAGCGTGTGAGGCGATATTTTCAGCTGTTGCGGAATATGAATGAGACCTGGAAAAGGACGGCGATCCGATGCGATTAATCTTAGTTTTGACTTTGCCGTGCAGGTTTTAAGAACTCGTTAAGCTTCTTGTGGCCTACTGGAAGGAGTCAATTTTGTCAGAGGCCGCTCTATGTTGTTATCTGCATTTTCCTATATCAAAGATAAAACCGGTTATTTGCAGGAATTCATCTCCGATCCGCGTAAAACGGGCACCATTGCCCCGTCCTCACTGTCGCTGTGTAAGACCATGTCTGATGCCGTGGACTGGAACCGCTGCCAGCGCATCGCCGAACTGGGCGCCGGCGATGGCGTACTGACCCGGCATCTGCTGACCCGTATGCGGCCAGATGCAGACCTGCTGGCTTTTGAGACTAATCCGCGCTTTCATCCCAAACTGGCAACAATTGACGATTCGCGTCTGCAGGTAACGGGAGCCTCGGCTGAAACGCTGAACGGTGAATATGACGCGATTTTCTCCGGTCTGCCGCTGCTGTCGCTGCCGCAACCTGTCAGGCACGGTATTCTTGAACGGGCGGCTTCTTTGCTCAGTCCTGGAGGGGTATTTGTGCAGTTCCAGTACACTTCACTGTCCGAACCTTTGCTTTCCGGCTACTTCGCCTGGAATCGTACCCGCGTGCTGCGTAATCTGCCACCGGCCTGGGTTTACTGCTGCCACTCTCTCGACAATCTTCCGCCGGTGCGCAAAGGCACAGCAATATGACCGCAGGATGACGTTGAGATGGCAATCTCCGCAAGGTCTGCCAGGCTTACTGTTCACCCATAACAGGAGGAGAGAATGAGTATTGATACTGAGTTACCGACTTCCAGCGAGGAAGAAGTTTGCAACATCATTGGCAAAGCGGTGGTTGACCTGAGTATCACGGGACAGCCTGTCAATAAGGCCACGCTGGCGCTGAAGCTGTTAGCGATGGCAGATCAGGACCACGATGAAGAGAGAATTCTGCTTTACTGGATTGCCCGCAAGGCAATCAACCAGCCACACAGGTTTGCTTCTCAAGCCTATTAGTCGATTGTGGCAGTCCGGCACCCTGCCGGAAGAACGGCCGCTCCCTGAGTGGCCGTTTTTGTTTCTGCTCAGGTAATGCGGCGTACCCAGGGAAGATGACGCAGCAGCCAGACGATGGCCGCAGAGATGATAAAGCAGGCCAGCGAAACCAGTGGGATGGTCAGCGTCGAGTAATACCCTTCGAAATTAATATTCAGCAGCCGCAGCAGCGTTTCCAGCACCATGATATGAACAAAGAAGATCCCCAGGCTCAGTCTGGACAGCGCGCGGATAATATTGAATGCCCGCTTGCTGTAGGTGAACCCGGAATTCAGCAGCATAAAGAAGCAGGCCAGCGAAACCACCACCAGCGTGGGGGCAGAATAAAACAGGAAAACTCTGTTTGGAGCGAAGGTGCTGATTGACAGAGAGTAGGTCATCACTGCGGTTAACACTGCCGAAAGCACGAAGATAATTGCCGCGATGGTCGCCTTCGGATTTATTTTAAAACGCCTGGCCACGCCGCCGATGATGTAGAAACCAGACAGGTAAACCACCATATCAATATTGCTCGGAGCGGGAATAGCATGCCCTTCCAGCAGGTTAACCTTGACGTTGTCAAACAGCATATAAACGGAAGCCAGAACAAACCAGACGGTGACGGTATAATTGACCCGTTGCTGGCTGCCGTTTTGAATGAACGTATTCAGCAGCGGTGTCACCAGATACAGCAGGACCAGCGTGTAGATAAACCATAAATGCGGATAGGCAGGGCTGCTGAGCAATTCAAGAACACTGACCCGCGCGGTGCTGGCATTGACCTGCTGATTGTAAACCAGATAAATAACCGACCAGACGATCAGCGGGATCAGCAGATTCAGCACGCGTTTTTTTAACGTACTGAGCAGTGATTCATTTTTATTTAACGACGAATAACCTGCAATCAGCAGAAACAGTGGAAAAGCAGTGCGCCCCAGCACTTCGTACATGACCGAGACTGACCAGGCCAGATGAAAATAGCTGAAGGGGATTGCTGCAGTATGCAGCAGGATCACCAGAAATGTTGCCACCACGGTCAGTAGCTTAAGATTGATCGTTTTCAACGCCTGAGTCCTTGTCACTAATCACGCTCTGACGTGGCCAGTCAGAATATCGCCAGTGGCTAAAGGTACCATAATTCCGTCGATCTGACGCGCCTGAGGCGAAGAAAAAGCACGGATAAAGGCGCTCAGGTACGGGAAGCGGAGGTCTCCAGCGTCACACTTGCCGGGCAGATCTCATCGGGTTTTACCAGCCGGTATTCCGCTTTTCCATGATGGAGATACATGCAGGCCCGACCCGCCGGGCCACCATCCTGCTCTTCAGAAAGCGACACGGTTGTTTTTTCCGCCCGTGCCGGTACCAGCAGGATGACAAAAATTGCGGTGGTAACCAGAGTATTTACTTTGCTCATTCCATTCATATCAACACTGCCAGAAGTTAAGAGAGGGAAAACGGTATCTGGCTCTCCTTTTCATCGGCAATGCCAGTCAGTCACTGTGACGGTAGCGCCAGGATGAGGCTGCCTGCAAGCGTCCGCCAGCAATATCAGACGAAGCCTGGGGAGATGCCAGTGGATTTTTCTTATTTAACCTGGACTTAATATAAAGGTGTGAGAGAGACACCAATTTCATCGCGGTTTGTTGAAGAGCAGGGGGGAATGCAGGCCGAAAACACAGCGAATGGAAAACAGTCAGTACCGTTTAATATGTGGAATTTAGAGAGGTGGCAGTGGATTTGACTTAAGTGAATGTTCAGGGGAGACATTGTTTCACTCCCGCAGAGCCCGGCAGGCTCTGCGGGGGGATCAGGCGATTAAGTCATCTTCGGTCTGGTGTACGACCCTCTCCAGCACGGCCCGATGCACATCGAGAGAAACGACATTGCTGGTGTTTTCCAGTCGCTGTAGCAGTCGGGTAATCAGAGCCTTATTGGTGACGGGCATTCCACTCTGCAGGATTTCCACCACCACGGATCCGAGGATTTCCACTTCGGTGTGGGCTTCGTGAATTTCAGCTTTGAAAGACTGGGTCAGTTCATGACTTGTCTGAGGTAATTCGTGCATGTGCTTCTCCAAAATCCGGGCCGGGACAGCGACCTGGAGTGCTGGTAGTCGGTTTATTCCCGGGCGCGCGGGCCCGATGTTTATAATTTTAGAGCAAAAAATTGCCTCGGGAAGTGGGAACCCCAGCAACACTTCCTGAGGCCATGCAAGTGCATAATTTCGTTACGACTTGAAAGGTAGACGGTTTTCCTGATTTGTACAAGTTTAGTTTAAGGCTGTACAACTTTACGGTGGGGTGCATAGTTATGCATCTGAAGGTCCGGTCGACTTTCCCGCAGCTGGAGGGAGAGGCTCATCACAATGAACAGGTTGATAACAAATAAATCTACTCTCAACACTGTTCGATGGTCGTTGTTGTTTTAATTGAAAGGCCTGGCTGTCTGGATTTTTTCACTTCTGAACTTCCCCAACTTCAGTAGACAAAGGGAGAGGTTAAGGTGATGGGGAGCCAGTGACGGCAGGCGTGAAAAGTTGACAGAGTAGACGCTGAAAGACATGGGAATAATTCCTTGACCTTTACCCTGCTGGAAGGTCCAGAATCAAAACGATCTTCTTCACTCATTGATAAGGAAAGCCAGATGAATAAGTTACTTTGCAGCATCATCGCCACCCTGGTCCTGTCCGCTTCCGTCCAGGCGGCAGAAAAAATGTCGATGCCAATGGGTGGTGGCCAGACAGGCATGTCGGCGCAGCAGAGCTACCAGGCGGGAATGAATAAAATGCATCAGCAGATGATGGCGGGCATGGAAGAGTCCGACCCGGATAAAGCCTTTGCAAAAGGCATGACAGCGCATCATCAGGGGGCGATTGATATGGCGAAAACTGAGCTGCAATACGGCAAGGATCCGGAGATGCGGGCGCTGGCTGAGGCGATAATTAAAGCGCAGCAGCCGGAAATCGACCAGATGCAGAACTGGCTGAAACAACAAAAAAAATAGCGCGGAAAATCAGGAAAGGATCGCGGAAAAATTTCACCCGTCGCGCTGAAAGTTGTTAAAATTAGCGTTTACTCCTTTTCACGGAAGCCGCTATGACATCTGAAATTTTCCATCCGGCCAGCAGCCCAAAACAGGCTGCGCTGCAGCTGGTGATTGAGCTGGTGCGTGCAGGCAAACTCAGCCCGATGCAGGGTGATGCCTCGAATATGATTTCCATCTATGAGCAGTTCAAAGCACACTTCGAAGCCGACAAGAACAGGCACTCGTCAGAATCTGCAATCTCCTGACGTGTCACGGGCGGTATTGCCGCCCGTGATCTCATCTTATTTACTGACCTGATCGTAATAGAGCATGTTGGCGCCAATACCCTGCTGTGCGCCCTGAATGTTGCTGCGTAATCCCACCAGTTTCTGTCCCTGAAGCGTCACCACATAAGGTGAGTTTTGCTGTATCTCTGTTTGCAACTGCTGGTAGAGCGCATTGCGCTTCGCTGCGTTGCTCTCAGCCGCCGCTGCACGTGTTTCAGCACTCAGTTTAGGGATCGTCCAGCCTACGCGCCAGGCGAGAGTTTTCGGGCCTCCGGGAACGTTGTAGGCAAAGGTGCTGGCGTTAGTATTCGGATCGACGTAGTCCGCACCCCAGTAAATAAAGATCGACTGGAAGTCCCGGCCGCGCATTTTTCCCCACAGCTCAGCTTCCGCTACCGGCTGGATGGCAATGTTGAGCCCGGCTTTAGCAAAGCTGGCCTGCAGGGCCTGGGCTACGTCGGTATACGGCGGCTGGTTAACGATGGTCAGGGTAAAGCTGGTGCCGGGTTTAATCCCTCCCTGCTGCAGGATCTGTTTTGCTTTATCCAGATCGTAGTGGAAGGGTTGATTCTCCAGTGCGCCATCAAAGCCCTGCGGCAGAAATGCCTGATGCACCTGATACTGGCCCTTGAGCAGCAGCTGCGAAATGCTGTTGTAGTCCACCAGCCAGCGGGCTGCCTGCCACAGCGCCGGGTTGCCAAGCGCGCTCTGCTGTGTGTTCTGAGTGTTGAACCCCAGGTAGTAAATCAGACTGGAGGGGAAGCTCTCCACTTTGACGCCGGGCTGGTTTTTCAGCGCGGCAAACTGATCGGCTCCCAGCTCATAAGCCACATCCGCATCACCCTGCTGCAACAGCAGGCGGCGTGAGCCGGGATCGGCCACGTTTTTCAGAATGATGCGTTTCAGTTTGGGCTGCGGCGTGGCGTGCTGGTTCTCTTCCAGTACCAGCGCCTGCTGCGGCACGAAATTGCGGAGGGTATAAGCTGCGCTGCCTGCAGAGTGGGTGCGCAGCCAGCCGTTGCCAAAATCATGATTGCTGGCGTGCTGCTGCACCAGTTTGCTGTCGACCACTGAAGCGACCGGCGCGCTCAGCAACCGCAGCGCCAGATCGCGGCCAATCGCCGCAGGCCAGCGAATTTCAATCTGATTAGCATTACGGCGGCTCAGCTGTTGATCGATATTTTCCGGCGTCCAGCCAAATTCTCCCAGAATAAATGCCGGGGTTTTATTCAGTTTCACTGCGCGGGTGAGGGAATAAATCACGTCATCGGCGGTGATCGGATTGCCGCTGGCAAAGGTGGTGCCGGGTTTAAGGGTAAACAGCAGGCTGCGCTCGCTGCCGCCAGGTTGCCAGGCGCTGGCCACCCCGGAAACCAGCTTGCGGGGATCGTTACGGTCAGGAGCGACCAGTCCCTGATACAGATTGATCAGGCTGCCAGTGCTGACCGTTTCAAAACTTTCTGCCGGATCGAAACTGATGATGCCGTCCAGAGGAATGGCAACAATCAGGGTATCCGCCGGCGTGGCGGCGTGGACCTGGCTGGTGGTAGCCAGCAGGCAGGCAAGGGCAAGGGGAGCTGTCTTTCGCATCGGCATGTCCTGAAAAGGAAGAATATCAGGACTATAGGCGCAAAATACCGTTGCTGAAATGCCAATTCCGGCAACGGTTAGCTGTTTAAGACATATGCCATATCAACCGGTTATAGCCGGTGAGTATCAGGCCACGATATGGCCGCGATCCATCCTCACCGCGCGGTCGCACATATGATCGATCACGTCGGGATCGTGGCTGACCAGCACCATGGTCAGATTGTCCTGCTGCTTCAGGTTATTCAGCAGGTTGAGGATCTCAGCCTGTACCGACATATCCAGCGCGGAAGTGGGTTCATCCAGCAGCAAAATTTTCGGTTGCAGCAGCAGTGCACGGACAATCGCCACCCGCTGACGCTGACCGCCTGAAAGCTGGTGTGGATAGCGATCTGCCAGCGCCGGATCCAGACCAACGTGACGAAAGCCGCTGTTGATACGGTCGTTAATATCCTGCACTTTAAGCAGCTTAAGCGGCTCTTCCAGAGTGCGGCGCAGGCGGTGGCGCGGATGCAGTGAAGCATAGGGATCCTGAAACACCATCTGCACGTCGCGTCGTAGCTGACCGGTAAAAGCCTTACCCGGCAGCACATTATGACCGGCCAGCGCCATGCTGCCGCGCCAGTTTGGGTTCAGGCCAGCCATTACCCACAGCAGCGAGGATTTCCCGCAGCCGGAGGGACCGACCAGGCCAAAGCACTCTCCGCTCGCCACGGTCAGCGACACATCGTGTACCACGGTGCGCTGTTCATAGCCCTGGTGGTGTGAGACGCTCAGCGTTTGCAGTTCAATCATGTTCACGGTGGGCCTCCAGCGCAGCGCGATCCAGCACCGGTAGCGGTTGTCCCTGCGTTGCCTTGCTCGGGCGGCAGGACCACAGGGTGCGGGTGTAAGGATGGGTGGCGCGGGGCAGTTCGTCAGCAGGCAGCGTGTCCAGTATCTCACCCTGATACATCACTATCACCCGCTCGCAATGTTCCGAAACCTGCTGTAAGTCATGGCTGATCAGCAGCAGCCCCATATTGCGTTGTTCCACCAGACGCCGGATCAGCGCCAGCACCTGGTCGCGCATGGCGTGATCCAGCGCGGAAGTGGGTTCGTCGGCGATCAGAAACTGGGGATCGGCAATCAGCGCGATGGCCAGCATCACGCGTTGTCCCATGCCGCCGGAAAGCTGATGCGGATAGCGCTGCATCAACTGAGCGGGC
Source organism: Erwinia amylovora (assembly GCA_050311775.1). Lineage (GTDB taxonomy): Bacteria > Pseudomonadota > Gammaproteobacteria > Enterobacterales > Enterobacteriaceae > Erwinia > Erwinia amylovora_A. The sequence continues at coordinate 165,025 of JBNONK010000005.1, read as the reverse complement.
TGCGGCAGGCCAACGGCATCCAGCATCTCGCAGACTTTCTCTTTGATCTCTGCCCGGCTCAGCCTGGCGTGCAGTTTCAGCGGCTCGGCCACCTGCCAGCCAATCGTGCGCATCGGATTGAGGGCATATTTCGGATCCTGCATCACCATCGCCAGCTGGCTGCCGCGCAGCGTATTCCAGCGACGTTCGTTCAGGGTCAGCGCATTTTCACCGGCGATGCTGAGTGTCTCTGCCTGCAGCACAAGCGCAGGTGACAGCAGGCCCATCAGGCTGCGCGCAGTCAGTGATTTGCCGGAACCGGATTCACCGACCAGCGCCACTCGCTCGCGCCCAAGCGAGAAGCTGATGCTTTTGACCAGTTCTGCACCGGTTGCGCTGGTGACAGAGAGGTTTTTCGCCACGATCAGCGGGGAAATATCAGTTGGCATTTCGGGTATCCAGTCGGTCACGCAGGCCATCGCCCGTCAGGTTAAAGGCCAGGCTGGCAAACAGGATCGCGCCACCTGGCGCAGCGGCCACCCACCACTGGTCGAAGATCACCTTGCTGCCTTCAGCCACCATCGATCCCCACTCTGCAGTAGGGGGCTGCACGCCCATCCCGAGGAAGCCAAGCCCGGCAGCGGAGAGGATAATCCCGCCCAGACTCAACGCAGCACGCACCACCGCACTCGGCATACACAGCGGCAGGATATGGCCGAACATCAGACGCAGGCCATTAATGCCCTGCATCCTGGCAGCAGCGAGATAATCGCTGCGGCGCAGTGCCAGCGTCTCGGCACGCGCCTGGCGGGCAAAGGGCGGCCAACTGGTCAGCGCCAGTGCCAGAGCGCCATTCATCAGGCCAGGGCCCAGCATCGCCACCAGTGCCAGCGCAATCACCAGGTTAGGCAGCGACAGGAAAATGTCAGTAATGCGCATCAGCACACGCTCGGTCCAGCCGCCGAGATACCCCGCACTGATGCCAACCAGCATGCCGACCGGGATGGTCAGCACCAGAATCAGTGAGACCAGCAGCAGTGTCGGACGCGCACCGTAAATTACCCTTGAGAGCAAATCGCGGCCAAAGCCATCAGTACCGAACCAGTGTGCTGCCGAGGGGGGCAACAGGCGGGCAGACATCGTCTGCGCATTGGGATCGAAAGGGGCCAGCAGTGGAGCCAGCAGGGCTGCAAGGAGCAGAATCGCCACCAGCGTACCGCCAATCGCCAGCGACGTCATACGTGGGCGCCGACGACGCGGCCTGGCGATGTCAATATCAGTGAAATTTTGCGTCATCGGGTTCTCGGATCGGTGAGATAAGTTAACGCATCTGCCAGCGCGTTCAGGGTGATAAAGCAGCCGCCAATCAGCAGCGTTGAACCGAGGATCGCCGGAGTGTCTGAAGCGAACAGCGCATTCGTCATATAGCGCCCGACGCCCGGCCAGGCAAAGACCGTCTCGGTCAGTACCGAGCCCTCCAGCAGCGTGGCATAAGAGAGAGCCAGCACGGTGATTAACGTGCCACGGACATTAGGAAAAACATGCAGAAGCAGAATACGTACCCGGCTGGCACCTTTCGCGCGGGCCAGCGTCACATACTCTTTGCTGCTCTCTTCCAGCAGCGCGGCGCGAAGCAGGCGGGTGATCCCGGCCATCGCCAGCAGTCCCAGTACCACTACCGGTAGCCAGAGGTGGGCTATGGCGTTGCGGAACATATCCGGGTCGCCGGAGAGCCAGCTGTCAATCAGCACCAGCCCGGTTTTTGGCTCCAGCGTGTAGACCCAGATATCGTCCAGCCGCCCCGGCCCGGCAGACCAGTGCAGTACGGCGTAAAACAGTAGCAGTCCCAGCAGCCCCAGCCAGAAAACCGGCACCGAGTAGCCGAGCAGCGAAATCAGACGAGCGAGATTGTCCAGCACGCTGCCCGGCTTCCAGGCTGCCAGCAGCGCCAGCAGAATGCCAAACACTGCGCCGAAGATCATCGCACAGGTTGCCAGTTCCATCGTTGCCGGGAAGGTTCGCAGCAGATCGGTTGCAACCGCCTGATTGGTCAGACGGGAAATCCCCAGATCGCCGTGGGTGAGGTGGGTAAGATAGTACCAGAACTGCATCAGCAGCGGCTGGTCCAGCCCCAGCTCGCGGCGGGCCTGAGCATAGGTGGACTCGCTGGCGTGATCGCCAACAATCTGCAACACCGGATCGACCGGAGACAGGTGGGAAAGCATGAATGTGAACGCCAGCAGTCCCAGCAGCGTCACCGCCAGCGATGCCAGCCCGGTGAGCAGACGCCCACTCCGTAACCAGAAAAGCCGGGCGGACCCGGCTTCAGCCACAAAAGTACTCATTACTTGCTGACCTGGCTGTAGTAAACCATATCCGGGTTAATCCCCTGGACGTAGCCTTTCAGGTTAGCGCGCAGGGCAATCAGGTTACGCGCCTGCAGACCTACGACGTATGGCGAGTTCTGCTGCACTTCACGCTGCATAGTCTCGTAAAGCTTGATACGTTTTGCCTTGTCACTTTCTGCCGTAGCGGCCAGCGTCTGCTTGCTCAGCTGCGGAATGTGCCAGTTTGAACGCCATGCCAGCGTTTTGCTGCCATCTTCCGGGTTATAGGCAAAAGCAGCCGCGTTAGTGTTCGGATCGAAATAGTCTGCGCCCCAGGCATTCAGTGTTGCTTCGTAGTTGTGTGCTTTCACGGCGGTGGAGACTTCACTGCTCAGCCCCGGGATCAGCTCAACTTTGACGCCGCCTTTGGCGAAACTGGCCTGCAACGCCTGCGCGATATCAAGGTAAGGCGGCTGGTTGCTGACGCTCAGCTTAAAGTGGACGTCTTTCAGCCCGGCTTTACTCAGGATGGCTTTGGCCTTAGCCGGATCGAAAGTAAACGGGTTGTCATTCAGTGCGCCGAGGAAGCCCTGCGGCAGGAAAGACTGGTGGACCTGGAACTGGCCCTTCAGCAGATCGTCGGCGATGCCGTGATAGTCAAACAGGTAGCGTGAAGCTTCCCACAGCGCCGGGTTTTTCAGCACCGGGTTGGCATCAATGTTGAACTGGATGTAGTACAGTGACGCCATCGGAATGGCCAAAGGCGTCACGTCTGGTTTGTTTTTCAGCGCGGCCATCTGGTCAGCACCCAGGTTACGGGCGATATCCGCATCACCCTGCTCAAGTAGCAGGCGGCGGGCAGCCGGTTCCGGCACGTTTTTGATCAGCACATTTTTCAGCTTTGGTGCGCCGCCCGGTGAGGTTGGATTTGCGGAGAGCAGCACCACTTCATGCGGAATATATTTGCGGATCTGGAACGGGCCGCTGCCCGCTGAGTGCATCTGCAGCCATTTATTGCCAAGGTCGCCTTTCTGCTCGTTGGCGATGGCGGTTTTCGCATCAACAATCGAGGAGACTGGCGCAGCCAGCAGGCTCAGCACATAGGTCGGGCTGACGTCAGCACTCCAGCTAATCTGCACATGGGTGTCATCGACTTTTTTCAGCTGCGCATCGATATTGTCTTTCGTCCAGCCCAGTTGGGTCAGAATAAATGATGGATCCAGATCCAGTTTCACCACGCGACTGAGGGAGAAGATCACATCTTCCGGGCGAACCGGGTTGCCTGAGGCGAACTTAGCGCCGTCGCGCAGGGTGAAGGTAAGGCTGCGGTTATCGCTACCGGGCTGCCACGAGGAGGCCAGCGTCGGCTTGAGGTCGGTCGGATTTTGCGGATCGGACTGGACCAGACGCTGATAGAGATTAGTGAACGCCTGTACCGAAGTCAGCTCAAAACCTTCGGCCGGGTCAAAGCTGCTGGCATCATCGATGGACTGGGCAATCACCAGGGTATCCGGAGGAGTGGCGGCATGGGCTGCAAAAGCACCGGCCAGCGCCACGGCAATCATTGACGGAACTGCAATTTTCATGACGTTTCCTAACCTTTTTTTTGTGATCGCGAGTGTAAATTACCCGCGCGCCAGATAAATAGTAGATTATTCGCTATCGTTATGCAGAACAGTTATAAGGAAAAGGCGTTTGTTATATCAGGCGACCCCAGGCAGAGGGATGTTACGGTTTCAGTGTCAGCCACAACCAGGGCGCAACGCCGATAAAATTATTCAGCATATGCAAAATAATCGGCAGCTTGAGGCCAGAAGAGTTCAGTCTGGCAAAGCACAACAGCAGGGAAAGTACGATCAGCGCCAGCAGGGTTTGCAGGTGCACATACTGTGTATGCATAGCGGCAAAGATCATTGAGGTCAGCAGTGCGCAGGCCAGCCGCTGTTTTGGTGCCCACGTCAGCAGGGCCTGCATAATGAATCCGCGAAAAATAATCTCTTCAAACACGGGGGCTAACAGCACCACCGCCAGGGAAAAGGCGATCACCCTGGGAACCGGGTCTTCCTCTCCCAACTGGGTGCTGGTCCAGCTTTCCTGCTGCATATAAAAAGATTGCGAAACAATCAGCGCCAGCAGCAGCAGGCTGTAAATCAGTGCCTGGCGCAGTCTTAACGGGCCTGACGGAATATTGTCATAGTGGCGGGAGTACCACCACCAGAGCGGCACCAGCACGGCAAATTCCACCACGCAAAGCACTGGCATTACCAGACCATTTTCAGATAAAGCGTGGAAACCCGGCGCGGCAGCAATCAACAGCGTGATGCTGTACCACACCAGGCACATCCCCAGACACAGCAGGGTACAGGTCACTTTATCTGACTCGTTGTTCATCAGCTGGCTCCGGGGCAGGCAAGGCCGGATGTTAACAAGCGCAGCGGGAGCTGTCGAGACGCGCGAATAACTCGAAACCGGCCCTAAATTGTTCAGCCGCCAGGCCGATATTGGATTAACGATCGCCTCTGGAGGACCGGAGGACCTGCGATTTTAACAGCTGCCATAAAGGCTTATAACGAACCGGGAAGGTTTGTCAGCCCGTGGGATAAGGTCCGTAGTGCATGAACATTCCCCCTCTGCTGAACACTCTGGCGATTGCCGATGGGCAGAAAACGACATTTTTTACCCGGCGATTGCTGATGTCGCTGACCCTGCTTCTCAGCGGTGTGATGTTATTCGCCATGCTAATGGTGGTGGGGATCGCCTGGCGGCAGAACGAGAACGCACTCCGGCAGGAAACTTTTTTACTGCACAACGCCTGGAAGGATAACCGCCAGAGTATTCTGACCGATATCCGTGATTACGCATTCTGGGGCGAGGCCTGGAACCACCTGCACCTGAAGGTTGATCCCGTGTGGGCCTGGGATCAACAAAACTTCGGTCCCGGGTTATTTACCGGCTATCACTATGATGGCGTGTTTGTGGTTGATGGCGAAGGGCGCACCCGCTTTTCGGTGATCAATGGCAAACTGTCGGATCTGCCGATCGAAAGCTGGCTGGGCATGCATACTGCACCGCTGATCAAACGGGCCCGTATGCTGGCAGTGGAGGAGCGTGCTATCACACAAAATGCCCTGATTGGCTCAACTCCGGCGATTGTAGCGGCTGCACCGATCACCACCGGAAAGGTGCCGGGCCTGAAAACAATCCCTGGTCCGCCGTCGGTGATGGTATTCGTTAATCGTTTCACACCGGAAAAACTGACGACATTTGGCAAGTCGGTCGGGGTGGAGAATGCCCGCATCCCGGACAGTGTGCGGGACAGCTTTGTGCCGCCATTCCTCAATGAAGAGGTGCCGGATGATACGCCGATCGCTATTCGCTGGGATTCCGCCGAACCCGGGCGCAATTTGTTGATCTACCTGCTGCCGGTGTTACTGGCAGCAGCGATTATTGCTGGCTTCATGGTGCGGCGGGTGATTCATCACGCCATGCACCACGCCACGCTGTGCGATCGGCGTTTCAGGCAGCTGATGTACAGTCAGCGGGAGCTGGCAGCCAGCGAAGCGCGCTTTCGTGATGTGGCAGAAGCCTCGTCTGACTGGATCTGGGAAACCAATGCTCATGGCATGATCACCTACCTGTCGACGCGTTTTTATAACGTCACCGGCTACGAGGGGCAGAAGCTGCTGGGGCGCTCGATCAACGACGTTCTGCAGCACGACGGCCAGCCCGTCTCCACATGGATTTTTCAGCAGCGTCAGGAAAACCAGCGGCCAACGCTGCGCTGCCACTCTTTCTCTGCGCTGGGAGAACCCCGTATTTGCAGCCTGATGGCGAGCCCGGTGGTGCTGAACGGCCAGATAACGGGCTATCTTGGCACGGTGTCTGATATTACTCAGGAGGTGGAGGCGGAGGCCCGCATCCACTATCTGTCGCAGCATGATGCACTGACCGGCCTGCCAAACCGGGTTTATATCAGCGAGTTTTTGCGCGGCAAACTGCTGACTCAGCCGACTGCGGAGCGGCCATTAGTGTTGATCAGTCTGGATCTGAACCATTTTAAGCCGGTTAATGATACCTGGGGCCATGCCGCCGGGGACAGCTTGCTGACTGAGGTTGCGCAGCGCTTGCGTAGCGTGCTTAAGGCTGGCGATCTGGTCTCAAGGCAGGGCGGGGATGAATTTATCCTGATCATTGGCGATATGAGCGGTGTGGCAGAAATTAACGACTGCTGCCGTGCTCTACTCAGCGAGATTTGCCGGCCATTTCATCTGAGGCAGCAGGAAGTCTTTATCGGCGCCAGCATGGGCATTGCGCTGGCACCAAAGGATGCGATGCAGGCTGATGAACTGTTACGGCTGGCTGATATCGCACTGTATAAGTCGAAGCGGGAAGGGCGCAATCGCTGGACATGGTACAGCCCGGAGATGGCAGAGCAGCTGGTGCAAAAGCGTGAAATGGAGCGCAACCTGCGTAAGGCTATCAGTGGCAATGAACTGCGGTTGTTCTATCAACCCCGCTATGCCCTGAAAGAGGTGCGGCTGGAAGGAGCTGAAGCGCTGATCCGTTGGGAACATCCTGCAACCGGGATGATCATGCCGGACAGCTTTATTCCTCTTGCCGAGGAGACCGGCCAGATTATCGAAATCAGTGACTGGGTACTGCAACGGGCCTGTACCGATGCGCTGAGCTGGCCGGAGCCAATGTATGTCTCGGTAAATATTTCGCCAGTGGAGTTTCGCAGCGGCAATCTGGCGAAGCGTGTAAGCAGGGCGCTGACTAACAGCGGACTGGATGCCGGGCGGCTGGAGCTGGAGATCACAGAAAATATCACTCTGGAAAATCCGCAGAATGCGCTGGAAATCATGCTGGCGCTGAAGGCGCTCGGGGTCAGGTTAACCGTGGATGATTTCGGCGCGGGCCATGCTTCACTGGGCTATCTGAAGACCTTCCCGTTCGATGGCATGAAAATGGACCGATCCTACATGAATGATTTCCCGCAGTCGGCACAGGCAATGTCGATCGTAGAGGGCATTATCGCGTTAGGCAAAGCCTTCTCACTGACCGTGACGGCCGAGGGAATTGAAAACCACGAACAGCTGACGGAGCTGCAGGCTATCGCCTGCCAGGAGGGGCAGGGTTACTACCTTGGCCGGCCGATGCCGCTGGAGCGATTCCAGCGGCTGCTGACCGCCCCGGAACGGCTTCAGTCCTGAGTATGGCACCACAAAAAGCCCTGAAACGAGGCTTTTTTATTTAGCAGCACGAATCTGGTAACCTTAAAGGGAAATTGCCGAAAATGCACAGGAGAGATCATGAAACTGAAAGGAACAATGGCGGTTATTGCGGCGCTGTTTGTGCTGGCGGGCTGCCAGACTGCAGCAACAAAAAAGGGCACCACGGCACAGGTTGATCCGGAGATGGATCGCTGTGGTGCTTCTGAATATCAGCAGTATGTTGGTCAACCGCTCTCTTCCATCGACGGGATCCGTTTTCAGCATCCAGCCAGAGCGGTGCCTTACAACTCGGCTGTGACCATGGATTTCAACCTTAACCGCCTGAATTTTATGGGCGATGCCCAGGGTAAAATCAGCCGCGTGTATTGTGGGTAGACCCTGTCGTCGCTAAGCGGGGGCAGCACGCTGTCCCCCGCACAGGGACGGCTTTGGGTTTTAGCTATACCATTTCTTCACCCACCACAGGCGCAGTTGTATTCCCCACGAGCTGCTCCATCCGGTGGTGCTCTGAATCACTTTCCCTTTTGAGATAATCATCCAGGTTGGCGTCACGCTGACGTCCCAGCGCGCCGCCATCTCTCCGTTCGGGTCATTCACCACCGGCAGGGTCAGATGTTTGCCGCGCAGATAACGCACCACGCTGATGTCATCTCCCGACCGCAGGGCAACGGTCAGCACGTTCATCCCGTCATCGCTGAATTCAAGCACCGTTGGCGTGGTATGACGACAGATGGCGCACCAGCTGGCCCAGAAATAGACCAGCAGGGGCTGTTTTGCGCTGAGCGCCGCCAGGGTGACATCTTTGCCATCAATAGTATGCATTATTTGATCGGCAAAGCCTTCTGGTGCCTGCGGTGCCCGAAAAAAATCGGCCACCGAAAACACCCCGAACAGCAACGCGGCGATCAACAGGATATCCCGCAGCGCACGGCGGAACTTAGCCACGATCGGCCTGCTCCAGTTGGGCTTTCACCAGTGCTTCCAGCTGCTCGTAAGGTATGGCACCGGAAACCAGCTGCTCACCGATCAACGTGGCGGGGGTTCCGGTGACGGCCAGATGCTGAGCCAGCTGCAGGTTACTGTTCACCGTTTCGCTGCTCAACGGGTCCGGCTCGATAAACTCCACACCCACCTTTTTCTCTGCGGCTTTGATACTGGCCTCATCGTGAGCGCCTTTTTTCGCCATCAGACGCTGATGCAGCTGCCAGAATTTAGCCGGGTCCTGACGCCACAGCATCAACGCCTGACGGGCAGAAGTCAGCGAACTTTCAGACCGGTAGGGCAGAGGTTTAATCACCACGGCCACCTGCGGATAATTTTTGACTAACTTCTCCAGCTCAGGGTCAAACTTCTTACAATAAACGCAGTTGTAATCGGTGAAATTCACCAACGTGACTTTTGCGTCTTTCGCGCCAAGGCGAGGGCTGTTTACGTCACTGAACAGCGCCTGCTTATTCTGCTCAATCACCTGACGGCGTACCTCTCCCTGCTCTTTCTGCGCCTGCTTATCGTAAGCCTCCGCCGCTTCGGCAAGGATTGACGGGTTTTTCACCAGCGTTTCCTGAATCAGTTCTTTGATCCGGGCTTCCTGTTCCGCTGTGAAAGGGGCCGCAGCCAGCACGGGAGAGGATACCAACAGCAGTGTGATCAGTAATTTTTTCATTCAGCACTTCCTTTTGCAGTTGTTAAAACAGTCAGAACATCATTGTGATTGAGCAACGGAGACAGCACGGTTCCCTGGCGGTTTCCGGGGCCATACACCTGGTTAAACGGCACGGCAACACTGCCGCGACGCTGTAAAAATGCAGTCACAGTGGTGGAAGGACGGCTCCAGTCGCCACGAAGCGCCACCACGTCATCTGCCAGTAACGCCTGCTGGACGTCAGCACGCAACAGGACATTGTATTTATTGGCTTTACAGCTGATGCACCAGTCGGCGGTGACATCAACAAAGACCCGCTTGTTGCTGGCAAGCGCATCTGTAATTGCCTGTTCGCTCAGCGGCTGCCAGTTGATCCTGTCCTGACGGGGCCCCTGCAAGCCTGTTGAGCTGAGAGAAGCGGCCAGCAACACCCCCCCCGCGAGCAGCGCCCCAGAGCCTGCGTAAATCGCCGCGCTTCTTTTACCGTGGATCCGCCAGGCAGCGAGCCATAACAGCAGCAGCAACGCTCCCGCCAGCATTAACGTCAGCGCAGTGCCGAGGGGGGTTGCCAGCAGGCTGAGCAGCCAGAGTGCCGTCAGCAGCATCAGCGAGGCCATGACCAGCCGCACCCCGTTCATCCAGCGCCCGGGTTTCGGCAGTTTCAGCGCCAGCGACGGGAACAGGGCAATCAGCAGCCACGGCAGGCTCATCCCCACGCCGAGGGCGATAAATATGCCCCACAGCACCGGCAGAGAGGCCGCCAGCGCAAAAGCTACCGCGGTGCCAAGAAAAGGGGCGGAGCAGGGAGTCGCCAGCAGAGTGGCGAAAGCGCCCTGCAGGAAGTGTCCCGCCAGTCCACTGCTGGTGTGTGTTGCCAGTCGGGTCGACAGCGAAGAGGGCAGGCGGAAATAAAACAGGCCAAACAGGCTGGCGCTGAACAGCAGCGTGACGAGCACCATAAAGCCGATAAACCAGGGGTTCTGAAACTGAATTCCCCAGCCGGGTGCATGATTGCTCAGCCTGAGGACGGTCATCAGCACGGCCAGCGCTATAAATGAGCTGATAATACCGGCGCTGGAAGCGATGAATTGCAGCCGGACACTGCGCCTGTCGCGTTGCTTAACCTGGAGAATGGAACCGAGCTTCATGCCCAGCACTGGCAGCACACAGGGCATCAGATTAAGGATAAAGCCGCCCAGCAATGCCATCAGCACTGCCTGCCACAGCGCAATACTCTGCACTGCGGCGGCCAGCGGTGCACCGATTTCCAGTTCGCTTTGCTGCGCAAGGCCGTGATCGGTCAGCACCAGCGAAACCTGCTCACCCTGTAAATCAGGGGCATTTTCTCCCCACGGGTCGCTCACCGGAATGCTGGCCTGCAGGGTATCGCCTTTGACCGTTATGGTGGGTTTGCCAAAGCTGGCATCACTGTGATCGTCCAGATACAGCTGTGGCGCATTCCAGCCGGACGCCCGGGTAGCGGTGATCTGCAACATCCCCGACTGATAACCGGCCTGCAGTGTCTCGCTCAGCCCGGCAGACAAAGGAATCTCGCCCATCGCCCGGGCAAAATCATGCGTGAACTGGCCGTCAGCAGGCGTATTGAGATCCAGCTCAAAAGGGTAGTCGGTCAGGATGCAGACATTGCTGCAGGTCGACAGGGTCAGCGTGCCGCTCAGCTTACCGGCAGGCACATCTTTCAGCTCAATGGGCAGCGAAACCCGATGATCATAACCCTGCATGGTCAGGCCGGCAACGTCAAACCGCCGTGGCGCAGGCCAGAACCACTGTGCTGTTACGGCCTCCGACTGCCAGTGGATGACCGGGGCCACGCCCCCTTCTCCGGGCGAGCGCCAGTAAGTTTTCCAGCCATCCTGCAGACGAATATCCAGCAGAGCCTGAACCGGTTTACCCGGGCTGTTTTCTGCGCGAAGCCTGACCTGCGCGTGGCCGTTTTGCCGGCTGGTCATCCAGCCGCTGTCGGCGGCCTGCAGGGCTGGCAGCCAGAGTAAGCCAGCCAGCAGGGCCAGGCTTCTGATCCGTCTTAACATTCTGTTCTCCATGAATTAATAAGGTGCCACAGAGGGAAAACCGGGCGCTTATTCACGAAAAACGCAGTGACAGAGGTGTCTTCGCCTTTCTGGAGGAGCCTGTGGAAGCCGCGGGGGCAGCAGACAACGCATTCAGGCCCGGTCCATGGTTCCCGATACCGTTCAGGATCCTCAGGCAGGTCAGGCTCAGGAATCCGGTTGCGTATCGTCGCTGAAGAGTCATGCATTACCCTGTAAAAAGTTGCACTTATGATAACGGGATAATTACAGCGGGCAATCGTTGTGCATGTAAACATTCGTAATGTCAGGAAAAGGGCATTCGGCCGTCACTGGCGTGGTCTGGCGCTGGTGGAAGATATTGCAATTGGTCCGGGTTTTCGGCTGCCGGGATGTGGACGCCTGCTAGTGGATAAAGCGCAGGAATGGGCGCGGGGAAAATCCCTCAGCGGTTTAACACTGGAAACGCAGAGTGATAACGTTGCGGTCTGTCTTTTTTATCGGCGCCAGGGCTTGAGGCTGAGCGGTATCTACCGCGATTTTTATCGCGCGCTTGATCCGCTGACGCATGAAGTCGCGCTGTGCTGCTATTTGTGGGTTGAACAGGCACAGTCAGGGCTCTTTTTCATCCAGCAACTGGGTCAGTAAATTGCGGTAGCCCTGCAGCATTGCCTCATCCACTTCGCCGTCCAGCTTTGAAACCACGCTGGCAATAATCACTTTACTGGTCGTCGGTCTGCCATTACGCATCAGTTCGGTGAGGATGGCTGCCAGCAGTTCGCTCTCCTTCGGCGCGTGAAAGGCCGGACTGTTAAAATAATCGGTAATCGCACGACCTGCGCCCGATGCATAATGTTCCATGGTGAACCTCCAGAAAAGCGCCCTCTGTCGCCCAGCGGCTAACCGACGAGATCAGGAAAATAAATAGTTAACTTCGATTCGGTTCGCCAGAACGGCGAACCGCCACTTAGCCAGGATAATAATCAGGCGAAGGTTTACATTACTCTAGAACGGGGCGGCAGGAAGTCCAGTCACAATCAGCAATATTTTTTTATTTTCCTGGCAGGATTATTACTGGCCTGGCCAGGTGGTGATCACTTCTGACACGCCGTTGATTATGAATTGCACGCCCATGCACACCAGCAGAAAGCCCATCAGTCGCGAGATCGCTTCAATACCGCCTTTACCCACCAGACGCATAATTGCTCCTGAGCTGCGCAAAGATGCCCACAGGATCACACTGACGGTGAGGAAGGTCAGTACTGGCGCGACGGAGAGCACCCAGGGCGAGAACTCGCTGCTGTGCCTGATAGTGGAAGCGCCGCTGATGATCATCGCAATGGTCCCCGGACCTGCCGTGCTGGGCATCGCCAGCGGCACAAAAGCGATGTTGACCGTCTGGCGTTCACTCAGTTCATCCAGCTTGTGTTTTGCTTCTACAGAGTGCCCGGCCTGCTGCTGTGGAAAGAGCATACGGAAGCCAATAAAGGCGACGATCAGGCCGCCAGCAATGCGCAGGCCCGGAATGGAAATCCCAAAGGTATCCATCACCGCATTCCCGGCATAAAACGCCACGGTCATAATGATAAAGACATACAGCGATGCCTGCATTGACTGACGGTTACGCTCGGCATAATTCATATCGCCCGCCAGACCGAGGAACAGCGCCACGGTGGTTAGCGGGTTCGCCAGCGGCAGCAGCACCACCAGACCCAGTCCGATGGCTTTAAAAAGTTCAAGCATGTTTCTTCCTTGCTGACAGATTGGGGGAGCTGAACGCCATAATGCCTGATTCTCCGGTGATTTCGTAGTCCGGGGCAAGTTGATTACAGGGGAGTTGATCTGCTCCGGTAAAGACAAAGAAAAGTGATTTTTGTGTTAATTATGGGTTGGATGTTGGCCGTCCCAGAATAGAGCCATTTAATTAGTGTTATTAATCATGAGGTTATCCTTTATTCCGTTTTTTTTGGCCGATGGGGCTTGTGCTGCACTCCTGGTTATGAGTAAATGCACCGTCGGTTTTGAAACAGACAACGTATGCGAGCAATTTTAGTAAAGCAGTTTTCAGTTAAAGCGTTATCCTCGATATCACTTCTTCCTGACTTCCTTCTTAAGTGCCTCATAAGTCCACCCTGTTGACAAACCCCGTGCCCATTGCGGCTTAATACTTATTGAAGGAAAGACAAATGTCTAACAAAATGACTGGTTTAGTAAAATGGTTCAACGCTGAGAAAGGTTTCGGCTTCATCTCCCCAACCGACGGCAGCAAAGACGTTTTCGTACACTTCTCTGCAATCCAGAACGGCGGCTTCAAGACGCTGGAAGAAGGTCAGAAAGTTGAGTTTTCAATCGAAAACGGCCAGAAAGGCCCAGCAGCTGCTAACGTAACTGCGCTGTAAGATTGAGAACTTTCACCGCTAACCGCTCAGGCAGTTAACGGCGAAAATGAAAAACCCGCTTATGGCGGGTTTTTTTGTGCCAAAATACGGCAGTTGACTGATACAGTCAGTCAGCTGTAGCAGAAAAGTCTGCAGTGGCGGCAGGAAAAGCCGGTGTATCCGTTCATTATCAGCCTGTTTTGATCTGCCGGTAGCTTAAAACTTCAAAGTGTTCGCCATCACCCTATTTGCCCTTTATTGCTAAAATACCCTTGTTACACTTTGATTTCGCGCTTCTGCTATAAGGTTTTTTTTACAGCACGATGGAATCCTGGAAGGTTAACCTCATCTCCGTCTGGTTTGGCTGCCTGTTTACCGGCCTTGCTATCAGCCAGATCATCCCGTTTCTGCCGCTCTACATTGAGCAATTAGGTGTGACCGACCCCAGCGCGCTGACGCTCTGGTCAGGATTAATCTTCAGCATCACTTTTATGGTTTCTGCCATCGTCGCGCCGATGTGGGGCAGCCTTGCTGATCGTAAGGGACGCAAGCTGATGTTGCTGCGTGCTTCGCTGGGCATGGGCGTGGTGATCCTGTTGCAGGCCTTTGTCACCAACGTCTGGCAACTGCTGCTGCTGCGGGCGCTGATGGGGCTGACCTCCGGTTATATCCCCAACGCCATGGCCCTGGTGGCAACCCAGGTACCCCGCGAAAGAAGCGGATGGGCGCTGAGCATGGTGACTACCGCACAGATTTGCGGGGTGATTATGGGGCCGCTGATGGGGGGGGTTCTCGCCGACTGGGTGGGGCTGCGGGCCGTTTTTCTGATCACTTCCGCACTGCTGCTGACCAGCTTCCTGATCACCTTGTTCCTGATCAAGGAGACCGGATACCGTCCGGTGAAAAAAGAGGACAAGCTGAGCGGCAAGATGGTCTTCCGCTCGCTGACCCATCCGGGGCTGATCGTCAGCCTGTTTATCACCACGCTGGTGATCCAGCTTTGCAATGGTTCCATCAGCCCGATCCTGACGCTGTTTGTCCGCCAGCTTGAGCCCAACGTGCAGAATATTGCCTTTATCAGCGGTGTGGTCGCGGCCATTCCTGGCGTATCGGCGCTGTTTTCCGCGCCACGACTTGGAAAGCTGGGCGATCGGATCGGCGCTGAACGCATCCTGTTCACTGCGCTGATCCTGACCATTCTGCTGTTTATTTCCATGTCCTGGGCAGGCAGTGCTTTCCAGCTTGGGGTGATGCGCTTCCTGCTCGGCTTTGCCGACGGGGCGATGATGCCTGCGGTGCAGACCCTGCTGCTGCGCTACTCGAGCGACCAGATCACCGGCAGAATTTTTGGCTACAACCAGTCGTTTATGTATCTCGGTAACGTGGTGGGGCCGCTGATTGGTTCAGGTGTTTCTGCGATTGGGGGCTTCCGCTGGGTGTTTGCCGCCACGGCAGTGGTGGTGCTGGCGAATACCATTCAGCTGATTCTGGTTTATCGTCGCGGAAAAGTGGCGAAGATGGCAAATAAAGCGGCCTGAGTATCTTCAGGCCAGCGTGTTGATTCATTTCTCCGGGAAAGCGCTACTGCCCGGTATCTGTGGCTTTCAGCGTCACGGTGTACTGATAGTGTGGTGCTGAAAGCAGGTACTCCGGGCTCACGCTCGGACTCCATGAGTCATCGCCACCCACACCCATATGGTAACCGTCAAGGCTCAACCAGCAGCCTTCTTCCTCCTGCAGCAGATGGCGGTGTGTGACCGCACGCAACTGCTCCAGACTGTAGCGGCTCAGCGAGAAGTGGAAATCACCGCGAACCTGCAGCGCGCCAAACGTTAACTGTTTAGCCCCGCCGCGCAGGCCATTTTCACCCGGGAACACGTAAGGCGTGAACATCTCCTCCAGCGGCAGTGACCAGCTGGAGAACTGCGCAGCAAGCTGGCGATCCGGATAGTTTTCATGCGGCCCCAGTCCCAGCCAGCTGACCGTCTCATGGCTGTGGCTCAGCTGGCAGCGCAGGCCAATTCTGGCCGGTTCAGGCTGACCCGCCGCCACCGACACCGCCACACGTATGGACATTTCACCCCGGTTGTTGAAGCTGTAATGCTTGCGACTGATAAAGCGAATTTCGCCTTCAGCGTGCCAGAGGTGTTCCGTGACCAGCTGTACGCTGTTGCCCAGCTGGTCATAATTCAGTTCGCTCAACTCACTGGTCAGCTCGTTGAAACCTGCGCGCTGCCAGCGTGCCACCCAGGCATTGGGATCAACTTTCGTCACCTCGCTGATACCAATATCGTTATCTACCGGGGCACGCACAAAAGAATCTCGCAAAGGAGACAATAGCTGGGGGATGCCCTTTTTCAGCCATTGCACCAGCTCACCGCTTTGCCGCGAGAACTGCCAGCTTTGCTGCTGAAAATCGACATTTATGCTGTCGTGACTTTCGCTCAGCGTTGGCGGTGGGTCGCCAGAAAAGAGCGGTGTTCGTTCAGGGACAGCAGGCAGCCGCCATTGATCCCAGGCCACGTGCTGCCCGGCTTCAGACCAGCTGGTGGCCTGCGGCTGGGTTACCACCACGTTGAGCCAGAGTTCGCCGCTCAGCCTGGGCAGATCGCCCAGCCGCACAATAAGTTTTCCTTCTGCTGCCATTTCCAGCGGCTGAGTGCCGCCCGCTATTCGCTGGCCGTTGTGCTCAATTTGCCACTCCAACTGCTCGTTATCGGTGGCACGGAACAGATATTCACTGTTTACGGACAGCGTCAGCGGATGGGTACTGAGCAGGCTGAACTGGAAAAATTGTTGCGCCCGTTGCGCTTCAAACAGGGCAGGGTGCGGTGTGCGATCGGCAAACACTAACCCATTCATGCAGAACTGACGATCGTTGGGTTTATCGCCAAAGTCACCCCCATAGGCCTGCCATGGCTGACCGTTGTCGTCATAGCGGGTCAGGCTCTGATCCACCCAGTCCCAGACAAAACCTCCCTGCAGTCGGGGAAATTCACGGAAAGCCTGCCAGTACTTTGCAAAGCCGCCAAAACTGTTGCCCATGGCATGGGCATATTCACAAAGGATCAGGGGCCTGGTTTCATCAGGCAGGCCGATCCATTTCTTGATCGCCCATTTGGGCACGGCTTCAAACGGTTGATCCTGATCGACCCGCGCGTACATCGGACAGATGATATCGGTGGCGGCGGTGTCTGCACCGCCTCCTTCATACTGAACCGGACGGGTTGGATCGTTGCTTTTGACCCAGCGCCAGAGCGCATCATGAGTGCTGCCATGGCCGGATTCATTGCCCAGCGACCAGATGATAATACAGGGATGGTTGCGGTCGCGCTGCACCATTCGGGTGACGCGCTCGCTGAAGGCACTGAACCATACCGGATCGTCCGACAGGCGATTCATCGGCTGCATGCCATGCGTTTCGATATTCGCCTCATCCACCACGTACAGGCCGAAACGGTCGCACAGGCGGTACCAGAGCGGGTGGTTAGGATAGTGCGAGCAACGCACGGCATTGAAGTTGTGCTGCTTCATCAGCCGGATATCGCGGATCATCGTTTCTTCATCCATCACCTGGCCCTTCTCCGGGTGATGCTCGTGGCGGTTAGTACCCCGGATCAACAGTGGTTTGCCGTTAAGCTTCAGCTGACCCTGATGAATTTCAACTTTGCGGAAGCCGACATCATAAGCCTCAACTTCAATTATCTGGTGCTGATGATCCAGCAACGAAATGGTTGCCCGGTAGAGATGGGGGGTTTCTGCACTCCACAGTGCCGGTTTCTCAACGAGCAGATTCAGCAGGGTGCGATCGTTATAGCGACCTCTTTCATCCACCGTCTCACTGATCAGAGCCTGACGCTGCTGCGCAATGCAGCGATCCTGCTGCCACAGCGCCACTTCAACCTGATAATCATTGGCCTGCTCCCGCGAGCAAACGACCAGCACCTGCAGGCGGGCAGAGTGATATTCCGGGCTGAGATGGGTTTCAATCTGCACATCACGCAGTTGCACTGCTGGCTTGTGTAGCAGGCTGACATCGCGAAAGATCCCGCTCATCCGCCACATATCCTGGTCTTCCAGATAGCTGCCGTCACTCCAGCGCAGCACCAGTGCGGTGAGGCGATTTTCACCCGCCTGGAGCATCATCGTCAGATCAAACTCGGCCGGTAAGCGGCTGTCTTTGGAAAAACCCACAAAGTGGCCGTTACACCACAGGTAGAAAGCGGAGTTAACGCCATCAAACCGAATACGGGTTTGTCCCTGTTTCAGCCAGTCAGCATTAGCCACAAATGTGAGCGAATAACACCCGGTTGGATTGCGTTGTGGCACCCGGGGCGGATCAACAGGGATCGGATACTGCACATTGGTATAAATCGGTGCGTCATAGCCTGCCAGCTGCCAGTTTGACGGAACAGTAAGCGGGCGCGCATCCGTCAAATCCTCCTGAAGCCAGCTTTCCGGCACAACCTCTGGCTGCGGGAAGTAGCTGAAGGCCCATTCACCGTTAAGCAGCAGAGTGCTTCCGCCCGGCAAATCATCTCTTGCTGCCTCCACGCAGCGCCAGCTGGAAAACGGCGGATGGGCGGGCAGACGGTTGAGGTGGGTTACCGCCGGGTTTTCCCAGTCCCGGCGGCTCAAAAGCTGTTGCAGGCTGACTGCAGGGGAACAAATCATCAGGGATACCTCAAAAATGTTATGCGCTCACATTGAATCAGAAGATCAAAACTGTAAAGCAGATTAAGCGGATCCTGCGAGGGCGATCGCCACGCTGAATGCCGGCAATTTCTCCGGACATTCAGCCACCGGGCAGTATTTTTGCGGGTTTCTGCAAGGAAATCGTTAAGCGTGGTTACTCCCGGTAAAAACGGCTCTGAACAGGAGTTTTCTGCATTGTGAGCGGGCCGGTGGGCACTTAATATCAGCGCCAACGTTACCACGAGGAGATAACGATGAGTCGAGTAATGAAAGTTGTGAGTGTGATTGCGCTGGTAACAGCTCTGAGTGGTTGCCTGTTCCCACCTCCGGGTGGCGGCGGCGGTGGCTGGGGAGGAGATCATGGCGGCGGCGGCCCACGCGGTGGCTTCTCGGAGGGCCCTCGCTGATACTGTTGTGCCAGGGGATCTCCCCTGGCCTGCAACGGTATCAATAACGGCAAAACACTTCGCTGATGCTGAAATATTGCCCCGTTTCACAAACTGAAAATAGCCTCTCAATAAAGGGCTAAGTCACGAAAAACGGGAGCAACTGGCTGTAGCTGAATGGCGAACAGCTCCGGCAAATGACCGACAGGTTTTGCGTGGCAATGGAAACCGCCGCAGAGGATTATCACCGTCAGTGAGCAAGATGCCTCCCTGCTGAACAACGCTCTACACCGTTTGTTAACCCATCCCCGTACCTGATCTCTGCAATCTGATCGCGCGCATGTGTGCGGCGTCGGACCGATTTTCTTTTTTTTTGCGATCTCAGCGAATTTTTTGATCGCGCATCCCCTCATGTTGCTGATTTCCTGCCAGACTTAACGGGCTTTTAAACCAATTTGGGATGGCAGAAATGAAAATGAAAATGTTGATGGCCGCACTGGCGCTGACCGCCGTGGCCAGCGGATATGCTGGTGCCGCTGAAAAAACCGCACAGCAGCAGAAGATGACTGTGTGTAATCAGCAGGCAGGGGAAAAATCGCTGAAGGGTGATGAGCGTAAAACCTTTATGAGCAACTGCCTGAAAAAAGACAGCGACATGGGCAAAATGACCCCTCAGCAAATGAAGATGAAAACCTGTAATGCTCAGGCCGGTGATAAAGCCCTGAAAGGTGCCGAGCGCAAATCCTTCATGAGCAACTGCCTGAAGAAAAGTTAATTTTAAGGCTTCTGTTACGGGCCCGTTCGGGCCCGTTTTTATTGGCTTGCCTGAAAAATTAAATTCCTTCCTTTCAGTTTGTTAGTGCCTGTTCAATCCTGAATCTCCTTCCTGACGTGGTCTTTCTCCCCGTGAATGCCAGGCTTAATGGTCTGCGATCCTGCATAAAATAAGAAAGGAGCACTGTCGTGACCTATCAAAATGCCATCGTGTTACAGGACTTACCGCAGCAGAAACCGGTCAGGGTGCCCATTGGTGAGACCGGGATCCTGTTAATCCGCGTTCAGAATGACGTGAAGGCCTATCAGGCGAAATGTCCCCATTCCGGCGCCCCCCTTGAGCAGGGAGCCATTGTCGACGGCAGATTAATTTGTCCCTGGCACAAAGCCACCTTTAACGTCAGTGATGGCAGCCTTTGTGAGCCGCTGGCGCTGAGCGATCTGAAACGTTACCCGGTGCGGGTTGAGAATGGCATGGTGCAGGTTGATCCCAACGAGGAGCCACCGCTTTACCCCTTCCAGGCCGATCAACAGGCGCCGGTGTTTGTTATCGCCGGCAGTGGGGCTGCGGGTGCTGCTGCTGCCTGGACACTGCGGCGTGAAGGCTTCAGGGGCAAGCTGATCCTCGTCGATCGTGAGCGCGAAGCGCCCTATGATCGCACGGTGCTGACTAAATTCGTTCCTGCCGGAAATATGAAAATCAGCGAAGTTCCGCCGCTGTTGAAGGACGATTTTACAGATTTTGCAGAGTGGAAGCGGGGTGACATCGAGCAACTTGATACCCGCCAGCAGCAGTTGCGTTTTGCTGATGGATCCACGCTGAACTACGACAAGCTGCTGATCGCCACAGGCGGGATCCCTCAGCGGCCGGATCTCGAGGGTAAGGCGCTGTCTGGCGTTCACGTGCTGCGCAGCATTGAGCAGGCCGACACGCTGTTGAAAGAAGTGGATAACATTAAACAGCTGGTGATTATCGGCAACAGTTTTATTGGTATGGAGCTGGCTTCGGCGCTGCGCGCCCGGGAGGTGAAGGTTCAGGTCATCGCCAGAGATCCGCTGCCCTTTAAAAAACAGTTCGGTGAACAACTGGCAAAATACTTCCGCGATCTGCATGAGGAGAAGGGTGTGGAGTTTATTGCAGGAGAAGTCGCAGAGCTGAAGAACGACAACGGGCACGTTAGCGCCGTGCAGCTTAAAAACGGTAAAATCGTGCCTGCTGATGTGGTGTTACTGGCGACTGGCGTTGCACCGGGCACCGGCTTTATTCACGATATTCCGCTCAATGATGACGGCAGTCTCAGCACCAACCAGCAGCTGGAAGTGGCCAGCAATGTCTGGGCCGTCGGGGATATTGCGAAGTTTCCTGCGCAGCAAGGCGAGATGCGGATTGAACACTGGCGCGTGGCCCAGCAACAGGGCCGTACGGCAGCAAAGAATATGCTCGGTAAGGGGGAGCCATTCAACCGGGTGCCATTCTTCTGGACGGCACAATTTGGTACACGATACGAATACCTCGGCCATGCAGAAGAGTGGGATGACTTCCAGCTGTTGGGCTCGCTGAAGGAGCAGAAATTTGTTGCGCTGTACGGGCAGAAAGGTCAGCTTGCAGCGGTTTCTTCCTGCGGGCTGTATACCTTTACTGCCGGGTTGATAGCGAAAATGCAGCAGCCGCTCAGTATGCAGGAAGCGGCAAAACTGGCGAAAGACGCGCTGGGCTAAAAGGCGTTACGCTTTACTCATTTTCTCGGATTTAGCCATGCACTGTTGCATGGCTTCCATCACCGCCGCACGGAATCCTTTTTCTTCCAGCACTTTCACCGCTTCAATGGTGGTGCCGCCAGGTGAGCAAACCATATCTTTCAGTTCGCCAGGGTGCTTGCCAGTCTCCAGTACCATCTGCGCCGAGCCTTTCACCGCCTGGGCGGCAAACTGATAGGCCTGGGCGCGCGGCATCCCACCCAACACGGCAGCATCGGCCATCGCTTCAATAAACATAAACACATAAGCCGGGGCGGATCCGCTCACGCCGACCACTGCATGGATCATATATTCCGGCACCAGCGCGGCTTTACCGAAACCGTTAAAGATTTCTAAAATCTCATCCGCTTCTTCTTTGGTCACCAGAACGTTAGGGGTGATGGAGGTCATCCCTTCATTAACCAGCGCCGGGGTGTTTGGCATCACGCGCACCAGCTTGCGATCGTGGCCCAGCACGCTGGCCAGGGAGTCCAGCGTGATGCCTGCAGCGATAGAGACCACCACCGTCTCTTTGTTCAGGCTGCCGGAAATGTCTTTCAGCACGCTCAGAATGACGTTAGGTTTCACCGCGCCAAACAGGATATCTGCCTGCTTCGCCACTTCATCCGCGCTGGAGGCAGGGGTGATGCCGTACTGTTCATGCATCGCCTGATTGGTGGCCGGTTTGTGGTCATAAATCCAGATGTTCTCTGCTTTCACCTGACCGGCCGACACCAGCCCGCCGATAATGGCCTTGGACATGTTGCCGCAGCCAAGGAAGCCTATTTTTTTGTCCATCGTCATACCCGTTCATTCAGTTTTCATCTGTGACCAGCTTACGTCATTTCGCATCTTATTCCAGCGTCAGTGATGCTTAATTGGCAGGTTGCTCCCCTGCTTTTCACCCTGAGGTCAGATTAAATATTGCCATTCCTGAAAAGAACGGCAAGATCACCCTTATTCCCGTCTCACAGTAAAAGGAAATGGCGATGCCAATCTGGGTGGATGCCGATGCGTGCCCGAAAGTGATTAAAGAAGTGCTGTACCGCGCAGCGGATCGTGAGCAAATGATGGTGACGCTGGTGGCTAACCAGCCGCTGAGCGTGCCGCCGTCGCGCTTTCTTCGCACCCTGAGGGTGCCGGCTGGTTTTGACGTGGCCGACAATGAAATTGTGCGCCGGGCGGAAGCTGGAGATTTAGTGATTACCGCCGATATTCCGCTGGCGGCAGAAGTGATGGAAAAGGGGGTTGTGGCGCTCAATCCACGCGGAGAGCGTTACAGCGAAGCCACCATTCGTGAACGGCTGACCCTGCGTGATTTTATGGATACCATGCGGGCCAGTGGGGTGCAGACCGGTGGGCCACCTGCGCTGAATCAGCGCGATCGTCAGCAGTTTGCCAACGAGCTGGATAAGTGGTTACAGGCGCAGAAAAGTAAGAGATAAGGCAGAGAAGTGACCGGGCAAAGCGCCCGGTCATGGCTGGCTAAAGGGCAGGTTCAGACAAAGCTGTCGTCATCGCCAAAGTCATCACTGTCAAAGCCGTCATTGCCGTAATCGTTATTGCCGTAATCCTGCTGCAGACCGGCGTCCTGATTAAGGAACTGGCTGTCGTTGCCGTTATTACCATTGAAGGTATCAAGATTACTATCAAAATTCTCCTGCGGCAGCGCAGGCTCGTTGATAATGTTGACAATCTCTTCTGGCTGCGAGTGATGGAACATGCTGGTCAGCATATCGGCCATCACCACCCCGCCCGCTACGCCCACCGCAGTTTGCAGCGCGCCGCCGAGAAAACCGCGAGTGGCGGAAGGTGCCGCAGCAGGGGCTGCCGGTGCCGCATAGGTCGGCTGTTGCTGTTGAGCCGGCGCGCTACCCCAGGGGGAAGATTGCTGTGGCTGTTGCTGCTGTTGAGGCTGCTGGTGCTGACCGCCGCCAAAAAGGCCGGACAGAAAACCGCCGCTGCTCTGCTGCGGTTGCTGCTGCACCTGAGCCAGTTTAGCTTCCAGCTCGCTGACGCGATTATTCAGCTGCTTCATGGCCGCTTCCTGAATAATGATCGCCTGAGCCATGTAATAAGGTGCGCCCGGTTGCTGTTGCAGCTGTTGCTGGATCAGTCGTTCCGCAGAGGCATCACGGGGGCCGGACTGGGTTTCAGCCTGTTTTAAACGGCCAAACAGGCTTTCAATTAACTGTTGTTCTTCGCTCTGCATAGGTAATCCTCCGAAACGGGCAATACACCCTATTTTGGGGCAGAACAGAGGAAAGTAAACGGGCTTCGGGTAAGTAAATGTTGCCAGAACCGGCGCAGAATTAAATTATATGTAAAATAAAATTTACACTCAGTTATCTCATTAAAAACATTGAAATAGTCTGCTTTTAACGCCTCGTAGGTGTAAAGAAAAAGTGACTACTGGTGATGAACAAAAATTATCGGTATGATGCGACGCAAAGTTAATCATTATCTGCCTTTCGTCACTGGCACGGACCGGGACAAGCAGGCTGAGGAAGTGGCTGTTATGTCTTTACCCATCTATCTGATCGGCGCGCGTGGCTGCGGCAAAACAACCGTAGGGCAGGCGCTGGCTACCGCTCTGGGCTACGCCTTCAGCGACACCGATCGCCATCTTCAGCAAACGACCCGCCGTACCGTTGCGGACATCGTGGCAGAAGAGGGCTGGGATGGGTTCCGCCAACGTGAGTCACGGTCTCTGCAGGCCGTTACCGCATCCGCCACGGTTATAGCCACCGGCGGCGGGATGGTGCTGGCGGCGGGAAACCGTAAATATATGCGTGAGCACGGCCAGGTTATCTACCTCAACGCCGAAGCAGGTGTGCTGGCTGCTCGTCTGGAAGCCTACCCGGAGCAGGAGCAGCGCCCTACGCTGACCGGCCGCCCGATTGCTGATGAAATGGTCGAGGTGCTGGCAGCCCGTGATGCGCTGTATCAGGAGGCGTCGCATTTCGTGATCAATGCTATGCAGCATCCCGATGGCGTGGTGGAAGAAATTATTCATATCCTGGCGCTCGCCCGCGCCAGCTGAATCCTCGTCCGGCCTGGACAGGATCCTCACTGGCCGCGCTGTAAGATTTGCCCGATTTATCTCTCAGCCCTGAGAAATTTCAGTGGTTGTCTATACTTAAGACACACAGGCTACCCGGCCCGTTGTTGGCCGGGCACGTTGAACATTTCTTACTGGAGAGACAAAGTATGCCAGGCAGACCGCCCTATCCTCGTGAAGCACATATCAACCCGGTAGAGAAAGGCGCACCGGGCAACTCAGTGACCTGGTATGAGCTGCGGGCCGATCACCCCAAACCGGACACGCTGATCAGTGAGCATGAAACGGAGCAGGAGGCGATCGACGCAAAAGCGCGTTACGAAGACCAGGCAAAAGAGTAACGTAGTGCGGCAGGGAAGCCGCTGAATTCTCTCCCTTTCCCACACTTTGCAGACCATAATTTTGCGGCTGGCTTACGTGAAGAATAACGCTTGACCCTGGCCTGCCATCATCATATTTTCCCATACGGACTTCATTCATTATCAGCTTTAACGCCGCTTCAGGCCTGACTGGACAGACCATTGACCGATTTTCTGATTAATCCCCTTTCACCCGGTAAATCCCCGCGCCTTTCAGGGGCAGATGCTATGATTTCTCTATCCGTTGCCCCCCTTCGTGGCGCCGCTGGACAGCTTGAGAGTGCACTGGCCTCCACGAATTTTGCGGAAAGTAAAACGATGAAACATACGCTGGCAACCTTAACGTTGGGCGTTGCGCCCCGTGGTGATCTTCATCCTCTGCTGCTGGAACACCTGCCGGAAGAACAAATTGCCCACTACGGCCTGCTGGACGGACTGACTCCTGAAGAAATTGAGCAGCGTTACGCCCCGGTTGCGGGCGAAAAAGTCGCGATGACGCACATCGAAGATGGATCATATGTGGTACTGTCGGCTGCTAAGGTGGAAGCCGCGCTGCAGGATCTGATCAAACAACTTGAACATCAGGGGTTTGAAACAATCCTGATGTTGTGCAGCGGCGAGTATAAAAATCTCGTTACCGAAAACGCTGTGTTACTGGAACCTTACCGCATTCTGCCGCCGCTGGTGGATGCCATCACCGGCGGGCATCAGGTAGGGATCATGGTGGCTCGCGAAGAGTATCTCGGCGAGCAGGCATATAAATGGCGGGCGCTGGCCTCAAAGCCCCATTTCGCCGTCGCCAACCCCTGGAATACCTGCGAGGATGACCTGATTGAGGCCGCCCTGCAGCTGCAGGAACTGGGTGCCGATGTACTGGTGCTGGATTGTCTTGGTTACCATCAGCGACACCGTGATTTTTTACAAAAGCTGATGGGGATCCCCGTGCTGCTGTCTAACGTGCTGATCGCCAGACTGGCAGCAGATTTGCTGGTGTAAACGAGAGAACCTCGGTACCTTTACACTGCTCTTTTACCTTTGTCTCTGATTCTAAGGATATTTATATGCTCAACGTCAGTGAGTACTTCGACGGAAAAGTGAAATCAATTGGTTTCGACAGTGCCAGTACCGGGCGCGCCAGCGTGGGCGTGATGGCGGAAGGGGAATATACGTTTGGCACCGGCCAGCCGGAGGAGATGACTGTGGTCAGCGGCTCACTGAAAGTGCTGATGCCCGGTGAAGCCGAGTGGAAACACTACGGTCCGGGCGAAATCTTCAACGTACCGGGACACAGCGAGTTTCATCTGCAGGTTGCAGAGCCCTCCTCTTATCTGTGCCGGTATCTGAAAGACTGATGTGCAGGCGGGCCGTTTTAAGCGGCCCGCCAGAAATTAACGCTGTGCTTCACCCCCGAGGGCTTCAACAGTATTGCTGATCAATGCAGCCAGCTCGCCGGTCATCAGGATAAAGTCGGCATCAAAACGACCCGCCACGTCTTCACGATCGATATCGTCATTCTGCTCGCGCAGGGTATCGGCAAACTTCAGGCGCTTCAGTGAGCCATCATCAGACAGCACCATCTGTACCCGCTCCTGCCAGTCCAGCGCCAGTTTGGTGACCAGTTTACCCGCTTCAATATGGTTAGCGATTTCGTCGCAGACCAGATCCTGCTTCTTACAGCGAATCACTCCGCCATCTTCCAGCAGCGCTTTCAGTTCCGCCTCATCCATCAGCGCGAAACCGGCAGGCGTTTCACCTGAACGCACCCATTCGGTCATGGTCAGCTCGATTGGGCTTTCCAGCGTCAGCGGCACCACCGGCAGCGAGCCCAGGCTCTTACGCAGCAGTGCCAGCGTGTCTTCCGCTTTTTTGGCGCTGGCACAGTCAACCATAATCAGGTTATTAACGGTATCGATCCACAGAAAGGTCTGGCTGAAGCGGCTGAAGGCGCGGGGTAGCAGGCTGTGCAGCACTTCATCCTTCAGCGAGTCTTTTTCGGTTTTCTTCAGCTTGCGCTGCTGTTCCGCTTCCAGCTTGCTGATTTTGGCTTCCAGCGCCTGTTTGATCACCGGGGAAGGCAGGATTTTTTCTTCTTTGCGGGCGCAAATCAGGATCTGGCCGTTAGTCACATGGGTCAGCGCATCGCCGCGTGGCCCCATCGGGGAGACCCAGCCGGTCTTTGCCATGTCCTGGCTGCCGCAGGGAGTGAAAGTGAATGCATCGAGTTGTTTTTCCATCTCGTCCACCGCCAGCGGAATCTCACGATTCAGACGATATACCATCAAATTTTTAAACCACAGCATTATGCTTTCCCTCTCCGGGCGCTTGAGTCGCGCTAATTCAAAGTCAGCGCGCATGATAGCGAATCGGCGGCGGGGTTTCATTGCCTTTCCGCCTGTCGCCTTCTAAGGTAACAAACTGAGTGCAGAATGATGAGGAATAACAAGTGCGTATCGGGATAGATGTAGGCGGCACTAAAATCGAAGTGATCGCGCTCTCCGGGGAGGGCGTAACCCTGTTCCGTCACCGCGTGGCCACGCCGCGGAATGATTATCAGAAGACGGTGGAGGCGATAGTCGGGCTGGTCCGGCTGGCAGAACAGAAAACCGGCGAGCAGGGCAGTGTGGGCATCGGTATTCCCGGCACGCTCTCTCCCTTTACGCAGCGGGTGAAGAATGCCAACTCCACCTGGCTGAACGGCCAGCCGCTGGATAAAGACCTGCACAGGAGGCTGGGCCGGGAAGTCCGGATTGCCAATGACGCCAACTGCCTGGCCGTTTCCGAAGCGGTGGATGGTGCGGCAGCAGGCAAAGCGACGGTGTTTGCCGTGATCATCGGCACCGGCTGCGGTGCAGGGGTGGCGCTGAACGGACAGTCACATATCGGCGGTAACGGCAACGCGGGCGAGTGGGGCCATAACCCGCTGCCGTGGATGGATGAAGATGAGCAGCGCTATCGCGATGAGGTACCCTGCTATTGCGGCAAAGCGGGCTGTATCGAAACCTTTATCTCCGGTACCGGCTTTGCAACTGATTACCATCGTCTGAGCGGTGTGGAACGGGAAGGTGCGGAGATCATCAGGCTGGTGGAGCAGCAGGATCCGGTGGCGGAGCTGGCGATGAGCCGTTACGAACTGCGTCTGGCAAAGTCACTGGCGCATATCATTAACATTCTCGACCCGGAAATGATCGTGATGGGGGGCGGAATGAGTAACGTTGATCGTCTGTATCAGACGGTACCCGGACTGATCAAGAAATGGGTATTTGGTGGAGAGTGTGAAACGCCGATCCGTAAAGCAGTGCACGGCGATTCCAGCGGCGTCCGCGGTGCGGCCTGGTTGTGGCCGCAGTAAGAGTAAGCCCGGCCAACCACTCAGCAGGTATGGCAGGCGGTAAGCTGCGTCTTCGTCGGGTGATTGCCGCGGGGACGCGGCAATCAAACCTCCCACTCCGCTTAATCCCCTAACAGCATTGCATCGCGTGGGGCGCTGGCACGCTGGCCTTTGGTCATCAGGAAGTAGAGGTATCCCATTACCATCAAGGCCACGAACAGGCCGCCAATCACGCCGTTAAACCACAGCATCGCTATCAGGCAGACAAATGCCAGCACCAGTGCAATGCCCGGCACAATCGGGTAACCCGGTGCGCGAAAGGTGCGCACCAGCTCCGGGGCCGTGCGGCGCAGCCGGAACAGGCTCAGCATGCTCATCAGGTACATCACAATGGCCCCGAACACTGCCATGGTGATCATGGCGGCTGTCAGCGTCATGCCCTGTAGGTTAATCCAGCTGTCGCTGAAGATGGCGGTGATCCCAATCACGCCACCAGCAATGATTGCGCGATGCGGCGTCTGGAAGCGTGACAGTTTTGCCAGCCCTGCTGGCAGATAACCGGCACGGGACAACGCAAAGAACTGGCGCGAATAGCCAAGGATAATGCCGTGGAAGCTGGCGATCAGGCCGAACAGGCCAATCCACACCAGCATATGCATCCAGCCCGAATGTTCACCCACGACCATTTTCATCGCCTGCGGCAGCGGATCGTTGATGTCGGACAGTTTGCGCCAGTCGCCCGCACCGCCCGCCATCAGCATCACGCCGATGGCCAGCACCACCAGAGTCAGAATGCCGGAGATATAGGCTTTTGGAATGGTGCGTTTCGGATCTTTTGCCTCTTCGGCGGCCATGGCGGCACCCTCAATAGCCAGGAAGAACCAGATGGCAAACGGAATGGCCGCGAAAATACCGGAAACGGCAGGCAGGCCAAAGTGTTCACTGCCTGACCAGCCGTGAGCTGCGAAATTCGTGATACTGAAGCCCGGCGCCACCACGCCCATAAACACCAGCAGCTCAAGCACCGCCAGCACGGTGACTACCAGCTCAAACATTGCTGCCAGCTTCACGCCCAGAATATTCAGCGTCATAAAAACAAGGTAGGCTCCCACTGCGGCGTATTTGGGGTTCAACCCCGGATACTGCACGTTGAGATAGGCCCCGATAGCCATGGCGATAGCCGGTGGCGCAAAAACAAACTCAATCAGCGTTGCCATTCCGGCAATCAGACCACCGGTTTCGCCAAAGGCGCGGCGGCTGTAGGCAAACGGACCGCCCGCGTGGGGGATGGCGGTGGTCAGTTCAGTGAAGCTGAAAATAAAACAGGTATACATGGTGGCGATCAACGCCGTGGTAACCAGAAAGCCCAGCGTGCCTGCCACCCCCCAGCCGTAACTCCAGCCAAAATACTCACCGGAAATCACCAGACCTACCGCAATCCCCCACAGATGTATCGTGCCCAGGGTGGGCTTTAGCTTGCTTGTCATACCGAACTCCCCGTCATGAATTTTATTGTCAGTCGATAATGCAGCCGGTGTCGGGGGGAAACTTGACGCTGGCGTAAGGATTTTTGTGCTCTGCAGTCAACTCAGACGCAAGAAAAGTGCCAGATGCACGCTAAAGTCAAAAGAGGGTCGTCTGTGGTCAAGCGGGTCAACGCCGGCGACGCCATGCTGGTAACACAAGGCGGGGAACCGACAGCCAATCCATTCTGGAGCCAGACAATGACTGCACAGCAATATGACGACCTGGATAACACCGCACTGCTGAAACTTGCTCAGCGCGCGCTCACCCGCTACCCGTTTGCCCAGCAGGGCAAGCTCAGCCTGCTTTGCCGCTCTGAAAATGCCACCTTCCTGCTGGAGGCGGGCGGCAAGCGTTACGCCCTGCGCCTGCATCGTGGCAACTATCATGAGCGTGCCGATATCGAAAGCGAGCTGCACTGGCTTGATGCTCTGCGCGAAACGGGAATTGTGGTGCCACAGGCGGTGCCGGATAGTGACGGACAAACCGTGCAAGGTTTGCAGCTGGAAGGCGGCGGCGTGCGCTATGCCGTGCTGTTCGACTGGATAGAAGGGGAGATGCCGACCACCGATGTGGATCCGCGCGCTTTTCAGCAGTTGGGTCACATTACTGCGCGGCTGCATGAGCACAGCAAGAGCTGGCAAAAACCAGCCGGTTTTCAGCGTATTATCTGGGATCATCACACTATGGTCAGCCCGCAGAGCCACTGGGGAGACTGGCGTGATGCCCCGAACCTGCGAACGGGAGATCATTCGATCGTCGAAGAGGCGATCGCTCGCGTGGGCAGCGAACTGCAGCTGTTTGGCAAAGATTCTTCACGTTATGGTCTGATCCATGCCGATCTCCGCCTCACCAATCTGCTGCTCCACAAGGGGGAAACGCGGGTGATCGACTTTGACGATTGCGGCATGGGCTGGTATCTGCACGATCTTGCAGCAGCGATCAGTTTCGTGGAGCACCATCCTCGTGCAGCCGACTGGGTGGATAACTGGATCAAGGGCTATGAGCAGGTTGCGCATATCACTGATGAGGAGATGGCTCTGGTGCCAACGCTGCTGATCCAGCGCCGCATCCAGCTGCTGGCGTGGGCGGGCTCTCATGCAGAGACCGACATGGCCATCAGCCTGGGGCCGCAGTGGGCCGAACACTCGGTGCGCCTGTGCCGTCGCTACCTGAAAACCTCAGAACTGCCGGTGGGTGCCTGACCTGGTATAAAAATTGCTCCTGTTATGGGATGTATTCTGCAGCGGGGGCGGGGATGATGGAAACCGGTTTAATCAAACAGCCAGAAATGGCTTCAGCACTGAATGCCAGCAACGCCAGCAACCGTGGCGTGCTGGCCGCCGCCGCCAGCGGGCTCAGCGAGTTCATTTGCGATAAAGGTGGCGATGTTGACCGGATCTTCGGTGTCAGCGGCATCGATCCGGAGCAGCTTGCCAGCCCGACGCTGAGCCTGGGGCTGATCAACTACTGTCGCGTGATGGAGGAGGCGGCGCGATATTCAGGTTTTGATAACTTCGGTTTGCACTACGGCAAGCAGTTTAAACCACAGTCATTAGGTCTGATTGGCTACGTTGGCCTTTGCTCTGCCACTCTGGAGCAGGCGCTGCACAATGTGGTGAATGCTTTTCCCTGGCATCAGCATGACACCCTGACCCGCCTGGTGGACAAAGGGGACAGCTGGCGGCTGGACTATCAGGTACGTCACGGTGCGATCCTCTGCCGCCGCCAGGATGCCGAGCTGACGCTGGGGATGTTGATGAACCTGATTCGTCACGTGGCCGGCAAGAACTGGGCTCCGCGTGAAGTGCATTTTGAACATCCCCGTCCTGCCCAGTGGCACGAACACTGCAAAATTTTCGATGCGCCTGTCTATTTCGATCAGCCCTTCAACTCGATGCTGATCCCGAAACGGGATCTCGCCCGCGCCATGCCGGACAGCGATCCGATGCTGCTGATGGTGATGCAGGATGCCATTCGCCGCCTGAACAGCGCGCCACCGCAGCAAAATATCGTCGATCAGGCTCGTGCTCAGGTGCATCTGGTATTACTGAAAGGGGAGCCGGTACTGGAAGAGGTGGCGGATAAAATGGGGCTGTCCAGCTGGTCGCTGCAGCGTCGCCTGCGTGATGAAAACCTCAGCTTCACCTCGCTGGTGGACAAGGTGCGTTGCGAGATGGCAACGCATTATCTGCAGCAGAAACAGATTCCAATATCTGAAATGGCGCTGCTGCTGGGCTATTCCGAAGTCAGCGCCTTTTCACGGGCTTTCCGTCGCTGGTTCGGCATCAGCCCCCGCCAGTGGCGGCAGGAGGAGATGGCCGGCTAGCCCGCAGCTTATTGCGGCTTGAAGTCGATGACCATTTTCGGGGGCATTTGCTTCGGCGGCGGCGGTAAATTTTCGGCACTGCTGACCACGCTCCAGGTCTTCAGGCACAATACCTCATCCCCGGCGGTACTCAGCACGCTGTAGCGGCCATTCTGCCACGCGACAGTGACCGCACACTCACGGCCTTTATAGTGCGCCGCGTAGTAGAAATTACGCTGAATACCGTACTGGAGTTTCGCCAGATACAGGCAGTCATCCCGCGACACGCCCTGCGGAGTGCCGCACTGCTTCTCTGCTGCTTTCTGCATGTCCGCCGCCGTGGGGGCAGGCAGTTTACCCGACTCCGGCGGCTCTTTCGGCGCTGTCTGGCAACCTGCTAGCAGCAGGGTGAATAAGATCGCGCTGGCTGCCACCTTGTGGCCAGGGCACTTTTTTGTCATCATTCTTGCTTTCCCGGTTGTCGTCAATGAATGGCTCTTAACGGCTAGTCTACAGGGGGCCTTTACCCACGGCATGGGATGTCGGGAATTTACAGATTATTCCCCTGGTGCTGGTGTTTCCAGCTTGCTGTAACCCAGTCCGTTAATTTTCCGCACTTTAATCTGCACCGGGATGCGTTCCTTCATCGCTTCCACATGGCTGATCACCCCGATGGTTTTGCCGCTGGCGTTCAGCGCATCCAGCGCGTCCAGCGCACTGTCCAGCGTCTCGGCATCCAGCGTGCCGAAGCCCTCATCGAGGAACAGCGATTCAATACGGGTTTTATGGCTGACCAGGTCGGAGAGCGCCAGCGCCAGCGCCAGACTAACCAGGAAGCTCTCTCCGCCGGAAAGGGTACGGGTATCGCGCAGCGCATCTGCCTGCCAGGTATCCACCACTTGTAACTCCAGCGCCTCCTGCGATTTGCGCTGAAGCAGATAGCGTCCATGCAGTCGGTTAAGCTGATTGTTTGCCAGCCACATCAGATGATCCAGCGTCAGTCCCTGAGCAAATTTGCGGAATTTATCGCCTTCCTTTGAGCCGATCAGCTGGTTGAGGTAGGCCCAGTCTTCCACGTGCCTCTCATTTTCTGCAATCTGTGCCAGCATGCTCTGCTGCTGTTCTCGCCGGGCGGCATCGCTGGTCAGTTGCTGGCGCGCTTCGCCCTGCTGTCGCGCATTTTCCCGCAGTTGCAGTGCCAGCGCGGCGACGCTGTCGCTCAGCGTTCCGGCCTCTTCCGGTAAATCTTCCGGGCGCTGCTGCTGATGGGCGGCGAGGTTTTTCTGTGCCTGCTCCAGCAGCACGGCGGTTTGCTGGCGACGCTGCTCATGCTGTTTATGCAATGTCTTCAGCCGGGTGGCCTGTTCTTCATCAAGCAGCGCGGCGCTGAAGTGCGCTTCATCAGGGAAATCGCTGGCTGCCAGTGCAGCGCTAAAGCCTGCCTGAGTGTCGTTCAGGCGGCGGGATAGCGCATCTGCCTGCTCAGATAGTGAGTTATACTGTCCGGTCAGTGTATTTAACTGGTTCTGCTGCTGCTGCCACTGTTGCTGTTGCGACTGGCTGCGTTCAGCGTGCTGTTGCGACAGCTCCCGCAGCCGGTGCTGCACCGCCATGGTCAGCCGGTCTCCGAACAGTTTTTGCCGCTGCCCGCGCAATTCCTTCAGTGTGTCCTGTTCCGTTCTGAAGCGGTCTTCCAGCGCCGCCAGTCGCTGTTGCTCGCTGGCAATCTCTTCATTCAGCGCCAGCTGTTGGGTGGCTAAAGTGGTTAACTGCGGCACCAGGTCAGTCAGCGCCTGCTCCGCTTTCAGCCATTGCTGCCATTCATTCTGCCGGGTGACCAGCCAGGCTTCATGCTCACCCTGGTCCGGGAAGGTCAACGCATACTCATTCAGGGAAGCCTGCAGTACGTCGCGCTGCTGTTTGACGGTTTGTTTTTCCAGCGTCAGCTGCTGTTCATGTTCGTTGACAGCCTGACGGAGAGTAAGCAGTTGCTGACCCGTCAGCTGTTGCTGTTGCTGGAGGGTCAGCAGCTCATTCTGCCGCTGGCTGAGAATATCCTTTTGGTGCTGCACCGTGCGTGCGCTCTGCTGCAGGGTGAGTAGCTGATCCTGCAGAGTGGTTTCCTGCCGATCCTGCGCGACCAGCCAGAGCGTGACCTGCTGCTGGTCATCCGGCGTAAAACGTTGCGCCAGTTCGGTGACCGTAGCCTGCCACTGGTTGCGTAACGTAGTAGCTTCCTGATCGGCTTCAAGTCGTTCCTGCCGGAGCTTTTCCGCCTGCATTTGCAGGTTTTTTACCTGTTCACGCTTTGTGGTGCCCTGATCTTTCAGCTTCTCCACTTCAGCCTTCAGCCGTGCCAGCCGCTGCTGGTTTTCCGATGGTTTCAGTGCCTGATAGTCGTCAACTGCCGGGTGCTGGCGGGAGCCGCACAGCGGGCAGGGCTGGTCCGCTTCCAGCTGGGCACGATGCTGCTCAAGATCGGCAATGCGCTGCTCCAGCTCGCAGCGTTTTTCCAGATCCTGCTGGTGCTGATGCTTTTCCTTCCAGTCGTTACGCAGGATGCGTAGCTGCTGTTCCGTTTCCTGTAACTGCTGCTGTAGCAGCTGCTGGCTGGCCTGGGTGCGCTGGCTCTTCAGTGTCAGTTGTTGCCACTGTGGCGAGAGCAGCGCCAGGGTCTGCCGCAGCGGGCGCTGCTGGCTGAGAAGGGTCAGTGCAGCCTGCAGCTCACTTTCCGGCTGCTGCTGCAGGGTCAGATGATTTTTCTCAGCCTCTGAATACTGCTGTTGCGCCTGCTCCAGAGCCAGCTGCTGGGGCTTAGCCTGCTGCTCAAGCTGGCTGAGCTGTTCCTGTAGCTGTGCGAGGTTTTTCTGCTGATCTCTCAGGCGTTGCTGCTGTGCATTCAGCGCCATTTCACTCAGGTACTGCTGCTCAAAGCGGGCGCGCCACAACGGCAGGGATTCGCCCCAGTGAACAAAGTGTGGATTGTCCTGCTGCCATTTCTGGTTCAGTTGCTGTGCTGTTTGCTTCTCGGCCTGCGCCTGCTGATTTTGTTGCAGGGCTGCCCGGCGGTGGCTAAGGGAATGCTGGTACTCACTCACTTCCTTCGCCAGCTGAGTGCATTGCTGCTCCAGCGAGGCAATGCGGTTATCCAGCGGCAGGACGCTTTCTGTCATCAGCGTCTCCTGCTGCTGGCGTTCTGCCTCATGCTGTTGCCTTTGTGCATCCGCCTCTTTCATCTGAGCGGTGGAGCTTTCCAGCTGCTGCTGTGCCTGTTGCAGCTGCAGAGTCAGGCGCTGATGCTGCTCTTTCAGCCCCTGTAAATCCTGCTGCTGCTGGTTGCGCTGCTGCCAGAGTGGGCGCAGTTTTTCCGCCGGTTCGGCCTGAAGCAAACGATTCAACTGCTCACTGTCCTGCTGCCAGGCGGTTTCCGCCTGCCGGCGATCGGATTCGGCAGCGGTCACCGCCTGAGAAATGGCCTGATATTGTTGATGCCACTGCAGTAAAAATTGCTGTCGCTGATGCCGGGAAGTGAGCGCCTGCTCTTCTGCTACCCGTTGCTCCAGCTGATGGGTAATCCGCTGAAGCTGCTCGTTATCCAGCAGAGCCATGCCGCCAGCCTGAGCGCGAAGCGTCTCCAGCGCCTGACAGGCATTTTTGTGTCGTTCAAAAACGCTGGCCGACAGGCGACCGTAGATTTCCGTGCCGGTCAGCTCTTCCAGCAGCTCGGCGCGGCTGTTGGCATCGGCATTGAGGAAAGCGGCAAACTGCCCCTGTGACAGCATCATCGATTTGGTGAAGCGTTCAAAATCCAGCCCGGTCAGCGTGGTCATCATCTCCAGCTTGTCTTTCACTTTATCGGCGACGATTTGGTTGTCTTTGCAGCGGGCCAGCTCGACACGCGGAGCCTGCAGGTTGCCGTCGGGCACACCACGCGCCCGGTTCTGACTCCAGAAAGCCCGCCAGGCCTCGCCTTTCACTTCAAACTCCACTTCGGCCAGGCATTCTGAAGTGTCACGCGTCATCAGATCATTCTGTGACTGCGACAGTTTCCCCAGCCTGGAGGTTTCGTGATAGAGCGCCAGGCAAATCGCATCCAGCAGCGTGGTTTTGCCCGCACCGGTCGGGCCGGTAATGGCGAACAAACCGTTGCTGGCAAACGGTTCAGCGGTGAAATCAATTTTCCATTCGCCCTTAAGTGAGTTGAGGTTTTTAAACCGCAGCGTCAGGATCTTCATGGCTGACCCTCGTCATCAATTTCTGCCAGCGTCTGGTTGAACAGCCGCGTGGCGCGGGCCAGCCGCGCCGGCTCTTCATCCGTTTCCATTGCCAGGCGGCGGGTAAAGACGTCCTCCACGCTCAGCTCACTCAGCGTTTCGTTATTTTGCCGCTCAATGGCCTGCTCACGCTGTTCACGGCTGCGGCGCAGCAGGACCACTTCTACCGGCAGATCCAGCGTCATCTCCTGAATGCGGCGCTGCAGATCGTTAAGCCATGCCCCGGTGACAATTTCGATATCCAGCCACACCGTTTTGCCATCCTCGCGCGGCCCGATCTCCGCCAGCTGGTTCTCAATCTCCGCCAGCGAGCCTTTGATCATCTGCATCGGCTGGAATAACGGGATGTTAAGCGGCTGTACGCTGCTCAGCCTGCCGTTGGCGAAGTCGACCAGAAAGACGCTTTTCTCTTTGCCCAGCTCGTCAAAACTGAGTGGGATCGGCGAACCGCTGTAACGGATATGTTCAGTGCTGGCGATACGCTGCGCCCGGTGAATATGCCCCAGCGCGATATAATCCGCCGGCGGGAAGGCCTGCGCCGGGAAGGCATCCAGCGTGCCAATATAGATATCGCGTACGGCGTCGCTTTTGGTCACGCCCATCGTGGTCAGATGCCCGGTGGCGATGATAGGCAGCGGCAGGCACATCGCTTCCCGCTGTGCCAGAGCCTCTTGCCAGCACTGCTGATAATGACGGGTGATCGCTTCAAGCAGGGTTTGCTGCTTTTCCTGACCTGACTGGCCAGCTTTGCTGGTGGTGATATCGCGCGGGCGCAGGTAGGGAATGGCGCAGAGCAGGGCGCCGGGCTGACCGTCGCGGGTTTTGAGCAGCAGCACCTGTTCACGCGGGTCATCGCTGGCGGCGGCAATCACCCGGGTATTCAGACAGGCCAGCAGCTCGCGGGATTCGTTCAGCGTGGTAACGGAATCATGATTGCCGCCGAGGATCACCAGCTGACACTGGGTCTGCTGCAGGCGGACCACAAAGCGGTTGTACAGCTCGCGGGCATAGCTTGGCGGCGAACCGGTATCGAAAATATCGCCCGCCACAATGATGGCATCAACCTGCTGTTCCTCCGCCTGCACCAGCAGCCAGTCGAGAAAGGCCTGGTGCTCGGCTGCCCGGCTCTTGGTGTAAAAAAACTGGCCCAGATGCCAGTCGGCGGTATGAATCACTCGCATGGGATCCCTTTGGTGCGGAAATCAGATTCGACGATTATAAACAGCCCCGACAAAAACCCCAGCGGGAAAGGCGTTTATGCCTTCACAAAAGTGTTATAAAACGGTGTTGTGATCGGTGCTTTTTTCATAAAAATGTCATAAAACTGACGCATAATGACGCCGCAAATCCAGTGACATCCCGTCACAGTAGCAGGAGCAATAATGGCTAAGCGCATTCTGGTGGTCGAAGATGAAGCCCCAATCCGTGAGATGTTGTGTTTCGTTCTGGAGCAAAATGACTATCAACCCATTGAAGCCGAAGATTATGACAGCGCCATCAATCTGCTGATCGAACCCTGGCCTGATTTGATTCTGCTGGACTGGATGCTGCCGGGTGGCTCAGGCATTCAGTTTATTAAGCATCTCAAGCGCGAAGCAATGACCCGGGATATCCCGGTGATGATGTTAACCGCTCGTGGTGAAGAAGAAGACCGTGTGCGTGGCCTGGAAGTGGGTGCGGACGACTACATCACCAAACCTTTCTCGCCGAAAGAGCTGGTAGCCCGTATTAAAGCGGTGATGCGCCGTATCTCGCCAATGGCAGTGGAAGAAGTTATTGAGATGCAGGGGCTGAGCCTGGACCCGTCTTCGCATCGCGTAATGTCTGAGACACAGCCGCTGGAAATGGGCCCCACCGAATACAAACTGCTGCACTTCTTTATGACTCATCCGGAACGTGTCTACAGCCGCGAACAGTTGCTTAATCACGTATGGGGAACTAACGTGTACGTCGAAGATCGTACCGTTGACGTGCATATTCGCCGCTTGCGTAAAGCGCTGGAAGTCACCGGGCACGATCGTATGGTGCAGACGGTTCGCGGAACAGGTTACCGTTTCTCTGCACGCTACTGATCGTTCGCACTGGAGTCTTAACCGTGTTGGAACGCCTCTCCTGGAAGAGATTGCTGTTTGAGCTGGTGCTCGCCTGCCTGCCCGCGTTGGTGCTGGGGCTGCTGGTGGGCTGTTTGCCCTGGCTGCTGCTGATTTCCGTGCTGGCCGTGTTGGGCTGGCACTTCGCTAACTTACTTCGCTTATCTCACTGGCTGTGGATTGACCGCAGCATGACCCCTCCTGCCGGGCGCGGCAGCTGGGAACCTCTTTTCTATGGCCTTTATCAGATGCAGGCGCGAAATCGCCGGCGTCGCCGCGAGTTAGGCAGCCTGATTAAACGCTTTCGCAGCGGGGCGGAGTCGTTGCCCGATGCGGTGGTGCTGACCACGGAAGAAGGGACGATTTTCTGGTGCAATGGCCTGGCTCAGCAGATGCTGGGGCTACGCTGGCCAGAAGACAACGGCCAGAACATCCTCAATTTGCTGCGTTACCCGGAGTTTGCCCGCTATCTTCGCCAGCGCGATTTTACCCGCCCGCTGACGCTGGTGTTGAACAGCCATCGCCATCTGGAATTCCGCGTGATGCCCTACAGCGAAGGCCAGTGGCTGCTGGTGGCGCGTGATGTAACGCAAATGCACCAGCTGGAAGGATCCCGCCGCAACTTTTTTGCCAACGTCAGCCACGAGCTGCGAACGCCGCTAACGGTGTTGCAGGGCTATCTGGAGATGATGTCGGAATCGGATATACAGGGGGCGCTTCGCGATAAGGCGCTGCACACCATGCAGGAGCAGACCCGCCGGATGGACGGCCTGGTGAAACAGTTGCTGACGCTCTCCCGTATTGAGGCAGCACCGGCGCTGGATCTGCAGGAGAAAGTCGACGTGCCGATGATGCTGCGGCTGCTGCAGCGCGAGGCGGAGACCCTCAGCCAGGGACGCCATGAAATTCATTTTAATACCGACCCGAACCTGCGGGTATTTGGCAATGATGAGCAGTTGCGCAGTGCGATTTCGAACCTGGTGTACAACTCGGTAAACCATACGCCAGAAGGCACGCGGATTGATATCAGCTGGCTGAAGACGCCACAGGGGGCGCAGTTTAAGGTGAAGGATAATGGCCCCGGTATTGCGGCAGAGCATCTTCCCCGCCTGACGGAGCGGTTCTATCGGGTGGACAAAGCCCGCTCACGGCAGACCGGCGGCAGTGGCCTGGGGCTGGCGATCGTGAAACATGCGTTGAGCCACCATAACTCGCGGCTGGATATCAGCAGCCAGCCGGGGAAAGAGACCTGTTTCAGCTTCTCACTTCCGCCGAGGTTGATTGTCAGCGCTGATTTGTCTCAGAATGCGGTTCGCTGACCGAATCGGATAACCTTAATGAAAAAGCTGTTTCTCGCCATAATGTTACTGATCTGCACTGTGGCACAGGCGCAAGAGGGCATGCTGGCGGGAAACCTGACCAGCGTCGGATCGGACACGCTGGGCAATCTGATGACCCTGTGGGGAGAGAGTTTTAACCGCCAGTATCCCGGCGTGAACGTGCAGATCCAGGCGGCAGGTTCCTCCACAGCGCCAACGGCTCTGGCTGCTGGTGCGGCACAGCTTGGCGCGATGAGCCGTCCAATGCAGGCAGTGGAGAGGCAACTGTTTGAAAACAGTTATGGCTATCCGCCGTTGGCGGTTCCGGTAGCCATGGATGCGCTGGTGGTGGTGGTCAATCAGGACAATCCTCTGCAGGGACTGAATGCGCAGCAGCTCGACTCGGTGTTTTCTGTCACCCGTCGCTGTGGCGGCACTTCTGCCGTTAACCGGTGGGGCGATTTACAGCTGACGCAGCCCGGCTGGGAAAAACGCCCCCTTCAGCGTTTCGGTCGCAACTCCGCATCCGGCACATGGGGCTTTTTCAAACAGCAGGCGTTGTGCAACGGGGATTTCCGCAATGATGTGGGAGAATATCCTGGTTCGGCTGCCGTAGTGCAGGCGGTGGCGGGAACCCTGGGCGGCATCGGCTATGCCAGCATGGGCATTCACCTGAGTGGGGTGAAGATGCTGCCTGTTTCCCGCGAGGGCAATAACTGGATTGCGCCTACCGCGGAGAATATCCGCAGCGGTCACTATCCTTATGCCCGTCCTCTCTATCTTTATATCAACAAAGCACCCGGCAAGCCGCTGGAACCGCTGACCCGCGCATTTCTGCAGCATGCTCTCTCTGCGCATGGCCAGGATCTGGTGAAACAGGCTGGCTATCTGCCGCTGTCAGATGAGCAGATTGCCCGGGCACGGGAGATGATCGGCCAGTAAGGCTGACCGACGCGGGTGTTGGCGGCGAGAATCTCGATCCATCCCACTCTCAATGTGAATTTTTTTCATGCATGGTGAAATTTCCTCGTTTGCCGCTGAAAGTTTCTCATGACATTCTCTTCTCAGCCATATAGACATCCGGAAGTCCATGAGTAACCCGGCGAAACTATTTCACAGGTAAATTACGCGCCGCATGCGCAGGCCAGGAGTGACCAGATATGCAACGAGATTCAGCCCAGTACCGTGCCGAAGTGGTCGGCAGCTTCCTTCGTCCGGCAGCCATTAAAAAGGCCCGTGAACAGTTTCAGGCCGGTGAAATTGACCGGGTCGCGCTGCGCCGTATTGAAGACGAAGCGATCCGCGATGTGGTCACTCATCAGCGCTCCTGCGGCCTGAAAGTGGTCACCGACGGCGAGTTCCGCCGCGCATGGTGGCACTTCGACTTCTTTGACGGTCTGGAAGGCGTTGAGCGTTACGAATCCGAGCAGGGCATTCAGTTCAACGGCGTGCAGACCAAAGCGCACGGTATCCGTGTTATCGGCAAACTTGGCTTCGGTAACCACCCGATGCTGGAAGATTTCCGCTATCTGCAAAGCATCAGCGGCGATGCAACGGCCAAAATGACTATCCCAAGCCCAAGCGTGCTGCACTTTCGCGGCGGTCGTAAAGCCATTGATGCTAACGTCTATCCGGAGATGAACGCCTACTTCGATGATCTGGCACAGACCTACCGTGATGCGATCAAGGCTTTCTACGCTGCCGGCTGTCGCTACCTGCAGCTGGACGACACCGTCTGGGCCTACCTCTGTTCTGAAGATCAGAAGAGCCAGATCCGCGAGCGCGGTGACGACCCGGAAGAGCTGGCGGACATTTACGCGCAGGTGCTGAACAAGGCTATCGAAGGTAAACCAGACGACCTGACGATTGGTCTGCATGTCTGTCGCGGTAACTTCCGTTCCACCTGGATCTCGGAAGGCGGTTATGAGCCGGTGGCCGAAATCCTGTTTGGCACGGTGAACATCGATGCCTTCTTCCTGGAGTATGATAACGAACGTTCAGGGGGCTTTGAGCCTCTGCGCTTTATTAAGCCTGGCAAACAGCAGGTGGTTCTGGGCCTGATTACCACCAAAAATGGCGAGCTGGAAAACCCGGAGACGGTGAAAAAACGCCTCGCAGAAGCAGCGCAGTATGTCAGCCTGGATCAAATCTGCCTGAGCCCGCAGTGTGGCTTTGCCTCAACGGAAGAGGGCAACAGCCTGACCGAAGGGCAGCAGTGGGCGAAGCTGCGTCTGGTGGTGGATATCGCTAACGAAGTCTGGTAACGCCGCATCAGATTGTGTAAAAGGCGCGGATAAACGCGCTTTTTGTGCAGCCTGCGGCAAATTTCTGCAGAAAATAACCCCGCAGTGAACAAAAAAAATACAAATCATGTAATGCTTCCCGGCGATAAACTGAAGTGATTAACTGGCTTAGTGGATTTTTGCGCTATATCACTCTGCTTTCTCGATCCCGTGTTGCCTTTCTCCGCTATAAACGGTTTACTTACCGCCGTTTTTACGTTATCCCCCTGTAAAAAGATCATAATCCGCGCAATTCCGCCACGAAGCGACACCGGACCAGGATATTTCCCTGAACCGGGTTGAAAATCTGGTGTTTTTAGGGCAGGCAGGGCGATAAAGCTGACATCACGATTTCACTAACACCAGTAACAGGCTAATCCTCTGCTTATGACTAACCGTTTAACTTCCAAAGACATTCTCGCGCTGGGCTTTATGACATTTGCCCTGTTCGTCGGGGCCGGCAACATTATCTTCCCACCGATGGTGGGTATCCAGTCCGGTGAACACGTCTGGGTGGCCGCGCTTGGCTTTCTGATCACCGCCGTGGGTCTGCCGGTCATTACCGTTATCGCCCTGGCCCGTGTTGGCGGCGGCATTGATGCCCTCAGCTCGCCTGTTGGTAAAACGGCCGGTATCGTGCTCGCCACCGTCTGTTATCTGGCCGTTGGCCCGCTGTTTGCCACTCCGCGTACAGCCACCGTTTCCTTCGAAGTAGGGATTGCCCCGCTGACGGGTGATGGCGCGATGCCACTGTTTATCTACAGCCTGGTGTACTTCGTGCTGGTGATCGGCATTTCGCTGTATCCGGGTAAGCTGCTGGACACCGTCGGGCATATCCTGGCTCCGCTGAAAATCGTTGCGCTGACGGTGCTGGGCGTGGCTGCGCTGGTATGGCCAGCAGGGGGGATTGCTCCGGCAACAGAAGCCTATCAGCATGCCGCTTTCTCCAGTGGTTTCGTCAATGGTTACCTGACCATGGATACGCTGGGCGCGCTGGTGTTCGGTATTGTTATCGTTAATACCGCCCGTTCCCGCGGCGTCAGCGAACCTTCGCTGCTGACCCGTTACACCATTATTGCTGGCCTGATTGCCGGTATCGGTCTGACGCTGGTGTATCTGACCCTGTTCAAACTGGGTTCTGACAGTGCCTCTCTGGTCGACCAGAATGCTAACGGTGCCGCGATCCTGCATGCTTATGTGCAGCAAACCTTCGGCGGGATGGGCAGCTTCTTCCTGGCCGCGCTGATTTTCGTGGCCTGCATGGTGACGGCGGTGGGTCTGACCTGCGCCTGTGCGGAGTTCTTCGAACAGTATCTGCCGCTGACCTATCGCCAGCTGGTGTTTATCCTTGGTCTGTTCTCAATGCTGGTTTCGAACCTGGGTCTGAGCCACCTGATCCAGTTCTCCATTCCGGTACTGACCGCGATTTACCCACCGTGTATCGTGCTGGTGCTGCTGAGCTTCACGCTGGGCTGGTGGAAGAAGAGCAGCCGTATCATTGCGCCAACCATGCTGGTCAGCCTGCTGTTCGGTATCGTTGATGCGATCAAAACCACCCAGTTTGCCAGTATGCTGCCGGGTTTCGCCACGCATCTGCCGCTGGCCGATCAGGGCCTGGCCTGGCTGCCGCCGTCGCTGGTCATGCTGGTACTGGTGGCCATTTACGATCGGGCTATGGGCCGCCAGCAGGTTAGCGCGCATCAGCAGTCATAAATGTGATACCTTCTCCTGCCCGCTTCCGGCAGGAGAAGCAAAGATTGTGAATACAGAACAAAGATGACTACAAATACGCTCAAAAAGGGACTGAGTACCCGCCATATTCGTTTTATGGCGCTGGGATCGGCCATTGGTACCGGGTTATTCTACGGGTCAGGCAGCGCCATAAAAATGGCCGGGCCGAGCGTGATCCTCGCCTATATTATCGGCGGCGCAATCGCCTACATCATCATGCGCGCACTCGGCGAAATGTCGGTGAATAACCCTCAGGCCAGCTCGTTCTCGCGCTATGCGCAGGATTATCTGGGCCCGCTTGCCGGATATATCACTGGCTGGACCTACTGCTTCGAAATCCTGATTGTCGCTATTGCTGACGTTACCGCCTTTGGGATCTATAT
This sequence comes from Erwinia amylovora, assembly GCA_050311775.1. GTDB lineage: Bacteria > Pseudomonadota > Gammaproteobacteria > Enterobacterales > Enterobacteriaceae > Erwinia > Erwinia amylovora_A. Next base: position 121,166 of record JBNONK010000005.1, on the reverse strand, counting down.
GGGCGTCTGGTTTCCGGACGTGCCACACTGGATCTGGGTGCTCAGCGTGGTGCTGATCATCGGTGCCATCAACATGGCTACGGTCAAGGTGTTCGGTGAGGTGGAGTTCTGGCTGTCGCTGGTTAAAGTGGCCACCATTATCATCATGATCGTCGCCGGTATCGGCATCATCTTCTGGGGGATTGGCAACGGCGGGCAGCCAACGGGCATCAGTAATCTTTGGACCCACGGCGGCTTCTTCGCCCATGGGGTGATCGGCATGGTGCTGTCGCTACAGATTGTGATGTTTGCCTATGGCGGGATCGAAATCATCGGCATTACCGCCGGTGAAGCGAAAAATCCTGAGACGTCTATTCCAAAAGCAATCAATACCGTACCACTGCGAATTCTGGTGTTCTACGTAGGGACGCTGTTCGTCATTATGTCCATCTACCCGTGGAATCAGGTAGGCGTTGACGGCAGCCCGTTTGTGCTGACTTTCCAGCATATGGGGATTGCGGCAGCGGCAGCAATCCTCAATTTTGTGGTGATCACTGCGTCATTGTCAGCGATTAACAGTGATGTGTTCGGCGTAGGCCGTATGCTGCACGGTATGGCGGAGCAGGGGCATGCACCTAAAGCCTTCGCGACGGTTTCACGTCGGGGGATCCCATGGGTAACAACGGTCGTGATGATGGCGGCGATGCTGGTCGCCGTATATCTGAACTACCTGATGCCTGAGAAAGTGTTCCTGGTGATTGCTTCACTGGCCACCTTTGCCACCGTCTGGGTGTGGATTATGATCCTGTTTGCGCAGATTGGTTTCCGCCGCACCCTGACCAGAGAGCAGGCTAAAGAGCTGAAGTTTGCCATGCCGGGCGGCAAATATACCGCCATGCTTGGCATTGTGTTCCTGTTCTTTATCATCGTGCTGATTGGTCACTTCCCTGACACGCGAATTTCGCTGTATGTCGGGATTGGCTGGTTACTGCTGCTGCTGGTTAGCTGGATGTTTGTGCGCAAGAGAGTGGCTGCTAAGTCAGTTTAAAAAAAACCGCACGCACTAAAAAGGGCCGGAGATTTCCGGCCCTTTTGTCAACGCAGCTTCTCCCGCGATCGGAAGCGACAGCCTGCAGCAGTGTTACAACCGTTGTGTGAATGGTTTTTCGTATCGTCATAGAAGCCTGATCTTTTATCGCCTCCATCCACAACCCAGTTTTCAGCCGGGTTAATCGCGAACGAATACCTGCTTTACCCTGCTGGAAAAAAACAAAATAAGGTACCCAGATAATTGTACCGATAATCGATCCTGCCAGAATTCCAATATCGAGATATTGAAGCGCAACACTGTACAGCACCTTTGGGACGACTGTAAGAATAAGGGATAAAACCAGTCCTGAAAGGTAATAGACAATGATCATATTACGAGCTGCACGGACTCTCCGGAGAAAAAACCAGCTAGCGATAACCGTGACGGTATACATAGCAAACAAGGTTACAATCAATGTCATTGCATAGTAACTTATCAATGCTGTTTCTTTAAAATGAGTAATAATTACGTTTGAATAGTGATTCAGAGCCGCAGGCACTCAGGCCTCGCATATGACCCACAGTGACCTGTTGCAATGTAGCATTTGCAGACACTAAATATGCGACGAACTGAAGTGCGTGTAAAGGGGGGAAGGTGGTCGATGTCATTATTGACTACACAACGGAAGGGGCGATTTCCGGCTGCCCGATATAAAGCAGGAAAATAAATTAATCAGAAGTTTTATAGATAAAATCATTTAAACTGCATCCATTTCTTCAGATGTATCATGTTCAGCCGGTGCATTTAACGGACCTTTTGGCTAGACAACCATAAATTCAATCCCAGTTAAGCTGACATAAGCAAAATATTGATGCCTTTGCCGCCCATTTTTACCCTCTCATCATGAGACTTTGCATATCCGTGCTGTTCAGTCTGTATGCTGAGCTGCGTTATCCGTGCTCAGAAAGAGCCCTGATCTGTTGGTAAATCGCCGGGTTGCCCAGCAGCAACGCATTGCCGTACTTAAGGCCCTCTCCGGCCAGAAAATCATTACTGACCCCGCCAGCTTCCCTGACCAGCACCACACCGGCCAGCGCATCCCAGGCATTCATTCGCGGTTCGTAAAAACCAATCAGGCGGCCTGCGGCTACCCAGGCCGTGGTCAGTGCGCCCGATCCGCTGCGCACAAACATGCCCTCTGCCTGCAGCAGTCGCTGAATAAACCCGGAAATTTTCTCTGGCGCCATTTTGGGCGAGTTGCTGATCCCGGTCAGGCCCTCATTGAGCGTAAGCCCGGGATGGACCTGTATCGGCGCATCGTTAAGCCAGGCTCCGCCACCCTTGCAGGCATGGAACACTTCATTATGGTTGGGATCGCAGATCACGCCGATGGCCGGTTCGCCGTCAATAATCACCGCAATGGAAACGCACCAGGTTGGCAGGCCGTTGAGAAAACAGCTGGTGCCATCAATCGGATCCACCACCCACAGAGTGTCAGCGCCTGCCTGTGTTCCCCCCCCTTCTTCGCCGAGAAAGCCATCCTGCGGGAACTGCTGTTGCAGCCGGTTGTGGATCAGCTCTTCCACTTCCCGATCGGCACGGCTGACCAGATCCTGCATATTGCCCTCCTTGCGTTCGACAGCCAGCTGGGCGCGCTGCCGGAAGAAAGTAAAGGCAAACGCGGCGGCCGCTTCGGCCACCTCGCGGGCAAAAAGATAGCGCTGTTGTAAAGCCTCTGGCGTCATTCTTTACTCCTCAGGTCATGATTGTGGATAGTCGATCGGCACGATCGATGAACGATCGATATTCTTCTTAATACGTTGCAGTGAGATGTCATACGGGCACAGCGTACCTACCCGGGTCTGGTGGCAACCTTCAAACGTCAGTTCAGTCAGTAAAGGCGGATTGCTCAGGCTGAGCGGGGTCAACTGGCGGAGTTGATCCAGACCCTGTGACTGAAAATAGATGCGGATAAAACGCTGCTGATGGTCATCGCGCCAGCGTTCAAACACCAGGCTGCCACCGGGAGGAATATTTCCCGCAGGATAGAGACCTTGCTGCCAGTGGAAGTCCAGCAGGGTGCGCAGCCAGGAAATATTGATGTCGTGCGCCACATACAGCAGCCAGCGCACGTCTGGAGGGGCATGTTGCTGGTCGGCTACTCCCTGTTGCAATGCTTTGGCAATCTGATCCATCAGCAGGGAAGCCCCACGCTGTGCCGGACCGGGCAGATCGTTGGTATACTCATATTTTGCGCTGAGCAGCGCCAGCAGTCTGGCAACCTCTTCAGCACGGCGGCCATGTCCAAATGCCACCTGATCCTGGGGTTTGTTGTCGCTGTATTCCAGCCGGATGGTCTCCGCCATGGCCGCCAGCGTGTCCAGGCCTTTGATGCCGATGCCTCCGGACGACCAGCTTTTCAGTTCCCATGGCTGGCTGAAGAGCGGGCAGGTTTGTCCTGGCGGACAGACTGCCTTTTTGAGTGCGTCAATCTGTGGCTGTAAGCGATGCTGCGCGTTAGCAAGGTTGCCGCACATTGCCCGCAGAGCTTGCTGACGGGTGGCTTCTGCCGCTTCAGGACTGGCTTTTTTTACCGGGGCAAAGAAAAGGGGATCATCTTCTGCACTGTTAATGGTGATGTCACAGCCAGGGAATGCCGCTTCGGTCAGTGCTTCCGCCGTCGCGCGGGTGCGCTGCATCGGGCTGGCGCGAACGTAGAATTCTCCACTGGCCGGGCAGCCCTCTTCCAGCAGGCCGAGCTGGTGATAGCGCTGGCTTTCATAGCGCCCCTTCAGCCAGACCGCGGTGTAGCCATGTCCGGTGAGTTCACCATCCGGGGTCAGCCAGCGGCTCCAGGCGCGCGCCGTTGCGGCTTCAATCTCTTTGCGGTTATCGGGTGAGGGGGGCCGAACGCCGTGGCGGCTGACTTCCACCACTTTCTCAAGGGTATAATGGCTTTCGGCGCAGGCCAGAGGAGGAAGGGCCAGCGCCGCGGCCAGCATAATGATCGTGACGGTTTTGTTCACATCGGGCATCAGGTTCATCCTTGCGCTTTCGGCTGAAGACAGCGGTCAGCATGCCCTGGCACTCTCTCCGGCGCAAAAAAAAGCCCGCGTTCGCGGGCTTTTTCAGACTAAGATGCGGCGATTACAGCTTGCCAGCGTTCTCAGACAGGTATTTAGCCACGCCATCCGGAGACGCGCCCATACCTTCTTTTCCTTTTTCCCACTGAGCCGGGCACACTTCGCCGTGCTCTTCGTGGAACTGCAGCGCGTCAACCATACGCAGCATTTCGTCAACGTTACGGCCCAGCGGCAGATCGTTAACAACCTGATGGCGAACCACACCGGCTTTGTCGATCAGGAATGAACCGCGCAGCGCAACGCCCGCATCCGGATGCTCAATGCCGTAGGCTTTCTGGATTTCACGCTTGATGTCAGCAACCATGGCGTATTTCACTTCGCCGATGCCGCCTTTATCGATTGGGGTCTTACGCCAGGCGTTGTGAACGAACTCGGAATCGAAGGAGACGCCGACAACTTCCACGCCGCGCTTCTGGAACTCTTCATAACGTTTGTCGAAAGCGATCAGTTCAGATGGGCAAACGAAAGTGAAGTCCATTGGCCAAAAGAACACAACGGTGGCTTTACCCGCGGTGTGTTTTTTAAAGTTGAAGTTTTCAACGATTTCACCGTTACCCAGCACAGCTGCGGCAGTAAAATCAGGGGCTTGACGAGTTACCAGGACCATGTTCACTCCTGTAAAGGTAGTTAGATTAAGAAAATAAGGACGCCAGTATACGGGCGACGTCTGCCCATGAACCAGCGTAAATCACCGATTGTTCCGATAGGTCAGGCCTATCAAATAAGAATAATTAACAAGGCAGCCTCATACAATAACCTTTTTTGGCAAAAGGGCAAGGGGGGATGCGTTTATCTGCCGGTCAAAGAGCCTGCCGCGAAGCTTTAATCATCATCTGCGGATAGAACTGCCAGAAGAGTTCGCTAAGTTGCTGATAATGAGTGATGAAATCCTGATACGAGTCTGCCAGCGCCGCCAGGCGGGGACGACGGCTGGCCATGCCGCTCAATACAGTCTGCAGATAAGCCGCCTCGGCATACTTCTCCATCCAGCGATCGGTCCATAAGTAACGGTTAAGATTGCGGAACCGCTCCGGTGTGGCCTGCAATTCGGGTTCGATCACACTTTTGCAACGGGCCAGAAAAGCGGGCAAAGATTTTTCCGGATGGATTTTATCCCAGTTTAATGACAGAAAATGATCCCAGATAACGTCCAGCGTAATCGGGGCCACGCGGTGGGTTTCTGCCCGAAATAAGCTGCGTGCGACCCGTACTTCAGGCAGTGAATCGGTCATCACGTCAATACGGCGGTGTAACAGAATGCCTGACGCAATGTCTTCGGGCCAGACCTCACGCGGATTACCGCGCACAAAGTCAGCCATCAGGTTGCCGGTCAGGGAGCTGTCAGCCAGTGAGGCAAGATGGAGATGGGCGAGAAAGTTCATCAGCGGAGTATATCGCCTTCTCCACTGACATCACAGCCGCGTAGTTGTCTTGCGATGATGTCGGGGCCCAGGTTGATAGCGTGAACGCTTTCCAGACCGCAGGAGATTAGATTGTTTAGAAATGATAGGATTTCAGCTAGAATGTGCGCCCTGATTTCCCTGACAGTGAATGACCATGCGCGTTGCCGATTTTTCTTTTGAGTTGCCCGAATCTTTGATTGCCCACTATCCGCAAGCGCAGCGCAGCGGATGTCGTCTTCTGTCCCTTAACGGGCCGGACGGTGAGCTCATGCACGGGGTGTTCACCGATTTGCTGGATAAACTCAATCCCGGCGATCTGCTGGTGTTTAATAATACCCGAGTGATTCCTGCGCGTGTGTTCGGCCGCAAAGCCAGCGGCGGGAAAATTGAAGTGCTGGTGGAAAGGATGCTGGACGATCGCCGCGTGCTGGCTCACGTGCGTTCCTCTAAAGCGCCGAAACCGGGCGCTGAACTGCTACTTGGCGACGATGAAAGCGTGAAGGCCACCATGGTTGCCCGCCACGATGCGCTGTTTGAGCTGCATTTTGACGATGAGCGTGCGGTGCTGGACATCCTCAATGCCGTCGGTCATATGCCGCTGCCTCCTTATATTGACCGCCCGGATGAAGAAGCTGACCGTGAACTGTATCAGACGGTCTACAGCGAACGTCCTGGTGCCGTTGCTGCTCCGACCGCGGGTCTGCATTTTGATCAACCGATGCTTGAAGCCTTGCGGGCTAAAGGTATTGAAACCGCTTTCGTCACCCTGCACGTTGGTGCGGGGACTTTCCAGCCGGTGCGGGTAGAGAGTATCGAAGACCACATCATGCATGCCGAATATGCAGAGGTGCCCCAGCAAGTGGTTGATGCCGTACTGGCTTGTAAAGCTCGCGGGAATCGCGTGGTGGCGGTGGGCACCACTTCTGTCCGTTCGCTGGAAAGTGCGGCGCAGGCCGCGACCGACGCGCTGATAGCGCCATTCTTCGATGACACCAAAATCTTTATCTTCCCGGGCTACCAGTATCAGGTGATTGATGCGCTGGTGACCAACTTCCACCTGCCGGAATCCACGCTGATTATGCTGGTCTCGGCCTTTGCCGGTTACCGCCACACCATGCAGGCTTATCAGCAGGCGGTAGCGGAGCAATACCGCTTCTTCAGCTATGGCGATGCGATGTTTATCACCCGCAATCCTGAAGCGGTGCATGAGAAGGTGAGTAAGTCATTTTAGTGACAAGCTTGACACTGCGACTGTTGCGGTCACACACGAGTGTGTTCGTTAACACTAAATATCAGGCTGTTTCTCTGGTGCAACAGAGAGACAGTTTGGGGTATTTTATTATCAAGGTAAAAGCAGACCGAAAATAAAAAATAAGATATAGCATGCAGTAGCAGAAAACCACAGGAAAGAATAAATCTTCATCCATGTGTGTATTTTTGTTTTTTTATCATTAAAGAAATTATATGCGGGATCGTTACGATCCATTAAGCTCATTTTCTTCCCTTGTCTTAATTTTATAAAAAATCGTAAAACAGGAAATACCCCGAACACGCCAGTCATATAAAAGAAAGAGCAGGGAGCAGGGAATTCGTATTTTTCTTTGAAAGAAGATACTAATTCAGAGTAATCCCGTCTTTTAAATGCATATATTATAACTGACAGAATCAGGAGGCAGCAGCCGAGCCCCCCAAAAAACAATGATGTTCCAGCCAATAATTTGTTAGTTATCATAATATTCTACTACTTTATTGAATATCGTCTCAACGCCTGAGCTACCGGCATATCCACCTGCGACTGACCCTACCACTGCACATGCAACACCCCCGGCGCCTGCTGTAACTATTCCGATAGCAGCACAACCTGCTAATGCAGCAGCACTACCCCAGGCACCACCCAGCATTCCACCACCAGTGGTGAGGGCAAATTTTGAGTAGTCTCTGACCGCGATTTTGCCGCATTCACCTTCCCTGCCTTTGCTACAGGCATCAACCACATCATTAGTGGTCCCGGCAAAGGCAAATCCAATACCGATGAGCCCGCCAGCCTTTAAGACACGCGCCGCTCTTGCCGCATTGCCCACATAATATGAATATCCGGGAATGCCACCCAACCCTACGGTGGACCATTCGTGCACAATTGAGCGGCTTGAAAGGTTTAAAGCCCGCTTCATATTTTCATATTCGCGGAACTTGACTGTATTGCGGGCAAGCGCACCTAACATCGGTTTATTAACGAGATTCTTTAACTGATTCAGTAGCTGGTTTCGCTTAACAAAAAATTGCTGTCCTGTCAGCGTACCCTGAGTGCGGAACTGATTTTGGTAGCTGGCCTCAATTTTTTTTAAGGTTTGCTCAATAGCATTAAAATACTTTTCTCCAACGTCTCCGGCTGTTCCAAAAATCTTGTCTCCGGCAGCGGTCAGCCCGGCAATCATTCCATAATGTTTCTGCATAAAGCTGGCATCTTCACCACTCACCCCAGTGAGAGCCACATTGGTTTTATGCTTTGCCTGCCGAAGCATATTCAGCATCTGCATTGTTTGCTGGTCAGACGTATCCGGGTCAGCCACAATCACAATCTGGCCCGGTTTCAGATACTGCGTATCCGCATTAAGTTTCATAAACAGGCTGGTGGCTGGTGAACGAACATCCCTGAACAGCTCCCGCGCCTGATAATCCAGCGTTCCGGGTCGTTCTACCACACAATATCCGGGGGCTATATTACGCGCCATGATTCCATTCTCCCTCAAAATTAGCGCCATAAGGTAAGCGCTATTGTTTGAAAAAAAGCAGAAATAAATATAAATAATTATCCTTCGATACGCAAAAATTATTATAAAGCATAGTGTTATGGGGGGGCACAATGCACCAACAAATAATTAACCAAGCCTCGTCTCCAGGCGGGGTTTTTGCTTTCTGCATCCAAATTACCGGGCTGAAAACGGCAAAGCATATGAGGATTGATTACGGAACGATGAAGCCCGTATGGGAGTGAAGGATTAACTGTTGCTGGCTTGTCTGGAGGAGGCAAATTTGTGTCATAACCAGGGCTCAATGGGGCATAAATCAGCAAATAATAACTGACTCTATACTTGTGGGCTTGCTTGTGCAGCGACTCAGATGGTTGTTAGAATGCGCCACTTTTTATCAATCATCAGACTGTTTCTCTGGTGGAGGCAACATGAAGTTCGAATTAGATACTACTGATGGGCGCGCGCGCCGTGGCCGTCTGGTCTTTAACCGTGGCGTGGTGGAAACTCCGGCATTTATGCCGGTGGGCACCTATGGCACCGTTAAAGGCATGACGCCGGAAGAGGTACAGGAAACCGGAGCCCAGATCATCCTCGGCAACACCTTCCATTTATGGCTGCGTCCGGGCCAGGAGATCATGAAGCTGCATGGCGACCTGCACGACTTTATGCAGTGGAAAGGGCCGATCCTTACTGATTCCGGCGGTTTCCAGGTCTTTAGCCTGGGAGACATTCGTAAGATCACCGAAGCAGGCGTGCATTTCCGCAACCCAATCAACGGTGATGCAATCTTCCTCGACCCGGAAAAATCCATGGAGATTCAGTACGATCTGGGCTCCGATATCGTAATGATCTTTGACGAGTGTACGCCTTACCCGGCCGACTGGGATTACGCCAAACGCTCGATGGAGATGTCGCTGCGTTGGGCACAGCGTAGTCGCGATCGCTTTGATTCCCTTGAGAATAAAAATGCGCTTTTCGGCATTATTCAGGGGGGGGTTTACGAAGATTTACGAGATGTCTCGGTAAAAGGGCTGGTAGAGATTGGCTTTGATGGTTACGCTGTGGGCGGCCTGGCGGTCGGCGAGCCAAAAGAAGATATGCACCGGATCCTTGAGCACGTCTGCCCGCAGATCCCGGAGGACAAACCGCGTTACCTGATGGGTGTCGGCAAACCTGAGGATCTGGTAGAAGGCGTGCGTCGCGGCATTGATATGTTCGACTGCGTGATGCCAACCCGTAACGCGCGTAACGGTCACCTGTTTGTGACCGATGGCGTGGTGAAAATCCGTAACGCCAGGTATAAAGATGACACGTCCCCGCTCGATGCCGAATGTGATTGTTACACCTGTCGCAATTACAGCCGCGCCTACTTGCATCATCTTGATCGTTGTAACGAAATACTGGGTGCTCGTCTGAACACCATTCATAACCTGCGCTATTACCAGCGTTTGATGGCGGGTTTACGCCAGGCGATTGAAGAGGGTAAATTAGAGCACTTTGTTACCGAATTCTATGACCGGACGGGCAAGGCGGTTCCGCCGTTAAACGTCTGATAATTAAACAATGAGGGAAATTTAATGAGCTTGTTCATTTCTGACGCAGTGGCCGCCGCTGGGGCACCATCACAGGGAAGCCCGTATTCACTGGTCATTATGCTGGTGGTGTTTGGTCTGATTTTCTATTTCATGATCCTGCGCCCACAGCAGAAACGTGCTAAAGAGCACAAAAAACTGATGGACTCCATCTCGAAAGGGGATGAAGTACTGACCACCGGTGGTCTGGTGGGGCGTGTGACCAAAGTGGCTGAAACTGGCTATGTGGCAATCGCGCTGAACGATACAACGGAAGTTGTGGTCAAACGTGATTTCGTGGCTGCCGTTCTGCCGAAAGGTACGATGAAGGCGCTGTAATTTTTTGTTTTCCCTAAGGGAACTGCCGTGTTAAACCGTTATCCTTTGTGGAAGTACATCATGCTGATCGTCGTGTTAATCGTCGGTCTGGTGTACGCACTTCCCAACCTTTATGGTGAGGATCCGGCTGTTCAGGTCACTGGTGCGCGCGGAAGCGCCGCCAGTGAGCAAACGCTGGGTCAAATCCAGGACGTACTGAAAAAAGAGAATATCCAGAGCAAATCAATTGCACTGGAAAATGGCGCCATCATGGCGCGTTTTGCCAACGGCGACGTGCAGCTGCGTGCCCGTGACGCCATTACTCAGGCGTTGGGTGAGAACTACGTAGTCGCGCTGAACCTTGCCCCTGCCACGCCAGCCTGGCTGAGCCTGCTGCAGGCAGAGCCGATGAAACTCGGTCTCGACCTGCGTGGTGGCGTTCACTTCCTGATGGAAGTCGATATGGATACCGCTCTGGGTAAACTCCAGGAGCAGAACATCGACAACCTGCGCAGCGATCTGCGTGACAAAAATATTCCTTATACCAACGTTCGCAAAACGGATAACTACGGTCTGGAAATTCGTTTCCGTGACGGTCAGTCGCGTGATGATGCCGTCAGCTATCTGACCGGTCGCCACCGTGACCTGGTGATCAGCACCAGCGGCAGCAATGCCCTGCGAGCGGTGATGACCGACGATCGCCTGCGGGAAGCACGTGAATATGCGGTGCAGCAGAACATCAATATTCTGCGTAATCGTGTTAACCAGCTGGGCGTGGCTGAGCCACTGGTGCAGCGTCAGGGTTCTGACCGTATCGTGGTGGAACTGCCGGGTATTCAGGACACCGCACGTGCGAAAGAGATTCTGGGCGCGACGGCCACTCTGGAATTCCGTCTGGTGAACACTTCGGTTGACCCTACTGCTGCTGCTAACGGTCGCGTGCCGGGCGACTCAGAAGTGAAAAACACCCGTGACGGCCAGCCAGTGACGCTGTACAAGCGTGTGATCCTGACCGGTGACCACATCACTGACTCCACGTCGAGCCAGGATGAGTACAACCAGGCACAGGTCAACATCTCGCTGGACAGCGCGGGCGGCAACATTATGTCTAATTTCACCAAGGACAACATCGGTAAACCGATGGCAACCTTGTTTGTGGAATACAAAGACAGCGGTAAGAAAGACGCCAACGGCAGGGCGATCCTGGCGAAGCAGGAAGAAGTGATCAACGTGGCCAACATCCAGTCTCGCCTGGGTAACAGCTTCCGTATCACCGGGATCAGCAACCCGAACGAAGCGCGTCAGCTGTCGTTGCTGCTGCGTGCCGGTGCGCTGATTGCGCCAATTCAGATTGTTGAAGAGCGGACTATTGGCCCGACTATGGGTCAGCAGAACATCACTCAGGGTCTGGAAGCCTGCCTGTGGGGCCTGATCGCCTCAATCATCTTTATGGTCGTTTACTATCGTAAGTTTGGTCTGATCGCGACCACCGCGCTGGTGGCTAACCTGGTGTTGATTGTCGGGATTATGTCCCTGCTGCCGGGTGCAACGCTGACCATGCCGGGGATTGCCGGTATTGTGCTGACGCTGGCGGTGGCGGTAGATGCCAACGTACTGATTAACGAACGTATCAAAGAAGAGCTGAAGAACGGACGTTCCGTTCAGCAGGCGATTAACGAAGGCTACAGCGGTGCGTTCTCCAGTATCGTCGATGCCAACGTCACCACGCTGATCACCGCGATTATCCTGTACGCAGTGGGTACGGGCTCAATCAAAGGCTTCGCCATCACCACCGCAATCGGTGTGGTGACGTCTATGTTTACCGCCATTGTCGGTACCCGCGCCATCGTCAACCTGTTGTACGGCGGCAAACGCGTCAACAAGTTGTCTATTTGAGGAGTGCGTTGTGGCACAGGATTATAGCGTTGAACAACTAAACTACGGGCGTAAAGTTCATGACTTTATGCGCTGGGATAAACTGGCCTTTACCCTTTCCGGCCTGCTGCTGATTGCTTCATTTGTGATCATGGGCGTGAAGGGGTTTAACTGGGGTCTGGATTTCACCGGCGGTACGGTTATTGAAATTACCCTGGAAAAACCAGCGGAACTGGATACGCTGCGCGGTGCGCTGCAGCACTCCGGCTTCACCGATCCGCAGGTGCAGAACTTCGGCAGCAGCCGTGACGTTCTGGTGCGTTTGTCTCCTCATGAGGGAACGGCGGGCCAGGAGCTGGGCAACAAGGTGGTTACGACCATCAACCAGTCCAGCCAGCAAAACGCCACCGTGAAGCGTATTGAGTTTGTCGGCCCTAGCGTGGGCAGCGATTTGGCACAAACGGGTGGCATGGCGCTGCTGGTGGCGCTGATTGCTATCCTGATCTACGTCGGTTTCCGCTTTGAGTGGCGACTGGCGTTAGGGGCCGTACTGGCACTGGCGCACGACGTGATCATCACCATGGGCATTCTGTCTCTGTTCCATATAGAGATTGATCTGACCATTATCGCGTCGCTGATGTCGGTTATCGGTTACTCGCTGAACGACAGTATCGTGGTATCGGACCGTATTCGTGAGAACTTCCGTAAGATCCGTCGCGGTACGCCTTACGAAATCTTCAACGTCTCGCTGACGCAGACGCTGAGCCGTACCATCATGACCTCTGCTACCACGCTGGTGGTGGTTCTGATGCTGTTTATCTTCGGCGGTGCGCTGCTGGAAGGCTTCTCACTGACGATGTTGATCGGTGTGTCTATCGGGACCATCTCGTCTATCTACGTGGCTTCGGCGCTGGCGCTGAAACTGGGGATGAAACGTGAGCATATGCTGCAGCAGAAAGTGGAAAAAGAGGGCGCCGATCAGCCTTCAATTCTGCCTTAAGCCGATCAGCCTGCAAGTAACAAGGGCCGCGTAAGCGGCCCTGACAGAGGGTTACCCCTGCTAAACACCCTGTGAGCGATAAGCTGACAGGGTGTTTTATTTTGTAATGGATGCGAGCCGTGCTCTGGCTGGCAGCCGATACAATCATGTGGAACGTAACTGACTATGGTAAAAAATAATGCAAAGGCTGACGATGCTGATCCCCACACCTTTCCAGCTCACCTGACTCTGTGATGCCGGCATCGGAAACGGAGAACCGTTTCAAATGCGATGTTTACCCTGACTGATTGGCGGACTGGGCTGGTGTCTGTACCACGAGGTCATGGACACGAACGAAACCTACCTGTTCCGGCACAATGTTGCTCAGTCGCAGCGGAACCGTCACTTCATTGCGCGGCAGCAGCGAACCTGCCACGGTGATTGACTGGCTCTGACTGTCAACCTGCAACGGTTGGCCGGTCGTTGGATCTATTTCGCCCCATTCAACCTGCACGGTGAACGCCGGAAGGGGATTTTCCCCTGCCGGGCGGATATTCAGAATCGCCCGGGTGCCGTTGGCTTCACCTGAAACCTGGCTCAGCGACAGACGAACGTCGCCTGCCTGGCTTTTCAGCACCACCGCGGTATTGGCGGCGGGCATCAGCCACGCGCCCTGAGTGGAGTTGGTGTTAAGCCTGTTCTGCCGGGTCAGCGCGGTAGCCTGTTGAGTCAGCTGGCGCATCTCGCCGTTCAGCTTACCGACCTGATTATGCAGCCTGGTCAGTTCAGGCTGCTGTGAGGGCGTTGCACACCCTGCCAGCAGCAGTGCTGCTACCAGTAAAACGGGCTTTCTTATTACCACTCTGGTCATACCCAGTCAGCTCCTTGCGGTGAAATTATTCAGGAATACGCAGCGTCTGACCGGGGTAGATCTTGTCCGGATGAGACAGCATCGGCCTGTTAGCCTCGAATATCTTATTGTATTTATTAGCATCATTATAGACTTCACGAGAGATGGCACTCAGCGTGTCGCCTTTCTTCACCGTATAGAATTTTGCTTCTGTGGCGGGTTGCGCGACCTTAACGTTATCTTCCACTGCGGTAATACCCGCCACGTTACCCGCCGCAATCAGGATTTTCTCCTTCAGCTCCTGGGAGAGGGCGTCACCGCTGAGGCTGGCCTTGCCCTCGGTGACCTTCACATTGACCTTGTCAGCGCCTGGCAGGCCCAGCCTGCTGATATAATCCTGCAGCTTCTTACTCTGTTCGTCACCTGAGCCGGTAACGGAGTCCCACAATTTCTCACCTGCCTCTTTTACGAAGTTAAACAATCCCATATATCCTCCGGTTAATCCTTGATAAGAGAAAAATTTACGCTGTGTAACAAAATGATTATAGCGGAAAATCGAGGTTGTTCTGCGCATGGCAGTCTGAAAGTGACCGGGAAGTGAACTTTTTACCGAAAGGGCGGAAATGGCCACCCTGTTATTTTGTTAGCTGTCACTTCGCGTTACACTGTGGTCAAATTTCCAGGATTATCAGGAAGCACCATGCATTGCCCGTTCTGTTCCGCTGTGGATACCAAAGTGATCGATTCCCGCCTGGTGGGGGAGGGCACCTCGGTGCGTCGCCGCCGTCAATGTCTGGTGTGTCATGAGCGTTTTACCACTTTCGAAGTGGCTGAGCTGGTGATGCCGCGTGTTGTCAAAAGCAATGAGATCCGCGAGCCGTTTAACGAAGACAAGCTGTGCAGCGGCATGCTGAAAGCGCTGGAGAAGCGGCCGGTAAATTCGGACGATGTGGAAAACGCCATCAGCCATATCAAGAGCCAGTTGCGCTCTACCGGCGAGCGTGAAGTGCCGAGTAAGATGATCGGTAATCTGGTGATGGACGAGTTAAAGAAGCTCGATAAAGTGGCCTATATCCGCTTTGCTTCGGTTTATCGTAGTTTTGAAGATATCCGTGAATTCGGCGAAGAGATCGCCCGCTTACAGGACTGAACCATGCATGATGAAGTCTGGATGGCAAGAGCCCTTGAACTGGCTCGTCGTGGTCGCTTTACCACTACCCCAAACCCTAATGTCGGCTGTGTGATTGTCCGCGACGGCGAAAAAGTGGGTGAAGGGTATCATTTCCGCGCCGGAGAACCGCACGCCGAAGTTCACGCGCTTCGAATGGCTGGCGACAAAGCGCGCGGTGCCACTGCCTACGTCACGCTGGAGCCGTGCAGCCATCATGGTCGCACGCCGCCCTGCTGTGATGCCTTAATTGCCGCTGGCGTCAGCCGGGTGGTTGCTGCGATGCAGGACCCCAATCCGGAAGTGGCGGGGCGCGGCCTGTACCGCCTTCAACAGGCAGGCATTGAGGTCAGCCATGGGCTGATGATGCAGGAAGCGGAGGCGCTGAACCGTGGTTTTCTCAAGCGCATGCGCACCGGTTTTCCGTGGGTGCAGCTCAAAATGGGCGCCTCGCTGGACGGTCGCACCGCAATGGCCAGTGGCGAAAGCCAGTGGATCACCTCCCCGGAAGCCCGCCGTGATGTGCAGCGGCTGCGTGCGCAAAGTTCAGCTATCCTGACGACCAGCGCCACGGTGCTGGCAGACGATCCCTCGCTGACCGTGCGCTGGGACGAATTACCTCCGGAGACGCAGTGCCTGTACGCGCGGGAAAACCTGCGCCAGCCGGTGCGGGTAGTGATTGATGGCCATAACCGGGTCACGCCGCAACACCGCCTGATCGCACAGCCGGGGCAGACCTGGCTGGCCCGTCATCAAACCGATACTCAGGCGTGGCCGGAGAATGTGGAGCAGTTCACTGTTCCACAGCTCAATGAACAGGTAGATTTGGTGTCGCTGATGATGCTGCTGGGAAGGCGTCAGATTAATAACGTATGGGTGGAAGCTGGAGCCAGACTGGCGGGTGCACTGCTGACTGCGGGCGTGGTGGATGAACTGATTGTCTATCTCGCGCCGAAACTGCTCGGCGATTCGGCGCGGGGGGTGTGCCACCTGCCCGGTTTAGCACAACTTGCTGAAGCCCCTTTGCTGACATTTAGCGATGTTCGTCAGGTGGGGTCAGACCTGCGCCTCACGCTGACAGCCTGATCCCGGCCTGCTGATAATAATCACGCCGCCTGGTGGTAACGGAGTAAATCTCCGGAAGCAGACCGTTTAAGAGTGTGATAGAATCCGCCCCCCTGCGGGGCCATAACAGAACCCTGAAAGGAAAATTATGAACGTTATTGAAGCTGCTGTTGCTACCCCTGATGCGCGCGTGGCCATTGTTATTGCGCGTTTCAACAACTTTATCAACGACAGCCTGCTGAGCGGTGCCCTCGATGCGTTAAAACGTATCGGTCAGGTGAAAGATGAAAACATCACCGTAGTCTGGGTACCGGGTGCCTATGAAATGCCAACCACCGCTCGCGCCCTGGCGAAAGCCGGTAAGCATGACGCCGTTGTGGCACTGGGTACGGTGATCCGCGGTGGCACTGCCCACTTCGAATACGTGGCCGGTGAAGCCAGCTCTGGCCTGGCCAGCGTGGCAATGAACAGCGACATTCCGGTTGCCTTTGGCGTTCTGACGACGGAAAACATCGAACAGGCCATTGAACGCGCCGGAACCAAAGCGGGTAACAAAGGGGCGGAAGCCGCCCTGACCGCACTTGAAATGATTAACGTATTGAAAGCCATCAAAGCCTGATTTTAAGGGGAATTTCGTGAAACCTGCTGCTCGCCGCCGCGCCCGTGAATGTGCTGTCCAGGCACTTTACTCCTGGCAGTTATCTAACAACGACATCGCTGATGTCGAATATCAGTTTCTTGCGGAGCAAGACGTCAAAGACGTTGATATCAGCTATTTCCGCGAGCTGCTGAGCGGCGTTGCGACCAACAGCGCGTATCTTGACGGCCTGATGAAGCCCTACCTGTCCCGCCAGCTGGAAGAGCTGGGTCAGGTAGAGAAGGCCGTGCTGCGCATCTCATTGTATGAGCTGAGCAAGCGCGCCGATGTTCCCTATAAGGTGGCAATCAACGAGGGGATTGAGCTGGCCAAAGTGTTTGGTGCCGAAGACAGCCATAAGTTTGTCAACGGCGTGCTGGACAAAGCCGCTCCTCATATCCGCCCCAACAAGAAGTAATCCTCCAAGGCCGGCACTGTCCGGCCTTCTTCATTTTCAGACTCGGAACACAGTGTATGGCATGTGGCGAATTTGAACTTATCGCGCGTTATTTCGATCGCGTGACAAGCTCCCGTCGCGATGTGGAAAAGGGCATCGGCGACGACTGTGCATTACTGACTCTGCCGGAAAAACAGACCCTGGCAATCAGCACCGACACGCTGGTGGAAGGCGTGCACTTTCTGCGCGATATCCATCCTTCCGATCTCGGCTATAAAGCGCTGGCGGTCAATCTCAGCGATCTGGCCGCCATGGGCGCCGATCCGGCGTGGCTGACGCTGGCGCTGACCCTCCCGGAAGTCAATGAAGCCTGGCTGAAAGACTTCAGCGACAGCCTGTTTGAGCTGCTGGATTATTACGATATGCAGCTGGTCGGGGGCGACACCACTCGCGGGCCACTGAGCCTGACGCTGGGTATTCACGGCCTGGTGCCGCAGGGCAGGGCGCTGAAACGTTCTGGTGCCCGTCCGGGAGACTGGATTTACGTTACGGGTACGCTGGGCGACAGTGCAGCAGGGCTGGCGCTGTTGCAGCACCACAGGAAAATTAACGACCCGGTGGCCCATGAAGCGCTGATCAAGCGCCATCTGCGCCCCATGCCGCGTATTCTGCAGGGGCAGGCACTGCGCGATCTCGCCACCTCGGCTATCGATCTCTCTGATGGGCTGATCTCCGATCTGCGCCATATCCTGAAAGCCAGCGATTGCGGTGCGCGTCTGAACCTGGATACCTTACCGCTGTCGGCAGTGATGAAGCAGCATTTCGAGCCGGATCAGGCTCTGCGCTGGGCACTGAGCGGTGGTGAAGACTACGAACTGTGTTTTACCGTGCCGGAAATCAATCGTGGCGCGCTGGACGTGGCGTTGGGGCACTATGGCGTGCCGTTTACCTGTATCGGGCAGATGGCTCCGCAGTCCGATGGGCTGGTGCTGCTGCAGAGTGGCAAGCCGGTGGAAAGCGATCTGAAAGGGTTTGACCATTTTGGCCGCGCGTAAAGATGTGGCGAAAAGTCGCCTGAAAATGAGCAACCCGTGGCACCTGCTGGCGACGGGATTTGGCAGTGGATTAAGCCCTTATGTGCCCGGCACCATGGGCTCACTGGCAGCGATACCGTTCTGGTGTCTGATGGCTTACCTGCCGCAGGATATCTACTCGCTGGTGGTAATGTCTGGCATCTGTATCGGTGTCTATCTGTGCCATCGCACCGCGAAGGATATGGGAGTGCACGATCACGGCAGCATCGTCTGGGATGAGTTTATCGGGATGTGGATCACGCTGATGGCGATCCCGGTGAATAACTGGAAATGGGTGCTGGCTGGGTTTGTGGTATTTCGTATTCTGGATATGTGGAAACCGTGGCCAATTCGCTGGTTCGACCGCAACGTACACGGCGGCATGGGCATTATGGTTGACGATATCGTGGCCGGGATTATCTCCGCCGGTATTCTTTACTATGCGGGGCTGCATCTGACGATGTAACTCGCACCGGCAGGCGTAACGCTGAGCATTGCGTTACGCCTGGCAGGGGTTACTCGAAGCCCACCACGTTATGCGGCTGATAGACGCTTTCCAGCTCGATGATCTCTTCCTGCGTCAGTTCCACCTCCACCGCCTTAACCAGATCGGCCAGCTGTTCTGAACGTGATGCCCCGATAATCGGGGCGGTGACGGCTGGCTTTGCCAGCATCCATGCCAGAGCAATTTGCGCCCGGCTGACACCTTTATCATCAGCAATCTTCGCTACCCGCCGGGCAATCGCGCCGTCATTCTGTTCGGTTTGATCATACAGCGTGCTGCCAAACTCATCTGAAACCGAGCGGGCGGTGGTTTCTCCCCATGGACGCGTCAGGCGGCCACGCGCCAGCGGGCTCCACGGCAGCACGGCAATATGTTCCGCCTGGCAGAGTGGGTGCATTTCGCGCTCCTCTTCGCGCTGAATCAAGTTGTACTGGTCCTGCATGCTGACAAAGCGCGTCCAGCCATGGCGATCGGCAGTATAAAGCGCTTTGGCGAACTGCCAGGCGTACATTGACGACGCGCCAATGTAGCGGGCTTTGCCGGATTTGACCACGTCATGCAGCGCTTCGAGAGTCTCTTCCAACGGCGTGCTGTAGTCCCAGCGGTGGATCTGCAGCAGGTCAACATAATCCATGCCCAGGCGGCCAAGGCTGTCATCAATGGATTGCAGGATGTTGGCGCGGGACAGGCCTCCGGCCAGATTACTCATCGGGAAATAGACTTTGGTAGCGACAACGATCTCGTCGCGGCGCGCATACTCTTTGAGTGCCCGGCCCACAATCTCTTCACTGCTGCCGTCAGAGTAACTGTTGGCGGTATCGAAAAAATTAATTCCGGCTTCCAGCGCCTGTTTGATCAGCGGTCTGCTGCTCTCTTCGGGTAGGGTCCACGCATGGCGGCCACGGTCGGGCTCACCAAAAGTCATGCAGCCCAGGCAAAGGCGGGAAACGGTCAGGTCGGTGCTGCCTAATTGAAGGGTTTTCATGCAGGCTCCTGCTAGCGGTTTTCGGCTTACCAGCCGGTGAAATTCCCGTTAAGCATAGCAGGTGAAAAGCTCCCCGGACGGGGAGCATTGTGCGGTATTACTGTGCCAGCCAGTGGCTGATTTGTTGCTCAATCCCTTCAGCATCCAGCTGATAGTCATGGCGAATTTCATCCTGGGTGCCCTGCGGAATAAACTCATCGGGCAGGCCAATATTCAGCACCGGCACCAGCAAACGTTTTGCCATCAGCAGCTCGAGCACGCCGCTGCCGGCACCGCCTTTGATTGCCCCTTCCTCCAGGGTAATCAGCGCCTCGTGGCTGGCGGCCAGTTCAAAGATTAGCGCCTCGTCCAGCGGTTTAACAAAGCGCATATCCACCAGGGTGGCATTCAGCGAATCGGCAACCGCAGCCGCTTCAGGCAGCAGCGTACCAAAGTTGAGGATCGCCAGCTTTTCGCCTTCGCGCTTCACCACACCTTTACCTAATTGCAGCGAGGAAAGTGGCTTAAGCTCTGCGCCAGTCCCCGTTCCGCGTGGGTATCGCACGGCGCTCGGGCCCTGAGAGTAGTGGTAACCGGTATAGAGCATCTGGCGACACTCGTTCTCATCACTTGGCGCCATGATCACCATATTCGGGATGCAGCGCAGGAAGGAGATATCGAACGCCCCCTGGTGTGTTTGCCCGTCCGCGCCGACGATGCCGCCACGGTCAATGGCGAAAAGCACCGGCAGCTTCTGGATGGCCACGTCATGGATCAGCTGATCGTAAGCGCGCTGCAGGAAGGTGGAGTAGATAGCCACCACCGGCTTGTAGCCGCCAATCGCCAGGCCCGCAGCGAAGGTCACCGCGTGCTGTTCAGCAATCGCCACGTCAAAATACTGCGCCGGGTAGTCGCGTGAGAAGCTGACCATGCCGGAACCTTCACGCATCGCTGGCGTTACAGCCATCAGCTTGTCGTCATCAGCAGCGGTTTCGCTCAGCCACTGACCAAAGATTTTCGAGTAGCTCGGCAGACCTTCCGCCGCCTTTGGCAGCAGACCGCTGGCCGGATCGAACTTAGGCACCGCGTGCCAGGTGATGGGATCTTTTTCTGCCGGGGCGTAGCCTTTGCCCTTTTTGGTCATAATATGCAGGAACTGCGGGCCTTTCAGGTCACGCATGTTCTTCAGAGTATGCACCAGCGACAGCACGTCGTGGCCATCTACCGGGCCGATATAGTTCCAGCCCAGCTCTTCAAACAGCGTGCCGGGCACCACCATCCCTTTCAGATGCTCTTCGGTGCGCTTCACCAGCTCTTTGATCGGCGGCAGGCCAGTCAGCACCTTTTTACCCCCTTCGCGCAGGCGGGAATAGGTTTTACCGGAGAGGATCTGCGCCAGGCGATTGTTCAGTGCGCCGACGTTTTCCGAAATCGACATTTCATTGTCGTTCAGCACCACCAGCATATCCGGCTTGATGTCGCCCGCGTGGTTCATTGCCTCAAATGCCATGCCAGCGGTGATGGCACCGTCGCCAATAACACAGGCGGTGCGGCGGCCTTTGCCTTCTTTCCCGGCGGCTACGGCCATGCCCAGCCCGGCGCTGATTGAAGTGGAGGAGTGGCCGACGTTCAGCACGTCGAACTCGCTCTCATCGCGCCACGGGAAAGGGTGCAGACCCTTTTTCTGCCGGATAGTACCGATGCGATCGCGGCGGCCGGTCAGTATTTTATGCGGGTAAGCCTGATGACCCACGTCCCACACCAGATGATCGAATGGCGTGTTATAAACGTAGTGCAGCGCAACAGTCAGCTCCACCACGCCCAGTCCGGAAGCAAAATGGCCGCTGGAGCGGCTGACGCTGTCGAGTAAATACTGGCGCAGCTCGTCACAGAGTTTTGGCAGGCTCTCTTTCGGCAGTGAACGTAGTTCTGTGACCTCGCTGGCCATGGCCAGCGTCGGATATTTTGCAGTATCAAAACTCATCAGAGACTCATTGTGGGAGTTATTTATTGCGTTCAATTATGTAACTTGCCAGTGCTTGTAGTGATGCGGTATTGAATGATTGCGCGGCAAGTGTTTCCAGTGCGCTGAGCGATTCCTGATAAAGATCCCAGGCTTTTTCCCGCGCCCCTTCAAGTCCCAACAGGGCCGGATAAGTGCTTTTTCCCAGATCCTGATCGGCTCCCTGCCGCTTTCCGATGACGGCGGTATCACCCACCACATCGAGGATGTCGTCCTGCACCTGAAATGCCAGGCCAATCGCGTTGGCGTAACGGTCCAGTGCCGGTATCGCCGTCCGACCGTTTTCTCCGGCAGCCAGCGCACCCAGGCGGACTGCGGAGCGGATCAGCGCACCGGTTTTATGACGATGAATTTGTTCCAGCGCCGAAAGGCTAACCTGCTGGCCTTCTGCCGCCAGGTCGAGCGCCTGACCGCCACACATACCGGCCACGCCGCTGGCCTGTGCCAGTTCGGAAATCATCGCGATCCGGTTGGATGCCGTCACGCCTGGCATCGGTGCATCGGCAAGAATAGTGAACGCCAGCGTTTGCAGCGCATCGCCCGCTAATATAGCGGTGTCTTCGCCAAATTTAATATGGCAGGTCGGCTGACCGCGGCGAAGGCTGTCGTCATCCATGGCGGGGAGATCATCGTGGATCAGCGAATAGGCGTGAATGCATTCGACCGCTGCGGCGGGCGCATCCAGCGCGGTGCCGTCGGCGTGCAGCATTTCTCCGGTGGCATACACCAGAAACGGCCGCAGCCTTTTACCCCCTAATAGTGCACCATATTCCATGGCATTCACCAGAGGAGAACTCTTAAACGGCAGTGGGTCAATAAAGCGTTGTAATGCCTGATTCACTCGCGCGTGGTGCGCGGTCAGAAGGGCGCTAAAATCCATCAGTCATTTTCCGGCGTGAAAGGCTTCAGTGCGGCATCTTTATCATCGCTGAGCAGGATCTGCACGCGCTGTTCTGCCTGTTGCAATTTTTGCTGCCCCACGCGGGCCAACTGGACGCCGCGCTCAAATTCGTTGAGCGCCTCTTCCAGCGGCAAATCCCCGCTTTCCAGACGAGAGACAATTTGCTCCAGTTGTTCCAGAGAGGTTTCAAAGCTGGCGGGCTGTTCGGCTTTTTTCGGCATAATGGCTATCGGCTCGGTCGTTTTTTTTCACCTTGAAGTCGTCCATGGTAGCCGACTCAAAATGATTAGCAAAATAATGATCTCGGTAACAGATGAAGAAGCAGTTGCCGGACGGGTGTGGTACAATCGCCGCTCAGTTGCAAAGGGCATAAGTGCTGCTTTGCAAAACGATGATTTTACCCTCTAAGTGCCGATATTACAGCACTTAATTGCCCAACGAATCCATGCCGCCATGAAGTTTATCATTAAGCTGTTCCCCGAAATTACCATCAAAAGTCAGTCTGTTCGTCTGCGTTTTATTAAAATCCTGACCACCAATATCCGCAACGTGCTGAAAGACTATGACGACTCGCTGGCGGTTGTGCGCCACTGGGATCATATCGAAGTGCGCGCTAAAGACGAGAGCCAGCGTGCGAACATTGTCGACGAGTTGCAGCGTATTCCCGGTATCCACCACGTGCTGGCGGTCGAAGACCGCCCGTATACCGATATGCATAACATTTTTGAGCAGGCGCTGGAGCTGAATCGCGAGAAGATTGAAGGGAAAACCTTCTGCGTCCGCGTTAAGCGCCGCGGCAAGCAGAATTTCAGCTCGCAGGATGTGGAGCGCTATGTTGGTGGCGGGCTGAATCAGCACGTTGCCACCGCGCAGGTGAAGCTGAACCATCCGGAAGTGACGGTGCACCTGGAGATCGAAGACGATCGCCTGCTGCTGATCACCGGACGTTACAAAGGTATCGGCGGATTCCCTATCGGTACCCAGGAAGATGTGATGTCGCTGATTTCCGGCGGCTTCGACTCCGGTGTCTCCAGCTACATGCTGATCCGTCGTGGCTGCCGCGTGCATTACTGCTTCTTCAATCTTGGTGGCGCGGCGCATGAAATCGGTGTCCGTCAGGTGGCCCACTACCTGTGGAATCGTTTTGGCCGCTCGCACAAGGTGCGTTTTGTGGCGATCAACTTTGAGCCGGTAGTCGGTGAGATCCTCGAAAAAATCGAAGACGGTCAGATGGGGGTAGTGCTTAAGCGTATGATGGTACGTGCAGCATCAAAGATTGCCGAGCACTATGGCGTGCAGGCTATTGTCACCGGTGAAGCGCTGGGGCAGGTTTCCAGCCAGACGCTGACCAACCTGCGTCTGATTGATAATGCCTCAGACACGCTGATCCTGCGCCCGCTGATCTCCCACGATAAAGAGCACATTATCGATCTGGCCCGCCACATTGGGACGGAAGATTTTGCCCGAACCATGCCGGAATACTGTGGGGTGATTTCAAAAAGCCCGACGGTGAAGGCAGTGAAGACCAAAATCGAGGCGGAAGAACAGAACTTCGACTTCGCCATCCTTGATAAAATGGTGGAAGAAGCGACCAACGTCGACATCCGCCAGATTGCAGAAGAGACCCGGCAGGAAGTGGTGGAAGTGGAAACCGTGGTCTCCTTTAGCGATAACGATGTGGTGCTTGATATCCGCTCGCCGGATGAGCAGGATGACAGACCGCTGGCGCTGGAAGGTGTTGAGATCAAAGGCCTGCCGTTTTACAAGCTCAGCACTCAGTTTGGCGATCTTGACCAGAGCAAAACCTGGCTGCTGTACTGTGAGCGCGGCGTAATGAGCCGCCTGCAGGCGCTCTACCTTCACGAGCAGGGTTTCACCAACGTAAAGGTTTATCGCCCGTAATCCTCAAGGGGCGAATTTATTCGCCCCTGCTGCTCAGTATTAACGCTTTTCAGGGCGTTCCAGCCTGTTACTCAATCCACTCACGGTAATCAAAAATACCGGCTGCCAGTACTAGCTGGCTGGCAACTTCGTGCGCTTTTTCTTTTCCTGCCAGCAGGTCAATCAGCTTCAGGGCGAAATCGATAGCCGTGCCCGGTCCCTGACTGGTCAGCAGGTTAACTCGCGGATCCCACACCACGCGTTTATCCATCCACTTGCTTTCCGGAATGGTCTCTTTCAGGCCTGGAAAGCCGGTCATGTTGCCGACCGGGAACAGATCGTGCGGCACCAGTACCGTTCCGGCTGCGGCGCAAAGGGTAGCCACAATCCGGCCGGAAAGGTGAAACTGGCGAACCGTTTCCACCAGCAGCGGGCTGTCGCGAAAAGCTTCCGCCCCTTTAAGGCCACCGGGCAGCACAATCGCGGCGAAGTCGTTATCCGCCACTTCGACCAGCGGAGCATCAGCCAGCAGGCGCACGCCTCTTGAACAGCGGATTTCGGTACTGCCGTTGTCCGTTACGCTGGCAGTGGTGACCGACAGGCCACCACGCACCAGCAAATCGATGGTGGTGACGGCTTCCATTTCCTCACTGCCAGGTGCCAGGCAGACCAGCACCGATGCGTTCGCGCTCATAATCTTGTTCCTTACGCTTAATCATTTCATAAAGTCGGCTGTTTTCCGGCGTAAACAGGCCCTGCGCCCGAGCGCGGCGGATAACATAGCCGGTAATATAATCAATCTCTGTTCGCCGTTCTGCCCGGATGTCCTGCAGCATGGAAGAGGTGTTGGCAGCCGTGCTGTGGATCACGTCCATCACATAATCAAGCAGCGCCTCTCTTGAGGTATGTTGGCCTTCACGCTCCATGACCATCGCCACTTCGTTGCACAGGGCGGCCACTTCTTGCTGATGATTGAGCAACTCGCCGTTCGGGCAGTCGTACAGTACCGTCAGTGGGTTGATGACGCAGTTAACCGCCAGCTTTTGCCAGGCGGCAGAGGCCACATTGTTGTGCCAGGCCACGTCAGGCAGCGCCTGCTGCAGCACTTCCGCCAGCTCGCTGAGCCTTGCCCCATCTGGCGTGGTGGGGCCGATATGCGTCATCCCCGCTGCAACATGCACGATCACCGTTCCGTCGCGTTTGGCGGCGTGAGTCGTGATGCCGCGCAGCAGCGGCTGTTGGATCGCTTTCAGCTCGTCCAGCGTGCCCATGCCGTTGTGCAGCAAAAGAATGGGACAGTCCTCACGTAACACAAACTGCAGGTTTTTCACCGCCTCGGAGACCTGCCAGGCTTTTAGCGTCACCAGCAGCAGATCGCTGTCGGCTAAAAATTGGGGATCATTGGCAATCCAGGTTTTGTTGATTGCCGTGCCGTCCAGAGTCAACACATTGGCCGAGCAGTATGGCTGCGGCACCCGCAGCCAGCCCTGCACTTCATGTCCCCGGGCATCCAGGGCCGTCAGCCAGATTTGCCCCAGTGCACCGCATCCCAATACGGTAATCTTCATTCGTCCTCCCCGCGTGCGGGTTGTGTAAATTCCGCCGTGCTGCTCAGCCTTTGCCGGGTAAACCGGGTCCGCGCTGGTGGATACTTTCTTATTATAGCTTTCCACACCGGTGGTTTTTTTAAACCGGCTAAGTGGGTATTATGCATGTCACTTTAGAATCAGGAGAATACATCATGCCATCTTTCGATATCGTTTCAGAAATTGACATGCAGGAAGTGCGAAATGCCGTGGAGAATGCTAACCGCGAAGTCTCAACTCGTTTCGATTTTCGCAACGTCACTGCCAGCTACGAGCTGAACGAGAAAAACGAATCCATAAAGGTGTTGAGCGAGTCTGATTTCCAGGTGAAACAGCTGGTGGATATTATGCGCGAGAAGCTGCTGAAACGGGGTATCGAAGGCGGCGCACTGGAAGTGCCGGAAGAGATCGAGCACAGCGGTAAAAGCTGGTCGGTGGAAGCGAAGCTGAAAAAAGGCATTCCTGCTGACGTGGCGAAGAAACTGGTTAAGCTGATCAAAGACAGCAAGATGAAAGTGCAGACGCAGATCCAGGGTGAGGAAGTGCGGGTGACCGGTAAATCGCGTGACGATCTGCAGAGTGCCATGGCGCTGGTCCGTGGCGGCAATCTGGGCCAGCCATTCCAGTTCAAAAACTTCCGCGACTAAATGAACAGGGCGAAGAGTTTCGCCCTGTTTCATGCTGGCAGCAGTCAGGCTGGCTGGGGGGTTAACCCCGGTTCAGTCAGGCTGTAGATTTGATTATTCAGCGGTTTCGCCAGTAAGGCGGCGATGGTCAGTGCCACATCGGCGCGGCGGATAAGTCCGTGCACTTCGGTGTGCTGCGCCAGCTCGCCTTTGCCTGTTGCCTCGCCGTTAAGCAGGCCACCCGGTCGGAGAATACACCACGCAAGGGTACTGGTTTGCAACCAGCTTTCGGCCAGCGACTTCTCCCTTACTGCCTGACCAAAAGCCTGTTTAGCCCGGTCAGATAACGTCGGCCAGCTGTCACCACAGCCCAGCGAAGTGACCATCAGCATTTGCCGGATCCCGGTTCTTTCCGCACAGTCAATCACCGTTCGGTGAGCGGGATAATCCTGGCTGCCGCCCATGGTTGAGACGATCACCGTCTCCGGTCCGGCAGCCTGGCAAACCTGCATAACTGCATCTGCGTCGCAGGCATCACCCATCACAACCTGAACATTCAACGCCGCCAGCCTGTCGGCATCTTCCTGTTTTCTGACCAGCGCCACCACGGCTTGCTGACGAGCAAGCGCATGCTGCACCAGCAGCAAGCCGGTTCCTCTTGCCGCACCAAAAATAAGCCATGTTGCCATTATTTCTCTCCCTGTTGCAGAGCCTCCGCCAGCTGGCGAAAGGCGGTAAGCTGATCGGGCAACAGCTGATGATGGCTGTCACGGCCGACAAAGATTTTCAGCATAGCCTGGCCAGGGGCATTGAGGAAAATCACCGAGGCGGTTGCCATGCCCATAAAGGGTCGCTCAACGAAGGCAATGCGCTGGCAGTGGCTGGCTTTGATGTGGCCGCTTAACCCTTTTTGGCCCCGCAGATTAAAATAGCCGTGACCATGATGGCCGGAAGGCAGTGCTCCATGAAATTCCAGAATAATATCCGGATTATTCACTAACGTGGTGACTTCACCCCAGCCGGTGATGGCATCCCAGACGGCATCAAACTGCCTGCCGCTGACCAGCGTTCTCTCCGGCAGCGCTTCAATAACAGACTGCAGCGGCACGGCATAGCGGGCGGCGATCTCTTCCAGCGTGCCTTCCGGATTGGTTTGCATAAATTCAGTGAGGGGGGTGGCTTGCATGGTGACTTCCTTTTTCAGAGTGAGGGGCAGAGAGCTGCAGTAAAATTTCAGAAAGCGACTGCATCAAATTATTGGCCCAGAAGCGGCCACTGTCGGTCATTCGCAGGCATAAGCCGGTGCCGGTCAGCAGGCCGCACTGGTGCCACTGATCGATCAGCGGCTGAAGCTCGGCAGCGTGAACGGTCAGCTCTGTCAGATCCACGCGACCCGTTTCAATGCCTGCCTGTAACTGGTGTCGCCACTGATGCGGGCTTTGCATTGCTGGCGTCATCATCCCGATGGGCTTATGGCCACTGTCCAGCGAGCTGTAATAGCTTTCAAGCTGGCGGTTCATCATATAAGCCTGGCCGTTCAGGTTACCCCCTGCACCGGCACCCAGCGCCAGGCAGTCTGCTCCCTGTTTGATCAGCAGGTTATACAGGTTGCGTTCACGCGTGGTTCTGGCCCAGTGGCTGTTGCTCAGCTGTCGCCAGCCAAAGTCTGCCAGCAGGGCAGCACCCTGCAGATAGCGTTCGCGTCGCTCCGCCACATCTGGCAGCGCCACGCGTTCGTTATCGACGGCTTTTGCCAGCGGGGTGGTCGGCAGCAGGTTCAGCGCATAGAGATCCACACCATCCAGGCCGATATCTCTCACCGTTTCAAGATCCCGCTGCCAGTGGCTGGCAGTCTGTCCTGGCAGGCCGAAGATCAGATCGCAGACCACGGCGGCACGATCGCGTCGGCACAGCTTTTCAAGGAAGGCTGTGGATTGCTGGCGGTCAGAGGTACGGGCCATTTTCATGCGGATGCGGCTGTCAAAAGTCTGGATGCCGATTGAGAAGCGGTTAGCCCCGGCATCCAGACAGGCATCGATCCTTGCATCGTCAAAGTTCAGGATGCGACCTTCTACAGTGATTTCGCAGTCGGGGGCCAGCGGCAGGCGTTCTCTCAGCAGGCTGATGATGCGGAACAACCCTTGCGCGGACAGGGCGGTCGGCGTTCCGCCGCCAAAATAGACGGCGTGAACAGGCGCGGACTGATGCAGCGGGCTGTCCGCTTCCATTTCAATTTCCCGCAGCAGGTAGCTTACGTATTTTTCGGCCTCATCCGGCTGAAACTTGTTCTGATAAAAACCGCAGAAGGTGCAATGTGTGGCGCAAAACGGCACATGCAGATAGACCAGCCGTTTGCGCGGCGGTAGCGGATGCTGCAGCAGGTTTTGCCATGCAGGCTGGATGGCTTCTGTGGGAAGCGGGGCGGTATTACGCCACGGCATTGCGGCTCGCCGTTCTGTAAAAGCCCGGACGCCGGGGAGGGCGAACCAGGGGGATAAATTAATCGACATAAACCTCATCCATGGGCAGGGGAGAATGGGGCTTATTAAAAGATAATCATTATCATTTGGCAAAGCTAACTGACGTGGGGATGATTCAGGTCAAAAACGGAGCAGGGTTGGAGAGCCGCGGGGACTGCAGGTCACAATCTCAAAACAGTGCCTGTACGGGGAACACAGGCCGCTTATAAAGACGCAATAAACGCCGTCCAT
This sequence comes from Erwinia amylovora, assembly GCA_050311775.1. Classification (GTDB taxonomy): domain Bacteria; phylum Pseudomonadota; class Gammaproteobacteria; order Enterobacterales; family Enterobacteriaceae; genus Erwinia; species Erwinia amylovora_A. Next base: position 91,728 of record JBNONK010000005.1, on the reverse strand, counting down.
GGCGTCGCCAATGGAGATGAATCAGCTTCCCCGTTCAGGCGCAGTAGGGTTCAGCAGCTGGCCACCAGCGCTTCCAGTTCCACCCGATTGGTCACCTTACTGTCGATCTTCACGTAGGCGCTTTTCTCTTCCGGCACGATAAAGACGGAAGCCACGCCAGGCTGGGCTTTCAGCCGTTTCTCCAGCGCATCCTTGTTCACGACGCCGTCCTTCAGCAAAATACGCAGGCTGCTGACGTAGGGCGGTTCCTGCATGGTGCAGCTGACCAGCAGCCAGACGACGGCAATAACCGCGCCGACCAGGAACACCGTTTGCGCATCAAAATGGCCGAATACCCAGCCGCCAAGGCTGCCGCCAATGGCTACACCGATAAACTGGCTGGTGGAATAGAGGCCCATCGCCGTGCCTTTATAGCCAGGAGGAGACTCTTTACTCACCAGTGAAGGCAAAATGGCCTCCATCAGGTTAAAGCCGATAAAAAACAGCTGCACGCCAACCACCAGCGTCCAGAAGTGATTGCCGGCGCCCCACAGCACCACCTCAGCAATCAGCATCAGCGCCACGCAGCAGACAAACACCCGCTTCATCTTGCGCCTGACCTCAGCATAAAAGATAAATGGGATCACGCTGCAGAAAGCAATCAGCATGGTAACCAGATAGATTTTCCAGTGCTGTTCCGCCGGGAACCCGGCGTTTTCAAATTCACCCGGCAGCGCCACAAAGCTCGACATCAGCAGAATGTGCAGGCATAAAATGCCGACATTCAGCTTCACCAGACGGCTGTTCGCCAGCACCTTGCGGATACTGCCTTTCACCATGCCGGACTCACGGTTCAGAACGTGGTTAGGGGCGTTCGGCACGGCCACCAGAGTGATCACAATGCCGCTGGCGGCGAGGAGGGCGATCATCCAGAACAGGGCATGCAAACCCAGAGCATGCGTGATGATCGGGCCGAGCACCATCGCAATGGCAAAGGTGATGCCAAAACTGATGCCGATAAAGGCCATGGCTTTGGTGCGGTTCTGTTCCCGGGTCAGATCCGACAGCAGTGCCATTACCGCCGCAGCAATCGCGCCGGAACCCTGTAACGCACGGCCAAGGATCACTCCCCAGATGGAGGTGGTACAGGCAGCTATCACGCTACCAAGAACAAAAATCAGTAATCCACCGACGATTAACGGTTTGCGTCCAATACGGTCGGACATTAAGCCGAAAGGGATCTGGAATACGGCCTGCGCTAATCCGTAGATGCCGATAGCGAGTCCGATTAATGTTTCACTTGCTCCCTGCAATGCCATGCCATAAGTCGTCAGAACGGGCAGCACCATAAACATTCCCAACATACGCAGGGAAAAGACCGTCCCTAAACCCCATGTCGCACGCAGCTCGACCGGAGTCATTTTATTATCGTTCATTACAACCTCAATTTATCCGCTGCAGGTAGTTTAAGGGGCAGGGCAGGGTGGGTAAAATACTTCTTATTAAACAGTCGTAACAAAAAGAAAGGGCGCGATAATCGCGCCCTTGATGAGGAGGTCTGTCTTACCAGACGTAGGTCAGCAGGTCTTTTGAGGCCGGAGCCATAAAATCGACCGACATCATTACGCTCAGGGCGGTAATGGCAACGATAGAGAAGACGAACAGCTTACGGGCCCAGACGCGGTCATTCTGCGTCTTGTAGCCCGAAAGCGCCATGCCCAGCCACCATACGCTGACCGCTGCAGCCACCACCAGATATTTGTAGCCGGCGTAACCCACCAGCGTCAGCATCAGCGTGGCAATCATAAACGCCAGGATATACAGCGTAATATGATTTTTTGCGACGGAGATACCTTTTACCACCGGCAGAACCGGGATATTCGCAGCCTGGTAATCTTTAAAGCGGAAGATGGCAATCGCATAGGAGTGCGGCATCTGCCACAGGCTAAAGATAGCCAGCAGGATTAGCGCACCAGCATCAAACTGGTTAGTCACGGCGCAGTAGCCAATCACCGGCGGCGCAGCGCCCGACAGGCTGCCAATCAGCGTGCCGTAGACAGAATTGCGCTTCATGTACAGGCTGTAAATGCCGACATAAACCACAAAGCCCATCACCGCCAGCCACATGGCCAGCGGGTTAGCTCCGAAATACAGCAACGCGAATCCAGCAATACCCAGAACGGTTGCATAAACCAGAGAGACTGTCGGAGAAATAAGGCCTTTAACCAGCACCCGATTTCTGGTCCTCTCCATTTTCACGTCGATGTCTCGGTCGATAAAGTTGTTATAAACACAACCCGATGCGACCACCAGCGAGACGCCGACTAAGGTGGAGAAAAACAGGGCATAGTCAATGTGGCCTTTCGAGGCCAGCAGAAAACCCCCGATCACAGAAATCAGATTTCCGAAAATAATTCCTGGTTTCGTTACTTGCAGGTATTGCTTAATCATCACAGGTAGCTCGGTTAGTTGGCCATCATGTTGTAGTTGAGGTTCCACATGATCCATAGCGAGCCAACAACAACTATCAAGATGATTACGGCAGCAAAGACGATTGCTACCAGATTCCATCTCTCTTCAGAGGAGGTGTTCAGGTGCAGGAAGTACACCAGGTGCACCAGCACCTGGACAATCGCACACACCAGAACCACACCCAGGATGGTCGCTTTAGAAGCGCCTCCGTCCATGACCATCCAGAACGGTATTGCGGTAAGAATGATCGACAGGATAAAGCCGATCATATAAGACTTCACGCTACCGTGTGACGCACCATGTTCGTTAACAGAATGACTCATTACATGGCTCCCATCAGATAGACAATGGTGAATACACAGATCCACACCACATCCAGGAAGTGCCAGAACAGGCTCAGGCACAGGATACGGGTGCGGTTGGTTTCATTCAGACCCCGTTTGGCAATCTGGAACATCAGTACTGCCATCCAGATCAGGCCTGAGGTCACGTGCAGACCGTGGGTACCCACCAGCGTAAAGAATGCTGACAGGAAACCACTGCGCTGTGGACCAAAACCTTCGTTGATCAGGTGATGGAATTCATAGAGTTCCATGCCGATAAAGCCTGCACCGAACAGGAAGGTCAGCGCCAGCCAGCCGATAACGGAGCCTTTGCTGCCTTTGTTCATGCCGATCACTGCAAAACCATAGGTAATGGAGCTCAGCAGCAGCAGGGCGGTTTCACCCAGCACAAACGGCAGTTCAAAAATATCTTTACCCGCCGGGCCGCCAGCGGTGTTGTTAACCATCACACCAAAGGTAGCAAACAGGGTGGCAAAGATGATGCAGTCGCTCATCAGGTAGATCCAGAAGCCAAAGACTTTATTGGCTCCTGCATCGTGATGCCCATGCTCCGCATGGGCGTCGTGGTGTTTAGTCAGAGTTTCAGTTGACATTTTTCAGACCTGCTTTGCTAATTTCGTCAAAGTGCTGATTCTCGATTTTTTCGATCTCGGCAACGGGAACGTAATAATCAACGTCTTCGTCAAAGCTCTTGATGACCCAGGTTAAGATCATACCGAGGAACGTCAGACCTACCAGCCACCAGATGTGCCAGATAGCTGCGAAACCAAACACCAGGCTGAATGCACCGATAACCACACCAGCGCCGCTGTTTTTCGGCATGTGGATCTCAGCGTAGTGAGCAGGCTGTTTGTACGCTTCGCCTTTTTCCTTCATTTCCCAGAACGCATCGCGCTCGTGGATAACAGGCACTTCGGCAAAGTTGTAGAACGGTGGAGGTGAAGAGGTTGCCCACTCCAGAGTACGGCCGCCCCATGGATCGCCAGTCAGATCACGCAACTGCTCGCGGTCACGGATGGAGACCCAGAACTGAGTGATCTGACAGAGAACGCCACAGGCAATCAGTGCTGCGCCGCCCGCTGCAACAACCAGCAGTGGGTGGAACTGAGGATCGATGTTCTGGCTCAGACGACGGGTCATCCCCATGAAGCCCAGCGCGTACAGCGGCATAAAGGCAACGAAGAAGCCGATGATCCAGAACCAGAAGGCGCGGATGCCCCATTTTTCGTTCAGGCAGAAGCCAAAGGCTTTCGGGAACCAGTAAGTCACACCAGCAAAGCAACCGAACACCACACCACCGATAATCACGTTATGGAAGTGAGCAATCAGGAACAGACTGTTGTGCAGAACGAAGTCAGCACCTGGCACCGCCAGCAGAACACCGGTCATCCCGCCCACAGAGAAGGTGACCAGGAAGCCTACGGTCCACAGCATGGCAGAGTGCATCTGAATGCGCCCCTGATACATGGTGAACAGCCAGTTAAAGATTTTAACACCGGTCGGGATGGCGATAATCATCGTCATAATACCGAAGAAGGCGTTAACGTTGGCGCCTGCGCCCATGGTGAAGAAGTGGTGCAGCCACACGATAAAGGACAGGATGGTGATAACAATCGTTGCCCAGACCAGTGAGGTGTAACCAAACAGGCGTTTTTTGGAGAAGGTTGCCACTACTTCGGAGAACACACCGAAGACCGGCAGAACCAAAATGTAGACCTCCGGATGACCCCATACCCAGATCAGGTTGACGTACATCATCATGTTGCCGCCCATTTCATTGGTGAAGAAATGGAAGCCCAGATAACGGTCAAGGGTCAACAGCGCCAGCGTCACGGTCAGCACCGGGAAGGCAGCGATAATCAGCACGTTAGTACACAGAGAAGCCCAGGTGAATACCGGCATTTTGAACATGGTCATGCCAGGAGCACGCATTTTCAGAATAGTAACGAAGAAGTTAATACCTGTTAATGTCGTACCGATCCCCGACAGCTGCAGACTCCATATCCAGTAATCCACACCGACCCCCGGACTGTATTCCGCGCCGGAGAGTGGTGGGTATGCCAGCCAGCCGGTCTGAGCAAACTCGCCCACACCCAGTGACAGGTTAACCAGAACCACACCAACCGCCGTGAACCAGAAGCTCAGGTTGTTCAGGAACGGGAAGGCCACGTCGCGTGCACCGATCTGCAGAGGAACAGCGATGTTCATCAGACCGACAACAAACGGCATCGCTACGAAGAAGATCATGATCACGCCGTGAGCAGTGAAGATCTGGTCGTAGTGATGGGGGGGCAGGAACCCGGCTTCACCAGCAGAAGCCAGCACCTGCTGGCTACGCATCATGATCGCATCGGCAAAGCCGCGCAGCAGCATGACGAAGGCCATGATGATATACATGATACCGAGTTTTTTGTGGTCAACAGACGTCAGCCATTCTGACCACAGGTATTGCCACTTACCGAAGTAAGTGATTGCTCCAGCAACCGCCAGACCACCAAGAATGATGGCGGCAACCGTCACCACGATAATCGGCTCGTGATACGGTACTGCATCAAGGGTTAATTTTCCCAACATCGTATTATTCCTCGGCTCCAGCTTTAGGGGCGTCGCTCATGTCCATGCCTTCGTGTCCAGACATGTCCATTTTCCCGTGGTTCATCATGAACTTGCCAATAATTTGCTTGAACAGTTCAGGATTTGCAGCAGAGAAGAACTCAACAGGATGGTTTTCGCTTGGCGCGGCCAGTTTCTCGAAGTCATCCATGGTTTGCAGCGTATTGGATGATTCTTTCGCCTTCGCTACCCACTGATCGAATGAGGCCTGGTCAGGAGTGGCGATCGCTTTGAACTTCATGCCAGAGAAGCCACGACCACTGAAGTTAGCGGAGATACCGTCAAACGTGCCGGGTTCATTCGCAATCAGATGCAGTTTGGTCTGCATGCCCGCCATAGCGTAAATCTGGCTACCGAGGGTAGGAATGAAGAAGGAGTTCATCACGGAGTTAGAAGTGATTTTGAAGTTCACTGGCGTGTTAGCCGGGAACGCGATCTGGTTCACTGTAGCAATACCCTGTTCCGGGTAGATAAACAGCCATTTCCAATCCAGTGCCACCACGTCGATCTCAACCGGCTTCACATCAGAGGCCAGAGGCTTGCTTGGTTCCAGCGCGTGGGTCGATTTCCACGTCAGTACACCAAGGAAGATGATAATCAAGATGGGAACAGTCCACACCACGGCTTCCACTTTATTAGAGTGTGACCAGTTCGGGCTGTATTTGGCATCGGTATTGGATGCCCGATATTTCCAGGCAAACACCACAGCCATCAAGACTGCCGGAATAACGACGATCAGCATCAAGCCAAAGGCTGTCAGTATCAGCGAACGTTGCTCCAGTGCAATCTGTCCTTTGGGATTTAACAATGCACTATCACAGCCACTCAACAATAGAGTGCCTGCAATTAATGACAAAATCCCCAAACTTTTATTGTATTTCATGAGTCTCATTTAACGACCTCAATGACAAGGGCTCTATTGTCGTTTAAGTGTGGCGGCATTTTACGGGAACGTTTCATTACTGTAAACCAGCAACAGCTTGTGTCAGCGACGTGTTGACACCTTTTGCAAAGGCTGTCACAGATGTTGCTGAAGGTGACAAAATATGAATGGCGGCAAGGGGTTGAGAGCAATATAACAAAAACCTATCGAAAAACCCCTCCCAAAAACGTGGTTGCTATAACCAGCGAATTTAATACTCAAATATTTAACATATCTGCATCATTTTAGCGATGTGAATTATACAATAATAATAACGTACCGGTTTTTAATATTCTACTCGATCGGAATATCAGGGGATAACCCTTTTAAGAAATTACGGATAATGCCCCAATTCTCCCTGGCAGGAATTGTTAAAATTCGCCTGTCTCCCGTGCAAATCAGTGTTTTTTTTGAACGCCAACAATAGCCATATTGTTATGGCATTGTTAGGTTAAATTCTTCCCGTTCGCTTTATGCAATGTGGATTAAGCCCCCACAACACCCTTACCACTACTCGTCCGGCCTGTGCCCTGACAGCGCTAGTCAATCCGCGCCTTCAGCCTGAATGGGCACGAATTATTGACCCGAGCTGGAGTGGCGAACTGGGTGAATGCTGGCGCGATGAGATCGGCGCTTATTACAATCACCTGACCAATGCCATTCTCAGCCATGATATTGACGCGCAAACGGTTCAGAACCGTAACAGCGACGAAGTGAACTATTGCGGGCTGGATATCGGGCTGAACGGCACATGGGGCGAAAAAGCCAGAGCAGGACTTCACTATGGCCCGATCAACGATGAGGTCAGGCAACGTTCTGCCGGTAAAATTACCGGATTGCCGACGCAAACCCTGACCGCCTGGCTCACCATCACCGCGCTGGAAAACTGGAGTATGACCCTGGCGGAAGAGGCACGTTCAGCCAGCGACAGCGACAGTTCCGCCACCTGTAAAGCTGCAGGTTGCGATCAGCCATCTGCGCATGGATCTTCAGCTCGGAAAGGGATTCAGCGTCAACGCCGCCGTTCAGAACCTCTTTGATAAGGAGTATGTGCTGACAGAAGGTTTTGACGAGGCAGGAAGGCAGTACTGGGCCGGGCTGGAATACCGTTTCTGATACGCCAGCCCGCCGGCAGGCTAGACCGAATGGGTGCGGCGCAGAGCCAGGTAATCCAGCAGACTGCCGCAGACGATCCCCACCACGGCCAGGACCATGCCGCTTTGCAGCAGCAGGTTCACGGCGGCTCCGATATCAAGCCAACCGGTGGCCCTTAAAGCCAGCAGGCTCAGACCGGCCGCCACCAGGGCTGCGCCGGTTTTCAGTGCTCTCAGTGCCCAGCGATAGCCGCTGGTGAAGTGACTGCGGGGAGTAAACCCTTCACCGCTTTGCGCTCGCTCCAGTGTGGTTTTACAGCCTGCCAGCAGCACCAGTCCCGGCAGGGCTGCCACCACTGAGAACGCATAGAAAGTCGGCCATCCCAAGGCTTCAACAAACCAGCCCGCCACCGGCCCGACATAGACCCGACCAACGGCAGAAAGGGCCGAGAGCAGGGCAAACTGGGTCGCCGAGAAGGATTTGTTGCACAGCGTCATCAACAGCGCGACAAAAGCTGCCGTGCCCATACCGCCGCACAGATTTTCAACAAATACTGCGGCTGCCATGCTGTAGAGGTGCTTGTCAGTGACCGCCAGCCCCCAGTAAGCCAGGTTGGAAACGGCCTGCAGGATGCCGAACAGCATCAGCGCGCGAAACAGGCTCAAACGCTGCATCAGCATGCCGCCGTATAACGCGCCAATAATTGTTGCAGCCAGGCCAAGAGTTTTGTTAATCAGCCCGACGTCACCGGCATCAAAGCCAACGCCGCGGATCAGGAAAATGGTGGTCAGGCTGAGGGCAAAAGCATCCCCCAGTTTATAAAGCACAATCAGTGAAAGGATCAGCCAGGCATTGTTGCGGTTGAAGAAGTCACGCAGTGGCGCAATCACCGCTTCTTCCAGCGTTTTTGGCTGCACAATGGCATCATCCGGCTCTCGCGCCATCAGTGTGGCGATCACCCCAGGGATCAGCATCACCGCCATTGCCCACCAGATAGCATGCCAGCCGAAGTAACGGTCGGCCAGCCACAGCGCCAACCCACCGGAAACCAACATTGCCAGACGGTAACCCAGCACGCTGATTGCCGCACCGCCGCCTCGCTCTTCGGCGGGCAGCACGTCCGTCTTCCATGCATCAAACACAATATCCTGCGAGGCGGAACAAAAAGCGATCAGCACCGCCAGTGCGGCCAGCAGGGTCAGGTCACGGGAAGGATCCATAAACCCCATCAGCGCGATGCCGACGATCAACAGGATCTGCGTCACCAGCAGCCAGCCACGCCGGCGCCCTAAAAATGGCGGCGTGTAGCGATCCATCAGCGGTGACCAGAGGAATTTGAAAACGTAGGCCTGGCCCACCAGCGAGAAGAATCCAATAGTTTTTATATCGATGTTCTCTACTGCCATCCACGCCTGTAGCGTGCCGGAAGTCAGGGCAAGCGGTAAACCAGAGGCAAACCCGAGGATCAGAAGAAGGGCGGCATTACGCTGGGTGAAGATCTGCAGATAGTGACTGGACATACGAACCTTAAAACACGGCCCGCCACCACAGTGGCGGGCAAAGGCAAATTAACGGGCGTTTTGCTTGATGAATTCGTGAATGCTGGTGTCCTGAGCCATATCGGAAATCACGTCGCTGAGCGTTGAGTTAACAGCGTTGGTGATTTTCGCGTTGGTGGCAGAGAACGCCCCTTCAATGCTGTAGGTCTGACGGTAATTTTTCACCTGCTTACTGCCGTTTTTGGCGGTAGCGATGATGGAGATGTCTGCTTTAGTGGTGATGCTGTAACGCACGTTACCCTGAGTCACGTCAGCGTAAAGGTTGTTCACCACGATCTGCAGATCAACTGCGCCGTTAGGGCCAATCATATACCCACGGGCACCCATCTGCTTCTCCAGCACTTCCTGCAGCAGGAAACGCAGATCGCGTGAAGGGGTCAGGGTGATCAGCTGGCCGTCGCGGTTAACCTTGGCCAGCGCCTGGTCGCTACGCTGATCGGCACCGTTGATGCTGACGGTCACGCCTCTCAGGCTGGGATCCTGCTGTGGCAGCTGAATTTTTGGAGAAACGGTGAGTGTGTTGCTGGTGCTTGCACAGCCAGCCAGAATAAACACGGCAAGCAGAGGGAAAATGATTTTTTTTAACATGCTTATTTTCTCGGTAACTAAAAGGTTTAGTGCAGACGTTACTGCGGTCATCATAACATCGCTCGGGCCAAGAGGAAGCCCTCAGCGCGCGTAAATTCATCGCCTTGCATTTTTAAACCAGCTAATATTTAAAGAGATGGGTTAACACCCGCTGTCGTAGAGGAGTGAAGGTATGATCCGCGAACAAATAGAAGCAAAGTTAAGAACGGCGTTTACTCCCGTGCATCTTGAGGTACATGACGAAAGTTACCGTCATAACGTGCCTGCCGGTGCGGAAAGCCACTTTAAAGTGGTGATTGTCAGCGACAGTTTCCTTAATCAGAGATTTCTGATGCGGCACCGTGCTATCTATAGCGCGCTGGCGGATGAACTGGCCGGAAGCGTCCACGCCCTGGCTCTGCATACCTACACGGAGAAAGAGTGGCAGGGGTTGCAGGATACGGTGCCAGCCTCACCAAACTGTCGGGGCGCCGGCACGCTTGCCTGAACAGGCAACTTTAACACCAGGCGGCCTGCGGGCCGCTTTGTTGTTTCTGGGGGAAATCACGGCGCAACAGCGAATTTTATCGGGTTTGTGAGGCAAAAGAAGCAAAGTTAGCGAAATGGGGAGGGGGTGTAGCCTCGACTCGCCCTGAGGTTGTCGCTATAATGCTGCGTCTATTTTTTTCCGGAATGTCTTCGGGACGCTTCTGGTACAGGGAATGCGGTTCTGACATCAGAAGCGGTCCCGGTTCTTAGTCTCTACCCTGTTTCTTGCGGAGCAGGGAGGGTCTGAAGTTGACCGAGCACGTGATTTTTTGAGGTAATAAGATGCAAGCTTCAGTAGAAACAACTCAGGGCCTGGGCCGTCGCGTTACGATTACCGTTGATAAAGATGTGATCGAAAACGCGGTGAAAAGCGAGCTGGTCAGCGTATCTAAAAAGGTACGTATCGACGGTTTCCGCAAAGGGAAAGTGCCAATGACTGTCGTGGCGCAGCGCTACGGCGCCTCTGTTCGCCAGGACGTTCTGGGCGATCTGATGCAGCGCAACTTTGTTGACGCGATCATTAAAGAGAAAATCAACCCGGCTGGCGCGCCTAACTATGTGCCAGGCGAATACAAAACCGGTGAAGACTTCACTTACGCCGTTGAGTTTGAAGTGTACCCGGAAGTTGAGCTGAAAGGTCTGGAAGCGATCGAAGTTGAAAAACCGGTTGTGGAAGTGACTGATGCCGACGTTGACACCATGCTGGACACCCTGCGTAAGCAGCAGGCGACCTGGAAAGAAACTGACCGCGCAGCAGAAGCTGAAGACCGCGCCACCATCGACTTCACCGGCTCTGTAGACGGCGAAGAGTTCGAAGGTGGCAAAGCGTCTGACTTCGTTCTGGCGATGGGCCAGGGCCGTATGATTCCAGGCTTCGAAGAAGGCGTTGTCGGCCATAAAGCTGGCGAAACCTTCACTATCGACGTGAACTTCCCGGAAGACTACCACGCTGAAAACCTGAAAGGGAAAGCGGCGAAGTTTGACATTGTGCTGAAGAAAGTTGAAGAGCGTGAGCTGCCAGAATTCACCGAAGAGTTCATCAAGCGTTTCGGCGTGGAAGATGGCTCAGTGGCCGGTCTGCGCACCGAAGTGCGTAAAAACATGGAGCGCGAGCTGAAAGGCGCCGTGCGTAACCGTGTCAAGACTCAGGCAATCGACGGTCTGGTCAACGCTAACGACATCGAAGTGCCAACCGCATTGATCGATGGTGAAATCGACGTGCTGAAGCGTCAGGCGGCACAGCGTTTTGGTGGCAACGAGCAGCAGGCTCTGGAACTGCCACGCGAGCTGTTCGAAGAGCAGGCTAAGCGCCGCGTTGTTGTTGGACTGCTGCTGGGTGAAGTAATCCGTACTCATGAGCTGAAAGCTGACGAAAGCCGCGTTAACGCCCTGATCGAAGAAATGGCCTCCGCTTACGAAGATCCCCGTGAAGTGATTGAGTTCTACAGCAAGAACAACGAGCTGATGAACAACATGCGTAACGTAGCGTTGGAAGAGCAGGCAGTGGAAGCGGTGCTGGAAAAAGCAAAAGTGACCGAGAAGGCCACTAACTTCCAGGAACTGATGAACCAGACCCAGACGGCCTGATTCACTGATTCTGAAGGATAATTAAAAGCCCGCGGTCGTGTTGATCGCGGGCTTTTTGCATTTATCAGATGCGCGGAGTGCGATAACAGTGCTTATTCGCTCATTAAACCGGCAAATTATCGACTAAGCTACTTTTCCTGGTTAGCAGTTGAGAAAAACGTTGTTATGCTTGAATCAGTGGGGCAGCATCCCCAGATAGGTATCCGGCCAAATGAAATTTATCCAGGAGACGATAATGTCATACAGTGGCGAACGTGAACAAACAGCACCTCATATGGCATTAGTGCCAATGGTGGTTGAGCAGACCTCTCGCGGAGAGCGCTCTTACGACATTTTTTCCCGCCTGCTCAAGGAACGTATCATCTTCCTGACCGGTCAGGTCGAAGATCATATGGCGAACCTGATCGTCGCACAGATGCTGTTCCTGGAAGCTGAGAACCCGGAAAAAGATATCCACCTGTACATCAATTCCCCTGGCGGCGTGATCACGGCGGGCATGTCTATTTATGACACCATGAAGTTTATCAAGCCTGATGTCAGCACCATCTGTATGGGACAGGCCTGTTCAATGGGCGCCTTCCTGCTGACCGCCGGGGCGAAAGGCAAGCGTTACTGCCTGCCAAACTCCCGCGTGATGATCCACCAGCCGCTGGGCGGCTACCAGGGCCAGGCCACGGATATCGAAATCCACGCGCGTGAAATCCTGAAGGTCAAACAGCGTATGAATGAGCTGATGGCGGAACATACGGGCAAAACTCTTGAAGAAATCGAGCGTGACACTGAACGTGACCGTTTCCTGTCCGCCAGCGAAGCTGTAGAGTATGGTCTGGTAGATTCTATTCTGACGCATCGCACTTAAGCCCATTGGCCCTGAGTCGTCTATAGTTATTTCAGGGGCGTGAGCGACGAATGAGGGTGCCGCCGGGCGGCATCATCGCCGCAATAAAGTGCGGACGAAGAAAAACAGAAGAGGTTAACTGATGACAGATAAGCGCAAAGACGGTTCAGGAAAGCTGCTGTACTGCTCTTTTTGCGGCAAAAGCCAGCATGAAGTGCGCAAGCTGATTGCCGGCCCGTCAGTCTATATCTGCGATGAGTGTGTCGACTTATGTAACGACATCATTCGCGAAGAGATTAAAGAAGTCGCGCCGCATCGCGAGCGTAGTGCGTTACCGACGCCGCATGAAATCCGCCATCACCTCGACGATTACGTTATCGGTCAGGAACGAGCGAAGAAAGTGCTGGCAGTGGCGGTCTACAACCACTACAAACGTCTGCGTAACGGCGATACCAGCAACGGCATCGAGCTTGGCAAAAGTAACATTCTGCTGATCGGGCCGACCGGTAGCGGTAAGACACTGCTGGCTGAAACCCTGGCTCGCCTGCTGGACGTGCCGTTTACCATGGCCGATGCCACCACCCTGACCGAAGCGGGTTACGTGGGTGAAGACGTTGAAAACATCATTCAGAAGCTGCTGCAGAAATGCGACTATGACGTGCAGAAAGCGCAGCGCGGGATCGTTTATATTGACGAAATCGATAAAATCTCCCGCAAATCTGATAACCCTTCCATCACCCGTGACGTTTCGGGTGAGGGCGTACAGCAGGCGCTGCTGAAGCTGATTGAAGGGACCGTGGCTGCCGTGCCGCCGCAGGGGGGACGTAAACATCCGCAGCAGGAATTCCTGCAGGTTGATACCTCCAAGATCCTGTTTATCTGTGGCGGTGCGTTTGCCGGCCTGGATAAGGTGATCTCGCAGCGCGTGGAAACCGGATCAGGTATTGGCTTTGGTGCCACGGTGAAAGGCAAATCACAGAAGGCCACTGAAGGTCAGTTGCTGGAGCAGGTTGAGCCGGAAGATCTGATCAAATTTGGTCTGATCCCTGAGTTCATCGGCCGTCTGCCAGTGGTGGCAACGCTGAACGAACTGAGTGAAGAAGCGCTCATCCAGATCCTGCGCGAACCGAAAAATGCCCTGACCAAGCAGTATCAGGCATTGTTCAACCTGGAAGGCGTGGAACTGGAGTTCCGCGACGAAGCCCTCACGGCGATTGCTAAAAAGGCGATGTCACGTAAAACCGGTGCGCGCGGCCTCCGCTCTATCGTGGAAGGGGCGCTGCTGAATACCATGTATGACCTCCCTTCAATGGACGACGTGGAAAAAGTGGTGATTGACGATTCAGTGATCGACGGCCAGACCGAACCGATGCTGATTTATGGAAAACACGAAGCGCAACAGGCTTCTGGTGAATAAATAAACACATCTTTCCAGTCAGTTATCTAAAAAGGGGGAAATTTTTCCCCCTTTTGTTTTTCTCTCGCAGATAACGTTGAATGTCTTACATTCATCCCCATATACTCAACTACCTGTGGGTAAAACTGCTACTTTGAGTCGTCTGTTGCGGTTCCCATCACCCTGGCGGAAATTAAACTAAGAGAGAGCTCTATGAATCCTGAGCGTTCTGAACGCATTGAAATCCCTGTGTTGCCGTTGCGTGACGTAGTGGTTTATCCGCACATGGTAATTCCGTTGTTTGTTGGCCGTGAAAAATCGATTCGCTGCCTTGAAGCGGCCATGGATCATGACAAAAAGATCATGCTGGTCGCTCAGAAAGAGGCTTCAACGGATGAACCTGGCATTAACGATCTTTTCTCTGTAGGGACCGTGGCTTCTATCCTGCAGATGCTGAAACTGCCTGACGGCACGGTAAAAGTGCTGGTGGAAGGGCTGCAGCGTGCGCATATCACCACGCTGGCAGACAATGGCGATCACTTTACCGCCCAGGCCGAGTATCTGGCCTCGCCGGACATTGACGAGCGCGAGCAGGAAGTGCTGGTGCGCACGGCGATCAATCAGTTTGAGGGCTATATCAAACTGAACAAAAAAATCCCTCCTGAGGTGCTGACTTCCCTGAACAGCATCGAGGATGCGGCGCGCCTGGCGGACACCGTGGCTGCCCATATGCCGCTGAAGCTGGCGGACAAACAGTCCGTGCTGGAAATGTCCGACGTGAATGAGCGTCTGGAATACCTGATGGCGATGATGGAGTCAGAGATTGACCTGCTGCAGGTCGAGAAACGCATCCGTAACCGCGTCAAAAAACAGATGGAAAAGAGCCAGCGCGAGTACTACCTGAACGAACAGATGAAGGCGATTCAGAAAGAGCTGGGCGAGATGGACGATGCGCCTGACGAAAATGAAGCGCTGAAACGTAAAATCGACGCGGCGAAAATGCCGAAAGAGGCGCGAGAAAAAACCGAAGCCGAGCTGCAAAAGCTGAAGATGATGTCGCCGATGTCCGCTGAAGCCACTGTGGTTCGTGGTTATATCGACTGGATGGTGCAGGTTCCGTGGAACGCGCGCAGCAAGGTGAAGAAGGATCTGGTGAAAGCGCAGGAAACGCTGGATACCGACCACTTCGGCCTGGAGCGGGTGAAAGACCGTATCCTGGAATATTTAGCCGTGCAGAGCCGCGTCAGCAAAATCAAAGGGCCGATCCTGTGCCTGGTGGGGCCTCCTGGCGTGGGTAAAACCTCTCTGGGCCAGTCCATCGCCAAAGCAACAGGCCGTAAGTATGTGCGTATGGCGCTGGGCGGCGTGCGTGACGAAGCGGAAATCCGTGGTCACCGCCGTACCTATATCGGCTCCATGCCGGGTAAACTGATCCAGAAAATGGCGAAAGTTGGGGTGAAAAACCCGCTGTTCCTGCTGGATGAAATCGACAAGATGTCTTCGGACATGCGCGGCGACCCTGCTTCCGCTCTGCTGGAAGTGCTCGATCCGGAGCAGAACATTGCCTTTAACGATCACTATCTGGAAGTGGATTACGATCTCTCCGATGTGATGTTTGTGGCCACGTCTAACTCAATGAACATCCCGGCGCCGCTGCTGGACCGTATGGAAGTGATCCGCCTGTCGGGTTACACCGAGGACGAGAAACTCAACATTGCTAAACAGCACCTGCTGTCCAAGCAGATTGAGCGTAACGCCCTGAAGCCAAGCGAGCTGACCGTGGATGACAGCGCAATTGTGGGCATCATTCGTTACTACACCCGTGAAGCCGGTGTGCGTAGCCTTGAACGTGAACTGTCGAAACTGTGCCGTAAGGCGGTGAAAACGCTGTTAATGGACAAAGCCATCAAGCACATTGAGATTAACGCGGATAATCTGAAAGATTATCTCGGCGTGCAGCGCTATGACTACGGCCGTGCCGACAGCGAAAACCGCGTGGGTCAGGTGACGGGCCTTGCGTGGACGGAAGTGGGTGGCGATCTGCTGACCATCGAAACCGCCTGCGTGCCAGGTAAAGGCAAGCTGACCTACACCGGTTCACTGGGTGAAGTGATGCAGGAGTCGATTCAGGCAGCGCTGACCGTAGTGCGCGCCCGTGCGGAGAAGCTGGGTATCAACGGCGACTTCTACGAAAAACGCGACATCCACGTGCACGTTCCGGAAGGAGCCACGCCTAAAGATGGGCCAAGTGCGGGTATCGCAATGTGCACCGCGCTGGTTTCCTGCCTGACAGGTAACCCGGTGCGTGCCGATGTGGCGATGACCGGTGAAATCACGCTGCGCGGTCAGGTTCTGCCAATTGGTGGCCTGAAAGAAAAACTGCTGGCTGCACACCGGGGTGGCATCAAAACCGTGCTGATCCCGGACGAAAACAAACGCGATTTGGAAGAGATCCCGGACAACGTGATTGCCGATCTGGATATCCACCCGGTCAAGCGTATTGAGGAAGTGCTGACCCTGGCCCTGCAAAATGCGCCTTACGGCATGCAGGTTGCCACCGCAAAATAGTGATTTAAGACAAAAAGACCACAAAACCAGAGCTGGCAGGCAAATTCGGACTTGCCAGCTTTTTTTTGTGCCGCTAATTTAGAGGGCTGTTAAGCCAGTGAAGGCCAGAGCATGCGGCCCCTGTTACGGCTCAACAGACAAGATGCTTAGATAACTGATGCGCGCTCGTGGCAGGTGGGAAGCCTGACCGCGAAGTGAATAATAAAAGAGGGGATGATTAGGTGAATAAGTCACAGTTGATCGACAAAATCGCTGCAAATGCTGATATTTCTAAAGCGGCAGCCGGACGTGTGTTAGATGCTTTCATGGGCTCTGTTTCTGATTCCCTGAAAGCAGGTGATGAAGTGGCGCTGGTCGGTTTTGGGACCTTCTCTGTTCGTGAGCGTTCAGAGCGTACCGGTCGTAACCCACAAACCGGCAAAGAAATTACTATCCCAGCGGGCAAAGTACCAGGCTTCCGTGCCGGTAAAGCGCTGAAAGACGCCGTTAATTAAGGCGTTCTTAGCAATTTCTCTGGTCACAATGAGGACTGTCCAGGCGTTCTCATGTACCATACGGGGCACATCAGGATACTGATGTGCCTTTTTTTTAACGATCACCGGGCCTGATACGCAGCGGCGTGGAGCGTTCCTGGGAACAGGGGACGAAAGCTCAAGGTTTTACATTCACACTACAGCGGAGTGTTGTCACACCATGATGGACAATTTACGCGCGGCGTCGAACCATGTCGTGCTCAAAATTATACTGGGTCTGATCTGCCTGTCTTTTATCCTGACCGGGGTGGGCAACTACCTGATTGGCGGCAACGGGGATTATGCCGCCAAAGTTAACGGGCAGGAAATCAGCCGCGCACAGCTTGAAAGAGCTTTCTCCAGCGAGCGTTCACGTCAGCAGGAGCAGCTGGGCGATCAGTTCTCCCAACTGGCGAGCAACCCGGCTTATCTGCAGCAGGTCCGCCAGCAGGCGCTGTCTCAACTGATCGATGAACGTTTACTGGATCAGTACGCGAAAGCTCTGGGTCTGGCAATCAGCGACGATCAGATCAAACAGGCGATCTTCAGTCAGCCCGCCTTCCAGACCAACGGCAAGTTCGACAATGCCAAATATCTGGGCATTATCAATAATATGGGCTTCTCGGCCGATCAGTATGCCGAAGCACTGCGCAAGCAGCTGACTACTCAGCAGCTGGTTGCCTCCGTCACGGGCACTGACTTTATGCTGACCGGTGAAACTGATGCGCTGGCCGCGCTGGTTTCTCAGCAGCGTCTGGTGCGCGAAGCGACGATCAATGTGGGCGCACTGAGCGCAAAACAGACCGTCAGCAGTGAAGAAGTGAAAAACGACTACGAGCAGAATAAAAACAACTTCATGACGCCTGAGCAGTTCCGCGTCAGCTATATCAAACTGGATGCGGCCTCCCTGCAGGAAACGGCCAGCGAAAGCGATATTCAGAGTTGGTACGATCAGCATCAGGCGGATTATACCCAGCCGCCGCGCAGCCGTTTCAGCATTATTCAGACCAAAACCGAGGCTGAGGCCCAGTCGGTACTGGATGCGCTGAAAAAGGGCGGTAACTTTGCCACACTGGCAAAGCAGAAATCTGCTGACCCAATCTCTGCCCGTAATGGCGGTGACATGGGCTGGCTGGAGCCGGACACCACGCCGGACGAGCTAAAAAACGCTAACCTTACGCAGAAAGGCCAGTTGTCTGGCGTGATCAAATCTTCGGTGGGCTTTATCGTTGCCCGTCTGGATGATGTGCAGCCACAGCAGGTGAAACCGCTGTCTGCCGTTCACGACGATATTGCCGCGAAAGTGAAGCAGGAAAAAGCGCTAGATGCCTATTACAAACTGCAGCAGAAAGTCAGTGATGCTGCCAGTAACGACAATGAGTCGCTGGCAGGTGCTGAAGAAGCGGCTGGCGTAAAAGCGGTTGAGACGGGTTGGTTCAGCCACGACACCCCGCCAGCAGAGTTGAACTTCAAACCGGTTGAGCAGGCGATCTTCAACGGCGGTCTGGTTGGTGAAAACGGCGCTCCGGGCAGCAACTCGGACATCATCACCGTTGATGGCGACCGTGCTTTTGTGCTGCGTATCAGTGCCCACAAACCTGAAGCGGTGAAACCGCTGAGTGAAGTGAGCGCACAGATCACCGACACGCTGAAAATGGAGAAAGCGCAGAAAGAAGCTAAGGCGCAGGCAGAGAAGCTGGTTGCTGACCTGAAAGCAGGTAAAGGCGATGATGCGATGAAAGCGGCTAACCTCAGCTTCAGCGCGCAGAAAACGCTGGCCCGTAACAGCCAGGATGCTATTACCCAGACTGTCTTTACCCTGCCGCTGCCGGAGAAAGACAAGCCGGGGTATGCGATCAGTGAAGATGGCCAGGGCAATGTGGTGCTGGTGGCGTTGGATCAGGTACGAAGCGGTTCAATGCCGGAAGGGCAGAAGAAAGCGATGATCCAGGGAGTGACGCAGAACAACGCGCAGATCGCATTCGAAGCCCTGCTCAGCAACCTGCGCAAAGAAGGCAAAATTAAATACGGTGCAGCTGCACAGGCCCAGTAAGCCTCGCAAATTTTCTGCAACGTAATGCAACATCAAAGGCCGCTTATGCGGCCTTTTCCATTTCTGATTTCTGCCGTTTGTGATGGTTGGGGGGCCGGTGTACCCTGGCGGTGCTGTCAAACACAAGGAGGAAAACAGCATGCAAAACAAGGTACTTTCAGCGTTAAGCTTTGCCTTACTGATTGGCTCTGCGGCGTTAACGGCTCAGGCCGAACCGGCGAAAACAGTGCTATCGCCCGTTGAAAAATCCAGTTTATCAGCGGGCGGTCAGGTCAGCGTACAGGCTGACCAGAACAGTTCTCCACGCAGTCAGGCGGCTTCTCAGGTCGCAGCGAACGGTCAGGTCAGCATTAACCAGGCAACGGCTGAGGAACTGGCCGCCGCGCTGAATGGGGTCGGGCTGAAAAAAGCTCAGGCTATTGTCAGCTATCGCGAGGAGTATGGCGATTTCACCCAGGTCGACCAGCTGAAGGAAGTGCCTGGGCTGGGCAATGCGCTGGTGGAACGAAATCTGTCACGACTGAAATTGTGATCGCCTTCGCGAGTTTATGATGGCCCGCTCCCCGCTGAGTGGCGGGCTGCTAATCTGTCAGAGGTCATACCAGTTGGTGTGACCTCGATTATTTAAAGAGGCAGAAGCGCTATGCAGACCACGATTAAAGTTCGCGGCTATCACCTGGATGTTTATCAGCACGTTAACAACGCCCGCTATCTGGAGTTTCTGGAGGAGGCGCGCTGGGCCTGGCTGGAAAAGCTGGAGGCCTTTGACTGGATGACGGAAAACCGGCTGGCTTTTGTGGTGGTGAATATCAATATCAACTATCGCCGCCCGGCGGTACTTGGCGACGTGCTGGAGATTAACAGCCAGTTGCTGGCGCTGGGGGAAAAAAGTGGGGTGATTGGTCAGACCGTCATGCTGTCACCCAATGGCGAAGCGGTGGCGGATGCACGGCTGACCTTTGTCTGCATCGATCTGCGTACTCAAAAGGCGCAGCCGATGGAGGGGGAGCTGAAGCGCAGGATCGAGGAGATGCTGTCAGCGTAAACCTGTTTTGCGCTGCATTTCCTGCCTCACGGTGGCGCTGTTGACCTGATACTCCTTCAGCCCGTTGGCCCGTAAATGGCAGGCCGCGCATTCGCCACAGCCGTCGCCCTTCACGCCGTTATAACAAGTCAGCGTTTCGTTACGCACCAGCGGCAGTTGCTGCCAGTAGTCGGCCAGCGCCCAGGTTTCCGCTTTGTTCAGCCACATCAGCGGCGTTTCAAAACGCACAGGACGTGCCATGCCCAGTTCTACCGCGTGGTTCAGGGCCTTCACAAACTCATCGCGGCAGTCGGGATAGCCCGAGAAATCCGTTTCACATACGCCGGTGATCACCGCTTCGGCTTCAACCTGGTAAGCATAAATTGATGCGAGGGTCAGAAACAGAATATTGCGACCTGGCACAAAGGTGCTCGGCAGGCCGCGGGCATCCGGATCGTAAGCCGGAACGGGAATACTGTCGCGCGTCAGGCTGCTCACTGCCAGCTCGTTGAGCAACGTTACGTCCAGCACCTTGTGCGCACGGGCTCCCAGGTCGCGGGAAAGCTGCTGCGCAATATCGATTTCCGCGCGGTGACGCTGGCCGTAATCGAAGGTGATGCAGTGCACCTCGTCATACTGCTTTAATGCCTGAATCAAACAGGTTGTAGAGTCCTGGCCACCGCTGAAAACCACTACTGCACGTTTCATACTGTTCACCTTATTCATTTGTTGCGCTGTATGGTACTGCCTGACGGAGCGGAAAGGTAGACCTGCTCACGGGATTACCACCGGCGGCGGGATCCACGCGCGGGAAAAATCAAACCATCCCCAGGCATTGAGGGCGATACCTTCCACATCCGGCGGGGCGCTGACCTGATAACGGTAGTTAAATAACGGCATCACTGCTGCCCGCGCCATCAGCTGTTGAAACGTCTCACGCAGACCCTGCAGACGCAGATCTTCATCGGGTTCCTGCTGAATGGTGCTGAGCCTGGTCAGCAGCCGGGTGTAATCCTTGTCTCCCAACACCGTTAGCCACAGCGGATCGAGCCGCAGCCAGCTCTCGAGGGTAAATTCCGGTGCTTCGCCGATCAACCTGTCGCCCATAATAATGTCGGCGTTTTCCAGTCCGGCATAGCCGCGCCAGTTTTTCCCGTTGTGGAAATTCAGCGTCAGCTCGCAACCTTCTCCGGCCAGCACCTCTTTGAGCTTTTCCGCCATCACATGCAGCTCAACCGGCAGGTGGTAGTGCAGGCTGAGCTTTTCCGGTAAAGACTCGTCATGGTATGGCTGCGTTTCGGGCAGGGACCAGCCGGGCAGCATCTCTTGGCTCGGCATGATCAGGCCCTCTTCCAGCGGCAGTTGATCGACCAGTTGCTTACGGCGAATTAACGTCATCAGTGACAATGCCTGCCAGGCTGACAGGTTGGCGTTGGGTCGCAGGGCAAGGTAGCAAAAGCCCAGGCTGATCCGACGGCTGACCGGACGCAGCAGCGACAGTTCATGATCCTCACCGATGGCGATCTGCACCGGATGGCGGCAGCTGGTGCCCAGCGTTTTATCGAACAACTGCGGCGTGATCCAGTATTCTACCGCCTGCATCAGCGGCAGGGCACCATGATAGCGTTCGTGATTCTCTATTCTCACCAGCCCCGCAGACCAGTTGGTCAGGCGCCACGGCCCGGTGCCCAGCTGCTGATCTTCCGGATGGGTCAGCAGGCAGGGCACGGTGGCCAGGCGGTAAGCCAGCCAGTGGTCCGGCTGATGCAGATCGATACGCAGACACATCGCCTGCGGCAGGGAAAGTGCCTTAACGCTGCTCAGCAGCCGTTGTCCATCCGGATTAGCCAACACCTGGTGCAGGCGTTGCAGCAGGTGTTGTGACGAGACTCGCTCGCCGTTGTGCCAGTAAAGCTGAGGGCGCAGAAAAAAATACCAGCTCAGCCCGTCTTCGCTGCACTGCCAGTGGTGGGCGAGATCGGCCACCACCCGATCCTCTTCAAAACGCGTCAGGCCGGAGAACAGCTGTCTGGCCAGATGCTGTTCCGCCCGTCCTGGCAGGTCGAGGGGATCAAGGGGGTCGAGCTGACGGTAGTAGGGGATACGTAATGTGGGGCGGTCATCCAGCCATTGGCCGCCCATAAAGGGTTTCAGCAGCTGGCTGAGCTGATCCGCTTCAATCTGCACCAGCTGCAGGGCCTGATGAGGCAAGCCCCGATCGAGCTGCTGTTGCAGCAGGCTGCTGCGCAGGTGTTCGGGGGATTCGATAAAGCGCAGCTCACCGCGCTTACCCCGGCCGGACTGCGCCTGCCAGCTCAGCCAGCCCTTCTGCGCCATCTGGCTGAGCAGGGTACGGGCATGTCGTTCGCTGCAGAAGCAGTGCAGGGCAATCTCTGCCACGCTGGTCAGCTGCATGTTGCCCTGGCTGATTTGCCACAGGCGCTGGTACTGGTTTAGACGGTTAAGCTGACGCATAGAAAACCCGGAACAGTTTTTAAAAAGTATTCACTATTAGTTCCGTAAATGCCAGGAGATACTCAGCCATCGTTACATCACCTTCAGGAGTGACAATGGCTCGTCTGGCAGCGTTTGATATGGATGGCACATTATTGATGCCTGACCATCAGTTAGGAACGACCACCCTGGAGGCGCTACATGCGCTGGCAGAGCGCGGGGTGATCCTGACTTTTGCCACCGGCCGTCACTGGCAGGAGATGCAACCGCTGATTGACGGCTTGCAGCTCAGTGCTTACCTGATCAGTGGAAACGGCACTCGCGTTCATGACCCGCAGGGCAATCTGCTGGCCGGTACTGATTTGTCGTCGGAGGCGGCCGAGCAGGTGATCCACACCCGCTGGAAAACCACTGCAAGCCTGCACGTGTTCAACGACGACGGCTGGCTGACTCAGCACGATGTGCCGGAGATTCTCCATGCCCACCAGATGAGCGGCTTCCGCTACCAGCTGACCGATCTGAAACGTCTGCCGGCACATCAGGTGACGAAAATTTGCTTTA
This sequence comes from Erwinia amylovora, assembly GCA_050311775.1. Lineage (GTDB taxonomy): Bacteria > Pseudomonadota > Gammaproteobacteria > Enterobacterales > Enterobacteriaceae > Erwinia > Erwinia amylovora_A. The sequence goes on along the minus strand of JBNONK010000005.1, from coordinate 68,635 downwards.
TTGCTGACCACGAAGAACTCTGTCAATTGCAGGGGCAACTGCGGGAGGCGCTGGGCGATCGTGCTCATTTCTGTTTCTCTGCGCGACACTGCCTTGAAGTGATGCCTGTGGGCTGTAATAAAGGCAGCGCACTGGCCGGGCTGACCGCCTCACTGGAACTGACCCTGGCTGAATGCATGGCCTTCGGCGACGCCATGAACGACCGTGAAATGCTGGAAAGCGTCGGACGCGGTTTTATCATGGGCAACGCGATGAGCCAGCTGAAAGCGTTGCTACCCCATTTACCCGTAATCGGACATTGCGAGACGCAGGGCGTGTCTCATTATCTCAACCACTGGCTTACCACCCCCAACCTTGCCTATTCCCCCGAATATTGAGGCCCGCTTCCAGTGTGCCGGGCAGGATGTCCGGCTTTTTCAGACCGCTCTGTCCGGATACCTGACACCCTTACTGAACCTGCATCCAACCGTTGTACGGCTCAATCCAGCAGTTGTCGCTGCCACTCGCGGATATCACCGATATTTTCTGCCACCCATTCCGGATGGTAATAAGTTTCCAGATAGCGTTCACCGCTGTCGCACATCAATGTAACAATCGAACCCTTGCGATTTTCTTCCTTCATCCATTTCGCTACCGTCAGTGCACCCCAGACGTTGGTGCCGGTGGACGGTCCCGCTTTGCGTCCCAGCTGCTTTTCCAGCCACAGCATGGTGGCGATACTGGCGGCGTCGGGCACTTTCATCATCTGATCGACCACGTCAGCAATAAAAGAGGGCTCGACGCGCGGGCGACCTATCCCTTCAATTTTGCTGCCGCAGGTATTGCTCAGTGATTTATCACGCAGGTGCCAGTAGTCGAAAAACACTGAATTTTCCGGATCCACCACCATCAGCTTAGTCGGATGGCCCTGATAGCGCAGATAACGGCCCAGCGTGGCCGAGGTGCCCCCTGTGCCGGCGCTCATCACAATGGTGTCCGGGATGGGGAACGGTTCGTTCTTCATCTGCTGAAAAATACTGTCGGCGATGTTGTTATTGCCGCGCCAGTCGGTTGCGCGCTCGGCATAGGTGAACTGATCCATAAAATGGCCATTCAGCTCGTGGGCCAGCCGTTCGGATTCAGCATACATCTGGCAGGGATCGGAGACAAAGTGGCAGCGGCCGCCATAGAATGCGATCTGTTCGACTTTGCGCCTGGCGGTGGTGGCTGGCATCACCGCAATAAACGGCAGACCCAGCAGTCGGGCAAAATAGGCTTCGGAAACAGCGGTGCTGCCGGAAGAGGCCTCGATAATCGGCGTGCCTTGTTTAATCCAGCCGTTGCACAAGCCATAGAGAAACAGCGACCGCGCCAGGCGATGCTTCAGGCTGCCGCTGGGATGGGTACTTTCATCTTTAAGATAGAGCCAGATGCCTGGATACGCTGGCAGCGGCACCCGCATCAGATGGGTGTCGGCCGAACGCTGAACATCGGCGTTAATTTCTTGTATTGCACGGGAAACCCATGAGTCGTTCATCTGCTCTGTCCTGGTGAAATTTTATTAAAGAGTACGGCATTAACGGGAAAAAAGGTTTACTCTCTTTGCTTTATAATTGGTATTTAAGAGAAAATTATTCTCCTCAGGTGGCAAATGACAGACAAAACCGACCTTAAACTGCTGGCGTTGCTGCAGCAGGACTGTACGCTGTCGCTGCAGGCGCTGGCCGATGCGGTTCATCTGACCACCACGCCGTGCTGGAAACGCTTGAAAAGATTGGAAGATGAGGGCTATATTCGCGGCCGGGTGGCGCTGCTGGATGCGGAGAAACTCTCGCTGTCACTCACCGCTTTTATGCTGATCAAAACTCAGCAGCACAGCAGCAGCTGGTATCAGCAGTTTGCAGAGGTGGTCCAGGGGATGCCGGAAGTCATGGGGTGTTACCGCATGGCCGGTGAATATGATTATCTGCTGCGTATTCAGGTGGCAGACATGAAAACTTACGATGCTTTTTATAAGCGTTTAGTGAACGGTGTTCCAGGTTTGCTGGACGTAACTTCGAGCTTTGCGATGGAAGAGATAAAATACACCACGGCGTTGCCGCTAAGCTGATGGCCGCCTGATGATCACCTCGCTCAAACTTAACCGGGACGTTTACTGTGCGACTGTTTAGCCAATTAAGCTGGTACTTTATTCGCGAATGGCGGCGCTATCTGGGGGCTGTGTTCCTGCTGATTATCATCGCACTGCTGCAGCTGTTGCCGCCGAAGATCGTTGGCATCATTGTGGATGGCGTGACTCACCAGCGGATAAGCGGCTCGTGGCTGATGATGTGGATCGGCGTGATGCTGATCACGGCCGTAGTGGTCTATCTGCTGCGTTACGTCTGGCGCGTGCTGCTGTTCGGCGCTTCTTACCAACTGGCGGTTGAACTCCGCCAGGACTTCTACCGTCAGCTCAGTCGCCAGCATCCTGAATTCTACCTGCGCCACCGCACCGGGGATTTGATCGCCCGTGCGACCAATGATGTGGATCGCGTGGTGTTCGCCGCCGGGGAAGGGGTGCTGACGCTGGTGGATTCGCTGGTAATGGGGCTGGCGGTGCTGATTGTGATGAGCACGCAACTCAGCTGGCAGCTGACCCTGCTGGCGCTGTTGCCGATGCCGATCATGGCACTGGTGATCAAGCGCTATGGCGATCAGCTGCACCAGCGCTTTAAGCTGGCCCAGGCTGCGTTCTCCTCGCTAAACAATCAGACACAGGAAAGCCTGACCAGTATTCGCATGATCAAGGCTTTCGGACTGGAAGATCATCAGTCCGGGCAGTTTGCCGGGATCGCCAGCGACACAGGAAAGAAAAACCTGCGCGTGGCCCGCATTGATGCCCGCTTTGATCCCACCATCTATATTGCCATCGGCATGTCTAACCTGCTGGCGATTGGCGGCGGCAGTTGGCTGGTCTGGCACGGCGAGATGACGCTGGGGCAACTGACCAGTTTCGTGATGTATCTGGGCCTGATGATCTGGCCGATGCTGGCACTGGCGTGGATGTTCAATATCGTCGAGCGCGGCAGCGCAGCGTGGAGCAGGATCAGTTCGCTTCTGGCCGAGGCTCCGGCGGTGGAAGACGGCAGCAAAACGCTGCCGGAAGAGCGCGGCCACCTGCAGATTGCTATCCGTGAATTCTGCTATCCTGGTGCCATGCCTTCACTGCGCCACGTCAATGCCAGCGTGAAGCCCGGCCAGATGCTCGGTCTGTGCGGGCCGACCGGCTCAGGGAAAAGCACCCTGCTGAGTCTGATCCAGCGCCACTTTGATATCACTCAGGGCGACATACGTTACCATGGCATTCCGCTGCCCCAGATCCGGCTGGACAGCTGGCGCAGCCGGATGGCGGTGGTCAGCCAGACACCTTTCCTGTTTTCCGATACGGTGGCCAACAACATTGCGCTGGGTCGGCCTGCGGCCATCCGGGGCGATATTGAACAGGCCGCGAGGCTGGCAAACGTCCATGACGACATTCTGCGGCTGCCGCAGGGCTATGAGACCGAAGTGGGCGAGCGTGGCGTGATGTTGTCCGGCGGTCAGAAGCAGCGCCTCTCCATTGCCAGGGCGCTACTGTTGGATGCTGAAATCCTGATCCTTGACGATGCGCTTTCGGCAGTGGATGGTCGCACTGAGCATCTGATCCTGCACAATCTCCGGCGGTGGGGAGCGGGAAGAACGGTGATTATCAGCGCCCACCGGCTCTCGGCACTCAGTGAAGCCAGCGAAATTCTGGTGATGCAGAACGGTGCCGTGGCCCAGCGTGGTCAGCACGACGAGCTGGCAGAGCAGAACGGCTGGTATCAGGATATGTACCGTTACCAGCAGCTTGAAGCCGCTCTGGACGAAGATGAAATCGGGAAGGGGGTTCCCCATGGCTAAACTGCCCCAGCTCTGGCCGACGTTAAAAAGATTGCTGAGCTATGGTTCGCCATGGCGTAAATCCCTCGGACTGGCGGTGTTGCTGCTGTGGATCGCCGCGGCGGCAGAAGTGCTGGGACCGGTACTGGTCAGCTACTTTATCGATAATATGGTGGCGAAACACCGTATGCCCGCTGGGCTGGTGGCCGGTCTGGCCGTCAGCTATATCCTGCTGCAAATCCTTGCGGCCTTGCTGCATTACTGGCAGTCGCTGCTGTTTAACCAGGCCGCTGTCGGCGTGGTTCAGCGTCTGCGTACGGACGTGATGGATGCCGCACTGCGCCAGCCACTGAGCGCCTTCGATACTCAGCCTGTCGGGCAAATCATTTCCCGCGTGACCAACGATACTGAAGTGGTTCGCGACCTTTATGTGACGGTAGTGGCTACCGTATTGCGCAGCGCCGCGTTGATCGGCGCGATGCTGGTGGCGATGTTCAGCCTGGACTGGCGGATGGCGCTGGTAGCCCTGGCTATTTTCCCGGCGGTGGTGGCCGTTATGCTGATTTATCAGCGCTACAGCACGCCAATCGTGCGGCGGGTGCGCGGCTACCTGGCCGACATCAACAACGGCTTTAATGAAGTGATCAACGGCATGACCGTCATCCAGCAGTTCCGCCAGCAGGCCCGTTTCGGCGAGCGGATGGGGGAAGCCAGCCGTTCACACTATCTGGCAAGGATGGAGACACTGCGACTGGATGGCTTTCTGCTGCGCCCGCTGCTCAGCCTGTTCTCAGCGCTTATCCTTTGCGGGCTGCTGATGCTCTTTGGCTTCTCTTCCGGAGGCAGCTTTGAGGTGGGCGTGCTCTATGCGTTTATCAATTATCTTGGCAGGCTGAATGAGCCGCTGATCGAGCTGACTACCCAGCAGTCGATGCTGCAGCAGGCCGTGGTGGCGGGCGAACGGATCTTTGAGCTGATGGATGCGCCGCGCCAGCGCTATGGCAGTGATGACCGGCCGCTGACTTCCGGCACTATTGATATTGAAAACCTGACCTTTGCCTACCGCGACGACCGCAACGTCCTCAGCGAGATCAACCTGCACGTGCCGTCCCGAAACTTTGTGGCGTTGGTGGGGCATACCGGCAGCGGCAAAAGTACGCTTGCCAACCTGATAATGGGTTATTACCCGATTACCCAGGGAGACGTTCGCCTTGATGGCCGGCTGCTCACTTCGTTGACTCACAGCGCATTAAGGCAAGGCGTGGCGATGGTTCAGCAGGATCCGGTGGTACTGGCTGACACCTTTTTTGCCAACGTCACGCTGGGACGGGATATCAGTGAAGAAGCCGTGTGGCAGGCGCTGGAAACTGTACAGCTTGCCGGGCTGGCCAGAGGTCTGGCAGAGGGGATCCACACCCGACTGGGCGAGCAGGGAAACACTCTGTCGGTTGGTCAGAAGCAGCTGCTGGCCATGGCCCGTGTACTGGTGGCCGCCCCGGAAATCCTGATCCTTGATGAAGCCACCGCCAACATTGATTCCGGTACCGAGCAGGCCATTCAGAAAGCCCTGCATGCGGTTCGCCAGCAGACCACGCTGGTGGTCATTGCTCACCGCCTTTCTACCATTACCGAGGCGGATTCCATTCTTGTATTGCACCGTGGTCGTGCCGTTGAGCAGGGTAGCCACCGGGAGCTGCTGGAGAAACAGGGGCGCTACTGGCAAATGTATCAGCTGCAACTGGTTGGCGAGGAGCTGGAGGCCGGTGAGACGCTAAAAATCTGACCGTTAAACTGCACCAAAAGCAGGCATCAAAAGGCCTTAAAAGGGCCTTTTGCACAGACCTGAATCATGACGCACCTTAATGGTGCGTTTTTTGTGGTGACTTTCTGTCGGGCGAGCTCAGGCGAAATTTAATAACGCTGGACGGACTCAGAGCCGGACTGGCTAATCGTCTGAAAAATGCCGGTTTTTAATTTATGGCACAGCCTTTGCTTTAATCAGTCCGTGTCGGGAGAAACAACCGTTTTCACTACCTGGAGGGGATCGTATGAAGCTGGTTACCGTGGTAATCAAACCGTTTAAATTAGAAGACGTGCGTGAAGCACTGTCCTCTATCGGTATTCAGGGGCTGACCGTGACCGAAGTGAAAGGTTTTGGTCGCCAGAAAGGGCATGCAGAACTGTATCGCGGTGCTGAGTACAGCGTAAACTTCCTGCCAAAAGTAAAAATAGACATTGCGATTGCAGACGATCAACTCGACGAAGTCATTGATGTAATTAGTAAAGCTGCTTATACCGGCAAAATTGGTGACGGTAAGATCTTTGTTGCAGAACTGCAGCGAGTCATTCGTATCCGTACTGGCGAAACTGACGAAGCAGCACTGTAACCTCGGGGCTAAGAATTGTGATGGGATGGGATAAAATGAACAAAAAACTCGCTGTATTCGGCCTTGCCAGCCTGGCCCTGTTACCGTCGCTCGCGATGGCTGCGGCTCCGGTAGTGGTAGACAAAGCCGACAACGCCTTTATGATGATTTGCACCGCGCTGGTGCTGTTTATGACATTACCCGGCATTGCCCTGTTTTACGGTGGTCTGATCCGCGCTAAAAACGTACTCTCCATGATGACTCAGGTCTCCGTGACCTTTGCGATGGTTTGCGTACTGTGGATGGTTTACGGCTACTCACTGGCCTTCAGTGAAGGTAATGCTTTCTTCGGCGGCTTCAGCATGGCGATGTTGAAAAACATCCAGCTGACCGCGCTGGTCGGCACTTTCTATCAGTATATCCACGTCTCTTTCCAGGCTTCTTTCGCCTGTATCACCGTGGGGCTGATTGTTGGTTCAATCGCTGAACGTGTTCGCTTCTCTGCAGTGCTGATTTTCGTGGCGATCTGGCTGACCTTCTCTTATCTGCCTATCGCCCATATGGTCTGGTCAGGTGGACTGCTTGCTCAGGACGGCGCGCTGGACTTCGCGGGCGGTACTGTGGTGCACATCAACGCCGCGGTCGCTGGCCTGGTGGGGGCTTACCTGGTGGGCAAACGTGCTGGTTTCGGTAAAGAAGCCTTTAAACCACACAACCTGCCAATGGTGTTCACCGGTACCGCGATCCTGTATGTGGGCTGGTTTGGTTTCAACGCTGGCTCGGCCAGCGCGGCCAATGAAATCGCCGGTCTGGCCTTCCTGAACACCGTAATGGCGACTGCCGGCGCGATGCTCAGCTGGACCTTCGGCGAATGGGCTCTGCGTGGTAAACCTTCGCTGCTGGGCGTTTGCTCTGGCGTGATTGCCGGCCTGGTGGCTATCACCCCAGCCTGTGGTTACGTGGGCGTGGGCGGTGCGCTGATTATTGGTATCGTGGGCGGTCTGGCTGGTCTGTGGGGTGTCACCACCCTGAAGAAATGGCTGCGTGTCGATGACCCCTGTGATGTGTTTGGTGTGCACGGCGTGTGTGGCATCGTAGGTTGTATCCTGACTGGCGTGTTCGCTTCCTCTTCACTGGGTGGCGTGGGCTATGCCGAAGGCGTGACCATGGGGCATCAGGTCTGGATCCAGCTGTTCAGCGTCGGTGTGACCATCGTCTGGACCGGTGTGGTTGCCTTTATCGCCTTCAAAGTGGCTGATATGGTTGTCGGTCTGCGTGTTCCTGAAGATCAGGAGCGTGAAGGTCTGGATGTGAACAGCCACGGTGAGAATGCTTACAACCAGTAAGTGCACCGAAAGAAAAGTCGTGTGGTTTTAAAACCATAAAATGACAAACGGCCCCGCAAGGGGCCGTTTTGCTTTGTGCAGAAAAAAGAACGCGGTTACTGACGAACGCGCATGACCCCTTCCTGCACCGTGGAGGCGACCAGGGTGCCGTCCTGAGTATAGAATTCACCCCGTACAAATCCCCTGGCACCCGAGGCTGAGGTGCTCTCCACGCTGTACAGCAGCCACTGATTCAGATCGAACGGCCGGTGGAACCACATGGAGTGATCGATCGTCGCGACCTGCATGCCCGGTTCGAGAAAACCTTTACCGTGCGGCTGCAATGCCACCGGCAGGAAGTTGAAGTCCGAAGCATAACCCAGCAGATACTGGTGGATGCGTTTGTCTTCCGGCATCGTGCCGTTAGCCCGTAACCAGACATGGCGCACGGGCTCATCAACGTGGCCTTTCAGCGGGTTGTGGAATTTCACCGGGCGGATTTCAAACGGCTTTTCCGACAGGAATTTTTCCCGCGCGCGCTCCGGAATGAAAGGGGAGAGTTGCCTGGCAATCTCGCTTTCGGCTGGCAGCTCCTCAGGGCCCACGACCTGCGGCATGGGCTTCTGATGCTCAAAGCCACTTTCCGACGCCTGGAATGACGCGGTCATGTAGAAAATCGGCTGACCATTCTGAATTGCGCTGACGCGTCTGGCGCTGAAGCTCTGCCCGTCACGCAGCGTCTCCACATCATAAATTATCGCTTTCTGACTGTCGCCGGGACGCAGGAAATAGCTGTGGAAGGAGTGGATAATGCGATCGGCAGGCACCGTCTGTTTGGCGGCATAAAGTGCCTGACCCACCACCTGACCACCAAACACCTGGCGCAGGCCCAGGTCTTCGCTCTGGCCGCGAAACAGACCCTCTTCGAGCTTTTCCAGATTCAACAAATTTAACAGCTCTTGTAGTGCGTGACTCATCACAGCGTCCTCAGTAGTCGTCTTGCGGTCAGTTTGCGAGATCGGACCAGTTTCCGTCAACGGGTAGGGGTACGATTATGCCGCTGAAAAAAGCGCAATCCACGGCTTACAGGAAAATATCATTAACTTGTGCCAGAATTAAGACTTACGGGACAGGGAATCTCTGTCTGTGACAAACCGAGATATTGTGCATTGATCATAAGGAGAATAAATCAATGAAAGTCTGGCCAATGCTTACAGGTGCTGCTCTGGTGGTTGCGCTTTCCGGTTGTGCGGAAAAAGGAAAAGATGTGCCAACGGCAACGCTGGCTTCTCAGGTGGCGGGGGAACAGTCGACGATCCGCCAGCCTAACGTCAGTGGGTCCATCTATATTCGTCAGAAAGTGGCACTGCCGCCTGACGCAGTTCTGACCGTGACGCTGTCTGATGCTTCGCTTGCTGATGCACCGTCCAAAGTCCTTGCCCAGCGCGTGGTAAGAACTGACGGTAAACAGGCACCGTTCAAATTTATCCTGCCTTTCAATCCGGCGGATATACAGCCCAATGCCCGAATTCTGCTGAGCGCGGCGATTACCGTTGATGGCAAACTGGCCTTTATTACCGATACGGTAAAACAGGTGATCAATAACGGTGGGAATAAAGAAGAGTTGATATTGGTTCCGGTTCCTTCAGTCGCCATTCCAGCCCAGAGTGGGGCGGCAACGACGGTGCCTTCCACGTCCCCTACGCAGGTTTCACCTTCCTCTTCCGTCCCTGCACCCTCTTCAATGTAATTTTTCCGCCCCTTGCGGGGCGGTTTATATTTCCCAGCGGTAACGGCTGAGAGATATTTTCCCTGCAGCACTCACTTCAATGCCTTCATCCAGCAGTGCCTGGCGCTGACGATCGAGATTGTCTCCCGTTAAGGAAATTTCTCCCATCCGATTAATGACCCGGTACCACGGCAACTTGCTGTCTTTGGGCAGGCGCCTGAGCACGCCGCCCACCTGACGGGCGGCGCGTGGAGAACCGGCGAGACGAGCGATTTCACCATAGGTGGTCACTCTGCCATAAGGGATGGCCGCGACAATCTGCCAGATGCGTTGCTGGAAAGTATCTTGTTCAGTCATGGGATTCACCTCTTCCGACCTTAACAGTAATCGAAAGTGGGCAACATCTGAAGCGATTTCATGAGGTTATGCTGTGCGAGAGCAGGTTAAAAGGAAGGCTTTGAAAACAATCAGATAGCGAGTCTGCACAAGAAATCAACGGTCACCGGGCGTGGGCTTGCAATTGCCCCGGGGTTCATTGATAATGCCCTCGCTCCATAGCATGGAGCTTTTCAATGGGGGCCCGGTTGGTTCTCCCGCAATGCTAACTTGTGAACTCGGTCAGATCCGGAAGGAAGCAGCCGCAGCAGGTGACGCGTGTGCCGGGATGTGGCTGGCAGGGCCCCCACCCAATTCTGCCCTGCCAGACTGGCTAAACATTCCACTCCGTCCTTATCGCACGAATTTCCAGACTGCTACCGGTACTTTATCGTAAAGTTTATTCATCGTCAGTTCAGCAAGGCGATGGTCGGCCGCAGAATAGAAAACTGCGAGTTCATTATCGGACAATTCGTATTTGTTTTTTTCGATTACCCGCTCAAGCGTATCGATAGAACGACACTTTCTTAAACGCATCAGATAATCAGTTTTGGTCAGAAGTTTATCTGTCATTGTTAAGCCGTTGAAAATATAAAGGGTTACTAAAACGAATGGCTCGCCTGAACGGTGACGTGAGCGCATTCCTCTGCGAAAATGTTAAACAGGCGTTTAGCTGATTTTTGCCAGCGTTGCAGATCCTGAACATTAATGCCGTAATTGCTAAAGAGCATAAACGTATCATCAAGATATTCGTCAATCTGACTAATCAGTTCACTATCTTCAATATGTTTAATTTTGTAATTCATGGTAAAAGCTGCAATATGCTCAATCAAATCGTTAAGCTGTAAATTGATTGCTGAAGTGGGATCGTTAACCCAGCCATGGTGACTGTCACCTAACGTCGCAAGGCTTTCGTCGTACAAATTTTCACACAAGAATTTCAGCTGGGCAATATCATGCCTTTTCGGTGAGTATTCGTCCATCTTTTTCCCCTCCATAGCGAGTATTGGTGCTGTCAGCGCAGGCTTTCAGCGGGTGTTGTGCCAGGAAGCGATAATAAAACCTGAGTCTTCGTATAATTAAATATAGCCTGCTTAAATTGTATTTGTAATGCGCTTACTAAAAATTACAGTTCGTCAGCAGCCGTGGGCTGATGAGTATCAATGAAATCAAAAATCAGCGCATCTGGCTGGCATTCAAAATTGACCGTCTCGGTTGTTGTCTGCCCGGCATCAATATCCAGACAGGCGTTAAAAACGTTCCAGCGAAAGCTATATGTCATCTTATATCGCGATTCATGTGAATATTCTATAGAAATAATTTTCAAGCTGTCGGGAACATATTGCGCATTTTGTGAATACCATAACAGCGACCCGGTCAGCTCTGGTTCTATTTTGGGAATAATCTGCTGAATATTCTTGGCCAGTGCCTGCAGGTTCTCTTCATTTTCTCTAAATGCGAATGGAATACGTTTGCGCATTTTTTCTCCACAGAGTTAACTAATACTTATAGACATAATTCGTCTCTATAGCAATATTATCAAGCCCCTGAAAATTACAGTTAACTATCTCAATGATTTGACTATTAATTATCTTAGTAGACAAAACCTCTTTCTGCGATAGAAAAAACGGGAAGTTGAAAAATTTTTATATAACGTCGTCTCATTACTGGTGGTAAGGTCGTCATACTTAGATACACTTTGTTCGAAGCTTTACGTTATTAGCGATCGTAGTATATTGTTATGTTATAACATATGGGCGATTCGTGTGATGTCCTCACTTTTTTCTTTAACCCGCAAGGGAACCCTGCTGACGCAGTCGGCTTTCATGCGCCTGACCCTTGCGGGTACGGTTGTCGCGCTGCTGATGGCGATCACTTACTGGGCCGTCTCCTGATGATCACCCTCAATAACCTCATCGTTGGCTATCAGGGCAGGGCGGTAGCCCCTGCGCTTGAAGGCGAGTTTCAGCAGGGCTCAATGACCGCGCTGGTTGGCGCCAATGGTTCCGGAAAATCCACTCTGCTGAAGACGCTGGCGGGCCTTTTACCTCCGGTGTCCGGTTCGGTCAGCCTGCCAAAACCGCGCGTCAGCATGGCGTGGCTTCCTCAGCAGTCTGAAATTGAACGGACTTTCCCGATCAACGTTTTTGACCTGGTGGCAATGGGATGCTGGAAACGCTGCGGCTGGTTTGGTGCCATTAATCGCAACATGCGACAGGCGGTGATGAACGCGTTGGAAAAGGTCGACATGCAGGATTTTGCCACCGCGCAGCCTGGTACGCTCTCCGGTGGTCAGCTGCAGCGCGTGCTGTTTGCCCGTCTGCTGGTACAGGATGCTTCTTTACTGCTGCTTGATGAGCCCTTCACCGGCGTGGACAGCCACACCACCGGGCTACTGCTGGCGCTGCTGGAAGAGCGGCATCAGGCTGGTTGTACCTTAATAGTGGTACTGCACGACATGGCGACGGTGGAGAAACATTTTCCACAAACGCTGCGCCTGAAGAACAGCCATGCCGAATGGTCAGGGCAGGGATCGGCCATCACCCAACTCAACTTCAGCCGCATAAAGGAGAAAAGATGACTCTCGCGCTGGTGCAGCCTTTTATTGAGTTTGGTTTCATGCGGCGGGCGCTGGTGGCCTGCGTGGCGCTTTCCCTGAGTGCCACGCCGCTGGGCGTCTTTTTATTGCTGCGCAGAATGAGCCTGGTGGGCGATGCGCTTTCCCACGCGGTGTTGCCCGGTGCGGCAATAGGTTACCTGATATCAGGGTTATCACTGGTGGCAATGGGGACCGGTGGCGTGATTGCCGGATTGTCGGTTGCATTGCTTTCCGGTGCCGTGAGCCGCTATACCCCTTTAAGGGAAGATGCCAGCTTTGCCGGTTTCTATCTGGGATCGCTGGCTTTAGGCGTGACGCTGGTTTCCCTGCGCGGGTCGAGTGTTGACCTGCTGCATGTTCTGTTCGGTTCGCTGCTCGCGGTGGATAACCCGTCGATTATGCTGGTCAGCGGGATCGCCGCCGTTTCCCTGCTGGTGCTGGCGATGATCTATCGTCCGCTGGTGATTGATGCGTTCGACCCGACATTTTTACGCGCCCAGAGCCGCTGGGTTGCGCCGCTGGTGCATGGCATATTCCTCATTCTGGTGGTGACCAATCTGGTTGCCGGATTCCAGGTTCTTGGCACCCTGATGTGCGTGGGCCTGATGATGCTGCCCGCCGCCGCTGCCCGCTTCTGGCGGCAGGAGCTGCCCGGCATGATCGCTTCGGCGATGATCCTCGCACTGATCGCCAGCTTCAGCGGCCTGATTGCCTCTTATTATCTGTCACTGCCTGCCGGACCGGCGGTGGTGCTCAGCGCCGCCATTCTGTTTTTTATTTCAATTTTAGCCGGGCCCTGCGGTGGAATTTTCCGCGCACGCCCTTTTTCAATTGGTAAGGAGAAAGCATGAAGAAGTTACCTTTAGCGCTGGCAGTTGCGGCGATTTTTGTCACGCCGCTGGTCATGGCGAAAACGGTGGAAACGGTAGCCAGTTTTTCTGTCCTGGGCGATATCGTGAAGGAAGTTGGAGGCGAACACGTGAAAGTGAAGAGCCTGGTCGGGCCGGACGGTGACCCGCACAGCTTTGAACCCACTCCGCAGGACAGCCAGGCGCTGTCAAAAGCGGACGTGGTATTTGTCAGCGGGCTGGGGCTGGAAGGGTGGATGGACCGTCTGATTTCCGCTTCCGAATATAAAGGGAAAGTGATTGTTGCTTCTCAGGGGATCACCACCCGTTCCATGGAAGAAGATGGTAAAACCATTACCGATCCCCACGCGTGGAACAGTATGCAAAACGGTGTGATTTACGCAAACAACGTGATGAATGCTCTTATCGTGGCGGACCCGCAGGATGCGGATTACTTCCGTCAGCGGGGAGCGGCCTACGCCAGCCAGCTGCAAAAACTGGATAAATGGGCAGAAACCCGCTTTGCCGCGGTGCCGGTAGCGAAGCGTAAGGTGCTGACCAGCCATGATGCATTTGGCTATTTCGGCCAACGCTATGGCGTCAGCTTTATGTCGCCGGTGGGCTTTTCGACCGAGTCTGAAGCCAGTGCCTCAGACGTCGCCGGGTTGATCACTCAGTTGAAAAAAGAGCATATCCGTAACTACTTTATCGAGAATCAGACCGATCCTCGCCTGGTGAAACAGATTGCTTCCGCAACGGGTGCTCAACCGGGGGGGGAACTTTATCCGGAGGCGCTGACCAAAAAAGGCGGCGCGGCGGAGACCTACGTGGCTGCGTTTAAGCATAACGTCAATGCGATGCTGTCCAGCATGAAGTAAACGGTGGGGCAGGGATGCCCCATTTACAGGCAGAAAAAAGCCGCATTATGCGGCATTACTTTGAAGCACAGTGCCTGTGTTTCTCTCGCAGGCACTGTTTTCGCCCATGTCTCAGCGTTTTTTCTTTCTTCCCTGTACAGCTTTGAAACGAGGGTTGGTTTTACAGATCACGTAAATACGCCCCTTACGGCGGACGACTTTGCAATCTTTATGACGCTTTTTGGCCGAAGCCAGTGAACTCAGAACCTGCATGCTGACTCCTTACTTAGCGGGTGGGAAAAAACGGCCAAAACGCTGATTAAAGCGATGTGCACTGCCTTCTTTGGCAAACTCTTTCTGCCTGCCGGTGTAGAAGGCATGGGAAGCAGAAGAGACGTCCAGTGCCACGTAGGGCAGGACCTGACCGTTGAGCTCCACCGTCCTGTCGGTTTTGATGGTGGAGCCAACGGTGAAATATTTGTCTGCGCTGGTGTCGTGAAACGCCACGGTGCGGTAAGCAGGATGAATACCTTTTTTCATAAATCCCCACTGAATTATTGATACGTTATAACATATCAATAATTATGCGCGTGCTGTGAGCGGATTGCAACAGGCATTGCGGCATAAACGACTTTTCAGGAGACGCAGACGGTAAAACCTCGTTTTACTGACACTGCCAAAAAAAAGAGGCCGCATTAGCGGCCTCTTCAGTCTGTTTAACAGCAGAGATTAGTGCTGGTGATGCTCTTCCGTATGACCGTGTTCCAGCTCTTCCTTGTTCTTGCTGAAGCGGCGGCGAACCACCACAAAGAACACCGGTACAAAGAAGATTGCCAGAATAGTCGCGGTCACCATCCCGCCCATTACACCGGTACCTACCGCATTCTGCGCACCGGAACCTGCACCGGTACTGATCGTCAGCGGCAATACGCCGAGGATAAAGGCCAGAGAGGTCATCAGAATCGGACGTAAACGCATACGGACCGCTTCCAGCGTCGATTCCACCAGACCTTTGCCTTCTTTCTCCATCAGATCTTTGGCGAATTCCACGATCAATATCGCGTTCTTCGCCGACAGCCCAATGGTTGTCAGCAGGCCCACCACGAAGTAGACGTCGTTACTCAGTCCGCGTAACGTGGTAAAGATCAGTGCACCAATCACCCCGAGCGGGACAACCAGCATAACCGCGAATGGTATTGACCAGCTCTCATACAGTGCCGCCAGACACAGGAACACCACAATCAGAGAGATGGCGTACAGGGCCGGAGCCTGGTTGCCGGAGAGGCGTTCCTGGTAGGACATTCCCGTCCAGTCATAACCAATTCCCGCAGGCAGCTGAGACGCCAGCTGTTCCATCAGCCCCATCGCTTCACCGGAGCTCTTGCCCGGTGCTGCCTGACCAAGGATTTCCATTGAAGGCAGACCGTTATAACGTTCCAGACGCGGTGAACCGTACTGCCATTTCGCCGAGGCGAAGGCGGAGAACGGCACCATCTGACCACCGGAGCCGCGCACGTACCATTTATTGATATCGTCCGGCAGCATACGGGAGTCCGCCTGGCCCATCACGTACACCTTCTTCACACGACCGCGGTCGATAAAGTCGTTGACGTAGGAACCACCCCATGAAGCACCCAGCGTGGTATTGATGTCAGAAATAGAGACGCCAAGGGCTTCTGCTTTCTCCTGATCAATAGTCAGCTTGTACTGTGGCATATCTTCCAGACCGTTCGGACGAACACCAACCAGCGTGTCAGGATGCTTGGCTACCGAGCCCAGCAGCTGATTACGGGCGTTGGTCAGTGCATCATGCCCCAGGTTAGCCTGGTCAATCAGCTCAAAGTCAAAACCGGTGGCGTTACCCAGTTCGATAATCGCTGGCAGGTTGAACGGGATCACCATCGCATCTTTAATCGCACCGAAAGCCTTCATGGCTCGTCCGGCAATGCCGTCGACCTTGTTGGCCGCTCCGTCACGTTCGTCCCACGGTTTAAGGCTGACGAAAGCGATACCGGTGTTCTGTCCACGACCGGCGAAACCAAAGCCGTTAACGGTAAAGACCGAGCGAACGTTATCTTTCTCTTTGGTCAGGAAGTAGTCCGTAACCTGATCCAGCACCTTCTGGGTACGTTCCTGAGTCGCGCCCGCTGGCAGCTGGGCCTGGGCCAGCAGCAGCCCCTGATCTTCTTCCGGCAGGAAGGAGGTCGGCAGCTTCAGGAACAGATACGCCATCCCCACCACGATCAGCAGGTAGATCACCAGATAGCGGCCGGTACTGCGAATGATGTGGCCAACGCTGTCGGTGTAATGATGGGTGCTCTTGTCGAACATGCGGTTAAACCAGCCGAAGAATCCGGTGGTCTTGCCGTGGTCGCCTTTTTTGACTGGCTTGAGCATGGTGGCGCACAGCGCGGGCGTCAGGATCAACGCCACAATCACCGACAGCACCATTGCCGACACAATCGTAATCGAGAACTGGCGATAGATAACCCCGGTCGATCCTCCGAAGAAGGCCATTGGGATGAATACCGCAGACAGCACCAGCGCAATACCTACCAGGGCACCCTGGATCTGATCCATCGATTTTTTGGTCGCTTCTTTCGGCGGCAGGCCCTCTTCGGCCATCACACGCTCGACGTTCTCCACCACCACGATGGCATCATCCACCAACAGTCCTATCGCCAGTACCATCCCGAACATCGTCAGGGTGTTAATCGAGTAGCCAAAGGCGCTGATTATCGCAAAGGTGCCCAGCAAGACTACCGGCACCGCAATCGTTGGGATCAGGGTGGCGCGGAAGTTCTGCAGGAACAGGTACATGACGATGAATACCAGCACGATCGCTTCGATCAGCGTTTTCACCACTTCCATAATGGAAATTTTAACGAATGGCGTGGTGTCGTAAGGGTAAACGGTCTTCAACCCGGCCGGGAAGAACGGTTCCAGTTTAGCCAGTTCCGATTTTACCGCGGCCGCAGTATCCAGTGCGTTAGCACCGGTTGCCAGCTTAATACCGATACCGGATGCTGGCTTGCCGTTATAGCGCGCAATGATCTCGTAGTTTTCACCACCGAGCTCGATTTTCGCTACATCCTTCAGTAACACGCGTGAGCCATCTGAGTTGACCTTCAGCAGAATTTTGCCGAATTCGTCGGTCGAGGTCAGACGGGTCTGCGCGATGATTGAGGCGTTGAGCTGCTGGCCAGGGACTGGTGGAGAACCGCCCAACTGACCTGCGGCAACCTGGGCGTTTTGCGCGGTAATGGCGCTGATGACATCGACCGGCGTCAGCTGATAGTTATTCAGCTTATGCGGGTCCATCCAGATGCGCATTGCATACTGAGCACCGAATATCTGGGTATCCCCCACGCCGAGGGTACGGCTGATAGGATCTTTGATATTCGAGGCCACGTAGTCCGAGATGTCATTCTGCGTCATGCTGCCGTCGTCACTGACGAAACCGGCTACCATCAGGAAGCTGCTGGAGGATTTCTGAACCTGAATCCCCTGCTGCTGCACTTCCTGTGGCAGTAACGGCGTTGCCAGCTGCAGTTTGTTCTGCACCTGAACCTGGGCGATGTCCGGGTCAGTGCCTGACTCGAAGGTCAGGGTCAGCTGTAACGTCCCGGAGGAGTCGCTGTTCGATGACATATACATCAGGCCATCGATACCGTTCATGTTTTGCTCAATAACCTGCGTTACTGAGTCCTGCAGCGTTTTCGCATCAGCTCCAGGGTAAACGGCGCGGATCTGTACTGCTGGCGGCGCAACATTTGGATATTGCTCAATCGGCAGCTTTAGAATCGACAGCACGCCCGCCAGCATAATAATGATGGCGATTACCCACGCAAAGATGGGGCGATCGATAAAGAACTTAGCCATGTATCAGCGGCTCCTGTTTAAGACTGCGGTTGTTCAGACTTTGCCTGCCCGGCATGATCTGTACTCACTTCCTGCGGGGTAACCTGAGCACCCGGTTTAGCACGCTGAACACCAACGGTGATCACTTTGTCGCCTTCTTTCAGACCGTCAGTCACCAGCCACTTATCGCCGATAGCCTGATCCGTCGTCAGAGTGCGCAGTTCAACTTTATTATCTGCACCCACCACCATTGCGGTTGCCTGGCCGGTTGGCGTGCGGGTTACCGCCTGCTGAGGCACTAACAATGCGCTAGGGTTGGTTCCCTCATCCAGACGGGCACGCACGAACATGCCAGGCAGAAGAGAGTGGTCAGGGTTAGGGAACACCGCACGCAGCGTGATAGACCCGGTTGTTTCATCGACAGTCACATCAGAGAATTCCAATGTTCCGGCCTGAGCGTATTCGCTACCATCCTGCAGTAACAGTTTGACCTGAGCTTTTCCGTTGGTTTGTTGTAACTTACCGGAGTTCAGTTCTGAGCGCAGGCGCATAAAGTCTTCACTCGACTGCGTGACGTCGACATAAATCGGGTCAAGCTGCTGTACTGTTGCCAGTGCGGTGGTCTGTGCGCTCTGCACCAGCGCACCTTCCGTCACGGAAGATTTGCCAATGCGGCCACTGATTGGTGAGGTCACTTTGGTATAAACCAGGTTGATACGGGCAGTTTCAACATTGGCTTTCGCTACCTGCACCGCAGCCGAAGTCTGGCTGGCGGTAGCCACCGCGGTGTCATAATCCTGCTGGCTGATGTACTTGGTTCCCAGCAGAGGTTTATAGCGTTTCACGGTCAGTGCGGCGATTTGTGCATTGGCAGCAGCCTGCGCTAAATCTCCTTTCGCGCTGTCGTAAGCCGCCTGATAGGTAGCCGGGTCGATCTGATAAAGAGATTGCCCTGCCTTGATATCGCTGCCTTCCACGAAATTCCGTTTTAAAATGATGCCTGAAACCTGAGGGCGAACTTCTGCAACACGGAACGAGGAGGTGCGACCCGGGAGGTCGGTCGTGACGGTTAGCGGAGCGCTTTTCAGCGTGACAACACCCACTTCCGGTGCCTGCTGCTGTCCACCTTGCTGCGCTTCTTTATTATCACATCCTGTCAGCACTAAGCTGCCTGAAAGCATCAGAACGGCCGCCAGAGGCGTTATTCCTCTGTTTTTGTTCATAAATAAACCTCGAGTGTCCGATATCGATTGTTCAATGGATCACAAACCCATAAACCCATTGCTGCGTTTAAATTATGGTCGTGCTATGGTACATACATTCGCAAATGTATGTAAGTGCACCTTTTTGTAAAAGTCACCCTATGGCACGAAAAACCAAACAACAGGCGTTAGAAACGCGAAATCACATCATCAATGCGGCAATTGAAAGATTTTCCGAACATGGTGTCTCTAAAACGTCACTGGCCGACATCGCCACTGCGGCGGGGGT
This sequence comes from Erwinia amylovora, assembly GCA_050311775.1. Classification (GTDB taxonomy): domain Bacteria; phylum Pseudomonadota; class Gammaproteobacteria; order Enterobacterales; family Enterobacteriaceae; genus Erwinia; species Erwinia amylovora_A. The sequence continues at coordinate 49,302 of JBNONK010000005.1, read as the reverse complement.
GACGCGGGGTGCAATCTACTGGCATTTCAAAAACAAAACCGATCTGCTCAATGAAATATGGGCGCAGTCCGAGTCCGGACTGGAAGACTTAGAGCATGAGTATCAATTAAAATACCCTTCAGATCCACTGTCAGTGATGCGAGCGATGATTTCGTATGTGCTTGAAGCGACAGCCAGGGATTCCCGCAGACGTGCACTTCTGGAAATTATTTTCCATAAATGCGAGTTCGTGGGTGAAATGGCCACTTTGCAGATGATGCAGCAGACTCTGTACCTTGAATGTTACGAAAAGATTGAAGACGTGCTGCGTCAGTGTATGGCCGCCGGTCAACTGCCGGAAAACCTCGATACCCGTCGCACGGCAATAGTGATACGGGGTTACATCACCGGCATCATGGAAAACTGGTTGTTTATGCCGGCAAGCTTTGACCTGGCTGCGGACACTCCGCAACTGGTAGAAGTGCTGATCGATATGCTGAAACACAGCCCATCACTACGTATTCTCCCGGCTTGACAGGGCGGGGCCGCTTAGCCTCTTTCGGCTAATTTTTTCTCAAAATCCCGCTGTACGATAGCCAGCGCAGCCAGTACCGTCTGGGGCGCAACCGCATTCTCTTCCAGTAGCATAATCAAATCTACGGCCAGTTTTACTTCTTCCGGAGCGGTTTCAAGCGACATGGGTTTCCTCTGTAACATCAGATCCGCAGTTTTCTGACCAGCAGCACCATAATCAGCGCACCGGCCAGGGCAATCAGCATCGCACGGGGATCCATTCCGGCCAGCGTACCGTAATCAAAAAAGGCGCTGATATAGCCGCCAATCAACGCACCGACCACGGCCAGTACCAGTGTGGCAACCAGGCCGCCGGGACGCCCGGGGAAAAAACGCCGGGTGACAAGCCCAATCAGCAGCCCGATGATGATCCAGGAGAGAAGTCCCATCCGTTGTCTCCAGTCAGAAATAGTATGCAGCTAGTATAGCTAGTGTTCGCGTTTTTCAATGGCGCGTTCAATTCGCTTCAGCGCCTGCAGGCATCGCTGCAGACGGCCTTCCTGTGCGGCGATCTCCCGCTGCAGGGCTTGCTGCTGAACCAGCGTTTCCTGCTGAGCAAGCTGGCTCTCTCTGTCGGCAATCATGGTGCGCAGGCGGCGCTCATAATCCTGATGCTTCGCCAGCTTTTCATAGAGGTTTTCACTTTCCGGCTCTTTATGGAACTCTCCCTTGCGCAAAGTCTGTGTCGCCAGCTCTCGCTGAAGTGCGCCCATCTGCAGAACCACCCGTTCTGCCATCCAGGCCACGCGCTCCGTCCGCTGGGCACTCACGCTCTGCTTCAGCTGGTCCAGACTCTGGCGCACTTCCTCCAGATAGTCGCCCAGCCGGGTGCTGTGGCTGTGAAACAGCTGGCTGTCGAAACGGGCCTTGGGCGTTCTTTTATGCGCATGGGGCGCCACTGCCTGTGCCAGCTCGTCCAGCTTTCCTTGTAACTGCGCCAACAGGTGGGCACTTTTCATCTTGTTCTCTCCGGTAATCAGCCAGAATATGATACCCTTATCCGGGCTACTTTTGCTTTCCGCGGTTGCATTTACCGGCCGGTTTGCATAAATTTGGTCGTTTTCGTGCGTGGCTTCCCCCCCGACGGTCCGTCAGACTCTGTGAATCAGTTCGCAAGAGCCGCTGAAGCTGCGCGAGTCAGATTTGTATTTACCAGGCATAACATTATGACCGCAACTGCTCAGCAGCTTGAATTCCTTAAAAACAGTATCAAAAGCATCCCGGATTATCCAAAGTCGGGCATTCTGTTCCGCGACGTGACCAGCCTGCTGGAAGATCCAAAAGCGTATGCACTCAGTATTGAACTGTTGGTTGATCGTTTCCGTCATGCGGGCATCACCAAAGTGGTGGGAACGGAAGCCCGTGGCTTCCTGTTTGGTGCACCGGTAGCGTTAGGCCTGGGCGTGGGATTTGTACCCGTTCGTAAACCGGGCAAACTGCCGCGCAAAACGTTTGCCGAAAGCTATGAACTGGAATATGGCACCGACCAGCTGGAGCTGCACTGTGATGCTATTACTGCCGGGGATGTTGTGCTGGTGGTGGATGATTTGCTGGCAACAGGCGGAACGATCGAAGCCACAGCGAAACTGATCCGTCGTGCCGGTGGTGAAGTAAAAGATGCCGCTTTTATCATTAATCTGTTTGATTTGAGCGGCGAAGCGCGCCTGAACGCGATGGGAATTGAGTGCTTCAGCCTGGTGAATTTCCCGGGCCATTAACATTTGTGGCAATGTCTGTTGAAAAAGGCTGGTTACCTGACGTAACCAGCCTTTTTTTATCATCAGAACTTCAGATTAAACGAAGCTGAAATGGCCTGAGAGGTTTCATTGGATGACTTCTGGATGCCGTAGCCCAGGCCGTAAGTCATATCGCCTTTCTGTAACTGAACACCTGCGGAGGCCGCGTAAGCCGAGCTGTCAGCGATACGGGATTCACTCCATGCTGAGCCGCTGACGCCTTCCATAGACACTTTGGTGCCGCTGGTAGTGTCACCGCCGGTAGCGATGTAGGAGAAATCCAGTGCCGGTTTCAGCGTATAGCCTGAGTCATTCTTATACTCTTTGCTGAAGCTGACACCCAGCGGTACAGACCACAGTGACTGGGAATTTGAACCGTTTTTAAACAGCGTTTTCCCCTCGCTTTTGGCATTAAAGCCGTTGTTTTTCAGCATGGTATAGCGAATGCCAAGGTGCGGCATAATGTCCACATACTCGGTTTCAAACACATACTCGCGAGTCAGACCGGCGCTGATAATCGTCGATTTTGCATCTCCGGACAGCGTTGAATAACCGGTCACTGGATCGAGCGACTGCTTCATGCTGTGGCTGACGCGGGAGAAGTTCAGATCTCCAATCAGGTTCCAGTTCTCTTTAATCCAGCTGCCGTACAGGGAAGCGCCCCAGAAATCGAGGTCGTTTTTCACCGGGTAGAGGTTGCCGCTGGCTTTGCTTTTTCCTTTACCAATGTTCAGTGCACCGCCTGTTTTCAGGATGCCACCGGCCTCGGTGATCAGCGTATCCTCACCGCCAATAAAGATGCCACCCAACCAGGTTTTGGTTTTGGCATCAAAGCCCCCGGAGTGATAGCCAGAGAGGTGGCTGTTGTCATAAAGCAGTGAAGTCCACAGGTTGAACCCTTCTTCAAGCGGCGTGCCTTTAAAGAAGTGTTGCCCCTCTGACAGGTGCTTAGACAGCGTTTTCGCGGTGGCAGACATGACCTGGAAGCTGGTTCCGGCTACGTTGGCGATTGAGGCCATATTGACCGCCGATTCGACCAGGCGTGCAGCCGTCCCGGCATCGCTGACATAGCGGACATCCATCGCTTTCGACACGAATTGCTGTGCCGCATTTTCGGCGTTCACGTCCACTCCGATCTGGCTGCTCATTGCGTTCATCAGGCTGGCTGTGCGGAATGAGAGTCTTGGGAGGCTGGTGCTGAGATCGGCGTTTTCGATGGTGATCTGCGTGGCATCCGTTCCGGCGGTCTGCCTGGCGGTCAGCAACCTGCTGGTAGTACTGATGTTGGCATCCTGCCAGGCTGGAGAAACCTGTCCCTGCAGGCCAGACCCGGTTACCGCAGTGAAGGTCTCTCCTGCCGTAACGCCGCCATCCGTTAACACCAGCAGGTAGGCGTTTTTATCAATCTGGCCGTAGCCCAGAGAGAGCGCCGCATTGCCGGAATCAATATAAGAGCGGGCATTGAGCACGGTCAGGGAAGAGTCTCCCAGGCCGTAAGTATTTTCATCGCCGCCCACGCGCCAGTTAAGATCCGGGCTGGAGAGATCCAGAGTAGTGTCGCCGCTCAGGATCAACTTGCCGTTAAATGTCAGCTGACGATCCTGCTGCAGCAGCGCCACGTTTTCCTGCCAGTTGTTGGCGTCCAGCTCAGTCGAACCGAAAATGGCGGTACCGTCGCCACTGACGGTAAGCGTGCCCTGATTAGCCTCCAGTGTTTTACTGGCGTAAGTGCCATCGCTGATGGTCAGGCTGCCATTGTTCAGTACGGTGCTGCCAACCTGGAACGTACCGCCACTCTGCAGGAACTGATTTTCTGCGGTGGTCAGGGTATCTGTCAGCGCACTCCACAGATTGGCCACTCCCAGCGTCAGCGTTCCGGCAGTGAAGGTACCGCCACGTATTTCCAGCAGTCCGGCTCCCCCCAGCCCTGCTGACTGCGCTATCGAACCGTTGTTCAGCGCGCCATCTTTGCTGCCGTTCAGACCGCCAATCTGAACATCAGTACCAATCTGCCCACTGCCGCTCTCAAAGATAGCCGTACCGGTGCCGCCATTGCCTGCCGCGCCGCCGTTACCCGATCTGCCTCTGGCTCCGTTGTTGATCCCACCGTCACCAGCGCTGCCACCCTGGCCGCCCAGTGTCAGTGTGCCTTTGTTATTAATAACACTGTTGCTGAAGGTCAGGGTACCGGATGCGCCATCGGACCCATTGCCGCCGACTCCGGCAGTGCTGCTGCCCTGCAGGGCACCGCCGTTGCCCCCATTGCCGCCATTACCACCAATCTGGATCCCGCTGGTGACATTGAGCGTGCTGTTGTTGACAACCAGCGAACCAGCGCCTGCTGTGCCGCCGCTGCCTGCATTACCGCCTTTACCGCCGGCCGCCCCCGCACCTGCCGAAGCAGTGACATCCACAGCACCAGCTTTGCCGTTGGTTCCGCTGTTGCCGCCGTTGCCGCCACTGGCACCGTTGCCGCCAAGGGCAATTGACTGTGCAGTCAGGGCGCTGTTAGTCAGCGTCAGTGTGCCTGCGCCGCCGTTGCCGCCATTGGCACCCTGACCGCCGTTACCACCGGCTCCTGCCGTGCCACCGTTACCGCTGTCACCCACTTCACCAGTGATATTTGTCTCAACGTAATCATCAGAGGTTTTGCCTGCATCACCGCCTTTACCGCCAGCCGCACCATCGCCGCCGTTGGAACCTGTACCGGCATTGCCGCCAACAGTTAATGCGCTTTTTACGGTCATAGTGGTGCTGTTAAGCGTCAGGCTGCCCGTGCCGCCTGCTGCACCGTTTGCACCATTGCCGCCGTTACCGCCTTTACCCCCGTTACCGCCTTTTCCGCCATCACCAGGCAGGCCGCCGGCAGCCTGAAGGCCATCGACACCGGCTTCGCCACCGCTGTTACCCGCGCCGCCATTACCCCCGGCCTGGCCTGCTTCTCCGGCACTTGCATTGCCACCCGTGCCGCCAATCGTGGCCGTGGTGGTGCTAAAATTACTGGAGGTGATGGTCAGATTTCCGTTACCGCCAACAGCACCGACGCCGCCGTTGCCGCCATCAGCGCCATTACCGCCGTTACCGCCATTTCCTCCGTCGCCACCATCGCCGCCGGAACCTGTCGTGCCGCCGTTGCCGCCGTTACCTCCTGCGCCGCCGGTTCCCCCCGCAGTCCCGGCAGAGGCCTGGCCCGCAGCTCCACCTTCACCCCCGGTACCGCCGATCTGCAGTGTTCCAAGCTGGCCTTTTACATTACGTAACGCTGAGGTGGCATCCGTTCCGGCAGCGCCATCATTTCCATTGATGCCTGCGGTGCCACCGGCAGCATTCCCGCCGGTCACCCCATTACTGCCATTGCCTCCGCTGCTGGCACCGTTGGCATTACTCCCGCTACTGCCATTGCTTCCATTCGTGGCACCCCCTGCGCTGCTGGCTGAGCTTCCGCTGCCGCCACTTCCCCCCTGAGTCCCGATTGCCACATCTTCACTGGCATAAGAGATATTCATCGTTCCCAGGACAGGAAGACTGATAATGGCAATCGTATTGATGGCTTTAATAAGGGGGTGATGGGTTGTTACAGCGCGAAGGGTGGGGTCCTTTTTTGCATTTTGTTTTTGCATTTCTATATTCCATTATCTTTTGTTAACAAGGTTTTAAGTGTATCCGTTACACTTATTATTATAAAAAACGAATATTTTCATAGGGTAATAGAAAACAATAAAATCGAAAATATACTATTTATAAAGATCTTAAATGATGATTACTCCTATCATTTCGATCTCATTTTGGGTCCAAAATAAAACAAAGCTATTTCTTTCTTCTTTGATTTTAATTAGGACAGTTAGAAATTGATACTATTTATTTTAATGATTATCAGGTTATTATTGGGTTTATTTGGTTCTGATTTGTAAATAAAGCTCTTAATATTGTTAAATATGCCGCGCGGCGACCTGACATGGCAGCCTTCACTGGCATGATTTACTCAAAGGTATAGGAATGGCATCGAACGTACTGGTACACTGTCGCGGAGTAACGAATCGAGGCTAAACTGCGGTTTAACGCGGTTTAGGCGAATTATCTATAAATCAATGATGAAGTGTTAATGAGCTATCAGGTACTGGCCCGCAAGTGGCGTCCGCAAGCGTTTACAGATGTTGTCGGTCAGGAGCATGTCCTGACCGCGCTGGCTAATGGCTTGTCCCTTGGCCGTATTCATCACGCTTATCTGTTTTCCGGCACGCGCGGTGTGGGAAAAACCACCATTGCCCGGCTGCTGGCCAAAGGGCTGAACTGCGAATCCGGCATTACCGCCACCCCCTGTGGGCAATGCGACAACTGTCGTGAAATCGAACAGGGTCGCTTTGTTGACCTGATTGAGATTGACGCCGCTTCACGCACCAAAGTTGAAGATACCCGTGACCTGCTGGATAACGTCCAGTACGCGCCTGCCCGCGGCCGCTTTAAAGTCTACCTGATCGATGAAGTTCATATGCTTTCGCGGCACAGCTTCAATGCGTTACTGAAAACGCTGGAAGAGCCGCCGGAGCACGTGAAATTCCTTCTGGCTACCACCGATCCGCAAAAACTGCCGGTGACCATTCTCTCCCGCTGCCTGCAGTTCCACCTGAAAGCACTGGATGTAACCCAGATCCGTGGACAGCTGGAACACGTGCTACAGGAAGAGAAGATTGCAGCGGAAGCGCGGGCGTTGCAGCTGCTGGCCAGAGCGGCCGACGGCAGCATGCGTGATGCGCTCAGCCTGACGGATCAGGCCATTGCCATGGGGCAGGGACAGGTGACCACGGTCACTGTGAACGATATGCTCGGCACGCTGGATGACGAGCAGCCGCTGGCGCTGATTGAGGCGTTGGTTAATGCCGAAGGCGAGCAGGTTATGTCGCTGCTCAACCAGGCCGCTTCACGAGGAGTGGAGTGGGAAGCGCTGTTGGTAGAGATGCTGACGTTGCTGCACCGGGTGGCGATGATCCAGCTGTTGCCCTCGGCGTTGGGCGACGATTTTGCAGCAGCAGAACAGCGCCTGCGCGAGCTGGCCAGAGTGCTGCCGCCTGCGGATGTGCAACTTTATTATCAGACCCTGCTGGTGGGGCGCAAAGAGCTGCCGCTGGCACCCGATCGCCGGATGGGCGTGGAAATGACGCTGCTGCGTGCGCTGGCCTTTCATCCCAGACAGGTGATTGCCGAGCCGGTCGCCCGTCCGGCGATGACACCGCAGGCACAGCCTTCCCCAGCCCATGCCCAACCGGCAGTCGCCCCGGCCGCCGTGACCCCGGCCCATACGGTGCAGGAGGCAGAGCCACAGCCACAGGCGAATCTGCCCGATACCACCAGCCAGCTACTGCAGGCGCGAACGCAGTTAATGCGCCAGCAGGGAGTGACCAAACCAAAAAAGAGTGAGCCGGCAGCGCAGAGTGCGCGGCCGGCAAGCTCGGCACTGGAGCGCCTGGCTACAGTTACCGAGCGGGGTCAGAAGCGGCAGGTTGCCGCTGAGCCTGCCGTGCCGGTAAAAAAAGAAGCTTATCGCTGGAAGGCGCAAACCGCTGAAGTGAAGCCAGAACCGGTGGCCACGCCAAAAGCGTTACGTACAGCGCTGGAGCATGAAAAGACTCCGGAACTGGTGGTGAAACTGGCGGCAGAGTCGCAGCTGCGTGATGCCTGGGCGGCGGAAATTGCCGGGCTGACGCTGCCTAAACTGGTGCAGCAGCTGGCGCTGAACGCCTGGAAAGAGCAGACGGAAAGCGGCATCACGCTGCATCTGCGCTCCAGCCAGCGCCACCTGAATTCCCCTTCGGCACAGAAAGTCTTGACCGAGGTGCTGAGGGAAGCGGCAGGCCACCCGGTTGAATTAACGCTGCTTGAAGACGATAATCCCGCGGTGTTAACTCCGCTGGAGTGGCGTCAGAAGATTTATGAAGAGAAGCTGGCGCAGGCGCGCCAGTCAATTATCGCGGATAATCATATTCAGACGCTGTGTCGGTTCTTTGATGCGGATGTGGATGAAGAGAGTATACGCCCCCTTTGAAACGCTGCGCTTCCGGGCGCGGCCCGATCTGAGAGAGAAAAACTATGTTTGGAAAAGGCGGACTGGGTAACCTGATGAAACAGGCCCAGCAAATGCAGGACAAAATGGCGCAGGTGCAGGAAGAGATCGCCGCCATGGAAGTCACCGGTGAATCAGGCGCAGGCCTGGTGAAGGTCACCATCAACGGCGCGCACAACTGCCGTCGTGTGGAGGTTGACCCAAGCCTGCTGGAAGACGACAAAGACATGTTGGAAGATCTGGTTGCGGCGGCTTTTAATGATGCTGCCCGCCGCGTGGCGGAAGCACAAAAAGACAAAATGGCAGCCGTTTCAGGCGGTATGCAGCTGCCACCTGGCTTCAAGATGCCGTTCTGATGCAGACCAGCCCGCTCCTTGAAAGCCTGATGGAGTCGCTGCGCTGCCTGCCCGGCGTGGGGCCGAAATCGGCTCAGCGCATGGCCTTCCAGCTGTTGCAGCGCGATCGCAGCGGCGGGATGCGTCTTGCCCAGGCTCTGACGCGCGCCATGTCAGAGATTGGGCACTGTGCTGACTGCCGGACCTTTACCGAACAGGAAATCTGCACCATCTGCGCCAATCCGCGCCGTCAGCAAAACGGCCTGATCTGCGTGGTGGAGAGCCCGGCGGACATTCATGCCATTGAGCAGACCGGGCAGTTTGCCGGTCGCTACTTTGTGCTGATGGGCCATCTTTCCCCGCTTGATGGAATTGGCCCCAATGATATCGGCCTGGACCGGCTGGAGCAGCGGCTGGAAAAGGAGACGATCCAGGAAGTGATCCTTGCTACCAATCCCACGGTGGAAGGGGAGGCGACCGCCAACTATATCGCGGAGATGTGCGGGCAATATGGTGTCGAAGCCAGCCGCATTGCTCATGGCGTACCGGTCGGCGGCGAGCTGGAGATGGTCGATGGCACCACGCTGTCACACTCTCTGGCCGGGCGACATAAGATTAGATTTTAGACATTCAACGGCACGATCCGTCGTGCCGTCTTGAAATCCTGCCAACTGCCCCCATTCTTCACCTCAACCTATACCAATACGTATCCGATGAGGTAGCAATGACCATGAAAGGACAAGAGACGCGTGGCTTCCAGTCAGAGGTAAAACAGCTTCTGCACCTGATGATCCATTCCCTCTACTCAAACAAAGAAATCTTCCTGCGCGAGCTGATCTCCAACGCCTCTGATGCCGCCGACAAGCTGCGCTTCCGCGCCCTGTCCACGCCGGATCTCTATCAGGGCGACGGCGATCTGCGCGTACGGGTTTCTGTTGATAAGGAAAACCGGACCCTGACGCTGAGTGATAACGGTATCGGGATGACGCGTGACGAAGTGATTGAAAATCTGGGCACCATCGCCAAATCCGGCACTAAATCCTTCCTGGAATCAATGGGGTCGGATCAGGCGAAAGACAGCCAGCTGATCGGCCAGTTCGGCGTCGGCTTCTACTCCGCGTTTATCGTGGCCGACAAGGTTTCCGTGCGCACCCGTGCAGCCGGTGCCAGTGCTGATGAAGGGGTGTTCTGGGAATCCGCGGGCGAGGGTGAATACACCATCGCCGATATCAGCAAAGAAGAGCGCGGTACCGAGATTACCCTGCACCTGCGTGAAGGTGAGGATGAATTCCTCGATGCCTGGCGCGTGCGCAGCATTATCAGCAAGTATTCTGACCATATTGCGCTGCCGGTTGAAATCGAAACCCGCAACGAAGAAGACGACACCACCAGCTGGGAGAAAATCAACAAAGCCCAGGCGCTGTGGACCCGCAGCAAGTCGGATATCAGTGAGGATGAATACAAAGAGTTCTACAAGCACGTCTCCCATGATTTCGCCGATCCGTTGACCTGGAGCCATAACCGGGTGGAAGGGAAGCAGGAGTATACCAGCCTGCTGTACATCCCGACTCAGGCTCCCTGGGACATGTGGAACCGCGATCACAAGCACGGCCTGAAGCTTTACGTGCAGCGCGTGTTCATTATGGACGATGCTGAACAGTTCATGCCGAACTACCTGCGTTTCGTGCGTGGCCTGATCGATTCCAGCGACCTGCCGCTGAACGTTTCCCGTGAGATCCTGCAGGACAGCCGCATCACCCAGAACCTGCGGAATGCCCTGAGCAAGCGCGCACTGCAGATGCTGGAGAAGGTGGCGAAGGATGACGAAGAGAAGTATCAGCAGTTCTGGCAGCAGTTTGGTCTGGTGCTGAAAGAGGGCCCGGCGGAAGATGCTAACAACATCGAAACCATCGCTAAATTGCTGCGTTTTGCGTCCACCAGCAGTGAAGGTTCAGGGCAGACCGTGTCGCTGGAAGACTACGTCAGCCGTATGGTAGAGGGGCAGGATAAGATTTACTACATCACCGCCGACAGCTATGCGGCGGCGAAAAGTAGCCCGCACCTGGAGCTGTTCCGCAAGAAAGGCATCGAAGTGCTGTTGCTCTCTGACCGCATTGATGAATGGATGATGAGCTATCTCACTGAGTTTGATGGCAAGTCGTTCCAGTCCGTCAGTAAAGCTGATGAGGCCCTCTCTAAGCTGGCCGATGAGGAGGAGAGTGAAGAGCAGAAAGCGGCAGAGAAGGCGCTTGAGCCGTTCGTTGAGCGCGTGAAAACGCTGCTGGGTGACCGGGTGAAGGAAGTGCGCCTGACGCACCGCCTGACCGATACCCCGGCGATTGTGACCACCGAAGCCAACGACATGAGCACGCAGATGGCGAAGCTGTTTGCCGCTGCGGGTCAGGCCGTGCCGGAAGTGAAGTATCTGTTTGAACTGAATCCGGAGCACGCGCTGGTGAAACGTGCTGCGGACACCCAGGACGACGCTCGCTTTGCGGAGTGGGTTGAACTGCTGCTGGATCAGGCGATGTTTGCCGAGCGCGGTACGCTGGAGGATCCAAACCTGTTTATCCGCCGTATGAACCAGCTGCTGCTGGGTTAATTGCCGCCGGAATCTGAGGGGTGAATAAACTTGCCCTTAGAGAAAAACAGTTGTTTCACGGGCGGATTTATTCCGCCCGTTTTCTTACCCAACCCTCTCCGCTTCTTCCAGCAGCCAGCGCCGGAACAGCTCAATCTCCGGTTTATTCCTGCGCGTTGCCTTCACCATCATCCAGGTGGCCCTGTCCACTTCCGCAAACCCTAAAGGCGCAATCAGGGTGCCTTCCAGAATCTCTTTCTTCACCAGAATCTGTGGCGTCATGATGATACCCAGCCCGTTTCGCGCGGCCTGGATCCCCAGCATCAGATTATCAAAGTGTCTCCCCGCCCAGAAATCCCCCTTTGCTCCGGTTTTTTTTGCCCATTCTGCCCAGGCGTGCAGTTTGGTATCGGCATGCAGCAGAGGCAGGGTGGAGAAGTCACTGGCACAGGTCACGTTATAGCTGAAATCTGGCGAACAGACCGGCCCGATATAGTCGACGGTGACAAGCGTGGCGGCAATATCTTCCTGCACGCTCTGTTCATGACTGAGGATCAGCACGTCGGTCTGCTCACTGCGCACCCTGTCAATATCCACATGCGTCTGAAAGGTCAGGACAATATCTTTATGCCGTTCGCTGAAGCGGTTGATACGCGGGATCAGCCATTGGGCCAGGAAACTGGGCGCGCAGGAGATGGAGAGGCCGTTGAGATTGCTGGCGCGAATTTTTTCGCAGGTCATCTCGATCTCCCGGAAGGTCTGCATACAACATACCTTCAGGCGCTCGCCCTCTGAGGTGAGCTGCACCCGTCCGCTGGCGCGAAGAAACAACGATTTACCCAGCCACTGCTCCAGCAGTTTGATCTGATGGCTGACGGCGCTGTGAGTGACGTTCAGCGACTGGGCCGCCTGACTGAAGCTCTGATGTAAAGCCGCCTGGTGGAAATAGTGCAGGGCGCGCAACGAGGGAAGGTCTGGCATAAAAGATCTCTGTGAGAAAAACTAACAAGGAGTGTCGGTTTATATCATTTTAAAGTCCAGCGACTTTTCCTTACTCTGACCTGCGTGACGGGGATACCAGCACAACAGCGAAATGACACCACCCGGGATTGGGATTACACACAGCCCCTTTTTCCATCAAAGCGATGATGGCAGCCAGCGCCAGGGCGAAGGAAAGAAAATAAAAATCACTATTCCAGAAAGCCACGGCTAATCAAGTTAACCGATGGAGAAGTCAGAACGTCGACAGTATGTTATTTAATGTGACAGGGTATTCCCGTTCACACAACCTTAAGCTTTCAGGCTTTCAGGCTTTCAGGCTTTCAGGCTTTCAGGCTTTCAGGCAGCAGTGCAGATGAAAATATTCGTCCGCTATGCCGCGATCATTATCCAGCGTTGATCTTTTGCTGGTGCCTCAGCCGGCATCGCCTTTTTTATGCTACCCGATCCCGGCTCTTTGGTCTGTTTTTCAGCGGTGACGGGCAGGGAGCCCGCAAGGTTGAAAACCACGTTTATCAGGTCAGCCTGAGGCAGGCAAAAACATCACCGCAATGGCCTGGGTCAATTACCGCCAGCCGCCCGGCGAAATACCGAATGGCGCAGTGTTCCCTGGCAGCCTCATGCCACTGTTAATTCAACAAGAGCTAATCGACTAATGGATGCTTCTTCCTTTTCCCCTCAGCTGCATCAGCGCCAGGGGGAACAATTTTATCTGCAGGCCCGCATGAAAAGAGATGAGCTGCGGGAGAAGCTGTCCCGTCTCTATAAATTGCAGGATTATGACATCTTTTTTGTGCAGTCGGTTCGGGCCGGTCTGGTGATCCTTTCACATCTGTTTCATCAGCAGGAGACTACGCGATGCCTGGCGAAATACGCGTCTTTTCGGCTGGTCAGCGAGCTGTTTCACCACCCGGCCTCACAGTTTAACCAGCCAGGCAACGTGCCGATCATCACTCATGTCGATCCTTACACCGGCACGGTGAACTCACTCAGTCACTGCAAAGGAAAAGGCGTTGTCGATGCTTCACATAGTTTTGCCACCAATCTGCACAGCTCCCTGACCGCTCACAGCTCTATTTTTGTCGCCCCACTGCATAAGCATGCCTCTCTGGCAGATGGTCTGGCGATCGTTGCCCTGCGTCCGCGAGATTTTAGCACGGTGCTGCGCAGTGAGTTGAGGTTGTTCGAGGAGTCAACTGCATCCAGCAAGCCAGTGGACGGAGCGCTGAGCACCATGCAGAGCGAGGGCTGGCTACCCTATAACGTGGCGCAGGTCAGAAAAGTGCAGATGAGGGACGTGGCGGGCATGGATTTCTTCTCACTCAGCGATCCCAACCTGCCATTCAGCTGTTTCACCGTGCCAGCGTTGAGCGAATTACGCCAAAAGCAGGTTAAAGCAGCGGGGGGCAGCTACTTTACTCACTCCCGTACGCTTCGTCTCTCCTGCTGCGCGAGAGGGGAGGGTAAAAAAAGGATTGATATGACGGATCAGGTTGAGCAAACCCTTGGCCGCTTGTGGGCTCTGTAATCGGGCGATTTATAGCCGATTATCCGAAAAGCGGATTTATGTCCTCTTGATCCCGCCCGCAATCAGAGGTGTGGCAAACCTGCGGTAGCTATGCCTTTTGACCGGCATCAGGTGAGCATCTGAAGGCGGTCACCGTACAGGATAACCGCCGGGTTCCTTGTGGATAAAGGGCCGAGATGGTATGTTCTTGGCCTACATAACTTGATCATTTAAGCGATTCGCAAGGGGATTTACGCAATGCGTATTATTCTGCTCGGTGCACCGGGTGCAGGTAAGGGGACTCAGGCTCAGTTTATCATGGAGAAATACGGTATTCCGCAGATCTCCACGGGCGATATGTTGCGTGCAGCAGTCAAGGCAGGCAGCGAACTGGGCAAACAAGCCAAAGAGATCATGGACGCCGGTAAACTGGTTACCGACGAACTGGTTATCGCGCTGGTGAAAGAGCGCATCGCTCAGGACGACTGCCGCAACGGCTTCCTGCTGGACGGTTTCCCACGCACTATTCCTCAGGCTGATGCCATGAAGGACGCTGGGATCAACGTCGATAACGTGTTGGAATTTGCCGTGCCTGACGAACTGATCGTTGAGCGTATCGTGGGTCGCCGCGTACATGCTCCATCTGGCCGCGTGTATCACGTCACCTTTAATCCACCGAAAGTGGAAGGTAAAGACGATGTGACCGGTGAAGACCTGACCACCCGTAAAGACGATCAGGAAGAGACCGTGCGCAAGCGCCTGGTGGAATATCATCAGATGACTGCTCCGCTGATTGCTTACTACAGTAAAGAAGCGGCTGCCGGTAACACCACGTATCACAAAATTGACGGTACCCGTAAAGTGTCTGAAGTTAGCGCCGAGCTGGCGAAGATCCTCGGTTAAGACGTCAGGGGCCAGGCCTGCCTGGCCCCTACTGCAGCAATTGGTTTTTCCCTCGTCATTTTCCGCTAGAATAAGTCTCGTTTCCATCACCTGAGATGCCCAGACAAGGAATAACAATGAGGCAAGATAAACCCGGCGTGCTACTGGTGAACCTTGGCACACCAGACGCCCCGACCACCCCTGCCGTAAAACGCTACCTTAAACAGTTCCTCAGCGACAAGCGAGTAGTGGATACCCCACGCTGGCTGTGGTGGCCCATCCTCAACGGTGCAATTCTGCCAATTCGTTCTCCTCGCGTTGCCAAACTGTACGCATCCGTGTGGATGGACGAAGGGTCGCCGCTGATGGTCTACAGCAAACGTCAGCGTAATGCGCTGGCGGCACGGCTGGATATGCCGGTTGAGCTGGGCATGAGCTATGGCAATCCCAGCCTGAAGTCGGCTATTGATAAACTGATGGCGCAGGGCATCACCCGGCTGATTGTGCTGCCGCTCTATCCGCAATTCTCCTGCTCGACCGTGGCGGCGGTGTGGGACGGTATTACTGAGGTTTTCGCCGGGTACCGCAGCCTGCCTTCGGTACAGTTCATCCGCGACTATGCAGAGCACCCGACTTATATTGCGGCGCTGAAGGCTTCTGTCGAACGTTCATTTGCCAGGCATGGCAAACCGGATCTTCTGGTGATGTCCTTCCACGGCATTCCTCAGCGCTTTGCCGACGAGGGGGATGATTATCCGCAGCGTTGCCGCGATACCAGCGAGGCGCTGATGACTTCTCTGGGCCTGACCAGCCAGACGGCGATGCTGACTTTCCAGTCGCGTTTTGGCCGTGAGCCGTGGTTGTCGCCTTATACCGACGAAACCATGAAGTCACTGCCCGCGAAAGGTATCAGGCATGTACAGATCATGAGTCCCGGTTTTTCGGCAGACTGCCTGGAAACGCTGGAAGAGATTAGCGAAGAGAACCGGGAGTTCTTCATCCATGCAGGCGGCACCCGATTTGAATATATTCCGGCGCTCAATGATGACGAGCTGCACATTGATATGATGGTGGATCTGGTCAACAGCCAGCAGTAAACCCTGCAACAGGGATGCGCGCACTCTGCCGCATCCCTGCAGAAGACCTTCCTGGCCGATCCTGGCACCACTCGCGCCTGTTTCCCCGCCGCTTTCGTCATCTGTTGTTTTTTCACCTCATAGATTGATGATCCCACCTGCTATGTTGCTGCTGATTGATCATATCAGTGCATATTTCAGCTCGATGAAATCCTCATCAGGTTATTAAATGGGCTGCTTTCGCCTTGATCAAAATAAAATACTAATTATCAATGTCTTAAGGGTTTATTTATAATTCACGGGTTAACCAGTGTCATGCATGTTAACTTTTTATTTAAGCATCGGGAGAGACGGAGTTGATGCCGGATTCAGGGTTCCGACGTACTGTTCTCAGAATATGCAAAGCTCTGATGACGTATTTCGTCGCTTCGCTCCTGCCAGCCCCTCTCTGTGATACTATTTGCCGCCTGTTCCCTTTCCTGAAGTCCTCATTATGAAATTTCCCGGTAAACGTAAGTCCAGGCACTACTTTCCTGTCAGCGCCCGCGATCCGCTGTTACAGCAGGTTCAGCCGGAAAAACCCGAAGCAGGCAGCAGTTGGATCGTGGGGATCGATCAGACGCTGGTAGATATTGAAGCCAAAGTGGATGACGCTTTTGTGGTCCGTTACGGGCTGAGCATGGGCCATTCGCTGGTGATTGAAGATGACGTGGCGGAGGCGCTGTATGCGGAGCTGGTGCGGGAAAACCTGATCACCCATCAGTTTGCGGGCGGCACGATTGGCAATACCCTGCATAACTACTCGGTACTGGCGGATGACCGCTCGGTGCTGCTTGGGGTGATGTGCAATAACGTGCAGATCGGTGGCTATGCTTACCGCTATCTCTGTAACACTTCCAGTCGTACCGATCTGAACTACCTGCAGGGCGTGGACGGGGCGATTGGCCGCTGCTTTACCCTGATTGGCGAAAATGGCGAACGTACCTTTGCCATCAGCCCTGGCATGATGAACCAGCTGCGTAAAAAGAGCATTCCTGAAGAGGTGATTGCCGGGGCTTCGGCGCTGGTGCTGACGTCCTATCTGGTCCGCTGCAAGCCTGGTGAACCGATGCCGGAGGCGACCATGCAGGCTATCGCCTGTGCCAAAAAGCATAACGTGCCGGTGGTGCTGACGTTGGGCACCAAATATGTGATTGGCGATAACCCTGCTTTCTGGCGTGATTTCCTGCGTGACCACGTTTCCATTGTGGCGATGAATGAGGATGAAGCGGAAGCGCTGACCGGCCTGAGCGATCCGTTACAGGCGGCCAATATGGCGCTGGACTGGGTGGACCTGGTGCTCTGTACCGCCGGGCCAAACGGGCTGTATATGGCCGCCTTTACCGAAGAGGAAGGAAAGCGGAAAACGCAGCATCCTTTATTGCCAGGCGCGATCCCGGAATTCAACCAGTATGAGTTCAGCCGCGCCATGCGCCATCAGGATTGCCAGCAGCCGTTACGAATATTCTCGCATATTGCGCCTTATATGGGGGGCCCGGAAAAGATCATGAATACCAACGGCGCGGGTGACGGCGCACTGGCGGCGATGCTGCATGACATTACCGCCAATAATTATCACCGTCTGAACGTGCCTAACTCCAGCAAGCATGGCCGAAATTATCTGACTTACTCTTCGCTGGCTCAGGTATGCAAATACGCCAACCGCGTCAGCTATCAGGTGCTGAACCAGCATTCACCGCGTCTGACCCGTGGACTGCCTGAGCGGGAAGACAGCCTTGAAGAGTCTTACTGGGAACGGTAAGGGGCTTACGGGAACAGGAAGGAAGTCCCCCTTTAGCGGGGAACTTATTCGGCGGTGTTGCTCAGATCGGGCACTCTTTCGGCGTGTCTGTCATGTCAACGGCCATCAGATTCAGCATGCTGTTAGCGATCTCCCGCTCGCCCATCACAACCTGGTCTGCTCCGCGTTCGGAAATATACTCCACCTCATCGTCATAATGGGCGCGGGCAATAATCTCAATATTCGGGCGCTTTTCTCTGGCTGCCGTCACGATCTCCCCTGCCTCGTAGCCGTTCGGAATGGTCAGCAGCAGCCAGCGGGCGCAGTCCAGACGGGCCAGATCCATGGTATCTGCGCGGGCGGCATTGCCCAGTACCGCGCTGATCCCTTGTTCTCTCAGCGCTTCCACGCGCGGACGACTGTTTTCCACCACCACAATCGGCACGCCGCTTTCAATCAGCTTACGGCCAAGCAGGCTGCCCACCCGGCCAAAGCCCACCACAATGGCGTGGTTGCAGATATCCACCGGGATCTGTTTCTCTTCCTCAATGGCTTCTTCCATCGTTTGATCGTTGAGGGTTTCGGTTTTGTCGAGATAACGCTGCAGCGCAGCGAACAGAATGGGGTTGAGCATAATCGACAGGATTGCGCCCGCCAGCACCAGATTGCGGCCTTCCTCAGAGATCAGGTTGAGCGAAATCCCCAGGCCCGCAAGGATAAAGGCAAATTCACCAATCTGCGCCAGGCTGACCGAAATGGTCAGGGCCGTACGGCGCGAGTGACCAAACATGCGCACCAGCACCAGCGCTGCCAGTGATTTACCCAGCACGATAATCGCCAGCACGCCGATGACCGCCAGCGGCTCATTGAGCAAAATCATCGGGTCGAACAGCATTCCCACCGAGACAAAAAATAACACGGCAAAGGCGTCGCGCAGTGGCAGGGTGTCGTGAGCGGCACGATGGCTGAGTTCAGATTCGTTCAGCACCATCCCGGCAAAGAACGCGCCGAGTGCGAACGAGACGTCAAAGAATTCCACAGCGCCGAAGGCAATCCCCAGCGCCAGGGCCAGCACGGAAAGCGTGAACAGCTCGCGGGAACCGGTAGCGGCACTGCGCGCCAGGATCCAGGGCACCACGCGGCGACCTACCACCATCATCAGCACCATAAAGGCGACCACTTTGCCGATGGTGATCAGCAGATCCACCAGCACCATACTGACGCTGGCGCTGCCATCCTCGAACATCCCGGCAATGGCGGGCAGCAACACCAGTGCCAGCACCATCACTAAATCTTCCACAATCAGCCAGCCGATGGCGATTTGCCCACGCTGACTGTCAATCAGCTGTCGTTCCTCCAGCGCGCGCAGCAGCACCACCGTACTGGCCGTGGAGAGACAGAGCCCAAAGACCAGACCGGTCAGCCAGGACCAGCCCATCGCCCAGGAGAGCCCCATTCCAAGCAGGGTGGCGACCGCGATCTGCAGTATCGCGCCGGGAATGGCAATGGCCTTTACGGCCATTAAATCTTTCAGTGAGAAATGCAGGCCCACGCCGAACATCAGCAGAATAACCCCGAGCTCGGCCAGTTCCGGTGCCAGATTGGTATCGGCAACAAAACCGGGAGTAAAGGGGCCCGCCAGCACGCCCGCCAGCAGGTAACCGACCAGGGGAGAGATGCGCAGCTTGTTGGCCAGCATACCGAGGAGGAAGGCGAGCACCAGGCCTCCAACGATGGTGGTGATTAGCGGGGTGGTGTGGTGCATGCCTCTCTCCTTAGGTGTGTAAATGTGTCCGGATGTAAGAATTAAGTGTATGGCATAATTCTCTGCTGCGCTTGCTATAAATGGCGATAAGGGCAATAAAAATCAATCATTGAGAGAATGTCGATCGTGAGAGGGATTTTTATCAGTTATCGGGTGGCAGGCTTGATTTATTGCAGAAATAATACGGCGTGGATTGCAATTATCCACGCCGTAAAGGGTTATTTAGCCCGATTGTCTGGCAGGAATACGGTGAGAATGCCAAGAAGTGGCAGGTAAGCGCAGATTTGATAGACATAGTTAATGGAGGTATGGTCGGCCACCACACCCAGCACCGCAGCGCCTAAACCGCCCATACCAAAGGCAAAACCAAAGAACAGCCCGGAAACCATGCCGATCCGGCCCGGCATCAGTTCCTGGGCATAAACCAGAATTGCTGAGAAAGCCGAGGCGAGAATAAAGCCGATGATCACCGACAGCACGCCGGTCCACATCAGCGAGGCATGAGGCAGCAGCAGCGTGAAAGGGGCCACGCCCAGAATAGATACCCAGATCACGCGTTTGCGGCCAACCTTATCGCCAATCGGTCCGCCAATCACCGTGCCCGCGGCAACGGCAAACAGGAACGCGAACAGATGGAACTGAGCGTTTTGCACCGACAGACCGAATTTGTTGATCAGGTAGAAGGTGTAATAGCTGCTCAGGCTGCTGAGGTAAAAATATTTGGAAAAAATCAGCAGCAGCAGGATCGTGATGGCGAAAGCCACTTTTCCGCGTGGCAGCGTGGTCACTTCCCCTGGCACGGTGCTGGCTTTTGCCCCCCGATGTTGTGCCTGATACCAGCGGCTGACCTGCAGCAGCACCACAATCGCCAGCAGCGCGGCCAGCGTGAACCAGGCCACATTGCCCCGCCCATAAGGTGCGATAATCAGCGCGGCCAGTAGTGGCCCCAGTGAGCTGCCAAAGTTACCGCCGACCTGAAACAACGACTGCGCCAGGCCGTGGCGGCCACCGGAAGCCATTCTCGCCACGCGGGAAGATTCCGGATGGAACACTGAGGAGCCAGTGCCCACCAAGGCTGCAGCTACCAGTACCACGTAGAAATTACCGGCCACGGCCAGCAGGCTCAGGCCGCAAAGCGTAAAGGCCATGCCGACCGGCAGTGACCAGGGTTTAGGGTGTTTATCGGTATAATAGCCTATCAGCGGCTGTAGCAGAGAAGCTGTCACCTGGAAGGTCAGGGTGATCAGCCCGACCTGCACGAAGCTGAGAGAGAATTCGTCCTGTAACAGGGGGTAGATCGCAAGGATCAGCGACTGCAGCATATCATTCAGCAGGTGCGCGACGCTGATGGCGCCAAGGATGCCAAATGAGGTGCGCCGTACAGGCGCGGAGGAGGAGGAGAGAGTCTGTTCGCTTGCCATTAAGTTAACCTGTCGTTTATTTTGATTATCACCTTACGCTAATTGCTTTCGATGTTGTTTAACAAGGAGAATCGTTATGCCGGTTATGAAAAAAAAAGCACTGGCCTTACTGACGCTGTTCATTCTCAGTACGCCGCTGGCGGCTCAGGCCTGGGAAAAAAACCGGGTTTATAAATTTACCGTATTACATACTAACGATCACCACGGGCATTTCTGGCCGAATGACCATGACGAATACGGTCTGGCCGCGCAGAAAACCATGATGGATCAGATTCGCTATGACGTGCAGGCGCATGGTGGCGCAGTGCTGATCCTCTCCGGAGGCGACATCAATACCGGCGTGCCGGAATCGGACCTGCAGGACGCTGAGCCTGACTTCCGTGGCATGAATCTGATCGGCTACGATGCAATGGCTATTGGCAACCATGAGTTCGACAATCCCCTTTCTGTTTTGCGCCAGCAGCAAAAATGGGCCAAATTCCCGCTGCTTTCCGCCAATATCTATCAAAAGAGCACCGGCAAGCGCCTGTTCCAGCCCTACGCGCTGTTTAACCGTATGGGGCTAAAGATTGCGGTAATTGGTCTGACCACCGACGATACGGCAAAGATCGGTAATCCGGAATATTTCACTGATATGGTGTTTCGCACTCCGGCAACCGAGGCCAAAGCGGTCGTGGAACAGCTGCGTAAAGAAGAGAAACCGGATGTGATCATCGCCGCCACGCATATGGGGCATTATGACAACGGCAACCACGGTTCTAATGCACCTGGCGATGTTGAGATGGCGCGTGCACTGCCAGCCGGCTATCTCGATATGATCGTCGGCGGGCATTCGCAGGATCCGGTCTGCATGAAGAAAGAGAACGTCAAACAGGGGAATTATGTGCCGGGCACGCCGTGCCAGCCGGACCGCCAGAACGGCACCTGGATTGTGCAGGCTCATGAATGGGGTAAGTACATTGGTCGGGCTGATTTCACCTTCCTGAACGGTAAGCTGACGCTGGAGCATTATGAGCTGGTACCGATCAATCTTCGTCACAAGGTGAAAATTGCCGATGGCAGCACGACCTGGGTGAATTACACACAGGAAATCGCGAAAAACCCGGCGATGATGAAGCTGCTGACGCCCTTCCAGCAAAAAGGCGAAGCGCAGTTGGCGGGTAAAATTGGCAACGTGAAGGGAGATCTGCAGGGTGAGCGCAGTAAAGTGCGCTTTGAACAGACCAATATGGCCAGGCTGATCCTTGCGGCGCAGTTGGAGCGCACCGGGGCAGATTTTGCGGTGATGAGCGGCGGCGGTGTGCGGGACTCCATTGAGTCTGGCAACATCACCTATAAGGATGTTCTGAAGGTGCAGCCGTTTGGCAACACGCTGACCTGGGTTGAGATGAAAGGCCGCGAAGTGGAGAAATATCTGGCGGTGGTGGCCAATAAGCAGGTGGATTCGGGAGCTTATGCGCAGTTCACCAACGTCAGTCTGGTGGCCGACGGAACGGGGGTAAGTGACGTTAAAATCAAAGGCGAACCGTTGCAGGCGGATAAAACCTACCGTATGGCGACGCTGAGTTTCAACGCGACTGGCGGAGATGGTTATCCGGCAGTCAATACGCTCCCCGGCTATGTGAATACCGGTTTTGTCGATGCGGAAGTCCTGAAGCAGTATATCCAGAAGCACTCGCCGCTGGATGCTGCGGCCTATGTGCCTAAGGGCGAGATTGTGTATCGGCAGAAAGCTGCTGACCCGGTTCAACCAGCCGCTGGAGCGGCTGCGGCTCCGCAACCGGAGAAGCCAGCTGGTGAAGCCGCGCCACCTCAGGCAAAACCTGAGGATGGCGCTGTCCCACCGCGGATAACACCAAAAGATGAAGCTGCTGCGCCGATATAACAGCAACCGGCTCAGCCTGAGAACCCGAAGAAGTGGCGTCAGGCTAAGATTGACACTGTGATGCTTCAGAGGGCAATAACCGGCACCAGATCCTGGTGCCGGTTATTGCCAGAAGCCGCAAAGTTGCTGGTGCTGACCAGGCCGAACCTATGCCCGGCATTCCCGGCGCTGAACCAGCTTCACGCGCAGCCAGTCATACAGCCAGTTATAGGCCACCGTGTAGGGCAGGAAGAACAGGAAGAAGGCCACTTCCACCATAAATGCCTGCCACAGCGTCATGCCTAACATCCAGGCAGCAATCGGCAGGCCGATCACGATAAACCCACCTTCAAATCCTGCTGCATGCAGAATGCGTAGCGGCCAGCCCCGCACGACTTTGTCGCGTGGAAAAAGGCGGTCGAACAGCGTGTTGTAAAGCATGTTCCAGAACATCGCCACGGTAGACAGCATGATGGCTAAAGCGCCCATCTGAAACAGCGGCTTCGCCATAATCCAGGCCGCCAGAGGAGAGACCAGCAGGATCGCCACCACCTCAAAGCCTGCAGCATGATAAAAACGTTCTTTCAGGGTACGGGTACGCATAACTGCTCCTTAGTGATTTCAGGGCGCTATTTTCCGCTGAAATGCTGCTAAGATAAAATGAGTACCTATCGATAAAAGCGATACTTAAATGCGTTATTCACCGGAATCATTGCTGGCATTTGTACAGACTGTGGAAAGCGGTTCATTTTCCGCCGCTGCCCGAGCACTGCGAAAAAGCCAGTCCACCATCAGCACCGCCGTGGCAAATCTCGAAACCGACCTTGGTTTTGCGCTGTTCAGCCGCGACTCCCGCTCGCCCGTGTTGACCGTGAACGGCAGAAGGGCGCTGGCGCAGGTCAGGGACATTCTGGAGGCCAGCGCTCAGCTTGATGAACTGGCCGTGAGGCTGGCGGGCGAGGTGGAGCCCTGCCTCAGCCTGGCAATCTCCGACTTCTGGCAGGCGGATTACCATGAATCCCTGCTGAAACGTTTTGCTGCCCGCTACCCGGATATTGAATTTGAATGCATGATTGCTGAAGACGCTGACGTGATCGATCTGCTGCAGGCGGGCAGGGCGCATGTTGGGGTGATCAGGGTGCAGCCTGACTATCCACAGGATATTGCCACTTCACGGCTGCAGGTTGAGGCTCAGATGGCCATTTACCTGCATCAGGACCACCCGCTGGCGCAGCAGCCGGAAGTCAGCGATGCAGAGTTAAAGTCGGTGCGGCAGCTGTGCCTCAACACCTGGATAGAGAACGAGCGCTATCAGGCTGGAAAAGGCGTCTGGTCCGCCCCTTCCTATTTACTGTTGCTGGAGATGGCGGAACAGGGATTTGGCTGGAGCATTCTTCCGCGCTGGCTGGTGGAGCAGTTCGGTCATCAGGTACTGTGCGAGCTGCCGGTTCGCGGCTGGCCGCAGCGGATTTCGGTCGATGCCGCCTGGTCCCGCAGTACCCCACCGGGACCAGCAGGGCGCTGGATGATCGACCAGTTACTGGCTCAGACGCCGGATTAATCCCGGCGGGAAATATCAGCAAACACGGCGTTGAGCTGCTGCGCCAGATCCTGCGCCGCCAGCTCAATCTCCAGCCCGCGCTTACCGCCGGACACAAAAATGGTTGGGAACTGCTGAGCTGACTGATCGACCACGGTAGGCAGACGCTTTTTCTGGCCGAGCGGGCTGATGCCGCCCAGCAGATAACCGGTGGTACGCTGGGCAATCTGCGGATCGGCCATTTCCACCTTTTTCGCCCCCAGTGCTTTTGCCACATTTTTCAGATCCAGTTGTCCGGCAACCGGCGTGACGGCCACCGCCAGGATTTTATTGTCGCCATTCACGGCCACCAACAGCGTTTTATACACCCGGTTGGCATCCTGATTCAGCCTGGTCACCGCCTCGTCACCGAAATGGGTATCGCTGCTGTCATGCTCGTAGGCGTGCAGCTGGAAGCTGACCTTTTGTTTTTCGAGGAGTTTTACTGCAGGCGTCATTGGATCTCTCCTTCAGAAATAAATATGTGTTAACCGTCAGCCGCTGATCAAGAAAAATAGTGGCGAAAATCCAGGCTTTAGGCGACAATCTGCCCCCCGTCAGCAACCTGATTGCTGGTGGATAACTAAAATCATAAAAAAATTCCTCTTTGACGGGCCGATAGCGATATTGGCCTTTTTTTTATCTGCTTTTCAGCAGATCGGGCAGATTCCCCTCGCCATAAAGGTGCAGCGCGCCGACGGCTACCACATATCTCCCTGGCGGCAGCTCATGCAGAGCCTGGCACCAGCGCTGATTACGCTGTAGCATCAGCACGTCATTCAGCGCGCGGTTAAAAGTGCTGGGCAGTGCAGTCCGGTTGCTGGCCGGGGCGCTTTCCAGCCACCAGCTGACCATCGTTTGCAGCAGCCGCGCATTGGTGTGCCAGTGCGTTAGCGTATCTTCCAGCAGGGTGATGCCGTTATCCGGCAGCGACTTCAGTAAGGCCAGTTGGGTTTTGGGCCCTTCCAGCTCTATCACCTTTTTTTGCTGTGCCCGTGCGGCTTTCAGCAGTTGAAAATCGATACCGTAATCTGCCCGCAGTCCGAGACGTTGCGCCTGCTGTGCCTGTAACATCAGCGCTACCTGCCAGGCCGGCAACCTGTCAATGACCTCGCTGTCAATCGCCACTTCTTCACACAGGCGATGCAGACGAATCATTTGTTCTGCAGACAACCGTTCCGCCAGCGGCGAACAGACTTCGCTTTCGCTGAACGGGGAAGCGCCTGAAGTGATATCCGCTTCAACAATTAGCGCGTCCGCACGATCCAGTTGCGACTGCAGAGCGGCTGGCAGCGGCATCATCGTCTGCGTGCCCATATGGATGCTGCCAACCAGATGCAGCTGACTGTGACCAAGAGTGACGTCCTGTGCCGGATAGGCATAGCGTGCCGGCGAGAACTTTCGCCACACGGACGCCACCTTACGCATTAGTTTTCCCATACATCCCGCCTTAACTGTTATCGCCTCATGCTAACGCTTTAAGTGGCTGAGGAACAGGTAAAAACGGGCCCTACGCCCTGCCAGGCAGGGCTTACTGCCTGGCCGGAGGCTGATAACGGATCAGTCGGTTGGCGTTGCTCACTACGGTAATCGAGGAGAGCGCCATGGCGGCACCGGCCACCACCGGGCTGAGTAGTGTTCCGGTCAGCGGATAGAGCACGCCAGCCGCAATCGGGATGCCGAAGGCGTTATAAACAAACGCGCCCAGCAGGTTCTGCTTCATGTTACGCAGCGTGGCTTGGGCAATAGCCAGCCCGTCGGCCAGCGCTGTCAGATCGTGGCGCATCAGCGTGATACCGGCGGTTTCAATCGCCACATCGCTGCCGCTTCCCATCGCAATCCCCACATCGGCCTGTGCCAGTGCCGGGGCATCGTTAATGCCGTCGCCAATCATCGCCACCTGATGTCCCTGCTGTTGCAGGTTACGGATGGCGTCAGCTTTGCCTTCCGGCAGAACTCCGGCAATCACTTTATCCAGTCCGGCTTCATCCGCGATCGCTCTGGCGGTGATCTCGTTATCACCGGTCAGCATCACCAGCTGATAGCCGCGTTTCCGGAGCCGCTTCAGGGTCTGTGTGCTCTCTGCCCGCAGCGGATCGCGCACTGAAAAAATTGCCTGAATCTTACCGTTGGCGGCGAGCAGCACCGGCGTAATGCCTTTCGCTGACTGCGCGGCTATCTGCGCATCGGCCCGATCGGTAGCGATGTTTTGCTGCGCCAGCAGCGCGCTGTTGCCCAGCCACAGCGCCATGCCGTCCACATTACCGCTGACGCCCAACCCGCGTATTGTACGAAATTGCTCACTTACAGGAATGGACAGCTCTCCGGCACGCTCAAGAATGGCGCGGGCCAGCGGATGCTGCGATCCCTGCTCTAATGCTGCCGCCTGCCTTAATACCTGCTCTTCACTGGCTCCGTTGAACAGGGCAATATCCACCACACGGGGTTTACCTTCGGTCAGCGTACCGGTTTTGTCGAAGACCAGAGTAGAGAGGGTGCTGGCACGCTGCAAGGCATCGGCATCGCGGACCAGTACGCCGAATTCCGCGGCCCGGCCGACCCCGGCGATAATGGACATCGGCGTGGCCAGCCCCAGAGCACAAGGACAGGCGATGATCAGCACCGTGGTGGCGATAACCAGGGTGTAAACGATCTGCGGAGCAGGCCCAAACAAATACCAAATCGTCGCACTGAGCGCCGCGATGGCCACTACGGCAGGAACAAACACCGCTGAAATGCGGTCAGCCAGCTGGCCGATTTCCGGCTTGCTGCTTTGAGCCTGACGCACCAGATTAATAATGCGTGAGAGCGTGGTATTTTTACCGACCGCGCTGGCGGTGAACAGCACGCTGCCATCCTGCATCACTGTACCGGCATGCACTTTGTTACCCTCAGTTTTCTCCTGCGGCAGCGCTTCGCCGGTCAGCATTGCCTCATCAAGCCAGGCTTCGCCCTGAATGATGATGCCATCCACCGGCACGCGATCGCCGGTGGTCAGGCGCAGCGTCATGCCCGGCTGCACCTCACTTAAATCGACAACTTTTTCTCCAGCTTCTGTCACCACGCGTGCGGTGGGGGGCGTCAGATCTAACAGCCGCTCCAGCGCCTGTGAAGAGCGCTGACGGGCTCGCTGCTCCAGCATATGGCCGAGGTTGATCAGCCCGATAATCATCGCGCTGGCTTCGTAATAAAGATGGCGGGCTTCATGCGGAAAAGTATCAGGCCACAAATTCACGGTGATGGAATAGAGCCAGGCAGCCGCCGTTCCCAGAGCGACCAGCGTATCCATGGTTGCCGTACCTTTCAGCAGGTTTCGCCCTGCGCTGCGATAAAAATGGCCGCCGGCGATAATCATCACCAGCAGAGTCAGCACGCCAGCGGCGAGCCAGCCGTTGCGGTTGCTGTCGTTAAGCATCATGTTGTTGCCGATCATTCCCCAAATCATCAGGGGAATGCCCAGCGTCAGGGCCAGTGCAGCCTGCCAGCGGAAGCGGCGCATCGCTTTATCTGCTGTCTGCTGCTGTTTCTCACGGCGCTCATTATCGTCTGCGATAATTTCCGCACCGTAGCCGGCATCTGTTACCGCCTGAATCAGCGCATCAGGTGACGCTTCACCCAGCACCAGCGCGCTACGTTCGGCCAGATTGACGCGGGCCTGGCTGACCCCCGGCACGTTCTGCAGGGCGATCTGCACGCGGCTGACACAGCTGGCACAGCTCATGCCGTCAATCAGCAGATGGTGACTTTCCGTCTCCTGCGCCGGAAGCTGAGTGGGTTCCGCTGTCAGCGCTTCCGGCTGAATCTCTGATACTGTCAGCGGATCAGACTTTGGGTGCAGAGCCTCCTGTGCCAAAGTGGCGTGGTAGCCCGCCTGTTCAACAGCGGCGATCAGTTCCTCTGCGCCAGCATTGCCACTGACGCGCGCTTCGGTGATGGTCACTTCGGCCTGATCCACGTCGGCGCGTTGCTCCAGCGTCTCTTTAACCCGTTTAACGCAGTGGCCGCAGGACAAGCCTTCCAGCGCCAGTAAAGTAGTCTGTGACATGGTATGAACTCCTGATATTCCGGTTTGACCCCAGAGGGCTTTACAGTAGTTATGAAGGTTAAACCTTCCATCAAGGTAAAGGTCAAGGAATTATTCCCCCGTCACCTGGAGTCGACCAGAGCTGCAGAAAATCAACCTGTAACAGGGGCCGCCAGCAGAGTCTTTTCAGCAGATAAGGAGGGATGGATATGCCGTAAACCGCCCGCCAGGCACAGGCCTCTCAGAAACGCGATGAGGCCTGCCAGCAGTACCAGAACGGCCGGACTCTAGCACCTCAATGATGCCCGCCAGTGGACTTACTGCTTTGCCTTTGTGCAATGCTGTAGGGATGAGCCAGTGTTTCTGGCTGCTGTACACACATAAGGTAGTGCCACCAGCAACAGGAATATGCTGCTATTAGTCATCGAGGCCTGACCTCCCCTGGCCCCAAATGAGTGGAGCATGTACAGGCAGGTGCTTATTGCTTCACTTGCCTGAGTGCTGAAAATTTCGGTGTGAGTTGACGATATATTTCATCCGGAGTCAGGCCCGGTAGCCTACAGATGTGATAAAAATCGAGGGCATCAATTCGTCTTTCACAGTATTCAATCCAGATATTATCGTCAAGCCTCAGCCAACTGGGTTTGCGTGATGTGGCGTTTCTTTCGAAAAAAATGGCCTGTGAGGGTGATTTAAAAGGTTTTGGGAATGCACTTTCCGACCGGTCATTTTGGAGAGATGTTCCTGACGATAGATTCAAAAGGAGCGTTGATCACTGTGAAAGCAATTAATTCTTTTTTCTAATGACTATCTTATCATTAAATGTATAGGCTGCATTCGCCGAGCCTGAATTGAAACAGTCAGAAGCGATGAATACAAGGTACACTGCAAAATTGAAGAAGAAAAAAGAATTTGGATTTTGAGATTAAAGAATCCATAAAAAATTCATTAAAGAGAAAGAGAATGTTTTAAATCTGGAGAGGTTGTGGGGTGAAGCGATTAAGGTGAAATGCAGGCTGGCAATATTAGAGCCTTCAGGCACTGATGCAGAGGCAGCGAAGAAAAATGATTGCCTGTCAGTCGAATACAACAATGAAGCTGAGTTTTTTTAGAAGTGTTTATTAATAGTAATGGTTCGGTTTTTTTTAGTAAAACTAAACCAGCTAACTGCCTGAAGAAACTGTATATGCAAGCCTGATCCAAGAATGGCCTTGCTATTTTATCAATATCATTCACGCGTACGTTGAAGGTTTTCTCGGAATCATCCGTGCGGCAGACTCTTCGATTTCGCTGAGTGCGAATTGTTCGCCATCAAGAGAAGGCGAAACAGAACTGGTTCTTGTGGTAACGTGGATCTGGCAGGCTTAGTTATTTTAAGTGGTATCATAGTAAAGTGAATCATTATTGCCTTACAACCTTCAGCCTGTTGGTTTAACTTGTAATTAAATGTAACCAGAAAATTGTTTGCCGTTGAGAGTTCGCGTGGGGCCTTAAAATGCAACAGATTTATCTGTTATGAATCAGTTGGTTGTTGACAGACAGACCTCCCATCAATGGGAAGGTTATGGAGGGAGCATGAATATCAGCGATGTGGCCCGTAAAACCGGGCTGACCAGCAAAGCAATCCGCTTTTATGAGGAGAAAGGGCTGGTTACCGCGCCGTTACGCAGTGAAAACGGCTACCGCAGCTACACGGCCAGACACCTCGAAGAACTGACTTTATTGCGTCAGGCGCGGCAGGTCGGTTTCAATTTGGAAGAGTGCCGTGAGATGGTCTCGCTATTCAATGATCCTCAGCGCCACAGCGCGGCTGTGAAAGCGCGTACGCTGGCAAAAGTGGCCGAGATCGAATCGCACATTCAGGAGCTGTCGCTGATGCGTGAGCGTCTGCTGGCTCTGGCCGAAAGCTGCCCCGGTGATGACAGCGCCGACTGCCCGATAATCAACAATCTGGCGGGATGCTGCCACACAAAGAACACTGTCTGAGTCGGCATTTTTCTCTCAGGTGCTGGCAGGATTTTCGCCGAGCCTGATAATCCGCAGGGTGATTCCTTCAACTGCCACCACGGTAACGTGCGTCCCTGCCGGAAAATCTTCCGCAGCCTGCACACGCCAGCTACTGTCACCAATCCTCACGTGACCAAAGCCGTCCACCAGCGCGTCATCCAGCGTCAGCCTGCGGCCAATCATCTGATTACCGCGTTGGTTAAGTGAAGAGGGCGGTCCACTGGTATCGCGTCCTTTCAGCCAGCGATACCAGCCCACGGCGGAGAGCACCGTGAGTACGGCAAAACTGATGCACTGCCATTCCCACGACAGGGGCACCAGCCACACCAGCAGGCTGACCAGCAGCGCGGCCACACCGCTCCACAACAGATAACCGCTGGTGCCCAGCATCTCAGCTGCCAGTAAAACGCCCCCGATCGTCAGCCACAACCACCAGGGGTTTGCGATCAGTTCGGCGACCATCAGGCACCCCGGTCTTTTTTGGTTTCGCTCAGCAGTTCAGATATGCCGGCAATTGAGCCCATCAGGCTGGTCGCATCCAGTGGCATCATCACCATTTTGCTGTTGTTGGCTGTACCAATTTTCTGCAGGGCATCGGTGTATTTCTGCGCCACAAAATAGTTAATGGCCTGGATATCACCGGCGGCGATAGCTTCTGACACCATTTTGGTCGCCGCAGCCTCTGCTTCGGCGCTACGTTCACGCGCTTCCGCCTGCAGGAATGCTGACTGTCTTTCCCCCTCGGCTTTCAGGATTTGCGACTGTTTTTCCCCTTCCGCACGCAGGATTGCTGCCTGACGCACCCCTTCGGCTTCCAGAATATCGGCGCGCTTGGTTCGCTCTGCCTTCATCTGCGCGTTCATCGAGGCAATCAGTTCGGCCGGAGGACGCACGTCACGGATTTCGATACGGGTGATTTTAATCCCCCAGGGGTTGGTCGCCTCATCAACAATGCGCAGCAGCCGGGTGTTGATATTGTCACGCTGTGACAGCATCTCATCCAGTTCCATCGATCCAAGCACGGTACGCATATTGGTCATGGTCAGGTTGATAATCGCCAGTTCAAGGTTACTGACTTCATAGGCGGCACGGGCAGGATCAACGGCCTGAATAAAGCACACTGCATCGATGGTGACGCTGGCATTGTCCTTGGAAATGATCTCCTGTGAGGGGATGTCCAGCACCTGTTCCATCATGCTGATCTTGCGACCCACCCGATCCATAAACGGCACCAGCAGATTAAGGCCTGGCTGCAGGGTTTTGGTATAGCGACCAAAGCGCTCCACCGTCCATTGATAGCCCTGAGGGACAATTTTGATGCCTGACCAGACGACGATTAGCGCCAGGACGATAATGACAGGAATAACAGTCAGCATATAACCTCCGGGTTGTTGTCTTCAGGCTGATTCATTCAGCCATCCGCGATAAGTGTTCGTGTTGCAGTTGTATGCTGCAACACGAATGTTAAGCGGATCAGATAACGCTCTGCAATCAATAGAGCAAAGAGTAAAGCTGACGGCGGTATTTGGCTGCCAGCGCATCGCCAGTTCCCAGCGCGGCCAGGATCTCCTGCAACATTTTACGCGCATGGCCATCTGCTGCACTTAAATCTTTCTTGAGATAGCCAAACAGCAGCTCCAGCGCTTCTTCATTACGGCCCACCTGATGCAGCTGCAGTGCCAGCTTGGTTGCCAGTTCGGCGTTGGTCGGGTCCGCCTCAATTTGCTGCTGCAATTGCTGAATTTCCGGCGTATCGGCCGCCTGCTTCAACAGATCGATCTGTGCGATCAGCCCCTGATAGCGGGTGTCTTTATCCTGCAGCGGCACCACGTCCAGCACCGCCTGCGCTTCATCAATACGGTTAAGGCTGATCAGCGCCTCGGCCAGCAGGAAGCCCATCTCGCTGTTCTGGTTGCTCAGCTGCCAGGCCTCTTTCAGCAGCGGCAGCGCTTCCAGCACCTTACCCTCTTCCATCAGTTGCATCGCCTGCTGAGCCTTCAGTTCTTCTTCCTTCGGCAGCACTTTGTGCAGCAGCGCGCGGATCGCTTCTTCCGGCTGCGGGCCCTGGAAGCCGTCTACCGGCTGGCCGTTCTGGAACAGATACACGGTCGGGATCGAACGCAGGCCGAACTGCTGGGCGACGGCCGGTTCGGCGTCGCAATCCAGCTCTGCCAGAATAAACTGACCGGCGTATTCCTGTGCCAGACGCTCCAGCACCGGGGTCAGCTCCTGGCAATGCTGGCTGCGGCCAGACCAGAAATAGAACAGGACCGGAACCTGCATCGACTGCTCCAGCGTCTGGTGCAGGTTAGTGTCGTTAATGCTAATGATGGCAGCTTGTGGTGACATGAATTCGTCTCTTTTACAGGGTTTCTTACTCTATTGGGGCAGCAGCCCGTGCTTCAAGGTTTATTGCTGTTTTCCGCTTATTTACCACGCAAAATGCGATCCAGTATCCAGCCTGGAAGCAAACGCCGCAACACTGTCATCGCATGGGCGACCAGAGTCACCGGGTAACGCAGGCGTGGGCTTTTACTCTCCAGTGCATGATGAAGTTTAGGCAAGATGGCTTCCGGCGGCAGGGTGAAGCGGGCGGCGATACCGGGATTTTTCACAGGGTTATCCTGCTGCGCCTGATTGACGTTGTCGGTAAAGCGAGTCTTGATCGGGCCGGGTTCAATCAGGCTGACGCCAATGCCGCTGCCGTGTAATTCCATGCGTAATGCATCCGACCAGGCCTCAAGCGCGTATTTACTGGCGGCGTAAATGCCCCTGCCTGGCGTGGAGATCAACCCCAGGACCGAGCTGGTATTCACAATTCGTGCATCTCCGCTGGCCCGCAGTGCAGGCAGGAGTAAGGTGGTTAGCTGGTGTGTGCCGAATACGTTGGTGGCAAACTGCTGTTCCATCTGCTCCCGGCTGATGGATTCCAGCGGGCCGTAAACGCCATAGCCTCCGTTGTTGAACAGAGCAAACAGCTGGTTATTACTTAACGCCAGGATCTCAGCGGCGCCTCGGGCCACGCTGTCGCGATCGTTCAGATCCAGCTCAATGCCGGTAAAACCAAGTTCGTTCATGCGCTGAACGTCTTCCGGTTTACGGCATGCGGCAAAAATACGATAGCCGCGACGCAGCAAATCACGGGCGGCAACCAGACCGATGCCACTGGAACATCCGGTTATTACGACTATTTTTTGCATAACTTTACCTGTTAACGGTCTTCAAATCCGGTCACTCATGCTTAACTAATGGGGCCAGCTCTTTGGCCATCAGTCCGGCAATAAACGGCTGAGCATCGGGA
Organism: Erwinia amylovora; assembly: GCA_050311775.1. Lineage (GTDB taxonomy): Bacteria > Pseudomonadota > Gammaproteobacteria > Enterobacterales > Enterobacteriaceae > Erwinia > Erwinia amylovora_A. The sequence goes on along the minus strand of JBNONK010000005.1, from coordinate 15,835 downwards.
TTGGGATGGATCCCATCCTGTTGCATCCACTCGGGTTTCAGGTAGACCTGTTCCATGAAAAAAGGCACCAGAGGGACAGAAAACTCTTTGGCCAGTTTGGGGTAAATCCCGCTGAAAGATTTAGTATAACGGCGGCCATAGTTGGCCGGCAGACGGATTTGCATCAGTAGCGGCTGTGCGTTCGCTGCTTTCACCTGGGTAATTATTTTACTGAGATCCTGCTCGATATTCTGCGGCGGGAAGCCCCGTAAACCGTCATTACCTCCCAGTTCAATCAGCACCCAACGTGGTTGATGCTGCTTCAGCAACGCGGCCAGGCGGGCCAGCCCATGCGCCGCGGTATCTCCGCTTATGCTACCGTTAATGATGGCGGGAGATTTCTGCCATTTATCATTGAGTAACGCAGGCCACGCGACTGCGGCAGACATCCGGTACCCCGCGCTCAGGCTGTCGCCGAGTACCAGCAGAGTGTCTGCCGCCGTCGCGCGGAGCGTCATCAGCGCCAATAATAACAGGACAGGGTAATGCCAGCGGAAAACATTCTTGAAGTTCATCGTCTTAGTAAGTCCGTCGGTCAGGGTGAGCATCAGCTTTCCATCCTTACCGGAGTTGAGCTGGTTGTCAAACCGGCGGAAACCCTCGCCCTGATCGGCGAGTCAGGTTCCGGTAAGTCGACCCTGCTGGGTATTCTGGCGGGCCTTGATGACGGCAGCGACGGGGAAGTGTTTATGCTCGGCTCCCCCTTGCACCAGTTGAACGAGGAGCAACGAGCAGAGCTGAGGGCGAAAAGCGTCGGCTTTGTCTTCCAGTCTTTTATGCTGGTGCCAACCCTCAATGCTATTGAGAATGTTCAGCTACCAGCACTGCTGAGGGGCGAGAGCGACCGCCAGAGCCGTGAACAGGCCCGTAGCCTGCTTGCGCAGCTTGGACTGGCAGAACGGCTGACCCATTTACCTTCCCAGCTTTCTGGAGGAGAGCAGCAGCGCGTGGCGCTGGCAAGGGCGTTTAGTGGCCGCCCGGCACTTCTTTTTGCCGATGAGCCAACCGGTAATCTCGACCGAAAAACCGGTGAGCGCATTGCTGATTTGTTGTTCTCACTGAACCGTGATTTCGCCACCACGCTGATTCTGGTTACCCATGATGAGCAGCTGGCAGCCCGTTGCGACCGTCGTCTGCGGGTGCGCGATGGCAAGCTGTGGGAGGAAGCATGATCTGGCGTTGGTTCTGGCGGGAGTGGAAATCTCCTTCGCTGCTGATTGTCTGGCTGGCACTGACCCTGGCGGTGGCCTGCGTGCTGGCACTGGGCTCGCTCAGTGACAGAATGGAAAAGGGTCTGACCCAGCAGAGCCGTGACTTTATGGCCGGTGACCGAACGCTACAAAGCTCGCGTGAGGTGCCGCAGGCGTGGCTGGATGAAGCCCGCCGTGACGGATTGCAGGTTGGCCGCCAGCTGACATTTATGACCATGACCTTCGCCGGAGAGACGCCGCAGCTGGCCGCGGTGAAGGCGGTGGACGATCTCTATCCCATGTTTGGTACGCTCTCGACCGATCCCGCAGGGCTGAAACCGGCAGCCGGAACGGTACTGGCTGCACCACGGCTACTGGCATTGCTGAATCTGAAAGCTGGCAGCAATCTGGATGTGGGCGACACCACGTTACATATAGCCGGTGAGGTGATTCAGGAGCCGGATTCCGGCTTTAATCCTTTCCAGACTGCACCACGACTACTGATGAACCTCGCCGACGTGCAGAAAACCGGCGCGATCCAACCCGGCAGCCGCCTGACCTGGCGCTATAAATTTGCCGGGACGCAGGCGCAGCTCGCACGCTTTGACCGCTATATCGGGTCACATATCAAACCGGATCAGCGCTGGATCAGCGTGGAAAATTCGGAAGATGCACTCGGCAAATCAATGCAGCGTGCACAGCAGTTCCTGCTGCTCTCTGCGTTGCTGACGCTGATGCTGGCGATTGCCGCGGTAACGGTGGCAATGAGCCACTACTGCAGCAGCCGTTACGATCTGGTGGCGGTGCTGAAAACGTTGGGAGCTAACCGTGCCGCTCTGCGCAAGCTGATAGTCGGGCAATGGCTGGCCGTGCTGTTGTTGGCTGCGATATGTGGCAGCCTCACTGGCATGGGATTTGAGGAGCTACTGCTAAGCATGCTTAAGCCGGTGCTGCCCGGTGAACTGCCCGCCGCCAGCGCCTGGCCGTGGCTGTGGGCGACGGGGTCGCTGTTTATCATCTCGCTGCTGGTGGGGTTAAGACCTTATCGCCTGCTGCTGGCGACCCAGCCGTTGCGCGTGTTACGGCGTGATGCGGTGGCGAACGTCTGGCCGCTGAAATATTATCTCCCTGCCATGGCGCTGGTGGTGGTACTGCTGCTGGCGCTGCTGGTGGGCGGCAGCAAACTGCTCTGGGCGCTGGTCGGCGGCATTGTGCTGCTTTCGCTGTTGCTGGGCGGCATCGGCTGGCTGGCGCTGGTGATATTGCGCCGCCTGACCGTGCGTAGCCTCGCTTTCCGGCTGGCGGTTAACCGGTTGCTGCGTCAGCCATGGACAACGCTCAGCCAGCTGGCGGCCTTTTCGCTCTCCTTTATGCTGCTGGCGCTGCTGCTGGTGATGCGTGGCGATCTGCTGGACCGATGGCAACAGCAGCTGCCGCCCGGCAGCCCGAACTATTTTTTGCTTAACCTGACTCAGGATCAGGTGCCGCAGGTGAAAAACTTCCTTGAACAGCATCATGTCGAACCGCAAACTTTCTACCCGATTGCCAGGGTGCGCCTGACCGGAATAAACAGTAAATCGGCAGACCCCTCGCTGGATAATGCGCTCAACCGCGAACTTAACCTCACCTGGCTGGAACAATTACCGGATCACAACCCATTGACGGCAGGAAGTTGGCCGCCGAAGAAGGGCGAGGTATCCATGGAGGAGGCGCTGGCAGGTCGGCTGGGCGTGAAAATGGGGGATACGCTGACCTTTACCGGCGATACTCAGGATTTTTCGGCAAAAATCACCAGTTTCCGCAAAGTGGACTGGGAGAGTCTGAAGCCGAACTTCTTCTTTATCTTCCCGCCGGGCGCGCTGGACGATCAGCCGCAGAGCTGGCTGACCAGCTTCCGGCTGGAGAACAACAACGCGCTGCTGGCCCAGCTTAACCGTGAATTCCCGACTCTGAGCCTGTTGGATATCGGCAGCATTCTGCGCCAGATTGGCCAGGTGCTGGCTCAGGTCAGCCAGGCGCTGGAGATTATGGTGGTGCTGGTGACGGCCTGTGGCGTACTGCTGTTGCTGGCACAGGTTCAGGTCGGTATGCGCCAGCGCAGGCAGGAGTTGGTGGTGTACCGCACGTTGGGAGCCAGTAAAAAGCTGCTACGCGGGACTTTGTGGTATGAGTTCGCTTTACTGGGCGCCGTTTCCGGCATTGCTGCTGCCGTGGGGGCTGAAGTCGCGCTGTGGGGCCTGCAACGCAAAGTCTTTGACTTCCCATGGCAGCCGGATTTCCTGCTGTGGGTGGCGCTGCCGCTAACCGGGGCTGTGCTGCTGTCGATATGTGGCGGCTGGCTGGGCATCAGGCTTCTGAGAGGCAAAGCCCTGTTCAGGAGCTATAACGCCGCGTAATATAGAGGCCGGTAGAGACCGGCCTCAGTCATCTTCGTCCTTTTCTTAATCCGCCTTCGGGAAACAGTTTGCCGGGAAACTTTTGGTTCAACCGAGGGTATTACTCATGACGGAAAGGAGAGAGTGAGGATTTTTATATTCAAATCAGGGAATAATAACAATGTTGGATTTGCTTGATGTCAGTTATTCGCTACTTTCGGAAGTCAGAAGCAGGGAGTTGTTTACCCTGAGGAAAGAAGTATTTAAGGACAGGCTTAACTGGATGGTAAGCAGCAAAAATAATATGGAGTCTGATGAGTATGATAATCACCAGACAACTTATATTTTTGGTGTATATAACAACGTTTGTGTTTGCAGTCTGCGCTTTATTGAAATTAAATATCCCAATATGATAACGGGAACGTTTAAATCATGGTTTAAAAAAATTGACCTGCCTGAAGGGAATTATGTTGAGGCAAGCAGGTTATTTATCGATAAGAACCGGGTGCAGGCGCTGGCGCTTCGTCAACAGCCCATCAGTGCGCTGCTGTTTTTGTCGATGATTAACTACGCCAGACATTATCAGTACGAGGGAATCTATGCCATTGTCAGCCATCCAATGTACCTGATTTTCAAAAAATCAGGCTGGAAGATTTCGGTGGTTGAGCAGGGACTCTCTGAGAAGAAGCAGAATATTTATCTGATTTATATGCCGGTGGATAAACAGAACCAGCAGCAGTTGATTGATAATGTGCGCAGCAGGGCACCTGAACTGGACTGCCAGCTTGATGGCTGGCCTCTGTCATTCCCCGTCAGAAAGAACTGGCCTGATAAGCTGTAACTCTATTCCCAGTCTGATCGCGTGTTTTGCATTGGTGACGCCCAGCTTTTTGACGGCGTTGCCGATGTGATACTTTACGGTGGTCAGCTTGATGCCCAGGATCAGGGCAATCTCCTGATAGGATTTACCGACGCTGGCCCAGTAGATGATCTCATTTTCTCTTTTTGAGAAAATTTCACGACTGGTCATTTGATCAAAATCTTTTTTGCTCGACAATTCCTGATAAAGCAACGTCAGTTTTTCATGGGTCTTGATTAACAGCATCTGGATTTTGTGTTTGTTCTCCTTGATCAGTTCTTCAGTGTTATCGTCACAATGCTTATCCAGCATAATAGAGAGCACCACAAGATTATTATTGTGATCGTGGAGGACAAAAGTATAACCGTTAACGATGTCATGGTTTTTCGCCATATCAAACAGCTTGGGCACCTTAACACCTTTATTCAGCATGATGTTTTCATCCCAGGAGAATGGGGTGATGCGATAAAGGGCGGTAATTAAGACCGGATCGATAAACTGGAAATTGTTTTTGGTATACACCTCAAACCATTCTTTACGGTTGGAGATGATTGAAAAGTCCGCAGGATTTCGTTTGCTCATAATGGCATAAGCGTACTTGATATTGCTGTACTGGCTGAGCTTTCTTTCCAGATAATCCTGGATAGATGAATTAATGGTCGGGTTACCAAAAAATAGTTTCGTCATATCACTGTCTCCCTGGGAAAGTAAATCCTCCGTAGCTAAGTAATGTTAACATATCTTTAATTTTCCAGCCACGTCAACGGTACGGGAGATGAGCAGAGAAGGGAGAGCGGTAAGCAGATGAGGGAAGGTGAACCAAAGCGTATCACGGCAAAATCAGTTGTAAGGAAAACTAATCTTTATACTGCACAAATGATAGCAATGGTTCCCTTGGTGTTGGCAAAAAAATCGACTAACTAATTGTAATTACTTTGTATTTGTTTTGACTGCTGAGACATACAATACGGAATTTATGCGGAAAAAAAAAGCCATACTTAAGTACAGTTAAGCACTGTCCTTTTTGACCGACGGGTTCCACAGACGAGGTACCGCGGGGAAAATGAAGGCTTCAGGGAATAAAAAAGAGGCACAGCAGTGTGCCTCTTTTGATTAACATTTACCCGAATTGTTTACCTGTCTTCATCAGGAACAGGCAGAGAACAGATGCTTTAGCGAAGCTGTTCAACTGCCCAGGCCATTCCGCTGGCGTACTCTTCCGGAAGCAGAGGCACCAGCGCATTTAACGCTTTCTGTAGTGAACTGGCGCTGACATCGGACAGGTTCAGGTGGCCAACTTTACGCCCAGGGCGGACTTCTTTTTCATACCAGTGCAGATGAACCAGCGGCTGGGTCAGCCAGTCAGTATTCACCGCGGTGCCGATCAGGTTGACCATCACGGAAGGGGTGCTTACCACCGGCTTCGGCAGCGGCAGATCCAGGATGGCACGCAGATGCAGTTCGAACTGGCTGATGGAGGCACCGTTCTGTGTCCAGTGGCCGCTGTTGTGCACGCGCGGGGCCAGTTCATTGATCAACAGGCCTTCCGGCACCACAAAGCACTCCATTGCCATCACGCCGACATAATTCAGTTCGTTCATGATGGCAGACAGCATTGACTCAGCCTGCTGCTGGCGGGCCCGATCCGGCTCTGGCAGGGCCACGCTGGTGCGCAGAATGCCATCCTGATGCAGGTTATGGGTCAGCGGATAGAATACGGTGCTGCCATCATGCCCACGGGCACCCACCAGCGACACTTCGCCTGAGAAGTTGATCCCCTGCTCGACGATACATTCACCGTAGCAGTCAGCTGGCAGCGCACAGGTTTCGCCATCATGCAGACGCCACTGGCCACGGCCATCATAGCCACCAGTGCGGCGCTTCACGATGGCCAGTTCGCCCAGTGAGGCAAACACCTGTGGCCATTCACTGACATCGGCCAGCAGCTGCCAGGGTGCGGTAGCCAGGCCAAGCTGATCCAGTAACTGTTTTTGCGTCAGGCGGTCAGCCAGGCGAGGGAAGATATCGCGGTTAACAAACGCGGTGTGATTTGCCAGTTCACGCGTCAGCGCCGTTTCTGGCCAGCGCTCGATTTCAGCGGTAATCACGCTCTGATGAATTGGCAGCGCTTCCGGCTCGGCATCCAGCCCGACAGGATAAACCGCAATGCCCAGCGGCTCACCGGCCTGGCGCAGCATGCGGCCCAGCTGACCGTTTCCTAATACGCAGACCGGCTTCATGCTTCCTCCCGCGGATCCGGGTTATTCAGCACTTCATCGGTCTGAGTCTGACGCCAGTTGGCCAGGCGTGAAGCCAGCCCTGCGTCATGGAGTGCCAGAATCTGGGCAGCCAGCAGGGCCGCGTTAGCTGCGCCTGCTTTGCCAATCGCCAGCGTTCCGACAGGGATACCGCGTGGCATCTGTACGATGGAATAGAGGCTGTCGACGCCGCTCAGTGCAGCACTCTGCACCGGCACGCCCAGCACCGGCACCAGCGTTTTCGCTGCCAGCATACCCGGAAGATGAGCCGCTCCGCCTGCACCCGCAATGATCACCTGAAAACCGTTATCCGCGGCCTGTTCGGCAAAGCTGAACAGTTTGTCTGGCGTACGGTGCGCTGAAACCACTTCGCAATGGAAAGGAACGGCCAGGCTGGTGAGGATTTCCGCGGCAAATTGCATGGTTGCCCAGTCACTTTTGGAACCCATAACAATAGCAATGCGGGCCGGTGCGGCGTTGGATGACATGCGGGTCTGACTCCTGTGATTGTACAAACGTCATCTGAAAGCCGTCTGGGCAGTCAGATGGGAAGGGCAGAGAGAATACCATGACTCCACGGTAAGGAAAACGGTTGCGTGGGCGTCAGCAGGGGATAAGCGGCACTTTTTTAGCGGTCGAACGGGAAGGAAATCAGTGCCGTTTCGCTGTCACTTACCCGGATCATTGAGCCTTGTGTATGCCAGGCTCCCAGTACCAGACGTTCTGCGGGTTTGTCCTCAACAATCAGTGGGTGAACGGCGGGGCGATGGGTATGGCCATGGATCAGGCAGTGAACATGATGGCGCGACATCGTCTGCTTCACAGCGTCAGCGTTGACGTCCATGATGGCGATATCTTTGCTGCTGTTAGCCTGTTTGCTGCCTGCCCGCATTTTTGTGGCGATGCGTTTGCGGATAAACAGGGGCAGGGCGAGGAACAGCGTTTGCAGCCAGGGCTGGTGCACTTTACGACGGAAGCGCTGATAGCCTTGATCATCAGTACACAGCGTGTCGCCGTGCATAATAAGGAGGCGTTTACCGTACAGCTCCAGCACTTTCTCTTCCGGCAGCAGCGTCATGCCGCTGGCGCGGGCGAAGCGTCTGCCAAGCAGAAAATCACGGTTGCCGTGGATAAAATAGCAGGGGGTACCGGAGCGGGTTAAGGTGAGCAATTCTGCGGCAATTTCAGCGTGCAACGGCACCGGATCGTCATCGCCAATCCAGGCTTCAAACAGGTCGCCCAGAATATACAACGCTTCGGCCTGGCTCGCGTCACGCCTTAAAAAAGCAAGAAAACCGGCAGTGATTGCCGGTTCTTCTTCGCACAGATGTAAATCTGCGATAAACAGCGTGTGAGGCATTATTCGCTGACGGTGACTTTCTGAATCACCACGTCATCTTTCGGTACGTCCTGGTGCATCCCGCTGCGGCCGGTAGAAACGGCTTTGATTTTCTCAACCACGTCCATGCCTTCCACCACTTCAGCGAACACGCAGTAACCCCAGCCCTGCAGGCTTTCGTCGCGGAAGTTCAGGAAGTCGTTGTCTGCAACGTTGATAAAGAACTGAGCAGTTGCCGAATGAGGCGCCTGAGTACGGGCCATTGCCAGCGTCCCTTTGGTGTTCTTCAGGCCGTTGTTGGCTTCGTTACGGATTTCGTCTTTGGTGCCTTTCTGCAGCATGCCAGGTTCAAAACCGCCACCCTGGATCATAAAGCCATTGATAACACGGTGGAAAATGGTGTTGTCGTAAAAACCTTCACGGCAGTAATCCAGGAAGTTTTTAACGGTAGCTGGCGCTTTGTCATCGAAAGTTTTGATAACGATATCGCCATGATTAGTCTGGAAAGTGACCATATTCTCATCCTGTAAAGGTTGAAGTGGTTAACGGTAAGCCGGTGCTGTCTGCCCGCAGGCGTCAGCACGCTTTTGACAGACGGTTCTTATATCACAAAATGTGATGACGAGTCAGCATCGCCGCATAAACACAGACCGGCATAACCTTGCTTTGCGTGGCGCTTACGTTAACAATACGTCAGAATATGAGTTTCACTGGTCATCCCCCGCACACGCTAAAAACGGAATGTCTCAATGCTTAAGATTTTCAACACCCTGAGTCGTCAAAAAGAGGAATTTAACCCTATCCATGCCGGGCAAGTCGGTATGTACGTGTGTGGCATTACCGTTTACGACCTGTGTCATATCGGCCATGGCAGAACGTTCGTGGCTTTCGACGTGGTGGCCCGTTATCTGCGTTACCTCGGCTATTCACTGAAATACGTACGCAATATCACTGATATTGATGACAAGATCATCAAACGTGCTAATGAAAACGGTGAAACTGTAGAAGCGTTGACCAACCGGATGATCAGTGAAATGCAGGCTGATTTTGCTGCGCTGAATATCCTGCCACCGGATCTGGAGCCGCGCGCAACGCGCCATATCGCTGAGATTATCGAGCTGGTTGAAAAACTGATTAACCGCGAACATGCTTATGTGGCCAGCAATGGCGACGTGATGTTTTCAGTAGAGAGCGATCCGGATTACGGCCTGCTTTCCCGTCAGGATCTGGATCAGCTACAGGCTGGCGCCCGCGTGGAAGTTGCGGCAGACGTGAAGCGTAATCCGATGGATTTTGTGCTGTGGAAAATGTCGAAAGCTGATGAGCCAAGCTGGCCTTCTCCATGGGGAGCCGGGCGTCCGGGTTGGCACATCGAGTGTTCCGCAATGAACTGCAAGCAGCTGGGAGAGCACTTTGATATCCACGGCGGCGGGTCGGATCTGATGTTTCCACATCATGAAAATGAAATCGCGCAGTCTTCCTGTGCGCATGATGGCCCCTATGTAAACTACTGGATGCATTCCGGGATGGTGATGGTTGACCGCGAGAAGATGTCCAAATCGCTGGATAACTTCTTTACCGTGCGTGATGTGCTCGAGCATTACGATGCGGAAACGGTGCGTTACTTCCTGATGTCAGGTCACTATCGCAGCCAGCTGAACTACGGTGAAGATAACCTGAAGCAGGCGCGTGCGGCGCTGGAGCGCCTGTACACTGCGCTGCGTAACACTGATGTTTCAGCTGAGGCCGCCGGCGGTGAGCTCTTTGAAACCCGCTTCCGCGAAGCTATGGACGACGATTTTAACACGCCAGAAGCCTACTCGGTGCTGTTTGATATGGCTCGTGAAGTCAACCGGCTGAAAACTGAAGACAGGGTTGCGGCCAATGGCCTGGCGGCCAGGCTGCGTCAGCTGGCCTCGGTTCTCGGCCTGCTGGAGCAGGACCCTGAGCAGTTCCTGCAGAGTGGTGTACAGGGTAACGATGATGAAGTCGCTGAAATCGAAGCGCTGATCAGAATGCGACTGGATGCCCGTAAAGAGAAGAACTGGGCTCAGGCCGATCTGGCTCGCGACAAGCTGGTGGCGATGGGCATCGTACTTGAAGATGGCCCACAGGGAACCAGCTGGCGTCGTAAGTAATCCAACGGTAATAAAAAACCAGGGGCGAAAGCCCCTTTCTGCATTCTGCAGGAGACAATAATGTCCATCAGGCAACTCTTCCTGACCGGTTTTCGCTCCATTCGGGATGTCACGCTTGAGCTGTCGCAGCTCAACGTCATCAGCGGCCCCAACGGCTGTGGAAAATCCAATCTTTACAAAGCGGTGCGGCTGATGCATGAGGCTGCCAGCGGCCGCCTTTCATCTGCGCTGGCGGATGAGGGGGGCATTCAGAAAACGATGTGGGCGGGAGCGGCCAGACCGGAAGAAACCCGGCGCAATGGCAAACGCATGGTGCTGGGTGTGGAGATGAACGACTATGATTATCAGCTGGAAATCGGTTTCCCTGAGCCGTTGATCAGCCTGTTCAATCTCGATCCGCTGGTCAAGACGGAGAGAGTCTGGCTGAGCGGACAACGTCGTCGTCCATCCTCACTGCTGATGGAACGAAAAAATCAGGTGGCTTTCCTCAACAATATCTGCGGGGAACGAATAGCCTATCCCTCCTCTTTACATGAAGAAGAGTCGGTATTTTCACAGCTTTCCGATCCTCATCTTTATCCGGAAGTTTCCCAGGTGCGTGAGAACCTGCGTCAATGGCGTTTCTACCATGAGTTTGCCGTCTGGCCCGGTTCCCCTATCCGTGCGCCCCAGGTCGGGATCCGTGCACCTGTGTTGGCTCATGACGGGCATAATCTGGCCGCTGCCTTTGAAACCATCCGCGAGCGTGGGCATACTGAGTTACTGGTGTCAGTGCTGGCAGAAGCATTCCCGGGCAGTGAGTTTTTTGTTGAGGCGCAGGGGGGACGTTTTCAGATGCTGATGCAGCGTGAAGGGATCCTCAGGCCGCTGGAAGCCGCTGAGCTTTCTGACGGAACGCTGCGTTTTCTCTGCCTGGTGGTGGCGCTGCTCAGCCCAAGACCGCCAACGTTTATGGCAATTAATGAACCCGAGAACAGCCTGCATCCGGATCTGCTTCCTGCACTGGCTCTGCTGATTGCTGAAGCGAGTCGCTACAGCCAGATTTGGGTGACCAGCCATTCGCCACAGCTGGCAGAACAGATAGGGCGGCACTGTGAGCTTCGCCATTATCAGCTGGCACAGAAGGATGGAGAGACTGTGGTGGTGTGAAAGCCCTGCCCGGACGGACAGGGTTTACACGAGGGTCATGCGGTTACAGTGATGCTGTTGCCCGCGAAGGCGACCGTCTGGCCGTCAACGATTTTACAGCGTTTACGGGTTTCCACTTTGCCGTTAACTTTGACCTGGCCATCAGCGATCACGTCTTTTGCCATCCCGCCGCTTTCCACCCAGCCTTCCAGCTTCAGCAGATCGCACAGATCAACGTGTGGGTGTTTGCCCAGTGAGAATGTTGCCATTATTTTTCCGCTCCATCATGAAATTCTTCGCAAGCCTGCAGGGTATTCTGGATCAGTGTTGCCACGGTCATCGGGCCAACACCGCCAGGAACCGGTGTGATGTAAGAAGCCCGTTCGGAGGCCGCTTCAAAATCCACATCGCCCACGACTTTGCCGCTTTCCAGACGGTTGATACCGACATCAACCACAATGGCACCTGGCTTGATCCAGTCGCCTGGAATAAAGCCAGGCTTGCCGACAGCCACCACCAACAGATCGGCATGCTCAACATGATGACGCAGATCTTTGGTGAAACGGTGAGTCACGGTAGTCGTGCAGCCAGCCAGCAGCAGCTCCATGCTCATTGGGCGGCCAACAATGTTGGAGGCCCCCACCACCACGGCGTTGAGGCCAAAGGTATCGATATTATAACGCTCAAGCAGGGTGACGATACCGCGGGGGGTACAGGGACGCAGTTTAGGCGCACGCTGGCAGAGCCGACCTACGTTATAAGGATGGAAGCCATCAACGTCTTTCGACGGGGAGATGCGTTCCAGCACTTTCACATTGTCGATGCCTGCCGGTAACGGCAGCTGGACCAGGATCCCGTCGATTTCGCCGTCGTCATTCAGCTGATCAATCAGCTCCAGCAGTTCTGCCTCGCCGGTTGAAGCCGGCAGGTCGTAAGAGCGGGAGATAAAGCCCACTTCCTCGCAGGCGCGGCGTTTGCTGCCGACATAAATTTGCGAAGCAGGGTTTTCGCCGACCAGCACAACCGCCAGTCCAGGGGCTCGTTTGCCGGCGGCAAGACGCTGCTGTACTTTTTCAGCAACCTCTTGTCGCACCTGCTGCGCAATCGTTTTACCGTCAATAATCTTTGCTGCCATCAGAGAGGGGATCCATCTGTGTTGAGTTGAAACGGGGATTGGCGCCTATTTTGTCAGAAGCGGGCGCTGCTGTCAGGCACAGTTTCGATGGTTACTGTTCAATAGTGCAGCAACAGGCTCATCCAGCCCGATAAATCGTTGACTCGGGCCGATCGCACCGTATAATTCGACCCACGCAGTACCCAGTGCGCCCTTAGCTCAGTTGGATAGAGCACCGGCCTTCTAAGCCGTAGGTCACAGGTTCGAATCCTGTAGGGCGTACCATTTCAAATCAATGAGTTACCTGCTTTCTCCAGTCTTCAAATTTTCCATGTGGGATAGATTTGGGACAGACACCCTGAAAATTGCGTCAATATGGCGTGCGTGTTCGGTCAAATGGTTCGGTGCCAGATGAACGTAACGCTGTACCATCTCAATGCTTTCCCATCCCCCCATTTCCTGCAGCGCCGACAATGGCACCCCGGCCTGAATCAGCCAGCTCGCCCATGTGTGCCTCAGATCGTGAAAACGGAAATCCTCTATGCCTGCCCTGGCTAAAGCTGCCCGCCATGCCGTGTTTGAAGTGGTTTACTGAATTTGGCCACCTGAACAGAGGTGATATGCTCACCTCAGAACAACACAGGTGCTCCAATGAAAAGAAGAAATTTCAGTCCTGAATTCAAACGCGAATCTGCTCAGCTGGTTGTCGATCAAAACTACATCGTCTCTGATGCCGCTAAGGCTATGGATGTCGGTCTTTCCACGATGACGAAATGGGTCAAACAACTGCGTGATGAGCGTCAGGGCAAAATGCCAAAAGCTTCCCCGATAACGCCGGAACAAATCGAAATACGTGAGCTCAGGAAGAAGATGCAACGTATTGAAATGGAAAACGATATTCTAAAAAAGGCTACCGCGCTCTTGATGTCAGACTCCCTGAACAGTTCCCGTTAATCGGGAAACTCAGGGCGCGTTATCCGGTGGCCTCTCTCTGCCACGTGTTCGGGGTTCATCGCAGCAGCTACAAATACTGGCAAAACCGTCCTGAAAAACCAGACGGCAGGCGGGCTCTATTACGAAGCCAGGTGCTCGAACTGCATAACATCAGCCACGGTTCAGCCGGAGCAAGGAGCATCGCTATAATGGTAACCCAGAGAGGCTACCAGATGGGGCGCTGGCTTGCTGGCAGACTCATGAAAGAGCTGGGACTGGTCAGTTGCCAGCAGCCGACTCACCGGTATATGCGTGGTGGTCATGAGCACGTTGCTATCCCGAATCATCTTGAGCGACAGTTCGCCGTAACAGAGCCAAACCAGGTGTGGTGCGGGGATGTGACCTATATCTGGACAGGTAAACGCTGGGCGTACCTCGCCGTTGTTCTCGACCTGTTCGCAAGAAAACCAGTGGGCTGGGCAATGTCGTTCTCGCCGGACAGCAGGCTCACTATGAAAGCGCTGGAAATGGCATGGGAAACGCGCGGCAAGCCAGCCGGAGTGATGTTCCACAGCGATCAGGGCAGTCATTATACGAGCAGGCAGTACCGGCAGTTGCTGTGGCGATACCGGATCAGGCAGAGTATGAGCCGGCGTGGAAACTGCTGGGATAATAGCCCAATGGAACGCTTCTTCCGGAGCCTGAAGAATGAGTGGGTGCCGGTGACGGGTTACATAAGCTTCAGTGATGTAGCTCATGCAATAACGGACTATATCGTTGGATATTACAGCACGCTCAGGCCGCATGAATATAACGGTGGGTTACCCCCAAACGAATCGGAAAAACGATACTGGAAAAACTCTGACGCGGTGGCCAGTTTTTGTTGACCACTACAGTTGCAGCGCCATGAAAGCGGTAATGCGACTACTGAGTTCAGGTCATTCGACTACATCAGCGCTGCACGTTATCACTTCAACATGAGCCGAACCGACGCTGAACAGCTAACGATGACTGAGTTCCAGCTCCTGCTGGCAGCCAAATACCCTGACCAGAAAGGTTTCACGCGCGAAGAGTATGACTCGGTGGCTGATGACTATCTGGCGAAGAAGGAGAGGCGGTTGGTTAAAGGGTAAAAGAAAACCCAGCCGGAGCCGGGTTTGGAAATCACTAAATCAGCGATTTGGGTAAGAGCGATAATGCTGGCAAACATTCTCTGGTTTATCAAACCGTATGCGACAATAACTACGAACGTAGACTGTTTTGTCATGTTCATAGATGAAATCATCGCGATTTGCATCATGAGCCATATTGATTCCCATGTTTTTGTATACAGCCTGTGAACCCGTACAGGTTGCAGTTTTCCAAGAGAACCGATAACCTCTATTCGGTACGTTAAGGTTTATCGGTAGGTTCTCCTCCATAAACTTCGGAAATATTTGCAGTATTTCCGATTCGGAAGCCCTGTTTGCAGCAGGGCTTTTTATTTATCTTTTTTAACACATAGTCTTAAAAAAGAGGCAATTAGCTCAGCTTCTTCCATGTTCAAATCAGCTGGCAAGCCTGTAATCTCAATGGATAGTCTTTCCAGTGGGCGCAACATCAGCGGTGCATTAAACGTCTTCACTTTAATTTTTGTTCCGCCATCATTATTCGGCAAATTTTGAGGTTTCTTCTTCACTGCCTTGGGAACGTCAAAACCATCCAATACATTGTTTCTTATAATATCTTTCAGGTCGCTTTTGATTCCTGCAGCATTATTTTGTTGCATAATAAATCTACCAACAGCGCTGTTAAACCGACTCTTGTAAGTGTTGAAGCTGCCAGAGCTCATTTCATTACCGGTGACTTGGTAGTGCCTGTCTAAAAGCATATGTGGGTCGACATTCCTCATATCCTTGAACTCCCCCTCATTGACATTGGACATCAACAGTAAACCTGTGTTTTTCAGGTTTCTGAGTGTAGCTTGATTGTCCGAGTCAAAGCTGGTTCCTTCCATAAGGAACTCTTTGAAGGCATCAGAAGAATAATCGGGTTTCATTTTTGACTCCTGTAACTTATGGCGTGAGTCTACAATCGATCGGCTCAATCAATCAAGTTTTAATCAACGATCGGTGAATCTGGATTTGACCCTATATATCCAGACGTTTTTGCTCTCTTACGGTTGCGATAACTTCCTGCGTATATATTCCCGCGGTGAGCGATATCCCAGTGCACTATGCGGATGATGTTCGTTGTAATGACTGAACGCCACCGCCAGATTCATCACCGCTGCCTGACTGTCCGGTTTCGGCATGATGCTGATGTAGTCCCGTTTTATCGTCTTCACGAAGCTTTCTGCTATGCCGTTGCTTTCCGGGCTTCGCACTGCTGTCGTGCAAGGCTCCAGTCCCAGCAACCGGGCGAACGCCCGCGTTTCATGAGCCCTGTAGGCTGAACCGTTATCCGTCAGCCACTCCAGCGAC